>NZ_VVIW01000005.1 GCF_011682045.1 Massilia aquatica | reverse complement strand
GCCTCGGCGCCCTGCCCCGGGCGCGGCCAGCTGGCCGGCGCCGGGCCCGCCGGGTCGGGAGCGGCGCCGGCCGGCCCCGGCGCGCCGCAGTCGGCCAGCTTTTGCTGGAGCCGCCGCGCGGCGTCGACATCGCCCTGCTGGCTCAGGGTCGAGGCCAGCCGCAACTGGCTGCTGAGGGTGTCGGGATGGGCGGCGCCCAGGCTGCGTTCGCGGCTGCGCGCCAGCAGTTCGAGCATGGCGCGCACGCCGGCCAGGTCGCTCTGGGCGGCCATGATCTCGGCCAGCAGTTCGCGCGCCTGCATCGTGGCTGGATGGTCGGGGCCGGCATGGCGCTCGCGCGCCGCCACCACCCCTTCCTGCAACTTGCGCGCATTGCCCAGGTCGCCCAGCTCGCGCAGCAGGGTCGCCAGCTCCTGGGTGCAGCGCAGGGTGTCTTGGTGTTCGCTGCCGAGCAGGCGTTCGCGCCCGTCGAGCACGCGTTCGTAGACCATGCGCGCGCGGCTGTATTCACCGTGGCGGGCCAGGGTGCGGGCCTGTTCGGCCAGGCAGTCGAGCGTGCGCATGTGGGCCGCGCCGTACAGGCGCTCGCTGGCGTCGATGACCTGCTCGTGCAGCGCCAGGGCGCGCCCGAAATCGCCGCGCCGCGCCACGGTGGCGGCCAGCGCGGCGCGCGCCATGAGCGTATCGGGATGTTCGGGGCCGAGCAGGCGCGCGCAATCGTCGAGCAGCAGTTCGTGCAGGAACTGGGCCTCGGCCAGGCGCCCGTCCTGGCGCAGCAGGGTGGCCAGCTGGGCCCGTCCGGCGCGGGTGTCGGGGTGGTCGTCGCCCAGCAGGCGCTGGCGCAGGTTGATGCTTTCTTCGAAGCAGGCGATGGCCTCGGCGGCGCGCCCGGCGCCGCGCTGCAGCATGCCGAGCTGGTGCAGGTCGCGCGCCAGCGGCAGCGACAGCGCCAGGTCGATGCCGCCCCCGAGCCGCTCGCGCGCGGCGCCGATGGCGCTGGCCAGGCGCACTTCGGCGTGCGATTGCCACGGAAAATAGTTACCGAGGAACCAGTCGAGCAAGGTGTCGAAGGTGCGCGTGAGCGAAAAGCGGTCGCTGTCGCGTTCGCCGCCGTGGGCCAGCTGCGCCGCGCCGGCCATGGCGTGCAGCTCGGGCAGCTGGACTTCGTCGAAGTAACTGTCGAGCGAGACCCGGGAGACCCCGTAGCACTGGCGCAGCAACTGTTCGATCGTGCTCTGGTAGCCGGCCAGCGCCTTGTGCGGGTCGCCGCGCCGCCACAGCAGGCGGCGCGCGCTGTCGGCACTGTCGATCGCGGCCGCCAGCGGGTACACCAGCAGCGGGCGCTGCTCCTGCTCGTGGCTGCAACGGTATTCGATGGCGCGCGTGACCACTCCGGCCAGGCCGTCCAGGCTGCGCTGGGTGGGCGTAAACACCGTCACCAGGCGGCGCGGCAGCAAGGTGGTGCAGATGCTGACCGCCGCCGAACGCCCGCTGCGCGCGTCGACCAGCACGTGGGCGAAGCGCTGCGCCATGAACTCAGCGAAACAGCGGAACAGGGCCGGACACAGCTGGAACAAGCCATCCCAGTCGAACTGGTCGGCGCGCTCGCCGTAGCTGTCGTCGAAATGACCGGCGCGCATCAGGTACAGTGGACGGCTGAGGTCGACCCGCTCGACGAACGGTTCCCAGTCGACCGCCTCGAGCACCTGGCGCGCCAGCGCCACATCATCCTGGGCGTGCGCATCGTCCTCGGCATAGCCGCGCGGCGCGCGCGCCGGATGGCCGCGCCCGAGCAGGCGCAGCTGGTCGCGGCAAGCCTGGAAGTATTCGAGCAGGCCGGCGCGCTCGCCGCGGCGCTCGAAATAGTGGTGCAGGCCGGGCGAGGCGGTATCGAAATCGATCATCAGCACCGGCACGGTGGCGTTCTCGCGCCCGGCCAGCAGGCGCGCCATGGTTGCCAGGGCCACGCTACGCGCGCTGGCGCTCTCGAACGAATAGAAGGTGGTGACATCGCCGGGACCGGAACGCGGCGGCAGGGTAAGGCGTTGGATTTCCATGTTGCTCCTCTTATTTTTTCGGGAAAGACAGATCCGGCAGATCGCGCCACTCTGGTGGGACAGCGGGGAGCACGAATTGGTTGCAGTCATGGCCCACGGGCGTGTACTTTTTTTGATACTGATAATGGATGACAATCCGGTCCACGATTTTTTTGATGTCCGGCAGAAAATCCGGATGCGATTTCAAGTCGCCGGTGGCCATCGTGAAATGCGAAAAATCGACGTAGAAACGCGAGGCGGCGATCTGCGGCGGCAGGCGCGCCGGATGCATGGTCATGATCACCGGAATGATCAGGTGGCTGGGCATCGGATACCACTGGCTGCGCTCGGCTTCGATGGCCTGCATCGCGGCGAACTCGCGCCGCGTGTAGCCGTGCGCCTCGTATTTGGGGGTGTAGATCAGGATCATGGTGACGCTCTCGCACAGGGCGCGCGCGATGCGGCGGTCGAGGTCGTCGCCGCCGCCAAGCTGTTCGGTGTCAATGAACAACTCGTCTTCATTGTCGAAATAGGGTTCCAGATAGCAGCGGATGGCATCGGACAGGGAAGCCTTGAACCGGTTCATCAGCTCATAGCGGCCGTGGGCGTAACTAAAGAAACAGCCGTAACGGATTGCCATGTCAGCCTCCCTCTCCTGTGAATCCACCAGCGCGCTTGCATTTTCGACTGTAGCAAGCGCGGCGGCGCCCGCCTTGCGCGCACGCAAATGGTCGGACCATCGCGCCACCCCCGCCCATCCCGAATTGAGGCATAATCAAAAATCAAACGGTCGTACTATTTTCTGAAAATACTATTGGAGACACCTATGAAAGCCGTGGTTTGCAAAGCGTGGGGGCTGCCCGACAGCCTGGTAGTGGAACAACTGGCCGCCCCGGTGGCGGGAGCGGGCCAGGTGCTGATCGATGTACAGGCGGCCGGGGTCAACTTCCCCGACGTGCTGATCATCCAGGGCAAGTACCAGTTCAAGCCGGAGCTGCCGTTCACCCCCGGCAGCGAACTGTCGGGCGTGGTGGCCGCGCTGGGCGAAGGCGTGAGCAATGTCAAGGTGGGCGACCGGGTGATCGCGTTCTCGGCCCAGGGCGCGTTTGCGCAGCAGATCGTGGTGCCGGCCCAGGCCGTCATGCCGATGCCGCCCGGCATGGACTTCGACACCGCCGCCGCCATCACCCTCACCTACGGCACCTCGCACCACGCGGTGGTCGACCGCGCCGCGCTCAAGGCTGGCGAAACCATGCTGGTGCTGGGCGCGGCCGGCGGGGTCGGACTGGCCGCCATCGAGATCGGCAAGGCGCTGGGCGCGCGCGTGATCGCGGCCGCCTCGAGCGATGAAAAACTGGCGGTGTGCCGCGAGCACGGCGCCGACGCCACCATCAACTACACGACCGACGACCTGCGCGAAGCGATCAAGGCCGCCACCGATGGCAAGGGACCGGACGTGATCTACGATCCGGTCGGCGGCGTCTACGCCGAACCGGCGTTCCGCTCGATCGGCTGGCGCGGGCGCTACCTGGTGGTGGGGTTTGCCAACGGCGAGATCCCCAAGCTGCCGCTCAACCTGACCCTGCTCAAGGGCGCCTCGCTGATGGGGGTGTTCTGGGGCGAGTTCGCCAAGCGCGAGCCGAAGGCCAGCCTGGCGGCCATGCGCGAACTGATGGGATGGCTGGCCGAAGGCAAGATCCGCCCGCGCATCTCGGGCCGCTACGCGCTCGAACAGACCGCGCAGGCGCTCAACGACATGGCGGCGCGCAAGGTGACCGGCAAGGTCGTGATCCTGCCGCAGCGATAAGGGCAGCGCAACCGGGCGTTAACGCAAGGGCGGGTGGGGACGCTTGCGCGCCGCCACCCGCCGCTGTCAACGCGAAAAAATCAGGCCTTCGGTGCGAACGCGCTGTTGAGCACGGACTGGTCGAAACCGTTGCCGGCATTGCCGTTGGCGGCGAAGCGGTACAGGGTGGCCGCGTAGACGCCGGACAGCGCGTTATGGATCAGCAAGATCAACAGCGACGCCAGTACCCCGATCACCACGAACGCAATGGCCAGGCCCGCACTGCCGATATTCACGCCCAGGCCCACGCCGGCCAGGGTCACGCTCACCACCAGCAGCATCAGCACGCCGAAGAACAGGCTCATGCCGGACTGGCCGACCACGTTCTCGCCCCAGGTTTGCTTGAGCAGGGTGGCGCTGGCCTTGATCGACTCGATCGGACCGGTATTGCGCACCACCAGCACCGGCACCACCAGGAAGGTCGCCACGGTCCAGCCCACGCCGATCAGGCCGACGATAAAGCGGCCGACAAAGCCGAGCCGTTCCTGGATGGCGCGCAGGATGACGCCGACCGTCGCGGCGATCACCGCGTAGCCGAGAATGGTGCCGAAGCGGCTGTTGGCGATGCGCAGGCCGTCGCCCAGGGTCGGGGAACCGCCATCCATGCGGATCATGGTGGCGCCGACCAGCGCGGCATTGAAGTAGAACATGACGAAGTACTGGCTGATGTAAAACAGGAAGGCCAGCGCGGTCCAGGCGGCATCGCTCTCGCCCAGGCCGTCGAGCGAACCGAGGCCGAAGGCCGGCAGCAGGAAACACAAGGCCACGGCCAGCGAGGCCGCCACCGAAATCACGGGGAACATCAGCAGGTGGCTGTCCTGGCGCAGCACGGCGGCGCTGGCCTTGACAAGATCGAAGCTGCGCTTGAAACGGTCGAACATGGTGGCACTCCTTTGATGGTAACTACGCAAGAAAATATTTCTTATGCGCATTGCTGTACAAAGTACCACAGAAGATCATGTCAATCTATCAATAAATTGCCTTTTCAACCGGTTGATTGACAATTAACAACAATTGTCACCGGGCCTGTTGCGCGATCCAGGCATTCATCTTGGTCTCGAGCAGCGCCAATGGCAAGGTGCCGTCGGACAGCACCGCGTCATGGAATCTGGCCAGGCTGAATTTGTCGCCCAGCGCCGTCTGCGCGCGCTGGCGCAACTCCATGATCTTCAGCGCGCCGACCTTGTAGCCGAGCGCCTGGGCCGGCCACGCCATGTAGCGTTCGGTCGCATTGCGCGCATCGTCTTCCGTATTGCCGGCCTCGTCGACCAGGAAGCGGATGGTCTGCTCGCGCGTCCAGCCCTTGGCGTGCAGGCCGGTATCGACCACCAGACGCGCGGCGCGCATCATGTCGAGCATCAGGTGGCCGGCGTAGGCGTTGGGATCCTCGTACAGGCCCATTTCCTTGCCCAGCGATTCGGCGTACAGCGCCCAGCCTTCGACATACGCATTGTTGCCACCGAACTTGCGGAACTTTGGAATCGGCAGCTCCTGCTGCTTGGACAGCTGGAAGTGGTGGCCCGGATGGCCTTCGTGCAGGAACAGCGAAGTCATGCGCGTGCTGGCGTACCTGGCCGGGTCGGGAATCACGGCCCAGAAGATGCCGGGACGCGCGCCGTCGGCGGCGGCGGCGGTGTAATGGTCGGACGCGGTCTCGCGCGAGAGCGGCGGCTCGGCGCGGATCTCGAGCGGCGCCTTGGGCAGGGTCGCGAACAGGCGCGGCAGCATCGGCAGGATGCGCGCGTTCAGGGCCCGGTAGGCCTGCAGCACTTCTTCCTCGGTCTTGAACGGACGATATTTATCTTGCTGCGCCAGCCAGCGCGGCAGTCCGGCCGGGGCGCCGCTGTAGCCGAGCTTGGGCGACAGCCTGGTAAATTCGGCATTGATGCGCGCCATCTCGGCCAGTCCGATGCGATGGATTTCTTCCGGCGCGAGCGTACTGGTGGTTTGCGACGCCACCCACGCGCGGTACCAGTTGCCGCCGTCCGGCAGGCTGCCCCAGCCGGCAGTGGTGCGCGCCGCCGGCAGGTATTCGGTTTCCAGAAAGCTGGCCAGCTTGCGCAGCGCCGGCAGCACCTGCACCCGCACCGCTTCGCGGTAGGCGCCGGTCATGCGCGCCTTTTCGCCCTTGGAAAAGCGCTCAGGCAGCGAGCGCACCGGCGCCGCATAGGCGCTGGTCTCGACCGTCGCGGCGGCCAGCGTCTTGATCTGCGGCAGCAAGGACTGCACCAGCGCCTTGGGCAGCACCACGCCCTGCTTGATGCCGATGCGCATGTTCGCGATGGCCGCGTCGGTCCACTGCGGCAAGGCCGTAATGCGCTTGAGGTAAGCCTGGTAATTGGCCAGCGTAGCCAGCGGCTGCGAACCGTCGCCGGCGCCAAAATTGGCCAGCAGCACGGGCAGGCTGTCCATGTGGTTCATCGGTAGCAGGTAATCCTTGAGCGCCTCGAAGCGCAGCAGGTTGTTGACTTCGAACGCGAGAATGTCGTAGGTGGTCAGGTCCAGCGGCGCCAGCCGGCTGCGGTCGATCCGGGCCAGCTCGTCGCGCACTTCATGCAGCATGGCGAACTGGCGCGCCCGCACCGACGGCACGATGGTCATCGGCAGCAGGTCGTCGAAGCGGTTGTCGCCCGAGAACGTGGCGTTGACCGGCTCGTAGCGCGCCTGCTCTTCGTAATAGTGCTCGGCCAGCCGGGCCAGCTGCGCGGCGGGATTGGCGGCCGGCTTTGCCTCGCCCGCCAGCGGCGGCGGCGCCGGAACCGGGGCAAGTACCTGGCCCACGGCGCCCGCCGTAACGGTCGTGCCCAGCAGGGCGGAAAGTAACAGCGAGCGCAGCACGGTCATGGCTTAATCCCGGGTATCTTGAGGTGGTTTGAAAAAGGCGATCACGTCTTCCTGCAGGCGGGTGCGCTTGAACGACGGCAGGCTCTGCCACACGCGCTTGCCGTACGACTTGGAAATCAGGCGCGGGTCGCAGATCATCAGCACGCCGCGGTCGGTCTCGTCGCGGATCAGGCGCCCCGCTCCCTGCTTGAGGTTGATGATCGCCTCGGGCAAGGTGTGGTGCATGAAGCCGTTCAAGCCCTGCTTTTCCATCACGTCGATGCGCGCGGCCAGCACCGGGTCGTCGGGCGGGGCGAAGGGCAGCTTGTCGATGATGACCAGCGAGAGCGCATCGCCGCGCACGTCCACCCCTTCCCAGAAACTCTGGGAGCCGACCAGCACGCCGTTGCCGGCTTTGCGGAAGGAGTCGAGCAGTTCGGTGCGGCCGCGCTCGCCCTGGACGAACAGTGGAAAGTCGAGCCCGCGCTTGGCGAACTCGTCGCGCAGGCGTTCGGACACCTGCTTGACCGCGCGGATCGTGGTGCACAGGAAAAACGTGCGCCCGCCGGCCGCTTCGATCACCGGCAGCGCACTGTCGATCACGGCATCGGTGTAACCAAAGGAATTCGGCTCCGGCAAGCCGTTCGGCACGTACAGCAAGCCCTGCTGCTCGTAGTTGAACGGGCTCGGCCAGGTCTTGGACGGTTCGCCCGTCAGGCCCATCTGGTTGGAGAAATGCTTGAAGTCGTTCTTGACCGCCAGGGTGGCCGAGGTAAAGATCCAGCTGCGCGGCGTACCTTCGCGCTGGTTGTTGAAGATCGGCGCGATCGACAGCGGCGTCTTGTGCAATTGCAGCGAGGACGAAAAGGCCTCGACCCACAGCACCGCCTGGTCGCCTTCGACCAGCTTGCCCTTGCCGTCCTGCTTCCAGCCGTCCAGCGAAGCGGCCAGCTCGACCGCACGCACGCGCACCTGTTCGATGGTTTCGGCGCGCGCGGCCTGGTCTTCGAGCACGGTGATCATCTCGGCCAGTTTTTCCTTGAGCGTGTTCAAGGCCGGAAAAAACTCGGACGACGGCATGATCTGCGCCAGCGACAGGCGCATGATGTCTTGCGGGAAGGTCAGGCGCAGGTCGCGCGCCGCCTTTTCGACCACCATGACCACCTTGGCCCAGTCCGGCCCGCCGCGCGCGTGCGAGAGGCCCTCGGCCAGCACGTCGCGGCACAGTTCCAGGATCTGCGAGGTCGATACCGTCTGGCCGAAGAACAGGGTGGCCGTATCGGGCAGCTGGTGCGCTTCGTCGAAGATGATGGTATTGGCCGACGGCAGCAGTTCGGCCACGCCGGTGTCTTTCAGCGCCACGTCGGCGAAGAACAGGTGGTGGTTGACCACCACCACGTCAGCCTGCTGGGCTTCGCGGCGCGCCTTCATCACGAAGCAATCCTGGTAGTACTGGCACTCGGCGCCCATGCAGGTGTCGCGGGTCGAGGTGACCAGGTTCCAGATCTGCGCGTTTTCGGGCACCTTGGCCAGTTCGGCCTTGTCGCCCGAACTGGTCATCTTGATGAAGCGCGAGATTTCGCGCAGGTTGCCGACATCGTCGCGCGAGGTCATGCGCCCGTTCTGCAGGGTGCGTTCCAGGTGATAATGGCAGACATAATTCGAACGGCCCTTGAGCAAGGCCACCGAGACCGGCGCCTTGAGCGCGGCGCGCACGGTCGGAATGTCGCGCAAGAACAACTGATCCTGCAAGTTCTTGGTGCCGGTCGAGATGATGGTCTTGCCGCCCCACAGCAACGCCGGCACCAGGTAGGCGAAGGTCTTGCCGGTGCCGGTGCCGGCCTCGGCGATCAGGGTGCTCTGGTCGGCGATGGCCTGGGCGATCGACTTGGCCATTTCGGTCTGCGAGCGGCGCGGGCTGAAGCTGCCCACGGACGGCGCAAGCGGGCCGCCCGCGCTGAACAGGCGGTCGACTTCGGCATCGTGTTTACCTTCCGGCAGGGCCGGCACGGAGGGTTCGCCGTCGGCGTCAGGAGGCACCGCAGGTGCAAGTTGAGGGTCGGTCAAAGTGGCATTTCAGAGAAGCGAAGACGGATCAGGCCGGAACATCGGGCACTAATTGCATTTTCAACAGGGTAATATGGTCTTTCAGTTGCAATTTGCGCTTTTTAAGGCGGCGCAGCTGCAACTGGTCGTGGTGCCCGTCCAGGGTCAACATGTCTATGACCGCATCCAGGTCGCGATGTTCCACATCGAGTTCGATCAGGCGGCGCTGGATAGTTTGGTCATCGTTCATGTGTGGCATTCCAGACAAGTTCATTTCAAAAATTTCATCAACTGCGGGCGAAAAACGCATACAATCTGAAACAATTTTTGTCACACAGAAAATAGTCACTGCTTGCAACAAGCAGCATACTGAGTGCATAGTTTAATCTACGGCGCCGTTGCAGCCAACAATATAGAATACGGCAACCAGAGAGCCGTATGGTAACGCAGCCAGGACTTTACCCCAAGCATATGAACGTATACAAGATAGAAGCCGGCACCGCGCAGCACATCGGTAACCGGCCGGAACAGACCAACCGCACCGCCCTCTTCACCGGGGCGCGCGCGCCCGGCTACATGATGGCGGTGCTGGCGGACGGCGTTTCCGGCGGCGCCACCGCCTCGGACCAGGTGCTGCTGACAGCCAAGCAGCAGTTCGACCTGTTCAAGCCGGGCGACGACCCGAGCGTCGAGCGCCTGCAGGACTTGCTGCGCGAAATCGTGCTCGAAACCCATACCGTGCTTAAGCTCAACGGTGTCACCAGCAAAATCGAGCCGCATGCGACCTTTGTCGGGCTGATCATCACCCCCAAAGGCCGGGCTGTGTGGGCGCACGTGGGCGATTCGCGCCTGTACCGCTTCGTGCGCGCCGAATGCGTGGTGCGCACCAGCGACGTGCCCTACATCGAGCACCTGGTCGGCACCGACAAGCTGCCGCTGGAAGCGGCCAGGAACCATCGCCACTCCAAGCTGCTGGTCAATGTGCTCGGCAACAGCCGCAAGGAGCCGTTCGTGTCTGTCGGCCAGCACGACAACCTGGCTGCCGGCGACACCTTCCTGCTGGCCTCGGACGGGCTGTGGCACTTCTTCACGGATGCCGAACTCGGTGCCGCGACCAGCAAGAACACCCCGCGCCAGGCGTCGGAACTGCTGATCAACAAGGCGGTGGAACGGGCCCAGGGCAAGGGTGGCAACTGCACCATGGCCATTGTGAAGCTGGTCAAGCCGCCCAAGGAAGTGCCGAATTACACGGTCGAACGGATGCGTAGGGCGGTATAGCCCGTCGTTCCCCGCCAAGGCGGCCGCCGAGGCCGGGAACGACGTGTTATTTGGAAATTTTCGCTTCCTTCTTCTGCGCAGCCGCTGCGGCGTCCTGCGCCGCCTTTTCCGCTTTCCTGGCGCTGGCCGCCTTCTTCTCTTCGACCTTGCGCTGGCGCTTCTCCGAATCGATGCGCTTCTGCTCGAACGCCGCCGCGTTGGCCGCCCGTTCCGGCACAGCCGCTTTCTCGGCGGCGGCGATGTTGGCCAGCTTGGCCGCCTGCGCCGCCTGGCGCGCTTCCAGGCTCGGCCTGGTCGATGGTTTCTTCACTTTCGGCGGCGCCGCCACCGGCGCCGGCACCGGATTGGCCGCCAGGCGCGCTTCTTCCGCTTCCGCCACGCGGATCGATTCGGCCACCGCCGCGTCGCGCGTGTCGGCCGAAGCCTTGCGCTGGAAGTGCTTGGCTTCGTCTTCCACCGCGTTCAGGTAGGCCAGGGTCACGCGCCGGTATTCGCGCGCTTCATCGAGGCAGTCGTTGACAAAGAATTTTTCGTAGCAGGTCACTTCGCTGTTGGCGTAGCGCGCTTCGGTGGCGGCGCGCTGGGCGCGTACCTGGTCGAGCTTGAGCGCGGCCTGTTCCAGCGACTCGGTGGCGGGCACCAGCGGCGCCATGCTGGTCGGCTGCAGCCCGGGCGTGCAGGCGGCCAGGCCGGCGGCCAGCGCCAGCGCGGCAAGCCGGATCATCGGAAAAGCAAATCGGTTGTTCATGTTCAGTGTCCTGTGGGCTGGTCGGCGAAGGGTCAGGAAAGCGACTCGGCCGCGCCGCGCCGCTCCGCATCCATGTATTCACGCGACTGCATTTCAATAATACGCGAGACGGTGCGGTGAAACTCGTTCGACAGCGTCCCTTGCGTGTACAGCTCTTCCGGCGCCACGGCGGCCGACATCAGCAGTTTAACCTTGTGGTCGTAGAAGACGTCGATCAGCCAGGTAAACCGGCGCGCCTCGGACGACTGCGCCGCCGACATGGCCGGTATCCCGGACAGCACCACGGTGTGGAAGCGGCTGGCGATTTCCAGGTAATCGTTCTGCGAGCGCGGCCCGCCGCACAGGGTCGCAAAGTCGAACCAGATGATGCCGCCGGCATGGCGCAGCGCGCGGATCTCGCGCTCTTCGATGCGGATGCGCGGGTCTTCGTCGGCCGTCTCGGCGATGCGCGCGTAGGCGCTGCGCAGCGCTGCGTCGGAGGCGGCGTTCAGGGGCGTGTAGTAGCTCTCGACCTGCTCCAGCGCGCGCTTGCGGTAATCGATGCCGGCGTCGACGTTCAAGACGTCGAGCTTGTCCTTGAGCAGGGCGATGGTCGGCAGCATGCGGTCGCGGTGCAGGCCGTCCGGGTACAGCAGGTCGGGATCGTAGTTCGACGTCATGATGAACGACACGCCATTGTTGAACAGCGCCGTCAGCAGGTTATACAGGATCATGGCGTCGGCGATATCCGACACATGGAATTCGTCGAAGCAGATCAGGCGGTATTTTTTGGCGATGCGGCGCGCGACTTCGTCGAGCGGATCGGCCACGCCCTTGAGCTCATCGAGCTCGCGGTGCACGCCGCGCATGAATTCGTGGAAGTGCAGGCGCGTCTTGCGCACCACCGGCACCACCGAGTAAAAACTGTCCATCAAAAACGACTTGCCGCGCCCTACCCCGCCCCACAGGTAGACCCCGCGCGGCACGTCCGGGCGGTTGATCAGGCGCTTGAAGGTGGACGAGCGCTGCGAGCGGAATTCGACCCACTCCTCGTAGGCGCGCTGCAGGCGGTCGACCGCGCGTTGCTGCGCCTCGTCCGAGGTAAAGCCGCGTTGGGATAAGGCGTGCTGGTAGAACTCTTGGACATTCATCTGGGGAGGCAATACAGAAAGCCGGGCGCGCCGATGGCATCCATCGGCGCGGCGGCGGGGTACTTACTTAGAAGTTCAAGGTACGCTTGTCGACGGCCAGCGCGGCTTCCTTGGTCGCTTCGGACAGCGACGGGTGCGCGTGGCAGATGCGGGCAATGTCTTCCGCCGAGGCGCGGAATTCCATCGCGACGACCGCTTCCGAAATCAGTTCGGAGGCCATCGGGCCGACGATGTGCACGCCGAGGATTTCATCGGTGGTGGCATCGGCCAAAAACTTGACCATGCCCGAGGTGTCGCCCAGCGCGCGCGCACGGCCGTTGGCCATGAACGGGAAGGTGCCCGCCTTGTAGGCCACGCCGGCTGCTTTGAGCTGCTGCTCGGTCTGGCCAACCCAGGCGATTTCCGGCGAGGTGTAGATCACCCACGGAATCGTGTTGAAGTTGGTGTGGCCATGCTGGCCGGCGATCCGCTCGGCCACGGCAACGCCTTCTTCTTCGGCTTTGTGCGCCAGCATCGGGCCGCGCACCACGTCGCCCACCGCCCACACGTTCGGCAGGTTGGTCTTGCAGTCGTCGTCCACGGCGATGAAGCCGCGCTCGTCCAGCTTGAGGCCAACCGCGTCGGCACCCAGGCCGATGGTGTTCGGCACGCGCCCGATCGAGATGATCAGCTTGTCGAACACGGCGCTCTGCGCTTCGCCGGCGGCGTTGGCGTAGTCCACGGTGACCTTGTTCTCGCCGGCCGTGACTTTGCTGATCTTCACACCGAGGTTGATCGCCAGGCCCTGCTTGGTGAACAGCTTGTGCGCTTCTTTCGCGATCTGCTCGTCGACCGCGCCGAGGAACGTTGGCAGGCCTTCCAGCACGGTGACCTTGGCGCCCAGGCGGCGCCAGACGCTGCCCATTTCCAGGCCGATCACGCCGGCGCCGATCACGCCCAGGGTTTCCGGCACGGCGTCGATGGTCAGTGCGCCGGTGTTCGACAGGATCAGTTTTTCGTCGAACGGTGCGCCCGGCAGTTCACGCGCGTTGGAACCGGTGGCGATGATGACATGCTTGGCGGAGAGCGTTTCCGGCGCGGCGCCGGTGACGCTGACCTGGTAAAGCCCTTCGGCAGCGCTAGAAAACGCGCCACGGCCGTGGAAGAAGGCGATCTTGTTTTTCTTGAACAGGAACAGGATGCCGTCGTTGTTCTGTTTGACGACGGTGTCCTTGCGCTTCAACATCTGCGGCAGGTTCAGCGCCAGGCCGGCGACATCGATGCCGTGCTCGGCGAACGCATGGCCGGCGTGCTCGAAGTGCTCGGACGATTGCAGCAGCGCCTTCGATGGAATGCAGCCGACGTTGGTGCAGGTGCCGCCCGGTGCCGGGCCGCCCTTGGCGTTGGACCATTCATCGATACAGGCAACCTTGAAACCCAGTTGCGCCGCGCGGATGGCGGCGATATAGCCGCCAGGACCGGCGCCGATGACAACCACGTCGAATTGTTTTGCGTCACTCATTATTGATTCCCTTGATTTATTCTTCTGGTACGAATACCCACATCAGCAGGTAGATCAGCAGGCCAAGCAGGAAGTACAGGGTAAAGACGGTAAACACCAGCCGCCATACCCATGCATCCATGCCCGACACCCTGGCCAGGCCGCCGCACACGCCCGAGATCCAGCGGTCGCCGCGCGTGCGGCGCAGCCGCGAAAACTCGCTGGCCAGGTCACCGTTGCCGGGACCGGGGCCAAGGCTGGCCCGCTCTTGTTCGGCCAGCACGCGCGCCTTGGCCTGTGAAAATTCGGCGTCGGAGAGCGCGCCGGCTTGATGCAGTTCGTGCAAACGCTTGATTTCGTCGGAGATATTCAATGATCCACCCATCCAAAACAACCGGCGAAGCACGCGCTGCAAGCAAGCGCGCGCTTCGTTGTTACAGGTCCAGCAGCAGGCGCGCCGGATCTTCCAGCGTTTCCTTCATCGTCACCAGGCCCAGGACGGCTTCGCGGCCGTCGATGATGCGGTGATCGTACGACATCGCCAGGTAGTTCATCGGACGCACCACGACAACGCCGTTTTCGACGACGGCGCGGTCCTTGGTCGCGTGCACGCCCAGGATGGCCGACTGCGGCGGGTTGATGATCGGGGTCGACAGCATGGAGCCGAAGGTGCCGCCGTTCGAGATCGAGAAGGTGCCGCCGGTCAGGTCGTCCAGGGTCAGCTTGCCTTCCTTGGCTTTCTGGCCGAATTCACCGATCTTCTTCTCGATTTCGGCGATCGACATCTGGTCGGCGTTGCGCAGGATCGGCACCACCAGGCCGCGTGGCGAACCGACCGCGATGCCGATATCGAAGTAGCCGTGGTAGACGATGTCGTTACCGTCGACCGACGCATTGATGATCGGGTACTTCTTCAGCGCGGCGACGGCGGCCTTGACGAAGAAGGACATGAAGCCCAGCTTGACGCCGTGCTCTTTCTCGAACTTGTCCTTGTACTTGTTGCGCAGGTCGATCACCGGCTGCATGTTTACTTCATTGAACGTGGTCAGGATGGCGTTGGTCGACTGCGACATGACCAGGCGCTCGGCGATGCGGGCGCGCAGGCGGCTCATCGGCACGCGCTCTTCCGGACGGTCGCCCAGGTTGGCGGCGGCCGGTGCGGCGATCTGCTGCAGCGGTGCTTTTACCGGCGCGGCAGGCGCTGCCAGTGGCGCTGGTGCGGCAGGCTTGACGCCGCCCGGCTGGGTTGCAGAACCCAGCGCGCCCAGGACGTCGCCCTTGGTCACGCGGCCATCGCGGCCGCTGCCGGCCACGTCGGAGGTGGTCAGGTTATTATCGGCCAGCAGCTTGGCGGCGGCGGGCATGGCGACGTTCGATTTCGAGGCGATCGCGCTGATCGCTGCGGCAACCGGATCGGCGGCGGCAGGCGCGGTCTGCACCGGCGCGCTGGAGATCTGCAGCGGGCTCACTTGCGCCGGCGCTTCGGTGTCGATGATGGCGATGACTTCGCCGGCGACGACGGTGGCGCCGTCGGCCTTGAGAATCTGGGTGATGATGCCGGCGTTCGGCGCAGGCAGTTCGAGGACGACCTTGTCGGTCTCGATGTCGATCATGTTTTCGTCGCGCGCAACTGGCTCGCCGACTTTTTTGTGCCACGACAGCAGGGTCGCTTCCGCTACCGATTCCGACAGAACTGGGACTTTGACTTCAATTTGTGCCATGTAAAACTCCGTGTATTGTTTTTAGCAGCGCCGCACCGGGCGATCGACCCGGCGCGGCGTGGTGATTATTTGGTCAGGATGAAACCCTTGAGCTTCGAGAATGCCGTTTCCAGCAATTCCTTCTGCTGCGCATTGTGCTTGTCGCCGTAACCGACGGCAGGCGATGCCGAAGCCGGACGGCCCGCATACGCCAGGCGCTGGCCCGATTCGAGGCTCTCGAAGATGTTGTGCTGGATCTGGAACCATGGTCCCTGATTCTGCGGCTCATCCTGGGTCCACACCACTTCGGTCGCGTTCGGGAACTTTTTCAGTTCAGCCGCGAACGACTTGTGCGGGAACGGATACAGTTGTTCGACACGGATGATGGCGGTGTCGGTCTGGCCGCGCGTCTTGCGGCTGTTGACCAGGTCGTAGTAGACCTTGCCCGAGCAGGCGATCACGCGCTTGACCTTCTTGGCGTCGATTTTTTCGTCGACTTCACCGATCACGGTGTGGAACATGCCCTTGGCCAGTTCGCTCAAAGGCGAGCTGGCGTCCTTGTTACGCAGCAGCGACTTCGGCGTCAGGATGACCAAAGGCTTCCTGAACTGGCGCACCATCTGGCGGCGCAACAGGTGGAAGATCTGTGAGCCGGTGGTCGGCTGCACGACTTGCATGTTGTTGTCCGCGCACAGTTGCAGGAAGCGTTCAGGACGCGCCGACGAGTGCTCCGGACCCTGGCCTTCGTAACCGTGCGGCAGCATCATCACGAGACCCGACGCGCGGCCCCATTTGACTTCGCCGGACGCGATAAACTGGTCGATCACGACCTGGGCGCCGTTGGCGAAGTCGCCGAACTGGGCTTCCCAGATGGTCAAGGTGTTCGGTTCGGCGGTCGAGTAGCCGTATTCGAAGGCCAGTACGGCTTCTTCCGACAGTACCGAGTCGATCACGACGAACGGCGCCTGGCCTTCCGACACATTGCACAGCGGGACGTAGGTGCCCGCATCCCAACGCTCGCGGTTCTGGTCGTGCAGCACGGCGTGGCGGTGGGTAAAGGTACCGCGGCCGGCATCCTGGCCCGACAGGCGGATGGCGTAGCCGGACGACACCAGCGAAGCGTACGCGAGATGCTCGCCCATGCCCCAGTCCAGGTTCAGTTCACCACGGCCCATGGTGGCGCGGTCGGCCAGCACTTTTTCGACCAGCGAGTGGACCTTGAAGTTTTCCGGCAGGGTGGTGATGCGGGTTGCCAGGCGTTTCAGTTCCGTCATCGGCACGGCGGTGTCGGCACTGTCGGTCCATTTGCGGTTCAGGAACGGCAGCCAATCGACCGCGTACTTGTTCTTGAAGTTCGAGATGACCGGGTCGATCGTGTGCTTGCCGGCGTCCATGGCGTCGCGGTAAGCGGAGACCATCTTGTCGCCGCCGTCGGCCGCCAGGGTGCCCTGGGCGATCAGCTTGTCCGCGTACAGCTTGCGGGTGCCCGGATGCTGGCCGATTTTCTTGTACATCAGCGGCTGGGTCAGCGCCGGCGTGTCTTGTTCATTGTGACCGAGCTTACGGTAGCAGATGATGTCGACCACGACATCTTTCTTGAACTGGACGCGGTAGTCGAGCGCGATTTGGGTCGCCAGCACGACCGCTTCAGGGTCGTCGCCGTTCACGTGCAGGACCGGCGCTTCGATCATCTTGACGACGTCCGAGCAGTACAGGGTCGAACGCGCGTCGCGCGGGTCGGACGTGGTGAAACCGATCTGGTTGTTGATCACGATGTGCACCGTGCCGCCCGTGCCGTAGCCGCGGGTCTGCGCAAGGTTCAGCGTTTCCATGACCACGCCCTGGCCGGCGAATGCGGCGTCGCCGTGGACCAGGATCGGCAGCACTTGCGCGCCATCCTTGTCGCCGCGACGCTCCATGCGCGCCTTGACCGAACCTTCGACGACCGGGTTGACGATCTCGAGGTGGGATGGATTAAAGGCCAGCGACAGGTGAACCGGACCGCCGGCGGTCGAGATATCGCTCGAAAAACCCTGGTGGTACTTGACGTCGCCCGATGGCAGGTCGTCGCCGTGCTTGCCTTCGAATTCTTCGAACAGTTCCTGCGGCGACTTGCCCAGGGTGTTGACCAGCACGTTCAGGCGGCCGCGGTGGGCCATGCCGATGACGATCTCCTGCACGCCTTTTTCACCGGCGCGCTGGATGGTTTCGTCGATCGAGGCGATGAAGGACTCGGAGCCCTCCAGCGAGAAGCGCTTGGCGCCGACGTATTTGGTGTGCAGGTAGCGCTCCAGGCCTTCGGCGGCGGTGAGGCGCTCGAGGATGTGGGCTTTTTTCTCGGCCGTGAAGTTCGGGGTCGAGCGGATCGCTTCGAGTTTCTCCTGCAGCCAGCGCTTTTCCGCCGGATCGCCGATGTACATGAATTCGGCGCCGATCGAACGGCAGTAGGTATCGCGCAGGAAGTTCAGCAGGTCGCGCAGGGATGCGGTTTCAGGGCCGAAGTAGGTATTGCTGATGTTGAAGACGATGTCCATGTCGGCATCGGTGAAACCGTAGAACGCCGGATCGAGTTCCGGAATCATCGGACGTTCCTGGCGCTGCAGCGGGTCCAGGTTGGCCCACTGCGAACCGAGATAGCGGTAAGCGGCGATCAGCTGGGTGACGGCGACGCGCTTGCGTCCCATTTCGGCGTCGGTGGACGCGGTCACGACACGGATCGGGCCTGCTTTGGCGCGCTCGGCGAACGAGGCGATGACGGAAGCGTGGGCTACGTCGGGTTTGTTGGAGCCGTCGACCGCAGGGACATTCTGCATGGAGTCGAAATAGGCGCGCCAGTTGTCTGGCACCGAGCCTGGGTTGTCGAGATAAGCCTCGTACAGCTCTTCAACGTACGGCGCGTTACCACCGAACAGATAGGAGTTCGCGGTTTGGTCTTGCATCATCTTGCTCACCTTTCTTCGCGCTTCGCGAGTTTGGCGGGTTAATCTAACCTTCCGCGACACGGCCTGACCGGTTAGCGGATTGCACATCAAGTTGTGGGGAAGGACTTGTAAAGCTCGAAGCATTCTTACGTCGTCGGAAGAATAGCACGCGTATTGTAGCCTAACATTCCACCCCGCGAAAAAAGTTGCCAATCATCTTTTTGTATTGAGCGATACCAAAACCACGAATTGGCGCGAATATATTGACATCTAACAAGTTTATGGCGTGTCAGCGCGCCAATTCCTTGCGCCAGATCATGGTCGATATCAGGGTTTTGTGATTAAAGACAAGCGATTGTTGCGTATTGTAAATGTGTCTTAATGCCATTGACCGCGCAAATGATAATAGTTATCATTTGCGTTTAGTTCGTTGACGGAAGCACCGAATGTCCTCCCCTGCCACGCTCCCCAGCGCCAGCCGCGCCGCCTGGCTGAAGAACCTGCACCGCTGGCACTGGATCAGCTCGGCCTTGTGCCTGATGGGCATGCTCTTGTTCAGTATCACCGGCATTACGCTCAACCACGCCACCCAGATCGAAGCCAGGCCGGCCGTGACCAAGCGCAAGGCCACCCTGCCCGCGCCCCTGCTGCGCGACCTGGAGCAGGCCGCCACCAGACACGTGGATGCGCGCGCCCCGCTGCCGCCGCGCGTGGCCAACTGGGCCGACCGCGAGTTCGGCCTGGACGTCGGCGCCATCGACGCCGAATGGACCGAGGAAGACGCGTACGTCGCCCTGCCGCGTCCCGGCGGCGACGCCTGGCTGCGCATCGCCGTCGACGGCGCCGCCGAATTCGAAAAAACCGACCGCGGCATGGTTTCCTGGCTCAACGACCTGCACAAGGGCCGCAACGCCGGCCCGGTGTGGAGCTGGTTCATCGATATCTTTGCGGTGGCGTGCGTGGTGTTTTCGCTGACCGGTTTCCTGATCATGAAACTGCACGCCGCCAACCGTCCGTCCACCTGGCCGGTGATCGGCGCCGGCATCCTGCTGCCGCTGCTGCTGGCCCTTCTGTTTACTCACTAAATTTACTCACCACGTCTGACACCCATGAAACTACAGCACACGCTTGCCCTTACCCTTCCCATGCTGAGCGGCTGGGCCGTCGGCGCCGACCTGGCCGTCAAGTTCGAGATCCCGCAACTGAACGTGGCCGAATACCACCGGCCCTACGTGGCCATGTGGCTTGAGCGCGCCGACCAGAGCGTGGCGGCCAACCTGTCGGTGCTGTACGACGTCAAGAAGAAGGACAACGCCGGCACCAAGTGGGTCAAGGACCTGCGCACCTGGTGGCGCAAGGCCGGGCGCGACGTGGAACTGCCGATGGATGGCGTCAGCGGCGCGACGCGCTCGGCGGGCGAGCAGACCATCAGCTTCGGCCCTGCGCGCAGCGGCATCGACAAGCTGCCGGCCGGCGACTACAAGCTGGTGATCGAAGCGGCGCGCGAATCGGGTGGCCGTGAACTGGTGCGCGTGCCGTTTTCCCTGCCGCTCAAGGGCAAGCAAACCTTCAGCGCGCGCGGCAAGGAAGAACTTGGCGCGGTTTCCCTCCAGATCACCCCTTGATTGACGACGATGACCAACACCATGATCAAAAAGACCCTGCTCGCCCTTAGCCTGGCCGCCCTGTCCCTGAGCGCTTCGGCCCACCGTGGCTGGCTGTACCCGCAGTCGACGATGGTTGAAGCGAAGGAGCCGTGGGTGACCATCGACGGCGCCATTTCGGAAGGCCTGTTCGACATCGACCACGTCGCCCTCAAGCTCGACGCGGCCACCATCACCGATCCGGACGGCGTGAACACGCCGGCGCCGGCCGGCTACATGGGCAAGCAGCGCAGCACGTTCGACCTGAAGATGCCCAAGAACGGCACCTACAAGATCAGCATCGTCAGCCGCAATGTGATGGCCAGCTACAAGGACAAAGCCGGCGAAACCAAGCGCTTTCGCGGCAGCGAAGAAGCCTTTGCCAAGGAAGTCCCACGCGACGCGCCGGAACTGAAAACCACCTACGCCCACCAGCGCCTCGAGACTTTTGTGAGCGCCAACAAGACCAGCGACGGCGCATTGAAGCCGAGCGGCGTGGGACTGGAGATGATCCCCCTGACCAATCCGACCGACCTGCGCGCCGGCGAAACCGCCAGGTGGCGCTTCCAGCTCGATGGCAAGGCGCTGCCGAAGTTCGCCTTCAGCCTGATTCCGGGCGGCGTGCGCTATCGCGGCGTGCTCGGTGAAGTGCGCCTGGAGACCGACGCCAAAGGCGAGGTGGCGGTGACCTTGCCGGCAGCCGGCATGTACTGGCTCAACGCCGGCTTCCCGGCAGCCCAGGCTAAGGGCGCCGCCCCGGCCGACGCGCCGGCCGTGACGCGCCGCTACAGCTACGCCGCCACGCTCGAAGTGCTGCCTGAGTAGATGGAGCGCCGCGTTCTCGTTCCGCTGGCCATCGCGCCAGCCCTGCCGCCGCGCACAAGCATGCTGCATCGCCTGGGCGGCAGCACCATGGGCACCAGCTGGTCGGCGCACGTGATGGCGCCGCCCGGCGCCGCGCCGACCGTGCTGGAAGGCTTGCAGCGCCAGCTCGACCTGGTGGTGGCGCAAATGAGTCACTGGGAACGCGACTCGAACCTGAGCCGCTTCAACAGCGCGCCGGCCGGCAACTGGCATCGCCTGCCGGAGGCGTTTTTCACGGTGCTCAGTTACGCGCTGGAGGTGGCCGAGGCCAGCGGCGGCGCGTACGATCCGTGCGCCGGCGCGCTGGTCAACGCCTGGGGCTTCGGCGCCCGCCAGCGCTACAACGAAGTCAATTTTTATGCACCGCTACCGGCGGCTACCCAAGCCATCGTGGCGCGCGCCGACCGCCAGCGCCTGCAACTGGACCACGCCAGCCGGCGCGCGCTGCAACCGGGCGGCGTGCAGATCGACCTGTCGTCGGTGGCCAAAGGCTACGCGGTGGACCTGCTGGCGCGCTGCCTGGAAGCGCAGGGACTGTTTCACTATCTGGTGGAGATCGGCGGCGAGTTGCGCGGCGCCGGCACCAAGGCCGATGGCCAGCCGTGGTGGGTCGCGCTCGAAGGCGTGCCCGGTGCGGCAGGGGTTGGCGGCGATGGCGCCGGCCCGACCACGGTGGCGCTGCATGGCCTGGCGGTCGCCACCTCGGGCGACTACCGGCGCTACTTCGAGCATGGCGGCCAGCGCGCCTCGCACACGCTCGATCCGCGCAGCGGCGCGCCGATCCGCAACCACGTGGCCTCGGTGACCGTGCTGCATGCAGAATGCATGGCGGCCGATGCCCTCTCGACCGCGCTGTCGGTGCTCGGCCCCGACGAGGGTCTGGCGCTGGCTGAAAAACAACAGCTGGCAGCGCGCTTTTTGCTGCGCCACGACGGCGGCCTGCGCGAAGTGGTCTCCACGGCCTACGAGGAATTACTGCAATGATGACTGTCGATCCGGTGCGCTGGAGCGGCGCCGCTGCCGCCGTGGCGGCCTACGCGGGCATGTGCCTGGCCCTGTTGCGCGCACGGCGCGCCGTGCACAAGGATAGCGGCGGCGAGAATGCCGACTGGCTGGTGGCCTATGCCAGCCAGACCGGCACCGGTGAAGCGCTGGCGCAACATACCGTGGCCACGCTGCGCACCGGCGGCTTGTCGGCACGCGCGCTCAGTGTCGAGCATCTGGACCAGGCCAGCCTGCGCGGCGCGGCGCGCATCCTGTTCATTGCCAGCACCTACGGCGAGGGCGATGCGCCCGACAGCGCGGCGCGCCTGGCGCGCCTGCTCGACGACCCGGGCATGGATCTCGGCCGCCTGCACTATGGGGTGCTGGCCCTGGGCGACAGCACCTATGCCAACTACTGCGGCTTCGGGCGCCGCCTGGACGCCGCCCTGCAAGCGCGCGGTGCGCAGGCGCTGTTCGCGCGGGTCGACGTAGACCGTGGCCGCAGCGCCGCCATCGAAGCCTGGCAGCATCACCTGAGCCACCTGGCAGGCACCAGCGACGCCCCCGACTGGAGCGCGCCGGCCTACGGCGACTGGCGCATCGCCTCGCGCCGCCTGCTCAACCCCGGCAGCGCGGGTGCGCCGGTGTACCGCATCGACCTGCTGCCGGCCGCCGGCCCCCTGCCCGCATGGGAAGCGGGCGACCTGGTGCAGGTGAGCGCGCCGGGCGACCCGGCGTATCCGCGCGAGTATTCGATTGCGTCGACCATGGCCGAAGGCTGCCTGTCCTTGCTGGTGCGCCTGCACCAGCGCGAGGATGGCAGCCTGGGGCTGGCATCGGGCTGGCTGTGCCGCGAGGCGCGGGAAGGCGCGCCGGTGCTGCTGCGCGTGCGCCAGCACAGCCGATTCCGCATCGGCGACAACGCCGGGCGCCCGCTGATCTTGATCGGCAACGGCACCGGCATCGCCGGCCTGCGCGCGCACCTGCAACGCCGCGCCGAGGCGGGCCAAGCGCGCAACTGGCTGGTGTTCGGCGAGCGCGCGGCCGCGCACGATCACTTCTGCGCCGCCGACATCGCGGCGTGGCAGCGCGCCGGCATGCTCGATGCGCTCAGCGTGGTGTTCTCGCGCGACGGCGGCAGCGAGCGCTATGTGCAGCACGCGCTGGCGGCGCGGGCCGCCGAACTGCAAGCGTGGGTGGCCGAGGGCGCCGCCATCTACGTCTGCGGCAGCCTGCAGGGCATGGCCGGCGCCGTCCACGCCACCCTGGAAGCGGTGCTCGGCTTTGACACCGTGGCCATGCTCGACGAAGCCGGGCGCTACCGGCGCGATGTGTATTGATGCCGCTTTTCACATACAAAAATATGCAAAAAGCATAAACTTGCCAATTTCACCAAATGCGAATGAGAATTGTATTGATAACGATTCTCATTTACATAGTTTTACATTTCTCCTACAATGACTAGGTTGTTGGCAATTTATGTCCAATCCACCCTATCCGAAGAGAAGCAGATGGCCCCGATCAAAAGCCGCAAGCACGCGCAATCCCGTTTCAATCAACACATGAGCGCCGCGCTTGCCGCGCTGCTGGTCCCGGTAGCGGCCCATGGCGCCGCCGACGTCCCCCAGGCCAAGACCCTTCCGGAAGTCCAGGTCGTCAGCAAAACCAGCGAAGAAAGCACCAACGACTTCAAGGCCGAGCGCGCCGCCTCGCCTAAATACACCGAGATCCTGCTCAACACCGCGCAAACGGTCACTGTGATCAAGAAAGAGCTGATCATGCAGCAAGGCGCGGTCACCCTGACCGAAGCGCTGCGCAACACCCCTGGCGTAGGCACTTTCTTCCTCGGCGAAAACGGCAACACCACCACCGGCGACACCATCTACATGCGCGGCTTCGATTCCTCGAGCAGCATTTTTGTCGACGGCGTGCGCGACATCGGCTCGATTTCGCGCGACGTCTTCAACGTTGAACAGCTCGACGTGCTCAAGGGCCCGGCCGGCACCGACACCGGACGCGCGTCGCCGACCGGCTCGGTCAACATGGTGACCAAGCAGGCGGTGATGGAGTCCGGCACCACCGGCACCGTGGTGGCCGGTAGCGGCAAGCAAAAGCGCGCCACCGTCGATTACGCGACCGTGATGAGCGCCGAAAAAGGCGTCGCCTTCCGCCTCAACGCGCTGGCGCAGGACAGCGGCACGCCGGGCCGCGATGTGGTCAAGAACAAGCGCTGGGCGCTGGCGCCCTCGCTCGCCTTCGGCCTGAACAGCCCGACCCGGGTCTACCTGAACTACCTGCACGTGGACCAGGACAACGTGCCGACCGGCGGCGTGCCGACCATCGGCCTGCCCGGCTACAAGAGCCCGGATGCGCGCACCTTCCTGACCACGGCGGCGCCGGTCAACCCGGAGAATTTCTACGGCTCGGCCAGCGACTACGACAAGGTCAAGGCCGACATGTTCACGGTCAAGGTCGAGCATGATTTCTCGCCGACCGTCAAACTGCAGAACACCACGCGCTACGGCAAGACCTCGCAGGACTACCTGCTGACCGCCTTCATGGGGACCGGCGCCAACCTGAAAACGCCGAACGCGGGCGATCCGTCCACCTGGACCATCACGCGCGGCAACCGCACCGTCAAGGACCAGTCCAACACCATCCTGACCAACCAGAGCGTGGCGACGGTCAACCTGGATCTGGGCGGGCTGAAGCACACCCTGGTCGGCGGCCTGGAACTGACCAGCGAAGAGCAGACCAACTACAGCTATACCGGCGCCGGCACGATGGCGGTGGACTCGCTGTACGCGCCGAACCCGTATTCGCCGATCACCGGCCTGAACCTGGTGCGCAACGGCGTCGGCACCAATGCCAAGGTCGATACCCAGAGCGTGTACCTGTTCGATACCATCAAACTGGGCGAGCAGTGGATTTTCAACGTGGGTGGCCGCATGGACCACTTCAACGTGAACTACAACGCCACCAGCCTGTCGACCGCGGCCGCCAATCCGACCTTGCCGGTGGGCACCCTGGTGCCGACCAACCTGAAGCTGAGCGACACGGTCGGCAACGGCAAGATCTCGGCCCTGTACAAGCCGACCAAGGACAGCAGCGTGTACGCCATGATTGCCACGTCCAAGGCGCCGCCGGGCACCAATTTCTCGCTGTCGAGCTCGGCCAACAGCGCGTCGAATCCGAAATACGATCCACAGCAGTCGACCACGACTGAAATCGGCACCAAGTGGGATTTCCTCAAGCAAAAGCTGTCGGTGACGGCGGCGGTGTACAAGACCACCGTCAAGAACGAGCTGGAGCAGGATCCGGTGGACTTGCTGTACTACCAGACCGGGCGCAAGCAGGTGAAGGGAATCGAGCTGGGCGTGACGGGCGAAGTGGCGCGTAACTGGCTGGTCAGTGCAGGATATGCCCGCATGGATACGGAAGTCAGTCACGGCAAGGTGGTGACCGCCAGCGGCATCAACAACCTGAACTACACGCCGAAAGATGCGTTCACCTCGTGGACCTCGTACACCCTGCCGATGGGCCTGAAAGTGGGCGGCGGCGCGCGCTACGTCGGCAAGCTGCTGCGCGGCACCGATGGCGCGGTGGGCACGCCGGCCTTTGCCGATGCCTACTGGGTGGTCGATGCGATGGCGTCGTACAGCGTGAGCAAGAATGTTGACCTGCAACTGAACTTGTACAATCTGGCGGACAAAGAGTACATTGCGCAGATTAACAAGAGCGGCTATCGCTACACGCCGGGCGCGCCACGCTCGGCCAGTTTGACGGCGAATTTCCGTTTCTAAGCCAGTTGGTTCCCCTCGGCGCCGTCCTTCCCGCCATTGGCCGGAGGGACGGCGCCTTACGTTACGGTTTCCCCCATGATGCTCCACATTCCCCAGGTACTCACCCCCGACCAGGTCGCCGCCATGCGGCGCGCGCTCGATGAGGCCGACTGGACCGACGGCCGCGCCACGGTCGGCGCCCAGGGCGCCCAGGTCAAGCACAACCAGCAACTGCCGACCGGCAGCCCCCTCGCCGCCGAACTCGGCCAGATCATCCTCGCCGCACTTTCCGCCAATCCCCTGTATTTCGCCGCCGCCCTGCCGCTGCGCACCGTGCCGCCGCTGTTCAACCGCTACACCGGCGGCGGCCACTACGGCGCGCACGTGGATGGCGCCGTGCGCAACGTGGCCGGCAGCGCCCTGCCGCTGCGCACCGACGTCTCCTGCACCCTGTTCCTGTGCGAGCCCGAGGACTACGACGGCGGCGAACTGATCGTCAACGACACCTACGGCGTGCATGAAGTCAAGCTGCCGGCCGGCGACATGATCGTGTATCCCTCGTCGAGCGTGCACAAGGTCGAACCGGTCACGCGAGGCAGCCGCGTGTGCTCCTTCTTCTGGGTCCAGAGCATGGTGCGCGACGACGCCCGGCGCGCCATGCTGCTCGAACTCGACCAGACGATCGTGCGCCTGCGCGCGCAACTGGGCGACAGCGAGGAAACCGTCGGCCTGACCGGGCATTATCACAACCTGCTGCGCATGTGGTCGGAGATCTGAACTGGACTTTCCCATCTAGATAATTTACTCTAGGTGCATTCCCACCGCTCCCCTCCCCATGCCAGAACCGACCGCCATCCCCAAGCCCACCGCAGCGGAACTGGAAATGCTGCGCCTGCTGTGGCAACTCGGGCCGGCCAGCGCCAAACAGGTGCACCAGGCGGCCGTGGCCAGCCGTCCCGACATGGCGTACGCGACCGTGCTACGCCTGCTTCAGTTAATGCACACCAAGGGTTTGCTCACGCGCGACGAAAGCGCCCGCGCGCACGTGTACGCGCCGGCGCAGCCGCAGGACTCGCTGCAGACCAGCCTGATCAAGGAACTGATCCACAAGGCGTTTTCGGGCTCCGGCAAGGAACTGGTGCTCGCCGCCCTGCGCGGGCACGTGAGCGCGCGTGAACGGGCGGAAATCCAGGCGATCCTGGATCAGGAACAACCGTAGTTCGTTTTCATGCCTCGGGCGCGCAAACCGCCTTCATCAACCAATGGGAATATTCGATGGGCACCTACGTGCACTATTCGCTCGGCGACGCCGATGGCGTCAAGACCTCCTTTCTTGCCGATCTCGGCGTCTTGCTCGCATGGCTAGACCCGCGCATTGCAGAGTATCCCGATGAGTTCCCAACAGGCATGCGGGAAAAGATCCTCGACTTCATGCAGCGTGGCGAAGCCGCCTTTCTTACCGCATCGCGCGACGAAGCCAGGCTGATTGACCTGATCGTGGACGAGTACTACTGGAACTTCAGCTTCGACAGCCACCGTCATCCGGCCATCGATATCACGCCGTCCATGCACAAGTGGTATCGCTACGCCAGCGAGCTATCCGATGTCTTGCCGGCTGCCTCGGCCGTCGCCTGCGGTTATTATCGCGCGCTGTTTCGCGGCTGTTCGCTGGTCGAATGCGACGGGCATGTCTACCAATCGCAAGACGACGTCTTTCATCTGTCCTGGCTGTTGCCGGCGCAGGTAGTGGCATTGCTGGCCGAGCTGGAGCCCTTCGAGAGCGAGCTCGATGATCGGCAGGACGACCAGGCGGGCGTCTTGTGGGTACTCGTGTCTCTCCAGGAAGCCAAGCGCGCGGGGGCAAGCCTGATCGTGGCGATTGCCTGAGCGCGGCTGCCGATCATCTTAGTGAGAAATTTATACTAAGTTAGTTGTGCGCAAACACTAAGTCAATTATGATGTGTTCATTCCAAGAGAAAATGAACCCATATGAACCCCAGCATGCGCGTCGTCGAGAAAAACTCGGGAGCATTCGTCATCGAACACTTCCTCACCCCGGCCATGTGCCAGCATTACATCGCGCTCGGCGAAGAAGCCGGCTACGTACCGTCGGAAGTGAAGTTCAGTGACGGCTCGCGGCGGGCGGAAGAGATCCGCAATAACGACCGCGTCATTTTCGACGATGCCGCGCTGGCCGTCTCGCTGTTCGACCAGGCGCGCGCCCTGCTGCCCGCCAGCATCGGCGACTGGACCTTGAGCGGCTTTAACGAACGGTTGCGTTTTTACCGGTATGGCCCGAAGGAGTACTTCAAGTGGCATACGGACGGCGTGTATGCCAGGTCGCCCGATGAAGCGAGCCGCCTGACCTTCATGATTTACCTGAACGGCGACTTCGAGGGCGGCGATACGCAATTCAAGACCGAATTGATCAAACCGCAGCAAGGCGCGGCGCTGGTATTCCCGCACAAGCTGCCGCACCAGGGAACGGAAGTCATCGACGGCCTCAAATACGTGCTGCGGACCGACGTGATGTACCGCCGCGCGCAATGACGATGGCGGCCAGCATGACAACGATCCGAAAGCGAACCATGACAGCTGACAGCGTCGTCCTCTACCGCCCCACCGGCCCCGAGAAGCGCGCACTGCTGCGCCAGCGCGGCGCAGGCAGGGTGTCAGGTATTTGAATTCAGCCCGCTTTTCTTACCAGCAGCGTGGCCGGACGCAGCGAGCCGAAGGTGATGATGGTCGTGAGCAGCGCTTCGATGCGCGAGCCGATGCGCTCGACATGGGTGCAGCCGTTTCGCATGAAGCTCGCCTCGTACTCGCCGCCGTGGCGGATATCTTCAATCAGCGCGTGACCGCCCGGCCGTAATACGCGCGCCACTTCGCCGATCGCCTTGGCGCGGTCGCCGGCGTCGTACAGATTGTGGATGGCGGCACGCGAGACGACCACGTCGAACGAGCCGTCCGCGAACGGCAGCGCACGCATATCGGCGGTTTGGATGTCCACCCGCGCCTCCACGCCCTCGCAGCGCGCATTGTCCAGCGTCGCTTCGGGCCGATTGCCGGACAGATCTTCCGTTTGCCAGATGTCGATGCCGGTGGCGGTGCCTGTCGTCAAGCGCCGGGCGGCGCCGATCATCAACAGCCCGCGGCCGCAGCCAAGATCGAGCACCTGCTCCTTGCCGGTCCACGTCAGGCGCTGCAGCATTTTTTCGCGGTTGCGCAGCTTGCCGACTTTGCTTTCCCACACCATCCAGAGCGCGGTCAAGGGCAGGACAATGGCGAAGAAGCGCCCGCTATCGGCGACGCCAATCCGCAGTCCCTCGGCGCCCAGCGGAATGAGCACTTGCCCGGACCACAGTCCCAAGCTGGCCGAACCCCACAGCAACAGGCCGGCGATGGCCCCCAACACCAGATTGCGAACTACCTTCGGTGCGTCAAGGCCATAGTTGGCACGGCGCAGTTGCGGAGCGGTCATCGGGTTTCCTTTGAAATGGGTACACATGGGGAAGATGTATTTACTCGCAGAACAGTTGCGATACTAACACCGGCATGTCTGGCCAGATCGAAGTTTTCGATACATACACAGAAGGGGTAAGAGCGCGCAATCGCGCCTACAGCTTGCGCACCACCCCGGCCGCATCGAGCTCGTAGCTGGCGAAGTCCTCTGCCAGGAACAGATTGCCCGCGTAATGCAGGCGCGCCTCGGCGTCGAGTTCGGCCATGCCTTCCGGATTGTCGTAGCGCGCGCTGAAGTGGGTCAGGATCAGGTTCGGCAGGCCGGCTTCGGTGGCGAACTGCGCCACGCGCTGCACCGAACTGTGGGTCGGCCCCGGTCCCACCTTTTGCAAGATGGCCTCGGTATAGGTGGCCTCGTGCACCAGCACCTGCGCCTCGGCGCAGGCGTCGCTAAGCAGCGCCGGAGTATCGTTGTCGCCGCCAATCACGGCAACCGCGCGTTGCACATCGGCCACGCGGAAGTCGGCGGCTGCCAGCACGCTGCCGTCATCCAGCAGCACGTCAATCCCCGCCTGCAATTTCCCCCACAGCGGCCCGGACGGCACGCCGCGCGCGCGCAGTGCCGCGCTGTCGAGCTTCCATTTGCTGCTTTCCACCGCGAAGCGAAAACCCACGCTCGGGGCGCGGTGCGACAAATGATGGCGCTCGATGCGCAGGCCGCTCTCTTCGTGCACCAGCTGGTCGCCGGCCACATCCACATGGATCAGCGGGAATGGCAGGAACAGCTCGGTGTGCAAGATGGTCGCGTCCAGCCAGGCCCTGACGGCCAGCGGCGCGATCAGGATCAGCGGACGCTTGCGTCCGGTCATGGCGGCGCTGGCCAGCAGGCCCGGCAGGCCGTAGCTGTGGTCGCCATGGATATGGGTGATGCAAATGCCGGCCAAGTCGTGCACGGTGAGCGCGATGTGCTGCAGGCGGTGCTGGGTCGCCTCGCCGCAGTCGACCAGCCACCAGTCGCGGTTCAGGGAAGTCTGCAGCGCCAGCGCGGTGACGTTGCGGTTTTTGGTGGGCACGCCCGAGGAGGTGCCTAAAAAAGTCAGTTTGAACATCCCATATTATGCGCCAGCCGGCTTACCCGCGCCAGCGCCGGCCCCATGCCCTGCGCACGAGCATGCAATCCGCCTGTCACGCGGTTTCTTTACAATATGATAAATCCAATGCACTACATCCCCTCCTGAAAGGAAATGCACATGTTCGAGATGGACCATCCCTGGTGGGAATTTGTCGTGCGCGGCGCGGCGGTATATCTGATCCTGCTGCTCATGGTGCGCGTCTCCGGACGGCGCACGGTGGGCCAGTTCACCCCGTTCGACCTGCTGGTGGTGATGTTGCTCAGCGAAGCGGTATCGAACTCGCTCACGGGCGGCGATCAATCGCTGTTCGGCGGCTTCATCGTCGCGGCCGTGCTGGTGGGACTGAACATGACGATGTCATTCCTGTCGTCGCACAGCAAGAAAATGTCGGACATTCTCGACGGCAGCGCGGTGCTGCTCGGACGCGACGGCGAACTGTACGACAAGGTAATGAAGCGCTGCCGCATTTCACGCGAAGAGGTCGACCAGGCCCTGCGCTGCTCCGATTGCGACATGAAAGACATGCGCTGCGCCTTTCTGGAAGCGGACGGGCAGATCACCATCCAGAAAAAATAAATCCGTTTCCCGATTGTGCTGTGGGTGGGTGGCTCAGCTTGCGTCGCAAGCGAGCCCGATCCGCTTGGCCCAGGCGGAAATGGCAGCTTGCCAGAAGGCGCTGAGCGAGCTTGCCGGCGCCAGTGGCAACTGCAGGAACCCGGCGGCGGCCTGCAAGGCGGCCAGGGCCTGGCGCTCGTCCTCGGGAGCGACCGCCAGCGCGCCGGTTTGCTTGGACAGCTTTTCGCCATCGGCATTGCGCACGACAGGCACATGCAGGTAGCGCAGGACAGGCACGCCCAGCAGGTGCTGCAAATAGATCTGGCGCGGCGTCGAATCGATCAGGTCGGCGCCACGCACGACGTCGGTGACGCCCTGTTGCGCGTCATCGACCACCACCGCCAGCTGGTAGGCCCAGAAGCCATCGGCGCGCTTGAGCACGAAGTCGCCTGATTGCGTGGCAAGATGTTGTGCTACCGGCCCGGCGGCGCGGTCGGGGAATGTGACCAGATCGGCGTTGCCGGCAGGATCCGGCACGCGCACGCGCAGGCTGCGCATGGTCTTGCCGGGCGCGAGGCCGTGACGGCAGGTACCCGGATAGATTGCCGACCCGTCGGGTGCGGTGCCGAGGCGCGAATCGGCGATTTCGCGGCGGTTGCAGCCGCAGGGGTAGACGTGTGCGCCGAGTTTGTCGGCGGCGGCTTGGTACAGCTGCTTGCGCCGGCTTTGCCAGACCACCTCGCCGTCCCAGTCCATGCCCAGGGTGCGCAACAGTGCCAGGATGTTGTCGGCCGCGCCGGGCACGCTGCGGCCTTCGTCCACATCCTCGATGCGCACCAGCCAGCGGCCGTGATGCGCCCTGGCGTCCAGGTAGCTCGCCATGGCCGCCACCAGCGATCCCTGGTGCAGCGGACCGCTCGGCGATGGCGCGAAGCGGCCAATGTAGTGGTTTCGGTCAGGCACGTGCGGTTTTCTCGTGGGGAATCGTCTATTTTGCGGCCGGAGCGGCTTCAAAATCCTTGATCGTTCTGGTCACCTGGCCGGCCACCGGATTGGGAACGGCGATCGAGAGCTGATAATGCTCGATTTCGAATCCCTTGCCGGTCTTGCGCATCACGCCGCTGGCCTGGCACACACCCATCTGGGTATCGAGAAGTTCATCGAACCAGATGAATTTTTTGTCTGCCGACATATATACATTGCGCTTGATGGCCTTGAAGGACCAGGCGGAGCCCTTGGCGAAATGCGGCCTGGCCCACGCCTTGAACGCATCGCGGTTCCACAGCTCGGTCTTGTCGGTGCCGATGTACACGCCGTGTTTCGCCATCTTGTCGAAATAGGCCGGACGCGCGTGCGCGGCGTCATCGTGCCATTCATCGACGAATGCGTTGATCCGCCTGACGTCGGGGGAAGCGGGGTCGGATGGCTGCGCGAACGCGCCCAGGCTGAATATGAACAAGATGCAAGCGAGCAGTGTCTTTGTCATTGGACTTCCTTGAATGCGATCGACGAGGGGAGCCGCGATTGTACACGTCCCTTTGTGTACCGGCAGCGCCGACGCGGCGCACCCGGTCTGCGCTCCGGTTTACCGCGTAAAGCAATATCCAATGCCTTAATAATAAATAATATTAATCTTATGCATCGGCTGTTATCACTTTATACGTGAATGAGATTTTTTAATGCAATAAGCGGAACACGCCAGTCATTGTGAATCAAAGACACTCGGGTATTTACATATCGCGGCAATAAAACCATACCCCTGACGTTATTTTGCAAACGATTGCAAAAACGGGCCAATCGTGCCAAATCCTGTGCTACTGTCAGTACCAGCTAATCACCCTTATTAGCAAATTGCCGACTTCTCCCGACTTTCACGATCGCGCGTAGCCGCTTCCGGGCGCGTCTTCTTGCCGGTTATTACTCCATATCGAGGACTTGTAAATGAAACGATACATAGCAGTTGGAACACTGGCGCTGACGGTGGCGGCACTGGCGCAGGCACAATTCGATACGAAGCCAACTTTCGGCACCTACAAGAAACCATTCGCGGCCGATTCGCTCTGGAACTCGTATCCGGTCAATCCGGTACTCGGCACCTATCAAATACCGCTCACCAACAAGCCAGAGTGGGATCCGACGATTGATGCCGGCATATTTGCGGCAGGGGTATTCGAGGCGAAAGAAACCGATGGCCCGATGCTGATCTATCCTTATCCGAACAGCAAGGGCGTGATGGACACCGATACCGAAATTCCGGTGCCGACCTATACGATTCCCCATTGGCCGGCAACGACCCTCCCCGCGTCCGGCGGTGACGGCCATGCCGACATTGCCGACGCCAAGCTCAATCGCTTGTATTCATTCTCCAACCTGAAGAAGAACAGCGAGGGCAAGTGGATCGCGACCCGTGTTTCCTGGACGCCGCTGAACGGCAGCGGGTGGGGCACGCCGTCCCACCATTACCAGGGTGGACGCGCCGCCGGACCGGCGCCCGCCGGCGGACTGATCCGCAAAGACGAGGTCAATGATGGCAAGGCCATCTACGACCATGCACTGTCCATGTCGCTCGACTTCACCGGATTGAGCGCGGAGCCGAATCACTATGTGTATCCGGCGACGGCGGCCGACACCACGATCGCGGCCAGGCCAAACACCGGCGAGATTCCCGAAGGCGCGCTGGTGATGCTGCCGCCGACGTTTGACACGAGCAAGATCACCGATCCGAAGCTCTTGAAGGTCGTCAGGACGCTCATGAAATACGGCGCCTACGTCGTCGACCGCAACGAAGACACCCCGTTCGCCATTTACGTTGAAATTGGCTCCCCATGGAGCGCCATGCCGCGTGACCAACTCAGGCTCATTCGTCCAGCGCTGCGCCGGGTGGTCTCGCACAGCGGCCATATCGCTGGCAATGGCCGGCCGCGGGTACCGGAAACGAACGTCAACCTGCTGTCCATGCGCGGCGTGTGGACGAAAATCCAGGGAGTCGGTCCCTTGGGCTTCTTTGATACCTTCACCCAGTCGCTGCAATGGACAGCGCCGACGACCAACTACGAAATGATTCAAAGAAACTTCTCGAACGGGGGTTTAGGACGGGTCATGTATGGCGCGCCAAAAGCGGGGAATCGTTACAAGTTTTCGGTTGAATCCACCGGTGGCGTCAAGATGAGGATGTGGATCGAGGTAAACAAGGTCGTGCAGAAAGACACCAAATTGCTGGCGAATGGCCAGAGCGACATCATTGTCTGGCCGGACAAAGGCATCGCCTACTATGAGGCCCTGAAGCCAGTTGGTGGCGCGGCGAGCGCCAAGGTCAGCCTGGTCGAACTGCCACCGGGACAATAAGCCCGCGCGCGGACTTCAACAAGCGCGCCTGGCGCGACTTGTCGATGTTCGCGCGGTGTCAGGCCGGTCGATAGCGCATTGCCGGACTCGTTCCGGAATAAGCGGCCTGACACGCAGCGTGTGGAGGTTGGCGACAACCCAATCGATAACTGCATATCGGTCATCCCGGCCAATTTCATCTATTACTTATTTTACGATTATCTTATTTTGCAACCATCTCCGATATTCTGCCGATATCAGCGGAATGTCATGGCGCGGCAGTCGTATCGTTATGCTCGATGTTATTTCCAACGCTCCCATACAGGCGTATCATGAAATAAAGAGCGCGAACCCGATCGATACGTCCGGACGTAAAAAAAGCGAGCCAAGGCTCGCTTTTTTAATGGAGAAACGCGTCGATCAGCGTTTGTCGATCGCTGGCACGTCGCGCGTTGGCGAGCCGACGAACAGCTGGCGTGGACGGCCGATCTTCTGTTCTGGATCCGAAATCATTTCGTTCCACTGGGCGATCCAGCCGATGGTGCGCGCCATCGCGAAAATACCGGTGAACAGCGACACCGGAATGCCCAGCGCCGATTGCACGATGCCCGAGTAGAAGTCGACGTTCGGATACAGCTTGCGCGATACGAAGTAGTCGTCTTCCAGCGCAATTTTTTCCAGCGCCATGGCCAGTTTGAACAGCGGGTCGTCTTGCAGGCCCAGCTCTTCCAGCACTTCGTGGCAGGTTTCGCGCATCAGCTTGGCGCGCGGGTCGAAGTTCTTGTAGACGCGGTGACCGAAACCCATCAGCTTGACGCCGGAGTTCTTGTCTTTCACTTTTTCGATGAAAGCTGGAATGTTCTCGACGCTGCCGATTTCTTTCAGCATGTTCAGTGCGGCTTCGTTCGCACCACCGTGCGCAGGACCCCACAGGCAGGCGATGCCGGCGGCGATACAGGCGAACGGGTTGGCGCCCGAGGAACCGGCCAGGCGAACGGTCGAGGTCGACGCGTTCTGCTCGTGGTCCGCGTGCAGGATCAGGATGCGGTCGAGTGCGCGCACCAGCACTTCGTTGACCACGTATTCTTCGCACGGATTGCCGAACATCATGCGCATGAAATTGGCGCTGTACGACAGGTCGTTGCGCGGGTACACGAACGGCTGGCCGATCGAGTATTTGTACGACATGGCGACCAGGGTCGGCATCTTGGCGATCAGGCGGATCGCCGACACTTCGCGGTGATGCGGGTCGTTGATGTCGAGCGAGTCGTGGTAGAACGAGGCCAGCGCGCCGACGGTGCCGACCAGCACCGACATCGGGTGCGCGTCACGGCGGAAGCCGCGGAAGAAGAATTGCATCTGCTCGTGCACCATGGTGTGCTTGGTGACGGTATCACTGAATTTCTGGTTTTCTTCTTTGTTCGGCAGTTCGCCGTTCAGCAGCAGGTAGCAGGTTTCCAGGAAGTCGCAATTGACGGCCAGCTGCTCGATCGGGTAACCGCGGTACAGCAGTTCGCCCTTGTCGCCATCGATGTAGGTGATGCTCGAGTTGCAGGCGGCGGTCGACATGAAGCCCGGGTCGTACGTGAATTTGCCGGTCTGGGCGTACAGCTTGCGGATGTCGATGACGTCCGGGCCAACGGTGCCCTTGTAGATCGGCATGTCGATCGGGGTGCTGCCATCGGAAAACGACAGGGTGGCTTTGGTATCAGAGATATTCATGGCACTTCCTTCTTGGGAGGTGAGGTCAACAAAATAAAAATTACGAAACTCGTCGGGCTTTCGCCACGGGCTGTCGCCACGTTCAGGCTTGCCGCAGGCGCGCCAGCAAGGCGCGTACATGCGGCAAGTCGACTTCACCTTCGGGCTCTTTGCGCGCCAGGATCAGGTCCATCAGCGGATTGTCCGCCAGATCGAGCAGCCGGGTCAGCGCGTCGACTTCATCATCGGTCAACCCTTCTTCATGCGCGTCAAGGAAGCGCGTGAGGATCAGGTCGTTTTCGAGCAAACCCCGGCGGCTGCGCCAGCGCAGTCGCGAGCGGTTGGCCGGGTCGGATTGGTGCGTATTCACTCTAGAGTCCGTCGTTGGGTCAACACTATACTCCGCCTGCCGGATTTCGGCAGTACGGTACTTTTACTGTATTGCTTACAATCTTTTTCCATACCGGGCAGCATGCAAACCTGTCCCGGATGGCAAGCGGGCGCGCCGCCGACACCTTCTGTCCGCGCCGCGCCCGCCCTGCTGTTCTTCGAACGTGCCTTACACAGCGCGGCGAACCATCAATTCCTTGATCTTGCCGATCGCCTTGTTCGGGTTCAGCCCTTTAGGGCAGACGTCGACGCAATTCATGATCGAGTGGCAGCGGAACAGGCGGTACGGGTCTTCCAGGTTGTCCAGGCGCGCGCCGGTGTCTTCGTCGCGGCTGTCGGCGATGAAGCGGTAGGCTTGCAAGAGGCCGGCAGGGCCGACGAATTTGTCGGGATTCCACCAGAACGACGGGCACGAGGTCGAGCAGCAAGCGCACAGGATGCACTCGTACAGGCCGTCGAGCTCTTCGCGTTCGGTCGGGGTCTGCAGACGCTCTTTTTCAGGCGGAATCGAATCGTTGACCAGGTACGGCTTGATTGAATCGTACTGCTTGAAAAATTGCGTCATGTCGACGATCAGGTCGCGGATGACAGGCAGGCCGGCCAGCGGACGCAGCACGATCGGCTGGGTCAGCTCGTTCAGGTTGGTGGTGCAGGCCAGGCCGTTCTTGCCGTTGATGTTCATCGCGTCCGAACCGCACACGCCTTCACGGCACGAGCGGCGCAGGCTCAGTGTATCGTCGACATCGGACTTGATGCGCTGCAGGGCGTCGAGCAGCATCTTGTCGGTGTCCTGCAATTCGACGGTCACGTCTTGCATGTACGGCTTGGCATCCTGGTCGGGATCGTAGCGGTAGATTTTCAGTTTTACGGTGCGTGTCATGTTCTGACCTTAGAAAGTACGTGGTTTCGGCTTGAAGGTATCGACCGTCAGCGGCTTGGTGATCACAGGCTTGTACTCGAGGCGGTTGCCCTCGGAGTAGTACAGGGTGTGCTTCATCCAGACCTCGTCGTCGCGGTTCGGGAAGTCGCTGTGCGCGTGCGCGCCGCGCGATTCCTTGCGTGCCACTGCCGATGTGATGGTGGCCTTGGCCGTTTCAATGAGATTATCGAGTTCCAGCGCTTCGACGCGGGCGGTGTTGAACACCATCGACTTGTCCTTGAACGAGACATGCTTGCGACGCTCGTCGAGCACCATGATTTCCTTGTAGCCCTGGGTAAGCAGCTCGTCGGTGCGAAACACGCCGCAGTATTTCTGCATGGTCGAACGGATGTCGTTGGCCACGCCCTGTACGCGCTCGGAACCGGTCGAGGTTTCCAGGCGGTTCATGCGCTCGAGCGCAAAGTCGGCCGCGTCTTTCGGCAAAGGCTTGTTTTCCTTTTGCTTCAGGTTCGACGCCACCACGTGGTTGCCGGCCGCGCGGCCGAACACGATCAGGTCGAGCAGCGAGTTGGTGCCGAGGCGGTTGGCCCCGTGCACCGAGACGCAGGCGCATTCGCCGATCGCGTACAGGCCATTGACCACCGAGACCGGATTGCCGTCTTTCGGAGCGACCACCTGGCCGTGGATGTTGGTCGGAATGCCGCCCATCTGGTAGTGAATCGTCGGCACGACCGGGATCGGTTCCTTGGTGGCGTCGACGTTGGCGAACTTGTGGCCGATTTCGAGAATCGACGGCAGGCGCTTGGCGATGGTGTCGGCGCCGATGTGGCGCAGGTCGAGCAGCACGTGGTCCTTGTTCGGACCGCAGCCGCGCCCTTCCTTGATTTCCTGGTCCATCGAACGCGACACGAAGTCGCGCGGCGCCAGGTCTTTCAGGGTCGGCGCATAGCGCTCCATGAAGCGTTCGCCATTGCTGTTGATCAGGATGCCGCCTTCGCCGCGCACGCCTTCGGTGATCAAGACGCCCGCGCCGGACACGCCGGTCGGGTGGAACTGCCAGAATTCCATGTCCTGCAGCGGCAGGCCGGCGCGTGCCGCCATGCCCATGCCGTCGCCGGTGTTAATGAAGGCGTTGGTCGAGGCGGCGAAGATGCGCCCTGCCCCGCCGGTGGCGAAGATGGTGGTCTTCGCTTCCAGGACCATGCATTCGCCGGTTTCCATTTCGAGCGCAACGACGCCGACGCAGTCGCCGTCGGCATCACGGATGATGTCGATCGCCATCCACTCCACGAAGAAATGGGTGCGCGCGCGCACATTGCGCTGGTACAGGGTGTGCAGCAGGGCGTGGCCGGTGCGGTCGGCCGCGGCGCAAGCGCGCTGGACCGGCTTTTCGCCGAAGTTGGCGGTGTGGCCGCCGAACGGACGCTGGTAAATCGTGCCATCCGGATTGCGGTCGAAGGGCATGCCGAAGTGTTCCAGCTCATACACGACCTTCGGTGCTTCGCGGCACATGAATTCGATCGCATCCTGGTCGCCCAGGTAGTCGCCACCCTTGACGGTGTCGAACATGTGCCAGTACCAGTCGTCTTCCGACATATTGCCAAGCGAGGCGCCGATGCCGCCCTGGGCCGCCACGGTGTGCGAGCGGGTCGGGAAGACTTTCGACAGTACGGCCACGTTCAGGCCGGCTTCGGCCAGTTGCAGGGAAGCGCGCATGCCGGAGCCGCCCGCGCCGATGATGACCGCGTCGAAGCGGCGGGTAGGAAGTGCTTTTTTGATTGCTGCCACGATTAAACGCTCCAGAGAATTTGTACGGTCCAGGCTGCGCAGCCGATCAGCCACAGGATGGTGAGCGCTTGCAGGGTCAGGCGCACGCCGACCGGTTTGATGTAATCCATCCAGATGTCGCGCATGCCGACCCAGGCGTGGTAGTACAGGCCGGCGAAGGTCACCAGGGAAAACAGCTTGAACCACTGTTGCGAGAACAGGTGGGACCAGCCTTCGTAGGTGAAGTTATTACCGGTCAAGAAGGAGATCAGCAGGGTGAAGGTGTACACCGCCATCACCACCGCGGTAAGGCGCTGGGCCATCCAGTCTTTCAGGCCGTAGTGGGCGCCGACGACCAGGCGGTTACGTCCGACATTATTCTTTGCCATCAAAACACTCCAAACAGTTTGAGACCAGCCAGTGCGGTCAGGATCAGGCTGACAACCAGCACGCTGACAGCGCTATGGCGCGAGGAATCTTTCTCGATGCCCATGTGCATGTCCATGAACAGGTGGCGGAAACCGGCGCAGAAGTGGTGCATGTAGGCCCAGATCAGGCCCAGCAGGACCAGCTTGACCAGGGGATGCGCGAGGACGCCCTTGAAATAGTCGAACGACATTTCCGACTGCACGCTATGCTGGAACATGTACAGCAGGAACGGCAGCATCAGGAAGATGGCCGCGCCGCTGACGCGGTGCAGGATCGAGACCCAGGCGCCGGGCGTCATGTTGTAATTCATCAAATCGGTAACATGAATGTTACGGATCTCTGGCCGTTCTTTTTTTGGAACTTCCTTCACGGCTTCGGACATGGCAGTACCCCCTTTGACTAACTAAATTGTAATTAACCCGCAATTTTCGCCCATTTTGCCGAAATGCACCAATATTCCTCTTGCGATTTGCAAGTTCGGCAACAATATGAGACGACGCTCGCTACTTTCTTATGATCAATGCATTTTAAACGTTACGGACGTTTTGTGCACTGCACCGTCCTAGTGCGGCCCCCTTAATCGGGGGTCAATCGCGGTTCAGCAACACCGTGCTTCGGTTATCTTGAAACTACGACAAGTCATTCTGGTAATGATGATGCGATGTCAGGTACAGCCCACGCCTGAGCTCGACCGCCTTGTCGCCGTAGGTGAACGAGACGCGCTCGGCGCACAGCAGCGGCGTGCCCTGCTCCACCCCGAGGTACTGGGCGGCGCCGGCATCGGCCCCGAGCGCGCGGATCTTTTCGCTGGCGCGGATCATGCGGGTGCCGAACTCGGACTCGAACAATCCGTACATTGGACCCTTGTACTCGACCAGGCGTTCCGCGGTCAGTCCCTTGAACAGGAGGCCGGGAAGCCACATTTCTTCAAGAATTGTGGGCGTGCCGTCGAACGACATCACGCGCTTGATATACACTACGGAGTCGCCCGATTTGAGGTCCAGCAGGCGCGCCACTTCGGCCGGCGCGCGCATGCGCTTGACTTCGATGATCTTGTTGTCGGGGTGATGCGGCACGCCTTCGTCGGGCATCAGGCGCAAAAAGCGGAAATGCGCGCGCGCTTCATGGTGGGTGGCGACAAAGGTGCCCTTGCCCTGGCGCCGCACGACCAGGTTTTCGGCGGCCAGTTCATCGATCGCCTTGCGCACCGTGCCCTGGCTGACCTTGAAGCGGCCGGCCAGTTCGACTTCGCTGGGGATCATCTCGCCGGGCTTCCACTCGCCGGCCTGCAAACCCTGGGTGAGCAGGGCCTTGATCTGCTGGTACAGCGGGCTGAAGGTGGGTGAGGCGCCCGGAGTGCTGGCGGCAGCGCCGCTCCCGCTGGCAGGTAGTCCATGCAGGATCGGTGGGGTCGGGAGGGAATTCATAGACCGCGATTTCAACACAAACCGGCCTGCCAGTCCAGTGCAATCGCCGCTGACAGGTGTTTTATATAAGGTGTCTTATATAAGATATATGATACGAATTGACAGATTGCCGACCTGCGCCTACACTCGCGTTCGATCCGGCATACGCGCGTATCGCACCGGGCTTTTTTCACCGGCGCGGGGAGTTCCGGCTGTGGTGTCCGAGGTCGGCATCCGATTTTGGTATCATTACGGTTTTCCCGGACAAGCGTAGCCCCAGCTTCGACCGTTGCTTCGATCGTTGCTTCGTCCGTTTTTTTCCCACTTTGGAGATTCATCATGGCTAAAACCCCACTGCGCGTTGCTGTCACCGGCGCTGCCGGCCAGATCGGCTATTCCCTGCTGTTCCGCATCGCGAACGGTGACATGCTCGGCAAAGACCAGCCAGTCATCCTGCAATTGCTGGAAATCGCCGACGAAAAAGCCCAGAAAGCGCTCAAGGGCGTCATGATGGAAATCGACGACTGCGCATTCCCGCTGCTGGCCGGCATGACCGCCCACGCCGATCCGATGACCGCCTTCAAGGATGCCGATTTCGCCCTGCTGGTCGGCGCCCGTCCGCGCGGTCCTGGGATGGAGCGTAAAGACCTGCTCGAAGCCAATGCCCAGATCTTCACGGTGCAAGGCAAGGCGCTCGACGCCGTTGCTTCGCGCAACGTCAAGGTGCTGGTGGTCGGCAACCCGGCCAACACCAACGCCTACATCGCCATGAAATCGGCGCCGTCGCTGCCGGCCAAGAACTTCACCGCCATGCTGCGCCTGGACCACAACCGTGCCCTGTCGCAAATCGCGGCCAAGACCGGCAAACCAGTCGCGTCGATCGAAAAACTGTGCGTGTGGGGCAACCACTCGCCAACCATGTACGCCGACTACCGCTTTGCGCAGATCGACGGCGCATCGGTCAAGGACAGCATTGGCGACGACGCCTGGAACCGCGACACCTTCCTGCCAACCGTGGGCAAGCGCGGCGGAGCGATCATCGAAGCGCGCGGCCTGTCGTCGGCTGCCTCGGCCGCCAACGCCGCCATCGACCACATGCACGACTGGTTCCTCGGCACCAACGGCAAGTGGACCACGATGGGCATCCCTTCGGATGGCTCGTACGGCATCCCTGAAGGCACCATGTTCGGCTTCCCGGTCACCACCGAGAATGGCGAATACACGATCGTGCAAGATTTGCCGATCGACGAGTTCTCGCAGGAACGCATCAACCTCACGCTCAAGGAACTGACCGAAGAGCGTGACGGCGTCGCCCACCTGCTGGCCTGAGTTTCAACGCGGCCGGATTCGTGGATCCCGTAACACCACCGATTCGCCGCACGCCCTGTGCCGCCCCGAGCGGCACAGGCGCTGCCGTACCTGAGAAAATGATCATGCATCCCTCCGAGGTTTTATTCCAGGGCAAACGCCAGCCTTTGCTGCTCCCCGCCTGCGACCACTATGCAGGCTCCGAAAAGCTGATGCTCAAGTCGATGGCCCTGCAACAAGAGCTTGGCCCCCTGTTCGACATCACGTTCGATTGCGAAGACGGCGCCACCGCCGGCTCCGAGCCCGAACACGCCCAAATGATCGTGCGTCTGCTTAACGACGACGGCAACCGCCACAACCGCATCGGCGTGCGCGTGCACGACGTCGACAGCCCTTTCTTCGAGGGCGACCTGGCCGTCATCGTGGGTGGTGCGGCGCAGCGCCTGGCCTACGTGGTGCTGCCCAAGGCCAACGGCGCGGCCGACGTGGCGCGCGCCATCGAGGCCATCAACGTGCACGCCGCCAAGGGCGGCAGGCTCACGCCGATGCCGGTGCACGTGCTGGTCGAAACCCACGGCGCGCTGCGCGAAGCGGACGCCATTGCCGCCCAGCCGCAGGTCGAGTGCCTGTCGTTCGGCATCATGGATTTCGTCTCGTCGCACTACGGCGCCATTCCCGGCGCGGCCATGCGCACACCGGGCCAGTTCACGCACCCGCTGGTGGTGCGCGCCAAGCTCGAGATGGCGGCCGCCTGCCACGCGCACGGCAAGGTGCCCTCGCACAATGTAACGACCGACATCAAGGACAGCGCCGTGGTCGCCAACGATGCCCAGCGCGCCGCCGCCGAATTCGGTTTTACGCGCATGTGGAGCATCCATCCCGACCAGATCAAGCCGATCCTCAAGGCGTTTACGCCGCGCCTGTCGGAAGTGAACGAAGCGACCAACATCCTGACCGAAGGCAAGAACGCCAGCTGGGGCCCGATTTCCCAGAACGGGCGCTTGCACGACCGCGCCAGCTATCGCTATTATTGGACGGTGCTGCAGCGCGCGAAACTGGCAGGCCTGGCCCTGCCCGACGCCGCCGCCGCCCTCGTCAACGAACCACAACCAGCCACCTGAACGGAAGCTACCCCCGATGCCCACCCTGATCAAGAACACCCTGCTCGCCTGCTCCCTGGCGATGGCAGCGGCAACCCTGTGCGCGGCCCCGGCGGCCAACGCGGCCGAACCGAAAGCCACCGCCAAGGCGGCCAAGGCCAAGCCGGCCGCCAAGTCCAAAACGCGCGCGCACCCGAAAGCGGTCGACGTGGTTGGCAGCGAGCCGGAACCGGACATTACCGACACCACCACCACCGACTTCGACTGCGAGCTGGGCAACAAGGTCACGACCTACCACAACGATAACGACGACGGCCACATCGCGCTGCGCTGGAAGAAGCGCCTGCACCGCCTGACCCGCGTGGGCACGACCACGGGCGCCAAGCGCTTCGAAAACCCGACCTTCGGCCTGGTCTGGATCGGTATTCCGGCCAAGGGCATGCTGCTCGATTCGCGCCTGAACCGCCAGCTGGCCAACGAATGCAAGAACGCCGAGCAGATGAAGCCGGTCGTTGAAAAACCGATCGCGCCACCAGCGGCAACGCCGGCGCCGGGCGAACTTGCAGTACCAGCGACGCCAGCAGTGGCGGCGCCGGCGGCGCTTGACGCCCCTGCAGCAAAATAACTGAAATAATAAATATCTCACTGAAGGAGAGGTCATGTCCCGCAACACTCTGAACACGCTCAAGGATTTCAAACTGTCGGCCGGCCAGAAAGGCAAGTTCTACTCGCTGCCGGCGCTCGAGAAAAGCCTTGGGGTGAACGTCTCGCGCCTGCCGGTGTCGATCCGCCTGGTCCTCGAATCCGTGCTGCGTAACTGCGACGGCAAGAAGGTCACGGAAGAACACGTCAAGCAATTGGCGAACTGGGCGCCAAACGGCGAACGCACCGACGAGATTCCTTTCGTCGTGGCCCGCGTGGTGCTGCAAGACTTCACCGGCGTGCCGTTGCTGGCCGACCTGGCCGCGATGCGCAACGTCGCCAAGAAGATGGGCATGAACCCGAAAAACATCGAGCCGCTGGTACCGGTCGACCTGGTGGTCGATCACTCGGTCACCATCGACCACTACCGCGAAAAGAACGCGCTCGACCTGAACATGAAGCTGGAATTCTCGCGCAACAACGAGCGCTACCAGTTCATGAAGTGGGGCATGCAGGCCTTCGACACCTTCGGCGTGGTGCCACCGGGCTTCGGCATCGTCCACCAGGTCAACCTGGAGTACCTGGCGCGCGGCGTGCACAAGGCGGGCAACACCTACTACCCTGACACCCTGGTCGGCACCGACTCGCACACCACCATGATCAACGGCATCGGCGTGGTCGGCTGGGGCGTGGGCGGCATCGAAGCCGAAGCGGGCATGCTGGGCCAGCCGGTCTACTTCCTGACCCCTGACGTCATCGGCGTGAACCTGACCGGCGCCCTGCGCGAAGGCTGCACCGCGACCGACCTGGTCTTGACCATCACCGAAATGCTGCGTAAAGAAAAAGTCGTCGGCAAGTTCGTCGAATTCTTTGGCGCCGGCACCGAAACGCTGTCGCTGACCGACCGCGCAACGATCGCCAACATGGCCCCGGAATACGGCGCGACCATGGGCTTCTTCCCGGTTGACGACGCCACCATCGAATACTTCGAAGGCACCGGCCGCACCACCGAAGAAATCACCGCGTTCAAGAACTACTTCAAGGCCCAGAACCTGTACGGCGTGCCGCAGGAAGGCGAGATCGACTACACCCGCGTGGTGTCGCTCGACCTGGCTACCGTGACCCCGTCGCTGGCAGGACCGAAGCGTCCACAGGACCGTATCGAAATCGGCAACGTCAAGAACAACTTCATCGAACTGTTCTCGAAGCCGACCACCGAAAACGGTTTCAACAAGAACCCGGCCGACCTGACCAACCACTACGAAACCACCAACGGCGTGCACGTCAAGAATGGCGACGTGCTGATCGCGGCGATTACCTCGTGCACCAACACCTCGAACCCGAGCGTGCTGCTGGCGGCGGGCCTCTTGGCCAAGAAGGCCGTTGAAGCGGGCCTGACGGTCGCGCCGCACATCAAGACCTCGCTGGCCCCTGGCTCGCGCGTCGTGACCGAGTACCTGACCGCCGCCGGCCTGCTGCCGTACCTGGAGCAACTGGGCTTTGGCGTGACCGCCTACGGCTGCACCACCTGCATCGGCAACGCCGGCGACCTGACCCCCGAGCTGAACGCGGCGATTGCCGAAAACGACATCGTGGCCTCGGCGGTGCTGTCGGGCAACCGTAACTTCGAAGCGCGGATCCACCCGAACATCCGTTCCAACTTCCTGGCTTCGCCGCCGCTGGTGGTGGCCTATGCCATCGCCGGCAACATGACGCGCGACCTGATGACGGAACCTGTCGGCAAGGGCACCAACGGCAAGGACGTGTACCTGGGCGACATCTGGCCGACCTCGAAAGAAATCGGCAAGCTGATGAAGTTCGCCATGAACTCCAAGGTCTTCAAGGCCAACTACGCCGACGTCAAGGGCGCACCGGGCAAGCTGTGGGAAGACGTGACCACCACCACCGGCCAGGTCTACGACTGGCCGAAGTCGACCTACATCGCCGAGCCGCCGTTCTTCGACGGCTTCGAGATGACCCCGAAAGCGGCGGCGACCGGCATTTCCGGCGCGCGCGCACTGGGCGTGTTCGGCGACTCGATCACCACCGACCACATTTCGCCGGCCGGTTCGATCCAGGAAAGCGGCCCTGCGGGCAAATGGCTGCTGGCCAACGGCGTGATGAAGGCCGACTTCAACTCGTACGGCTCGCGCCGCGGCAATCACGAGATCATGATGCGCGGCACCTTCGCCAACGTGCGTATCAAGAACCGCATGATTCCGGCCAAGGCCGACGGTTCCGCGGTTGAAGGCGGCATCACGATCCACCAGCCGAGCGGCGAACAGATGTCGATCTACGACGCGGCCATGAAGTACGTGGCCGACGGCGTGCCGACCATGGTCTTCGGCGGCGAAGAGTACGGCACCGGTTCCTCGCGCGACTGGGCGGCCAAGGGCACCCAGCTGCTGGGCGTGAAAGCGGTCATCACCCGCTCGTTCGAGCGTATCCACCGCTCCAACCTGGTGGGCATGGGCGTGCTGCCGCTGCAATTCATCGGCGACGACAGCGTGCAGACCCTGAACATTACCGGCAAGGAAGTGTTCGACCTGAAGGGCCTGGAAGGCGAGATCAAGCCGCAGCAACTGGCGACCCTGGTCATCACCCGCGAAAACGGCGACGTGCAGGAAGTCAAAGTCCTGCTGCGTATCGACACCCCGATCGAAGTCGACTACTACAAGCATGGCGGCATCCTGCCGTTCGTGCTGCGCCAGCTGCTGGCCGCGTAATACGCCGACACCCTGCGCCAGCGCAGGGATCGACCAGGAAACGCCGGATTCGTCCGGCGTTTTTTTTCGTCCACTGAAGCCGCGCGGCGCCCAAGTGAGCGCCCACTACCAACCTCTTTTTCACCTTTTCCGCACGCTTCTTGCGCCGTCTTCATGGCGGGCGGGGGAATGGACTACAATACGGCTGATAAGGGTTTATCATTGTTCCGACATTATTGATCCGTTCATTCACTTACAAAGACTCTTATCCCCATGCGTCGTCCAACCAAAGATTCATCCCACAAGTTGTCGGCCGAGAGCCAGCGCCTGGTCAGCATCAGCCAGGCGATCGTCCAGGCGGCCAGCCGCATTGAAGAACGGTCCTGGGAGCGCCAGCTCGACACCCATCTCCAGCGCCTGCTCAAGACCGGCCACCAGGATACCGTCGACACCACCCTCAACGTGCTGTTCAAGGAAGACCTGAACGCCTACGACACCCTGATGGAGGGCGTGGAAGCGGTCAGCGAATCGTCGACCATGGTCGAGCAGCACGACGGGGTCGAAAAGACCTTCCAGGCCTTGCTGGTGGCGGCGCCGATTCTTGCGTGGACGCGTTTTTCGATCGCGTCCGGCACCATTCCGGCCGAGTTGCTGCAAACCCTGTCCGCCCATTTTTCGGCGCACCTGCTGGCCGACGGCGTGCAGATGGCCATGGCGCCGACCCTGTTCTCGATCGACCAGTTGCCGCGCACCCATGCCGAGACCTACGCCGCCACCCACAAGCTGGCCCAGGCCGCGCACAAGGGCAGCAGCGTCAAGCCGCTGGCCAAGCCGGCCGAGACCGCGCCCTTCCTGGCCGACACGCGCTACCTGATGGTCGCCATCGTGGCGCCGCTGGGCAGCCCGCTGTTCCGCTGGCAGGAAGCGCAGTTCCAGTCGAGCTTCATGGTCGAACGCGCCAACGCGCTGGAACAGTGGCGCGCCCAGGCCGGCCCGAGCATTTCGCGCCTGCTGCCGGGCTGCGGCACCGAACTGCTGCTGCCGGAAGCGTATTACGTCGCCTGCCGCGAGGCGGACAAACTGATCCGCCCGGTCTCGGTGCGCGCCGCCGTGCATTACCTCACGCACACCCTGGGCGTGGAAGCATCCGATCTGCGCGCCGTCATTGCCGGCTTTGGCGATGAATCGGCCGAGGGCCAGATCGACGAGTACCGCGTCGGCTTCACCATGCGCCAGACCGCCGACGTGATCTACGGCATCGTGTGGCCCCTGTACGGTCAGGAAGACGAAGACGGCACCCCGGTCGAAGGCTTGTCGGCAGCCAACCTCGGCGGCGTGATCGAGCCGAAAGCACCGCTCGACGAGATCGTCGGGCACCTGAACGAAGCGGGCGTCACGCACGTGAAGCGCCACAGCGAGCGTTTTGTGACCGAGTATTGCGATGATTGCGATGCGCCGCTGTTTGCCGATCCAACAGGCGAGCTGGTGCATGCCGAAATGCCGGAAGACGCGCCTGCGGGCACGGAACACTTCCACTAAGTTACGCTTGCCGCATGAAAAACCCGGGTCTGCCCGGGTTTTTTTACGCCTGTTCGCGTTGACGCCGGCGCGCCGGCGGCATCGCTGTGTGCCCCACCTTCGTTGGGTTCGCACAAGATATCGATATGACAAGGCCATTACACTCGCTGAGCGGCCCGCCCGGGCCGCATTCAACGTACTGTGGAGAACAAGCATGGACGATCTGATGATTCAGGCAGTGCCGGTCCTGACCGGGTTTATCGATACTTTCATCACCTGGTGGCTGGCCCTGGCCAAGGTCTTCAAGTGGTAAGCAAGCTCCTCTAGTTCGCCGCACCGCGTGGGTGCCCTGCCCGCGCCGGCGCTTTTTGCCCGCCCGGGCAGCGTGGTGGTGAACGTCGCCCGGCGCGTCAACGATGCCAGCCAGGCAAACGTGGCAGGGGTTTCCTGGCGCCAAGCTGCACAATCGACTTTACTGCCTCGACGACAGCAGCCAGCGGGTGGACGGCATCGACTACCTGCTCGCGCCGCACACGGGACCCAAATCGTTTGCCTGCGCACAGGCCATGCCGGCTCATCACGTTCCACTACCCTGTCGATCGGCCATCCCTTACAATAACAGCCCTGCGCCAGCGCCGTCCATTCAACTCCCATGACCACTTCCTCCCACTATCCGGTTCGGATCGCCGCCCCCGCAAGCGCGGGGGCCCAATCGCGCGCGCGCAAGCAATTTAACAATCTGGTCAAAAAGCTGGAAGCCGAACGCGCCAAACTGGCGCTCTGGCGCGAGGAATTGCCGAAAATACAAGCCCTGGCGGACCGCGAGTATCGTCCGCTGGCGGAGCAATTCGACGCGCATCGCAAACAATTGCTGTTGATATACGACCGGGCATACGACCACCCATCGACGGGCAAAAAGGACAAGGAGAAGCTGCAAGCGCTGATCTGTCCAGCGGCCTGGGAGCTGATGGAAGCCGACGACGACGAACTCATCAAAGCTATTTTCAACAAGCACAGCGGCGGCGACTACGACAAGGAATTAAACGAGGAAAAAGAACGCATGCTCAAGGTGGTTGGCAGCATGACCGGCCTCGATCTGGATGCCGAAGCCTTCATCCATTCGCCCGACGCGTTTTTTGCCTCGCTGGAAGAAAAATTTGCCGAGCGCGAACACAACGCCCGCCAGGCCGAGCCGGCCGAATCGCCCAAGCCCAGCAAGCGCGAAGAAAAGCACCTGGCCGAGCAAGCCAAACTCAAGCAGTCGGTGCGCGACATTTTCCGCAAGCTTGCCAGCGCCCTGCATCCGGACCGCGAAACCGATCCGGCCGAGCGCGAGCGCAAGACCGGACTGATGCAGCGCGCCAACCTCGCCTATGCGGCCAACGACCTGCTCGGCTTGCTGGAATTGCAACTGGAAGTCGACCAGATCGACCAGACCGGCCTGGACAACCTGGGCGATGAGCACATCAAACAGTACAACCGTGTACTGAGCGGCCAGCTCGATGACATCAGCGGCGAACTGTTCGACATGGAAATGTCGCTGGCGCGCGATATCGGCTGGGAATCGAACCGCCGGCCAGTACCGAAAACGGTGCTGAAAATGCTGCACACCGACATTGCCACCATGCGCGTGCGCATCGCGCAAGCCGAAGCCGAGATTGCGGAGTTTGCCGACATCGGCGCACTCAAACGCTGGTTGAAGACCTTGCGCATTGTGCGCGACAGCCCGTTCGATGACGGCCCCTGGTTTTAGTGCCGCCGGCATGGCGCGCCCAAGACGTGTAGCCCGGCCTCGATAGCGCCCACCGGGCATGCTGAAAAGTCGGCACAGGCTGGTTTGACCACCTCTGCCGGCGCTGCCACGCCGGCCAGCTGCCGATGGCGCCTCAGCGCCCCCCATCACCCCCCTTCCCGGTGACGATAAGTCATCTGCGTAAACACGCAATAAATTATTATAAAAACAACAAACGATGCTGTTTTCGTGGCGGATTTGCCTCAATTTTTTGCAAATGTAAGTTCGAGAGGGCAATATTTTGTTAAAATGACAGCAATTGCTTTTTTATAGCATTCTTCTCATCTTGTAACTGATAGTCAAGGACGTCGATGGCGGTTTATAAAATACAGCGTCCGGATGGCACCGTAGAATACTCCGACCGGCCGCAAGGTCCCGGCAAAATCTCGTCGGTCAATCGCAGCGGCACCACCACGGTGCGCGAGCGCGAGCGGACCGCCGACGAACACAACCGGCACATCAAGTTCCTGCTGGCACAGGCGCGCATCCGCGGCCTGAAGCTGAACGACTACCTCGAGTACATCGACTACCTGCGTCACAACAGCCCGGTTCGCTTCGACCGCGTCATGAGCGAGCTGCGCCTGGAAGATCCGCAAGCCTGGATGAAACTGCAAAGGCATGCCCAGTTCCGTCCGCTGCGCGAAACCGGCATTGGCCTGAAAGCGGCCGCCAACATCATGGGCGCCTCGGCGGGCATGGCCAATGGCAAGTTCGGCGGCAGCATGGAAAAGTGGATGGAAAGCACGCTCAAGGACTTGATGAAGCGCGACCGCTACGGCCCCTACGCGGACGTGCTTGGCGACAAGGCCGGCACCCTGGCCACCAAAACGCCCACGTATTCCAATTCGCGCCTTGGCCAATACATGAGCGTGGAAGTGGCGCGCGCCGACATGGAAACGGCCAAGGTGTCCAAAGAAATGGCTGGCACGCAAGCTGCCTTGCGCGCCGCCAAAGGCAGCGCCGTGGTGCGGCCGGTAGGAACCATCATCGACGTGATGATCGGCGCGCTCAGACCCGAGGTCTGGTCGGGCACCGCCATCGCCCTGCTGCGCAAGCGCATGCTCGACATGTTCGCCGCCGGCGTGCTGTCCGAGCACGAATTGGTGACAATACAGAATTATCTCAGCCAGGGTCAATTTGGCGCAGCCAAACGCAGCCTCGACGATGCGCAAGCAGCCTACGTCAAGAGCGGCCCCAAATGAGGCCGACGATCACCATCGCCCCGAAAACAGCCGCGCTCGCATCGCTGGCCTTGCTGGCCGCCTGTGTTTGCAGCTCGCCTGCGCGCGCCCGCACCCCGGTGGCGGCCGCCGCTGCGGCGCCTGTGCGCTGCCTGGATACGAACGCCGGCGGCGACGTGCTCATCACAGCTGCGCGTGACTTCCAGCCTGGCGTCGCCCCGCGCCTGTTCCTGGTATTGGGCAAGGACCGTCATGCGCTGCTGAAAAAAGTGCTCGACGCCGGCGACGACCCGAACATCTGCCATGCAGGCCTGAGCCCGCTGATGGTGGCCGTTGCCAGTGCCGACATCGAGGCGGTCAAGCTCTTGCTCGACGCCGGCGCCCGGCCCGACAACCCGCGCGACTCGAACGGCAGTACGCCGCTGCACTACGCGCTTGGCAGCCCGCCGCTGGAGATCGCGGCCCTGCTGCTCGACCGTGGAGCCGATGCCAGGGTGCTTGGCGACGGCGGCAAGACCACCTTGCACAGCCTGGTGCTGCAAGCGCTGCCGCCGGCGCCGCAGCGTGCCTTGCAAAGTGTCTTGGCGGCACGCCTGTTGCAGCAAGGTGTGGCGCTCGATGCGGTCATGGCGCAAGGCAGTTCCGCCCTGTTGATGGCCGCAGGGACCGGCAATCTTGAGCTGACCAGCCTGCTGCTCGAACGCGGCGCCAATCCGGTGCTGCGCAACAAACGCGGCGAAGACGCCCTTGCCTCGGCGCGCCAGCGCGGCCATGCGGCCGTCATCGAACGCCTGGAACAGCATCTTGCAGGCAAGACGGCACGCGTTCCCGCGCGCGCCGCTGCCGCTCAAAAATAATTAATGCAACGTCACATTCCCACCAAAAGGAAGCCCGCATGACCCGTCAGAACAACCGCCTGCTGCGCCTGAATTTTCCGAGCGGAGGCCCAGCCAGCCTCGTGGCCAACCGGATCGACGCGGTGGAAGGCCTGTCGCGCGACTTCCACTTCACCGTCGAGTGCCTGAGCGACGATCCGAACATTGCCCTCAAGGACGTGCAGGGCAAGATGGCGACCGTCGAACTGGTGCGCGAAGACAACAGCAAACGCTACTTCAACGGCTACGTGTTCGAATTCCGGCGCGTGCGCGCCGACGGCGGCGAAGTCTATTACGACATGGTCCTGTTGCCGTGGCTGGCCTACCTGCGCCTGCGCCGCGACAACTATCTGTTCCACAACATGACCGTCAAGGACCAGACCGACGACATCTTCGGCGACTACGGCGTGCGCAAGAGCGAGTTCCGCGTGGGCGGACCCGACCCGGTCATGAAGGACGCCTGCCAGTACGACGAATCCGACTACAACTACGTGCACCGGCGCTGGGAAGAAAAAGGCTGGTTCTACTGGTACGAGCACACCGCGTCCGGCCACACCCTGATCATCTCGGACGACTCGACCGCCGCCGCCCCGATCGACGGCCCGGCCCACATTCCCTTCAACCGCGCCGCCGGCGCCGAGGAAGACGATGCGCTGGGCGAATGGACGCCGGTGCGGCGCCTGGTGCCGGCCAAGTACGCCTTGTCCAGCTTCAACTTCAAAAGCCCGAAACCGGTCAAGACCCAACTGCCGACGGTCAACGAACAAGGTGACGTGCTCAAGAAGGAAGTCTACGAATACGTGGGCGCGTATGGGTTCAAGGACGCCGGCGACGGCGACGCCAAGACCCGCCTGCGGCTGGAAGAAATCGAAGCGTCCGGCAAGCATTTCGAAGGCGCCGGCAACGACCGCTACGTCATGCCGGGCCGCAGCTTTACCCTGACGGAACACTTCGACGACGGTTCAAAAAACTTCCTGATCCTGGAAGTGCGCCACACAGCCAGCAACAATTACCAGGTGAATGTGGAAACGCCGTCGTACTACGAAAACCGCGTCTCCTGCATCCGCAAGCAGATTCCATGGCGTCCGGGACGCGGCTACAACAGCATCGAGCCGAAGATCTACGGGCTGCAAACGGCGCTGGTGGTGGGGCCGAAGGGCGAAGAGATTCACACCGACAAGTACGGCCGCGTGCGCGTGCAGTTCCACTGGGACCGCATCGGCGAATACGACGAGAAAAGTTCGGCGTGGATCCGCGTCGCTACCTCGTGGTCGGGCGCCAACTTCGGCGTGACGGCGATTCCGCGCATCGGCTCGGAAGTGATCGTGCAGTTCATGGACGGCAACCCGGACCGGCCGCTGGTGACGGGCATGGTGCCGAATGAAGACACCATGGTGCCGTGGACGCTGCCGGAGAACAAGACCCAGAGTGGCGTGTTGACGCGTTCCACGCCGAAGGGCAACTACAACACCGCCAACGCGCTGCGCTTTGAGGATAAGAAGGGCCAGGAGCAGTTGTGGCTGCATGCCGAGAAGGACCAGCTGACCGAGGTCGAGCACGATGAGGACAAATGGGTCGGGAATGATCGCCGCAAGACCATTGATCGCGATGAGACCACGCTCGTCAAGCGCGACCGCACGGAGACCGTGGACCGCGATGAAACGATTACCATCCACAACAACCGCAAGGAACGGGTCGACCATAACGAGACCATCAGCATCGGCGACAACCGGACCGAGGATGTGGGGATCAACGAGACCATCACCATCGGGGCGAACCGGACCAAAACGGTGGTGCAGAACGAGACCAATACCATCGGCGGCGCCTGGACCATCGATGTTGCCATGATGAAGGCGGAAACGATCGGCCTGGCATCGGTCCAGAACGTCGGCATGGCGCGCATGGATAACGTCGGGCTTGGCTACGACCTGAACGTGGGAATGGGCATGGCGACGATTGTCGGCAAGAGCCAGATTACCCAGGTTGAAAATTCCATTTCAATCACGGCGGGCGATGAACTGTCGATCACCGTCGGCAAGGCAAGCCTGCTGATGAAGAAAGACGGCACCATCGTGATCAACGGTCACACGTTCAGCGTGGGCACCAGCGACGACCAAACCTTCAAGGCCGATGGCAACATCACCCTGAAGGGTAAAAAGATTCTGGAGAACTGATGAAGCAAGCCACAGAAGCCGGCAGCAGCCTGCCGGTCACCGAATCAACGCAGCCAAGCGGGCTGTTGCATGACGTAATCGTGCAAACGCCGCAGCGCCCGGCACGCGCCGACGGCATTGCTGTTGGCACCTTCGACGGTATCGGTACCGATGGAAGTGCTTTGGTCAGCATCGCCACATTCGGCCTGAGCCGCATCCGCGCCCGCAGCATCAGCCCGCTCGATCCGAGCAACATCGGCCAGGCGCTGGCGCTCGGTTTCGAGGGCGGCGATCCGATGCAGCCGATTATCCTCGGGCTGATGCTGGCCGGGCCGGCAGCGCCCGCGCCCGCCCCTGCCGAGGTATTGCTCGACGGCGAACGCGTGGTGCTGACCGCCGAGCACGAAATCGAACTGCGCTGCGGCGAAGCGGCGCTGATCCTCAGCGCGGACGGACGCATTCAATTGCGCGGCACCTACATCACCAGCCACGCCAGCGCGACCCAGCGCATCCTGGGCGGTTCGGTCAACATCAATTAACGCCCAAGGTTTTCTGTGGAAGTCATCGTAGGATCCAAATATCTCACTGTCGAAGTCATCTGCGCTCCAGACGTTACCGGCCGCGACCACCTGGTCGTCATAGCCAAGAGCACCTGGCAGATTCCCGGCTCAGGCCAGCGTCCACGCCCGCTGCCACCGCAGCCGGTCGAACACACCGACGTCTTTGTCGGCCCGCCGGGCGAGAGCGCCATGCTGTACGGCTCCGACATCGCCCGCTTCAAGCCGCGCTGCGACGTGTTATTCAATGCCAGCGCCCATTCTCCGGACGGCTCGCCGGTCAAGGAACTGGGCGTGGTCTGGCAAGTCGGCGCACTACGCAAGGGCATCAAGGTGCACGGGCCGCGCCACTGGCGCAAGCGGCTGGGCATGGTGTCGTTGTCAAATGCTGCGCCGTTCACGCAGATGCCGCTGCATTTCGGCATGGCTTTCGGCGGCACAAGAACCTATAAAAAGGGCTGGGGCGAGAAGGCGCAGCATGTGCCGGAGCCGCATCCGAACAATCCGGACGGCATAGGCTGGTTCGGCTCGCGTACGGACGAGGATATCGACGGCCAGCCCGCGCCCAGCCTGGAAGCGCTCGACGAGCCGGTGAGCAAGCCGGGCGGAAAACAGGCGCCGGTTGCTTTTTCGGCGATTGCGCGGCATTGGCCACCAAGGCCGAGCTTTGCCGGTACGTACGACGATGAGTGGCTGGAAAACGTGTTTCCCTTCATGCCAGACGATTTCGACGAGCAGTTTCATCAGTGTGCGCCAACGGATCAGCAGATGCCCTACCCGGTCGGCCAGGAACCCGTCATCCTGCGCAACATGATGGCCGGCCGTCCCGACGTGCGCTTCAAGCTGCCACGCCTGGACAACGTCAAGATTCGCGTCCTGCGCCACGACTACTCCAGCGACGAACCGGTGGCGGTTGTCGACACCTTGTATTTCGAGCCGGACCAGGAGCGTTTTACGGTGGTGTGGCGTGCCACCCTGCCGATCAGGAAGCGCATGCAGGAGTTCAAGACAATTGCCGTGGGCCCGGTCAATACCGAATGGTGGCACCGGAAAGCGGGCGGCGGCGAAGGCTGCGGCAATTGCGGCGGCGCAAACACGGCGCCGACCTTGGAGCAGGACAACCATCAGGGAGCAGAGGCGTGAGCAACAAGGCCGTTAATCAACAACTGGACGACGATGTCTGGTACCCGCTGGCGATTTACGCGGCAGGAGTCTGCTGCCCTGTTGGTTATAGCCTGGCTGCCGCGTCGTGCGCTATTCGGGCGGGCGTGGACCATTTCCAGGAGAGTCCTTTCATCGACGGCACCGGCAAAACCCTTCTGGCGGCAAAGCTCGACCTGGACGATATCTGGGGACCGCAACGGCTGGCAGAGATAGTGAAGATGGCTGTGCTGGACTGCGAGTCGGGCGCCGGGGAGATCGACCCAGCCTCGACCGTTCTGATCATTATCGGTGCCGAGCGCGGCCGCCCGCATACAACCGACGCTCATTTCAACAATATATACAAAGCCTGTGAAGCGCAATTTCAGACGCCCTTCCATGAAGGGTCAGCTGTATTCCCGCAAGGACGGGCCGGCATTGGCGACGCACTGTGGCATGCGCAGAGGAAATTGCGAACGCACAGCGTGAAGCGCGTGCTGCTGGTCGGTGCCGACAGCCTGTTGGATGCTGCTACGATTGGCTATTACCTGCGCCAGGAGCGCCTTTTGTGTAGTACAAACACCTGCGGTTTCATTCCAGGCGAGGGAGCTGGTGCAATTTTGCTCGGACCGGTACGACAGGGAGGTCAAGAATTGCAGATTGCTGGCGTCGGACGAGCCATCGAGTCGGCCAAACCGGATGGCGAGGTCCCCAATCGCGCTGTCGGCCTGACAGCGGCGATACGTGATGCTTGCGCGCGAGCGAAGATTTCGCCGGCAGCGCTCGACTTCTGCATGAATGATCAGAACGGCGAACCTTTTTTTGCGATCGAAGCGTCCAACGCACATACGCGCGTCATGAACAAAGCAGAAAACAGCCTTCATTTACTACAAATGGCCGATTGCACGGGGGAGACTGGCGCTGCCACCGGACCGATCACCATTGCGTATTTAACTTCATTGATGGGTCGAAAGGATGCGCCTGGCCGAGTGGCGCTTCTTCACTTCGCCAGTGACGATGGAAAACGCGCAGCGCTGATTCTGAATAGCGGAATAGCACCAACCTGATCAATGAAATTTGAAATTAGTAGTCGATGAAGAGGGAAGAAAATGGGAACCGAAGTATTCGCAAACAATAACGAAATTTGTTGCAAGGCGTCGAGCGGCAAGACATTTCTGCCGCCCAGCGATGTGTGCCTGAGTCCACCTCCGCCGCCAGGCACACCAATCCCGATACCGTACCCAAATACGTCATTTGCCAGCGATTTGACAAATGGGTCGTCGACAGTTTTTATCAAAAGGACAGAAATTGCCTTGGAAAACGTGTCGTATTTTTCTACAAGTACCGGCAATGAACCAGCGACATTTACTTGTCCCAAAGGGGTTAAAAGCCACGTACTGAAAGGAAAAGCGTACTTTACTGACTGGTCAACAAATGTAAAGGTCGAAGGTCTTAACGTATGCCGGCATTTTGATCTGATGACACATAATCATCGGTGAATTGAAATTCACCACTTCGAGTTATTAGATTGAAAAAACAAGATTTATAGGGCGAAGACCCAGGGAGAAAATAAGTATGCCGGCATTAAACGTGAGTGGTAAAGGATCTGCGAACACCGGGCCCTCGCTATTTTTCAGCAATGACACCACACCGGCTCTATGCAAAAATGAGACGGAAAACGTTAACAAAGAATGTGGAGAAAAATCCGACTTATCGGAAAAAAAGGCGAAAAGTGCTACCTTAAATAATAGTAAAATAAAAAAAGACAACACGTCCGCTATAAAGGCCAAATTGCCTGATCTTGAGATTAAGATAAAGGAGGCATACGGCTACCAATCCCAAGAGAACAAAAATTCCTGGATTGCATCGCATTGCCACGGCCTTTGGCTTAAGCCAATGAATTCTCCTGACTCAAACTTTACGCAGTTTACTACGCTGATCGGTGACGTGAAAGCGGATCTCGAAAAGAAGATCGGTAAAAAGAAGGCTACTGCTGCGCAAACAGCACAACTGAAAGAGCTTGATCGCCTGCTTTCTAATGGTAAAAATAAAATAACTCGCTCGACCGTACTTGCGGAAATGATGACTGCTGCCGCGAACGCTAACCCATGCATTCAAGCAAGAAGATGTATATTGTTACCTTACAAAGATACCGAAGGTACAACTACTCCTAACGAGGAAGCGAAGACTAACACTAAGAAACCAAAAAATACTTCAATCTCTTCCGGTAAGGCGCAAGCTGACAGTGGAAAAGGATGTTGCCCTGGACAAACCGGCCACCATGTCTTACCTGGTGCTATGTTTGAAAAAAAAGGAAAGGCACAGGGGTGCGAAAAGCCGTACCAACATACTCAAGCTCCTGTAATTTGTGTCGAAGGGACGGGCAATCGCGTCGGAAGTCATGGCCTTGCACACAAATCGCTAGACCGAATTATAAAATCCTTCAAGAAAAAGGGAGCAAAAACTATATCCTACGAAAAAGCATTGAAACGGGGCGTGCTAGCGGCTCGGAGATTGAACAAGAATTGTTCAAAACAGTGTTTGGAAGCACAGCTAAATTCATATTACGAAGATAAACTGGAATGCCAAGGCAAGCAGCTGGTAGCCCACTCTGGAATGGGGGGCAAGAAAAATCAAGACCAACCAGAACCACCTCCCGCCCCAATCGCAACTTGACAACCTTAAGAATTGGAATATTATGATAATTACATCCGAACAGCATGAAAAGTATTTCGATGGTTATATTGTAGTGGATTGCGCCGTTCGCTCGAAAGAAATAATCTATTTCTCCTTGTGTGAAGACATCTCGCAAATGGATGATGAGGAGGATTTAGATGAGATTTGGCCGAATAGAAGAATAGTCTATTATGTAGGAACAGCACCTAAAGAGCTACAATGGGGGAATGTGAATTTTGATAGTTCCGACGACTACCATCTTTGCATTGCGAGGCTCCCGCAGGAAAAATTAATTGCTATCGAAGATGAGGGGCAAGTTTATTCTCTGGGCAGTGGAAGTCAGGGGATGGAAAAACGTTTAGGCGATTGGATAGAGGGCGGAATTCTTCGCGGTGCCGTAATAAGATGCAGGACGATTGATGGGTACCCATATCTGGCTGGCGGTGGACGGACCGTCGCTATGCGAAAGGACCGCAATAATTTCGTGCCATTAATGCAAGGCTTGCCATACGATGACGACGAGGATTTTGAGGTGGCTGGCTTTGAAGATATCGACGGCTTCAGCTCGAATGATATCTATTGCGTAGGCGGGGAAGGCGATGTTTGGCATTTCGATGGTACGGCATGGAGCCAAGTTCAATTCCCGAGCAACATCGATCTGAATTCAGTATGTTGCGCTGGCGATGGCGAGGTATATATCAGCGGCTATCAAGGAACGACCTTTAAGGGACGAGGGAACAAGTGGAAACAAATATACAAAGGTGAAATGACGATCCCATTTAAGGACTTGGTATGGCATGGTGATCGGGTATGGTGCACGAACGACTACGGACTATGGCAAATTTTAGATGGAAAACTTTCAGTAGCACAGGTCGATAGCGAGATCACTGTGGGTTCGGGCCACCTTTCTAGTTATGCAGGTATATTGTTATTGGCCGGACATAGTGGTGCAGCTTACAACGAAAATGGTATTTGGCATAAAATTTTCTAGATATGCAAGAGAAGTAATGGTCTCGGCATCATTGCAAAGATATCGTTCAATGCAATTTTCCTTTCCTGAATTCTCAGCTTAGCATCCGAATACACCTAAAATGCAAGAATTTTAATATTATGCACGCCCCACTATTCATAGCTCCCGTAATTGTCGCGTTGATCGCAAGGCACTGCGACGATGCAGCGTTTTATTGGTCCCAACTCGACTGGACACTCCACTCTCCCAACGTCAAGTTGGACCGACTGGAGCACTTCAACCGATTGCTTGAAGCTCATCTGGATGGACTAAAAACAGCTGGGCCAACTGGATGGAATAAGTCGGTCACCGCATTAGAACGCTGGCACAAGCCCGGGGAGGCATTTAGCTGCACGTGGCTAGCACTGCGCTCGGACGATGTTTGTATGCTGGAGGACCTGCTTAAACTGGTTAGCCGACGTCCAGACCAGCTTGTACGCGGGGCAATTTCTGCACTAGCCGCCTGCACCGCTGAGCTTTATATCGCTATTGCCCGTAACTGGTCGGTCATTAACTCCGCTCCTGCCGCCCAAGTCATTTTATTGCGAGCGGCGGCGCTACGGGGCACTATCGCTGTTACCCAGTTGAATGTTCCACTGCCCATTTACTTACAATCCCAAAACGCGCATATACGCGCAGCTGCCTGCCGCGCTTGCGTCGTCGCAGGGCAACCGGGACTCGTTATCCCCCTGCTTCGCGAGGCATTGAACGACCCTGATCTACAAGTGCATACCGAAGCATCCATCGCGTTGGGCAAGCTAGGCGACATGGAGGCGGCGCATCCAGTTCTGCTTCAAAGCGTGCTGATGCAAGCCAGCCTTTACAGCGATGCAACCGGTGCCATCCGCGCCCAAGCCAGCCGGCGCCTTCAACGGTGGGTACGCGAGCTTGCCTGGCTCACGCCAATTGGTGCCCCTGAAGCCAACGATCTTCTGGCACAGCTCCCACCCCGCATCGCCCTCACCTTCGCACTCTGGCATGGGGACCTGGCCCACCTCCCCTTCGTCATCGATCAGCTATCCGATGAAAATGTGGGCCGATACGCCGGCTGGGTATGGCAAACACTGACCGGAATCGATCTGAACGCCAATGGACTGGCCTTACCAGAGCCGGATCCGGCGAGTCTGGACCCTGATCAATTGATTACCGAAACCCGGCTCGACGCCGACAGCGGGCACCCTCAAGCGGATCAGGCTGCGGTCAGGGCCGCAACCGCCGCCAGCCCGCACCTTGCCTCTCGCGGAAAACGCGTACTGCTCGGCCGCGAGATGGGTGCAAAAACCGCCCTCGACCTGCTCGAAAACGCACCGCAAGCCATTCGCGCCATGGCTGCGCAGATGCTCAACCACGCGCAGTCAACCGTCCGCATCAACGTGCGGGCATCCACCACAGAACAGAGAATCGCCATGAACACGCTGCACGACATGTTTACCGCACGGGCGGCAGCATGAGTCCCCCCCTGCTCGACCCCTGGACCGACGCCGCCGCCATAGCCACGCGCCTGAACGCGGCATCCGCGCGCCTGACATTGATCATCGGCGCCACCGGATGGTGCGAAACCTGCCGCACACTCAAGCCGGTCTTCGAGTCCCTGGCTGCGGAACACGGCGGGGAAAACGACATCTGGCTCTGGCTTGATCTTGAAGACCACGCCGAGTTCCTGGACGACTTCATTCCCGAGAATCTTCCACTGCTGGTCAGCTACAGAGGCGCTCAGCTGACTCACGCTCTCGTTCCCAGTCGGCTTACCTTACCTGCGCTGGCCGACTTGCTGACACAGTCACTGCGTATCGAGCAAGCTGCCCTACCAGATATCCGAGCACGTTTGATGTCGGTTGACTGGGCGACGTAGTGGCCGCGATCGAAGAGTGACCGGAGAAAAGTAAAAATAGGGGGCCTTCGGCTTTAGATCCAAGCAACAACTTGTTGCGTCTGAGCTTTCCGAACGGAGGCCCGCCAGGCTCGTGCCCTCCCTTCGACTCGGTGGAAGGCCTGTCGCGCGACTTCCACGTCACCGTCGAGTGCCTGAGCGAGCATCCGAACATTGCCCTCAAGGACGTGCAGGGCACGATGGCGACCGTCGAACTGGTGCGCGAAGACAACAGCAAGCACTACCTCAACGGCTACGTGTTCGAGTTCCGCCGCGTGCGCGCCGACGGCGGCGAAGTCTATTACGACACGGTCCTGCTGCCATGGATGCCTACCTGCGCCTGCGCCGCGACAACTATCTGTTCCACAACATGACCGTCAAGGACCAGACCGACGACATCTTCGGCGACTACGGCGTGCGCAAGAGCGAGTTCCGCGTGGGCGGCCCCGATCCAGTCATGTAGGATGCCTGCCAGTACGACGAATCCGACTATAAAGATCGAGGACATTACCGGGCTGGACAGAGGTATCTCGGGGTAATTGAAACATGTACATGTTCTAAAACGATCGAATTGCGGACCAGTCTGCGTAAATAGGGTGGGCTCAGTTGACGACATTTCTGGAAAACTAGATGAATGATATTTTTGACAATGAAACGTGGAACGAATTTGTTTCCGGCTACACGATAACTGACTGCGCCATTCCCAAAAAAAATAGCTTCGGGTTTCTATTAGTCGAAGAAAAAACAGAGCGCGGCACGCTTCCAATGACACGTTTTATCAACATGTCGCTTGATCGTCCGATCAACCAGCGCTTTGCTGTCCATGTAAGCACCCGGTTCAAGTTCTCAAGCATAGCGGCAAGCATGGCTCCACCGGAGTATGTGGCAGTAGACACCATCAGCCAGGTTTACTCGGCAAATGCTTTGAAAAAAGGCATGGAGCTTCCGATCGACGAAATCCTCGATATGAATACCATCGATGGAAAGATCGGAATCATTACGAAGGTAGTCCGGGCGGCAGGTAAAATATATGCTCTCGGCGACTACCGCCGGATATACCGACGCAGTGGTCCAGATACCTGGAGTGAACTCGGCACGGAAGACAAGGGAGTTCCACTTCCATCCGATGTCGCATCCCTGCCGGTCTGGGTTACCCTTCATTTCAAGGACATGAGTGCCTTTTCTGACGACGACATGTATGTCGTCGGTGACCGCGGCGATATCTGGCGCTTCGACGGCCGACAATGGCGTAATTGCCCTATTTCCACGGATTCCGATTTGCTGACAGTTTGCTGCGCCAGCAATGGGCTGGTGTATATTTCGGAAAAAAATGGCAGCGTCTGGGCCGGCAGAGAAGAACGGTGGGAACGCGTAGCTGAGGCAGACATCGCACCAGGATATCAACCTGTCGATTCATTCTGGTTTAACGACCGCTTGTATTTGGGCGGCTTCGGAGGGCTTTGGACCATCGATGAACAACGAAAAGTCGTGATCCCGCTTGGAGAGGTAGAAGCTGACGCACCCAAAGCGCCAACGAGCGGCCGACTCGATATCAGTTTGGATGGAAAGTTCCTGCTGACTTCAGGTCCGTATGGCGCCTGCTTGCACGATGGTACCGGATGGCGGCAGCTGTTTAGCGCATTCGACTATGCCTGACCGAACTTCGCGCCTGATCCATCGTCGTTCGACCTGCCATGCCGTGAACAAGGGCGAAAGCCGACCGAGCCGACATCGGCCCCGACATTGAAGCACTCGCGACTTAAGAATATAGAATAGACAGGAAATTACAGTGATCAGCAAAGAAAGCTGGGGGAAATTTTTTGAGGGATACTACATCTACAAATGTGCGGTGGCGACAAAAAATCACTTCTACTTTGTGTTGCTTGAATTTGTAGAACACAATGACACTGCTCCCCGCAAACGGCTCATCAGCATCATCCTGGGGGATGATGACGAAGAGATCCTATGCGCTGAATACGATGCGGAGTATTTCGATCTCGCGCGCCTGACATCAGTCCAATACCCCGAACAGCACGCAGTGATGGTTGCACTGGACGGCGACGTCGCTGTCATGAACAGCGAATATAGCCGCTTCGAGGATTCGATCCCACGTGGAAAACGTGGTTCACCTTTGGCAACGTCCGCTACCGCAGTAGCTTCAATCGATGGGTATGCGTACGTGGTCGGCGCCTGGAGATCGGTGTGCAGGCGGATCGCACCTGGGCAGTGGGAAACACTCGCGGACCATAGTCTCCCTACTCCGGAGCGAAACAAATTTGGCCGTTCCAACCAAGGCTTCGACGTCATCGCTGGCTTTAGTGCGTCGGACATCTATGCAGGTGGCGGCGAAGGCGACCTTTGGCACTACGACGGAGAAAGGTGGAGACAATGCCAGCTACCGACCAATATGTCTATCGAGACCATATGCTGCGCTGCCGATGGATGTGTCTATGTCGGCCTACAGAGCGGCTCTATCATGAAAGGTCGACATCGCAAGTGGGAATTAATCCACAAAGGCAATATGACCTTGCCGTTTCAGGATATGGTCTGGTTTCAAAACCGGGTTTGGTGCACGTCCGACTACGGGATTTGGACGATCGACGATGGCAAATTAGTAGATCCTGCCCTACCGGCGGAGGTGCGCGCGTGTTCCGGAAACTTATCGGTTGGTGATGGAGTAATGTTGATTGCTGGAATGTACGGTGCCATCGTCTTCGACGGAACCAGATGGACGCCTCTGTGCTCGGCACTACAGTAATCACGGATCTGCTCGATGCCTGGAGCGACTGCAGGAAGTTGATCCACCAGATCTACCGCTGAACTGGGCCTGGAGGGCAAGGGCGTTCCCCTCCCCGGTGACGAGTATGATCAAGCCCCGCTTTCAGGGTGCCCGGTTTTAGAGACATGGGCGCATTTTCGGCCGCGGACATGTACGCCGTCGGCAGCGACGGCGATGTGTGGCATTTCGAAGGAACCGCATGGCACAGCTGCCCATTCCCCACCGACGCCAGCCTCGAAACCGTCTGCTGCGCCGGCGATGGTCTGGTCTACATCACCGAAATAAACGGCAGCGTCTGGGCTGGCCGCAGCGACGGGTGGACGCGTATCGCGACGGCCAGGCTTGACATCAGCGCGGATGGAAATTCCATGTTGACTGCCGGCCTGTAAGGCGCCTGCATCCATGACGGAAAAGGATGGCGCTACCTGTTCAGCGCCTTCGATTTTACTAATTTTCGGCGAGCAATCGACCCATGAGCGGCCGCGCAACGCGCCGATACTTCCACCATTTTACAGAAGCGCCATGAATGAAATAATCAACAAGGAAACGTGGAACACCTTCTTTTCGGGATACACGATCTATGATTGTGCGATTCCCAGAGAAAACGGGTTTGGATTTCTGCTGGTAGAAGAAAAACCGGATCGGGATATACGTCCAATCACACGGTTCATCAATATGTCGATCGACCAGATACCCGATCGGCGTCTGGCTGCGCACATCAATGCCGATTTTACCTTCGCCACCATGGCGGCGAGCATCAGCCCACCCGAATACGTTGCGGTGGACACCTGCAGCCAGGTGTATTCGGCCAGCGCACTGAAAAAGGGACTGGAGCATCCCATTGATCAACTGGTCGATATGCGCACGTTTCAAGGCAGAGTCGGCGTCATCTCAAAAGTTGTGCGGGCGGCCGGGACGATTTATGCGATCGGTAACTATCGTAAAATTTACCGCCGCATTGGAGCCGAGCAATGGATCGAACTCGGCATGGAAGGCAAGGGAGTTCCCTTGCCGTCAGACATCGCTACATCGTCAGTCACACGGAACTTTCGCTTGGCCGACATGGGTGCATTCAACGAGAACGACATGTATGTCGTTGGAGAACAAGGCGACGTCTGGCATTTCGATGGCGACCACTGGCGCAATTGCCAGGTTCCGACGAATGCCGATCTCGACACCGTCTGTTGCGCCGGCGACGGCCTGGTCCACCTGACTGATAAAAAGGGTAAGGTGTGGGCGGGCGTACGGGATCAATGGGAACTCGTCGCTGAGGCCGACATTGCACCGGGCTATCAGCCGGTCGATGCATGCTGGTTCAATCAGCGTCTCTACCTGGGCGGTCATGGCGGGCTGTGGACAATTGATATAGCACGCAAGGCGCTGATCCCGCTCAAGCAGGTTGAAGCCGACGCCCCGAACGCCACCACGAGCGGCCGGCTCGATATCAGTCCCGACGGCAGGTTCCTGCTGACCGCAGGCCCCTACGGTGCCTGTCTGCACGACGGAACCGGATGGCGCCAGCTGTTCAGCGCATTCGATTTCGTCTAGGCCCATCGAAACCAGGAGAAACCGTCGAAGGTCGTGGCCACGCCTGGATCACCGGGTCCATCGCCAGAATCTCAACTTGACAAGCGAATATCAATGGAAATCTCATCCGGGCAGTACGAAAATAATATCAGCGGTTTCGTCATGATTGATTGCGAAGTGCGGTCGGCCGACGTTTTCTATTTTTCTTTGTCGGAAGACGAAACGCAGTTGGCAGAGTGGGATGAAGACGATGAAGATAGCTGGCTGCGCCGGCGCATCGTGTATTTCATCCGGAATCTGGCGCCTGCCGAACGCTGGGGCCATATCGAGTTTGATCATTCCTACGATTTTCAATTGAGCGTCGCGCGGCAACCCAGGGAGCAGCTGGTCGGCATCGAAAAAGACGGCAACGTCTACGTGGTCGGCGGCGGCACGGCCGAATGGGAGGACAGCCTCGGCGATTGGACTAATGGCGGCATGCGCAGAGGCAGCATCGTCAAATCCCGGACGATTGACGGTCATGTCTACATGGTCGGCGGAGGACGAACGGTTGGCGTGCGCAAGGATCGCAACGATGCCGTCCCGCTGATGCAGCAGCTGCCGTTCGACCATGATAAAGACTGGCAGGTGGCCGGTTTTGAAGATATCGACGGTTTCAATGCTTCGGATATCTATTGCGTTGGCGGAAAGGGCGACGTCTGGCATTTCGATGGCGCCAGCTGGACACAGGTGGATTTTCCGAGCACGATATCGCTTCGCTCGGTATGCTGCGCAGGCGATGGAAACGTCTACATCAGCGGGTATGGCGGCACCACGTTCAAAGGGCGGGGACAAACGTGGCGCCGGCTGTTCGAAGGACAGTTAACGATCCCCTTCAACGACATGGTCTGGTTCGACAACCGGGTCTGGTGCACCAGCGAATATGGCTTGTGGAATATAAGCGATGAAAAACTTGAAGCAGCGGATGTCGATAGCGACGTCATGGCATGCTCAGGGCATCTCTCCACGCATGACGGTCTCCTGCTCGTTGCCGGCAATGGCGGCGCGGCCTGTCAGCAAGACGGGAAATGGCACAAGCTATTCTGACACGCGGAGCGCAAAGGGAGCTCCGCGCCAACATGCCGCGCGGCAGCCGATAGTGGAAACGCGTATGCTCAGCTGTACTCTACCCACCCACACGCCACCATGCGCAAACTGCTGCTCCCCTACCTTATCCTGATCGCCGGCATGGTCTTGCTCGACATGCTCTGGCTCGGTTTCGTCGCCAAGGACATCTACGCCGACGGCATCGGCCACCTCATGGCCGCCGAGCCGCGCTTCGGCCCGGCAATCGCCTTTTACCTGCTCTACGCGGTCGGCCTGATGGTCTTCGCCCTGGCCCCGCACGGCCCGCGCCGCACCTTGCGCACCACCCTCACCGCCGCAGCCCTGTTCGGCACCGTCGCCTACGCCACTTACGACCTGTCCAACCTCGCCACCCTGCGCGACTGGCCGCTCAGCGTGGCCCTGATCGACATCGCCTGGGGCTGCGTTGCCAGCACGCTCTCGGTACTGGCCGCCAAGCTCTGTCTGGACAAGCTCGACCCGCTGGCCACCAGCAACTAGCAATCCTTGTCGCCGTGGCACGGCCCGCTTGAGTTCCGGTACATTTGCGCTACCAGCGCTTCCTCGGCAGAATCGCTGGCAAATTTCGATGCCTGAGCGCGAAATACCAGGTCCGGACCTTGGGTGACGAACCCGTCACTGCGGCCGGCGTCCGGCCACCCTACAGGCGCCCTGGCTTAACAATCGTTTGTGTAACTACATGGTCCCGCTGCATCCCTGTCCTCTCGTTCCACTTGGACTTCCTCGGCCGAGCCCTCGGCGAATTTCAAATGCCCAAGCCCGAAATGCCAGGTCCTGACCTTGGGAGACGACACCGTGCCGTCAACCCGCACCTGCGTTTCGCCCTCGTTGCCATAGCCTTCGTCATCGTCGGCGCTGCCGGCCAACAAGGTGCGGGCGACCAAATTGCCTTTCACGTAAAAAGGGGACATTCCCAGCCAAACGGTATCGCAAGTCACATTCCCCAGCACGAATACCCCATGCATCGCACTGGTGTCCAACTTGCGGCAATCAAGATCGCCCCGAATCACGATCAGGCGGTCGCCATCGATCAATGCCTGCTCGAATGCCGAGCGGACGACATTGGCAGATCCGTAGGCCATGTGAATATTCTCGCGCAGTTTGACGTTCCCCTCAAAAACAATCGCGTCCTTCACGTCCAAAAAATCGTTGACCGTGTCTTCTTCCTTTTGCGCCAGGGGACTCAGGAGCGACACCAGCTTGTAACGTTTGATTACCCCCTTGGCCGGCAGCACCGAGAAAGGGGCATTCGGCAGCGCAATTCTGCTCGCCGCTGCCGATTTAACCGTTCGCGCCTGCGCAGGCAAGCAGATCAACCCAGCGCCAGCGATGGCGAGTGCAATAATACGGACATGAGAAACCATCGAGTCGACTCCATGAAATGGCAAGGCGCCAGGGAAAATCGTTTATTTTACGTCAACAATTCGTCGTGGCGTGACCAACATGTAAAGCCCAAACGATCAGCCTTCAATCCTGCCCAGCGTTGCCTGTCATGACCCAGGAAGCCTGGGCCAGCACGGACGTGCGCAATCCGCCGCTATCAACCCGCATGCGGCGTTCATGGAGCGAGCGATGGGTTTTCCTGGACAGTGTCGACTTCCGCATTCACGGCATCGCCTTTTCGCATCGGGACAGCGCCTGTCTCGCCGGCGCCTACGCCAGCGCAATCGAATCCGACCTCGACTCGCTGGATCGGCAATCTCCTTCACAGAATGCGGCGTTGATGCAGGCGGTGTTTCCATCGGCACGCTACGATACCGTTCAGGCGGACCTCGGCATCGACGCTGCCCGCCAGCTCAAACCGGCCACATCGACTTTCGAACACTGTGCGGTATCGTGGGGGCCGGAACCATTCGACGGGTTCCTGGCACTGCTGATCCGGCTACCCGGCCACGACATCTTCATTGGTCCTGCGCACGGCCAGGAGCGTGGCAGTCGCCCCCATGTATTCGTGCTGCCTTCGGGCGCCTATCGACACCACCTGGCGCAGGTGCGGGACCGCCTTCGCGCGCCCGAACGATAATGCAGCGACGATATCGTGCACCAACGCGTTTTCTGCAGGTCTCTCAGTCATGATGAATAGAAAAGAAATGATATTTAATAAAAAGACGTGGGAGAGCGTCGGCAAGGGGTTTTTCGTGCGCGATTGCACGATCGGATTCGAAGACGGACGGATCGGCTTTCTTTTTGTCGAGGACAATGAACATCGGCATATTGACGACGGCTGGGAAACAAGACTGGTCGCCATTCGCCTGAATGCGCCGCTGGAAACCAATTACTACGTGCGCAAAGGGGAAAACATGACGCATTCCTCGATTGCCAGCGCCTGGGTTCCGCGGCAAACGGAGTTTGTCATGGCCGATTCGTATCGCCGCGTGTGGGCCTACAAACCGAAAACATACAAAGGCAGTGAAAGCGATATTCCATTCGACAGCGCTGGACACGAATTTGATGCCGTTATCACGAAAACCGTCAGGGTTGGCTCGACAGTCTACGCAATCGGCGGGCCGTTGCGGATCTTCGAAAGATTGAACGGGCAACAATGGAAAGAACTCACGGACATAGCTATCCCACCGGCATTCACCGGCACCGACAGAAAAAAGCTCATTGAAGCGATCGGACAATCATTTTTCTTCGATCTGGCCGGCGTTTCGGAGAACAATATGTATGCTGTCGGCGATGCGGGCATCGTCTGGCACTTCGATGGAAAAATATGGGCACAACTTGCATTTCCCGGCGATTTACGCCTGGTAACTGTTTCCTGCAGCCCGCATGGCGATGTGTATGTCACCGACCTGCGCGGCAAGCTCTGGAAGGGGAATGGAAAAAAGTGGGATGTGGTTTGCTCGGTTCCCTTAAGCATTCCGTTCGCCGATTCTGCATGGTTCGACGGTACTTTGTGGTGCGCCAACGACTACGGCATGTACGTCCTTGAGGGGAACGAACTGGTTCAGGCCCACATGTCGAAGCAGCACCCTGTCCCTGCCGACGTGGCATATCACAGTCATCGCATCGACGTTTCGCCTGACGGTACGACAATGCTGGTGTGTGGCCGCGACGGCGCGGCAATGCTCGATGCAAATGGATGGACGATTCTTTTTTCGGGAATGGATCTTGAGGACAGTGAAGTGAAATAGGGAATCGGCGTCCCCGTTTTGCGACACCACCTTGCGCAGGTCCGCCTCCCCCACCAATCCGGACGATAAAGCCGCGGCCATCTCGTCCGGATCAACAGTGCCTATCGCCCGCTCACCACTGCGAAAACGGCAGCCGGATCAGGCTCGAATTGAAATAGCGCTTGTCGTGCGTGACCTCCTCGCCAATCCACTCCGGCTTGTCGAACGCCTGGTCTTCCGACGCCAGTTCGATTTCGGCAAACATCAAGCCCGCATTCGCCCCGAGGAACTCATCGACTTCCCATACATTGCCGGAAAAGGTAATCCGGCGCCGGTATTTTTCAATGATCGGCTGCTGGCACAGGCGGTCGAGCAGTTCGTTAGCGTCATGCAGGGGAAGCGGATACTCCCACTCCCCGCGCGTGGCGCCCTCGCTGCGCCCCTTGATGGTCAAAGTCCCCTGCCCGCCCTCGATCCGTACCCGCACCGTGCGGTCCGGATCGGTCGACAGATAGCCCTGGCGCAACAGCACCGGCTCGCCCAGCGTGCGCCAGGCGTCGCCGGCGAGCAGGAACTTGCGTTCGATCTCGACGCCCACGATCAGCCCAGCGCTTTGAGGATCGGCTGCAGGATCGCCGCGCCCAGCTCGCTGCTGCGCGCACCGTTCCAGCCGGTGTACGGATCAGGCAGGTCGGCGTTGTCCTTGAACGGCATTTCCAGGGTCAAGGACAGGCACTTAAAGGTATGGCCGATGTATTTGGACGCCAGGGTCAGCATGTCTTCCTTGTACTTGCTGGCCGCATAGCCGTGCACGTTCTGGAAGTCGGGGCTGGCCGCCATGTAGTTCTCGATGAAAGACTTTTGCAGCGCGGCGCGTTCCGGCGTGAAATCGTTCAGCATTTCGTTACCGGCCACAAAGTTGTACGGCAGCGCTTCGTCGCCGTGGATATCGAAGAACATATCGCAGCCGACTTCGTGGATCTTTTGCTTTACGCACAGCACTTCCGGGCTGCGTTCGGCCGACGGCGTCATCCATTCGCGGTTCAGGTTGGCGCCGGCGGCATTGGTGCGCAGGTTGCCGCGCACCGAACCGTCCGGATTCATGTTCGGAATGATGTAGAACGCCGCATTTTGCAACAGCTTGCGCGAAATCGGATTGGCATTGTCCAGCAGCGCGTCCATCATGCCTTCGACAAACCACTCCGCCATGGTTTCGCCCGGATGCTGGCGCGCGATGACCCAGATTTTCTTTTCGGCGGACGGATTGCCGATCACCACCATGTTCATGTCGCGGCCGTCGACCGTGGTGCCAATATCATGCACGCGCGCAATCGGATTCTCGGCCACTTCGCCCAGCAGGCGCAGGTGGCGTTCCCACGAGTACGGTTCGAAATAGGCGTAGTACACGCTGTCGAGCTCGGGCGTATGGGTCACGGTCATGACCTGGCCGTCGAAGGTGGTCGGCACCCGGAACCAGTTTTCGGTATCGTAGCTGGCCGCCACCTGGTAGCCCTGGTAGCCGGCGGCGTAGGTCGCCTGGCCGGCGTTCAGGAAGCGGATCGTGCATGCCTGCCCGCGCGCGCCCTGCAGGCGGAAGTGGAACCACTGGTGGATGTCGGCGTGCGAGTCGGAGCGCAGGTTCAGGTCGATCTGGCTGGCTTGGTCGGCTTGCACGACGTCGATGGCGCCGGAATCGAAATGCTGGCTGATTTTGATGGGCATGGCAGATCCTTGTCTTTGGTTCTCAAAGAAGAGCATCATACCGAAATGCCGCCCGCTTGTGGGCGGGCAACGCCGAACGGCGAGCTTAGAGACCCAGGTCCATCAGGTCGCCGCGGTAGCCTTCCATCATCTGGCGCATCAATTCCACGTTGGCGCGGTTCAGGATCACGGTCAGCTTGGCCGCGCGGTCGAGCTCCATGGTCATGCGGATGGCGTCGTCAAACTGCTTGCACTGCACGCTCAGCACGCGCGGATTGACCACATCGTCCCAGTCTTCCTGGTAGATGCGCGGCAAGTTCGGCGGCGGCAGCAATTCCGGGTCCTGGTTCACCGGCAAGTGTTCCAGCAGCCAGAACACGACCGATGCCGGAATGAACACGCAGGCATCCTTGCCGCCTTCAAACGAGAACTTCGCCAATAAAAGATTACCGATAGGATCGCATGACAGATACATGCTCTTGACTTGGCGGATGACTGCTTGTTTCACGACACTCCCTCGGGGTTGTTAAATTGGCGCAACAATTCTACCCCATCCCACAGGTTGCCTGTGTGAATCGTCTTACCAACGGGGAGCCGCCGCTCCCCGCCCTGTGCCGGCTGGCTCAGCGCGACTTGTCGCTGCCAGCCTTGCTGCCGCCGCTGGCGCTTTGCTTGTTGCCGGCCTGCTCCTTATCGACGCCGGGTGCGTCGCTTGAAGTGCCACTGCGCGTACCGGCCTGCGCCGCCTGCCGGTTGCCGTGACTCATGCTGCCCGCGCGACGCGCTTCTTCCGATGTGAACTCGTGCGCCGTGCCTTTCTGATGAGCCGCCTTGCCGCCTTCACTGGCAATTTCACGCTGGCGCTCGGGATCCATCGATGCAAATCCGCGGTTGCTGGTTCCCTTGCCCGGACTACCGCTTTGCTTGTTGCCCTGGTTATTTGACGCCATGGTCATCTCCTTTAGCTGGTGCCTCTGTCTGACCCCACCGGCTGCACGCCGATGAGCGATCAAGCAAATCCATCTTAGCAGCGCGGAACGCTGCGGCTATAGGACAGGATGCATCGACTTTGTAGGACAACAGGCTAGTTCCTATCAGTAGTCTGACTCCCGGCCACTGTTGGTACGCTTTATAGGGAACTTGTCCTACACCGACTCGGACGGTGTTCCGATACAGCGCTTGAGAACGGACGCGCATGATTCCAATCCTGGCAACGCCGCTTACGGCCTGGACGCTAACCCCGTCCCTCCGCGAGTGGCGGGTGCCACCCTATGTTTGTGTCTACTCGGAAAGGAATCAACAATGAACTCGAACCAACGTAGCGAGGGGAACAATCAATCCAGCAATGGCGGCAACGAGAAATCGGAATCGTCGTCGCGTGGCGGCACAGTCGAGAAAGACAAGCTCAATCAATCGCAGCAATCGGGCACCCTGGGCGGCTCGCAGCAGTCCGACCGCCTGCCAGGCTCGCCGCAACCTGGCGGTATTGGCGGCGCCCAGCAATCCGGCAGCCTGGGCGACTCGCAGCAATCCGGCGGCCTGGGCGGCTCGAAACAGCAGCAGGGCGGCGCGCAGCAAGGCGCGCAGATCGGCCAGCAAAGCACGGAGCGCAGCGGCTCGCAAACCGGCAGCCAGCAGCAAGGCGTACCAGGCCAGCATCAATCCAACGATGTCGCCGGCGGCATGCCGAAAAGCCCGGGCGGCAAACGCCTCTCGGCCGACGAGGACATGGATGACGACACCGGCCTGTCGAACCGCCAGAACCGCCAGTCGGCCGACCTGGACGAAGGCAGCCGCCAGTCGCAGCAAAGCAATGTGGGACGCCGCAGCGACGGCACCCCCGACTAATTAGTCTGCTGTTGCGGTAATGCGGGGTGGGCACGGGTAACCGTATCCACCCTTTCCGTTTGCGCTTGCGTTTGCGCTTGCGGCAACGCCAGGGTCGCGGCGCTGGCTGGAAACACCGGCTGGCGCAAGCCCGGCGCTTCCCAGCCGTGCAGGAATTCACAGGCCGCCCCGCACACCCTGCCCTGGCACGGCCCCATGCCGGCGCGTGTTTGCAGCTTGGCGCTGCGCCAGCCGGTGTGCGGCGCCAGGTCGGCCGCCACCACGTCTTCGCAGCGGCACACGATGGTCGGCCCCGTGCACATCGCGCGCAGCGCTGGCAGCGGTGCAAAGGAATGCGCCAGCAGTTCAGCGAATGCCTGTGCCCTGGCGCGCGCGCGCAGGTCGGCCGTACGCGGGGCGATGCCCGCCGCGTCAAGCCCGGCGATGCGCCCTTGCGCCAGCGCCTTGTCCACGCCGCCAATGCCGGTCGACTCGCCCGCCGCCCACACACCCTGCACGCTGGTGCGCTGTGCCGCGTCGACCACCACCCGGCCCTGCTCCAGCGCGCAGCCGAACAGCGTACCCAGTTCCAGTGACGGCACCAGGCCGAAACCGCACGCCAGAAAATCGCAGTCGAGCACTTCGTCGCGCCCACGCTGGCGCAGCAGCACCCGCTCCAGACGCCCGCTTCCTTCGGCGCTAACGATGCCCGCGCCGCGCAGGTACGGCACGCCGCGCAGGCGCGCCGCCAGTTGCAGCGATTGCAGCAGCTTGCCCTGGTGCGCCAACGCCAGCCGCGCCCCGAAACGCGCCAGGTCGCTGCTAGTGCGATGCTCGGCCAGCGCGACCAGCACGCCGCCATGCTCGCGCACGGTGGCCGCCACCGCCAGCAGCAGCGGTCCGGTGCCCGCCACCACCACGCGCTTGCCGGCGAGCGCCATGCCGCCCTTGATCAGGGCCTGCAGGCCGCCCGCGCCGGTCACGCCAGGCAGGGTCCAGCCGGGGAACGGCAGCAGCAGCTCGCGCGCGCCGCTGCACACGATCACCTTGTCCCAGGGCTGGATCAGCGCGCCGTCCGCCGTTTCCAGCAGCAGCGCCTGCGGGCCGGCCGGCGCCACCACGCGCGCGCCAGCCATGAAGGTGACGTGCGGGCGCGCCCGCAGGGCATCCCACAAGACGCTGGCGCGCGCGTCGCGCCAGCGCTGCGGACCGCCGCGCCAGATCTGCCCGCCGGGCGCGCTGTTATCGTCCACCAGCAGCACCGCCTGGCCCGAGGAGGACGCCGCCTCCGCCGCAGCCAGCCCCGCCGGGCCGGCGCCGAGCACGATAAGCGGCGCGCTCATGCCGTCTCCCCAGCGCCGGTGCCGATCAGCATGCCGGCGCGGCAAGTAGTCTGGCAGGCCAGCCGGTGCGCCCGCCCGTCGATACTGACCCGGCATTCCTGGCAGTAGCCCATGCCGCACAAGGCGAAGCGCGCCTCGCCCCTGACCGAGCGGCGCGTGCACAGCGCATCGGCCAGCACCAGCGCCGCCACCACGCTCACACCCTCGGCCACCGTCACCGGCCGGCCATCGACCTGCACCACAATCTGGTTACCCGCCATCGCGCACCTCCGCCAACGCCGCAAAACGGGCTGGCGCATACGGCGCCGCGTCGATCTCGCTGGAGCGCCCGATGATCTGGTCGGCCAGCAGGCGCGCCGTGGCAAACGCCGTGGTCACGCCCAGTCCTTCGTGGCCGCAGGCCAGCCACGTGCCCGCCCGCCCGGGATGGGCGCCGATCAGCGGCCGTCCATCGGGCGAGGCCGGGCGCATGCCGGTCCAGGCGCGCACGATGCGCATGTCGGCCAGGCAGGGCAGCAAGGCGATCGCGCTGCGCAGCACCGCCCCCAGCACCGCCGGTTCGATGGCGCTGTCGGTGCGCCCGTCCTGGCGGCATGAACCCACCAGCCACTGCCCCGTGGCGCGCGGCTGCACATTGGCGGCCACCGCCAGCGCATCGTCGCCGGCCGCGCTTTGTCCGTAATTCATGCTCACGATCTGGTGCGACAGGCGGCCCGGATAGCGGTCGGTGATCGCCAGGTGTCCCTTGCGCGCAAAGATCGGCAGCTCCGGCATCAGGCGCGCGCACTGCACGCCGGCCGCCACCACCAGCACCGGTGCATCCAGGCGCTCGCCATCGTCCAGCGTTATCCCGCCCGGCTCCGTGCCGGCCACGCGCCGCCCCAGGTGCAAGGCGCCGCCGGCGCGCGTGAACTGGTCGCTCAAAAACTGCGCCACCGCCGGCGGATACACCACGCTGTCGCCGCGCACGCGCACGCCGCCGCACAAGCCGCGCCGCAAAGCCGGTTCCAGCCGCGCGACCTGATCGCCATCGAGCGCTTCGGCGTCGTAATGGTGCGCGCACAGCCGCTCCGCGCGCTGCTGCGCTTCAAGCAGCTGATGCTCGTCCTCGGCCACCCACAAGGTGCCGCAGCGCGCCGGCTCGCCCACGCCGGGATGCGCCAGCATGAAGGCGTCCCACAGCCGCAGCGACATCAGGCACAGCGCCAGCTCGTCGCTGCTCTCGTCGAGCGCCACAAGGTGGCCCATGCCGGCCGCCGTGACGCCCGCTCCCGGCGTGGCGGCATCGACCAGCGCCACCGCCATGCCTTCGGCGCGCAGCGCCAGCGCGCAGGCCGCGCCGACGATGCCGGCGCCGACCACGATCGCATCGTATGCGCGCGCCACGCTCAAGCGAAGCTTGGCAGCTGCGGACGCGTTTCCATGGCCGCGCGGATGATGCGCTCGGCGCGCGTGCGCTGTTCGCCTTCGAGCGGCAGGCGTGGTGCGCGTACCCGCTCAGTCGAGCCGATCGCCATGGCCTCGGCCAGTTTGATGTTCTGCACCAGATAGGTCGACACATCCAGGTCGAGCAAGGGCCGGAACCAGCGGTAGATCGACAGGGCTTCGGCCTGGCGGCCCTCCTTCATCAGGCGGTAGATGGCCACGGTCTCCTTGGGGAAGGCCAGCACCAGCCCGGCCACCCAGCCCACCGCACCGACGGCCAGCGCTTCGAACGCCAGGTTGTCGACACCGGTAAACAGGTCGTAGCGCTGGCCGAGGCGGTTGATGATCTCGGTGCTGCGGCGGATATCGTCGGACGACTCCTTGACCGCCACGAAGCGCGCGTCGTCGGCCAGTTCTTCCAGCATGTCGGTGGTGACGTCGACCCGGTACGCCAGCCGGTTCGAATACAGCATAACCGGCAGGTCGCCCGCCGCCGCGATGGCGCGCAGGGTGACCATGGTTTCGCGGTGGTTGCTGTGATAGATCGTGCTGGGCACCACCATCAGGCCGTCAGCGCCGGCCCTGGCGGCTTTTTCGGCCAGCGCGCAGGCTTCGCGCGTGCCCGCTTCGGCCACCGTCAGCAGGGCCGGTTTGGCGCCGCTGGCCTGCTTGGCCAGGCGCAGCACGGCGATGCGCTCGTCGTGCGAGAGCATCGGGCCTTCGCCCAGCGAGCCGCAGGCGATCAGGCCATCGCAGCCGGCCTCCATCTGCAACGCGAAGCAGCGCTCCATTTCGCCCATATCGAGCGAACCGTCTTCATTGAACTTGGTCGATACAGCGGGAATCACACCTTGCCACATGGGGGTACCTTGCTTTCTCCGGCGCGCCGGTCGGTTACGGGAAGCAGTCAGGTTAGTCCTGTCGCCGCCCGCGGTCTTGATGGATGGTCGAGCGTGAAAAGGCTCAAATCGGCACAATTTTTTCGGGGCGGCCGATTTATACTAGCGCATTGCGACCGAACTGGAGATAACCCCGAATGGACATGAGTGCGCTGTTTTGCGCGGCCCCGCCAATCCGCGCGGTGCAACTGGCCTCGCTTGAGGCATTGTTCGACGCCCTCACCGACCTGGTCTTCTTCGTGAAGGACCGCGAGGGACGCTACCTCACCGTCAACAACGCGCTGGTGCGGCGCTGCGGCCTGCGCAGCAAGGACCAGCTGATCGGGCGCACCGCGCTCGAAGTCTATCCACCGCTGCTGGCGCAAACTTACCTGGCGCAGGACCGGCATGTGATCGACAGCGGCACGGCGCTGAAAAAGCACCTCGAACTGCACCTGTACCCGAGCCGCGCGCGCGGCTGGTGCCTGACCCACAAGACGCCGCTGCGCGACGAGCACGGCGCCATCGTCGGCCTGGCCGGCACCTCGCAAGACCTGGGGCTGGCCGACGAACTGCATCCGGTCTACCGCAAGATCGCCGACATCGCCGCCCACATCCGCGCCAACTACCACGCCAACGTCAGCATGGAAGAACTGGCCAGCAATGCCGGCCTGTCGCTCTCGCGCGTGGAGCGCCTGTTCCAGCGCGTGTTCCACTACTCGCCGCGCCAGTTGCTGCTGCAGTCGCGCCTGGGCGCGGCCATGTCGCTGATCGAGTCGGGCAGCAAGAACAGCATCGCGCAAATTGCGTATGCCTGCGGCTACACCGACCACAGCGCATTCAGCCGCCAGTTCAAGGCGCATACGGGCATGAGTCCGGTCCAATACCGCGCGCATTGCCGCGGGGAATAAGCGAGCTCAAGCGTACACGGCTGTTTTTACCCCGTCGATATAATGGGTTGACATTAAACCATTTGAGATGACCATGAAGAAACTGCACGCGGCCCTGCTCGGCGCCATCCTGCTGGGCGGCCTGGCCGCCTGCGCGCCACTGCCCACCCTCAACGCCCTCTCGCCCGGCAGCGCCCTGCGCAGCGGCAGCGCCCTGGCGTATGGCGACAACGCCCGCCACAGGCTGGACGTGTATTCGCCGGAAGACGCCAGCGCGTCGGCGCCGGTGGTGGTGTTTTTCTTGGGAGGCAACTGGACTAAGGGCGAGCGCGAGGATTACGCCTTCGTCGGGCGGGCCCTGGCCTCGCGCGGCATGGTGGCCGTGATTCCCGATTTCAGGCTGCATCCGGAAGTGAGCTATCCCGACTTCCTGGACGATTCGGCGCGTGCGGTGGCCTGGACCGTGCGCGAGATTACGCGTTATGGCGGCGACCCCAAGCGCCTGTTCGTGATGGGCCACAGCTCGGGCGCCTACAACGCGGCGATGATGGCGCTCGACGCGCAATGGCTGGCGAAACAGGGCATGCAGCCGGCCGCGCTGCGCGGCTGGATCGGGCTGGCCGGGCCGTATGACTTTTTGCCGATTGAAAATCCGGTCACCAAACCGGTATTTCACTTTCCCGATACGCCGCCCGAATCGCAGCCGATCAACCACGCCAGGGCCGGCACGCCGCCGGTGTTGCTCATTGCCGCCAACAACGACAAGCTGGTCGACCCGGTGCGCAACACGCGCGCCATGGCGGCCAGGCTGCGCAGCAAGGATGTGGCGGTGCAGGAACTGTATTTCGACAAGGTGAGCCATGCCACCCTGGTGGCGTCGATCGCCGCCCCGCTGCGCTTCCTGGCCCCGACCTTGGATAGCGTGGAGCAGTTCGTGAAAAGCGATGCCGGGCGGATTGCACCGCCTGCCAAGGCCAACTGACAAGTCCGTCGTTCCCGCAGGAACGACGAGATAGTGACTTAACGAATCCCTTCCCCGCCCCCATCAAGCCAGGACTTGATCTGGATTGAACCTGCGCGATACAGCAGGAACTCGGCCACCCTCTGCGAATCGAACCATTCTCATCGCTCACCGTTCGCAGGGAGGCAACATGACGTCGACCACACCCGATCCGCACCCGCACGCGAGGCCGCCATGCGCCGCCTGAAAGTACTGACCTGGCACACCCACGGCAGCTATCTCTATTACCTCAGCCAGGCGCCGCACGATTTCTACGTGCTGTCGAAACCGGGCCGCCCGCCCGGCTACGGCGGGCGCACCGGCAACATGCCGTGGGGCGACAACGTGCACGACATGCCGGTATCCGAAGCACGCCATCACCAGTTCGACTGCATCGTGTTCCAGGACGACGCCCAGTACGAGAAAGACCAGTACGAATTCCTCAGCGCCAGCCAGCGCGCGCTGCCGCGCATCTATATAGAACACGACCCGCCGCGCCAGCACCCCACCGACACGCGCCACCTGGTTGACACGCCCGAGGTGCTGCTGGTGCACGTGACCCATTTCAACGCCCTCATGTGGGACAGCGGCGCTACGCCCACCTGCGTCATCGAGCACGGCGTCAAGGTACCCGATGGCATCGACTATCGCGGCCAGCTCGACTGCGGCCTGGTGGTCATCAATCACCTGGCGCAGCGCGGGCGGCGCCTCGGCGCCGACATCTTCGAAACAGCGCGCGCCGACGTGCCGCTCGAACTGGTCGGCATGGCGGCGCAGGAGCTCGGCGGTCTGGGCGAGATCGAGCACGCCAGGCTGCCGGCCTTTGCCGCCAGCTACCGCTACCTGTTCAATCCGATCCGCTACACCAGCCTCGGCCTGGCCGTGATCGAAGCGATGATGATCGGCATGCCGGTGGTGGCGCTGGCCACCACCGAAATGACCAGCGTCATCGACAACGGCGAGTCCGGCTTCATCGATACCCGCCTCGCCACCCTGATCGGGCACATGCACGAGCTCGGGCGCAACCCGGCGCTGGCGCGCGCCCTCGGCGCCCAGGCGCGCAAGCGCGCGCGCGAACGCTTTGCCATCGGCCGCTTTTGCGACGACTGGGACCGTGCCCTGCGCCACGTGACCGGGCTGGCGCGCGGGCCCTTGCACGGGTAGCGCTAGCGACTGGTTCGTCCACCACCATCGACGCAGATGCAACGCAAAAACAACGCACAACAACAAGGAGCTGGCATGTTACTTGGTGAATTACATCCGGACCCGTGTCCCGCAGGCAGCGGCGCGGTCAAGCGCATCGCCATCGTCAGCGAGCACGCGTCGCCGCTGGCCGCGCCCGGCAGCGTCGACAGCGGCGGCCAGAACGTCTACGTGGCCCACCTGGCGCGCGAGCTGGCGCTGGCCGGCTACCTGGTCGACGTCTTTACGCGGCGCGACGCCATCGGCCAGAAGCAACTGGTGCACTGGCGCCGCAATATCCGGGTGATCCACGTGCCGGCCGGCCCGGCCCACTATGTTCCGAAGGAAAAGATGCTGCCTTACATAGACACTTTCGCCCGCTTCGTGGCCCGCTTCGCGCGGCGCCAGGTGGCGCTGTACGACGTGACGCACGCCAATTTCTTCATGTCGGGCATGGTCGCGCGCCATCTGAAGCAAGTGCTCGGGATTCCCTTCGTCATCACCTTCCACGCGCTCGGCCAGGTGCGGCTGCGGGCGCAGGGCGCGGCCGACGCCTTTCCGCCGTCGCGCCTGCAAATCGAAAACAGCCTGATGCGCCAGGCCGACCGCATCATCGCCGAATGCCCGCAAGACCGGCTCGACATGGAGCAACTCTACGACGCACCCGGCAAGCGCATCGACATCGCCCCCTGCGGCTTCGACCCGCAGGAACTGTGGCCGCTGCCGATGCGCCTGGCGCGCCACAAGCTCGGGCTCACGCAAGGCAAGTTCCTGGTCCTGCAACTCGGGCGCCTGGTGCCGCGCAAGGGCATCGACACGGTCATCCACAGCCTGGCGCTGCTGCGCCGCCAGCATGGCATCGACGCCGAACTGCTGGTCGTCGGTGGCGACGCCGCCGCCGGCGCCTGGCACGACACGCCGGAACTGGCGCGCCTGCGCGCGCTGGCGGCGCACCTGGGCATCGGCGCGCACGTGCACTTTACCGGCCGCAAAGAGCGCGCCGAATTGCGCTACTGGTACAGCGCCGCCAACGTGTTCGTCACCACGCCCTGGTACGAGCCGTTCGGCATCACCCCGGTCGAGGCGATGGCGTGCGCGCGGCCCGTCATCGGCGCGGCCGTGGGCGGCATCAAGCACACCGTGCAGGACGGCGTGACCGGCTTCCTGGTGCCGCCGCGCGACCCGCAAGCCGTGGCCGACAAGCTGGCCATGCTGCAACGCGACCCGCAACAGGCCGCCGCCATGGGCGACGAAGGCATGCGGCGCGCCTTCGAGCACTACACCTGGCGCCAGGTGGCGCACAAGGCGGCCGCCATCTACGCCGACGTGGTCGGCCAGCAGACGCCCGGCGCGCGTGCCGTGTGCAGCGTTTCCCATCTCCCCACCCCTTAGGAGGACTGCTCCATGTCCGATCAACTTGCTCACGAACCGCCCAACCTGCGCGGCAAGGCTATATTCGTCACCGGCGGCGCCAGCGGACTCGGCGCGGCGCTGTGCCAGCTGCTGGCCCGCTCCGGCGCCGACCTCATCGTCGCCGACATCAACCACGACATGGCCACCGTCAGCGCCAACATCCTGCGCGAACATGGCGTGCGCGTGCATGCGCTCGGCTTCGACGTGGGCGACCCGGCCAGCGCCGAGCACGCCATCGGCACGGCGCTCGGCCGCTTCGGCCGCCTCGACGTGCTGATCAACAACGCCGGCACCGACGTCACCCTGCCGCTGGCCGAGCTGACGCCCCAGCAATGGATGCGCGTCATCAATACCAACCTGAACGGGCCGTTCCTGCTGGCCAAATACGCCTCGCAGCACATGCGCCGCGCCGGCGGCGGCCACATCGTCAACGTCGCGTCCACCGCCGCCAAGCGGGCCTGGCCCAACGCCAGCGCCTACCATGCCTGCAAGTGGGGCCTGCTGGGGCTGTCGCACGCCATGCACGCCGAACTGCGGCCGTACAACATCAAGGTCACGGCCGTGATCGCCGGCGGCATGCGCACGCCCTTCCTGCTCGACCGTTTTCCCGACCTCGACGCGGCCACCCTGCAAGACCCGATGAACGTGGCCCAGGCGATCCGTTCGGTCCTGCTGCTGCCGCCCGGGAGCGTGGTGGCCGAAATCACCGTGCTGCCGATGCAAGAAACTTCCTGGCCCTAGACCATGAGAGCGAGTTCAATCATGCGAGCGATCTTCCTGGACAAGGACGGCACCCTGGTCGACGATGTGCCCTACAACGCCGAACCGCGCCGCATCACCCTGTGCAGCGGCGCCGGGGCGGCCCTGCGCCTGCTGGCGCGCCTCGACTACCGCTTTTTCATCATCAGCAACCAGGATGGCATTGCGCATGGCTACTTTGGCGAAGACGCCATGGGCTGCATCGAGCGGCGCCTGGCCGATCTGCTGTTCCGCGAACAACTGGCGCTGGACGGCTTTTACTATTGCCCGCACCATCCGGACGGCAAGGTGGCGCCGTACGCCATGGCATGTACTTGCCGCAAGCCCATGCCGGGCATGCTGCAGCGCGCCGCGCGCGAGCATGGCATCGACCTGGGCGCCTCGTGGATGGTGGGCGACATCCTGCATGATGTGGAGGCCGGCAACCGCGCCGGCTGCCGTACCCTGCTGATCGACAAGGGCAACGAAACCGAGTGGCAGCTGGGCCCGCACCGCGTGCCGACCCGCATCGCCACCGACCTGTACGCGGCGGCCGTGATGATCGTCAAGCACGACGAGGATCGCCGATGAGCGCGCCACAGTGGATGGATGCGCGCAACATCCTGTGCGTGCGCCTGGACTCCATGGGCGACGTGCTGATGTGCACCCCGGCGATGCGCGCCCTCAGGCAGGCGCGGCCCGGCCGCACCCTCACCCTGCTCAGCTCGGCGAGCGGCACGGCGCTGGCGCCCTATCTCGACGATGTGGACGCGGTCATCACCTATGCGGCGCCGTGGATGAAAACGGGCGCGTCGCATGGCGCGCCCCACCCGCCCTCGGCCGACAGCGATTTTATCGGCCAGCTTGCCGAGCGCCATTTCGACGCCGCCGTCGTATTCACCTCCTTCAGCCAGAGCGCCCTGCCCGCCGCCCTGATGTGCTACATGGCCGGCATTCCGCTGCGGCTCGGGCATTGCCGCGAGAACCCGTATCGCATGCTCTCGCACTGGGTGCTGGACGACGAGCCCGGCGCGCAGATCCGCCATGAAGTGCAGCGCCAGCGCGACCTGGTCGCCAGCGTGGGCTGCCGCAGCGCCGATGCGCGCATGCAGTTCGCGCTGCGCGCGCACGACCTGATGGCGGTGCGCCGCATGTTAGAGGAGCGCGGCATCCGGCGCGGGCGGCCGTGGATTCTCATGCATCCGGGCGCCAGCGCGGCGTCGCGCCGCTATCCGCCCGAGCGCTGGGCCGACGTCATCGGCGCGCTGTCGCGCCGCACCGGCTGCCCGATCGTGCTGACCGGGGATGCGCACGAGGCGGCGCTGATCGAGGGCATACGCGCCGGTTGCGGCGTGGCCACCCATTCGCTGGCCGGCCAACTCGGCCTGGGCCAGCTGGGCGCGGCGATCCGCCTGGCCACGGTGGTGGTGTCGAACAACACCGGTCCGGCGCATATTGCAGCGGCGCTCGGCACGCCGCTGGCCACCTTGTACGCGCTCACCAATCCGCAGCACACGCCGTGGCAGGTGGAGAGCCGGCTGCTGTTCCACGACGTGCCGTGCCGCTTCTGCTACAAGAGCGTGTGCCCGGAAGGACATCACGACTGCCTGGGCAAGGTGGCGCCGGGCGCGGTGGTGGACGCGGTGTGCAGCCTGATGGGGGCGACCAGGCATTACCGCTCGTCATCGACCGGACCTTCAGCGGACCCGCACACGGCCGGCCCGGCGCTATTACTGGGTCGACAAGGCGAAGCCGGGATTGGCGACAATGCCAGCGGTCAGCCTTGCCGCGACCAGGCTCACTTCCCCATCGGGAATAATGCCGCGCAAGCCCTCGCACAGCTGCATGTATTGGGCGATGGTCACGGCGGCCCGGTGCGCGTTCAGCACATTCGCACCTGCGCCGCTGTTAATTTCGCTCAGCATGACTTTTACCTCGGAATCGCTCATCGTGTTCTCACTGTCAGGGGAAAACGGCGAGTATAGGCCTGGGCGCCGGATTGCCCGCGTACGCGACGCGCAATCAAAGCGGAACAGCCCGGCGCGGCGGCAATGTTAGGATGAATGCAGACAATCAGGAGCCCATTCCATGACTATTCGCACCGCCGGGGCCACGGCCCTGCTCGCCTTAAGCGCCTTGTCCGGCGTCAGCGCCTGCTCGCCTACCGTCCCCCTCGCGTCCAGGACCTCGCTGTTCGAGCGCCTGGGCGGCCTGCAAAACCTGACCGCCGTGGTCGACGATTTCGTCTCGAAGGTATCCATCGACCCACGTTCGAGGCGCACCTTCGAGGGCGTGAACCTGGTCAGGCTCAAGGCCAGCGTGGTGTCGCACATGTGTTCGCTGAGCGGCGGGCCCTGCAAGTACGAAGGCGATTCGATGGCGCTGGCGCATCGCGGCATGGCGCTTACCAGCGAAGAATTGCAGGTGATGGGGGGGTATGTGGACCAGGCCCTGATCCGCCGTGGCGTTGCCAGACAAGACCGTGAAGAGCTGGAAACCATCCTCGACAAGCTGTCCGGCGAGGTGTTGAACAAATAGGGGGAAACAGGGCGCCAGGCGACGCCCCGGCCTGCGGCACAGTGTCACTGTCAGTCGCAGGTTTCGACCACCACGTTACGGACCAGGTTCTGTTGATTCAGATAAATGGTCACACGGCCGGCGATGAACTCCTGGGTGATCAGGGCGCCGAACGGTACTACGCGCACACGGCGGCCGGTCAGTTCGCGCAGGGTCAGCGGAACCGACCGTGGAATTTCCCTGGTTACATCCAGTTGGCGGCAATTATTGTTTTGCATCATAAGCTCCTTGAAGAAGAAGGGACAAGCCGCTGCGGCAGCTTGTCCGCATGCCACGGCGGATCAACCCTCGACAATCTTGGTGCGCGCAGTGACGGACTTGATCAACTCGATCGCAGCCAGCACTTTCGCGCGCGAGCTGTAGCTCTCGCCGCTGGCAATGATTTCGTTGTTTTTAGCCTTCAGGCGCCAGCGCCACTCTTTGCGGGCTTTTTCCGAGGATTGAGTTTGGTAGATTTCGAAATACATGATGAACCTCCCATGACGTGAGATTCCAGTGTTACAGAGCGGTATACCCGGCATTCTGATTAGTTCAATAAATGACTAGAGCTGCATCAAACGCATACCCAATTTCTCGATATTAATTTTGCGCATTGGCATTGCGATTGGCGCGGAATCGGTGGACGGCGGGCTCACGCTTTAGAATAGTGCCTCTCCATTTTCAAGAAGTGCGGTATGACGAACTCCTCTCTCGACCAGGCTTGCGCCGACGCGGCCTCCCTTATCGACCAGTGCGACGGCATGGTCATTACGGCCGGCGCCGGCATGGGCATCGACTCCGGCTTGCCCGACTTTCGCGGCGATAAGGGTTTCTGGAACGCTTATCCGGCCCTGGGCAAGCACGGCCTGCGCTTCACCGAGATTGCCAACCCGCGCGCCTTTCGCGAGCGCCCTGAGTTGGCCTGGGGCTTTTACGGGCACCGGCTGCAACTATACCGGCGCACGCTGCCGCACGCGGGCTTTGGCATCCTCAACCGTGTCGCGGCGCGCCTGCCGAACGGCGCCTTCGTCTTCACCAGCAATGTCGATGGACAATTCCAGCGCAGCGGCATGCCTGAGGAGCGCGTGGTGGAGTGTCACGGCAGCATCGAAAAGCTGCAATGCCTGGGCGACTGCGGCCATCCGACCTGGTCCGCGCAAGCGTTCTTGCCCGTGATCGACGAAGAACAATGCCTGCTGACCTGCGCCTTGCCGCGCTGCCCCCACTGCGGCGACATCGCGCGGCCCAACATCTTGATGTTCGGCGACCGCCTGTGGGATTCCAACTATGCCGACCAGCAGGAGCAGCGCCTCGACACCTGGCTGGCGCGCCAGCAGCGCGCCGTCATCATCGAACTGGGCGCGGGCACCTGGATTCCCTCGGTGCGGGTGTTCGGCGAAACCCAGGACCGCCCGCTGATCCGCGTCAATCCGGGCGAGTCGACGGTCGGCCTGGCGCGCGACATCGGGATTGCGCTCGGTGCGCTGGAAGGCATTGCGCGGATTGCCGCGGCGATGGAGTCGCTGTAAGCAGGACGACAGTCCCATGATGCCCGCGTGGGTGACCTTGCGGGCATCGGCAATGCGCCGGGGCGCCGACCGCTGCCCCGATCGTGTCGCATCGCTGCCTGCCTCGACAGCGACGTGCCGCCATGCCGGCCCCTGCCGTGGACTTGCTCAAAATTCAATGAACTGAAGCGCTTGTCAAGGACTTGCGCCAAGGCGCAGTTGCATTAAAGTCACGCTTTCAGGATGTAAGGCGCACTCATCAGTCGATTATGTCAAACTTGCAACCTTAGCCATCAGCAAGCACATCGCTGACGCGACCTGCTGCTCTCCACCTGACAAGAAAGCCCTATGAAGCGTCGATCCCTTCCATCCCGTTTACCCAAGTTGCGCATCGCCGCGTTCGCTCCACTCACCGTTCTACTCAGCATGCCGTTCGCGTATGCCGCTACCAACCTCGGCTTGAGCAACGGCACGTTCGATGCCGGCATCGATCCCTGGATAGCAAGCAAAAACCTGACATGGGGTTCCACCGGGGCAACCGCCTGTGGTGCAACGCGGTGCCTGCAACTGAAGCTCGACAACGGGATCACGGAAACGGCAACCGACGAGGTAAAAAACATCCTGCCAGGCCAGTTCATTGCAGCGTCGGCAATGATGAAGCGCGACGCGATATCCGGGCAGGATGATATGGCGCTGGGGATCGAGTTCTACGATTCCAACAAGGGACTGATCAGTACTGGGACAAGGTGGTCTTACCTGACAGGGCCTGCAAAGACATGGGGTAGCGTCAAGGTATCGGCAATCGCTCCGGCTGGCACCGCTACCGTCAAAGTTGTGGTTCGGGGGAAAGCGACCAGTGAGGTGACAGCGTACGTCGACAACGTGGTCATGAGCAAAATCGCTTTGGAGGACAAAGGGCAGCAGGCGTTCGCCGCCCGCGTCTCCGCAGCGGCAATTGACAGTAATACACTCTACGTCGCCGCCAACGGCAACCCGGCAAAATTCGCCTATTACCGCGTCTCGGATGGCAAGATATATAACGAATTTAAACTTGGCAATGAGGACGTCTGGAGCATGGTCGTTGGCGCCGATAGCGCCGCTTACTTTGGTACGGCATCCGGCAAGCTCTACAGGTACGCCTACATGACGGATCCCGCGCCACAAAAGATCTGGGAATTCAAAAAGGCGGTGAGTGGAACCCGGACAATCTGGTCGCTTAAAACCGGCCCCGAGAAATGCATCTACGGAGGACTTGCGCCTGATAAAGAGAAGGACGACAAGGAGAACACCAAGACCGACGGATTCAAATATTGTCCGGGTAAGGGTGTGACCATGCTGAACTTGCCAACGAAGAACGGCGTTACCGCGACCGGCTATCACGTACGCTCGCTGGCCGTCGATTCCGGCGAGACCGCCATCCCTGGCACCGTGTATTGGGGCATGGGCAATCCCGCCAGATTGTACAAAAGTGCGGTCGATGGAAGCGGCCTGACTGACCTTATGCGCATCGATCCGGCCAAAGACTATGCCTACTATACCGACTTCATCAAGAACCCGGACCCGCTCAAGAACCGCTTGTTTGTTCGCCTGACCGGGAAGTCCAACGACACCGTGGTACTGGACACCAAGGGCGAGAGCGCGGGAAATGCGGTGGCGAACATCAACTCGATCGGCATCAGTGCCCTGTCGCCCTCGTGTAACAGTACCGTGTCCCCTTCCCCTTGTAGAAATACCGTGTTTTACACAAAAGATCTCGGCACCGGCGGCAGCAAAGAGGGAACCCACCTTTCCTCTTATCGCGTCGACACTGGCGAAGAGACCTCGCTGGCGATTCAGATGAGCGCAGCGGCCGCCTTCGCGTATGCACCGTTTGACGCCCCTACCAAGCTGGTGTCGGTTCTGCGTGAGCCGGTGCTGGACAAGGGCAAGATCGTCCGGTTCAATCTGCCTGATCTTTACACGCCCGTCAATGACGCCACGCGAGAGTCGACCGATTTCGATGCACCGATGACGGCCTCGGGAATTCGCACGTTCGCTGTGCATAATGGCAAGACGTATTCATCGGGGTTTGTCAACGGCGCCATCGGCATCGGTGACGGAACAGCCAATCCGCCAGTGGTGGTACCGGAACACCTTCAGGCCGAAGGAATGGCGATACTCGGCGGCAATCTGTATATTGGCGGGTATCCCGGAGCGGTCATCAAATCCTTTCCACTGAAGCCAGATGGGCTGCTGGGCGAGGGCAAGACGGTAAGCGATCAGCTTGGCACTATATATGGTCAAAACCGTCCGTTTGCCATGCTCGCCATGGAAGCGACGACGTCGGGCGAAGCTGACCGGCTGGTGATTGCAACCGTTCCCAAGAAGGACGAGCAAGGTGCCCTGGCGATGTACTCGGTTGGCGCGCTCTCCCCTTGGAATGTTATGAAGGAACCCTTTACGGGGCATTCAATTCTGGCGCTCGCCAGGATCGATGATGTGGTGTACGGCGGAACGTCCGTCTGGCGCGATATCGACAATCAGAAAAGCCCTGGCTTTGCCAAGCTGTTCACATTTGAGCCAAAGTCCCTTGCTATTAAGAAAGTGGAATTTAAAGGACTGGTTACCGAGACGAGCTGGGACAAAAGAGCGATTACCGCTCTGCTGAAGGTGAACCGGCAAATCTGGATATTAGCGGAAGACACTGTGCTCATTTACGACCATGACACGAAAGAAGTCGTCAAAAAGCTCAAGATCGGCTCAGGTTTCTCATATGAACTCTTCAACATTGCATGGAATGCGGGCAGCATGGTCGAATCCAACGGGTATGTGTATTTTTCCGCAACCGATCCGGATCGCACAAGCATTTATCGCGTGAACATCAGTCGGCCTGAAAGCATCGAAACGGTACGCACCGGGGCATCGGGGACGCTGAAAGCCGATGCAAACGGCAATATCTACTTCATTAACGAAGATAGGGTCATGAAGTACAACATGGCTTTGCAATAAAGCCAGTTGCCCCGCGCGTATTGCCGCGCGGGGCAATCGACTACCCGGCTTCAAGGTAAGGTGATTTCCCCGAAGAGATGCACAGGCAATACGTGTCGCAACGCTTTCTCTGTCTTACGAACCCTTGCCCTTGCCAATGGCGTCGGTAAGCTGCGCGAGCGCCGCCCCAACCCGTTCGTCCAGGAACGGCGCGACCGCCGCCGCCCGCGTCTGCGGCACCCCCCACAGCGCCTCACCGAGCACGCAGGCGGTCGCGGCGATGGTGTCGCTGTCGCCGCCGTGATACAGGCATGCGGCCAGCAGCGTATCGATGTCATCACTTTCCGCAAGACAGCTCATCACATCCTCCAGGGTATCGTCGGCGCGCACGCGCATCGGGGAACCGGCCTGGTGCTGCGCCTCGACAGCGTGGACGCTGCCGCCGCCGGCTTTCCACGAGGCCAGCAGATCGTCCTTGCTAGCGCCATGCAAGGCTGCCCAGTGCAGCTGCACGTAACTATCCGCCGCCTGCATCGCGCTCGGATGGCCGTGCGTCGAGCGCGTGATGTCTTCCGCCATGCGGCGCGCCTGCGCCAGGTCCGGCGCCAGCGCCGCGACCGGTCCCAGGCGCATCAGCGCGCCATTGCCCCAGCTCACCAGTTCCTCGGAGGACGCCCCCAGCGCCCACGCGGCGAACAGCTTGCCGTAGCCGGCGTCCGGATAATGGGCCACCCAGTTGCGGAAGGCCTCCTTGAGCGGGGTTCCCGCCAGCAGATGCTGCGCCACCGCCAGCGTGATAATCGTGTCGTCGGTGAAGCGATGCTGCGCTGTCAAAGCGGGTAAGGTGCGCGTCGGCGTGCATGATTTTTCGTAAACGGAACCATAAATGTCCCCGACAATTGTTCCTAACATAGTGTTCTCCTGAAGCAAAGAAACGGTACGGCGATCGGATGTGCTGTAATGCAGTCGCGGGCCGGGATGACCCGCTTTCCATGAAATAACAAGGAGCACAGTCGCATGATGCTGGCAATATTGATAATGGCTGCCGGGCCCGCCATGGTCGTGGTCCGGGAGGACGACGTCAAGCGCGACGAAGCGCCGCCGCACGGGGCCATCGGCATGTCCACGGCCTACCGCATCAGCGATGCGGTGCCGGGGCCGCGCGCCATGGAGTTTCGCAAGCGCGTGCTGCATGCCGGGGCGGCCATCGGACTGCACCGGATCGACCATGACGAGGTGTATTACGTGCTATCCGGCCAGGGAGAAGTCACCTCCGATGGCAAAACGGCGCGCCTGGCGCCGGGCATGGCCGCCTATCTGTACAAGGGGGCCATGGTCGGCATCAGGCAACTGGGAGAGGAGCCGCTGTCGATCATCGTCAGCTATCCCAATGCGCCGCGTTAAGCGCCGCGCAACGGTGCTATTTAGCGAGATTTGCTCGATAAACGGCCGGAAAGCGTTGTAGCGGCGCGTTTGTATCTCGCGGCATATCTTGGCAATTTCCTTGCCGTCGCTTTTGCAGCTTAAGGTCAGCGTGATTTTCTCGTTCGATCCGCTGCCGGGCATCTTGATGAGCGATGCCGCGATATTGCCGTTCTCGGTCGAATTATAGGTCTGTATGACGGTATCAGTCGCCACCTGAATCTTTTGATCGGCATGTTGGGTAATGAATATCTGCCCCAGCGAGAACATTTTCGCGCAGGTTGACTTGTCGCGGCAGGTGATGTTGGCCTGTTCGCGCGCCTTCGCCAGGGCAATGATATCTTCCTTGGCCTGTGCTTCTTCCCTCTCCTGCCGCACTGCTTCCGCCTTGTCGGAAGCAGCCCTCTTTGCCGCCTCTTCCGCCGCACGCGCAGCGAGAGCGGATACGCTAGCCTCGTGTTCCGCGCGCGCGAGCGCATTGGCGTCCTCGAGTTTCTGGAGAAACGCGTGACGGGCCAGGGGGCCAAATACGCCGCCTTCGGGAACACCCACGATGATATCGTTTTCCACGTTGTACTCGACCGAACCGGTTGGCGTCGCGTCATAACGCTGGGCATTCCCGCGGCGCCATTTGACTTTATTGACGCCTTTATCGGTGGCCGGCATGCCAAGGATCGTTTCCGCTTCCTGCACCGTCATGCCGTTTTTGACCTGATTCGCGTTTTCGCGCGCGGTCCGGAAACTGGACGCCGCACAACCTGCAAATATCGCCGCCATCATCAAGATTGCCGCTGCTTTTTTCATTGTTCTCTTTCATTTTCGGGAGCCAATTCGGGACCATGAGAATTATATGCGTGCAGTGTCTTTCTGCGATGAAAACTCACATTGAAAATGTGCATGACGAACACGAAGTGCGCTACTGGACCGATGCGCCGGGTATTACCCGAGAGCAGCTGGTGGCGGCAGTACAGGAAGTCGGCCCGATGGCCGATGCGGTGCGCACCAAATTGGGCCATTAAGCTGATTCCAAAACAGCCGGCCAGACTGTTGACATGACACCGATAGCGCCTTATGATCAATTCATGACTACCTTCATCAAGCATTCCGCTCACCATCACGCTGTGTCGCATCCGCGGCTGGGAGAGCTATTGCTACGTGATTGAAAGCCCTATCACTGAGAAAGCCCTCCCAGCACCGCTGCGAGGGCTTTTTTGTTTTGCGGTGGTGGATTGCGACGAGCGCAAATCCACCGCCGAAGGTATAGGGAATCATCATGGAACTGAAAATTGAAGCGCAAGCCCGGGGCGTGCGCATTATCGCCGGCGACGAAGCAAAGAACCGCCGCGCATTGCTCAATCAACTGATCGCGATCGCCGAAGCGGCGGGATTTGAAGAAATCATCTTGCCGTCGGTCGAGCCGTCAAGCGTGTATGTGGACAAGGCGGGGCCGGAAATCCTGGGGCAGATGTATGTCTTCCCGGACAAGAAAAACCGCTCGCTGTGCCTGCGGCCGGAGGCCACGGCCACAGTCCAGCTGATCGCCGATAAATACTATCCGCGCCAGAAGAACGTGAAGCTATGGTATTTCGAACGCTGCTGGCGCTATGAACGGCCGCAGGAAGGACGCTACCGCGAGTTCTTTCAATTCGGATTGGAAGTATTGAATCCCGATTCCGCCAACGTCCGCGATGAACTGATCGCCCTTGCGGAAAAGATGGTCGGCCTCAAGACCGAAGAATACATCCTGGCCCGCGCCGTCAAGCGCGGGCTCGATTACTACACCACCGACGGATTCGAAATCGCCGTGCCGGCGCTGGGAGCGCAGAAACAGGTGGTCGGCGGCGGCACGTATAAACAGGGGATCGGTTTTGCAATCGGATTCGATCGACTGATGCTGTGTCAACGTCCTGATTGAGTTTTTCCCGACTGGCGTTCACGCGAAAACCATCTGACACGACCGGCATTTACGAAGTCACCCTGCTGGTCGGCGATGGCAAGCCCGCCAGCGCCGCCAAAGACATCATCAATATTGTCGCTATATCGCCAAACACGACCAAGGTCACTGACACCGGAACTTACCGTTGCGCCTTGCTTACGAAGCAGATGGCCCTCACGCTCTACGCGCAAGGACACGCCTACCTCGATCGCGACCAGGACGCCCCTGCGAAGCGAACGATATTGCGAACGAAATAGCGTCACCCTATGTTGCCCCGGTCGTTTCGAGTACTGGCCAATGCTATGTGAGTGGTTATTACCGCAAGAACGGCACCTACGTAAAAGGCTACTACCGCCGCTGCACATCGTGATCGAGTTCCGCTACGACATTTAACTGAACGCCACCGCAAGGTGGCGTTCAGTATGTAAACGCTGACGAGAATTCGGTGCTGCGGCTGTGCGGAAGCAGAGGAAGCAGCGGCGAGTAGATAGCATGGCCGTCGCGAACTTGCGATAAAGCACTTTACATTGCCGAATGTGACATTTGAATAGATTTTTTGCGTTTCTTGAAGGTATGATCCAGTCCCGATTGCATTATCGTCCGCACAGGCGCTCATCAATGCGCGGGACGCCGCCGTGAACGCCGCCTGCGGATGGTCGATCCGGAACACTACCAAGCACCTGCAAATGCCCCGTGTCCCGCGTTGGGAACAGCAAGATAAAGCGCAACGGCACGCAAATTTGCCGAATTATTAGGAAATCATGAAAAAAGTTATATCGCTTTTAGCAATCGCCCTGTCATTAGCAGCATGCGGTGGCGGCGGAGATGGGGGCAGCGGGCCAGTTTCACCGCCACAGCCCGTCAAAACCGCCTTGGAGGGCACCTGGATTGCCGCTACCGATGGGCGGATGACCGGTAGCGCATGCGGCCTCAGTTCTTCGGGAGCGATGGGCGAGCGGGAAACGGTGACGTTCAGCGGAAACAGCTACACGTACAAGGCGGAAAGTTGTGTAATTCTCACTGGCAATACCGGAGGCTATATTTCGACAGACAGCGCAAATGGGACGTTCTCTATCGGCGAGATCAGTTTGCAATCAGCTGATCCATCCACCCAAATGACTGCGCTTGATCTGATTTCAAAAACGACCAGCTATACGTCGTTCAACATTACAGCAAACAAATTGCACATTGCCGGTCCGTTCCAGACGTACGATGGAAAAACACGTGAGAAGCGGGCCTTCCAGATCGCCAGCTATTTCGACCCGGTTTCCCGCAAGCTTGTCAACAATGTGGCATTCGTAAAGCAGTAATCGAGCGCCGTATTCAGATGCTCCGCTCGTCAAATCCGGGCGAATGCCCAGTCGCAACGACACGCAATCATGGCAAGGGCGGAGCATTGAATGAGAAATCTTGTCGTCAGCGTGTCGATAGTTGCCAGCTTGAGCGGCTGCGCCATGTCCCCGGAAGCAGCAGAGCTTCGCAGCTGCGCTGGCAGGTGCCAGCCAGGCGTATAAGCTCGCGTACGCGATGGGCGGCGCTCAGCCGCTGGCACCGAGGCAACAAGTTTGGGATTGGGCGTGGGACCAGTTCTATAACAACGGCTACCTGGTATGGGCATGCCGAGGCATGCAATCGGGGAAATTCTCGGAAGATTGGCGCTGCTCGACCAAGATCAAAACCGCTTACACGTGGCCGCAAAAATGACCCCGTGGATATCAAACGAATGCGGCAGCCAAGTAACTTCCGCACGCGATTGACATGTGCTGTGGTCTGATTTGCCCAGACTCCTCAGTCCGGCTGCGAATCAAACTGCCTTGCGGCGCCGCGCTGCGGCACCAATGGCGAACACGCCCGCACCCAGCATGAGCCATGTCTGCGGTTCCGGTACGGCCGTGACGCTCCAAGTAACAGCGGGCGTCCAGTCGCCACCACCATAGTACGGCTCGCCCTCACCATAATTGTAAAAAAAACTGTAGCTCTCTCCAGTGTGCAGCGTTTGCCTCAGATACGAATAGCCGTCGCTAAACGAACTATTGATATAGAACGCCGGCGCCTGGCCAGGTGTCCATGCAAAGCTGTAGAGCGTGCAGCTGCTGCACGAAACAAAGTCACGCCCAGCATACTCGAGCGACACTAGCTCTGACTTGTCGAACGCTCCGTTGGCGTCCAGGTCGTTCACCGTGAAGCTGCCTTGAAGGGTGGCCTCTTTAGGATAGCCGTACTCCAAGAAACCGCCGGTAAAGCTCCAGTCATAGGTTTTGACAGCAGCATGGGCGGGAACGAGACAAAGCGCAGTGGCCGCTGCACACAAGAGGTGACGGATCATTCAGGTTCCAGTCGAAATTGTTAGGGAAATAACATCTTACGAGATTACCTACAGAATGGAGCTTTCCTTGTCAGCCGCACGCGACAGTCGTTGATAATTGTTGGGATGGCAACAGTCGACGGATTTGGCGCACGCGGCTGTCAAAACGGCAGACAAGGCCTCCGGCGTGACGCCTGCGCACGCGATTGCGCCCGGATCTATCCGCCAGCATCGATAAAGAGAAACGCGTCCAGCGGCCGGGATATCGAGGGATATGGCGGATACCTTGCGTTTGCCATGCCGGCGCCGTGGATCTGGACCAGGTTGCACTCAATCGGGCGGATGAAACGGACAGTGAAGCAGGGGAACCATGAGCGAACTCAACAGACCGCAAATTCGCGCATCGCATGGCTCAGTCACCAGTGGTAGCGATAAGGTCCCAATCCGCCGAAATTTCGGCGTCGAGCATCCTTTTGCCAAAACGCTTACCAGTTGATGCGCACAAGAAAAAGGCCAGCTCTCTGGCTGGCCTAAGTCATTGATTCTATTGGTCGGGACGGAGTGATTCGAACACTCGACCCCTTGCACCCCATGCAAGTACGCTACCAGGCTGCGCTACGCCCCGACGAGTTGCGAATTATATCAGAGCATCTGGCGTTTTTGGGACACAAAATCGCACGCCGCACACTCCCCGTTGCCGCTTTGCGCTACGTCAAACTCGCCCGCATGCGCCGCGTTGCCAACCCACGACCCGTCCCTCAGTTTGCTTCCGTACAGAACTACGATCCAATCCGCATTCATGTACTATTTCTCAAACACTGTTGTAATTAACTAAATTTACGATGAGAAAAACGGAGAACTCCTCCATGGAAATACAGAACAGCGACACCAGCCGCTTTCTTTCAACCGGCGTCCCCGGACTGGACACCATCCTCGGCGGCGGCCTCACCAGTGACCGCCTGTTCCTGATCGAAGGCGAGCCCGGCACAGGCAAGACCACCCTCGCCCTCCAGTTCCTGTACGAAGGCGTGCGCCGCGGCGAATCGGTCATCTATATCACCCTGGCTGAAACCCGCGTCGAGCTCAAGGCGGTGGCGCAGTCGCATGGCTGGTCGATGGACGGCATCCACGTCGAGGACATCATCCCCAACGAGAACATCCTCCACCCCGACCACCAGTTCACCATTTTCCACCCGTCCGAAATCGAGATGGGCATGACCACCCAGCGCATCCTCGACACGATCGAAAAGTACAAGCCGACCCGCGTCGTCCTCGATTCGCTCTCCGAGCTGCAACTGCTGGCCGAAAGCCCGCTGCGCTACCGCCGCCAGGTGCTCGCGCTCAAGCAGTACCTGTCCGGCAAAGGCTGCACCACCCTGTTCCTCGACGACCGCACCGCCCTATCCGGCGACCTGCAGGTGCGCAGCGTGGCGCACGGCGTCATCACGCTCGAACTGATCAACCAGGACTACGGCTCCGAACGGCGCCGCGTGCGCATCGTCAAATACCGCGGCATCGCCTTTCGCGGCGGCTCGCACGACTATAAAATCGTCACCGGCGGGCTGGTGGTGTTCCCGCGCCTGATCGCCGCCCACACGCGCGTACACACCGAACGCAAACAGCTCTCGAGCGGCATCGCCCAACTCGACGCCCTTACCGGCGGCGGACTCGATGAAGGCACCAGCACCCTGCTCTCCGGCCCACCGGGTACCGGCAAGTCATCGCTGTGCGCGCAGTATGTGTATGCGGCCACGCAGCGCGGCCAGAAAGCGGCCATGTTCCTGTTCGAGGAAGCGGCCAACAACCTGCTGCTGCGCTCCACCGGCCTCGGTATCGATCTGCAGGGCGCGATCGACAATGGCCTGCTCATGATCAAGCAGATCGACCCGGCCGAAATGGCGCCCGGCGAATTCATGCAGGCGGTGACCGATGCCGAAGCCGGCGGCGCGCGCGTGATCGTCATCGACAGCCTCAATGGCTATCTGAAGGCCATGCCCGACGAACGCTTCCTCGCCACCCACATGCACGAGCTGCTGACCTACCTGGGCCAGCGTGGCGTGGTCACTATCCTGGTCGGCGTGCAGCCCGGCGTCATCGGCGGCAGCATGAGCACCACGGTCGACGCCAGCTACATCGCCGACAGCGTCATCATGCTGCGCTACTTCGAAGCGCGCGGCAAGGTGCGCCAGGCCATCTCGGTGTTCAAGAAACGCGTCGGCCTGCACGAGCGCACCATCCGCCTGTTCTCGATGAGCGCCAAGGGCATCCAGGTGGGCCAAGTACTGACCAACTTCCATGGCATCCTGACCGGTGTTCCCACCTTCGACGACAGCCAGTGCCACGTGCTGTTCGACGACGAAAACGGATAAGCGAAAAGCGGCCTATGGAAAAGCGTGTCCTGATCTACGCCCCGACCGGGCAAGACGCGGTGCTGGCATCGAAAATGCTCACGCTCGCGCAAGTCGACAACCTGGTCACCGAAAACGTCCAGCGGCTCTCCGAAGAGCTCCTGATCGGCGTCGGCGCCGTGCTCACGGTCGAAGAAGCGCTGTCGAACGGCGGCATGAAAGCGCTCGGCGAATTCGTCCAGCGCCAGCCCAACTGGTCGGACCTGCCGATCGTGCTGCTCACGCACCGCGGCCCCGACTCGCTCAGCGTGCGCCAGGCCATCGGCGCCCTCGGCAATGTCACCCTGCTCGAGCGTCCGGTGCGCACCCTGACCCTGATCACGTCGCTGCAATCGGTGCTGCGCGCGCGCGAAAAGCAGTACCAGGTGCGCGAGACCGACCGCCGCAAGGATGAATTCCTGGCCAGCCTCGGTCACGAACTGCGCAACCCGCTGGCGCCCATCCGCACCTCGATGAGCGTACTCAATCACCTGTATCCCGACCAGGCGCCCGTGAAAAAGGTGAGCGACGTGATCGAGCGCCAGGTGACCCATCTCACCCGGCTGGTCGACGACCTGCTCGATGTGGCCCGCATCAACAGCGGCAAGATCGAACTGCAGCGCGACTACACCACCTTTGCGCAGGTGATGGAACACGTCACCGAACTGTGCTCCGCCGCCGCCGCGGCCAAGCGCATCAAGATCGACGTGGCCGTGCCGCCCGGCGACGTGGTGCTCTACGCCGACTACGCGCGCGTGGTGCAGATCGTCGCCAACATCGTCTCGAACGCGGTCAAGTTTACCCCGGCCGACGGCTACATCAGCGTGCGCGGGCAGGTCGAATTCGGCGCCCTGAACATCTACGTCAAGGATACCGGCATCGGACTCGAAGCGGCCGCCATCAAACGCATTTTCGCCATGTTTGAACAAAGCCGTCCGCCCTCGGGCCAGATCGCCAGTGGTCTCGGCATCGGCTTGAGCCTGTCGCGCCAGTTCGCCGAAATGCATGGGGGCAGCGTGCAGGCCACCAGCGAGGGACTTGGCAAGGGCAGCGAGTTTATCGTCACCCTGCCGGTGGTGACAGAAGCGCGTCCGGTTGATGCCGCGCCCATCGCCGACATCATGGGCGCTGTCGACCAGCGTCCCAAGGTGCTGGTGGTGGACGACAACCGCGATGCGGCCGACTCGCTGCAGGCGCTGTTCGAAATGGAGAACTGTAACGTCGCCACGGCCTACGACGGCTTTGAGGCGGTGCAGGCGGTGGAACAGGGCATGCCCGACATGATCGTGATGGACCTCGGCATGCCGAGCATGGACGGCTACGAAGCGGCGCGCCGTATCCGCTTGAAACCCGGTTCGCAGTCGGTGCTGATGATCGCCCTGACCGGCTGGGGCCAGAGCGACGCCCGCCAGCGCACCCTGGACGCGGGCTTCGACCATCATCTCATCAAGCCGGTCAACTTCGACGACATCAAGCGCCTGGCCGACGGCCGCCTGGGCAAGCCGCAGGGCTTGCGCCTGATCCGCTAGAGCGCCGTTTTCGCCAGCTGCGGCGCTGCGGGCGCGCCGCTCTCCAACGCTTCCATCAGGCGCGCCATGTCCACCGGCTTGACCAGATGCGCATCGAATCCCGCCGCGAGTGCGCGTTCACGGTCGCTGTCCTGCCCATACCCGGTCAGCGCCACCAGGCGCACCTTGCCGGTGGCCGGGTCGGCGCGCATGCGGCGCGCCACTTCATAACCGTCGATGCCCGGCAGGCCGATATCGACCAGCGCAATGTCCGGGCACGCCGCGCCAGCCTGGCGCAGGCCGTCGAAGCCATCGACGGCGGTGTCGACCCGGTACTGCTGCGCCTCGAGCATCATGGCCATCATCTCGCGCCCGTCCTCGTTATCTTCGATCAGCAGCACGCGCTGGCGCGACGAGGGCGCCGGCGCCGGCACACTCACCTCGGACTGCGGCGGCTGCACGCGCGGCAGGCGCAGCGCGAAACTGCTGCCCAGGCCCGTGCCGGCGCTGCGCACGTCCACCTGCCCGCCGTGCATCAGCGCCAGTTGCCGCACCAGCGCCAGCCCGACGCCAAGGCCGCCCTGGGCGCGGTCGAGCGGACGCGCGCCCTGCACGAACAGGTCGAACACGTACGGCATCAGCTCCGGCGCAATCCCGATGCCGGAATCGGACACGCACAGCAGCGCGTCGTCGCCCTCGATGGCCACGCTGACCGAAATCGTGCCGCCGGCCGGGGTGTATTTCAGTGCGTTGTCGAGCAGGTTGGAGACGATCTGCTCGAGCCGGGTCGGGTCGCCATCGACCCACACCGGCACGGTCTCGACGCGCAGTTCATGGCGCGCCGAGCGCTCCGACGCGCGCAGGGTGGCCATGTAATTGTCGATCACCTGGTCCAGCCGCAGCGCGCGCCGCTCCAGCAGGATCTTCCCGGAGTGAACCCGCCCCATGTCGAGCAGGTCGTCCACGATGCGGGTCAGGTGCCCGCTCTGGCGCGTGATGATCTCGCGCGCGCGCTCGCTGGCGGCGGCCGGCATGCCCGGATGGGCCATCACGCCGGTCGCGTTCACGATCGCCGCCAGCGGGTTGCGCAGCTCGTGCCCGAGCATCGCAAGGAATTCATCCTTGGCCCGGTTCTGCTGTTCGGCCCTGGTGCGCGCCTCGTGTTCGCGCTCGAACAACGTGGCGCGCTCGCTTTCGGCGGCAAGGCGCGACTGCTTTTCCTGTTCGACCAGCGCCGCCGCCGCCGCAATCGCCGCCTGCACCTCGTCCACTTCGGCCACGCCCGACACGCCAGTGCGCGCCGCCTCGCCGCCGGCGCCCAGCGCATGCGCCGAGCGCGCCACCTGGCGGATCGAGCGCGACAGCCGGCGCGCAAAGAACACGGCGGCCAGGGCGGCGCAGCACACCGCCGCCGCTAGGCCGATAATCCACACCATCAACGCGCTGCGCGCCGCCGATTCGATTTCGGCTTCCGGCACGCCGACGGCCACCGTCCATCCGGACAGCGCCGAGCGTTCCAGCACCGTGTACAGCTTCATGTTGTCGTCGCTGGCGTTGCGGATCACGCCGATGGTCTTGCTGCGGATCGCTTCGCGCAGGTCGGGGCGGGTCTCGCCGCGTCCCGCCGCGCCGCCGCCATAGGTCTGGGCGATCGTCATGCCGTTGCGGTCATACACGCCGGCCAGCCAGGTCGGCGGCGCGTTCACCTGGGTCAGTACGCCGTTGAAGTGGTCGATCTTGAAGCCCTGCGCGATCACGTAGCGCATGCCGTCGGGCGTGGTGACCGGCACGTCGACCACCACCAGCAAGGCTTGCGTGACGACGCCGCGGATCAGGTTCGAGATTTGCGGCCTGCCGGCATCTAACACCTGGGCCACGCGCTGGGCCGCGTCGGGACCGGGCAAGGGTGCGCCGAACGGCACCGCTGTATTAATCAGCTGCTGCCCGCGCTCGTCGAGCAGCGCGGTCCAGGTGGCGCCCACCTTGTCGGCGAAGCGCGCCTGTTCGTAGAAACCGGCCAGGTCGCCGCTGGCCAGGTACGGCGAGGTGGCCAGCATGCGCACCGCGCTCTGGGTGTTGGTCAGTTCGCGGTCGATGCTCACCAGCGAGATGCGCGCCGTTTCACGCACGCCCTTTAGCGCCGCTTCGCGCTCGGCCTTGAGCAGCATGTTGAGCGAAATCGTCGAAAACAGGATCACCGGAATCAGGATCGCCGCGACCATCAGCGCGAGATAAGCGCGGATTTTCATGGTACCGGCGGCGAAGGACTGTTCATGGAATGCTGCGGCCTTTGAAAAACGGGAGAAGTGGCAAAATGCCGTACGATTGCAATTATAACCACTTTCTCACGCATTCTCGCCACCCGATGAAGCGGCCCTACTTCCAGTCGCCGCGCAAAGCCAGCACCTGCTGGTGCAGGTAATCGGGGGTGGCGTCTTCGGGCGCCACCGGCGCGCCGACCGCCAGCGCCAGGCGCGAACGCGGCCCGCGCGCAAAGGTGCGCTCGAACAGGTTGCCCGGGTCGCGCGTGAGCAGGCTGCCCCACAGGCCGCGCAGCGCCATCGGAATGACCGGCACCTTGCTGCGTTCGACGATCTTGGCGATCCCGCCGCGGAACTCGCCCATCTCGCCGGTCGAGGTCAGGCGCCCTTCCGGGAAGATGCACACCAGGTCCCCTTCATGCAGCGCCTGGGCGATGTCGATATACGCCTTCTCCATCAGGAATGGGTCTTCCTTGGCCGGCGCGATGGGAATTGCGCGCGCGGTGCGGAACAGCCAGCCCATGAGCGGCATCTTGAAGATCTTATGGTCCATCACGAAGCGGATCGGACGCGGGCTGGCCGCGCCGATCACCAGCGCATCGACGTAGCTGACGTGGTTGCACACCAGGACCGCCGGGCCTTCCTCGGGAATGCGCTCCACATCCACCGTCTTGACGCGGTGGATGGTGTGGATCAGCATCCACGCCACGAAGCGCACCAAAAATTCGGGCACCAGCGAGAAGATATACAGCGCCACGATCGCGTTGATGATGGCGGTGGCGAGGAACATCTGCGCAATCGTGAAATCGAGCTTGATCATCACAATGGCAAGACCTGCCGCGCCGATCATGAACAGCGCATTGAGGATATTCATGCCGCCGATGGTGCGCGACAGGTGGGCCGGCTCGCAGCGCGTCTGGATCAGCGCGAACAGCGGCACGATGAACAGGCCGCCGAACACGCCCACCATCGCAATGTCGAACAGCACGCGCGCGACCCCGGCCTGCGCCAGGATGCCCATCATGTCCACCTCCAGCGCCGGGCGCACATAGCCCATGCTGGCGAAATACAGGTCGATCCCGAACAGCGACAGGCCGATCGAGCCAAACGGCACCAGGCCGATTTCGACCTTGTGGCCCGAGAGCTTTTCGCACAGCAGCGAGCCAACGCCGACGCCGACCGAAAACACGGTGAGCAGCATCACGAACACGCTGTAGTCGCCATGCAGGAAATTCTTGGCGTACAGCGGGAACTGCGACAGGATCATGGCGCCGTAAAACCAGAACCACGAATTACCCAGCATCGACAGGAACACGGTGCGGTTTTTGCGCGCGTGCCCGATGTTGCGCACCGATTCGGCAAACGGGTTCGGATTGATTTTCAGGTCCGGCATCGGCGCCGGCGAATGCGGAATGCGGTAGCTGGCCGCAAGGCCGAGCACCGCGAAGAACATGGTGGCGCCGGCCACCAGCAGCAGGCCGTTGGTCTTTAACACCAGCGCCGCGCCCAGGATCTGCCCGAGCAGGATGCCGACAAAGGTGCCCATTTCGACCACGCCGTTGCCGCCCACCAGTTCTTCCGGTTTCAGGTGCTGCGGCATGTACGCATACTTCACGGGGCCAAACAGGGTCGAATGCACGCCCATGCCGACCACGGAGGCGATCAGCAGCCACAGGGTGTGCGTCGTCCAGCCGATGCCGGCCACCAGCATGATGGCGATCTCCAGCATTTTGACGAAGCGCGCCAGGCGCCCTTTCTCGACCTTTTCGGCGATCTGCCCGGCGGTCGCCGAAAACACCACGTACGGCAGGATGAACAGGCCGGGAATCAGGCTGTTTAATATGGCCGGATCGATCGTCGTCCAGCTGGCCGCCTCGAACGTCAATATCACCAGCAAGGCGGTCTTGAAGACGTTGTCGTTGAAGGCGCCGAGGAACTGGGTCCAGAAGAACGGCGCGAAGCGGCGCTGCGTGAGGAGGGAAAACTGGCTGGATTGACTCATGCTGATCGTTCTCTCAGGGTCTCGATGTGGCAAAAAAAGTGGCAAGGAATGTGGCAAAAGCAGTGGCGCTTCATCGTCAGGGTCATCACGGCTGGCGCAGCAAGGCCTTGAAGGCCTGCGGCACCCACGGCCGCGCGGCCACGATGAAGCTGATCGCGTGGCGCTGGTCGAACGGCAGGCGCGTTTCGTGCTGGTGCTGCTGCGCGAATTCGGCCGCCACCTGCTTGAGGCGTTCGAGCAGCGCCGCGCCGGACTGCTTCGACAGCATCACGTTCACCAGCCGCATGACTTCATCTTCGCCGTCGAAGCGCGAGTTCAGGTAATCGGCCGCCGCCTCGTGCCGGAAGTAGCCCTGGATCGGGCCATTCGCAATCCAGCCGAAGGTGCGCGCGATCAGCAGCTTGACCCGGTTGTTCGGCAGCAGTTCCAGGAATCCGATGCGGTCCAGGCGCAGCAGGTATTTGGTCACTTCGGCTTCGGTCATGTCGTAAAAACGCACAATATCGTCAAAGCAGATGTGGTTCATGGCCGACACGGCCACCACCAGCAGGCGCGGATCACCAATGATTTCGCGCTCCTGGGCCAGCGTCAGGTGCGAAATCAGGGTCGGCGCCGATTGCGCCGCACTCAGTTCGTCGAACTCGATGCCGGTCGCGGTGAGGATCTCGTCGAGCCGCTGCAAAGTGAAATTCTTCTGTGAAAACATACGCTTAACGCTGGCCTCCGACATGCCGATCCGCCCGGCCAGGTCGCCGTAAGTGATCCCGCGTCCTTTCAACAGGCGCTTCAAGGTGTCGACAAGTGTAATTGCGTGCGGCATGTTCGTATCCCTATAAAATCTGGTAGCAAATATTAATACTTATTCAGAATAAAAGCGATACGGCCTACCATTTCATTTAGCACAGACCAAACTTGCGTAAGATGTCCTTGCCAACCCGGCCACTTATATATGAAGGAACAGCATGAAAACCAAGCTGATGATCGTCGCCATTGCCTGCGCCCTGCTCGGCGCCAATCCGGCCGCGCTGGCCCAGGGCTCGAACCTGTCGTCCGCGCCGAGCAACGTGTCGGGTGCGGTCGTGATGGGAAGTTTACTGGTGGTGGCCGTGGGCGGCAGCGTGGTGGCGCAAAGCGTGGAGAACGTCGCCGACGGCACCATGGTGGTGCTCAAGAACGTGGCCGACGGCTCCACCGCCACCGTCAAGTTGAGCGGCGACGGCGCCAGGGGCTTTTCCAGGCTGGTCGGCCAGGCCGTGACGGTGACCGCGACCGCCAGCGGCCATGTGCTGATCGCCGCCGGCAAGGTGATCGCCTTCATCCCGACCGAAATCGGCAAAGGCCTGCTGCATCACTCGCAAAACGGCGCCAAGGGCTGAGCATGATGCGCTCAGGTCTTCGTCTTGTCCTTGCGCTTGTCGTGGCGCTGGCCGCGCCCCTGCACACCGCGCACGCCGGCACGGCCTGCGAGGAAGTCGCGCAGGATGCAAACAACTTCGTCAAGGCGGTCAAGCTGGCCGAAAACACCAGCGCCGCGCTGGACGCCTCCGGGGCCGAGGTGGCGCTGATCGCGCGCGTCGGCCAGGATCTGTCCAGGTACGACCTGCGCTACTCGCACATGGCCTACGCCTGGCGCGACCATCCCAAGGGACGCTGGACCGTGGTGCACCTGCTGAACCAGTGCGGCACCGCCAGCTCCAAGGTGTTCGACCAGGGCCTGGCCAACTTCTTCCTCGACGATTTATTCGCCTACGAAAGCCAGATCGTGATTCCGAGCGTGGCAAGCCAGAAGCGCATCGCCGCCATGCTGGCCTCCGGCGCGCCGGCGCGCCTGCACGGTGCGCACTACAACATGCTGGCCTTCCCCTATTCGACCAAGTACCAGAACTCCAATCAGTGGGTGCTCGAAACCTACGCCGCCAGCGAGTCCGCCATCGAAGACCGCGGCGCCGCCCAGTCCTGGCTCAAAGAGGCCGGCTATATGCCGAACACGATCTGGGTACCGTCGGTCAAGCGCCTCGGCGCGCGCGTGTTCCGCGCCAATGTGGCCTTCGACGACCATCCGCTGGGCCGCCGCATCGCCGGCCAGATCGACATCGTCACCGTCGAATCGGTGGTGCGCTTCGTGAAGAAGCGCGACAGCGCCGTCAGCGAGAGCGTGGTCCGCATCCAGTAGCCCTGGTCAGAATACCCACAGCTTCTCTGGCGGCATGTGCAGCCAGTAGCTGTCCGCCTCCAGCCGGTACTTGGAGTACGCGCGCAGGCTGAACTCCCCGCGCTTGAACAGGCATTCCCAGCGGTCGCCCAAATACATGCAGGTCAGCAGCGGCAGCTCGAGTGCGTTGTCGACCTGCTGCGCGCTGATCTTCACATCCTCAACACGGATCAGCGGCGTGGCCTCGCCGCCGCTGCGCGCGCCACGCGCCGTGCCCTGCATCCGCACGCCATCGACCATCACCGTCACCGCGCCGTCGTTACCGGCCACCACCTGGCCTGGCAAGCGGTTGTTACTGCCCATGAATTCAGCGGTGAACAGGGTCTCGGGCGTCTCGTACATGCTCTGCGGCGAGCCTTGCTGCTCGATCTTGCCGTTATTGAGCAGCAGGATGCGGTCCGAGATCGCCATCGCCTCGCCCTGGTCGTGCGTCACCATCAAGGCCGACAGGCCAAGCCGCACAATCAGCTCGCGTAAAAACGCGCGCGCCTCTTCGCGCAGCTTGGCGTCCAGGTTCGACAGCGGTTCGTCGAGCAGGATCACCGGCGGGTTGTACACCAGCGCGCGCGCAATCGCCACCCGCTGCTGCTGGCCACCGGAGAGCTGGTGCGGATAGCGCTCACCCAGGTGGCCGAGTCCCAGCTGGCCCAGCACTTCCTTGACCTTGGCCTCGATCTCGCTCTTGCCCATCTTGCGCAGGGTCAGGCCGTAGGCCACGTTGTCGAACACGGTCTTGTGCGGCCACAGCGCGTACGACTGGAACACCAGTCCCAGGCTGCGGTGCTCGGCCGCCATCTCGAACTTGCGCGCGCCGTCGAACACGCGCCGCTCGCCAATGTCGATGGTGCCGCTCTTCGGGCTTTCCAGCCCGGCCACGGCGCGCAGCAAGGTGGTCTTGCCGCTGCCCGAAGGCCCGAGCAAGGCCACCACTTCGCCGCGCTGCAGGTGCATCGATACACCCTTGAGGATCTGGTTCGCTTGCGCGCCGGTGCCGTAATCGAGGTGCAGGTCGTTGACAGTCAATTCATTCATGAAGATTCCCGATAGAGGTATGTATTTATTGGTGCAGCTTGACGCCGAAGCGCAGCGCAATGCCCAGGCCAATGGCCACCAGCGTGATATTGATGAACGAGAGCGCCGCCACCAGGTCGGTCGAACCGCCCGCCCACAGCGACACCAGCATGGCCCCGATCACTTCCGTACCCGGCGTGAGCAGATACACCCCGGTCGAATATTCGCGCTCGAAGATCAGGAACACCATCAGCCAGGCGCCCAGCATGCCGAATTTGATCAGCGGCAGCGTCACGTCGCGCGTGACCTGGCCGCGGGTCGCCCCCACCGCGCGCGCCGCCTCTTCCAGTTCCGGCCCCACCTGCAGCAGCGCAGTCGAAATCAGGCGCATGCCGTAGGCCAGCCACACCACCGAATACGCCAGCCACAGGGCGAAGATGGTCGAGCGCACTTCGCGCAGCAGCGGAATCGCATGTTCGCTGAGCCACAGGAACGGTCCGAACCCGCTGGCCTTGAGCATCCCATCGAGCCAGCTCGGCACGAACAGGAACACCCACAGGAACGACAGGCCGGCCAGCAGGCCCGGTACCGCGCGCGGCACCAGCACGCTGTAATCGAGCATGCGGGTAATGCCATCGGGCTTGCGGTGCATCGCCAGTGCGATGGCCGTGTAGCAGACCACCGCCAGCGCCCCGCCGATCACGCCGATCAGCACCGTGTTGATGATCCCGCGCACCAACGAATGCTGGTCCAGGATGTCGCGGAAGTGCTGCAAGGTCAATACATCCCACAGCACCACGCCTTCACCCCAGTTCTGCACAAAGGAGCGCAGCACGATGCCCGACAGCGGCAGGATGATCGTCACCAGCAGCCAGCCGGCCAGCAGCGCGAACGCCAGCCACTTCCAGCGGCCCAGCGGCATCGCCTTCTGGCGCGCGCCCTTGCCCTTGATCGACACATACTTGTTGGCAGATTTCAGCAGCCAGCGCTGGATCATCACCAGCGGCATGGTCACCATCACCAGGCACACCGCCACCGCCGCCATCAGGTGGTACGAGGGCGTGCCCATCTTGTTGGTCAGCTTGTACAGGTAGGTGGCCAGCACCAGGTGGCCTTCCGGGTCGCCCAGCACCAGCACCAGGCCGAATACTTCGAAGCCGAGGAAGAACACCAGCACGCCGGCGTAAGCCAGCGCCGGCATGATCATCGGCAGCGACACGTTCATCATCACGCGCAATGGCGAAGCGCCGGCCACGCGCGCCGCCTCTTCCACGTCCGAACCGAGGCTTTTCAGGGCCGAGGAAGCGTACAGGTACACGTGCGGCACGTGGGTCAGCCCGGCGATGACGACGATACTGGTGAACGAATAGATATTCCATGGGATGAAGCCAAGCAGCTGCTTGGCCCACACCGAATAGAAGCCCACAGGCCCCATCGACACCACGTAGCCGAAGCCCATCACCATGGGCGAGACAAAAATCGGCACCAGCAGCATCGGCGCGATCCAGCTGCGCCCAGGCAGGTCGGTGCGCACCATCAGGAAGGCCAGCATGCCGCCCAGCGGCACCGCGATGGCGGCCAGGCCCGTGGCGAGGATCGCGCCATTCTTGAAGGCCTGGGTAAAATCGGGGTCGTCGAAAATGAAGGCGTACGCTTCGAAGCCCAGCGTTTTTTCCGGCATGAAGAAGGGCGCCGACAAAAAGCTCTGGTAGAAAATCAAATACAGCGGCAGGAAGATGGCGACGCAGGCGAGCGTCACCACCAGGCCGCGCGGCCAGTTAAGCCGCGTGGCCCGCAATGAATAGGTGGTCATGTCAGGTCCGATCCAGGGTTGAAGGAGGTGGGCGCTGGCCCACCGTGCCGGCGCTTACTTTTTGCCTGCGGTGTCTTTCCACTGCTTCAGGAAGGCCATGCGCTTGGCCGGCGCCAGGTACTCGAGCAACGACGGGTGCACCGGAATCGGCTTGACGTTCTTTTCGCCGATGATCTTGATCAGTTCCGCCGAGGTGGTTTCGCCGGTAACGTCGGCGCGGATCGCAAACAGCTTCGACTCGTTGGCGATGACGGTCTGGCCGCGCACCGACAGTAGGTAATCCATCCACAGCTTGGCCGCGTTCGGATTCCTGGCTGCCTTGTTGATGAACTGGACGCGCGACATGATCAGGGTGTAATCGGCCGGCAGCACCACGCCCAGCGACGGATCGGTCTTGGCGCGCACCAGCGCGTAGGAGCCGAGCACGTTGTAGCCGATCAGGTTTTCGCCCGACGAAATCCGCTCCAGCATGGTGCCGGTGGACGACTGCACGCGCACCTTGGCGACCCCGAAGGCATTTTGCAGCTCGCCGAACTGCGGGTTCTCGCGCCCGTCGGCGGTCATGAACATGAAGCCCACGCCCGATTTTTCGATGTCGTAGGTGGTGACCTTGTCGCGGAATTTTTCCTGCTTGATGATGGCGGCGAAGGCGGCGTGCGTCCTTGGGATTTCGCTACCGGTCAACAGGCGCTTGTTATAGACGATGGCCGCCGGCTCGAACGTGGTGCCGTAGGCGCTGTCGTTCCACACCGCCCATGCCGGCAGCTTGCCCGCTTCGTGCGAGCGGTACTTGAGCGCATTGCCCTCGGACGCCAGGCGCATCTGCAGATCCATCGCCGACGACCACACCACGTCGGCCGTGTTGCCGCCGGCCGCCGCTTCGGAAATGAAGCGGTTATACACCTCGGTCGAATTCATGTCGCTGTATTCGACCTTCACGCCCGGATAAAGCACGTTGAAGTCCTTGATCAACGGTTGGGCGGCCTTGCTGTCGGTGGCCGAGTAGATCACCAGCCTGGCCTCCTTCCTGGCGCCGTCGATGATCTTCTGGTAGTCGGCCGGGTAGCCCGCCGGGACCTGCGCCAAGGCGCTGCCGGCGAAGGTGAGCGCAATGCTCGCGCTGATAAAGGTAAGCTTGGTATTCATGTTGTCTCCAGATTGTTGTTGTGTTTTTTAGCGAATCAGTTTGAATTGCCTGGCCTGCCGGTTGTAGTCGGCGACAGCCTTGTGGATGTAATCGGTCAGCGCCTGCCCGGTCAGGGTGAACGGATACAGGCCATGGGCCGAACGCAGCCTGTCGAAATCGGGACTGGCCGTCATGCGCTCGAAACTGCCCACCCAGCGCCGGTACTCCGCGTCGGCCACCTTGGGCCCCATCCACACGCCGCGGATGATCGGCCACACCACGTCCACGCCCTGCTCGCGCGCGGTCGGCGCCTGCGCCAGCACACCCGACAAGCGCTGCTCCGACAGCACCGCCAGCACCCGCACCTTGCCGGCGCCCGAGTACAGGCTCGCTTCCGAGGCGTCGCCCGACACCACCTGCACATGGTTGGCGTGCATCGCGGTAAAGGCCTCGCCGCCGCCTTCCAGCGCCACGAAACGCAGCACCTTCGGATCGATCCCGGCGCTTTTTGCCAGCAGCGCCATCTTCATCCAGTCCTGGCTGCCGATCGTGCCGGACACGCCGATCAGCACCTTTTCCGGTTTGCGCCGCAGCGCGTCGAGCAGGTCGGCCAGGTTGCGGAAGGCCGAATCGGAACGCACCGCGATCATTCCGTAGTCGGCGCCCAGGGCGGCCACCCAGCGCACGTCGTTCTCGCTGGCCTTGCCGAACTTGCCCTGCGCCAGATTCAGGAGCGAGCCGCCCGAGAATGCGACCAGCGTGTCTTTTTCGCTGCCGCGCTGGGCCGCCATGGTGTGCCAGGCCACCGCGCCGATCCCGCCCGGCAGGTAGGTCAGGCGCAGCGCCGGCGCACTGGCGTCGCCCTTGAGCCCTTCGCGCGCCAGCTTGCAGGTCAGGTCCATCGCGCCGCCCGGTTTGGACGGCACGATGCATTCGGCGCCAGCGGCATGCAAGGCGGCGCAGGCGATCAGGGTGGAAATCAGGATTTTCATGGCGGTGGCTTTTCTGGTCGGGCGCGGCGATCGGATAAGCATGATAGCCCCGCCAGTCATGCAGAATGCATCAGCAGCGGTATCAGCAGAGGTATCAAAAGCGATGCTGGATACCGGCCGTGAGCCCTTTTTGGGTCGTGCCGAAACCGGCATCGTCGCGCGACAGTCCCACCAGCTTGCCGTTGTCGGCCTTGGCGTAGGCCGCGGCCACATACAGGTCGGTGCGCTTGGACAGCGCGACCATGCCGCGCGCCACGTACATGATCGGGTCGGCATCGGTGTTGGTCGGGACGTTCTTGACGTCGACGTAATACACCGCGCCGGTCAGGGTCACCGCCGGCGTGGCGTACCAGCTCGCGCCGCCCCACCAGGTGGTGGCGCGCACGTCCGGCGTGGCCGCCTTGGCCGCTTCCAGCGTGTAGTCGCGCGCGCCGGCGGTCAGGCGCAGTACCTCGGTCTTGTAGTCGACGGCCGCGTGGAAGGCCGTGGTCTGGTCGCGCCGGCCGGTCCCGGCCAGCGTATTGGCGTTGATTTGCTCGTAGGCCGCCATCGCCGCGAAGCTGCCGCGCGTCCACGAGCCGGCCACCGAATATTTGCGGCTGTCGGCGCTGCTGCCCGCCTGCTCGCCGACGCCGATGCTGGCGCCATATTTGAAGTCGCCGGTCTTGCCGGAATATTTGACCAGGTTGTCGAAGGCGGTCGTCATGCCGTATTTGGACGAACCGGTGGCGTTCGACGAGGTGGCCCACGAGTAGTTCGGCGCGTAGCCGAGCGGGTCGAACAGGATCACGAAGTCGTAGGTGGTGGTAAACGAGCGCCCGATCACCACGCGCCCGAAGCTGCCGTCCAGGCCCACGAAGGCCTGGCGCTTGAACAGCGCGCCGTCGGCGGCGCCGGTATCCATCAGGATGCCGCCTTCCAGCCCGAACACCGCTTTCAGGCCGCCGCCCAGGTCTTCGGTGCCGCGCAGGCCCCAGCGCGAGGTGTTCTTACCGCCCGAGATGACGCGGGTGGCGTTGTCGCCGGCGGCGTTGGTGTTGGTGGTGTAGTCGACGCCGGCGTCGATCAGGCCGTAGATCTGCACGCTGGACTGGGCCTGGGCGCCGTTCGATATCGCCAAAGCGGCCGGCAGGGCGGCCGCCAGCGCGAGCGTAAGCACGGATGGTTTCATTCTTGTCTCCTGAGTTTTTATGTTTTATGTGGTACTGAGCCCACTATATGTTCGCCATCCTTTCAATTGGCTTTCAGTGCCGCATGTACCCCACAGGCCACACAGGCCGGGCTTTTTTGCGCGCTTGGGGCTACACTGCCCGCATGCGCATACTCCTCGTCGAAGACCATATCGAACTGTCGCACTGGCTCTCCAAGGCCCTGCGCGACGCCCACCTGACCGTCGAATGCGCCGTCAACGGCGCCGACGCCGACGCCCTGCTGCACACGCAGGACTACGCGCTCGTCATCCTCGACCTGACCCTGCCAAAAATGGACGGCCTCGACGTGCTGCGCCGCCTGCGCGCCCGTGGCGGCGCGCGCGCCAAGACCCCGGTGATGATCCTCACCGCCCGTGGCGGCCTGGAAGAGCGGGTCCAGGGCCTGAACCTGGGTGCCGACGACTACCTGGCCAAGCCGTTCGAACTGGCCGAACTCGAAGCGCGCGTCAAGGCGCTGCTGCGCCGCAGCCAGGGTAGCGAAGCTTTGGTGCACCAGTGCGGCGCGCTCAGTTTCGACACCAACACCCGCATGTTCGCGTACGGCGGCGCGGCGCTGGCGCTCACGCCGCGCGAGCATGCGGTGCTCGAAGCGCTGATCACCCGCCCGGGGCGCGCGGTCTCGAAAGAAAAGCTGTTCGACGAAGTCTTCGCGCTGGCAGACGACGCCAACCTCGACGCCATCGAGCTGTATATCCACCGCGTGCGCAAGAAGCTCGAACGGGTCCAGGAGGGTGCGGCGGCGATCACCACCCTGCGCGGCATCGGCTACCTGCTGCAGCCGCGCGACCCGGCCCCTTGACATGACGCCGCTGTACGCCACCCTGCAGCGCAGGTTCAAAGCCGCGCCGCTGGGCAGCCTGCGCAGCCAGCTGCTGCGCTGGCTCCTGATTCCGCTGGTGCTGCTGGTGGCCCTGAACGCGGTCTCGTTGTACGACAACGCGCTGGACGCGGCCGACATGGCCTACGACCGCTCGCTACTGGCGTCCACCCGCGCGCTGGCCGAGCGGGTCGCCATCAAGGAAGGCAAGGTGGTGGCCGACGTGCCTTACGTGGCGCTCGACTCGTTCGAAACCGACACCCTGGGGCGCATCTATTACAAAGTGAGCGGCATCGATGGCGAGACCGTCTCCGGCTTCGACGACCTGCCCCCGGTGCCGGCCAACGTGCCGCGTTCGGAAGCCTATCCGGCGCTGGTGCGCTTCTATCACGCCGACTACAACGGCGAGCAGGTCCGCATCGCCGCCCTCTTGCAGCCGGTGTACGACGATTCGATGCGCGGCATCGCGTTAATCCAGGTCGGCGAAACGCTCGACGCGCGCCGTGGCCTGTCGCGCAAGATCCTGTTCGATACGCTGCTGCGCCAGGCCGTGATGGTGCTGGCGGTCGCCTCGCTGGTGTGGTTTGCGGTGCGGCTGGTGCTGCGGCCCCTGATGCGGCTCAAGATCGAAGTCGAAAACCGCGCCCTGAACGACCTGTCCGACGTCGACCAGGCGCTGGTGCACAAGGAAGTGCGCCCGCTGGTGGCGGCCATGAACGGCACCATGTCGCGCATGCACAACCTGATCGCCAGCCAGCGCCGCTTCATCGCCGACGCCTCGCACCAGTTGCGCACGCCGCTCACGGTGCTCAAGACGCAGGCCGAACTGGCGCTGCGCGAAAACGATGCGGCGGCGATGCGCGAGATCGTCAAGTCGATCGCCGCCACCACCGACGCCACCGTGCACCTGGCCAACCGCCTGCTCACCCTGGCGCGCGTGGAACATGGCAGCGAAGCGTCCAGCATGGCGCCGGTCTCGCTGACCGCCATCGTGCGCCAGGTCGGGCTGGAGATGGCGCTGCCGGCCGTGCAAAAACAGATCGACCTCTCGCTCGACGCGCCTGACGACGCGCTGGTCGACGGCCAGGCGCTGATGCTGCATGAACTGGTGACCAACCTGGTGGACAACGCGATCCGCTACACGCCGGCCGGCGGCAGGGTGGCCTTGCGCGTGGAGCGCCAGGCCGCAGGCGTATTGCTGCAAGTGGAAGACAGCGGCTGCGGCATCGTCGAGACGGAGCGCGACAAGGTACTGACGCCGTTCTACCGCTCGGCCAGCGCCATGGATATCAACCCGGCGGGCACCGGGCTGGGACTGGCCATCGTGCGCGAGGTGGCACTGCTGCACCGGGCGCGCGTCGCGCTGGACGCCGCCGCCGGTAACAAGGGACTGCGGGTGCGGATTATGTTTGCGGCCGCGCTGTGATGCGCGGCCGTGGAGAACGGCCGCTCAGCTCAGGTTTTCAAGCCTGATCTTGACCGCCTTGCCGACTACCGCATCGAGCTGCTCGATCCGGCCGATCGCCGCATCGATGTTCTTTTCCTGCGTCTGGTGCGTCAGGATGATGATGTCGGTGCGCGTTTCGCCTTCGCCGGGCTCCTTCTGCATGACCGCATCGATCGAAATGCTGGCGTCGGCCAGGATGCGGGTCAGGTCGGCCATCACGCCCAGTTGGTCCTTCACGTACACGCGCAGGTAGTAGCTGGTGGTGATTTCCGCCATCGGCAAAATCGCCACGTTGGTCATCTGGTTCGGCTGGAACGCCAGATGCGGCACGCGGCATTCCGGATCGGCCGTGGCCAGGCGGGTGATGTCGACCAGGTCGGCGATCACCGCCGACGCCGTCGGCTCGCCGCCCGCGCCCTTGCCGTAGTAAAGCGTGGCGCCAACCGCGTCGGCCTGCACCAGCACCGCGTTCATCGCCCCTTCCACGTTGGCGATCAGGCGCTTGGCGGGAATTAAGGTCGGATGCACGCGCAGTTCGATCCCTTCCACACCATCGACCACGGCGCGCTTGGTGATCCCCAGCAGCTTGATGCGGTAGCCCAGCTGCTCGGCGTAGCGGATGTCGATCGCCTGCAGGGTGCTGATGCCTTCCACGTGGGCTTTATCAAACTGCACCGGAATGCCGAACGCGATCGAGGCGATGATGGTCGCCTTGTGCGCGGCGTCCACCCCTTCGATGTCGAAGGTCGGATCGGCTTCGGCGTAGCCCAGCTCCTGCGCCTGTTTCAGCACGGTGGCGAAATCGAGGCCCTTGTCGCGCATCTCGGACAGAATGAAATTGGTGGTGCCGTTGATGATGCCGGCCACCGATTCGATGCGGTTGGCGGTCAGGCCTTCGCGCAGCGCCTTGATGATCGGGATGCCGCCGGCCACCGCCGCCTCGAACGCCACCATCACGCCCTTGGCCTGGGCCGCCGCGAAGATCTCGTTGCCGTGCAGCGCCAGCAGCGCCTTGTTGGCGGTGACCACGTGCTTGCCGTTGTTGATCGCCTTCAGTACCAGGTCCCTGGCGGTGTCGTTGCCGCCAATGAGTTCGACCACGATGTCGATGTCCGGATGGTTGACCACCAGGTCCGGGTCGGTCACCAGCTCGCAGTCGGCGCCCACGATGGGCCGCGCGCGCTCCAGGCTGCGCACCGCAACCATGGCAATCTCGATGCCGCGGCCGGCGCGGCGCCGGATTTCTTCCTGGTTGCGTTTCAGGACGTTAAAGGTGCCGGCGCCAACTACGCCAAGGCCGATCAGGCCGATTTTGATGGGTTTCATAGTTCTTTATCTGGAAGAGGTGTCAGCCGCGCCCGTGGCGGCGTCGATAGCCGTCAAGGAAGCGCGCAATGCGGCCGCAAGCGTCGGTCAGGTCGTCGGAATTGGGCAGGAACACGAGGCGGAAGTGATCCGGCGCGATCCAGTTAAAGCCCGTTCCCTGCACCACCAGGACTTTTTCTTCGGCCAGCAGGTCGTAGCAAAACTGCTGATCGTCCGCGATCGGATACATCACGGGGTCGAGGCGCGGGAACATGTACAGCGCCGCTTTTGGCTTCACGCAGGTCACGCCCGGAATATCGGTTAAAAGTTTGTGCGCCATGTCGCGCTGGCGCAGCAGGCGTCCGCCCGGGCCAACCAGGTCGTTGATGCTCTGGTAGCCGCCCAGCGCGGTCTGGATCGCGAACTGGCCCGGCGCGTTGGCGCACAGGCGCATCGAGGCCAGCATGTTGAGGCCATCAATATAGTCTTTGGCGTGGCGTTTTTCGCCCGACACCACCATCCAGCCGGCGCGGTAGCCGCACGAACGGTAGTTTTTCGACAGGCCGTTGAGGGTAATGAACAGCACATCGTCGGCCAGCGCGGCGATCGAGTCGTGCTGCTCGCCGTCGTACAGGACCTTGTCGTAGATTTCGTCGGCCAGGATGATCAGCTGGTGCTGGCGCGCCAGCTCGATGATCTCGAGCAGGATTTCGCGCGGATACAGGGCGCCGGTCGGGTTGTTCGGGTTGATCACCACGATCGCCTTGGTATTGCTGGTGATCTTGCGGCGCATGTCGTCGATGTCGGGGTACCAGCCGGCCTGCTCGTCGCAGATGTAATGCACCGGGTTGCCGCCCGACAGGCTCACGGCGGCGGTCCAGAGCGGATAGTCCGGGGCCGGCACCAGCACTTCGTCGCCGGTGTTGAGCAAGCCGTTCATGGCCATGACGATCAGTTCCGAGGCGCCATTGCCAAGGTAAATGTCGTCGATCGTCACGCCAGTGATGTGCTTGCTCTGGGTGTAGTGCATGACCGCCTTGCGCGGCGCGAACATGCCTTTTGAGTCGGTGTAGCCGGCGGCGCCGTGCATATTGAGGATCATGTCCTGCACGATCTCGTCGGGCGGGTCGAAACCGAACACGGCCAGGTTGCCGATGTTGAGCTTGATGATTTTGTGGCCTTCTTCCTCCATCTGCCTGGATTTCTCCAGCGCGGGGCCGCGGATTTCGTAGCAGACGTCGTCGAGCTTGTTCGATTTCAGGATCGGTCGCAAAATATTTCCCTGTTCAGTGGCGCTTTGTTGCAGTGCGAAAAAGACCCATTTTGCCGAAAGGAGATAATTTAAGCAACCTTCGCTTGCTGCCTGAATCAGCAACAACTCGCGTAATGATGTGGATTTGACGTCAATTTCGCGAAAATTCGCGGTTTACCGGACTTTGTGGCATGCTAACGCCACGCGCAGTGTCGAAGAACCCTGCATCACCCATTCTGTTCCCATGCCATGAAGCTCCATTCCAGCACCACCCAACAATACCAGACCGTGACCGGCTACGACGATACCGGGGTCGAAATCAACGCCCAGCGCTTCGATTACAGCCTGCTGCTGATGCCCGAGACGCCCCCGCGCGCCTGGGATGTACCCAATTTCGAGGCGCTCACGGCCGGGCATTTCGCGATGATCGAAGCCGACCAGCCCGACGTGGTCATCCTCGGCACCGGCGACAAGCAGCGCTTCGTGCATCCGCAACTGATCGCCGCACTGCTCGAGCGCCGCATCGGCTGCGAATGCATGGACAACAAGGCCGCCTGCCGCACCTACAATATCCTGATGGGCGAGGGACGCAAGGTGACCCTGGCGCTGATCCTGGGCCAGGCGCGCTGACACGCCGCGGCAGCGCCGGAGAGTGACGCCGCTACTTGCATTCCGGCATCCCGCCCCCATATCTAGTGCGCCCAAACACGTTTCCCCTCCCCTGTTGCGCTGCGGGGTATAAAATCAGCGCTGACTCACCTTCAGGAGAGAACCTGTGGCTGATAGCCAAACTGCAGCACCGACCGCCCCATTCACCGACTTCTCCGCCGTCATGACGGGCGACAAGCCGTTCCAGCTGTCCGGCCGCCCTGCCCGCTACACCGTGCTGTACTTTTATCCAAAAGACAACACACCCGGCTGCACCACCGAAAGCATCGCTTTCCGTGACCTGCACGAGCAGTTCCAGCAAGCCGGCACCGAAATCTACGGCATCAGCCGCGATTCCCTGCGCTCGCACGAAGGTTTCAAATCCAAGCTCGGCCTGCCGTTCGAACTCATTTCCGACCCCGAAGAAGCCATGTGCCTCCAGTTCGGTGTGATGAAAATGAAGAATATGTATGGTAAGCAAGTGCGCGGCGTCGAACGCAGCACGTTTGTAATTGACGCTGATGGCAAATTGATGAAAGAATGGAGAGGCGTGAAAGTCCCTAATCACGCCGAGGACGTGCTGGAATTTGTAAAGAGCCAACCTTGAGAGGGGCATTTCTTATCCAGGGGACCCTGTCGATCAACCCGCAGCAGAACCGATTGCACCAGCCATTTTGAGTCACACCTTCCGTTTCCAGCATCATCCCAATCTGGCGGCCTGCCGGCCCGGCCACTATGCCGGGCCCGACCACCACCCCCTTAGTTCGCACAGCCGCATCGAGCCCGCCGCCACCAGCGCCGCCTGCGCCGACGCCTCCGGGCTATCCTCCTGCACCTTTTTAGATTGAGACCCTGATGCCACTGCCAAAAATCCCCACCAAGCCAGCCACCCTGCTGCTGGCCGAAGATTATCCCAAAGCCGACCGCGCCAACAAACCTGCGCAGGTCGCCTCCGCCAAGCCGAAACTGAGCGCGGTTGCGGAAATAGCCGCAGAACCGGTCGCACAAGCGCCGGCCAAGACCACGCGCGCCAAGGCCCCGGCCAAGAAAGCCGCCCTGGTCGCCGCACCAGCGCAAGCCGCCCCGGCGCCGCTGATCACGTCGCCAGCCGTCATGGAGACGCCGCTCGCCAAACCAGCCGCGCGCGGCAAGGAAAAGCAGCCGGTCGACCTGGAAGCGCCGCACCCGGCCAAGCACAAGGCCGTCGAAATGGTGGTCAAGTCCTCCGCCAGCCGCAATGCCGACCAGACCGGCAAGACCAAGATGTTCGTGCTCGACACCAACGTGCTGATGCACGACCCATCGTCGCTGTTCCGCTTCGAAGAACACGACGTGTATCTGCCGATGATGACGCTCGAAGAGCTCGACGACCATAAAAAGGGCATGTCGGAAGTGGCGCGCAATGCACGCCAGGTGTCGCGTACGCTCGACGCGCTGGTCGGCAACATCGACGACGGCGCCATCGAAAGCGGCATCCCGCTGGCCAAGCTGGGCAACAAGGACGCCAAGGGCCGCCTGTTCTTCCAGACGCGCCTGCAAAACGGCCCGACCCTGCCGGAAGGCCTGCCGGTCGGCAAGGCCGACAACCAGATCCTGGGCGTGGTGCGCAACCTCGAAGCCGAACAACCGGGCCGCGCCATCGTGCTGGTGTCGAAAGACATCAACATGCGCATCAAGGCGCGCGCGCTGGGTTTGCCTGCCGAAGACTACTTCAACGACCACGTGCTGGAAGACAGCGACCTGCTGTACTCGGGCATCGTGCAGTTGCCGGACGACTTCTGGAACAAGAACGGCAAGGACATGGAGTCCTGGCAGGAAAACAAGAACGGCGTCTCGTCGACCTTCTACCGCGTCACCGGCCCGACCATGCTGACCCTGCTGGTGAACCAGTTCGTCTACCTGGAACCAAAGAATGGCGAAGCGCCGTTCTACGGCCAGGTCAAGCAGCTCAACGGCAAAACCGCCGTGATCCAGACCCTGCGCGATTTCAGCCACAACAAGAACAACGTGTGGGGCGTCACCGCGCGCAACCGCGAGCAGAACTTTGCGCTGAACCTGCTCATGAATCCGGAATGCGACTTCGTCACCCTGCTCGGCCAGGCCGGTACCGGCAAGACCCTGCTGGCCCTGGCGGCCGGTCTGGCGCAGGTGCTCGAAACCAAGCTGTATAACGAAATCATCGTCACCCGCGTCACGGTGCCGGTGGGCGAAGACATCGGCTTCCTGCCGGGTACCGAGGAAGAGAAGATGGGTCCGTGGATGGGCGCCTTCGACGACAACCTCGAAGTGCTCAACAAGTCCGATTCGGATGGCGGCGAGTGGGGTCGCGCGGCAACGCAAGACCTGATCCGCTCGCGCATCAAGATCAAGTCGCTCAACTTCATGCGCGGCCGTACCTTCGTGAACAAGTTCCTGATCATCGATGAAGCGCAGAATCTGACGCCGAAGCAGATCAAGACCCTGGTCACGCGCGCCGGTCCCGGCACCAAGATCCTGTGCCTGGGTAACATCGCCCAGATCGACACGCCGTACCTGACCGAAGGTTCGAGCGGCCTGACCTACGTGGTCGACCGCTTCAAGGGCTGGTCGCACAGCGGCCACGTGACCCTGGCGCGCGGCGAACGTTCGCGCCTGGCCGACCACGCGAGCGAAGTGCTGTAACACGCCTTACTTCAGACTAGTTCAGTCGAAACGGCCTCTCTCCAGTCATCTGGACAGAGGCCGTTTTCTTTTGTTGGGTGCCTGATGGATGCTATATACAGGATGCAATGGCCACACTGCCGCATGGCGAACCCGCGCTCCCGACCGCCCGCCAGCCCGCCAGCGCACCATGTCGCTGCTCAAACTGGAAAACAATGATGAATAAACTGAGCCTGACAATCTGCAGCGCCCTGCTCGTGCTGGCCACCAGGGCATCTGCCCAGCCAGCCGCGGACGGCGACAAGATCGCCACCCTGGTGTCCACGCTGGCAAAGCAGCAGCTCTGGATGAATGGCCTGACGCCGCACATCGGCCTGGACCGCGACGCCTTGCCGGCGCAGGTACTGGAGCGCTATTTCGCGGTGAGGTTCTATGACGGAGCGCCGCTCAAGGAGTACACGATCATCGCCATACGCGAGGTGCTCATCCCGCCGGACGACAACAATTCACCCACGATGAGCGCCGTGCTGGTCGAGTCGACGCTCGGCCCCAAGATCGTGCTGATGCGCTTTGAGGGAAGCGGCTGGTGGACGCGCGCGTTCGACGTCAAATAGGCGCTGCCCCGGCGACACATTGAACCAGCGCCGCAGACTACTAGCGTACCTCGCAGTCAACCGCCTGCGGCTTGATCGCGCCGGTGGCGGTAGTCGACACCGGCGGCAGGCTGAACACCGGCGGCGGGGTGAACTTGAGGCCCGGATTGTTCGGCACGATCTGCGCCGGCGTTTGCACGTTCGGCGTGAATCCGAACTGGCCCGCCGTAAAATTCGTGCTGCCGCCGGAATTTTTCAACATGATTGCCCCGTCAACCACGAACACGTGCAAGCCGGGCGCCAATGCGCCCGCAGGCGCCTGCGGCGACACCATCGTCAGCGGCGACACATACTGCGCAACAAAGGTGGTGCCGCGAATGCCGATGGTGGCGGTCGGCGTCTTGAGCTCGAACTTCTCCTTGTTGCGCTTGCCCAGCAGCCCGGTCAGCGAGCGCAGCCCGCCCTGCAGCAGGCTGAAACTGGCGCTGTCGGCTTCCGGCTTGCCGGTTTCATAAGCGAAGGCCTCGATCTTGAAGGTGGTCCCCGGCCGCAAGGTGATTTCGCTGTTGTCGATGAAGCGGATCCGGGCGTAGGTGTTTTTTTCGGACACCAGCGTATCGCCCTGCTCCACTTCGGACTTGAGGCCCAGCACCTTGACGCTGCCGTCGGCCTTCTTGACCATCAGCGGCCCGCTCAGGTTGACGATGGTGCCGGCCACCTGCGCCGCCCACGCCACCCCGAACGACCCCGCCAGCAGTGCACCCGCGAGCGCCTTAATTGCAATACGTCTTTTTGCGCAGTTCACTCGCGTCTCCTTTAACATTACTCGTCGCGACGGTTTTGACGCCATCGTCCTTGATTGCCACTTTCTCTTCGGTGCTCGTGGTCGCGCTGTTGACGGCGTTGACCGTATTGACGACCACCTCCTTGACCGTGCTGTCGGATACTTGCTGCGGCGGCGCCACCACCGTGCAGCCGGGCGCCGCCGGATTGGCCACGCAGGCGCTCACCGGCGGCAGCACCACCGCGCACCCTTGCAGGGTCGGGCTGCCGGTGCACTGGGACAGGGTCGGCAGCACCGCGCTGCAACCGGCCGCGGTTGGCGTCGCCTCGCACTGGCTCAGGCGCGGCAGCACCACCGCGCAGCCCGGGGCCGATGGCGTGGCAACGCACTGCGCCAGTGGCGGCAGCACCGCGCCGCAACCGGCCAGGCCAGGCGCGGCGCTGCACTGCGCCACGGTCGGCAAGACCACATTGCAGGCCGCCAGCGACGGCGTCACGCTGCACTGGGCCAGGGTCGGCAACACCACCGAGCACCCGAGCGCGCCAGGATTGGCCGCGCAGCTTTGCAGGCTCGGCAAGACCGCGCCGCAACCTGGCAAGCCCGCATTGCCGACGCATTGATTCAGGGTCGGCAAGACCACGCTACAGCCCGGCACGGCGGCGTTCGCCGCGCACTGGGCCAGGGTCGGCAGCACCACCGCGCAAGCGCTGGCGCCCGGATTGGCCACGCACTGGCTCAGCGACGGCAGCACGACCGCGCAGCCCGGCGTGGCCGGATTGGCGACGCAACGGGAGAGCGCCGGCAAGACCACGCCGCAGCCAGGCAGGCCGGTCGAGGAAATGCACTGAGCCAGGGTCGGCAGCACGACCGCGCAACCGGCCTGGGTTGGCGCGGCCACGCATTGGGCCACGCCCGGCAGCACCACGGCGCAACCCGGCAAACCAGGACTGGCGCTGCACGCCGCCAGCGACGGCAGCACCACGTTGCAGCCGGCCTGGGTCGGGCTGGCCACGCAGGCGGACAGGGTCGGCAGCACCGCCGCGCAACCGGCGCGCGACGGCGTCGCCAGGCAGGCGCCCAGCGTTGGCAGCACCACCACGCAGCCCATGGTGGACGGCGCGGCAACGCAGGCATTCAGGCTCGGCAGCACTTGCGCGCAGCCGGGCTGGGCCGGATTGACGGTGCACTGGGACAGGGTCGGCAGCACCGCGCTGCAACCGGCAGTCGTTGGCGCGGCGCTGCATGCGGCCAGGGTCGGCAGGACGGCGCTGCAACCGGCAGTCGTTGGCGCGGCGCTGCACGCGGCCAGGGTCGGCAGGACGGCGCTGCAACCGGCCGTGGCCGGCGCGGCGCTGCAAGCTGCCAGGGTCGGCAGGACGGCCTTGCAACCGGCGGTTGCCGGATTGGCGATACAGGCGTTCAGCGCCGGCAGCACAGCGGAGCAGCCCGGCGACGCGGGATTGACCGAACATGCGGCGAGCGACGGCAGCACGCTGTCGCAGCCGGGCATGGAAGGGGCGGCGACGCAGGCGCTCAGCGTTGGCAGCACCGCACTGCAACCCGGCTTGCCGGGATTGGCGCTGCACTGGTCGACCGACGGCAGGATCGAGGCGCAGTAAGGCGCGGCTGGATCGGCCAGACAGGCCAAAAACGCGCTCGCCAGTACCTGTGCGCAGCCATTCTTGTTCGGCTTGGCGATGCAGGCCGGCAAGGTCGTCGACATATCGGGCTGGCCGCTCACGGTCCCGCTGGCGCTGGAAATGGTGCCGTTGCCCTTGAGCTCAGGCGTGTTCAGCGAAATATTGCCTGAAGTCGCGCTGACGCTGCCCTTGTTGAAAATCAACCCGCCGCTCAGCGAGATATTGCCGGTGTCGGAGTTGACCAGGCCCTGGGGCCCGATGCCCAGCTCGCCGCCGTTGCCCGCCTTCAGCGCGATCGCGCCACCTTTCGAGTCGACGCTGCCATTGATATCGAGCGGGCTCTGGGTGGACAGGTCAATGGCGCCGCCCAGGGTGGTGACCGAACTACCGTCCGGCAAGGTCATGCCGCCCTTGTTGGCGATGATGATGGCGCCGCTGTTGTTGCCGCCGCTCTGGCTCAGGTTGCCGAGCGTGAGAGTGCCGGTGTTGCTGATATTGACAGGCGCGCTGCCGTTTTCGACGGTATTGTTGCCGGTCAACGATGCCGTCCGGGTGTACAGCGGCGCGGCGGCAGTGCCGGCGCCCTGTTTGGTAATGAACGAGAGCGAGCCGGCCGTGATCGGCGCCGCGCTGGAATTGACGATGCTGGCCGCGTCCACCTGCATGCCGCCGGCGATCGTGACCGGCGCGTTGACGACGATGCCGCCCTGCCCGCTCATGAGCAGATAATTGGCTTTGAGCGGCCCGCCGGCGCCTCCCAGCGCCGAGTTGACCACCGTCTTGCCGCCGAACTGCGTGCCGCCGATGATCAGCGCCTGCGCCTCGATCGCAGCCAGCTGCGCCGGGTCCAGACGCAAGGCGTCGGGCACTGCCTCGCCAGTGGCGATCTCGATGTCACGGCCGAAGGTCGCCGGATGCAAGGTGACCGATGGATTGAGCAGCGGCTGGGCCGGTCCGACCGCGCCCGCGAGGCCCATCTGGTTGGCCGCGATGTCGATCATGCCGCCGCTTTTGAGAGTAGCGCCGGCCGCGAGCTGGAACACGTTGGTGGCGTTGAACGTCATGCCGCCGACTCCGCTGTTGGCCAGCGCGCCGGGGTTGAACATGATGTTGGCGCCGTTGAGCGTCATATTGCCGCCGCTGGTCGACAGGGCATTGTTGATCGTCAGCGTGCCCGTGCCGGTGGCATACGCGGCGGCATTGGCGCTCAACGTCATGGGCCCGCCCGATGTCGAGACATCGGCGTTGACACTGATGTTATTGCCCGCTTCTATCGACAGGCTGCCGGCGCTGCCGGGAGCGCGCGTGATCGCTGCGCTGATCAGCACATCGTGCGTGGCCTGGACCACGATGTCGGCGGAGGGTGCGGCGTTGTTCAGTACCGCGACGTTGAGCAGCGATACCCCATCGGCCGGGAGATCGCTGAATTTGTCGAAGTCGGTCAGCACGTCGCTGCCGGTGCTGCCGATCGTGATGTCATACGGATCGAGCAGCCAGGTGCCGCGCGCGCCGGTATCGACCCGGATGCCTTCCACCTTCAGGTAGTGCCCCGAGGTCTCCACCAGCCCGCCCTTGCCGCCGCGGCCCTGGGCCGCAATGCTGCCGAAGGCGCGCGTGGCGCCGTCCGACCAGAGCACCACGGTGCCGCCGTCGCCGCTCTTGGTGGCGTCGGCGCGGATCGAGGCCGCCTTGCCCATCACGGTCTGCTGCGCATTGCGCACCAGCGTATTCTTGCCCTGCCAGCCGCCGCCGACCAGCACCGTGCCGCCGCCGGCCACGCCACTGGCGTCGATGGCGGCGTCGCCCATCAAGCCGACCCTTTCGCCCTGCACGCTGATCTCGCCGCCTTTGCCGGCGCCGGTGGCGCTGGTCAGGCTGCCCGCTTCCAGCAGCGCATCGGCGCTGGCCTTGAACACGATCTTGCCGTTCTCGCCCACACGCGCGCTGTCGGCGCTGACCAAGCCGCGCTGTTTGACCAGCGCGCCGTAAATGCCGACCTTGCCGCCCTGGGCAATCACCTGCCCCAGGTTCAAGGCGGCGTTGGCCGGACTCGAGACCACCACATGCAGGTCGGGATTGCCCGAATCGACCAGTTGCACGCTGTGTCCGGCCGCCAGCACCACGTCGCCCTGGGGCGAGGTGATGATGCCGCTGTTCTCGACATGCGGCGCGATCAGGAACACCTTGCCGCCGGACGGGGTCGTGATCGAACCCTGGTTGACGACGCTGCCGGCGCTGGCCGGCCCGTTGAAGCTGCGCTTACCGGCCAAAAAATCGGCATTGCTCATGTTGAGCGTGGACGCGGCCAGGCCGCCCACATCGATGCGCGCATCGCGCCCGAACAGGATGCCGTTCGGGTTAATCAGGAACACCTGTCCGTTCGACTGCAAGGCGCCCAGGATGCGGCTCGGGTCCTGGCCGACGATGCGGTTCAGCACCGCGCTGCCGGCGTCCTGCTGGATGAAGCGGGTAATGTCGCCCGCGCCCACCGAAAAACTCTGCCAGTTGATGATGGTGTTGGGTGTGTTCGTGATCGAAAACACGTTGCCCTGCTGCGCAAACGTGGCCTGGCCGGCGACCACCTGGGGCGAGGCCGGCGCGGCATGAACGGCGTGGATGCCGGCCAAGGCGAGCAGCAATGGCAGCGCCAGTGGCAAATACAGTCGCTGCAAGAGGCGGGTGGATTGGTTCTGGATAGTCATCTGTTTCACCTTTAGTAGGCAAGGCCTACGCGGACATGCACTTTGTTCTTGTCGTTCACGCCGGCGTCGCGGCGCAGCACATGGCCATAGTCGATCTGCATGTTGAGCGAGCTGCCCATCGAAAAACGCCATCCCAGTCCGGCGGAAGACACCGTGGCGCGCGCCGCTTCGCCGGGCAGCGCTGCGTGGCGGCGGCCGTGGGCGCCGTCGTAAAAGGCCAGCACGCGGCACTGCCAGCGCTCGCGCACGGCGCAAAAATTCGGGGTATAGACTTCCAGGTTGGCCAGCACGCCGGAGTCCGTGGAGACGGCGCGCTCTTCGAGTCCGCGCACCGACGCTGCGCCGCCGGCGCCGAACTGCTCGCCCGGCACCAGCGCATCCCCGCTCAACTGGCCGTTGACCAGCGCGCGCAGCTGCCAGTCAACCCCGAAGGCGCGCGAAAACGCCGCGCTGACGCGGGCGATGGTGTAGCCGGCCCTGGCGCCGGCGCGGTTGCGCGCAAAATCAACGCTGGCGCCACGGCTGGCGCCGGGAATATTGCGCACCAGGCCGACCGACAGATTGGCTTCGCCGCCGCCCAAGGGCGTGCTGGCCAGCCAGGTCACGCTGACCGGATGCACCGTGATGTCGTTGCCAAAATTTTCGCCCGACAGCAGCACGCTGTTCTTGAAGGCCTTGTGGTCGATCCCGTACACCAGGCGCGGCTCCAGGCTGCCGCGCCGCGCCAGGCCCTGGTTGTAGCGCGCACCGACGACCGTGCCCTTGCCGCTCACCGCCAGGTTGAAGATGCCGGCCGTGACCGAGCCCGAATCGATGTCGGAATAACTGGCGTACAGGTCGACCGAGTCGCCCAGGTCGTACAGCGGAATGTGGTAGCCCGCGCCGTACACGCTAACCTTGCTCGGTTCCTCGACGGTGGTGGTGTACTGCACGCTGCCCACATGGTCGCGGCCCCACAGGTTGGCGTGTTGCAGCACCACCCCGGCGTGGGTCTTGCCGGTCTGGCCGGTGCCGCTGTTATCCACGTTGAGCATGGCCGTCCACGGCTTCTCGTCGGCCACATCGAGCCTGGCGTCGAGCGTGTCGTCGGCGGCGCCGTTCTGCAGGTTCAGCTTGATCTTGCGCGCCGGATTCTCGTTGGCCATGCGCAGGTTGGCCGACACCCGGTCCAGGTTGGGGGTTTGCCCTTCCTGCAGGGTGGGCAGGCTGCGCCGCACATTGGCGGCGTCGACGTGCTGGTTGCCGCTGACGCTGATGCGGCCGATCCTGGTCTGCACCACGTTCAGGCGCACCACGCCGCCATTGAGTTCCTGCTCGGGCAACTGGACCGTGACGACCTGGTAGCCGCGCTGGTGGTACAAACCTTCGAGCGCTTCGAGCGCGCGCTGGACGTCGCCAAAATCGCGGCCGCTGCCGGTAAACGGGGCCAGCGCCGCATCGACCTGGGCGGCAGGCAGCAAGGTATTGCCGGCGACATCGAAACGCGCAATGTCGAAGCGAATCACATCGGCCGGGAAGGGTTCGGCCGCGGCCGGCCCGGTGGCCCAGGCCGCATTGACCGCGCCGGCCAGCACGGCGCCCGCCAGCAGGCGCGCAAAAGGAAGATTCATGGATGAACTTTACGGTGTGGGGTTCGTGTTGGCATGCATTCAAGCTTGGAAAAAAGCCAAGCCCGACGGTGCTGATATGCGCTCAGTTTAACTGCATCATCTCTTGCAATACAGAAATTCTGTTGCAAATTGACGTATTTCAAGCAAGCGTTGTTTAGTGGAGTCAGGCGACGCGACGAAGCGACAAAAGAGGAGCAAAAACGAAAAGATTGCAGCGCTTATTTCGTGTCAAAACTGGTAACGCCGTCCCAATCCGGGCCGGGCGGGTGGGCACGGTACAGCGCGATACGGTCGAGATAAAGCCGGTACAGCACACAGTCGTCCTGCGCCAGCAGGCCGGCCAGGATGGCTTGCGCGTTATCCCACTGCTGCGCGCGCACCAGCGCCAGCGCCTCGTGCCAGACGGCGAGCCGGGCGACGGCATCGTCGTCCAGGGCGAAGGCGTGGCCGAGCGGCTCGAAGATCGCCACCGGTTCCAGCTTGCCCTTGACCCGCACCAGATCGAGTTCGCGCCAGGCGAATTCGGGAGCGGCCAGGCGGGTTGCGGCGCCGGCCACGATGGCCGCGCCGTACACCTTGGTGATTCCTTCCAGGCGCGCGCCCAGGTTGACCGCATCGCCCATGACCGTGTAGGCGCGGCGGATGGCCGAGCCCATGTCGCCCACGTGCATCTGGCCGCTGTTGATGCCGATGCCGATCGCCAGCGGCGGCCAGCCGCGCGCGCGGAACAGGGTGTCCAGGCGCGCCGCGCTGGCCTGCATCAGCAGCGCGCTGGCGACGGCGCGGCTGGCATGGTCGGCAAAGGCCACCGGCGCGCCCCAGAAGGCCATGACGGCGTCGCCGATGTATTTGTCGAGCGTGCCGCGATGGCTGTCGCGGATGTCTTCCGACATCGCCGTCAGGTACAGGTTGATGTATTCGCGCAGCGCGGCCGGGGTGAGCTGCTCGGCGATGCCGGTGAACCCGCGCACGTCGGCAAACAGCACGGTCAATTCGCGCGTGGTGCCTTCCATGGTGTACTGGCCGGGATTGTCGGCCATGTCGGCCACCAGCTCGGGCGCCACGTATTCGCCGAACAGCGACACCAGCGCCTGGCCCTTGCGCACCTCGAACACGTAGCCGACGGCCAGGTTCAGCACGAACAGCGCCACGATCAGGAGCACCAGGACGGCGCCGTTGATCACCATGCCCGCTTCCCGGTACAGCAGCAGGTTCAGGCCCAGGGCGGCGGCCAGCGCGCCGCTGGCCAGCAGCACCGCCTTGAGCGGCGGCAGCGGCGCCAGCGCCAGCGCGAGCACCAGTCCGAACCCGAGCACCAGCAGCGTTTCGAACAGATACGCTTCGGCGGGACGGGCCTTGAAGTCGTTGTCGAGGATCGACTTGAGCAGGTTGGCGTGCACCTCGACCCCCGGGTATTCCGGATTGACCGGGGTCACGCGCAGGTCGTTGATGCCGGGCGCGGTGGAGCCGACCAGCACCAGCGCGCCCTTCAGGTGCGCCGGCGGCGCCGCGCCGGAGAGCACATCGGCCGCCGGCACGTAGCGAAAGGCGCCGCCGGAGGGGCCGCCGCGCCCGCGATACTGCACGTACGTGGTCAAGCCCTCGCCCACCGGAATGCGCAGCTGGCGCTGGGGCAGGAACAGGGAAATGCGCGCCGCGCTGCCGCTGTCCTTCTGGGCGCTTGATAACTGGTCGACGGTGGTGTCGAAATACGGTGCGATGGCGCGCGCCTTGAGGTACACCGCCGCCGTGGCCAGCGACAGCGAGGGATAATACGCGTCGCCGATGCGCTGCAACAGGATCGAGGAACGGATCACGCCGTCGGCGTCGGTAAAGGCGGTAAAAATGCCGGCGCCGGCGGCGGCCTGTTGCAGGCGCGCGATATTGGCTTCGTAGCCGCTGGCGCTGTAGGCCAGCAGTTCGCGCCCGTTCAGGCTCTCGAGCGTAAACGCGGGCGCCGGCAGCACGCCTTTGCGCAGCTTTTCCGACACGTTATAGCCAAGGACCACCGGCTGCCCGCGCAAGGCCTCGGCCAGCAGGCCGTCGTAATCCATGCCGGCTTTCAGCCCGGCCAGCTGCTCCTTCAAGCCGGGTACCTGGTCCAGTTCCCGGTGCGCCAGGCGTTCGAGCACCGCGTAGCCGGACGAGGTGTCCGGCTCGGGAAAAGAGATGTCGAAGCCGACCGCGCCCACCTGGTAGTGGCGCGTGAGCTGCGTGACCAGCCTGGCCTGGATGTCGCGGCTCCACGGAAAACGCCCGACCGCCGCCAGGCTCTTTTCGTCGATATCGACGATCACGATGCGCGCATCCAGGCGCGGCGCTTCGATACGCATGCGCAGGCCGGCCAGGAAGCCGTCCATGCGCTCGATGGCGTCGCTGTGCAGGTAGCCCAGGGTGCCGAGCGCCGCCAGCATGGTCAATCCGGTGCCAAACAGCCAGCGCCCCCAATACCTGCGCAGCAGGCGGGCGGCGCGCTTCATGGGCGGTAGCCGGGAATGGTGCTCTCGTCGACGCTGTCGATCTGGCGCTGGTCCATGTTCTCGTGCGCGAAGGTGAGATAGATTTTACTGCGCACGAAAATATCGAACAGGTCGGGGTCGACATGGCCGTTGCACGCCATCTTGCCGAGGATGTGCAGCGATTCGGAGAGCAGCTTGCCTTTTTTGTAAGGCCGGTCGCGCGCGGTGAGCGCCTCGAAAATATCGGCGATCGCCATCACCCGCGCCGGCACCGACATCTGCTCGCCGGTCAGGCCGCGCGGATAGCCCTTGCCGTCCATCCGTTCATGGTGGCCGCCGGCGTACTCGGGCACGTTGCGCAGGTGCTCGGGCCAGGGCAGCGATTCGAGCATGCGCACGGAGACGTCGATATGGTTGTTGATGGTCTTGCGTTCGGCCGCCGTGAGGGTGCCGAAGCGGATGGTCAGGTTCAGCACTTCATCGTCGTCGAGGAAGTCGCTCTCCACCCCATCGGGGCCGCGCCAGCGGCGCCGGGCGATCCGGCGCACCCGCTCCTGGTCGGCCTCGGGCATGTTTTCGACGCCGATATTGGCGCGCCGCAGGAAGGCGCGCTCGTCGAGCAGCGCGGCGCGCTCGCGCGCATGCTCCGCTTCGACGGCGGCGTGGTCGGCGCCCGCTTCGCAGCGCGCGCGCAGGGCCGCGATCTCGGCGTCGCGCAGCAGCACTTCGAAGCGCGTGTCGATCAGGCCGATGCGGTCGACAATGGTTTCGAGCTTGGTGGCCTTGTCGACCACATGCACCGGGGTGGTGATCTTGCCGCAGTCGTGCAGCAGGCTGGCCAGCCACAGTTCCTTGCGGTCGGCGTCGCTCAGGTGGAACCCGGCCAGCGGGCCGTCGGATGTCTGGTGCACCGCTTCGGCCAGCATCATGGTCAGCTTCGGCACCAGCTGGCAATGGCGCCCGGTGTGCGGCGACTTTTCATCGATGCCGATGTTAATCAGGTCGATCAGGCCTTCCAGCAGTTCTTCGAGCTGGCGCACCAGTTGCTGGTTGGTGATGGCCACCGAGGCCTGCGAGGCCAGCGCTTCGATGAAGCGCTGGTCGGTGGCGGAAAAGGCGCCGATCGTGCCGCGCCCGGCCGGGCGCGCGTTAATCAGCTGCAGCACCCCCACCAGGGTGCCATGGTGATCTTTCATCGGCACCGTCAGGAACGATTGCGAATGGTAGCCGTAGGCGGCGTCGAAGCTGCGCATGCCCGAAAAGTTGAAGACGCCGTCCTGGTAGACATCGGCGATATTGACCGAGCGCCCGGAATGCGCTGCATAGGCGGCCACCGCGCTCACATTCGGGGCGCCGGCGGCGTCGTACAGGGGCACCGCTTCCATGCCGATCTCGCGCCCGCTCGCGCCGCCCTGGTACAGGCCCAGCGTTTCATTGATCGAAATGTGAAAACGCAGGCTGGTGCGGTCGGCATTGGGCAGGTACAGGGTGCCGCCGTCGGCGCCGGTCATGTTGCGCGCCACATGCAGGATGCGGTCGAGCACATAGCCGGTGTCCGGATTGCCCAATGCTACGCCAACCTCGGTCAGCAACTCGAGGCGCTGGGCAATTTGAATGGGATTTAATACGCGCATGATGGTTCACCGGCCTTGCGGAACGCCCTATGGGACGCCGACATACCCTTTCTGTAGAGTAACTTCCCATAGTGTAGCGTCACTTGCGGGCACTGTACATCGCCACACGAAAAGCGTGGGTAAAAGCGCACGGAAGCGGGCGCGGCCGGACCAGCGGGCAAATTTTGCCGCCGTTTTTGGGGCAAAACCGCTATGATCGACCGTAATAGCAACGCTGACGATACCGGCCATGAGAGTACCAACATGAAATTGCGCTTCTGGGGAGTGCGCGGCTCGATTCCCTCGCCGGGTCCGCGCACGGCGCGCTACGGCGGCAACACCACCTGCATCGAAGTGCGCAGCGACGACGACACACTGATCATCCTCGACGGCGGCACTGGCATTTTCGCGCTGGCCCAGCACCTGCTCACGCGCCTGCCCGTGCATGCGAACATCTTCATCACGCACAGCCACTGGGACCATATCCACGGCCTGCCGTTCTTCACCCCGCTGTTCATCGCGTCGAGCCGGGTGCGCCTGCACGGCGCGCGCGACGAAGCGACCGGCCAGGGCATCGAGCATGTGATGGGGGTGCAGCTGCAAAACAGCTATTTTCCGGTGGGCGAAGCGCAGATGGCGGCCACCATCGACTACCGCACCCTGGAGGTGGGCGTGGCGGTGCAAGTGGGCGACGCCGTGGTCGACAACGTGGTCATGAACCACCCGGTGACCAATCTCGGCTACCGCATCAGCTGCAATGGCAAGTCGGTGTTTTTCACGGGCGATCATGAACCTTTTTACAACCTGTACCCGGAAGACGACGAGGGCTTCGCGCCCTACCAGGCGTATATGGAGCAGCGCCAGCACGCCATCGACCGCGCCATGCAGGGCGTCGATGCGCTGATCGTGGACTGCTCGTACACGGGCGACGAATATCCGTCCAAGCGCGGCTGGGGGCACGGCACCTTCGACGCGGCGCTGGCGACGGCGGTGCGGGTCGGCGCGGGCACCCTGTACTGCACCCACCATGAACCGACCCGCGGCGACGACGAACTTGAAGCGGTGTTGGCCGAAGCGCTCAGGCGCCACGGGCCGCTGCCGGCCGGGCTGCGCGTGGTGCTGGCGTACGAGGGGCTTGAGGTGGAACTGGCCTGACGCCGCGCCCGGATGCCGATCCGGCAATGTTTCTGCAGGCATGGCACAATCGCCGCCTACTCACCTACCATCACGGGCCATGTTCTCCTCCACCTTCATTTTCGGCACCAAAGATCTCGACGACGAATTTCATCAGCTCGACAAAACCATCGCCGAGGCCGCCAAGGCGCTGCCCGGCTACCTCGGTGAAGAGGCATGGGAAAACCGCGCCACCGGTCTGTTTTCGAACGTGTATTACTGGGAGAGCCTGGAAGCGCTGCAAGCCTTGATGCAGCATCCGGCCCATTTGCAGGCCAAGGCGGCGCAGGCAAGGTGGCTGGACGGGTACCATGTGGTGATCGCGGAAGTGATACGCACGTATGGCAATGCGGAGCTGGGGCACCGGATGAACGTACCACCGATCATTGCTCCGGCAGCACCAGCTCCGGCGCCATGACGGGTTGTGACCACCGCCGCGACAAACCAAGCGGACGGCGCTTTGTCTGACTGCACGACAGTGTTCCGCAGCACCATGCCTATCAGGCCCACCGGTGCGTATGCAAACAGACAGGGCCGGTGCTGTCGGGACACTTGAGCGTGCTCACGGCCGACACGCATGCAAGTTGACCAAAAATAAAAGCGATGCCGATGCGGCGACTATGCTCAAGAGTCGCCTGGCCGCACTGTAGCGGCATGAAATCGACCACGTGAAAAAATTCCAGGATTTCACTCTTTGTGCCTGCGATTTGACAGGCTTCAGAAGTACCCACATTCTACGTCGTCACAGGGCGGGCGCCGGCCTGCCGGGAAAAACCGAGTTCCCGCGCACATGGGATGACGCCAAGATACTGATTGCCGTCTCGGACGTCGCCACTGATCCGGGCTCGATTCGTGGAATTGGCAAATACAATATCCCTTACGCGATTGGCACGCGCGAAGGCGTGATTATAAGAGTAGACTTTTATCCGTTGAATCACCCTGAGTACGCAGGGTACATTTCGACCGCATACCCGACAAACACAACACCAAACTGACGGTGACCACCATGGACAACATTGAAAGCCGACCAGATTTCAAGGTTGCAAATAAGCTGATCAGGCAGCTGTTGCAAGAGAACTCAAGCGAACTCGACGAAGAGTCGCAGGAGTTTGCACGACACTACCTGGACCACGATGAGTACGAGCTCGCGTTCGAAGGTCTGTTCCTTGGGTTGATTACGCATGGAACGGTGAAGTCGAGCGAAAAACTGAACACGTATGTCGCGCTTGGCAAGTCATTGAAACTGGATAAAGAAAGCATGATCGATGCGCATTTCTGGTCCAAGCTACTGCATTTTGTACAGCGTGTCGCCTGAGCTGGCGTGACCATCGACGATCACCTCGACTACCGACGGCGTTTGACACCAGCGCCGCGACAGCGCTACTCTATCGATCCGGCCCGTTCATCCACTGCGGCGATGTGACCACCATGCTCCAGGCAGCGCCTATTCCGATCCGCATCGAGTGTCCCCCTGGCGCCTGCGTGTGCCAGCGCGATGTGTTGCTGGCCGATCCGGCCGGCGACACCCGCATCCTGCGCCTGACCCGCGAAGAAGAAAAGAAACTGCTCGCGCACATCGACGGCATCGCCAGCTACGCCGACCTGAACAAGCTGACCGAACGCCTGCGCAGCCAGCTTGGCGTGGTCCTGCGCATTACCCCCAGCAACAACGAGGTGCGCAGCGCGCGCGGGCTCAGCATTGTGCTGGACGAGCTGCCGGGCCTGTGCCGCAAGACCCGCCAGGCGGTCCCGACCGCCATCCGGCGCTCGCTCGAGCGCCATCCGCACATCATCTACGCCATCCTCGACGCCCACGACTTGCTCGGCCCCGGCTGACAGCGCAAAGCGGTTCCGGTTCCGTCCGCACGCCTGAGCGGGGTCAAGTGCGGCTTGCGCAAATGTCCACATCATGGGACTTTCCTCCACCGCCATGACGGGATCAATCGCATGCAAGCGCCCACCAAATACGACGCGCTGGTTCGGGACGGACTGGTGTCCGCCGCCGCGCTCGCACAGGCGCACCACGCGGCGCATGCGGCGCTGCTCGACATCGAAGAGCTGCTGGTGAAGGACCTGCATCTGTCGCTGGCGGCCATCGGCAATGCGCTGGCCTGTCACTTCGGGGTGCCGTACGCGCCTTTCCGGCCGGGCCGGGTCAAGCCGCTGGTGCTGCTCAAGAACCTCAAGGCCCAATACGTCGACGACAACCAGTGGCTGCCGCTCGACGAAGACCAGGACGGCCTGCTGGTGCTCGCGCTCGACCCGGAACGGGTGCGCGCCAGCCGCATCGTCAACCAGGTATTCCCACGCTCCCGCCTCACCTGGTGCGTTACCACGCGCGCCGAATTCCGGCGCACGGTCGACCAGTTCTTCGGCACCAGCGCGCGCAGCGACGGCAGCTCGCTGCGCGAGGTGTTGTCCAACATGACGCACGACGGCAGCGAGGGCGACGACGCCCAGCCGGTCTCGCAGGCGGTCGAGAATGAACTGGTCAAGCTGGTCAACAAGATGATCATGGATGCCTGGCGCCAGGGCGCGTCCGACATCCACATCGAGCCGCTGCCCGGCAGCGGGCGCACCGCGATCCGCTTTCGCAAGGATGGCGCGCTCTCGCCCTACACCGATATCCCGGCCGGCTACCGCAACGCCCTGGCCGCCCGCGTGAAGATCATGTGCGACCTCGACACCTCCGAGCGGCGCAGGCCGCAGGACGGCAAGATCAGGTTCAGCAAGTACGGCCCGCTCGACATCGAACTGCGCGTGGCCACCATTCCCTCGGCCGGCGGGGTGGAAGATATCGTCATGCGCATCCTGCCGGCCGGCGAGGCCATGCCGCTCGACCAGCTCGGCGTGCTGCCGCATAACCTGGCGCGCCTGCTGGCGGCGATCGGCAAGCCGCATGGGCTGTTCTTCGTGTGCGGGCCGACCGGCTCGGGCAAGACCACCACCCTGCACTCCCTGCTGGCGCACCTGAACACGCCCGACACCAAGATCTGGACCGCCGAAGACCCGGTCGAGATCACGCAAAAAGGGCTGCGCCAGGTGCAGGTCAACCGCAAGGCGGGCCTCGATTTTGCAACGGTGATGCGGGCCTTCCTGCGGGCCGACCCGGATGTGATCATGGTGGGCGAAATGCGCGACCGCGAAACCGTCGGCATCGGCATCGAAGCCTCGCTGACCGGGCACCTGGTGCTGGCCACGCTGCACACCAACAGCGCGCCGGAGTCGATCGTGCGCCTGCTCGACATGGGCATGGACCCGTTCAACTTCGCCGACGCGCTGCTCGGCGTGCTGGCGCAGCGCCTGGCGCGGCGCCTGTGCGCCGCCTGCAAGGAAGCCTACCAGCCGGCCGAGGAAGAGATGGCGCAGCTGCTGGCCGAGTATTGCGCCGAACTGCCCCACCCGGGCGCGGCATCCGGGGCGGTGCTGGCCGCCTGGCGCGCGCGCCATGCCGGCGCCGATGGCCGCTTCACCCTGTACCGCGCGCGCGGCTGCGCCGGCTGCAACGGCGGCTACCGGGGCCGCATCGGCCTGCACGAACTGATGATCGGGTCGGACGCCATCAAGCGCTTGCTGCAGGAGCGCAGCCGGGTCGCCATGGTGCTCGCCGCCGCCCTCGACGAAGGCATGCTGACCCTGAAAATGGATGGCATCGAAAAGGTCTTGCTGGGCCTGACCGACCTGCGCACGGTGCGCCAGGTGTGCATGCGCTAGCGCGGCCATCGTGCGGCGAAAAAAAACCGCCGGACGATGCCGGCGGTTTTCTCCATCAGGCGCGTGCCTTCTTACATGATGTGGGTACCGATCCACCACGCCACCGCCGCCATGAAGGCCGACGCCGGAATCGTGAAGATCCAGGCCCACACGATATTGCCCGCCACGCCCCAGCGCACCGCCGACATCTTTTGCGAGGCGCCCACGCCGACGATGGCGCCGGTGATGGTGTGCGTGGTCGATACCGGAATACCGAAGAAGCTCGACATGATCAAGGTGATCGCGCCGCCGGTTTCGGCGCAAAAGCCGCCCACCGGTTTGAGCTTGGTGATCTTCTGGCCCATGGTCTTGACGATGCGCCAGCCGCCGAACAGCGTGCCGAAGCTGATCGCCGCGTAGCACGAGATGATCACCCAGCTTGGCGGGGTGGTGTCGGAGGCGTTGGAGTAGCCGCTGGCGATGAGCAGCATCCAGATGATGCCCATGGTTTTTTGGGCGTCGTTGCCGCCGTGGCCCAGGCTGTACGCGGCCGCAGAGAACAGCTGCGCGCGGCGGAACCAGGTATCGACCTTGCGCGGCGTCGACTTGACGAACACCCAGGCCACGATCAGCATGATGATCGAGCCGAGCGCAAACCCGAGCAGCGGCGCGACCACGATGAAGATGACGGTCTTGAGCAGGCCGCTGCCGATCAGGGCGCCGGTGCCGGACTTGGCCACCGCCGCGCCTACCAGGCCGCCGATCAGCGCGTGCGAGGAGGACGAAGGAATGCCGTAGTACCAGGTGATCAGGTTCCAGATAATGGCCCCGACCAGGGCCCCGAAGATAATGTACTGGTCCACCACCTTGGGGTCGATGGTGCCCTTGCTCAGGGTGGCGGCGACGTGCACACCCACCACGCCGATGGCGATGAAGTTGAAGACGGCGGCCATGGCCACTGCGGTCTGCGGCTTGAGCACGCCGGTCGAGACGACCGTGGCAATCGCGTTGGCCGCGTCGTGGAAGCCGTTCATGAAGTCGAACAGCAGTGCCAGGGCGATCAACATGCCGAGCACGTAAATGCTGATTTGGATATGTTCCATGCTCTTGCCGCTTACGCGTTTTCGACGATGATGCCTTCGATGATGTTGGCAACATCCTCGCAGCGGTCGGTCACGGTTTCGAGGATCTCGTAGATGGCCTTGAGCTTGATCAGGTTGCGCACGTCCGGTTCGTCGCGGAACAGCTTCGACATGGCGGCGCGCATGACATGGTCGGCGTCGGACTCGAGGCGGTCGATCTCTTCGCAGATGGCGACGATCTTTTGCGAGTTGTCCATGTTGTGCAAGAGGCCCACGGCTTGCTCGACTTTCTGGCAGCAGGCCAGGCACAGTTCGGCCAGGCGCTTCGCTTCCGGGGTCACCGCTTTCAGGTCGTACAGCGAGACCGTCTGCGCCGCGTCTTCCATCAGGTCGAGGATGTCGTCCATGCGCGTGATCAGCTTGTGGATATCGTCGCGGTCGATCGGGGTGATGAAGGTCTTGTGCAGCATGTCGACCGTGGCGTAGGTGATCTTGTCGGCTTGCTTTTCGATGCTTTCAATCGCGTGGACGCGGTTTTCGAGGTCGTCGAAGTTGGTCATCAGGCCGACCATTTCGTGCGCGCCTTTCACGCACAGTGCAGCGTGCTGGTTGAAGAGCTCAAAAAATTTGCCCTCGGTGGGCATCAGGCGTCCAAACATGGTTTCTCCGTTAAAGCGCGTAAAGCGTGATTGATACTGCGTGATACTGCTTGAGGGCGCCGCTCGTGGCGGCGCCATGATGGGTTAGTCGCCCTGGTAGACCGCCAGGTTACCGCTGTAGTTACCGAACTTGGTGTACTGGCCGATCCAGGTCAGGCGTATCGAGCCGATCGGACCGTTACGCTGCTTGCCGATGATGATCTCCGCGGTGCCCTTGTCGGGCGAATCCGGGTTGTAGACCTCATCGCGGTACAGGAAGATGATGACGTCGGCATCCTGCTCGATTGCGCCCGATTCGCGCAGGTCGGACATGATGGGGCGTTTGTTGGGGCGTTGTTCCAGCGAGCGGTTCAGCTGGGACAGGGCGATCACGGGACAGTGCAGCTCTTTCGCCAGGCCCTTCAGGCTTCGCGAAATCTCCGAAATCTCGGAGGCGCGGTTGTCGCCCGGCTGGCTGCCTGTCATGAGCTGGATGTAGTCGATGATGATCAGGCCAAGCTTGCCGCACTGGCGCGACAGGCGCCGCGAGCGCGCGCGCAGCTCGATCGGGTTCAATGCCGGAGTCTCGTCGATGTACAGCTGGGCGTCGTTCATTTTCTGGATCGCGTGCGTCAGGCGCGGCCAGTCTTCGTCGTTCAGGCGCCCTGTGCGCAGGCGGTGCTGGTCGAGCTGGCCGACCGAGCCAAGCATACGCATGGCCAGCTGGGTGCCGCCCATCTCCATCGAGAAGATCGCGACCGGCAGGCCCGCTTCGATGGCGACGTTTTCGCCGATATTGACCGAGAACGCGGTCTTGCCCATCGACGGACGGCCGGCCACGATCACCAGGTCGCCCGGCTGCAGGCCGGAGGTCATGCGGTCCAGGTCGATGAAGCCGGTCGGCACGCCCGTGATTTCGCTCTGGTTGTCGCGGCTGTAGAGTTCATCGATGCGTTCGACCACTTGCGTGAGCAGCGGCTGCACCGCGAGCCAGCCTTGCGAGCCGCGCGCGCCCTGTTCGGCGATGGCGAAGATCTTGGACTCGGCTTCGTCGAGCATCTGCTTGACTTCCTTGCCCTGCGGGTTGAACGCGTTGCCGGAGATTTCGTCGGCCACGGTGATCAGCTTGCGCAGCACGCCGCGGTCGCGCACGATTTCGGCGTAGCGCCGGATGTTGGCCGCCGACGGCGTGTTCTGCGCCATCGCGTTCAGGTACTGCAGGCCGCCCACATCTTCTGCCTTGGCGATGTTGGTGAGCGCCTCGAACACGGTGATCACGTCGGCCGGTTTCGACTGGTTGATCAGTTTGACGATCTGCTCGAAGATGATGCGGTGATCGTAGCGGTAGAAGTCGTCGGCATGCATCATGTCGGCAATGCGGTCGAACGCGGCGTTATCGCGCAGCAAACCACCGATCACAGATTGTTCTGCTTCGATGGAATGGGGCGGGATGCGGAGTGCGTCGAGCTGCGGATCGGATGGTGCGTTCATGGCGCGAATTATACCTGCTTCGGGTCAACTGGCTGACATAATTGGGGAGATTTGGACGTAAAAAAAGCCGGGAAGACCCGGCTTTTTTAGTAGTTGCATTGCAAGCATCATGCCTGCAATGCAACTATGTGACACGAAGTCACTGAGTGTAGCTTAAGCAGCTTCGCCAACAACAGCGATCGTGATCTCGACCACGACGTCGGTGTGCAGCGCGACTGCAACAGCGTGTTCGCCGGTCGTTTTCAGCGGGCCGGTAGGCATGCGTACTTGCGATTTTTCTACAGCGAAGCCAGCTTTCGTCAGCGCTTCAGCGATGTCGAAGTTGGTGACCGAACCGAACAGACGGCCATCGACGCCCGCTTTTTGCGCGATCGAGATGGTCATGCCGCCCAGCTTGTCGCCTTGGGCCTGGGAAGCGGCCAGCTTGGCAGCTGCTGCTTTTTCCAGTTCGGCGCGCTTGACTTCGAATTCAGCGACAGCCGATGCGGTAGCACGGCGAGCCATGCGTTGCGGGATCAGGAAGTTACGTGCGTAACCGTCTTTGACTTTAACAACATCGCCCAGGTTGCCGACGTTAACAACTTTTTCCAACAGAATGATTTGCATAGAGTTCTCCAGTTTATCCGCAGCGATTAAGCGTGGTGCAGATCGGTGTATGGCAGCAGCGCGAGGTAGCGGGCGCGCTTGATTGCGGTGTCAACCTGGCGCTGATAGTGCGCTTTGGTACCGGTCAGGCGTGCTGGCATGATCTTGCCGTTTTCCTGGACGAAGTCTTTCAGGGTGTCTACGTCTTTGTAGTCGACCTGTTCAACGTTTGCTGCGGTGAAGCGGCAGAATTTCTTACGCTTGAACAGTGGGTTCTGTTGTTTGCGCTTTTCTTTAAGCTTGAGCTTGTTCTTGTCGAATTTTTTACCGAATGCCATTTGAGGCTCCTGTATCTAAAAATGTGCTGACGCCTCAGGCGGCGGCACAGAAATCAATGATGTGAAACACCAGGCTTTTGCTGCTGCGGTTCTTCTTGGCCAAAAATCCCGTGAACTGATGGACGGCGCCCAATTCGGCCTGGCTGAATCGTCCCGAAATCTCGCCCGCGGCAAGCGCGGTGATTTCGAATTCGACCAACCTGGCTACCCCTGCTTCCATCTGCTGCGAACTATGCAGTAGTGTGGCGGTCACGATGGGCACGCCGGCCGGGGTGTAGCGCAATACGTCGCGCTCACAAATCTGGGCTACGAACTGGAGTTGATTCACCGAGGTGAGGTCAAGCCGCGTTCAGGGTTTTTGATCAACAATTACGCTGCTGCGGCTGGAGCTGGCGCTGGGGCGGCTGCAGGAGCAGGCGCTTCAGTGCGGTGGCTCTTGGCTGCGTCTTCACGTTGTACCGATTTCATCATCGGCGACGGCGTGGTTTCAGCCTTCTTCATCTTAACGGTGAGGTGACGCAGCACGGCATCATTGAATTTGAACGCGGTTTCGAGTTCCACGAGGGTCTCGTTGTCGCATTCGATGTTCAGGCAGATGTAGTGCGCTTTTGGCAGCTTCTGGATCGAGTAAGCCATCTGACGACGGCCCCAGTCTTCAACACGGTGAACCGAACCGCCGCGCGTGGTTACGCTGGCTTTGTAGCGTTCGATCATCGCCGGGACTTGCTCGCTTTGGTCCGGGTGGACGATAAAAACGATTTCATAATGACGCATGCATAACTCCTTAGGGACGTTTAAACAAATGCCCACCTCGGCGTCAAGACGAGTGTGGGAAGGGAAAGCCGGCGATTATAGCGTGAAATGGGGCAACAAACAAGGGCGCTGTGCGATTGGGCGTGATTTATGGGACAAACCCTTCGTCGAGAAGTTGTTCCGGTGTGTAGGGCAACTCGGGTGGAAAAGTACCGGGCGGCAGGCGCGTTTCGCGGGCTGTGGCACGGATGACGCGCGGGTACGCTTGTCGCGCCAACGGTCCGATCGACTGTCGATAACTCGGGACGCGCTTGAGCTTGCGTGCGATGGCGGCGCGCCGCTCGTCGAGCGTCGCGATCCAGCTTGTCGACTTGCGCTTCGGTTGATACTGGCACTTGAGCAGATGTTTGATCACTTGGTGCAGTCGGCTGCGCAACTCTTTCTGCTCCCGGCTGACCATGTCCTCCACCTCCTCTATAAGATGGTCAACATCAACCTGGTCGTAGTTGCTCGCACGCAGCAGCTTTACCTGATGCTCGATCCAGCGAACCAGAATCATCGTCATAGTCGATCAGTGCAACCTCGGGTCGATCCATGGCCCACCTCCTCTCCTGTTTCTCAGTTCACGCCTCGTGATCTGCCGTATAGGACGGGTCGAACTCAAGATCGAGCAGCTGCGCGGCGCTGTATGTAAGGCTGCACAGCAACTCCGCCTGCCGCTTCAGCCACAGCACAACATCATCGTGGTAATCCACTCCGGCGACCTCAAGCTGATCCATGACGCACCTCTCCTTCCCCATATTGGACAACCCCTCTCGCAAATAATTCCCCGTTCTGTTAATTATCCCTTGCATTGCGCGAAATACTGTACAAAAATACAGTCTGTCCATATACACAGTCCCGCACATCGATGATCAAGCTCACACCACGGCAAGAACAAATCCTCAACCTGATCAAGGATGCGATCGAGAACACGGGCTTTCCTCCGACCCGTGCCGAGATCGCCAATGAACTGGGCTTCAAGTCGGCCAACGCGGCCGAAGAGCATCTGCAGGCGCTCGCGCGCAAGGGCGCCATCGAAATCTCGCCGGGCACCTCGCGCGGCATCCGCCTGATCGGCGCCAGCGTCGATGCCATTCCCATGCCGCCGCCGAACCTGCTCATGTCGCTGCCGCTGGTCGGGCGCGTGGCCGCCGGCTCGCCCATCCTGGCCCAGGAACATGTGGAAGCAACCTACAGCGTGGACCCGGCGATGTTTTCGTCGCGGCCCGACTTCCTGCTCAAGGTGCGTGGCTGGTCGATGCGCGATGCCGGCATCATGGATGGCGACCTGCTGGCCGTCAAAAAGGTCGACAGCGCCAAGAATGGCCAGATCGTGGTGGCCCGCATCGGGGACGATGTGACCGTCAAGCGCTACAAAAAGACCGGCTCGCTGATCGAATTGCTGCCGGAAAACCCGGACTTCAAGGTCATCCACGTCGATCCGGCGACCGACGATTTTGCGCTCGAAGGCCTGGCGGTGGGATTGATGCGCAGCTGGAACTAAGCCGCGCCTGTAGTATCTAGTCGCCCTTGCGCGGCGCGGTGGCGGCCGCATCGGTAACGATGCGGTTATGTTCCTTGATATACGCGTCGGTGGCGCTGCGCCACGCGCCAAAGTCGGCCAGCACCAGCTTGGCCGAGACCTTGGCGTTTTCGGCGATGCCGGCATACACGCCTTCCAGGTGCAGGCGCGACTGCTCGGCTTCGTCCTTGGTCAGCAGGTCGGCGATGTCCTTGGGAATGCGCTTGGTCAGCGGGCTCGATTCATTCAGGTTACGCACGAACCCGTTGTAGCAATCCTGCCACGCGGCAACCTTGGCCGAGACGCTCTCGATCTCATCGTTCTGCTTCGACATGGCCGGAATGCGCGGCGCCGGACAGCGGAACTCGCCCGCGCTGAGCTCGGCGCCATCGTATTTGCCGATCCAGTAATCGAGCTCGGCGCGGCGCGCGTCGCGCTTTTTCATCATCTCGAGCGAAGCGGCGGCGGTCTTGTTGCCTTTGGCTGCGGACTTCTTGAACCAGGTTTCCGCCTTGGCCAGGTCGACCGTGCCCGCCTCGCCATAAAAATACATCTCGCCCATATGCAACTGAGCTTCGGCATTGCCGCCATTGGCCAGCTTGGTATAGAGCTGCAGCGCTTGCGGATAAGACTTTTTCGCGAACAGGGCGTTGGCATCGGCCAGCTCGTCCGCGTGCACCACGCCGCCCAGCATCAATGCCAGGCAGAACAGGGTTTTCTTCATTGCAGGTCTCACGATGGGGTGTCCGGAATGCCATCATAACCGGATTGGCCCGGCTCGACAGGGAAGCGGCTTTGCCGTAAAGTATCATTTTTTGCAACATTTATCGTTACTTATGAGTAAGCGTATCAACCGCGCTGCGCGCGCCAGCAAGCTGTCCCACCTTTCCATCCAGCGCGGCTAGGACGCCCCATGCGACGTTTTGAATTTTGCGAAGGCGCTTCCAACAAATTCTGGGAAGTCGAACAGCGTGGATGCGAGCTGCATCTCTGCTACGGCAAGCTTGGCACGGCCGGACAACGACAAACCAAGTCGCACGCGGACGATGCCAGGGCGGTGGCGGCGATGGACAAGCTGATACGCGAAAAAACCGGCAAGGGCTACGTTGAAGCCGGCGCTACCCCGCCACCTGCCGCCGCACCGGCAGTCGCGCCGGCGGCCCCGGTCCCTCGCGCACCCGCCGTCTCCCGCCAGAACAGCGTGGCGCCATGGCTGGCGCTCGGTTCGCTGGTCGACATAGCGCCCGAACTGGCGGCGCTGGCGATGCCATCGCGCCGTTTTCCCGGCGAAGCGCGCAGCATCGATGCCGACGCATGCTGGAACGACTTCAAGCTGCTCACCCGCGAAAGCAGGTTCAGTGCGCAGCTCTCCGATCCCGTCTACCGCGCTGCCGTGGCCGAAACCATCGAGCGCATCGCCCAGGACCGGCGGCGCGGCTCGCCAATGTCGGACGCCATCTTCATGCTGCTTGAATCGACAATCGTGCCCGCCATCGACGACGTCAACCACAGGGCCTTCACCGACTTCCTGGTGGCCGACCGCGGCTTGCCCTACGCCGTCGCAATCTATCTGCAGCGGCTGGGAATGATCCTCGAACAGGGCCGTGAGAACTCCGGCCTGGCGTACTCCATCAGCGCCGACATCGACAATAGCGGCTACAGCTGGCTCCACACCTATCGCGAGGGCGACCTGCTGCTGCGCGAGCACCTGGCGCGGGCAAGCGAGAATGAATGGAACGAGTGCGTGCGCCTGATGCGGCAGGGGGCGCCATCGCTGCCGGAATGGCGCCGTCCCCTGCTGCCGATCCTGGTGCCCGAGGAGCCGGACCTGGCCAATGAACTGATCCTGGCAGCGCAGACGCCACCCGGCCAGCCGCCTGCCCCGTGGTTCGAACCCTATGAATGGTTCAAGGCCTACGCCACATCGGATGCCGCCATCAAGGCGCTGAGCCGCTGGCCCAAGGCGGCAAACTGCGGCGAGTTCAATATCGGCAGGTCGGCAAGGAACGTGGCCACCGTGGTGTGCGACCGTGGCGCCGACGCGGTCGCGCTGCTCGCGCCGCATGCCCTGTTCGACGAAACCTCGGACGGCCTCAGTTGCATCGGCACGCTCGACGCGCTCACGGCGCTGGCGCTGTCTTCCAGCCGTTTCGAGGTGGCGGCCATGCGCTGGCCGCAGGCGGCAATGGCCGTACTGGGCGAACTGATTGCCAAAGACGGCTGCGGGCCGCGCTATGCACGCTGCGCGCTGGCCGAGGTCATTGCCGCCAACGCCCACATGGTCCCCGCGTTCAAGCCATGGGTGTCGCCGGGTGCGTGGAAGGTACTCTCCAGCGCCGCCGCGCGCTACCTCGGCGTGCCCGACATCGCCGACCTGGCCGACCTGCCGCCCGTGCTGGTCAACCCGCCCTGGAAGAACCCATCGAAGAAAGCGACATCCGCAGCGGCGCTGGCGCTGGACCCGCTGCCCCTGGCGCCACTCGAACGCTGGAGCGCGCAGCAGCGCGAGCAACTCGGCCGGGATATCCACTACTTTCACTACCACGGCCCGCAAACGCCGTTCACCAATGACGCAATCGCGGCCGGCGACGCCGATGCGCTGATCGCGGCATGGCGCGCCTGCACCGGGGACTATCAACCGCCGGTGGAAGGCGCGCGCCTGATTGCGGCGCTGCCGGCGCCGCTGAACGCCCAGGTCTGGAACGCGCTGGCCGCGAGCGGCATCAACCACGCCGGCAGCGCCATCGCCGCCGTGGGCCTGGCCGGCTTGCCCGGACTGGCCGCCATGATCGAACAGCGGCCGGAAGATGGCGTGGACTACGCGCTGCACTTCGGCGCGGTCGAGCTGGCGGCGCCGGTGGCGCGCGCCTACGCCATGCCCAAGCCGGCAAAGATGATCGCCAGCGCGCGCAGCTGGCTGCTGCGCAATCCCGAACATGCCGCCTGCGGCCTGACCGCCGCCGCCCTGGGCGAGCCGGGCGCGCCGCGCGACCAGGCGCGCCAGGCCCTGCGCATGCTGGCCGGCGCCGGCCATGACGGCGTGCTGATGGAGGTCGCCGCGCGCTACGGCGACCCCGCCGCTACCTGCGCCATGCGCGCCATGCTCGATGAAGATCCGCTCACGCTGTATCCGCCCAAGATTGGCAAAATGCCGTACTTCTGGGACCCGCTCGGATGGACCCGCCCACGGCTGGCCAGCAACGGCAAGGCGCTGCCCGACGCCGTGCTCGACGACATCGGCGTCATGCTGCGCTTTCCGCACACCGACCGTATTTACGCCGGCGTGACCCAGCTCAAACAGGCGTGCACACCGGATTCGCTGGCCGATTTCGCCTGGGAGCTGTTCCGCGCCTGGGCCGAACGTGGCGGCGAAACCAAGGAAAACTGGGCGTTTTACGCACTTGGCCTGCTGGGCAATGACGACAGCGCGCGCAAGCTCACGCCGCTGGTGCGTTCCTGGCCGGGCGAAAAACTCAACGCGCGCGCCCTGGTCGGTGTCGACGTGCTGGCCATGATCGGCAGCGACACCGCCCTCATGCTCCTGCACGCAATCGCCAGCAAGGTCAAGTTTTACGCTCTCCAGTCTCACGCCAACGACAAGATCGAGCAGATCGCCCAGGCACTCGAACTCAGTTTCGAGGAACTGGAAGACCGCCTGGCTCCCGACCTGGGCCTCGATGAACACGGCGAAATGACGCTCGACTTCGGCCCGCGCCAGTTCCGCGTCGGCTTCGACGAGGCGCTCAAGCCTTACGTGCGCGAGGCGCTTGGCGCGCGCCTGGACGATCTGCCAAAACCGAAGAAAACCGATGACGCCGCACTGGCGGCGGCCGCCGTGGAGTCCTACAAACTGCTCAAGAAAGATGCGCGCACCGTCGCCGCCCAGCAGTTGCGGCGACTGGAACAGGCGATGTGCCGGCGGCGGCGCTGGACAGCGCAAAATTTCCGGGACTTCCTGGCTGGCCACCCACTGCTGCGCCACCTGGTCCAGCGCCTGGTCTGGGGCGCCTACGGCGGCGACGGCCAGCTGCTGTCCAGCTTCCGCGTGGCGCCCGACGGCGGCTACACCGATCATGCGGACGACCCTTTTACGCCGGCGCCGGGCGAGGATATCTGGATCGGCATCCCGCACCCGGTGGAGCTCGACCCGGCCCTCATCGCCGCCTTTGCCCAGCTGTTCGCCGACTACGAACTGCTGCAGCCGTTCGCCCAGCTCGCGCGCGATACACACGCGCTGACCGAGGCTGAAAGCGGCAGCAAAGCACTGACGCGCTGGAACGGCGCCGTGGTCAGCGCCGGCCGCCTGCTCGGACTGGTCGACCGTGGCTGGCACCGCGAGATCGGCAGCGGCGGCGAAACGGTCAGGTTTTCCCGGTGGTTCGGCCAGAACAAGCTGGCGCACCTGCTCATCGCACCGGGCCTGATGGCGGGCTTGATCGGGGCCGACAATGAACACAAGCTGGTCAAACTGGTCCTCGATCACATCGGCCAGGAAGACGATGCGCGCCTGGGCGCAATCGACCCGATCGATGTCAGCGAATTTATCCGGGACATGGAGCAATTGTGCGCGTGACGCATGCCGGCCGGGTGGCCGCTCGGGCACAGTGAACCGATGCGGGACAAGACGTTTTGAGGCGCCCGGACAGGCGCATGGCACAACATATGAATGGACAGACAATGCGGCGATTTGAATTGAGTGACGGCGTTTCCAGCAAGTTCTGGGAAGTCGACCACACGGGAAGCGAACTGCACATCGGCTTCGGCAAAATCGGCACGGCCGGACAGCGCCAGTGCAAGAGCTTCGCCAACGAGGGCGCGGCGGCGGCGGCGATGGAAAAGCTGATCCGCGAAAAAACCGCGAAGGGCTATGCCGAAAGCGGCGCCGCAGCGGCAATCGTGGCCGCACCCGCCGCCACCGCCGCACCCGAGCCGGCAGCTCCTGCCGCCACCCCGCTGGCGATAGCGGGGGCCACTCCACCCTGGCTCGACGCCGATCCGCTGGTCCAGCTGTCGCCGGAACTGGCCGAACATGCCCTGCCCTCGCGCCGCCACCCCGGTCCGCCGCCCAGCACCAACGGCAAAGTGCGCTGGGCGCAGTACCTCAAGCGTGTGCGCGAGCATTGTCCTTTACGGGCGCGCGTCGACGGCGCCCCCGATGACCCAGGCGTCATCGAAGCCATTACCCGCATTTCCCAGGGCGAGCGGCATGGCTCGCCGGAGTCCGACGCCATCTTGCTGGCGACTGAAAGCATCAACGAAGAAGACGAACCGGCTTCCGACGGCTGTCCCTTCCTCGATGTGCTGGTCGCCGACAAGGGCTTGCTGTACGCCTTCGATGTCGTGCTGATGACGCAACGGATATGGATCCATCCGGATTACGACAACGACGACAGCGTGTACACGGCCAAGGAGGTGAGTTTCGGTGTCCATGGCCTTTTTGATGGCACCGCACTGGCCCTGCGCGCCCATCTCGCGCATGCCCCGCAAGCGCTGTGGGAACAATGCGTGCAGCGCGCGCGCGCGGCAGCGGCGACGCTGCATACCAGCGCCCGTCCGCTGCTGGCCGCACTGCTGCCCGACGCGCCGGAACTGGCCAACGAACTGGCGCTGATGCTGGAGCCGGAGATGGACGAGCAGGGACTGCCGAAGTGGAACAGCAACTACGCATGGCTGGTCGTGTACGCCACTTCGCCCGAGGCAAAGCAGGCGCTGCGCCTGTGGCCGAGCGGCGCGGGCCTGTGGCGCGACGACTTTCACCGTTCCCTGCCCGGCCTGGCCACGGCACTCCAGGATCGCGGCGCCGCGGCGATCGATGCGATCATGGGCGGCAACTGGTCCGACAAGACGCCGCAGGCGCTGGGCTGTATCGGCACGCCGGACGCCATCGCCGCCCTCGCAGAGCGCCACTATTACGATTGGCAGTTCGAGTACCTGGTCGACGCAGTCGAGCGCTGGCCCGACGCCGCCATGGCGGGACTGAGCCAGGTGATCGCATCAAGCAAGCAAGGCCCGGATGGCGCCCGCAAGCTGCTTGCCGCTACGGTCGCCAAGCATGCGCACCGGGTTCCCGCGCTCGCGCCGTGGATGACGGCGCCAGCCTGGAAGGTGCTGTCGGTCGCCGCCGCGCAGTACATCACGGTGCGCGATTGCGCCGATACCAGCGACCTGCCGCCGGTACTGGCCGCCCCGCCCTGGGCTGCGCCAGCCGCGCGCGACACCTCCAATTGCGCAATCATGCCACTGGATCAGGGGCCGCTGCGGAATTTTCCTGCCAAAATAGGCAAGCTACCCAAGTTCTGCACACCACTGCTGTGGAGCCGTCCGCTGCTGGCCGCCAACGGCAAGGCGCTGCCCGATGCGGCGATGGATGCCGTCGCCATCATGCTGCGCTTCCCGCACGCCGATGGCGTGTACGAAGGCATCAACCAGCTCAAACAAGCGTGCACGCCGGCGTCGCTGTCCGATTTCGCCTGGGATCTGTACTTCGCCTGGGTGGACGATGGCGCCAAGGCCAAGGAAAACTGGGCTTTTTACGCGCTTGGCCTGCTCGGCGACGACGATACCGCGCGCAGGCTCACGTCCTTGTTGCGGGCCTGGCCCGGTGAAGGCCTGCACGCGCGCGCCGTCACGGGCCTGGACGTGCTGGCGCTGATGGGCAGCGACACCGCCCTGATGCTGCTCAACGGGATCGCCCTCAAGCTCAAGTTCAAGCCGCTCCAGGACCGCGCGCAGGAGAAAATCAAGGCGATCGCCGCAGCGCGCGGCTTGAGCAGCGAGGAACTGGAAGACCGTATCGCGCCCGACCTGGGTCTCGATGAACAAGGCGCCCTGCTGCTCGACTTCGGCCCGCGCCAGTTTCGCGTCCGCTTCGACGAAACGCTCAAGCCCTTCGTCAGGGATGATAGCGGCGCGCGCCTGGCGGACCTGCCCAAGCCAAAGAAGACCGACGACGCAGCCTTGTCAAAGCAGGCGGTGGAGCGCTTCAAACTGCTCAAGAAGGACGCGCGCACCATCGCCGCGCAGCAGGTGCTGCGGCTGGAGCTGGCCATGTGCGCGCAGCGGCGCTGGACGGCGCAGGTGTTCAAGGACTGCATGGTCACGCACCCGCTGGTACGGCACCTGGCGCAGCGTCTGGTGTGGGGGGTGTACGATGCCGACGGCCGCTTGCAGGCCTGCTTTCGCGTGACGCCCGAAGGCGCCTTCAGCGACGCGGCCGATGACGCTTTCGCGCTGCCGCAAGGAGAAGGCGCCGTGATCGGCATTCCGCATGCGCTCGACCTTTCAGTGGAAGACGCCAGCGCCTTCAGCCAGCTGTTCGCCGATTACGAACTACTTCAGCCGTTCGTCCAGATCGGGCGCGCCACGCATACCCTCGACGCAGGCGAAGAGGCGTACCACGCGCTCGGCCGCTGGAACGGCGAAGTGGTGCCGACCGGGCGCCTGCTTGGCCTGCTGAACCAGGGATGGCGGCTCGGCGACACGCACGACAGCGCCATGATCTGGGACCTGCTCAAGGTACTTGGCGACGGTTACACCGCAACGCTGGACATGGAGCCCGGCATCCGCGCCGGCTCGTCGTACGAATTCGAGGAACAGACACTCGGGTCGGTCTGCATCGGGCGCGGCGGCCCGAAGGAGATCCGCGAGAGCGTCCCTTTGTCATCCCTCGGGGCGGCGACAGTCAGCGAGCTGATTGCCGATATGAACAAACTGTGCGCTTGAACAGCCACCTATCAGAACAAGACCAACAATGAATCATGCCCACTCGCGCGACAACGCAAGCGGCGCCGTCGCGCCCTGGCTCGCCATCGGCCCGCTGGTCGATATTCCCGCCGCACTGGCGGCCGAAGCACTGCCCTCGCGCCGTTTTCCCGGCCCGGCGCCGCGCCCAGACACCGGCGCGATCTGGGACCGCTTCATCGCGGCGGCGCGCCAGCACTGCGCGCTGGACCCGGCCGGCTCGGACGACCAACAGCTCGTGGGCGAGGCGGCCGCGCGCATCGCCAGCGGCGATGCGCGCGGTTCGCCGGCCTGCGATGCGGTGCTGCTGGCGGTCGAACGCCATCTGGATTTTCCTTACCTGCCTTTGACCAGTGGCGCCTCGCTGATCGACGTGCTGGCCGCCGAGCGCGGCCTGCCGCATGCGCTCGAAGCACTGATCGGCATGGAATGCACCGCCGTTGAGTCGACCAGGGCTGGCTATGGCGTGCGCGCCGCCTCCGATCTGCGCGGCTTCCTGCGCAACGACATCTACCACCCGACTGAGATGACGCTGCGCAGCTACCTCGCGCTGGCGCCCGACGACGTCTGGGAAGAATGCGTGCGCATCGCCCATGCCGCAATCGAACGCCTGTACACCTGCCGCCGCCCGCTGCTGGCGGCCTTGTTGCCCGACGCGCCGCATATCGCCGACGCCATCGCCCTGACGCTGCAGCCGCCGCCAAGCTACTATGGCCTCGACTGGCTGTCGCAATACGGATGGCTGCTTGCCTATGCCAGGTCGCCGGAAGCGATGAAAGCGATCCGCCGGTGGCGCAGCACATGCCACGCCGCCGATCACGAGTTTGGCCGCTCGCAGCAAGCGCTGGTGACGATCGTGTGCGATCGCGGCGTCGATGCGGTCGACGCCCTGAAGTACGGAGCACTGGACGAAGAAGCGGCCGCCACGGCGCTGGCCTGCATCGGCACCACCGAGTCGCTGACCGTACTGGCGCTGGCGTGCGACCATGGCGAGGCCCAGTGCGCACGCTTTGCACTGGCGGCCGAACGCTGGCCGCAGGCCGCCATTGCGGTGCTGAGCGAATTGATCGGCAGGGACCACTGCGGCCCGGCGCGCGCACGCCGCTTCCTGGCCGCGCTGCTGGCGCAGCATGCCGCCAGCGTGCCGGCATACCAGCCGTGGCTCTCGCCGCGCGCATGGAAAGTGCTGTCCAACGCCGCCGCGCACTACCTCACCGTGCGCGATGTCGCGGCCGCAGCCGACCTGCCGCCCATCCTGGCCAATCCGCCCTGGACGGCGGCAAAGAAGAAAGCCGTGCCGGCACTGACGCTGGCGCCCTTGCCGCTGGCCCCAAGCATGCACTGGAGCGAAGAAGAACGTGCCCGCCTGCGCAAGCAGCCACGCTACACGGTCAGCTCTTACAAGAGCGAGCCGGACCCGCAGGTGTCGGCAGAGGTCACCGCCCACGCCGGGGCAGCGGCCATCATCGACGCCTGGCTGGCCTGTCTTGCCGGCGGCAAGCACCTCAACGACGCCGCGCGCATGATCGCCGACCTGCCTGCGCCGCTCAACGCGCAGGTCTGGAACGCCGTCGCGCAGGTCGAGGTCAATCTGCCCGGCTACGCGATTGCCACACTCGGCCTGGAAGGGTTGCCCGGCCTGGTGAACATGATCGAACGGCGCCCTGCGCAAGACCTGGCGTACGCACGCCACTTCGGCGCGGTCGAACTGGCGGCCCCGGTGGCGCGCGCGTGGATCACCTTGAAAAACAAGGAACTGCGTGCATGCGCTGGCGAGTGGCTGCTGGCGAACCCGGAACATGCCGCCTGCGGCCTGATTGCGCCGGCACTCGGCAAATCAGGCGGGGCGCGCGAACAGGCACGCGCCGCGCTGCGGCTGCTGGGCGCGGCGGGCCACCGGCCGCTGCTGCTCGATGTCGCCGAGCGCTATGGCCAGGATGCCGTGACGGGCGCCCTGCGCGCCATGCTCGATGAAGATCCGCTCGACCTGCACCCGGCCAAAATTGCCGGCCTGCCGCCGTTCTGGACACCGCACCTGTGGGCCCGGCCTCTCCTGGCCGCAAGCGGCAAGGCGCTGCCCGAGGCCACGCTCGATACCATCGGCGACATGCTGCGCTTTCCGCACGCCGACGGTATCTATGCCGGCGTCGCCCAGCTCAAAGACGTATGCACGCCCGATTCGCTGGCCGATTTCGCCTGGGAGTTGTTCCGCGCCTGGGTCGAAGACGGCGCGCAGCCGAAGGAAAACTGGGCCTTCTTCGCGCTCGGCCTGATCGGCAACGACAATAGCGCGCGCATGCTCACGCCCCTGCTGCGCGCCTGGCCCGGCGAAAGCCTCAGCGCGCGCGCCATCGCCGGCCTGGATGTACTGGCACTGATCGGCAGCGATACCGCCCTGATGCTGCTCAATGGGATCGCCCAAAAGGTCAAGTTCAAGGCGCTGCAGGACCGCGCACGCGACAAGATCGCCGCCATCGCCGGGGCGCGCGGCTTGAGCGTTGAGGAACTGGAAGACCGCCTGGCGCCCGACCTGGACCTCGACGAACAAGGCACGCTGCTGCTCGACTTCGGCCCGCGCCAGTTCCGCGTCGGTTTCGACGAAACGCTCAAGCCCTGCGTGCGCGACAGCGCCGGCACGCGCCTGCCGGATCTGCCCAAGCCGAAAAAGAGCGACGACCCGGTCTTGTCGGCGGTGGCGGTAAAGCGCTACACGCTGCTCAAGAAAGACGCGCGCTCCATCGCCGCGCAGCAGGTGCTGCGGCTGGAAATGGCGATGTGCGCGCAGCGGCGCTGGCAGCGGCAGCTCTTCATCGACTTCCTGGCACACCACCCGCTGCTGCGCCATCTGGTGCAGCGCCTGGTCTGGGGCCTGTACAGCGTCGACGGCAATGCGCTGCTGGCGTGCTTCCGGGTCGCGTCCGACGGCACTTTCACCACGGCGGCCGACGATGCTGTCGACCTGCCGCCGGACGACGCGGCGCGGATCGGCATCGTGCATGCGCTCGGCCTGCCCGCAGCCGATGCGCACGCCTTCGCCCGCCTGTTCGCCGACTACGAACTGCTGCAACCGTTCGCGCAGATCGGGCGCGACACCTACCGGCTGGAGGACGCCGAAGCGGGCCGCGAATCCGTGACGCGCTGGAATGGCAAGGTCGTGCCGAGCGGGCGCGTCATGGGTATGGTGAACCAGGGCTGGCGCCGGGGACCGGTGCGCGACGGCGGCAGCATCTGGACCTTCACCAAGGCGCTGGCTGCCGCCCATCTGGCCGAACTGCACATCACGCCGGGCCTGGTCGCCGGGAACACCGGCGAACACCCCGAGCAGACCGTGGGCGAGGTGAGGGTCGGACGCAGCGACGACTGGGGCGGCATCGGCCAGCCGCTTGCACTGTCCGCGCTCGACCCGGTGGTGGTCAGTGAGCTGATACGCGACATGAACAATCTGTGCGCCTGAAACGGCGCTGACACACACTCATTTTCAGGACACATCATGCAGCACTCCGAACCGACCAGCGGCAGCCCCGCCAACGTAGCGCCGCTATCCGGCGCTGTCGCCCCCTGGCTTGCCTGCGGACCCGTGCTCGATGTGCCGGCGGCGATGGCGGCACTGGCCATGCCTTCACGCCGCTTTCCCGGCACGCCTGCCTGCGCCGACCCAGACCGCGCCTGGGAGCTGTTCCTCACGCATGCGCGCGCCGCGCGCAAACCCGAATTCGACCGATGCGAGCCCGAGTTCGTCGCCGCAGCCAGGCAGGCCGATGCGCGCGTCGAACAAGGCGTGCGCGCCGGCTCGCTCTTGTCCGACGCGGTCATGCTGGGAATGTCGACGCTGTTCGAAGACCGGCTTGCGCGGTCGGACGGATCTCCCTTTGTCGACTTTCTGGTCGCCGAACGCGGCTTGCCGTATGCGCTCGAAGTCTTGCTCACCGGCGTGGAAAAAATGCGCATCGATGTCGACGACAAGCGCCTCGGCCAGCCATGGTGCGTCGGCGCCGCAGGACAACAGTGGCAGTTTTCGCGCCACCGTGGCAGCTTTTCGATGGCCGAACTGGCGTATCGCGGCCACCTTGCACACGCCAGCGACGACATATGGATGCAATGTGTGCAAGCGATCCGCAACTGTCTCGAACGCGTGCCGCCCCATCGCCAGGTGCTACTCGCCTTGCTGCTGCCCGACGTTCCGGAGGTCTCGGACGCGCTGGTCATGGAACGCGAATACGACCTGCGCAGCTTCGACTTCTGGCTCAACCTCACTGTCAGCGCGCCCGTCAGGGAACAGACGCTGGCCTTGAGAGCGCGCATGATGGCCATGCTGCCCGGCTCACTCGGCGGTGAATGCCAGTACCATTCGGAGCCTTTCGCAGTGGCCACGCTACTGCAGGAGTATGGGGCCGATGCCGTCGCGCTGCTGGCACCCGGTGTGACAGTCAGGGTCACGGACGAGGCCCTGCTGTGCATCGGCACCCCCGAGGCGGTGGCCGCGCTGGCGCGCGGCCTGACCGGTAAATACAACAAGGCAGCCGTGCTTGACCGTTTGAGAGCTGCGGTAAGCCGCTGGCCATATGCGGCGCTTGCCGGCCTGGCAGAACTGAGCGCCACCGACGGTCCCATCCCGCTTGCGGGACGTTCGCTGCTCGCAACGCTGGTGTCGGAACACGCCGCTCAACTGCCCGCCTTCAAACCGTGGATCTCGGAGCAGGCGGCGGCGGTGCTGGACGACTTTGCGGCAAGGTTCGCGCTCGCCGGCCAGATCGCAGACCCAGCAGACCTGCCGCCCGTGCTGGCCAATCCGCCATGGCTCAAGCCGCGCAAGAAAACCCTCGCCGCGCTGGCGCTCGCGCCGCTGCCGCTGACGCCGGCCGAACATTGGACCGCCGACCAACGCGAAGACATGCGCAGCGAAGAGCGCTACAGTGCATATCCATGGAATGCGCGCCGGTTCGCCGCCCCTGAACAGGCAGCGGCGGCGATCGAGGCGGGGGACCTGGATGCGCTGCTGGCGATCTGGCAGGCGTGTGTCGGTGATGGCCATTACCTGGGCGGCTGCGTGCACGCCATTGTCGACATGCCCGAACCGTACAACGCGGCTGTGTGGAACGCGCTCGCGCAGCACCCGATCAATTCGCCCGGCTACGCGGTGGCGACCCTGGGCCTGCGTGGACTGCCGGGCCTGGTGGCCATGTGCGAGCGGCGCCCGGCCGACGATCTGGTCTACGCACAATACATCGCCGCCATCGAACTGGCAGCGCCGGTGGCGCGCGCCCTGGCCACCCTGAAGACCTACACCGTGCGCGCCGCTGGCTGCTGGCCTACCCCGAACACGCGGCCTGCGGCCTGCTCGCGCCGGCACTGGGCAAGGCTGGCAGAGCGCGCGAATATGCCGCTGCCGCCTTGCGCATGATGGCCGGCGCCGGCCATGAAGCACTGCTGATCGAGGTGGCTGCCCGCTACCAGCAGCCGGCGGTGCTGGTAGCCCTGCGTGCCATGCTCAACCAGGACCCGCTCGACCTGTTCCCCGCCAAGTTCGGGGCCGCGCCCGCGTTCTGGACGCCGCACAGCTGGACCCGCCCGCGCTTGGCCAGCAACGGCAAGGCGCTGCCCGACGCGGCACTCGACGCGCTCGGCGCCATGCTGCGATTTCCGCAAACCGAAGGCGTGTACGCAGGCCTTGACCAGGTGCGCCAGGCCTGCACCCCCGCTTGCCTGACCGCGTTCGCCTGGGAGCTGTTCTGCGAGTGGCAGGAAGACGGCATGGACTCGAAAGAAAACTGGGTGTTCAACGCGTTGCGCGTGTTCGGTGACGACGATGTCGCGCGCAAACTGACCGCGCTGATCCGCAGCTGGCCGGGCGCGGGCCAGCATGCGCGCGCGGTGGCGGGACTCGACGTGCTGGCGGCGATCGGCACCGACACCGCCATGCTGCTGCTCAACGGGATCGCCCATCGGGTCAAGTTCAAGGGCCTGCAGGAAAGCGCGCGCGAAAAGATCAGGCAGATCGCCGAGGCACGCAACATGACGGCCGAGGAACTGGAAGACCGCATCGTTCCCGATCTCGGACTCGACGACGATGGCGCGCTGCTGCTCGACTTCGGTCCGCGCCAGTTCAGGGTCGGTTTCGATGAAACGCTCAAGCCGTATGTGCGCGACCAGGACGGGGCACGCCTGGCCGAGCTGCCCAAACCGAAGCCAGGCGATGACGCCGAACTGGCGCGCGCCGCCGCCGAGCGCTACAAGCTGCTCAAGAAAGACGCGCGTGCCATCGCGGCGCAGCAGGTGCTGCGCCTGGAGGTCGCCATGTGCGCGCGGCGCCGCTGGCAGACGGTGGTTTTCAACACCTTCCTGGCCGGTCATCCGCTGGTGCGCCATCTGGTACAGCGGCTGGTATGGGGCGTCTATGTCGATGGGCGCCTTGAGAGCTGCGTCCGGGTCGACCCCGATGGGGGCTTTACCAACGCCGGCGACGATGCGTACGCGCTCGGGACCGGCGACGATGTCCGCATCGGCGTCGTGCATTTGCTTGAGATGCCGGCCGCCGACGTGGCGGCCTTTGGCCAGTTGTTCGCCGACTATGAGCTGATGCAGCCGTTTGCCCAGCTCGGGCGCGACACGTATGCCTTGACGTCCGCCGAACTGGCGTCGGACCGCTTACAGCGCTGGGATGGCGTGGTGGTCCCGACAGGCAGGGTGCTTGGCCTGACCAACCGGGGCTGGCGCCGCGGCCGCACGCAGGAGCACAGCTACGCCTGGGAATTCACCAAGGCGTGCGACGATGGACGCCTGGTCGAACTGAGCATCACTCCTGGCATCATGCTCACCCTGACGGATGAACATGACGAGCAAACCCTCAAGCAGGTATCGTTCGGCAGCACGGGCAGGCATGGCCGGGTCGACAAGAGTGCGCCGCTAGCGGCGCTCGACCCGATCGCGGCCAGTGAACTGATACGCGACCTGCAATGGCTGGGCGCCTGACACAATGCCGGCACAACTTCAACTTTCAAGGACATGCGTGATGCGACGATTTGAATTGGACGATGGGGTTTCCAGTAAATTCTGGGAGGTTGGTCAGACTGGCGCCGAACTGCAGATCCGCTTCGGCAGGATCGGCAGCGCCGGGCAAGGCAAACCGAAAACCTACGCGGACGACGCCACGGCCGCCGCAGCGCTGGTCAAGCTGGTGCGCGAGAAAACCGCCAAAGGCTATGTGGAGACCAGCGCCGGGGCCATTATCGCCGGGGCGGGCATTCCCGCCGCCGTGCCAGCGGCCCCACCGCCGTCAGGCGATATCGCCCCGTGGCTTGCCTGCGGACCGGTGCTCGACCTGCCGGCCGGCGTCGCCGCGCTGGCGTTGCCCTCGCGCCGCGTGCCCGGTCCGGCGCCCATCAGCGACGCCGACCGCGCCTGGGACATGTTCCTTCAGGTGGTGCGCGTATTCCGCGACCCGGCAATGGCCCTCTGCGACGTCGAGCTACACGCTGGCATTGACGAGGCCATGCAGCGCATCCGGCAAGGTACGCGCAGCGGGAGCATGCTGTCGGACACGATCATGTTTGCCGTCGCAAACACATTTTGCACCCCGTTGGCATTCAATGGCGCCGTCCCCTTCCTCGATTTTCTGGCGGCCGAAAAAGGACTGCCGTATGCGGTCGACGTGATGCTGGCCGCCATGGAACGACTGAGCGCCAATACCATCCGCACCAGCGCCGCCGTGCCCAACGAGACATGGCAGTTGCGTGTCATGGGAACCGATGAAGGCCCGGCCGAGAGCTACGGCAGTCTCCGGACAAAACAGGCACTTCACCAGCATCTTGTTCATGCGAGCGAGGCGACCTGGCATGAATGCATGCACATGATCGGCGAAAGAGTGGCGCGTGTGCCATCCAAGCGCCAGGCGCATCTTGCGCCGTTCCAGCCGCACGCACCGCTGCTCGCACTGCGCTCAAGAGACGACGCAGGCCAGGTAACGACACCCCTGTCGCACCTGTACGACACCCTCGCCAACGCCAGGGCACTTGTCACGCCGGCGGGCAGCATACGCGATCTGGCTCGCGACGATGCGCTCAAGGTCATCGCCACGCTGATCCGGGACCACGGCACCGACCTTGCCGTCCTGGTGCATGCGGCACCCACCGTTCAACTGGGCACCGAGGCGCTCACCTGGATCGGCACGCCGCTGGCCGTCCAGACGCTCGGGCGCGAACTGGTGGAGGCCAGCCGCGGATTTTTCCGCCAGCCCGCCATCGACGCACGCCAGCGCCTGCGCGAGGTCGTGCGGCGCTGGCCGCTCGCGGCAATCGCGGGCCTGGCACAGCTGATCGCCACCGGGGAGCAGGTTCCCGAGGTGGTCCACGCGATGCTGGCCACGCTGGCCTACGAACACGCCGCAGTCGTTCCCGCTTTCAGGCCGTGGATATCGGCGCAGGCAGCGGCGGTGCTCGATGAACTTCACGCCGGCATCAACGTGGACACGCTGGCCGCCGATGCCGAGCTGCCGCCGGTGCTGGCCAATCCACCGTGGCTGGCGCCGCGCAAGAAAACGGCCGCAGCGATGGCGCTGGCGCCGCTGCCGCTGGCGCCCGCCGAGCGCTGGAGCGACGAGGAACGCGCAGAGATGCGCATGGAACAACGCGCCACGCTGACTACATATGCCAACCCGCCGACGGCGCCCGCAAACAGCGCAGCGGCCATCGACGCCGGCGACAGCGCCGCCCTGATCGCCATGTGGCAGGAAGCGGCGCAAGACAATACCTTCTTCGCGGCCTGCGTGCACCTCATCGCCGACATGCCGCCCCCTTTCAACGCGGCGGTGTGGAATGCCATTGCCGGGCACCCGATCAATTCGCCCGGCTACGCGGTGGCGACCCTGGGCCTGAGCGGCTTGCCGGCCCTGGTGACGATGTGCGAGCAGCGTCCCGGCGACGACCTGGTGTACGCACGCCACATCGCCGCCGTCGAACTGGCGGCGCCAATCGCGCGCGCTTTTGCGACCCTGAAAAAGAGAACGGCGCGCACTGCCGCGCGGCGCTGGCTGCTGGACTACCCGGAACACAGCGCCTGCGCGCTGATCGCGCCAGCCCTCGGCAAGGCGGGCAGCGCGCGTGAGCAAGCGGCCGACGTCTTGCGCATGCTGGCCGCCGCCGGCCACGACGCCCTGCTGATGGAGGTGGCCGCGCGCTACGGGAAGCCGGCGGTCGTCGCCGCCCTGCGCGCACTGCTCGACCAGGACCCACTGGATGTGTACCCGGCAAAACTGGCCGCCGCACCGGATTTCTGGACGCCGCGCAGCTGGCCCCGTCCGCGCCTGGCCAGCAGTGGCAAGGAGCTGCCCGATGCGGCCATCGACGCCCTTGGCGCCATGCTGCGCTTTGCACAAGGCGAGCGTGTGTATGCCGGGCTGGCCCAGGTCGGCGCCGCATGCACACCCGATTCGCTGGCCACCTTTGCCTGGAGTCTGTTCGACGCCTGGCAGAACGATGGCGGCAGCGCCCGGGAAAACTGGGCCTTCACGGCGCTGGGCGTGTTGGGCGACGACGACAGCGCCAGCAAACTCGGACCGCTAATATGCGCGTGGCCGGCCGACGCCCTGCATTCGCGCGCGGCATTGGGCGTCGAGGTACTGGGCGCGATCGGTACCGATGCGGCCCTGCTGCAGTTGCGCGCCATTGTCAAACGCTTCAATTCCGGCACCCTGAAAGAAAGTGCGCGCGCAAAGATCGTGCAGGTTGCCGAGGCGCGCGGCATGAGCGCCGATGAACTGGAAGACCATCTCACGCCCGAACTGGGGCTGGACGAACAAGGCACGCTGCTGCTCGATTTTGGCGCGCGCCAGTTCGTGGTCGGCTTCGACGAAGCGCTGCGTCCCTATATTCTCGACCAAAGCGGCGCGCACCTGGCCGACCTGCCCAAGCCGCGCCAGGATGACGACGCCACGCTGGCGCGCGCAGCCGCAGAACGCTACAAACAGCTCAAGAAAGATGCGCGCGCCATCGCTTCGCAGCAGGTGACGCGACTGGAAATGGCCATGCGCACGCGGCGCCGCTGGACACCCGAAAAATTCATGACCTCCATGGCCGGCCATGCGCTGGTGCGCCACCTGGCGCAACGGCTGGTATGGGGCGTGTACCGCGAGGAGCGCCTGGAAGCGTGCTTCAGGCTCGCATCCGACAGCACCTTGGCCAACGGCACCGATGACGCGTACACGTTCCCCCGGGACGACGCCATCCGCATCGGCATCCCGCATCCGCTGGAGATGACGGCTGCCGGGCTGGCGGCGTTCACGCAGCTGTTTGCCGATTATGAGTTGATGCAGCCCTTTCCCCAACTCGATCGCGACACGTACTCGCTGACCGAAGCGGAGCTGACGTCTGACCGTTTGCTGCGCTGGGACGGCGTGTTGGCGGCGACCGGCAGCATCATGGGCCTGGCCAAGTGGGGCTGGCGGCGCGGCCGCACGCACGAGCGCAGCTGCGCAAATGACTTCAGCAAGCCTATGGCCGGCGCAGGCGTGGCGCAGCTGAACTTCGAGCCGGGCATCCTGATCTCCGCAATCGACGCGCATCCCGAGCAGACCCTCAAGCTGGTGCTGTTCGGCAGTGCCGACCGGCGCGAACATCTGCAACAGGCGGTGCCGCTGGCGCAGCTCGACGCGGTCGAGGCCAGTGAACTGATACGCGACATCGAACACCTGCGCGCCTGAGACGGCACGCACACACATCATCATGACAGGACAGGCAATGCGGCGATTTGAATTGAGCGACGGGACTTCGAACAAATTCTGGGAAATCAGCCAGGACGGCAGCGACCTGACGGTCTGCTACGGAAAAATCGGCACCGCCGGCACCACCCAGTGCAAGAATCACGCCGATGCGGCAAAGGCCGGCGCCGCAATGGACAAGCTGATACGCGAAAAGACAGGCAAAGGGTATGCCGAAGTGACCAGCGGTGCGACCGCACTTTCCACAGTCGCCGCAACGCCAAAGGTGGCCAAGGCCCCGGTGACAGCACCCGCCGCACCCCCAGTACCGGTTACGCCGCCTTCCCCACCAGCGGCGCCGCCAGCGCCATCGGACGCCATCGCGCCCTGGCTGGCCGCCGGCGCACTGGTCGACATGCCAGCCGCATTCGCCGCCCAGGCCCTGCCCTCGCGCCGCTTCCCCGGACGCCAGCCGAACGCCGACGCCGGCGCTTGCTGGATGCAGTTCCTGTCGCTGGCGCGCGCCTACGATCCGGCCGACCCCAAACACTCGCACCAACAATATCGCGCCGCCGTGACCGAAGCGATGCAGCGCATCGAACAGGACCTGCGCAGCGGATCGGCGCTGTCGGACGCGGTCCTGCTGGCGCTCTCGACCCGTTTCGAGAACAAGCTGGCGCCGGCGCAAGGCGCGCCCTTCCTCGACTTCATGGTCGCCGACAAGGGCCTTACGCATGCCATCGGCGTGCTGCTGCAAATGGAGAGGATGAGCATTCGCGAAGAGCGCAACCGCTTTACCAGTCACTGGTTTATCAGCGACGAGATCGACCTGTCGTACGGGTCCTCGCGCAGCAGTTTCGGCGCGACCGAACTGGCGTTTCGCTCGCATCTGGCCTGGGCGCCGGAAGACCTGTGGCAGCAATGCGCGCAACTGCTGCGCGACGGCCTGCCCACGTTATCCATATACCGCCAGCCGCTGTGCGCCTTGCTGCTGCCCGAGGAACCGGCACTATCGGACGCGCTGATCCTCAAGCTCGCGCAGCATCCGTACAACCCGAGCGGTTGGCTGCGCCTGACCGCGCGTGATCCGGCCAGCCTGCAGGCGGTGGAGCCGTTCGAACCAAGATACGACGAGTACGCACGCAACCTGTTCTACAACATGCCGTCCGTGGTGGCCGCGCTAGTGCTGGAACATGGCGTCGACGCGGTCGCGCAGCTCGAAATAGCGGCCGGCGCCGACGCCGCCGGCGACGCGCTGGCCTGCATCGGCACGCCGGACGCCGTGCGCGCGCTGGCGAAGGTCTGCAATGTCACCAAAAAGTCGCTGCCACGACTGACAATGGCGACGCAGCGCTGGCCGCTGGCCGCCATGGCCGCCCTGTCGGAACTGGTCGCCGCCGACCCGGCCTTACCACCAGCCTTGCGTTCCACCCTCGCCAGCCTGGTGCTGGACCATTCCGGTGCGGTGCCGGCGATCACGCCGTGGATATCCGCCCCGGGAGCGCGGCTGCTGGCCGAGATGGCCGGAAAATTCGCAGCATCGCTCGACGCCGCCGATGCGGGCGAACTGCCAACGGTGCTGGCCAACCCGCCGTGGATGGCGCCGCCCAAGCCGGTCCCAAAACCGCTGGTGCTGGCAGCGCTGCCGCTGGCGCCCTGCACGCGCTGGACCGAGCAGCAGCGTCAGCGCCTGCTGGCCGACCAGCGCTACAACGCCTGGCCCTACGACGCCGAGCGTTTCGACGGCCCGCAAGGCACGGCCGATGCTATCGCCGCGGGCGATGTGCAGGCCGTGGTCGCGCTGTGGGCGCATTACGCCGAAGAGAATAACGACATCGGCGGCTGCGTGCACGCCATCGCCGACCTGCCCGCCCCGTTCAACGCGGCAGTGTGGACCGCCATGGCCGGTCATGACATCAACTCGCCCGGCTACGCCTTCGCCACCCTGGGCGTGGAGAGCCTGCCGGCGCTGATGCTCATGTGCGAGCGCAATCCGGCCGACGAGCTGCCGTATGCGATGTACTTCGGTAGCGTCGAACTGGCGCAGCTGATGGGGCGCATCTGCGCCAGCGGAAAAAACAAGTCCCTGCGCGCCATCGCGCGCCGCTGGCTGCTGGCCAATCCGGACTACGCGGCCTGCGCCATGATCGCCCCGGCGCTGGGCAAACCCGGCGCGGCGCGCAATGCCGCCGTGGCAATCCTGCAGCTGCTGGCAGTGAACGGGCACCGTGGGATCGTGACCGATACCGCAAGCCGCTACCAGCAGGACGCCGTCAACGCCGCCATCGAGGCCATGCTCGATGAAGACCCGCTCGATCGCCATCCGGCCAGGATCGACCCCCTGCCCGCCTTCTGGTTGCCACGCAACTGGAACCGTCCGCGCCTGGCCGGTAGCGTCAAGGTGCTGCCCGACAGCGCACTCGATCCGCTCGGCGCCATGCTGCGTTTTCCGCAGGAAGACGGCGTCTACGCCGGCCTGCATCAGGTGCGCGATGCCTGTACGCCGGCCTCGCTGGCCGACTTTGCGTGGGACCTGTTCCGCGCCTGGCTCGACGCCGGCGCCGACCCGAAAGAGAGCTGGGCCTATGGCGCGCTGCGCGTGTTCGGCAACGACGACGTGGCGCGCAAGCTGACCCCGATGATCCGCACCTGGCCAGGCGAGAGCCAGCATGCGCGTGCGGTGGCCGGGCTCGATGTGCTGGCCGCGATCGGCACCGATACCGCCCTCATGCTCCTGAACGGCATTGCGCAAAAGGTCAAGTTCAAGGGCTTGCAGGACAACGCGCGCGAAAAGATCGCCCAGATCGCCGAAGCACGCAACCTGACCAGCGAAGAACTGGAGGACCGGCTCGCGCCCGACCTGGGCCTGGATGAAGCGGGCACCCTGGTCCTCGACTTCGGCCCGCGCCGCTTTCTGGTCGGTTTCGACGAGGCGCTCAAGCCATTCGTGCGCGATGACGACGGTGCGCGCCTGGCCGACCTGCCCAAGCCTAAAAAATCCGACGACGCCACACTGGCCGCTGCGGCGGTCGAGCGCTACAAGCTGCTCAAGAAGGATGCGCGAACGATCGCCGCCCAGCAGGTGGTGCGGCTGGAAGTGGCCATGTGCGCCCAGCGCCGCTGGGATCCACACGTATTCTTCGACTTCCTGGCGCATCATCCATTGCTACGCCATTTGGTGCAGCGGCTGGTATGGGGCGTGTATGAAGTCGAGGCAGACGCCAGCCACGGCGGACGCTTGCTCGCCTGCCTGCGCGTTGGCCCCGACGGTGGCATGACCGACGCCGCCGACGATGCGTTCGTGCTGCCGCAAGGCGCGAACGTCCGCGTCGGCATCCCGCATGCGATCGACCTGCCGGCCAGCGATGCCGCCGCCTTTGCGCAGCTGTTCGCCGACTATGAGCTGATGCAGCCATTCGCCCAGATCGGGCGCGACACCTATGCGCTCACCGCTGCGGAACTGAGCGCCGTTGCGCTGCTGCGATGGAAAGACATCACCGTGCCGAGCGGGCGCGTGCTGGGCATGGTCAACAAGGGCTGGCGGCGTGGTCGCCCGCTCGACGGCGGCAGCATCCTCGACTTCACCAAGGCGCTTGGCGATGGCCGCGTGGTCAACCTGCGCTTCGAGCCGGGCATCGTCGCCGGCCTGGTGGACGAGTTCCCCGAACAGACCCTCGAGCAGCTCACTGTCGGCGTGCCCGGTAGCTGGGGCGGCATTGACGAACCTGAGCCGCTGTCGACGCTCGATCCGATCGCCGCCAGTGAACTGATTCGCGACATGCAGAGACTGTGCGCCTGAGACGGGCACGCACACGTTGTAACTTTACGGAGATAGAATGCGGCGATTTGAATTGAGCGATGGGGCGTCCCACAAATTCTGGCAGATAAGCCAGGACGGCAGCGACGTCAACGTCTGCTACGGCAGGATCGGCAGCGCCGGCACCAGCCAGACCAGGCATCATGCCGATGCAGGTAAAGCTGCGGCGTCAATGGAAAAACTCATTCGCGAAAAAAGCGCCAAGGGTTACGCCGAAACCAATGCGGGCGAAGGTCCAACACCGCCGCAACCGCTCGTCCCGCCCTCCTCCACGCCGCCAACAGGCGAGATCGCGCCATGGCTGGCCGTCGCCCCGCTGATCGAGCTGCCACCCACTCTCGCGGCCAGGGCCATGGCTTCGCGCCGCTTCCCCGGTGCGCCGCCGAACGCCGATGCGGCGGCCTGCTGGACGCTGTTTGCCGCGCGTGTGCAGCGCTACGCCGACGTCGCCCCCGACAACTCCCCCGTCAGCTTCCAGGATGCCGTGAGCGAAGCCATTGCTCGCATCCGCGGCGACTTGCGCAGCGGCTCCGCCGCGTCCGACCTGGTGCTGCTGGCGGTATCGACCCTGGTCGAAGACAAGCTGGCGGCGTCGGATGGCGCACCCTTCCTAGACTTCCTGGTGGCCGACAAAGGCTTGCCGTATGCGTTGCAGGTTTTGATCGACATGGAACGCGTGAGCATCCAGGAGATCAATAACCAGTATGGGATGTGCTGGTACATGGGCGAGCAAGGCTTTGGCTCGTATTCGCCATCGAATGTCGACTTCGGATCGACCGAGCTGGCAATGCGCGCGCACCTGGCGCACGCCCCGCAGGAGGTATGGGAGCAGTGCGCCGGCATGATCCGCGCGGCGCTGCCCACATTACCGGTGCGCCGCCAGCCGCTGTTCGGGGTGCTGCTGCCCGAGCTGCCCGAGCTGTCGGACGCGCTGGCCCTCGCGCTCGCGCAGCAGGAGGTCGACACGGCCGCCTGGCTGCGCCTCTCCGCCAGCGCACCAGCGGCCTTGCAGGCGCTCGATCCGTTCGTGCCTTCCACCGGCACCTACGCGGTTCACTTCTTTTACAACCTGCCCGCCGCCGTGGCCACCCTGGTGCAGGAGCGCGGCGTCGGGGCGGTCGATGTGTTGAAGGACGGCGCCGGCATCGATGCGACCGGCGAAGCGCTGGCCCATATCGGCACGCCCGACGCGTTGCGCGCCCTGGCCCTGGCCTGCGAAGCGAGCAAGAAGTCGCTCAAGCGCCTGGCGTCGGCGGCGAAGCGCTGGCCATCTGCGGCACTGGCCGCCCTGTCCGAGCTGGCCGCCGCAAAGCAGGCGCCGGCCGCGGCAAGTGCGGTACTTGCCGACCTGGTGCTGGACCATGCGGACGACGTGGCGGCCGTCAAGCCCTGGATTTCTGCGCCTGCGGCCGCGCTGCTCGATGCCGTGGGCGCGCGCGCGGCCGCGCCGGCCGACCTGGCTGGCCTGGCCGAGCTGCCGGCGGTACTGTCAAGTCCACCGTGGCTGTCCCCGTCCAAGCCGGGCGCAAAAGTCTTCACGCTCGCGCCGCTGGACCTGGCGCCGGTAATCCGCTGGACCGAGGACGAGCGCCAGGAGCTGCTCAAGCAAAAACGCTACAACGCCTGGCCGTACAACTGGAAACGCTATCCCGGACCGGCCGACGCGGGGGCGGCCATCGCGGCGGGCGATGTCGCCCAGGTCGTGGCCCTGTGGGAAGCCTATTCGGTCGGCGGCTACGAAATTGGCGGTTGCGTGCATGCGATTGCCGACATGCCGGCGCCGTTCAACGCGGCCGTGTGGAGCGCCATGTCCAAATACGAGATCAACTCGCCCGGCTACGCCATCGCCACATTGGGCCTGGCCGGCCTGCCGGCGCTGGTCGCCATGTGCGAACGGCGGCCGGCCGACGAACTGCCTTACGCCCGCTGCTTCGGTGCGGTTGCCCTGGCAGCGCCGGTTGCGCGCGCGTACACGACCCTTAAGAGCAAAACCGTGCGCGAGCTGGCGCGCACATGGCTGCTGGCCAATCCGGAGCATGCCGCCTGCGGCCTGATTGCGCGGGCCCTCGGCAAAGCCGGCAGCGCGCGCGACCCCGCCGCCCGCGCCCTGCGCCTGCTGGCCGACGGCGGCCACGAAGCGCTGCTCACCGAGGTGGCCAGCCGCTACCGGCAGAGCGACGTCAGCGCGGCCTTGCGCGCCCTGCTCGACGAAGATCCGCTCGACCGGCTGCCCGCCAAAATCGGCCCCCTGCCGGCCTTCTGGATGCCGCGTAACTGGACCCGTCCGCGCCTGACCGGCAACGGCAAGGCCTTGCCCGACGCGGCGCTCGACCCCATCGGCGTGATGCTGCGTTTTCCCCAGACCGACGGTGTGTACCCCGGCATCGAGCAGCTGCGCCAAGCCTGCACCAGCGCCTCGCTCGCCGATTTTGCCTGGGACTTGTTTACCGCGTGGACCGACGCCGGCGCCGATGTGAAGGAAAATTGGGCATTCAGTGCCCTGCGCCTGTTCGGCAACGACGACATCGCGCGCAGGCTCACGCCGCTGATCCGCGCCTGGCCGGGCGAAAGCCAGCACCAGCGCGCCATCGTGGGCCTGGACATCCTGTGCGAGATCGGGACCGACACCGCGCTGATGCTGCTCAACGGGATCGCTCAAAAGGTCAAGTTCAAGGCCCTGCAGGACAACGCGCGCGAGAAGATCGCCCAGATCGCCGAAGCGCGCAAGCTGGGCGTCGACGAACTGGAAGACCGCCTCGCGCCCGACCTGGGCCTGGATGATGACGGCGCCTTGCTGCTCGACTTCGGCCCACGCCAGTTCCGCGTCGGCTTCGACGAAACGCTCAAGCCGTATGTGCGCGATGCCGACGGCGCGCGCCTGGCCGACCTGCCCAAGCCCAAAAAAATCGACGACGACGCATTGTCCGGCGTGGCGCATGAGCGCTTCAAGCTACTCAAGAAGGATGCGCGTACCATCGCCGTGCAGCAGGTGCTGCGGCTGGAGCAGGCGATGTGCACGCAGCGGCGCTGGCAGCCGCAGGTCTTCTTCACCTTCCTCGCGGGCCATCCGCTGGTGCGCCACCTGGTGCAGCGGCTGGTGTGGGGCGCCTACGCGGCAGGCCCGCACGCGCGCCTGATCGGGTGCTTTCGTGTGGGGTCCGACGGGACGCTGACCAGCGCCGCCGACGAAGCGTTCGAGCTGCCGCCGGAGGCAACGATCGGCATCCCGCATGCGCTCGACCTGCCGCCCGCCGAGGCAAGCGCCTTCGGCCAGCTGTTTGCCGACTACGAACTGCTGCAACCGTTTGCCCAGATCGGGCGCGACACATACGCGCTCACCGAGGCGGAATCGGGTGCGCTCGTGTTGGTGCGCTGGGACAGCCAGAAGGTACCAACGGGACGCGTACTGGGCCTGGCAAACAAAGGCTGGCGTCGCGGAGAGCCGCAGGACGGCGGCTGGATCGGGGAGTTCTACAAGCCGCTCGGCGACGGCCGCCTGCTCGAACTGCACCTCGACCCCGGCCTGATCGTCGGCATGCCAGAGCACGAGCCGGAACAGCGCTTGAAGGAAGTGCGCGTCACGGACGGTCACACAGTCAACGGAAAAGCGGCCTGTTACCCCCTGTCGACGCTGGGCTCCATCGTCGCCAGTGAACTGATACGCGACATGCAAGATTTGTGCGCCTGAGGCGCGACCACACTTTTACATTCAGGATGAACAATGCGACGATTTGAATTGAGCGATGGCGTTTCCAGTAAATTCTGGGAAGTGAGCCAGGACGGCAGCGATGTCACGGTCTGCTTCGGCAAGATCGGCACGGCGGGCAAGGCCCAGACCAAGAACCATGCCGATGCCGTCACGGCCGGCGCGGCAATGGCTAAACTGATACGCGAAAAAACCGGCAAGGGCTATGCCGAAACCGGGGCCGGCGCACCAGTAGCGGCAGCGCCAGCGGCTGCGGTCGCGGCATCAGCACCAGCTGCTGCGGTCGCGGCATCAGCGCCAGCGGCTGCCGCGCCAGTGCCCCTGGCGGCGCCCGCGCCTGCGTCCGACATCGCCCCCTGGCTGGCAGTCTCGCCGCTGATCGACGTGCCAGCGACGATGATGGCGCTGGCCCTGCCCTCGCGCCGCTTCCCGGGCACGGCGCCGGTCATCGACGCCGGCGCCAGCTGGAACCTGTTCCTGGCCCATGCGCGGCAATGCGCGCCGCTCAGTCCCGCGCTTTCGGCGTCAGGGTGGCGCCCGGCGATGGAAGAGGCGGCGCAGCGCATCGAGCACGGGCAGCGCGACGGTTCCGCCGCCTCCGACATCGTCCTGCTGGCACTATCGAGCACCTTCGACGACCTGTTGGCGCCGTCCGATGGAACTCCCTTCATCGACTTCCTGGTGGCCAGCAAAGGCATCGTGCACGCCCTCGACACCTTGCTGCAGATCGAACGCATCAGCGTGCGCCAGCAAGGCCTGCGTAAACCGGGCATCTGCATCGACGACGATGCCGAGCAGTGGTTTGCGCCCACCGAAAACGTGTTCGGCAAAACCGAACTGGCGCTGCGCGCCCACCTGGCGCACGCGCCGCAAGACGTATGGGACGCCTGCGTGCAGCTGGTTCGCGACAGGTTGCCTTCGCTGGCGGCGCACCGGCAGGGGCTGTTCGGCGTGCTGCTGCCGGACGCCCCGGGCCTGTCGGACGCCATCGTCGCCGCCGCCGGTCCCGTCTATCCCACCTCGATGGCGTGGCTGCGCTTGACCGTACGCGATGCCGCCAGCATGCGCGCCCTCGATACGATCAAGGCGTGCGACGACTTCTACCTGTTCGCGTGGTACGACAAGCCGGAAATGATCGCGACCGCGATCCAGGACCGTGGCACCGACGCCGTGGCGGCGCTGCGCGACGGGGTTGGCGCCGACCTGGCCGCCGACGCCATCGCCAGCATCGGCACGCCGGAAGCGATCCGCGCGCTGGCGTCGATCGCCGCAAAAAAGGCGATCAAGCGCCTGGCGTCGGCGTCTGCACGCTGGCCGCTCGCCGCCATCGCCGGCCTGGCCGAATTGATTGCGACCGACAAGCGCGCCCCCGGCGCGGCGCGCTCGGTGCTGGCCGCACTGGTGCCGCAGCACCTGGCCGCCTTGCCTGCGTTGACGCCATGGCTGTCCGCAGCGGCGGTCAAGGTACTCGACGGCCTGGCCGGCCGCCTGGAAGCGCCAGCCGACGCGGCCGACGCGGGCGACCTGCCCTCGGTGCTGGCCAACCCACCGTGGCTGGCGCGGACAAAAAGCGCAAGCAAGGCCTTGACGCTGGAGATCCTGCCGCTGGCGCCGGTCGAACGCTGGAGCGACGCCGAACGCCAGCGCGTGCTGCGCGAACGGCGTCTTATCCTCTACACGGGCGGCGGATCGGGATTCAAGACACCGAACGACGCGGCCGCAATCGCCGCCGGCGATGTGGCGGGCGTGGTCGCATGCTGGGAAGCCTACCGCCAACGCGGCCACGAAATGGCCAACAGCGTGCATGCGATCGCAAAGCTGCCGCCGCCGTTCAATGCCGCCGTGTGGGCCGTCATGGCCAAGTACGACATCAACTCGCCAGGGCACGCCATCGGCAGCATGGGAATCGACGCCCTGCCCGGCCTGGTGGTGATGTGCGAGCGCCGCCCTGCCGAAGAATTGAAGTATGCGATGTACTTCAGCGCCGTCGAACTGGCCGCACCGGTGGCGCGCGCGCTGGCGGTGCTCAAGTCCAAGGCCGTGCGCGACATGGCGCGCAACTGGCTGCTGGCCAATCCGGAGCATGCCGCCTGCGGCCTGATCGCCCCGGCACTGGGCAAGGCCGGCGCGGCGCGCGACGCCGCCGCCAGCGCACTGCGCCTGCTCGCGGCGAACGGCCATGAAGCCATGCTGATCGCGGTCGCCGGCCGCTACGGCCAGGAGGCGGTCAACGCCGCCATGCGCGCCATGCTGGACGAAGATCCGCTCGACCGCTTCCCATCGAAAATCGCTGCGCTGCCGGCTTTCTGGATGCCGCGCAGCTGGGCGCGTCCGCACCTGGCCGCCAACGGCAAGCCGCTGCCCGACGAGGTGCTCGACCTGATCGGCGTGATGCTGCGCTTTCCCCAGGCCGACGGTGTCTACGCCGGTATCGATCAAGTGCGCCAGGCATGCACGCCCGACTCCCTGAGCCGCTTCGCCTGGGATTTGTTCAGCGCCTGGTCGGACGCCGGTGGCGACGCCAGGAACAACTGGGCCTTCACGGCCCTGGGCCTGTTCGGCGGCGACGATTGCGCGCGCAAGCTCACCCCGCTGATCCGGGCCTGGCCGGGCGAAAGCCAGAGTGCACGCGCCATTGCCGGGCTCGATATCCTGGCCACGATCGGTACCGACCTGGCCCTGATGCTGCTCAACGGGATTGCGCAGAAGGTCAAGTTCAAGGCGCTGCAGGACAATGCGCGCGACAAGATCGCCCAGATCGCCGAAGCGCGCAATCTCAGCACCGACGAACTGGAAGACCGCCTGGCGCCCGACCTGGGCCTCGACGGCGATGGCGCCCTGCTGCTCGATTTTGGCCCGCGCCAGTTCCGCGTCGGCTTCGACGAAACGCTCAAGCCGTGCGTGCGCGATGCGTCCGGGCTGCGCCTGGCCGACCTGCCCAAGCCGAACAAGAGCGACGATGCGGTGCTGTCGGCGGCGGCCACGGAGCGCTTCAAGGCGCTCAAGAAGGATGCGCGCAGCATCGCAGAGCAGCAGGTGCTGCGGCTGGAAATGGCCATGTGCGCGCAGCGGCGCTGGGAGCCGGCCATCTTCCAGCGCTTCCTGGCCGGGCACCCGCTGGTGCGCCATCTGGTGCAGCGGCTGGTGTGGGGCGCTTATGACATGGAACCGGGCGCCAGCCACGGTGGCCGCCTGCTCGGCTGCTTCCGGGTCGGCCCGGATGGCGACCTGACCGACGCCGCCGACGACGCGTGGCAACTGCCGCAGGGCGATAATATCCGCATCGGCATTCCGCACGCGCTCGACCTGCCGGCGCAGGAAGCTGCGGGCTTCGGCCAGCTGCTGGCCGACTATGAGCTGGTGCAACCGTTTGCCCAGATCGGACGCGACACCTACACGCTGACCGCCGACGAACTGGCCGCCAGTGCACTCACGCGCTGGGAGGGCATCGAGGTGCCTGTCGGGCGCCTTCTGGGCCTGGCGCACAAGGGCTGGGAGCGCGGCGATGCGCAGGATGCCGGCTTCGTCTTCGATTTCAACCGGCCGCTCGGCGACGGGCGCACGGTGGCGCTGCGTTTTGGCCCGGGTCTGATGCTTGGCTCGATCATGGATTCGGAAGACCAGGTCATGGAACAGGTCAGTATCGGCAGCGCCGGGTCCTGGAGCAGCTTCGACAAGGGCCAGCCGCTATCGACCTTAAGCCCTATCGCTGCCAGTGAACTGATTCGCGACATGGAGGCACTGTGCGCATGAAACCCGCTCCCCGGCCAGCCGCAGGCAATTCGGCCGGCCGGCCCGCAGTACTGGTGAACCCACCATGAATGGCACCGCGCAGGGCGCGCGCCAAGCCGCTGGCACTGGCACTGGCGGCGCGTCTTTACGCCAGAGGCAAGGCTGAACGCGACATCAAGGGCTGGCGCCGTGGCGCGGCGCGGGATGGGGGCACGATCGTCACGTTCAACAAAGCGCTTGCCGGCGGCCGCCTGGCCGAACTGCACATCACCCCCGTATCATCGCGGGCCTGGTTCACGAGTATCCCCAGCAGACCTTGAAGAAGGTCGTCGTCGGCGCTCTTGCCACGCTCGCCCCGGTCGCCGCCAGCGAGCTGATTCGCGATCTCGAATTGTTGCGCGCATGAGAAAAGGCGTTATCATTCCGGCACATCCAAAAACTGCGCACGACAACCATCCATGAGTCGGACCACGGCAATGAGCAAAACCAACACCGCAGCGATGCAGCGCCCACCGGCCGAAATCCAGTATGCGGGCGAGCTGGCCAAACTGGCCAAGGCCGACAAGGCGCCACGCCCGCCCGGCTGGGCCCTGAGCCTGAACGCGGCGCGCGCCTTTATCAGCGGCGACGACGCCCTTGGCATCGAACGCAAGGTGGTGGCGCCGGTCGCCGCCATCGAGCGCATGCTGGTGACCCTGGCCACCGGGCGCGGGCTGATGCTGGTCGGCGAACCGGGCACCGCCAAGTCCATGCTGTCGGAATTGCTGGCCGCCGCCGTGTGCGGGCAGTCCACTCTCACCATCCAGGGCGGCGCCTCGATCACCGAGGACCAGATCAAGTATTCGTGGAACTACGCGCTCCTGATCAACGAAGGCCCGAGCCCGCGCGCGCTGGTGCCGGCGCCGCTGTACCACGGCATGCGCGACGGCCTGATCGTACGCTTCGAAGAAATCACGCGCGCCCCGCTGGAAGTGCAGGATTGCCTGCTCGGCATGCTGTCGGACCGCGTGATGGCGGTGCCGGAACTGGAAAACGAGCACGCCATGCTGTATGCGCGCGAGGGCTTCAATATCATCGCCACCGCCAATACACGCGACCGCGGCGTCAATGAAATGAGCGCCGCGCTCAAACGGCGCTTCGACTTCGAAACCGTGTTCCCGATCCTCGACTTCGGGCACGAACTGGCGCTGGTGGAGCAGGCCTCGGCCCGCCTGCTCGAGCGCAGCGGCATTCCGCATCGCGTGCCGGGTCCCATCCTCGACCTGCTGGTATCGACCTTCCGCGACCTGCGTTCCGGCGGCGGCAAGGGCGCGCCGGACGGCATGGACAAGCTGGCGGCGGTGATGTCGACCGCCGAAGCGGTCAACGTGGCGCATGCGGTCGGCGTGCGCGCCTGGTTCCTGGAACAGCGCGCCGGCAACGCCGCCGACCTGGTCGACTGCATCGCCGGCACCGTGGTCAAGGACAATCCGGACGACCGCGCCAAGCTGCGCCGCTATTTCGAGCAGCGCGTGGCGCGCCGCGAGGGCAACCACTGGCGCGACTACTTCAACGCGCGCCACCGCCTGCCGTGACACCGGCTTCGCAGCGCGAACCGCTGATCATCGGCGTGCGCCACTTCAGCCCCGCCTGCGCGCGGCTGGTGGTACAGCGCATTGCCGAACTGCGCCCGCGCCACGTGCTGATCGAAGGCCCGGCCGATTTCAACGCGCGCCTTGGCGAACTGGCGCTGCCGCACCGGCTGCCGGTGGCGATCTACAGCTACGTCTCGGCGGCCGACGACGCGGTCGAACGGCGCGCCTCGTGGTCGCCGTTCGCGCTGCATTCGCCCGAATGGCAAGCCATGCAGGCCGCACGCGAATGCGGCGCGCAACTGCGCTTCATCGACCTGCCGGCCTGGCACGACGCCTTTGCCCACATCATGAACCGCTACGATGACGACGCGCCCGACGCGGCGGCAGCCTACGAAGACGCCTTGTGCCGCACCATGGCGATCGACGGCCGCGACGCCCTGTGGGACCACCTGTTCGAGGGCGAGCTGGCGCTTGACGAACTGTCGGCCCGGCTCGACGCCCACTTCAGCCATCTGCGCGCGGGCGACCCCGGCTCGCCGGGCAACCAGGCGCGCGAGGCGATGATGGCGCGCCACGTCGCCTGGGCCATGCACCAGGACGACGGCCCGGTGGTGGTGGTCTGCGGCGGCTACCACGCGCCGGCACTGGCGGCGCTGTGGCGCGCCATCCCGTCGACCGACTGCGCCAGCGAGCCGGAAACACCGCTGCCACCAAGCGCACCAGGCCTGCGCTACGGTTCCTACCTGGTGCCCTACCACTTCAAGCGCCTCGACGCGTACGACGGCTACGCCTCGGGCATGTCCTCGCCCGCGTGGTACGAATGGGCGTGGACGCTCGGCCTGGCGGGCGCCGGCAAGGAGCTGCTGCGCAGCGTGCTGGCGCGCCTGCGCGCGAAAAAACTGCCCGCCTCCACCGCCGACGTGATCGCGATCCACAGCCGCGCCATGGGTCTGGCGCGCATGCGCGCACACCCGACGCCGCTGCGCAGCGACTGGCTCGACGCGCTGGCCGGCAGCCTGGTCAGCCAGGCGCTGGACGTGCCCCTGCCCTGGACCTACCGCGGCCGCGTGCGTGCCGGTACCGACGCCGCGCTGGTGGAAGTGATGGCGGTGCTGGCCGGCGACGCTGTCGGCGAACTGGCGCCCGGCACGCCGCAGCCGCCGCTGGTGGCCGCTGTCGAGCGTGAACTGGCGGCGCTTGGCATCGTTCGCCCAAGCCAGGTCAGGATCGACCTGCTCGATCCGGCCCAGCGCGCGCGCAGCCGCGCCCTGCACCGTCTGGCCCTGCTCGACATTCCCGGCATCTTACGCAGCACGGGACCGAACCTGGCGCTCGGACGCGGCCAGCAAGAAACCTGGGACGTGCGCGCACCGCTCGAACAACGCGCCGCGCTGATCGAAGCAGCCACCTATGGCGCCACCTTGCATGACGCGGCCCGCGCCCGGCTCGAAGAAATCCTGCGCCAGCGTCCCGCCGGCAGCAGCCGCATCGGCGCCATTACCGGCGCCCTGAACCGCGCCGCCTTTGCCGGCCTGGCCGATGTGAGCGAACGCCTGCTCGGCGAGCTGCACGACGCCATCGGCGAGGAAGCGCATTTTGGCGAGCTGGGTAGCCCGATGCAGGTGCTGTTTGCCTTGTACCGCCACGGCGACGCGCTCGGCGTGAGCGGCAGCGCGGTACTGCAAACGGCCATCGGTGCCGCTTTTGATCGCGCCCTGTGGCTGGCGGAAGCGGCCGGTGGCGTGGCGCCGACAGAGCAGGATGCGCACGTCGGCACCTACAGCGCCATTGCCATGCTGGTGCGCGAAGCACGCGCCAGCGCGCTGCCCGGCGTCGAAGCCTTGCGCGCGCTTGCCGTGTGCCGGCGCGTGGCCGCCAGCATGGATGCGGCGCCGGTCAGCCGTGGCGCGGCGCTCGGCCTGCTGTTGGCCTGCGATGCCGATCCCGATGCCGGCGACCTGGCCAGCGGGCTGCTCGCCTCCCTGCCGCCGGCCATGGTAGGCGACGCGCTGGCCGGCCTGCTGGCACTGGCGCGCCAGTGCCTGTGCCACGACGCGCGCTTCGTCAAGGCGCTCGATGCGCTGGTGCGCACCCTGGACGACGCCGACTTCGTGCTGGCACTGCCGGCGATGCGCGCGGCCTTTACCTGGCTGCCAACCCAGGAACGCGGCGCGCTCGCTAGCGATGTGCTCAAGCTGCACGACGCCGGCCACCGCTCGCAGCGCTCCCTGACCGGCCCCCTCGCTACGGCGCCCGGCCTGCTGGCGCGGCACGATGCCCTCGAACGCGCCGCCACCTTGCGCCTTGCCATCTGGGGAATCGCACCATGAGCGGCCCATTGACGCTGCCCGATCCGCTGGTGCGCTGGCGCCTGCTGCTGGGCGAAGCCGCCGAAAGCTGCATCCAGTGCCCTGCCGGTGCGGCCAGTGCCGCCGACGAGGCCCTGGAGTGGCTGTACGGGCGCGACCCGGAGCGGCTGGCGCGCGGCGAACGCCAGCAGTCGCAGGACCGTACCGGCTCGCCCGACGGCGCATCGGTACTGAGCACGCCCGACTGGATCAACACCATCCACGAATTGTTCCCGCAAGAGGTGATCGAGCGGCTCGAACGCGACGCGGTCGAGCGCTTTGGCATCGATGACGTGGTGACCAACCTGGAAGTGCTGGAGCGGATCGAACCATCGGAAACGCTGCTGCGCGCCGTCCTGCACACCAAGCACCTGATGAACCCCGACGTGCTGTCGGCGGCGCGCCGCCTGGTGGCGGAAGTGGTGCGCCGCATCATGGAAAAGCTGGTGACCGAAGTGCGCCAGGCTTTTGGGGGCAGCCGCGACCGGCGCCGCCCGTCGCGCATCGCGGCGGCCGCCAATTTCGATTTCAAGCGCACCGTGGCCGCCAACCTGAAACACTGGGACCCGGAGCGGCGCAAGCTGTATATCAAACGACCTGCCTTTATCAGCCGCGTCAAGCGCCACGCCGAGCGCTGGGACATCATTCTGCTGATCGACCAGAGCGGCTCGATGGTCGATTCGGTGATTCACTCGGCGGTGATGGCGGCCTGCCTGTGGCAGCTGCCCGGCATGCGCACCTCGCTGATCGCCTTCGATACCGAGGTGGTGGACCTGACGGCCGATGTGTCGGACCCGGTCGAACTGCTGATGAAAGTGCAGCTTGGCGGCGGCACCAATATCGCCGGCGCGGTGGCGTATGCGCAGTCGCTGGTGGTCAATCCGCAGCGCACGGTGGTGGTGCTGGTCAGCGATTTTTACGAAGGCGGCCATGACACGGAACTGGTGCGGCGCGTGCAGGCGCTGGTGTCGGCCGGCGCTACCGTGCTGGGCCTGGCGGCGCTCGATTCGGCTGCCAATCCGAGTTACGACCGTGAGACGGCGGCGCGCCTGGTGCGCGTTGGCGCGCACGTGGGCGCCATGACGCCGGGCCAGCTGGCCGCCTGGCTGGCGGAGAAAATAGCGCAATGAGCACCCGTACCGATTTGCTGGAACTGAGCATGGACGCGCTGACCGCCCTGTCGAACGCGGGGTTCGTCAAACGCGCGCAGAAAGATGTCGTCGAAGGCAAGCTGCCCGAGATCGAGCAGCAGCCCGACGGCACCGTGCTGGCGCGCTACGCCGATGGCGTGAGCACCACCCTGCCCCCTGGCCTGCCGCTGCGCGAAGCGCGCTGCAGCTGTCCCGCCACGGGCCTGTGCCGGCACCGGGTCACGCTGGTGCTGGCGTATCAGTCCACATACGCCGGCGGCGCCAGCGAGGCGGTGGCCGACGCCGCGCCGTGGTGCCCGTCGACCCTGGCCGGCGCGGTCGATCTGCTGCCGCGCACCACGCTCGAGCAGGCGCGCCGCATGGCAGCCGCACGCCCGGCGATCAGGCTCACGGCCGGCTCCACGCCGAATGCGCGCCTGCCGATGTGCGACGTGCGCTTTTTGTCGCGTACCAGCCTGGCGCTGGCGCGCTGCGATTGCAAGCAGGCCGAGAACTGCGCGCACATTGCGCTGGCGGTATGGGCCTTTGCGCAGGGCGAGCGCCAGCAGAGCGGCTTTGCCAGCATGACGGTGGAGCTGGACCTGGCCGCCGACGCGGCACCGGCGCCGGTGCAGGATGGCGCCAGCGCGATGGATGCGATCGTGGCGCTGGCGTCCCAGCTCTGGCTCGACGGCACCAGCCAGAATCCCCTCATTCTCGACACGCGCTTCGAAAAGGCACTCCAGGAAGCGGGTCAGCTCGGATGGCGCTGGGTGGTCGAAGCGCTGACCCAGCTGCGCCAGGCCGTCGCCGGCCAGCATGCGCGCGCCAGCAATGCCGATCCGGCCACCCTGCTGCACCTCGTCTCGATGCTGATCGCGCGCGTTGCAGCCGCACGCGCAAGAACGCCGCTGCCGGCCAGCCAGATCCTGGGCGTGGGCGTGTCTGGAGAAGTGGCGCTCGACCACCTGCGCCTGGTGCCGATGGGCAGCCAATGCTGGTCCGACGAAGCGGTCGACGGCGTGCGCATGATCTGGGCCGATCCCGACACCTTGGCCGTCACCGTCATGGAAAAGACCTGGCCGCGCGCCGACAGCGGCGCCACCCCTGTCGCCCTGCGCGACCGGCGCCTGGTGGGCATGCCGCTGCACCGGCTGGCGGCCAGCCAGATCGTCACGCGGGCGGCCAAGCGGCGCGCCAACGGCTTGCTGACGGTCGGCACCGGCGCCACGCAGACCTCGGCGCTGCCGCTCTCCGGCGGCGCCTGGGACACGCTGGCAAGTCCGCTGCGCCAGCCGGACGTGGCCAGCCTGCGCGCGCACCTGCGCTCCCTGCCGCCCGACTTTGTGCGGCCGCTGCACGCGATCGAGCATGTGCATGTGGTGCCGGTGGCGGCCGTCGTCGACTGCCTGTGGGATGCCGCCAGCCAGACCTTATGCGCACGCGTTCAGCTGGCCGCCGGGGATGACGATCTGTTGCTACTGCGCCTGCGGCACGACGCCGCCACGCCGGGCGCCATTGATGCGCTGGCGCGCGCGCTGGCCGATGAACCGCTGGCGCTGGCGGGCAGCGTATCGAGCGAGGCCGGGCAATTGACGATGATGCCGCTGGCGGTGCTGACGGCGCAGGGCTTGCAGGTGCCGCAACTGGCAGCGCAAGGCACACCGGTCAATCTGGCGAGAGGCCAGGGCGCCGACAAAAGCGCGCTGCACGAGTTACTGGAAGGGACCATGAATCTGCTGGCGCAAAGCCTGCGCCAGGGAGTGCGGCATCAGGGCGATGCCGCCCTGGTGCGCGCCGCGGAACAGGCGTCAGCCCTGCGCGCGGCCGGCCTGACGCGCTGCGCCGACGCCCTGGCCGCCGCTCTGGAGAGCGTGAAAAGCAGCGACCCGGGGATATTGCCGGAGCGGCTGGCAGCGCTGTACGCGCTGCTGCACACCCTGGCCAGCGACAGCTAAGCGACCGCTAAGCGACCGCCAGCGCCGACTGAAAATCGTCGAGCAAGTCGGCGCTGTCTTCGATGCCGACCGACACCCGGATCAGCGATTCGGCAATGCCCATGCTGGCGCGCCGCTCGGCACCCATCTCGTAAAAGATGGTGTGCGAGACCGGAATGACCAGGGTGCGCGTATCGCCCAGGTTACTGGCCGAAATACCGAGCTTGAGGCGATTGAGGTAATCGAAGCAGTCGATGCCGTCTTTCAGTTCAAAACTGAACAGCGAACCGTAGGCCTTGAACAGATCGGTGGCCAGCGCATGCTGCGGGTGCGAGGCCAGGCCCGGGTAATGCACCGCCGCCACGCGCTCGTCGGCCTCTAACATGCGCGCGACCGCCAGCGCATTGCTCGATGCCCGCTCCATGCGCAGCGCCAGCGTTTCCGCCCCCACCGCGATATGGTGCGCCGCTTCCGGCGCCAGCGAGGCGCCGAAGTCGCGCAGGGCCTTGGCGCGCAACTGCGCCATGCCCCACTGCGCCGGCGGATTGCGCTTGTAGTTGGCCGCGATGTTCGGGAACGCGCTCCAGTCATACATGCCGGTGTCGGTCAGGCTGCCGCCGAGCGCATTGCCGTGGCCTCCGATCGACTTGGTCAAGGCGTTCACCACCAGTCCCGCACCGACCGTTTTAGGCCGGAACAGGTAGGGCGAGGTCATGGTGTTATCGACCACGAACAGAATGCCGCGTTTCTTGCACAACTGGCCAATGCGCGCCAAATCCGCCACCTGCGTGCGCGGGTTGGCGATGGTTTCGACGAACACCAGCCGGGTGGCCGGCGTGAGCGCCGCTTCCACATTGGCCACGTCGGTCGCATCGGCAAACGCCACGTCCACGCCCTGCCCCGCGGCGGTTTGCCACAGGCTGTTGGTGTTCCCGAACAAGAACGACGACGACACAATCTGGTCGCCGGCGCGCAGCAGCGCCTGGAACACCGCGCCGATGGCTCCCATCCCGGTCGCAAAGCACAAGGTGGACACGCCGTCTTCCATCTTGGTGATCTTGTCTTCGAGCGCGGAGATGGTCGGATTGCCCTGGCGGCCGTAGCGAAAGCCCGGCTCCTTCCCCTGGAACACCGACGCCAGTTGGCGCGCGTCGTTGTAGCCGAAGGTGACCGAGGTGTGGATCGGCTTGTGCAGCGACCCATGCTCGATCGGCTTTTGCCGGTCGTTGTGCAGGATGGTCGTGGTGAAGCCGTAGCTTTTCTTCTCGCTCATCCGTTACTCGGCGTTCGCCAGGTTCAGGTTCAGCTGGGTGCGCGCCGCGTCTTCGGCCGGTGCGGCTTTCGGATTGTGGCGCGCAAATTCCAGCCGGTCCAGGTAGGCGGGCGTGACGTCGCCGGTCACGTACACACCGTCGAAGCAGGACGCCTCGAAGCTGGTCAGGGCCGGGTTGACGTCGGAAATCGCGCGCTTGAGCGCATCGACATCCTGGTACACCAGGGCGTCGGCCGTGATTTCGCGGCAGACTTCCTCGGTGCTGCGGCCGTAGGCGATCAGTTCATCGCGGGTCGGCATATCGATCCCGTACACGTTCGGGAACAGCACCGGCGGCGCGGCCGATGCGAAGAACACGTTGCGGGCGCCCGCTTCGCGCGCCATCTGCACGATTTCCTGGCTGGTGGTGCCGCGCACGATCGAGTCGTCCACCAGCAGCACGTTCTTGCCCTTGAATTCGGAACCGATGGCGTTGAGCTTCTGGCGTACCGACTTGCGGCGGATCGCCTGGCCAGGCATCAGGAAGGTGCGGCCGATGTAGCGGTTCTTGATGAAGCCTTCGCGGTATTCCACGCCCAGCTTGAGGGCCAGCTGGATCGCGGCCGGACGCGAGGAATCGGGAATCGGCATGACCACGTCGATCTCGCCCGACTTGAATTGCTGGCGCACCTTGTCGGCCAGGTATTCGCCCATTTTCAGGCGCGTGGCGTAGACCGAGGCGCCGTCGAGGATCGAGTCCGGGCGCGCCAGGTACACGTATTCGAAGGCGCACGGGTTGAGCGACGGATTGTCGGCGCACTGGCGCTCGTGCAGCTTCATGTCCATGTCGATGAAGACCGCTTCGCCCGGTGCGATATCGCGCAGGAAGCGAAAGCCCATGCCTTCGAGCGCCACCGATTCGCTGGCGACCAGGTATTCGGTGCCGTTGTCGGTTTCGTTGGTGCCGATGCACAGCGGACGGATGCCGAACGGATCGCGGAAGGCCAGCAGACCATGGCCGGCGATCTGGGCGACGACAGCGTAAGCGCCGCGCACGCGCCGGTGCACCGCGGCCACCGCCTTGAAGATCGAATCGGGATCGAGCGTGAAGCCGGTGGTCGATTCCTGGATTTCATGGGCCAGCACGTTGAGCAGCACTTCCGAGTCGGAATCGGTGTTGATGTGGCGGCGGTCGTTGCGGAACATCTCGGACTTGAGCTGTTCCTGGTTGGTCAGGTTGCCGTTGTGCGCGAGCGTGATGCCGAACGGCGCATTCACGTAGAACGGTTGCGCTTCCTCCTCGCTGGACGAACCGGCGGTAGGATAGCGGCAGTGGCCGATGCCCGAGTTCCCCTGCAGCGAACGCATGTTACGCGTGCGGAAAACGTCACGCACCAGGCCATTGGCCTTGTGCATGCTAAACATATTGGAATGACTGGTTGCGATCCCCGCCGCATCCTGACCGCGGTGCTGCAACAGCAGCAAAGCGTCATACAGCACTTGATTAACGGGGTTATTCGAGACGACGCCGACGATGCCACACATGAAGCGCTCCTAGAGACTACTGATTTTAAAGAATGTCAAAACTGTACATGCCGCGCCAGCTCGGGCGGCAAAAATGTCTTTACCATGCGCGCGCCCTGCTCTGCCCAGGCGCTGGTGACCGCGCCCGTCCAGAAAGCCTGCTTGGGCAGCTCGGTCATGCCGCACAAGATGACGGCGGCCAGCACGATCACACACCCGCGCGCGAGCCCGAACACGGCGCCCAGCAAGCGGTTCACGATGCTCAATCCGGTGGCCTTGACCACCAGGTCGACCGCCATCATGACCAGTCCCATGACGATGCGGGCGCCGAGGAACAGCGCCACGAAGGCCACCATCAGGCGCACCGTCTCGCCGGGAATCATGGTCAGCATGGGCGCCAACTGGGCGCCGTAGGCGTTGGCGACGACGAAGGCCACCACCCAGCTGATCAGCGACAGGATTTCCTTGACCAGGCCGCGCAGGATGCCGATGACGCCCGAGGACACCAGGATCACCAGCACCACGTAATCGAATTCGGTCACCTTGCGTCCGCCCGCATCCGTATCATCAGCCCGGGACCATGATGCCCGACAGCCCCATCTTGCTTAACTTGGCGCGCACTTTTTCGGCTTCATCTTTGTTGAACGGTCCCACCTGCACGCGGATCCGGTCGCCCGACTGGGTCGAGGTCTTGTGCGTGAACGAGCGGATGCCCGCGCCGGCCAGCCTGGCCTGCAATTCGTTGACTTTTTCCTGGGTGGCGAGCGCCGCGACCTGCACCACGTAGCGCTGGTTGTCGTCGGCGGCGGCTTTCTCGGGCGCCTTGCCTTCAAGGATGGACATGGCGCGCTGGGCGTCCTGCACCGGCGGCTTGACGGCCGGCTTTTCCTTTTCCTCGACCTTGGGCGGCGCCTTGACGACTGGTTTTTCAAGCGGTTTTTCGACGGGCTTTTCGACCGGTTTCTCGACGCGTTTGACCTCGGCGACTTTCGGTTCCGGCTTGGGCTCCGGCTTCGGCTCGTGTTTCGGCTCCGGCTTCGGTTCGGGCTTCGGCTTCTCGACCTTGGCGACGACTTTCGGCTCGGGCTTGACCACCGGCTTCGGCTCCGCCCTGGCAACCGGCTTCGGCTCGGGCTTGACGACCGGCTTCGGTTTCACCGGCTCGCTGGCTTCTTCCCGTGGCACCGGCCGCTCTTTCGGCAAGGTCACCAGCGGCGCCGGCGGCACCTCGACGATTTCTTCGCGCTTGTCGAGCGCATCGGCGGCGGCCACGGCGCGCGGCTGCGCCTGCGGTGCGACCTTGTCTTTGGATGGAATGCGGATGTCGATGTCGCCCACCGGCGGCTTCGGTTCGGAGTCGAGCACCATCGGCAGGCCGACCGCCACGCCGAGCGCCAGCGCAATGGCGCCTACCAGGCGGCGGCGCGCGCGCTTTTTCTCGGGCAGGACCGGGTCGGCGGCGGCGCGCGCTTCCTTGCTGCGGCGCGCCGCGGGTTCGTTGGCGCTGGATGCGCGCTTGGAGCGGGCACGGGCGGCGACGCTGTCGTCGTCCGACTTGGAATAATAGCCACTATCTTCCGTGGATTCTTGCTTGTTTTTATTGAGGAACGAGAACAAGCCCATGCGTTTTTCTTCAGTGATGTGAGGATTTTCGGGCAGCCATCACACCTGCGACGGTGTAGAAGGAGCCAAAGACCACAATTCTATCATTCTCCCCGGCTCGACTCATTGCATTTGCAAAAGCTGCGGCCGGATCGGCGAAGGTATTCACGCTGCGTTCGCCCGGTTTGGCGTCGCCAAGCGGCAGCGCCGCCAGGGTATCGGCCAGCATCTCCACGTCGGCCGCGCGCGGCGATGGCAGGTTGGCCACGCACCAGTGGTCGACGTAGTGAGCCATCGGGGCGATCACGCCGTCGATATCCTTGTCCTGCATGATGCCGAACACGGCGTAGGTGTAGGGATGGAATCCCATGTTGCCCAGGTTCTGGGCCAGGGCCGCCGCCGCGTGCGGGTTGTGGGCCACGTCGAGGATGACGGTCGGGCGTCCCGGCAGCACCTGGAAGCGCCCCGGCAGCTCGACCACCACCAGCCCGGTGCGCACTTCCTGGGCGCCCACCGGCAGCGCGTAGCGCAGCACTTCGAGCGCGGCCAGCGCGGCCGAGGCGTTGAGCAGCTGGTTGGCGCCGCGCAGGCTCGGGTAGGCCAGCGAATTGCGCCGCTGTTCGCGCCCGCCGTAGTTCCACTGCTGCTTGTCGCCGGAATAATTGAAGTCGCGGCCCAGCAGCCACAGGTCGGCGCCGATCGCCGCGGCATGGTCGATGAGCGACTGCGGCGGTACCGGGTCGCTGCAGATGGCGGCTTTACCGGGGCGGAAAATGCCGGCTTTTTCGAAACCGATTTCGTCGCGCGTGGTGCCGAGGAAGTCGGTGTGGTCGATATCGATCGAGGTGACGATGGACACATCGGCATCGATCACGTTGACGGCGTCGAGGCGCCCGCCCAGGCCCACTTCGAGGATCGCCACGTCGAGGTTCGAGCCAGCCAGCAGGTGCATGATGGCCAGGGTGGTGAATTCGAAGTAGGTTAAATCCGTGTCGCCGCGCTGCGCTTCGACCGCGTTGAAGCTGGCGATGAGGGCGTCGTCGGAGGCCAGGTCGCCGTTGATGCGGGCGCGCTCGTTAAAGTCGAGGAAGTGCGGCTTGATGTACAGGCCCACCTTGTAGCCGGCGCGCAGCAGGATCGCTTCCAGCATCGAGCAGGTCGAGCCCTTGCCGTTGGTGCCGGCCACCATGATGACCGGGCAGGAAAACGCGAGAGCCATGCGCTCCTTGACCTGGCGCACACGGTCCAGGCCCATGTTGATGTGGATTTCGGCGTGGCGCGATTCGAGCAGGGCCAGCCAGGTGGGCAAGGTGGTGGGGAGTGTGGACATGGAGTGACCCTGTAAAAACGGCGGCGGCTCATGGGAGCCGGGCAAGCCTGCCCGTCCGCCATGAACCGCGATGAATCAAAGACTAGAAGTAAGCGATCAAGCCAGGACTTCAACCGCCTGGTCTTGCAACAGCGCCAGCAGGCGCGCGATTTCTTCGCGCATCTTGCGGCGGTCGACGATCATGTCGACGGCGCCCTTGGTGACCAGGAATTCGGCGCGCTGGAAGCCTTCAGGCAGCTTTTCGCGCACGGTGTTCTCGATCACGCGCGGGCCGGCAAAGCCGATCAGCGCTTTCGGTTCGGCGATGACCACATCGCCCATGAAGGCGAACGAGGCCGACACGCCGCCCATGGTCGGGTCGGTCAGCACGCTGATGAACGGCAGCTTTTTCTCGGACAGCTTGGTCAGCATGGCGGTGGTTTTTGCCATCTGCATCAGCGACAGCAAACCCTCTTGCATGCGCGCGCCGCCGGTGGCGGTGATGCAGATGAACGGCACTTTTTGCTCGATGGCGATCTGGGCGCCGCGCACGAAGCGCTCGCCGACCACGGAGCCCATGGAGCCGCCCATGAATTCGAATTCGAACGCGGCCACGACCACCGGCAGGCTCATGATGGAGCCGCCCATGACGATCAGCGCGTCGGTCTCGCCGGTCGCTTCCATCGCCGCTTTGAGGCGTTCAGGGTATTTTTTGCTGTCTTTGAACTTGAGGGTATCGACCGGCAGGGTTTCCTGGCCGATTTCGTAGCGGCCGCCTTCGTCGAGCAGGCCGTCGAGGCGCTCGCGTGCGCGGATGCGCATGTGGTGGCTGCATTTCGGGCAGACGTGCAGGTTCGATTCGAGGTCGGTACGGTACAAAACGGCTTCGCAGGAGGGGCACTTGACCCACAGGCCTTCGGGCATGGTCTTGCGCGCGGCAGCGTCGGAACGCTGGATTCGTGGGGGCAGTAGTTTCTCTAACCAACTCATACATTCTCCTTCTGCGGCATCTTAGTGGTCGGTAGTTTAGCCGGTAAGACACTGCTTGTCGAACACAACGGAATGGAAATTGCCTATTTAGCATTGTTTTCTATGCCAGTACTGCTGTTCGATGCGCGCGGTGTCGACAGGTTCCCCGTGCGGCGCGAACTCATGCGATGCGCTATGCTTCCGGCATGAATCCCTTGCATCCTAAAAAATTACTGCTTTCGAAATGGACGGCGCTGGCGCCGGTGAACAAGGAAAAGCACTTTCTCGTGACCAGGGTGGTCGAGCCCGAGGAGCCGGGCGGCGCTGTGGAATGGGTCGATATTGATGCCGTGCACAGCCGGCAGACGCGGCGCATCGCCTGGAAAACACTGCGCGACGACACGCTCTGGCGCCAGGGCTGGCTGTAGGATAAGGCAGCCGGATCGTTGACCCGGCTGCGCTGCGGCGCTAGTGAGCCTTTACTTTGCGCCTGAATGCTGCGGAGTGACTGCTTACTTAGCCTTGGCGCAGGCAGTGCCACCCAGCACCGGCACCTGGCTAGCGGCGCTGCCGCTGGTGCCATGGAACCCGAACTCGACGGTCTGACCCGGCTGGATCAGCGCGTTCCAGCCGACATTGGCCGCCGTGTATGGATTGCTGCCGCTCAAGACCGCATTCCACATGCTGGCCACTTTCGAGCCATCCGAATACGTCCAGCTCACGCTCCAGCCGTTCATGGCGGCCGCGCCGCGATTGGTGATCCGCACCGCCCCGTTGAATCCGCCCGGCCACTGGCTGCGCACCTGGTAGAGGCACTGGCCAGCCGGCGTTGGCGTTGGCGGCGGCGGCTCAACCGGTGGCGGTGGATCGATTGGCGGCGTGGTGGTGCCGCCTGGCACGCCCATGGCGATGCCGCGTCCGGCGGTACTCATATAAACGACGCCATAACGGTTCATGTCGCCGATGACGAACTGGCCGTTGGCCGGACCGCCGTACTGGTGGGCATCATCGTTGACCCGCACCCAGGTGGCGCCGGCGTCGACCGAGCGATGCACGCCCTTCACGCCGCCCACCGTCCCCCATATATAGACTGTCGGGAAGGTGGCGCCCGCAGCCGCCGCGCCGAAGCCGACCGCGCCGGCATGGCTGACGCTGCCGATGCTGCCGAAGGTCGCGCCCGAATCGGTCGAGCGCGCCAGGCCCGCTCCGTTCAAGGGCACCCACAGCTCGCCTTCGCGATTGGGCACGGTGCGGATGACTTTCGAGCCGCCCGATTGCAGGGTCGCCTTTGGCGCGAAAGACACGCCGCCGTCGCTACTGACAAACACGCGGCCGTTGTCATACGCATAAAACTTGCGCGGGTTGACGGCGTCCGCCACCGGGCGCGCGCTGGTCACGTTCAGGCCGTTGACGGTGGTCCAGCTTGTTCCAAAGTCGGTCGAGCGGTAGCTGGTGGCCGCATTGTCGGGGCTGTGCAGCAGCACGGCGCCATCGGACGAGAGCGCGACCTGGCCGTTCTTGCCATTCATGAGCGCCGTCTTTTTCCAGCTGGCGCCGGTGTCGGTCGAGTAATACATGGCCGGCGAATCGTTGCCGCCGGCACGCGCCAGCACCGAGGTCTTGCGCGCGGCGAAGTCGAGGCCGGTGGTGGTGCCGATCGACGGCGCGTGGATCGGCGCGTAGCGGGTGGTGTCGGTATGGCGGAAGCCATCGTAGTCGCCAATGGCCGAGACCAGCGGCCCGCCCGGAATGCTGACCAGGCCCAGCGGCACGGTTTCTTCGAGCCCGGCCACGTTGAAGGTCCAGGTGGCCGGGGTGGCGTTGATGTTGGCCGTTTTGAAGATGCCGTTACCGGACGAGACCCACGCCGCCCTGGTATCGAACGGATCGAGCTCGACCGTGCCAGCCCAGTGGATCGCCTTGTCGCCCACCCACGACACGCCCGCGCTGTCCTTGGCGAAGCCGCGCGCGATCACATCGGTCCAGCTGGCGCCGCCGTTGGTCGAGGTGTAGATGCGGTCGCCCCAGGCGTTGCCCTGTTGTTGATAGGTATTGACGGTCGAGGCCACCAGGGTGGTCGGATTGTCGGGCGCCACGCTGATGCCGCTGAACGCCGAGCCGATGCCGGCCGGGGTCACATTGGTCCAGGCGCCCGTGCCCACGTTGTACTTCCAGATCTGGCCGCGGTCCATCGGTTCCGGCTGGGCCCAGTGGCCGTGCGGACCGGCACCGTTGGCGTAGGTAACGTACAGGTTGCCGTCGCTGGCGCGCGCGGCGCGTTGCGGCATCAAATCGGTCGGAGCGCCCGCGACCGGGGCAAACGTCTGGCCGCCATCATTGCTGCGGTACAGGTTCGGGCCCACGTGGCCGAAGCGCGACACGCCGACCACGATGCGCTGGGCCGCGCCGCCCACCACGCTGGACGGGTCGAGCGAGACGAAGTTGATGCCATTTTCGTTGGGTGTGGTGGTCACGTTCAGGCTGGCCAGGCGGGCCCAGGTGGCGCCGCTGTCGGTGCTCTTGAACAGGCCATTGGCGCGCGTTCCCACGTACAGGATATTGCTTGAACCGGGATCGACCTGCAGGCGCTCGCCGCTCTGGCGGCCCATGCCGTTGCCGTGCGCCTTGAACAGGGCCGACACATCGGTCTTGATGAAGGTTTTACCGTAATCCGAGGAACGCAGGATCATGGTCTTACCGTTGTTGAAGTAGCTGATGCCGGCCAGCAGGTAGACCTTGGCAGGGTTTTTCGGGTCGAGCGCGATCGATTCGACGCCCAGGAGGCCGGTTTCGTCTTCCGACACCCAGTCGAGCAGCGGCACCCAGCGCGCGCTGGTGCTGTCCCAGCGGTAGGCGCCGCCGACATCGGTGCGGGCGTAGGCCAGGCCCTTTTGGGTCTTGCTAGGAATCACCGCCGACACGAAGCCGCCGCCGCCCATGGCGACACTGTTCCATTGGTAAGTTTCGGACGCGGCCGAGACCGGTGCGGAAGCAGCGGCGCAGAGAGCGCACGCGGCTGCAATCGTCGAGAGTCGATGCATGAGGGTCATGGGGTTCGCTTTTCTTGGTGGTGTTGGAAGTGAAAACGTTTTCAGGCGTTAGCGAAGGTATGCTATGTGCCGTATGTACGTGTGTCCAATCTTTATTTTGCGAGGAAAAGCGGGCGAAGTGGACGAATTAGCATGGTTTACGGGCAAATTTAGCAAGCCGTCAGCAAGAGGTGATAGTGGAAGATGAAGAAGGGTTTTCCGCTGGAATGAAAGGCGCGCAGGAGTGGTGATGCATCGACAGCAAGGCCGATGCAGGTCATAGTCAGGCAGTCAAGGAGTTTCTGGCGTTTCGCTGGGCGGCGCGGGATCGCTGGCCGTCCCGACAGGCTCGACAATCAGACGCAGCCCTAACGACTTCATTACCCGCATCACCGAATCGAAACCCGGAGCGCCCTCTTCGCGAAGCGACTTGTACAGCGCGCCGCGTTCGACGCTCGGGATTAGTCCGACGCTGGTCTTGGCACGGGCTCGCGCAACTGTACCGAGACCACGGACGAACATGGCTATATCTTTCTCTTCCAGGTAGACGTTCAGGTAAGCGGTGATCTCTTCATCGGCATCGAGTTGGTCGGCAACGTCAAACCGAGGCAAGGCATTGATCGCGTCCATATCGAACTCGTCTTGTACCGATGTGCCAACCTGTGCTGTTTTCATGCGCGACATCCTCTGCGATGGCTCAAGGAGAGAATCCAAGACCCATTCTACCGACAGCACCAGCGCGCACGAATCGATCTACATCAAGCTTCTTCGCTATCGAGCGCGCTACGAATTCCCGCGACGAAACGCTGGACCGCCTCCACCGCCTGATCCTTCGGCGCCGCTTCGATCTCCTGGATGATGCGGCTGCCGATGACCACCGCATCGGCCACCTGGGCCACCGCCTTTGCAGTCTCGCCATCGCGAATTCCGAAGCCCACGCCGATCGGCAGCTTGACGTGCTCGCGAATCGGCGCCAGGCGGCGCGCCACGTCGGCCACGTCGATATTGCCGGCGCCGGTGACGCCCTTGAGCGACACATAATAGCTAAAGCCGCTGCCGAATTTGGCCACCTGCGCGATGCGTTCCGGCGTCGACGTCGGCGCCAGCAGGAAGATCAGATCCAGATCGCTGGCGCGCATCGCGTTGGCGAATTGCTCGCATTCCTCGGGCGGATAATCGACCACGATCGCGCCGTCGGCACCGGCCTCCTTGGCTTTGGCGATGAACGCGTCCGAGCCGATCCGCTCGATCGGATTGGCATACCCCATCAGCACCACCGGCGTGCTCTGGTTGGTCTTGCGGAACTCGCGCACGAAGCCGAACACGTCTTTGATGCCGACGTTGAACTTGAGCGCGCGCTCGCAGGCGCGCTGGATCACCGGGCCTTCGGCCATCGGGTCGGAAAACGGCACCCCCAGTTCGAGGATGTCGGCGCCGCCGGCGACCAGGGCGTGCATCAGCGGGACCGTCATGTCAGGTCCCGGGTCGCCGGCCGTGATGAAAGTGACGAGCGCGGTTTTTTTACTGGCCGCCAAAGCGGCAAAGGTTGGTGCGATTCTGGACATGGCGATGCTTTCTTGTAGTAGGGTCGAATAGGTCGGATTGCAGTAAAACTCAGCTGAAATCGAGCCCCATCCGTTCCGCCACCGTGTGCATGTCCTTGTCGCCGCGGCCCGACAGGTTCACCAGGATCAGCTGCTCCTTGGGCAGGGTCGCAGCCAGCTTGGCCGCGTACGCCAGCGCGTGCGACGACTCCAGCGCCGGAATAATGCCTTCGATATGGCAGCAGTCGTGGAACGCCTGCAGCGCCTCGTCGTCGGTCACCGACACATACTGCGCGCGCCCAAGGTCCTTCAACCACGCATGTTCCGGTCCCACGCCCGGATAATCCAGGCCCGCCGACACCGAGTGCGTCTCGATGATCTGGCCGTTTTCGTCCTGCAGCAGGTAGGTGCGGTTACCATGCAAAACGCCCGGAATGCCGGCCGTGAGCGAGGCCGAATGCTTGCCCGAGTCGAGCCCTTCGCCGGCCGCTTCGACGCCGATCAGCTTGACGTTCTTCTCGTCGATGTACGGATAAAAAATCCCCATCGCGTTCGAGCCGCCGCCGATACAGGCCAGCACGTAGTCGGGCTGGCGTCCGGCCAGTTCCGGCATCTGCACCAGGCATTCCTCGCCGATCACCGACTGGAAGTCGCGCACCATCATCGGATACGGGTGCGGGCCCGCCACCGTGCCGATGATGTAGAAGGTGTTTTCGATATTCGTCACCCAGTCGCGCATGGCTTCGTTGAGCGCGTCCTTGAGCGTCTTCGAGCCCGATTCCACCGGCACCACGGTCGCGCCGAGGAGCTTCATGCGGTACACGTTCTGGGCCTGGCGCTTGACGTCTTCGCTGCCCATGTAGACCACGCATTCAAGCCCGAAACGCGCGCAGATGGTGGCCGTGGCCACGCCGTGCTGGCCGGCGCCGGTTTCGGCGATGATGCGCGGTTTGCCCATTCGCTTGGCCAGCAAGGCCTGGCCGATCACGTTGTTGATCTTGTGCGCGCCGGTGTGGTTCAGGTCTTCGCGCTTGAAGAAAATCTGCGCCCCGCCCTGCTGTTCGGACCAGCGCTTGGCGTGGTAGATCGGCGACGGACGGCCGACGAAGTGCTTGAGCTCATAGCGGAATTCGTCGAGGAACTCGGGATCGTGGCTGTACTTGGCGTAGGCTTCTTTCAGCTCGGCCAGCGCGTGGGTCAGCGTTTCGGCGACAAAGGCGCCGCCGTACGGGCCGAAGTGACCGCGCGCATCGGGCAGCTGGTAGTCGGAAGTCTGGAAAATCGGGGCGGCCGCAGCGCGCACAGGTGCGTTTTTCATGGGGTACTCGCTTTCGAAGGTGATATCGGCTGACAGACCGCGGCGCAAGGCGGCGGTCATGGCTGGCAAAACATGGGGCGTGACCAGCCCCGCGTCAATCGCGTTTGGTACGCCCGAGCCACCACACAAAACGACCCGAGGCGCGCGTTCTTTTGGTATGAGAAACCATCGCAGCCTTTCCTGCACCACCGTGGGGTTTGCGCGCTCCGGGACGACACGCCGGGGAGGCACAAGGGGTGATGCGGTATTGTTGAAGGTATTCTAGCAAATCGGCGCCGCTTGTGGTGAAAGTCACTCTGCGGGGCGCGCCAGTCAGGCCGCCGGATCGTGTTGCGTCCAGACGCTGCCGTCGAAGCACTGCAAGCGCGTATCGCTCACAAACACCAGCAGCGAGTCGGCGTACGCCAGCGCGCCGCCGCCCGCCACGGGCGCCACGCCGCTGTCGATGCGGGTCACGGTATCGCCCTCGAACCTGAACAGGCTGCCCTGGTCTGTGCACAAATAAACCGCGCCGAAGGCGAGCGCGCCGCCGACAAAGTTTTCACCGGTCGCATTGTGCACAATCGGGCACACGGCGCTGCCGTCGATCGACAGCAGCAGCCCGCCGGCGCCGGCCGCCAGAAAGCGCTCGCCACCCAGGAACAGCACGCATTCGAGCGTGGCGCCGGCCGGACTGTCGAGCGCTTCCCAGATGCCGCCAGCGCAGCGCCAGATGGCGCCGCCCATCCCGACGGCGAGCAACAGGTGTTCGTCGCGTCCGTCGATTGCGTGGAAGCTGCCGATATCGGCGCCGCCGCGCGCAATGGCGCAGCTCTGATCGACGGCGTGCCAGCCCGCCGCATCGAGCCGGCGCCGGTAGACCTGGCGCTGGGCGCCGGCCGCGTAAGCATGGTGCCCGATGATGCGCACGCAGCGCAGCGGGCGCAGGGTGTTCGGACCGCCAGCGTCGCCGCCGATCCGTTCTTCATCGGCGCCCTCGGCATCGGCAACTTCGACCTCGCCGGTTTCGCCCACGCACAGCAGCTTGTCGACGCCGGCGTCGGTAAACGCGGCGATGCCGGCCAGGCGGTGCTCCATCGACCAGCGCGACCAGGTTCCGTTGTCTTGTTCGAACAGGATCGCATGGGGATGGCCGGCGTCTTCCAGCTCCAGCGCGACGCCGCCGATGTAGAGGTGCGCACGCGACAGGGCCGCGCAGAAAATGTAGCCGAATCCGGGATCGGCGTGGGTCATCGCGCGCCGCTGGCGGCCGTGTGCACTGCCGCGACAAAGGCGTCGATTTTGGCGGCATCCTTGATGCCCTTGGCCTGCTCAACGCCGCTGCTGATATCGACCGCGTACGGGCGCACCTGGCGCACCGCGCCGGCCACCGTGTCAATCGTCAGGCCGCCGCTCAAGACCACGCGCGGCGCCAGCTCGGGAGGAATAACGGCCCAGTCGAACACCTTGCCGGCGCCGCCGTAAGCCTCGACAAAGGTATCGAGCAGCAGGCCTGAGAACAGCGGACTGGCGGCGCGGCACAGCGCTTCTTCGGCCAGCAGGTCGGCGCCGGTCGTCTGAGGCCGCACGCGCAGCACGCGCATGAACGGGCGTCCCACGGCGGCGGCAAGCGCCGCGCATTCTTCCACCGTTTCGTCGCCATGGAACTGCAGCTGTGAAAACGGCGCCAGCGCGGCCACCGCCCTCACCTCATCGATGCCGGCATTGACGAACAGCGCCACGGTGGAGACGAACGGCGGCACGGCGGACATCAAGACGCCTGCCTGCGCCGCCGTCACGTAGCGCGGGCTTTTTGCATAGAACACGAAGCCGAGTGCGTCCGCGCCCGCGGCCACTGCCGCCTGGACGTCTCGCGGGCGGGTCAGCCCGCAAATCTTGATGCGTGTGCGTTGCAAGGATGGCATGCGTGACCTCAGAACCAGGGCAGTGGACGGGCCGCCTCGTGCGGCAAGCCCCATTTGGGATCGTAGTCGATCTTGGCCAGGTACAGGCCGTCGGGCATGAAGGTGGGCGCGGCGTCGTTGCGGTCGCGCCCTTCGAGGACATCCTTCATCCAGGCAGGCGTGTGGCGCCCCTGGCCGACGTAGATCAGGGAGCCGATCAGGTTGCGCACCATGTGATGCAGGAAGGCGCTGGCGCGCAAGGTGAATACGATGACTTCACCATGGCGCTCGATGTGCACCGCGTGCATCTGCTTGACCGGCGACTTGGCCTGGCATTGCGAGGAACGGAAGGCGGAAAAGTCGTGCGTGCCGACCAGGCATTGGGCGGCGGCGCGCATCAGGTCCACGTCGAGCGGGCGAAATACCCAGCCGGCGCGGCCCACCAGCAGCGGCGAGCGGATCGGATTGTTGTACAGGACGTAGTGATAGGTGCGCGCAAAGGCGGCGAAGCGGGCGTGGAATTGCTGCCCCGGATGCTCGGGCACTTCGGTGGCCCAGCGCACCGCGATTGAATCGGGCAAAAAGGTGTTCACGCCGCGCACCCAGGACTGCATGCTGCGCGCGATGTCGGTGTCGAAGTGGACCACCTGTTCGAGCGCGTGAACGCCGGTATCGGTACGGCCGGCGCAGGTGGTACCCAGCTCGACGCGCGCGAATTTTTCGAGCGCGATTTCGAGCCGGTCCTGCACCGTGTTGCGCTCTGGCTGCTTCTGGTAGCCGTTGAAGGCGGTACCGTCGTACTGGACTCCCAGTGCTATACGCTTCAATCTAGTGTCCTGAGGTGGAAATTGGTTGATGATTAAATAGGGCGACATCGTGCCGAGACAAGGAACAAAGCGCAGACAGGCAAACGCCTGGCGAGCATTTGTGACGCCGTATCGGCGCGATGATCGCCGTATTTATTCAACGAATTTCTGACTCGGGACACGAAATCCAGTAACAGCCGTGATTCATCAAGACAGCGGTCAAGCGAGCTTGATGCGCATCTCGTTCGCCTTGGTCACCTGGGCAGCGCTGCCGCCTTTGATGACTTCGTCGAGCAGTTCGCGCGCGCCTTCCTTGTCGCCGATTTCCTGATAGGCGATGGCCAGGTCAAGCTTGGTTTCCATCTCCATCTGGACCGCCGTCAGTTCGCCCGCAGGGGTATCGCTGGCGCTGCCGATATCGTCGAAATCAGGCAACGCGGTCGCTTCGGCGCTGGCGTGGGCCGGCAGGTCGAGGTCGAGCGAGTGCATGTCGAAGTCCGGTGCGGCTTCGGCGCGGGCGGCCCGGTCGGCGGCAAACGGATCGCCGTTGGCCAGGCTTGGCGCGGCGCCAGGCGCATCCGATTGCGGCAGGTCGAAGTTCATGCCGTCGAGGTCGAAGTCATCGGCCGCCGGTTTGTCCAGGCTGACCGTGCTGGCCGCCGGTGCGCTGGTCGACGGGGCATTGAAGTCCATGTCGAAGTCCATCTCCGGCGTTTCTTCCTTGACCAGGTCGACGCGGGCCGGGGTGATCGTCGGCGTGTCGAACGACAGGTGATGCTCGTCCAGGACTTCGGCTGCCGGCGTGGCAGCTGGTGCGGTGTTGGTGACCGGCTCGAAGCTCAGGTCGCCCAGGTCGAAGTCCAGCGTGTGCTCTTCGTCTGCCTTGGCCGCAGGTGCCGCGGCCACGACCGGGGCCGGGGCCACGGTGTTGTCTTTGCCCAGGTCGAGGTCGAGGTCCATCAGGGCGCTGTGCGGACCGTTGTCGATCGCCGAGGCGTCGAACTGGTCGGCCAGGACGACTGGCTGGCCCGCATCGGCGGCGGCGGCGCTGGCGCTGGCGTACAGCGGATTCATCGCATCGATCGACAGGCCCAGTGCGGCAGCTTGTGCCCACTCGTCGCCCTGGCCCTTGGTCATGCCATACAGTTCGCTGGCCTGGCTTTCGAACGCGCGCTGGTCCTTGCGGGCAGCGTAGATTTCGAGCAGTTTCAGACGGACCGGGTAGCGGTCAGGATGGGTGCGCAGCGCTTCCTTGAGGATCTCTTCAGCCTGGGCATCGCGGCCGTAGGCGATGTAGACATCGGCTTCGGCGACCGGATCGACTTCATTGGTGTCGAGCTGGCTGGCCGATGGGGCGAAGCTGGAGTTGAACACGCTGTTGTTGGTGTCGACGCTCTGGCCGCCGGTTTCGGCGAACAGGGAATGGGCCTGGTCGGTCGGCGCGCCAAGGATCGACGGCTCCGACGGATTGCGTTCGACCTGCTTGCGCTCGCGCCATTTCGACAGGCCGAACAGGCCAGCCAGCAAGGCGACGATGGCGGCGACGACGAGGACGATGTTCTCCATCAGCATGTCGAAGAAGCTTGGCTCGGCTGGCGGCGGCGTCGGCGCCAGCTTGACCACCGGCTTGGCGGGCGGCGCCACCGGTGCGACTGCCGGCGGGGTGTCGGTCGCCGCTGGCGGCGTGACCGCCGGGGTAGCCGCAGTGGTGGCGGCAGGCGGCGTGGCCGCTGGTGCCGGCACGGCTGGCGGCGGCGTGACGGCCGCTGGCGGCGTCACCGGCGGCTTGGTGCTGACCGCTTCCGTGATCGATGCCTTCGGCGCAACAGCCGGGGTGGCCGCGACAGCCGGCGCGGCCGGGGTGGTGGCGGCAGCGCCGGTCTTGCTCTTGACGGTCACGATCTTTTCGAGATCGCCGACGTTCTTTTCCAGTTCCTTGACGCGCTTGGTCGCTTCGGCCATGGCGCGTTCTTTGGCGATCTTGTCTTCCGGCGTGAGCACGCCGGTCTTGCCGGCGGCGGCATCGGCCTGGCCGGTCGGCTTCGACAGCTTGAGCTGGTCTTTCGATTCATTGACGGCGGTCGGACGCTCGGCCACCTTGGCGGTGATCTTGCCGGCGGCGCTCTGGGTCTTTTCAGGCGCCTTGTCGGGCGATGCGCTGGCGACCTGGCCGGCCAGTTTATTGCGGTACGCGTTGAAGTCGGCGGCATGGGCCACCACGACGCCGCGTGCTTCGCCGTCCGAACCCTTGATCGCGCCGGCATCCGGCACCGACAGGATCTGGCCCGACTTCAGGCGGTTCATGTTGTTGCCTGCAAACGCGTCCGGATTGGCGCGGTACAGCGCGACCAGCATCATGTCGAGCGAAATGTCGGCCGGCTTGAGCTGCGCCGCGATCTTGCCCAGCGTGTCGCCACGCTTGACGGCGTAGTCGGCATCGCCCGCATTCTTGCCGGCGCCGCCGGCACGCTGCGGCTCCTGCGATTTTGGCTCGGGTGCGGCTTCGGCTTTTTGTTCGGCTTTTTGTTCGGCCTTCTCGGTCCGGGCGGCTGCTGCTGCGGCGGCGGCAGCGGCTTTGGCTGCTGCCTTGTCGGCCCTGGAATTCGGTTTGGCGGCGCTGGCGCGGCTGCCCTGCGAGAGCACGTCGACCGGCGCGGATACTTGCGCGGTCTGGGTCGAGCGCATTTCGACAGGGTCGAGCAGGAAGGTGTATTCGCGCACCAGGCGGCCCGACGAACCCCAGTTCAATTCGAGCAGCATGTCGACGAACGGTTCGTTGACCGGCTGCGAGGACGTGACCTTGATGAACTGGCGTCCACCGCGCTGCTCGACGTTGAAACGCAGCGACAGCAGGGCGGGATTGAAATCGATATTGGCTTGACGGAAGGCTTCCGCCGGGGCCAGCTTCGCGGTCAGACCGCTCGCTTCATCATTGGCAACCGAAGTCAGTTCGATCTCTGCGTTCAGGGGCTGGCCGAGCGCGGACAGGACGGTCAGTTTACCGAGACCCGCCGCGTATGCCGAGGTAGACAGAAACACAGCACTGGCGACCGCGCCTGTGAGGGTTTTCAACGCGAACGAAGTGAGCTTGGAGCGAGTGTTTAAATGCATAGTTGGCGGCATCTTGAGTTGACGGGGGAGAAGGCTGGTTTCCCGGAGGTCTCAACATATCATCATGCTCTGGAGCATGCAAGTTTTTGGAGCAACTATGTCGGGAGGCTGCTCACTAAATACGCAATTTCGCGCTTTCTGTAACAGCTCGCTCAGAACCCCATTCATGCCGCTTTGTCAACTACCTTGCAAGAAATAACAACTGAATTATCAAGAAGGATATGGAAAACCCGGGAAATGGTGGCCAAAAACGCATCCCTGCGCTGGCCACCTCTGCCGTGTCGTGCACAAAAGTCATGCACAACCCGCAATTCTACACGTGTTTACCGGGCCGTAACCGGGCCGGGATTACTTATCCAGGATAATGCGCAACATGCGGCGCAACGGTTCGGCCGCGCCCCACAGCAGCTGGTCGCCGACCGTGAAGGCGGACAGGTACTCGCCGCCCATCGACATCTTGCGCAGGCGGCCGACCGGAATGGTCAGGCTGCCCGTCACCGCCGCCGGCGACAGGTCGCGCATCGACGCTTCGCGCGTGTTCGGCACCACCTTCACCCACTGGTTGTTGGCGGCGATGATGTCGTTGATTTCGTCGAGCGGTACATCCTTTTTCAGCTTGATGGTCAGCGCCTGCGAGTGGCAGCGCATCGCGCCCACGCGCACGCACAGGCCGTCGACCGCAATCTCCTTGCTGCCGAAGGCCTCGCCCAGGCCGAGGATCTTGTTGGTTTCGGCGCCGGCCTTCCACTCTTCCTTCGACTGGCCGTTGCCCAGGTCCTTGTCGATCCACGGAATCAGGTTGCCGGCCAGCGGCACGCCGAATTGTTTGGTTTCGTCAGCCGACATGCCATGCTGGGTGGCCAGCACGGTGCGGTCGATTTCGAGGATGGCGGCCGCCGGGTTGTCCAGCAGGGCCTTGACCGATTGATTAATGGTGCCGAACTGGGTCAGCAGCTCGCGCATGTGCTGGGCGCCGCCGCCGGATGCGGCCTGGTAGGTCATGGAACTCATCCAGTCGACCAGCTTGTGCTGGAACAGGCCGCCCAGGCCCATCAGCATGCACGACACCGTGCAATTGCCGCCGATGTAGTTCTTTACGCCCTTTGTCATGGCGTTCTTGATCACATCGAGGTTGACCGGATCGAGCACGATGACGGCGTCGTCGTTCATGCGCAGGGTCGAAGCGGCGTCGATCCAGTAGCCGTTCCAGCCGGCTGCGCGCAGCTTCGGGAACACCTCGCTGGTGTAGTCGCCGCCCTGGCAGGAAATGATGATCTCGCATTTCGACAGCTCGGTAATGTCGGTTGCGTCTTTCAGGGTAGTCTCGTTCTTCGCCATCGCAGGCGCTTTACCGCCCGCGTTCGAGGTGGTGAAGAACACCGGTTCGATGTGGGCGAAATCGCCTTCGTCCTGCATGCGCTGCATCAGGACCGAACCAACCATACCGCGCCAACCTACCAAGCCAACTAATTTCATCTTCTTTCCTCAGTGCTTACTACATTTTGTTTTAAGTAACCGCTTTAACCAAGCGCCTTGACCACTGCATTGCCCATTTCCTCGGTACCGACCTTGGTGGTACCGGCTTCAAAAATATCCGCGGTGCGTAAACCCTGCGCCAACACCTTCTTCACCGCGTTCTCGATCCGCTCGGCCTGCCCGGTCTTACCGAGCGAGAAGCGCAGCATCATCGCGGCCGACAGGATCGTCGCCAGCGGATTGGCGATGCCCTTGCCTGCGATGTCGGGCGCCGAACCGTGCGACGGCTCATACAGGCCCTTGTTGTTGGCGTCGAGCGAGGCCGATGGCAGCATGCCGATCGAACCGGTGAGCATGGCCGCGCAGTCGGACAAAATATCGCCGAACATATTCCCGGTGACCATGACGTCGAATTTTTTCGGCGCGCGCACCAGCTGCATGGCGGCGTTATCGACGTACATGTGATCGAGTTCGATGTCCGGATATTCCTTGTGCACGTCGGTGACGATGTCGCGCCAGAACTGGAACGTCTCGAGCACGTTGGCCTTGTCCACGCTGGTGACGCGCTTGCTGCGCTTTTGCGCGGCCTGGAAGGCCACGTGCGCGATGCGGCGGATTTCGCTTTCCGCGTAGCGCATCGTGTCGAAGCCTTCGCGCTCGCCCTTGAACGGGCCGTCCGGGCATTCGCGCACGCCGCGTGGCTTACCGAAGTAGATGTCGCCGGTCAGTTCGCGGATGATCAGGATGTCCAGGCCCGACACCACTTCGGGCTTCAAGGTGGAAGCGCCGGCCAGTTCGGGGTACAGGATCGCCGGGCGCAGGTTGGCGAACAGCGCCAGCTCGCGGCGCAAGCCGAGAATGGCCTGCTCCGGGCGCAGGGCGCGCTCCAGGGTATCGTATTTGAAGTCGCCGACGGCGCCGAACAGCACCGCGTCGGCGCTCTTGGCCAGCGCCAGGGTGGCCGGCGGCAGCGGGTGGCCGTGGGCGGCGTAACCGGCGCCGCCAACGTCGGCGCTTTCCATTTCAAACTGCTCGCCAAGGACATTGAGTACCTTGACCGCTTGCGCCATGATTTCGGGGCCGATGCCGTCGCCGGGCAGGATTGCAATCTTCATGTGGTCTCTTTTTCTTGTGGTCAGATGACGTTGGCCAGCCAGGGCTGGGCCGCCAGGTGGCGCTCTTCGAAAGCGCGGATCTGGTCCGCGTGGCGCAGGGTCAAGCCGATATCGTCCAGGCCATTGATCAGGCAGTACTTGCGGAACGGGTCGATCTGGAACTCGTAGCTGACCGCGCCGTTGGCGGTGGAGATGCGCTGCTGTTCCAGGTCCACCACCAGGCGGAAACCCGGGAAGGCCTTGACTTCGTTGAACAGGTGCTCGACCTGCGCTTCGGAGAGGACGATCGGCAGCAGGCCGCTCTTGTAGCAGTTATTGAAGAAGATGTCGGCGAAACTGGGCGCGATGATGGCGCGAAAGCCGTACTGGTCGAGCGCCCACGGCGCGTGTTCGCGCGAGGAGCCGCAGCCGAAATTCTTGCGCGTCAGCAGGATCGAGGCGCCCTGGTAGCGCGGCTCGTTGAGGACGAAATCGGGATTGAGCGGACGGCCGCTGTTGTCCTTGCCCGGCTCGCCGTGATCGAGATAGCGCCATTCGTCGAACAGATTGGGACCGAAGCCGGTGCGCAGGATCGACTTGAGGAACTGCTTGGGAATGATGGCGTCCGTGTCGACGTTGGCGCGGTCGAGCGGGGCCACCAGGCCCTCGTATATCGTAAATTTATCCATGGTCTTTAGCAGTATGGGCGCAGCCCCGCCCGGGCGGGAGCTGCGCGGCGGACCACAGCGATCCGCCTGTTATTTTTTGCCGGCGCCGTCTATCTTCTGGCCGACTTTTTGAATGTCCTTGCCAAAGCCCGAGACGGTATTGCAACCGGCGAGCAGCAGGGCGATGGCGAACAGGGCAAACAGCTTTTTCATTACAAACTCACAGACGATGGATGTTAGCGCAGTGCGCGCACGTCGACGAAATGGCCGGTGATGCCGGCCGCCGCCGCCATGGCGGGCGATACCAGGTGGGTACGCCCGCCCTGCCCCTGGCGACCTTCGAAATTGCGGTTCGAGGTCGAGGCGCAGCGCTCGCCCGGCTCGAGCCGGTCGGCATTCATGGCAAGGCACATCGAGCAGCCTGGCTCGCGCCATTCGAAGCCCGCGTCCTTGAAAATCTTGTCCAGCCCTTCGCGTTCGGCCTGGTCTTTCACCAGCCCCGAACCGGGCACCACCAGCGCCAGGCGCACGTTCGAGGCGCGGTGCTTGCCGCGCACCACGGCGGCGGCGGCGCGCAAGTCTTCGATGCGTGAATTGGTGCACGAACCGATGAACACCTTGTCGATGCGGATGTCGGCGATCGGCGTGTTCGGCTTGAGGTCCATGTAGACCAGCGCCTTTTCCATGGCGTCGCGCCGCACCGCATCCTTCTCCTGGTCGGGATCGGGCACGCGGCCATCGATCGAGGTGACCATTTCGGGCGAGGTGCCCCAGGTGACCTGCGGTGTGATCTCGGCGGCGTTGAGCAGCACGACCAGGTCGAACTGGGCGCCCTGGTCGGTGTGCAGGGTGCGCCAGTAATCGACCGCGCGGTCCCAGTGCGGGCCTGCGGGGGCGTACGGACGGCCCTTGACGTAGTTGATGGTGGTGTCGTCCACGCCGATCATGCCGGCGCGCGCGCCCGCTTCGATCGCCATGTTACAGACCGTCATGCGCCCTTCCATCGACAGTGCGCGGATCGCGGCGCCGCCGAATTCGATGGCGTAGCCGGTGCCGCCGGCGGTGCCGATCTTGCCGATCACGGCCAGCACGATATCCTTGGCGGTTACGCCCGCAGGCAGCAGGCCGTCGACCTGCACCAGCATCGACTTGGATTTTTTAGCCAGCAGCGTTTGGGTCGCCAGCACGTGTTCGACTTCGGAAGTGCCGATGCCGTGCGCCAGGCAGCCGAAGGCGCCGTGGGTGGAGGTATGCGAGTCGCCGCACACCACCGTCATGCCGGGCAAGGTGGCGCCCTGCTCCGGACCGATCACGTGCACGATGCCCTGGCGCTTGTCGTTCATGTTGAAGTACGTCAGGCCGTAACTCTTCGAGTTGGCGTCCAGCGTTTCGACCTGCAGGCGCGAGGTGGGATCAAGGATGCCGTCCTTGCGGTCGGTGGTCGGCACGTTGTGGTCGGCCACCGCCAGGTTGGCCGAATTGCGCCATAGCTTGCGGTTGGCGGCGCGCAGGCCGTCGAAGGCCTGCGGGCTGGTCACCTCGTGCAGCAGGTGGCGGTCGATGTACAGCACCGTCGTTCCGTCGTCGTCGGAGCGCACGATGTGCGACTCCCAGAGTTTGTCGTAGAGCGTTTTTATCATGATGGGTGGTCTTAGGCGACTGCATGAATCGAGTACTGCATTTGATTATGCCATATTTGTGCAGCGCAGTAACCCTTGCACCATTTTGATACTTTTGCAGCTTTCGATACGTGTTTGCTGAAGTTTATTCACTTAATGTATCGGATTGGCAAACGAACTGTTTGTCACTGGGTCAGCGCCAGCGATCCGATGAAAGCGCCGGCGCGCGCCATCGATGCCGGGGCGGCGTCGGCGTCGGCCGTTGCGATGTACACCGTGGCGGCCACCACGACCATCCTGATCAAACGCTGCCCGGCCTTGATGTCGCGGCCGGGATAGCCCTTGAAGATCAAGTCCATCGGCGGCACCGTCATGGCATCATTCTTGCCGAGCAGGGTTTTCTGCAATGCGAGCATGCTCGCTTCGGGATCGGCCGGTGGCGTGCCGAGGTCGAGCACCTGGACGCGGTAGGTTTCGCTGTGGGCGGCTGCACTGAACTGGCGCATGCGCACCGCGCCCAGACGTTCAAGCATGCTGGCGCGGACGGCATCTTCGTCCGGCTGGCCGGGAAACGCGATCGTCATGGCGCCGTCGGGCGAGGTCCAGGTTTGGCTGGCGAGCGGCGCGCCGGCCTTGCCTGCGCCGGCCCCAGCTTCGGCTTGCGCAGTGGCGGCACTGCCAGGCGCCCGCGCCATTGGCGCCGGCCCGCCGTCGCCACGCAGCAGCGCCTGCCCTGCCAGTCCCAGGACGGCGAGCATCGCCAGGCCGAGGGCCAGCGCGCGCCCGCGTCCGATCCGGTCGAGCATGGGCACGGCGGGCGCTGCCTCTTCCTCGATGAAAACCAGCTCTTCGTAGCCGCCTGCCGGCTGCAGGTCGAGCGTGGGCCAGGGCGCCGCGGCCGGTGCGGGAGCCGATGCGGGAGCCGGTGCGGGAGCGGAAGCGGCGCGCGCCTGGGCCGCCTTGGCCAGCGTGGCCTCGATACTTTTGCGTATCCACGCGACCCGGCTGGCGGCGATGCCGAAGGTCTGCCCGGAGAGGGCGACCGCGATGCCGACACCGTCCGGCAGCACGCGCACCAGGTCGGCGCCGGCCAGCGCGAGCAGCAGGCCGCCCTCGCCCTCAGCGCCCGGGTCGAGCCGTTCGCGCACTTCGGAAATGAGGAGCGGCTGCCCGCCGTCGGGCAGGCGCAGGGTATGGCCGGCATTGGCGCCGGCCGGCGCGTGCACGGCGACGAAGAACCTGGTATTGACGAACTTCTTCCACGCGGGATGCAGGGAAGCCCCCGCCTGCGCAGCCGCGAGCACCTGCTCGAAATTTTCCGACGCCATCATCCACCACCCTCAATCCAATGTTCTGTCCAGCGCGGCCACGGCCGGGCCGGAGCGGCGCGTCATCTTACCCGGAAATGCGGGCCAGGATGTGGCGCCGGTCATTGGCGGCGGATCGGAAGCCGCGCCGGATCAGCGGTTCAGGATGAAGGAATTGATGAAGGCCACGGCGGCTTGCTCCGACTTGGCATCCGGCGCCTCGGCTAATGCCATGTACATCTTGGTGCCGACCACGGTCAGCTTGGCCCAGCGCATTTTGCCGTCGCGGGCGCGCACCTTGACCTCGCGCGCCGCGTAGGTGCCGAGGCGCCGGTGGGTCGCGCCAGAGTCCAGCGTGCCATCGTTGCCGACCACCGTGTCCTCCATGCGCTGCAAGAGTGCTTCCGGGTCGGGCGGCAACTGGCCCATGTCGATCACCTGCACCGAATACACCGTTTTGCTCAAGGTCACGCCGAACTGCTGCACGGCGCCGCTGCCGAAGCGCTTTGTCACACCGTCCGGAACCTGCACTTCGGCCGGCTTGGCGGGGAAGGTGATGACCATCGCGCCATCGGCCGAGGTCCAGCTGGTGCTTGCCGCGCGCATGGCGTCATAGCCGCCGGCGTTGCGCATTTTCAGCTGGGCGTAAATCGAGAACAGCTGGAAGACGATGAACACGCCGGCGCCAGCCTTGATCAGGTTGGAGTCGGGAGCGGGAGCGTCGCCAAAGTCGTTGTCGCCATCGGTGCCGGGAACGAAGCAGTAGATGATGACCATGCCGAGCCAGAAAATGGCCGCCCCGATCGTGCTGAAATTCTTCCCGGCGGCAGCGCCGCACACGGCCACGGCCAGCAGAAATCCGAAAATCCATTTGCCGCTCAGGTTCACATCGTGCATGCGCAGCACCATCAGCCGCAGGCAGAAATATAGCGAGGCGATGACGCCGAGGCCGATCACGAAAAAGAAGGCGTCGCTGCCGCCCTTGGGCGCCAGCATGGCCAGGCCGACCATCGGCAGGAACACCAGCAGCGAATACGCCATGGCGCGCAGGCGCCCGATGCGCCCTTCCATCGACAAGCCGAACAGGGCCGGCGCCTTGCTGGCGTACGCGTCGCGCTCGTGGTCCGAGGCGGAGCCCGAGGCCGGCGCGCGGTACGGCTCGGAGCTTGCCAATTCGTCGAGTTCGACGCGCGTCAGGAACCATTTGTACAGGGCGCGGTTTTCCTCGAATACGTCGGCCGGCGCGCGGATCGTGATCGCGACCACGATGCCGTCCACGCGCACGAAGGCGACCAGGAAGCGGCTCTCGACGGTATCGCCGGGAATGGTGCCTGTGAACTCGATCGCCCTGCCGGTGACCCGGTCGCTCCACTCGGCGCCGTTGATGGCATACGCTTCGCCGTCCTGCTTCAGGTAGCGCATTTCGTGCTTGACCACGGCCAGGCGCTGCTCCACCCACTTGTTGAGCGAGACGTCGGGCTTCAGATAGCCGACCGTTTCGAGCACGGTGCCGCTGCTGTCGTCGTGAAAGCGCAGGCCGTTCGACATGGTCGATTCGCGCCAGTCGGCCGGCACGAAAAACTGCAGGCCGATCTTGGCGATGGTGACGTTGCGCGGCTTGAGCGCGGCCACGTCGAGCGGGCCGTTGGCAGCGCGTCGTGGCGCTGGTGCGACCGGCGCGGCGGGCGCGCTTTTCTCGAGAACGACCGCTGCGGGGGCGGCGGGTGCCGGTGCCGGTGCGGCGGCCCTGGCCGCGGCGGCCTTGGCCAGCGACGCTTCGATGCTCTTCCTGAGCCAGGCGACGCGATCGTGGGCGATGTCGAAGGTCCGGTCGCTCAAGGCCACCAGGATGGCGGCATCGGCTTGCAGCAGGCGCACCACATCGGCGCCCGAGAGCGCGGCCAGCAAGCTGCCTTGCCCGTCTTCGGCCCGTTCGCGCACTTCGGAAATGACGATCGACTGTGTTCCGTCGCCCTTGCTGTCACGCGTGCGCAGCCGCACGCCGCCGCTCTCGCCGGCGCCAGGCTGGGCCACAGGGACGAAAAACTTCGTATTGACGAATTTTTTCCACGCTGGATTGATCGATCCATCCGCCTGGGCAGCGGTGAGCACCTGCTCGAAAGTTTCCAAAGTCATTATTAGTAAATCTCAATAGAAGTTTTCCTGCTGCAAGAACAGGGGACGTCATCGTGCCATGTATTGACTGGCAACACAACTTGTCTGTTGTAAATTTGGGAAGGAATGCGGGGAACCACGTACCGCCCCGGAGCGCGTCCGGGGCGGCGGCAAGGCAGGGTCAGGCGGCGACTTTGAGGGTGCCGCGGCAGCCGTCCATGAGGAAGGACAGGCCGACCACCAGCACCAGTTCGCCCTCGGCGGAACGGGCGGTGCCGGTGATGCCGTCCACGCTGATGGCGGTCATCGGCTTGATCACCAGGTCGGCGGTGCCGTCCACCGCTTCCACCGCGAGGATGTAGGGCTGGGGCGCGGCGACCACGATGCCAACTTTTTCGGAACAGGCTTCGTAACCGAGCGCGCTGGCCAGCGAGCGCACCGGCAGCGGACGGCCCTGGTCCTTGAGCACCGGCGCGCCGCCGACGTTCATGAAGTTGTCGGGCAGTTCGACCACGCGCTGGACCACCGCCATCGGCAGCGCCAGGGCGGCGCCGGAAGTCGACACCAGCATGGTCGGCACGATCGACAGTTCGATCGGCAGGCGGATCGCGAACTTGGTGCCGTGGCCGAGCGAGGAATCGATGTGGATCGCGCCACGGTTCTTTTCCACGGCGGTCTTGACCACGTCCATGCCGACCCCGCGCCCGGACACCGAGGACGCCACTTCCTTGGTCGAGAAGCCCGGCAAGAACACCAGCTGGTAGGCTTCTTCGTCGGTCGGGGCGCCGCTCTCGCTGATCAAGCCCTTTTGCACGGCCTTGCGGCGCAGCGCGTGCGGGTCCATGCCCTTGCCGTCATCTTGCAGCACGATCATGACGCTGTTCGCTTCCTGCCAGGCCTTGAGCGAAATGAAGGCCTTGGACGGCTTGCCGGCGGCGAGCCGGTCTTCGGGCGACTCGACGCCGTGATCGAGCGCGTTGCGCAGCATGTGCACCAGCGGATCGTACAGGCTGTCGACCACGACGCGGTCGACTTCGGTCTCGGCGCCTTCGATGGTCAGTTCGACGTCCTTGCCCAGGTCCTTGGCCAGCTCGCGCACCAGGCGCGGGAATTTCTGGAACAGGCGCCCGACCGGCTGCATGCGCGTGGCCAGGGTGGCGCGTTGCAGTTCGGCCGAATAGCGCGAGGCGCGTTCCAGGGTTTCGGTCAGGGTCGCCATCAGGGTGGCGGCCGGGCCTTCGAATTTGAATTGCAGCAGGCGTTCGAGCAGCACGGCGGCCTGGTTGGCAGCCTGCACCGATTCGCCGGCCACTTCGAGCAGCGCGTCGAGCTTGACGGCGTCGACCCGGATGCTGTCTTCCTTGGCCGGCGCGGAGGCGGCGCGGAATTCCTGCACCTTTTCTTCGCGGCGGTCGGCGCCGGCGTCGGCGGCCGGTTTGGCGGCGGCGGGCGCGTGGGCGGCGGGGGCCGGCGCGGCGGCGTGTTCGGCGGCGGCGACGGGAGCGGCGGCGGCAGGCTTTTCAGCGGGCGTGTAGGTGCCGGGCGGGATCACCGAGACGTACATCGCTTCCCAGTCGAGTCCATCGGCGCCGGGGGCGCTGGTGGAAACGGCGGCGGCAGGCGCGGCGGCAGGGGAGGCAACCGCGGGAGCGGCGGCCACCGGTGCCGGTGCCGGCGCGGCCACCTTGGCCGGCGCATCGCCCTTGCCTTCGATGGCATTGACCAGGATGCGTTCGAGCGAGTCGGGCATCGAGGCCAGCTGGTCGGGCCGGGCGCCGTTCGACAGGTCGGTCAGCTGGTCGGCCACGAAACCGGACGCTTGCAGCGCCGCTTCGATCGCGATCGGCGTGACCGGGGCGGCGCCGGTGCGCAGCGCGTCGAACAGGTTCTCGGTCAGGTGGCAGGCCGCCACCAGGGCCGGCAAGCCCATGAAACCGGCCCCGCCCTTGATCGTGTGGAACGAGCGAAACACCGCGTTGAGCGTTTCCTTATTGTTCGGATCGCGCTCGAGGGCGAGCAGGTGTTCTTCTACGTTGACTGCAAGATCCATCGCCTCGACGACGAAATCCTTGAGCATATCGTCCATTAGAATCCCAGATCGGCAAGTAGGTCGTCAACATTGTCTTGATCGAGTGCGACGGACGGAACCGACGGACCCGACATCAGCGCTGGCTTGTGCAGCAGTTTTTCGCGCACGGCCGGCGGCGCGTTGTCGCGCAGCAGCTCGGCCAGTTCGTGTTCGACGGTCTTGGTGATGATCACGACTTTCTTGATCAGCTGGCCGGTGATGTCCTGGAAGTCCTGGGCCATCATGATGTCGAGCAGGCGCGCTTTTTCGGCTTCGGTGGCGTCGGTGACGGCCTGGGCGAAGGCGCGCGAGTCGCCGGCCAGGGTCTTGAATTCGTCAATACTGAGCTTGCCCGCGAACAGGTCGGCCCAGCGCGTATCCATCGCCTTGGCCTTTTTGGACAGCACGTCCTGCGCCGGCATGCCTTCGTCGAGCGTGTTGAGGACCTTGTTGGCGGCCTGCTCGGTCAGGCTGGCGACGTATTCCAGGCGGTCCTGGGCGTCGACGATCTGGGTCGATGCTTCCGACAGGGCCTTGTCGTAGCCCAGTTCGCGCAGCGAGTCGTGCAGCAGGCGCACGATGCCGCCGAGGCGCTCGAACATCGGCTTGCCGTGCTCGTCGGTTTCGGCGGCGGCGCCTTCCGCGACCGGTGCGGCGGCAACAGCAGCGACCACCGGCGCGGCCGCGACAGCTGGCGCCGGCTCGGACGGACGGGCCGAAGCAACCTGGTCGAACAGTGCGTCCATATCATCTTCGGCAGCGGCGGCGGGCGCCGGCGCAACTGCGCTCGCCGGTTCGCTGCTGCGCTGCGCGGACACTTCATCGAATAGTGCGTCGAAATCATCAGCGGCGTCGGTCATAGTCCCTGCTTCTCCATGTTTGTAAGGTGTTCGCAATCAAGTTGCTGGTGTCGGGTCCTGGCATGCAAGTTTGGGGCAAAGCATGATGCGCGGCAACATCGCCGGGTTTACGCGAGTTTAGCAGTGTGAAGTGCCCTTGGTAAATCACTGTGCATGGGTCGCGGCAAAATGGCACGTGAAACTTGTGCCATCGCTAATGAAAACGTGTCTTTGATGTGCAATTGATACTGAGTAGTGTTGTATTTCGTAAGCAAGGCAGCGCGCAAGGCGGGCAAAAGGTAAAAAAGCGCAGCCCGGTCCGGTGCCCGTCCGGCCTGCGGTTTGATCAAGATCAAAGGTTTGCGTTCTATCAATCGTGAAATCACGCACTACAATACAGAATACGACCTGCTGCGTGGGAGAACTCATCATGTATCGGAAAATTCTGATTACGACGGATGGCTCGGCGGTATCGAAGCACACCGCCTGCGCCGGCGTGAAGTTTGCGCGGCAAATGGGGGCCGACGTGCTCGCCCTGTATGTGGCGCCGGACTATCAATACCCGGTGTACGTGGAAATCATCCCGCCCTCCTACCCCACCGAAGAGGAATACGTGGCGCAGATGCAGCGCATCGGCCACGAGCACCTGGCCTCCATCCTGCAGGCGGCGCAGGCGGCCGGGGTGCGTTGCGAGTGCCTGACCGAGTTCGCCGACGCCGCCGCCCTGAAAATCGTCGCGGTGGCCGAAGAGCGCCAGTGCGACCTGATCTTCATGGGCTCGCACGGACGCAGCGGCTGGGGCCAGTTGCTGCTGGGCAGCGTGACCAACAAGGTGCTGTCGCACACCAGCAAGCCGGTTCTGGTGCACCGGCTGATCAAGGAGCCGGGAACCTAGCTGGCACCTAGCAGTGTTGAATATGGCGCAAGCGACAATTTTGCCGTACCCTTGGATGGACCGCGGGGCGATCGCGCCGGCGCGGCCGGGCTTGGCTATCGCGTCGTTTTTCCAGAGGCGCCCGCGCCGTTCAACTTGTTTTGCCTACTTATTTGATTGCAATTTTATGATACGCATTGTTGTAGCCGACGACCACACGATCATGCGCGAGGGCCTCAAGCGCATCCTCGACGGCGCCCTCGACATCGATATCGTCGGGGAAGCCATCAACGGCTTTGAAGTGCTGTCGCACGTGCGCCAGGGCGGCTTCGACCTGCTGCTGCTGGACTTGTCGATGCCGGGGCGCAGCGGCGTCGACCTGATCCGCCAGATCCGCAGCGAAGCGCCCAAGCTGGCCATCCTGATCCTCACCATGCACGAGGAGGAGCAGTACGCGGTGCGCGCCATCCGCGCCGGGGCCCAGGGCTACCTGACCAAAGAGAGCGCCGGCACCCAGCTGGTGGGGGCGATCCGCAAGGTGGCGTCGGGGCGGCCGTACATCAGCACCGAAGTGGCCGAACAGCTGGCGCTGAACATCATGACGCCCAACGAGCAGTTACTGCACAAACAACTGTCGGACCGCGAATTCGAAGTGTTTTCGCTGCTGGTGGGCGGCAAGTCGATTACCGAGATCGCCAACAGCCTGCACCTGAGCGTGAAAACGGTCAGCACCCACAAAACCCGCATCATGCAAAAAATGGGCATGACCTCGCTGTCGGAAATGGTGCAGTACGCCGTGGCGCACCGCTTGCTGTCGCCGTTCAAGACCTGAAATCAAACCGGCAAGGACGAAAAGTTTTAGACAGCGGCGCGCCGGTTTCGTGCCGAGAAACCTCAAGTAGATAGATTCTGTACCCATCAGTAGCAGTCTGCGCAGCACCCCGCCACACTCCTGTTTTCACTCTGTAGGACGGCGCCTCCACTAGGAATAGTCCTACAAGAGCGCGCCCAATCCTACTGCCAGAATCAGCGTTCGCTGATATCAATGCCGGACTCGTGTTGGCATACTTAAATCCAGCGATTCGGCTTTCCTGCGGTTCATAAATTGTTCTTACGCAAGCTAGCCAGCCGTGCTGTACATCACTTTTGAAGCTCCGGTCGCAGGTCCGTCAGATCGTTGTTCAAGCCTGATACCCGCAGCCTGAAACTTCGAATTTTCCTACCCCTGGAGATGAGCATGCTGACCACGCCCCCGCAAGACACCCGCAACACCACCACCTCGACCATGCATTCCTCCCCGATGGAAGCGGGCCGGCAACGCCAGGGCCGCCTCTGGTCCAACCTCAAGGAAGTCTGCGACCTGCTGCACATCAGCGCGGCGGTCTCGATCAACAGCGAAGAACTGCTGTTCCAGCACGTGCAATTCAAGACCGGCCAGCGCGTCCACACCATCGGCCAGGCCTTCGACACCCTCTACATCGTCAATTCGGGCTTCCTCAAAACCGTGCTGATCGACGAATTCGGCAACGAACAAGTGCTCAGCTTCCCCATGAAGGGCGACATGCTCGGCGTCGACGGCATCCACACCCGCCACTACGCTTCCGAAGCGGTGGCCCTGTCCGACTGCGACCTGATCCTGCTGCCGTTCAAGAAACTCACCGCGCTCGGGCGCGTGCACCTGGAACTCGAAAACGTCATGTACGGCGTGATGAGCCGCGAGCTGGTGCGCGAACAAGCCATGATCGGCATGCTCGGCGCGCTCAGCGCAGAAGCCCGCGTGGCGCGCTTCCTGGTCTCGCTGGCCGACCGTTTTGCCGCCATGGGTTATTCGAGCAAGCTGTTCAACCTGCGCATGACGCGCCACGAAATCGGCAGCTACCTCGGCCTGACCCTGGAAACCGTCAGCCGCACCCTGTCGGCGTTTAACGAAATCGGGCTGATCACGGTCGACCAGCGCACCATCGGCATCAAGGACGCCGATGCCCTCAAGACCCTGCGCCGCCTGCCGCCATCGCGCTCGCGCGCCAAGCAGAACAGCGCCGCCGCCAAAGCCAAGGCCGAAGCCGGGCAAGCGGCCGAGGCCAAGGCACTGGCCACGACCACCGTCTGACCTTTGTCAGCACGTAAAAACGGCGCCCCGAGGGCGCCGTTTTTACGTGCTTGAACCAACTTGCTTAAACCAGCTTACTGGTCGCGCGACAGCACGCCATCGCTGATCCTGACCTTTTCGCCCACGCGCAGGCCCGGATCGTTTTCATACGTCACGGTCTGGGTGCCGCCGTTGGCAAAGCGGATCACCACTTCGTAATGCTGGGTTTTCTTGGCATTGCGCTCGATATTGCGGCCCACATACGCCCCGCCCAGGGCGCCGGCGATCTGCGCGGCGGTGCGGCCGCTGCCCTTGCCGACCTGGCTGCCCAGCACGGCGCCAACCACGCCGCCACCGATGGTGCCCAGATAGTTGCCGTCGCCATTGACTTCGACCACGTTGATCGCGTCAACGGTGGCGCAATTGGTGCAATAACGCACGTCGCGCGGTACCGGCGTGGTCGAGGCCAGACGCAGCGGCTTGTTCAGGGTTGCGGTCGAGACGCGGTTGCCCACGCGCATATTGGCCGTCACAGCGCTGTTCGGCGCGATGCGGTCGGCGCGGCGGATCGTGTAGCCGCCCGTGTATTCGCCAGGATTAACTTCTGGCAAGAAGAACACGCCGCGGGTGCCGGCAATGGCCATGTCGACCTTGGCGCCCGGGGTGCCGTACACCGAAAACACCAGCTCGTTGCCGGGCGTGAGGTCGTCATTGGCCTGGACGTCGAAGCGCGCGATGCGCGGCACATCGGCGGCGCGTTCGCCGCGGCCCATGTTGTCGCGTGGATGGCGGCCGACATCGCGCAGCAGCGATTCGCTGAGCACGCCGCTGGTGACCTGGTTGCCGACGCGCAGATTGGCCGTCACGGCGCTGCGGCCGGTAATGTTGTCGCGGCTGCCGAGGGTGTAGGTGCCTTCATACTGGCCCGGTTCGGTTTCGGTCAGGTTCAGGTTGCGGTTGGCGCCGGCGATGCTCAAGGTAGCGCGGCCGCCCGGGGTGCCGTACAGGTTGAAGTTCAGCTCCACGCCCGGTTTCAGGTTGCGCACTTCTTCCACGTCGAAACCGCGGATCACCGGGTTGTAGGCGGCGGCGTTGTTGTATTGCTGCGCGTGCGCAGGTGCGGCCACGGCCAGGGAAAAGAGCGGCACCGCAGCCATGAGCGCGGCCGAAAATATTGTTGTAGTTTTGATGATGATCTCCTCGGAGGTTGGACAGGGGCGCCGGATATTTCCAGCAGTCACGTCAAGTTACGCTGACCGCCTGGGGGCGTCGGTGCGCTAGCGTACGCAGTGCACAGCCTCTCCCGAGCTCACGCAGACATGCTCCCCCGTGCTTGGGGTAATCGCGAAACCGCCGGTAAACGCCCCGAACGAGGGCAGCACCATGCGCGTGGGGCCGATCAGGAAGCACGGCAGGCGCAGCGAATCGAGGCGGGTCGAGAGCCGGTACACCGGATGCACGTGCCCCGCCAGCACGTAGCCCGCCGCCGCAATGTCGGGATGGTGGCAGAACGCGAACGGGCCCACCATGTGCGGCTCGTCGACCATGCCGATCGAAAGCGAGGCGGCCGGGTCGCCCGCGTGCTTGTCGTGGTTGCCGCGCACCAGGGTCAATACAAGGTCAGGATGGCGCGCGCGCCAGGCCTGCATGGCGGCCAGCGTAGCCGAGGCATGGGCGGCGCGCGCGTGCAAAAAGTCGCCCAGGAAGACGATCTCGCGGGTCGGGTGCGCGGCCATGAGGGCGTCGAGCGCGTCCAGGTTTTCGCTGGTGGTCCCGCGCGGCACCGGCACGCCCTGGGCGCGGAACGCTGCGGCTTTGCCGAAGTGGATGTCGGCGATGACCAGCATCCGGCGCGCCGGCCAATACAAGGCCTTTTCAGGCAGCAGCAGGACCGTTTCATCGGCCAGCCGCATTTCTTTAAACGTCATGGAACAGCTGCTTTCTCCAGTTCGCGCAGCATGCGCGCCACGCGGTCGGACAATTTTTCGGTACTGAGTTTTTCGCGGAAACGCTCGACCATCAGCGCAAAGCCGAACGGCGTGGCGCGCTTGATGTCATGATACGCCACGCTGCGCGCATGCAGTTCGACCAGGGTGTCGCGCAAGCGCGTCAACTCCAGCTCCTGCTCCATCACCTCGCGCTGCGCCTGCGTGAGCAGCAGGTTGCCGGCGTCGTGTTTGCGGAACACCTCGAAAAACAGCGACGACGAGGCCTGGATCTGGCGCGTGCTTTTCGGCTGGCCCGGATAACCCTGGAACACCAGTCCGGCGATGCGCGCCACTTCACGGAAGCGCTGCTGCGACAATTGGGTCGCGTTCAGGCTGGCCAGCACGTCCTCCAACAGCAGTTCGGTTGACAACAGCGGCACATCGGCGCCGGTCGCCTTGTCGGATGCCGCCAGGAAGGCGCGCGCCCAATCCACCGGCTCGGCCGCCAGCAGCTCGAAACCATAATCGTTGACCGCGATCGAAAACGTCATCGGCTGCACGCGCGCGATGCGGTAGGCGAACAGCGAGGCCAGTCCCGTGTGCACCGAGCGGCCCGCGAACGGATACACGAACAGGTGATGGCCCTCGCGGCTGGTCATCGCTTCGACCACCAGCGTATCGATGGTCGGCAGCGCGGACCAGCGCTGCTGGATCTCCAGCAGGGGGCGGATCGCTTCCATTTCAGGGCCACGATACTGCCCGCGCGCGGCGTGGCGCAGTTCTTCCAGCGCGGCGTGCGCCAGTTCCGACGACATCGGCATCTTGGCGCCCTGCCAGCGCGTGACCGCCCCGCGCGCGCCGGTGGCGCGCTTCACAAAAGCGGTCATCTCGTGCACGCGGATGAATTCGAGAATGCGCCCGCCGAACAGGAAATGATCGCCCGCTTTCAGGCGCGAGATGAACGACTCCTCCACGCTGCCAATGCGCCCTCCGCTCATGTATTTTACCTGCATGGTCGAATCGGAAACGATGGTGCCGATGCCCATGCGGTGGCGCCGCCCCAGCGCCACGCTCGGCACGCGGTACACGCCCTCCTCGTCGGCGATCACGCGCTGGTATTCCGGATAGGCGATCAGGCTTTGCCCGCCGCGCGCCACAAAATCGAGCGCCCATTGCCATTCTTCAAGCGTGAGCGCGCGGTACGACCAGGCGCTGCGCACTTCTTCGTACAACTGCTCGGAGCGAAAACCGCCACCCAGCGCCACCGTCACCAGGTGCTGCACCAGCACGTCGAACGGTTTGTTGGGCACCAGCCGTCCTTCGATGCGGCGCGAGGCGACCGCCTGCTTGGCGCCGGCCGCCTCCAGCAGCTCCATGCTGTTGGTCGGCACCAGGGTCACGCGCGAAACGCGCCCGGGTGCGTGGCCGCTGCGCCCGGCCCGTTGCAGCAGGCGCGCAATGCCCTTGGCGCTGCCGATCTGCAGCACCCGTTCGACCGGCAAAAAGTCCACGCCCAAGTCCAGGCTGGCGGTGCAGATGACCGCTTTCAATTCGCCTTTTTTCAAGCCGTTTTCGACCCACTCGCGTACTTCGCGCGCCAGCGAGCCGTGATGCAGCGCGATCACGCCGGCCCAGTCGGGACGCGCCTCCAGGATGTTCTGGTACCACAGCTCCGACTGCGAGCGGGTGTTGGTAAACACCAGGGTCGCGTTGTAGTCCTCGATTTCGTCGATCACCGGCTGCAGCATGGCGATGCCCAGATGCCCGCCCCACGGAAAGCGCGATACGTTGGCCGGAATCAGGGTATCGACCCGGATTTCCTTTTTCAGGTCGCCCTCGACCAGGGTGCCCTTGCCCTCGCCCAGCAAGACATCCTGCGCCTGCGCCAGGTTGCCCATCGTGGCCGACAGGCCCCACACCACCAGCTGCGGGTTCCAGTGGCGCAAACGCGCCAGCGCCAGCTGCACCTGCACCCCGCGCTTGCTGCCCATGAGTTCATGCCACTCGTCGATGATGATCATGTCCAGGCTCGCGAACTGGGTCTGCGCCGCGGCGTGGCTAAGCAGCAGCGACAGGCTCTCGGGCGTGGTGATCAGCGCCGACGGCATGGCGCGCGACTGGCGCGCCCGCTCGCTTGATCCAGTGTCGCCGGTACGCGCGCCGACCGTCCAGCCGGGTGCCAGCACCGCGCTCGACTCTTCCAGCGCGCGCTGGGTATCGGCGGCCAGTGCGCGCATCGGCGTAATCCACAGCACGCGCAGGCCGGACGCCTTGCGCCTGCCGGCCAGCGCGCCGCGCAGCAGCGCCGCCAGCCACACCGCGTAGGTCTTGCCGGCGCCGGTGTTCGCGTGCAGCAGGCCCGATTCGCCGGCCAGCGCGGCGCGCCACACCGCGCGCTGGAACGGGAATACCTTCCATTTGCGTTCGGCGAACCAGTCGTCGATGGCGCGCGCCATCTGGCTCTTGCTCATGTGCCGGCGGCGGCCAAAAGGCCTTTCAGGGTATCGAGCGTGTCGGCGTCGTCGATGGTCTTGTCGTCGCGCTTGCGCAGGATGCGCGGAAAGCGCACCGCGATGCCGGCCTTGTGGCGGGTCGACAGCGCAATGCCCTCGAAGCCGATCTCGAACACCATGGTCGGCTTGACGGAACGCACCGGCCCGAATTTTTCGATGGTGGTCTTGCGGATCGCGTTGTCGACCACCGTGATCTCGGCGTCGGTCAGGCCCGAATACGCCTTGGCGAACGGCACCAGCTTGCGTTCTTCGCCCTCGCCGTCCCACACCGCGAAGGTGTAGTCGGTATAGAGCGAGGCGCGCCGGCCGTGGCCCGCCTGCGCGTAGATCAGCACCGCGTCGATGGTGTACGGGTCGACCTTCCACTTCCACCACGTGCCCACGTTCTTGGTGCGGCCCACGCCGTACTGGGCGTCGCGCGCCTTGACCATCATGCCCTCGACCCCGCGCGCGCGCGATTCGGTGCGCACCGTGGCCAGTTCGTGCCAGGTGGCGGCATGGATCAAGGGCGACAATCTGAGTTGCGGTTTGTCGGTCTCGCGCACCAGCGCTTCCAGCAGGGCGCGCCGCTCGTGCTGCGGCACCGCGCGCAGGTCGACGCCGTCCTGTTCGAGCAGGTCGTACGCCACCAGCACCGCCGGCAGTTCGGACAGCAGCTTGCTTGATAAGGTCTTGCGGCCGATGCGCTTTTGCAGGTCCGCAAACGCGGCCGGCGTGTCTTCCCCGGTCCAGATCAGCACTTCGCCATCGACCACGGTGCCTTCGGGCAGATGCAGGGCCGCCAGTTCCGGAAAGCGTTCGGTGATCAGGTCTTCGCCGCGCGACCACAGATAGTTTTGCGCGCCGCGCCGCACCAGCTGCGCGCGGATGCCGTCGTACTTCCATTCGACCTGCCAGTCGCCGACCTCGCCCAGCCCTTCCGGTTCGCCCTGCAACTGGTGCGCCAGGAAGAACGGATACGGATGGCCGCCGCGCAGCTTGTGTTCTTCGTCCGACTGGGCCGCGATCAATTGCAGGAAGCCGGCGGCGGTGGGCCGCACGCTGCCATCGGTCCAGCCCATCAGGCGCTGGGCAATGAGTTTGCTGTCGACCGCCGACAGCGACGCCAGCGCGCGCGTGACCAGCAGTTTCGACACGCCGACCCGAAAGCCGCCGCCGATCAATTTGGTCAGCAAGAAGCGCTCGCGCCAATCGAGTTCGTTCCAGAACCCGAACAAGGCGCTGCGGATGGCGGCCGGATCGGCGCCGCGCAAGGGGCCGATGCGCTCCTGCATCCACTCGGCCAGGCCGATGTCGCTTTGCTGTTCGGGCGGCGGCAGGATGTGGGCGATGGTCTCGGCCAGGTCGCCGACCGCGTTGTACGACTCGTCGAACAGCCATTCGTCGAGCTGCGCGTATTCGATGGCGTACTGGCGCAACAGCTTGGTCGGCACCGCCTGGCGCGGCTTGCCGCCGGCCAGGAAGTAGACCGCCCAGGCGGCGTTGTCGGGCGCGGCGCTGCCGAAATAGGCTTGCAGCGCTTCGAGCTTGCGGTTGGTGGCGGTGGTTTCGTCGAGCTCAGTGTACAGGCGGGCAAACTCACGCATCCGTCACCTCGGGCGTCACCCCGGGCGCCGGCGCAGGCGCTGCCGCAGCTTCCACCGCTTCATCCTCGTCGCCGTACTCGGTGTCGAAGCCGGAAGCGTCCAGGCCGACCTGGCGCAGCCAGCGCACCATGATCGGAATCGAGCCGTGCGTGACGATCACGCGCGGCGCCTCGGTGGCGCGGATGGCGCTCATCAACCCCGGCCAGTCGGCATGGTCGGACAGTACAAAGCCGCGGTCCACGCCGCGCCGGCGGCGCGCGCCGCGCAGCTGCATCCAGCCGCTGGCGAAGGCATCGCTGTAGTCGCCAAAGCGTTTCATCCACGTGGTGTTGCCGGCCGACGGCGGCGCGATCACGATCGAACGCCTGATGGCCGCCTTCTCGACATCGGTCACCAGCACGGTGGGCGGCAGCGCCACGCCGCCTTCGCGGTAGACGCGGTTGATCGGTTCGGCCGCGCCGTGGCAGATGATGGTGCCGATCGACGGATCGAGGCCCGACAGGATGCGCTGCGCCTTACCGAAGGAGTAGGCGAAGACCACGCTGGCGCGGCCTTCGTCGGCGTTCTTGCGCCACCAGGCGTTGATGTCGTCGAAGATTTCCTGCTCCGGTTGCCAGCGGTAGATCGGCAGCCCGAAGGTGGATTCGGTGATGAAGGTGTCGCAGCGCACCGGCTCGAACGGCACGCAGGTGCGGTCAGGTTCGACCTTGTAGTCGCCGGACGCCACCCACACTTCGCCGCGATGCTCCATGCGTACCTGGGCTGATCCAAGCACGTGGCCGGCCGGGTGCAGCGAAACGGTCACGCCGTTATGCACGATGCGCTCGCCGTATTCGAGGCCGTCGATGTGGATCTCGCCCAGGCGCGAACGCAGCACGTTCACGCCGCTCGCCGCCGACAGATAGTGGCCGTGGCCGACGCGCGCGTGGTCGCCGTGCGCGTGAGTGATCACGGCGCGGTCCACTGGACGCCACGGGTCGATGTAGAACTGCCCGGGGACGCAGAACAGTCCCTCCTTGCGTACCACTACCATGTCCGACATGTGTGTGTTCTCCTTGTCAGACAGCGTCGACGTAATCGATCAGGAAGGTTTTTTCACCGTGCTCGGGGAAGACGATGGTGACCTGGTCGCCCGCCATGGACACCACGGTGCCGACATCGAACCTGGGCACGCGCACCTGGGCGCCCGGCTCGAAGTGGGGGGCCGCCGGCGCCGAGTCAGGGTCAGGGTCGCGTTCGAATTCGTCGTCGCGGATCTCGATTTCGGCCACCGCAGGAGGATTGAGACAGTTATCGCAGCGGCAGCACTTGTCGAAGCCCTCGACTTCATCCTTGAAATAATCGAGCAGCACCTTCCAGCGGCAAAAGCCGCTCACTGCGTACGATACCATCTGCTCCAGGCATTCGCGGTCGCGTTCCTGCTTGCGCGCGTAGATTTCGGAGAGCTCGTCGAACAGGCCGGCGCTGGCCTCTTTGGAAGTGACGATGTATTCGAGCTTGCGGTTCTGGCGCAGCAGCTTGCCGTCCTTGAGCAGCTTGAGGCAGATTTTCAGCTTGCCCGAGGCGAGATCCGGCAACTGGTCGTCGAGGCGGTCGAACACGACCTTCTCTTCCCCGGCCATGGCGCAGATCGCGTCATAAATCGCTTTCAGGTCGTTGGCGGTCGGGTAGTGCTTCACGAGGAAGAACTGCTGCAGGCGTTTGTCGTCCTGGAAGTACAGCAAGGTGCATTCGGCGTCCTTCCCATCGCGCCCGGCGCGGCCGGACTCCTGGTAGTAGGCTTCGAGGTTGGCCGGCAGTTGAAGATGCAGCACGAAGCGGGTGTCCGGCTTGTCGATGCCCATGCCGAAGGCGTTGGTGGCGACCATGACGCGCTTCTCGCCCGACATGAAGTCATCCTGGTTGCGCTTGCGAACAGCTGCCGGCAGCTTGCCATGATAGATGGTGGCGCTTTCGCCGGCGCCAACCAGGATCTCGAGCATCTCTTCGGCCGCCTTGACGGTGGCCGCATACACGATGCCCACGCCGGTCGAGGCCTGCACGTATTCCAGCGCGCGCGCATAGCGCTCGTTGTTGTTGGTGACCTGCGCCACACGGTAATGCAAATTTGGCCGGTAGATGCCGGTATTGACGACGTTCATGCGCGCGCGCCCAAGCTGGCGGCCGATGTCGGACATGACATCTTCGGTCGCGGTGGCGGTCAGTGCCAGCACCGGCGGGCGTTTCAGGGCGTCGATGGCGGCCGCCATTTCGAGGTAGGCGGGACGGAAATCGTGGCCCCACTGCGAGATGCAGTGCGCTTCGTCGATCACCACCAGGGCGATCCTGATTTCCTTGAACGTGTCCAGGAACGATGGCGTCGACAAGCGCTCCGGCGTGCAGAACACGATCTCGTAAAAGCCGCTGCCGATGCCTTCCATCGCGGCGTCCTCCTCCTCGCGGCTCAGGCTGCTGTTGACCTGCACGGCGCGCACGCCAAGGGCGTCGAGCTTTTCGAGCTGGTCTTTCATCAGCGAGATCAGGGGCGAGACCACGATCGTGGTGCCTTCCAGGATGCGCGCCGGGATCTGGTAGCACAGCGATTTGCCGCTACCGGTCGGCATGATCGCCAGCGTGTCCTTGCCGTCGAGGACGCTGTCGATCACCTGTTGCTGGCCATCGCGCAGACTCTCCACCCCGAAAATCGAGCGCAGCAGCTTCTTGATGGTATGGCGGCGGGCGGCGCGGGCGCCGTTGTTGAGCAGTTGTCGGTTGTGAGTAGTCATGACACAACTTTAAGACGCACACAAACGGTGCGCCATAGGACGCCGCCTACATTTTTCGTAGGAGGAATACAACAGCCGAGATCGCGAGCCAACGTCCTACATTTCGTCGGACGTTTTGCCGATAGTTTCTGCTGAGAACCTTGATTAAGATAATCACATACCAGAAGCAATTTACTTAACGCACGACCGGAGGACATCATGATGCGCTTATTTCCACTGACTTGGGCTGCCCTGCACGTAGGCCTGGCTAGCGCCGCAACGTATCTGTTGTGCTCCACCGATGTACTGAACGACTACGCCGCCGCGCTGTTCTTCCATTAATCGCCGGATGTTCTGCGTTTTGCGCGGTAACGCGCCGCTTGCCGCCTACCCGTCTCGTCATCCTGGCGACGGCGCCCGAAGCTACGCGTTCACCGCGTAGGGCGTCACGTCGCGTGACGGCTACCCGCTCGCGCCTTGCCGTCATGCCATCTCCCGCGACACAGTTCATTCTCCCGCCAGGAATTTGCTGAGATACGGCGCTGTACGGCTGCGTTTTTCCCGCGCCATCAGGGCCGGTGGACCGGAATACACCACCTTGCCCCCGGCGTCGCCGGCGCCCGGGCCGATATCGATCACCCAGTCACTCGCCGCCACCACCCGCATATTGTGTTCGACCGCGATCACGCTGTTGCCGGCGTCGACCAGCCGTTCGAGCTGCACCAGCAGCTTGTCCACATCGGACGGATGCAGGCCGGTGGTCGGCTCGTCGAGGATGTACAGCATATTGCCGCGCGCGGCGCGCTGGAGCTCCGTGGCCAGCTTGATGCGCTGCGCCTCGCCGCCAGAGAGCTCGGTGGCCGGCTGGCCCAGGCGCAGGTAGCCCAGGCCAACATCGCGCAGCACCTCCAGCGAGCGCGCCACCGGCGCTTCTTCGGCAAAGAACGCGGCGGCCGCATCGACCGTCATTCCCAGCACCTCGGCGATGTTCTTGTCGTTCCAGGTCACTTCCAAGGTCTTCGCGTTGTAGCGCGCACCGTTGCAGGTCGGGCATGGCGCGTACACGCTGGGCAGGAACAGCAGTTCGACCATCACCTGGCCCTCGCCCTCGCAATGCTCGCAGCGGCCCTTGGCCACGTTGAACGAAAAACGGCCCGCGTCGTAATGGCGCGCGCGCGCCGTCCTGGTGGCGGCGAAGAGTTTGCGCACATGGTCGAACAGGCCGGTGTAGGTGGCCAGGTTCGAGCGCGGCGTGCGCCCGATCGGCTTCTGGTCGACCCGCACCAGGCGCTTGATATACTCAATGCCGGACGCGATGCGCCCTTCGGTCGGAATGACTTCTTCGTGTTCCGGCTCGTCGCCCTCCTCGGCCTGCGCCACCTGCGGCTGGCCTAGCGCGGCGCCGACCAGCTCCACCAGCACCTGGCTGACCAGGCTCGATTTGCCGGAACCCGAGACGCCAGTCACGCTGGCCATGACGCCGAGCGGCAGGTCGATATCGAGCTGGTGCAGGTTATTGCGGGTCACGCCTTCAAGGCGCAGCCAGGCCGCCGGTTCACGCGGCGTGCGCGCCGGCGGCGGATCGGCCGCGAACAGGTAGCGGCGTGTATGCGATGCCGCCACCTCGCGCAGCCCTTCGGGCGGGCCGCTGTACAGGAGCTGGCCACCCTGCTCCCCCGCTTCGGGGCCGACATCGACAATCCAGTCGGCGTGGCGGATCACATCGAGCGCGTGTTCGACCACGAACAGCGAATTGCCGGCCGCCTTGAGCTGCGCCAGCGCCGTCAGCAAGGCTTCGGTATCGGCCGGATGCAGGCCGGCCGATGGTTCATCGAGCACATACACCACGCCGAACAGGTTGGAGCGCACCTGGGTGGCCAGGCGCAGGCGCTGCAACTCGCCCGGCGACAGGGTCGGCGTGCCGCGCTCGAGCGACAGGTAGCCCAGGCCCAGCGCCAGCAGCACGTCGAGACGCGCAATCAGGTCTTCGGCGATGCGGCGCGTGACGATGACTTTTTCGGGATGCGCGGCCGCCGCCCTGGCATTGCGCTTGGCGCTGCCGTCGGCGAAAGGGCGCAGCAGCGTTGACAGGCGTTCGAGCGGCAGGCGCGAGATGTCGGCGATGTCCATGCCGCCGAAGGTGACCGACAGCGACTCCTGGCGCAGGCGTTTGCCGTGGCACAGCGGGCATTCGGCGCCGACCATGTAGCGCGCCACGCGTTTTTTCATCGACGCGCTTTCGGTGCTGGCGAAGGTTTGCAGCACGTAGCGGCGCGCGCCGGTAAAGGTGCCCTGGTAGCTCGGCGTCTCTTTGCGCTTGAGCGCGGCGCGCACTTCGTCGGGCGTAAAACCCGCGTACACGGGCACGGTCGGCGTCTCGTCGGTGAACAGGATCCAGTTGCGCACCTTTTTCGGCAGGTCGCGCCAGGGCGTATCCACATCGTAGCCGAGGGTGACCAGGATATCGCGCAGGTTCTGGCCGTGCCAGGCGGTGGGCCAGGCGGCGACGGCGCGTTCGCGGATGGTCAGGCTATCGTCGGGCACCATCGACTGTTCGGTGACCTGATACACGCGGCCCAGGCCATGGCACTCGGGACACGCGCCTTCCGGGGTATTGGGCGAAAACGATTCGGCGTACAGGAGCGGCTGGCGCGCCGGGTAGTCGCCGGCGCGCGAATACAGCATGCGCAGCGAATTGGACAAGGTGCTGACGCTGCCGACCGACGAGCGTGTGGTGGGCGAGCCGCGCTGCTGTTGCAGGGCGACGGCTGGCGGCAGGCCGTCGATATCGTCGACCTCGGGCACCGGCATCTGGTGGAACAGGCGGCGCGCATAGGGCGACACCGATTCCAGATAGCGCCGCTGGGCCTCGGCGTACAGCGTGCCGAAAGCGAGCGAGGACTTGCCGGAGCCGGAGACGCCGGTAAACACCACCAGCGCATCGCGCGGGATATCGACATCGACGTTCTTCAGATTATGTTCGCGCGCGCCGCGCACCTGGACGAAGCCGGGCCTGGCCAGCGGTGCGATGGCGGGAGCGTCGTCGTTTTTCTTGCGCATGGGGAGCTGCCAATCAATGATCAGCTGCCATTAGACCCCAGTCCGCTTATCGCCACCGTACGTTCCCACACCAAAACACCTGGTGTCAGGTCTGACAATCGGACACGTGCTCGGCAGTTGCGCACAGCCTAATGTTGGGCTCGTGTCCGAGTGTCATACCTGACACCGCCACGGGGACACCGCCGGGGAAATAAAAAAAACCGCCGGGCGCGGGGCCGGGCGGTTTTTTTGCACTGCAAGCCGGATCGGCTTAGCGGCGCATGCCAACCACTTCCACCGTCACGCGGCGGTTCTTGGCGCGGCCTTCAGCCGTTTTGTTGTCGGCAACCGGCTGGGTTTCGCCCTTGCCTTCGGTGTAGATGCGCGAAGCATCAATGCCTTTCGACACCAGGTAGGTCTTGACCGACGCGGCGCGGCGCAGCGACAGTTTCTCGTTGTACGCGTTGCTGCCGATTGAGTCGGTGTGGCCGACCGTGATCATGACGTCGGTATCCATGCCTTGCAGCTTGGAGAGCAGCTCGTCGATCGAGGCCTTGCCCGCTGGACGCAGCACCGAGCTGTCGAACGCAAACAGGGCTTCGGCCGAGAAGGTGGTTTTTTCCGAGGTTGGCACCGGCTTGGCTGGCTCGGCCGGCGGCTGGGCAGCCGCTGGCGCAACAGTCGGCACGACCGCTGGCGGCGGCGGCTCGACCGGTGCGGCGACCGGCCTGGCGGCCGGGCGGCCGATCTTGTAGACCAGGCCGACCGAGAACAGGTCGACATCGCCGCGGTTGCCCACGGCGTCGTTGACGCGGTAACGCTCGACTTCGCCACGCAAGGCCAGCGCTTCGCTGAACTTGTATTCCAGGCCGAAACCGGCCTTGGCGTTGAGCTTGCGCTCGCTTGGGCTTGGATTGGTCACCGCGAACAGGCGGTTGCCGTTAAAGCGCGTGGTCGCCTTGGCATAGTTCATGCCGGCACGGCCGAATACCGAAAAACGCTGCGACAGCGGCACTTGCGCCACCAGATCCAGGTTGGCGCCACGGAAACCGGCTTCGCCGTTGAGCGTGCCGTTCTGGCTGGTGGTCGATTTGAAGCCGAACTTGCCCAGGTCGAACAGGCCGGCTTCAACCGCGAAGTACTGGTTCAGCTGCTTACCGACGTACAACTTGTAGCCGACATCTTTCTCATCGGCCGTGAAGTTGGTCATGGCCGCGCCATTCGCGGTCAGACTGCGGATCAGGCGCACGTCGTCGATGCTGGCGCGCGACTGGCCGACATTGCCGCCCACGTACCAGGCGCTGTTGGCCCATTCCGGATTGATGAAGACGTCGTCCGCCGCTGTCGCCTGCCCGGCTACCAGGGCGCAGCCGATGGCGCCCACGAGGCCCGCTTTTTTAGTGAATGTCATTGTTTTCTCTCGAAAGTTTTTTTATTTGGTGATTTTGTTGTTGAGCAGGACGACAGCCTTGCCGCTCAACAAACGACCATTCAAGACCGACGCACCGTCGCCAACCTTGATGTCTTCGCCGGCACTCAGGATGGTGCCCTGGAACGCGCTCTTGGCGCCCAGATTGGTCTCGCCAAACGGAATCCAGAACACCAGGTTATGGTTGGCGCCATTGGTCAGTTCGATGACCGAGTTGGCTGACGTGGTCAGGGTCGACTTAACGCGGAAGATGTACGGGCCGCCACCACTCAGGGTCAGCTTGCCTGTCAGGGTCACAGCACCCGAGTAGCAGTACACGCCAGGTTTCAGCACCAGGCCGCCGAGTTCGATGCCCACATCCGAGAGGACGGTGCAAGTACGGTTATTACCATTGATAACGGCGGTTTGCAGGTCCTCGAAAGGACGGCTCAGGTCGAAGCCCGATTTGATGTTGAGGAAGCCAGGCGCCTGCGGCGGTTCGACATTCTGCACCGGGCCGCCAACGTTACCGGTCACGAGCGTCGTGCCGCCGGCGTTGTTGGTGATGGTGGTACGTGCCAGTACGGCAAAGTCGCGGATGCTGCCCAGGCCGATGCTGCCATCGCTCGGGAAATCAACGATCGGTGGCGTGGTGACCGGCGGTACGGTCACTGGCGGCACCACGACTGGCGGTACCACGACTGGTGGAACGACGACTGGTGGAACGACAACCGGCGGTACCACGACAACCGGCGGCGGGTCGATGACCAGCGCAGGCGTGACAGTCAGCGCCGCGGTGGCGCTCTTGTCGCCGGAGCTGGCCGTGATCACGGCATTGCCGGCGGCGACGCCGGTGGCGCTGCCCGATTGGGCGATGGTGGCAATTGCCGTGCTGCCCGAGATCCAGTTCACGTTGTTGGTGATGACCGCGGTCGAGCTGTCGGAATAGGTGGCGATGGCGGTGTACTGCTGGCTGGCGCCGACGCGCACGCTGGCGCTGGCAGGAGTCACCGACAGGCCGGTCAGGCTCACCACCACGGGTGGGGTCACTGGCGTCTGGGCATTGACCTTCAGGGTGGCAGCGCCGGTTTTAGCACCGAAAGCGGCGGTAATGGCCGCGCTGCCAGGGGTCAGGCCGGTTGCCAGGCCGCCCGCAGGGGTCACGCGCGCGATCGCCGGCGAGGCCGAGGCCCAGGTCGACAGGTCGGTCACGTTGCGCGAGGTGCCGTCGGCATAGCTGGCGGTGGCCATGAACTGCTGGCTTGCGCCAACCAGGACGGTGGCGTTGGCCGGGGTGACGCTGACGCTGACCAGTTCCGCAGCCGGCAGGCCCAGGATCGGATCACGGCCGTTGTCGCTGCTGCCGCCGCAGGCGGTGAGCACTGCCGCAGCCAGCAGGCCGGTTGTGCAGAGCAAAGTTCTTGTATATTTTTGGATGTTCATTAAATCTTCCTTGGGGAATGAAAATTTCTCGTCGTTACGAGATGTATTCAATATGATTATCTTCCACAACGCGCAATTCTGTGCGATAGCGAACATAACGACTTAAAGATCGGCAACATTGTACTTAAATACAACGGAAATGTCCCGCCGGCCTCCGTTCCCACCCAAGTTTGGGAAAAGAAAGGATGCCGGCGGGCGACACCGGGGTCTGACCCCGGTTAAGCAATTGTTGCGGGTGAGTTACTTGTTGACGCTGCGGGTGCCGACCACTTCCACCGTCACGCGGCGGTTTTTGGCGCGCCCTTCGGCGGTTTTATTGTCGGCCACCGGTTGCGATTCGCCCTTGCCTTCGGTGTAGACGCGCGAAGTGTCAACACCTTTCGAGACGATATAAGCCTTGACCGCTTCGGCGCGGCGCAGCGACAGTTTCTGGTTGTAAGCGTCCGAACCGACCGAGTCGGTGTGGCCGACGGTGACCATGACTTCGGTGTTCATGCCTTGCAGCTTGTTCAGCAGATCGTCCAGGGCAGCCTTGCCTTCCGGCTTGACCACCGATTTGTCGAAGTCGAATAGCGCTTCGGCGGCGAACGAGACTTTTTCCGAGACGGCAACCGGCGCGGCCGGGGCCGGCTGTACGATGGCCGGCGCCGGCGTCACGCTTGGCGCGGCAGGCTCGACCGGCGCGACGGGGACCGGGCGGCTCGCCGCCGGGCGGCCGAGCTTGTACACCAGGCTCATCGACGCCAGGTCGACATCGCCGCGATTGCCGACAGCGTCGTTGACGCGGTAGCGCTCGACTTCAGCGCGCAGCGCCAGCGCTTCGCTGAATTTGAATTCCAGCCCCAGCCCTGCCTTGGCATTGAGCTTGCGCTCGCTTGGGTTGGGATTGGTCACCGCGAACAGGCGGTTGCCGCTGAAGTGGGTGCTGGCCTTGGCGTAGTTCATGCCGACCCGGCCCAGCAGCGAGAAACGCTCGGACAGGGGCAACTGCCCCACCAGGTCCATGTTGACGCCGCGGAAACCCGCTTCGCCGACCAGCCGGCCATTTTGCGAGGTGGTGGCGTCGAAGCTGAACTTGCCCAGGTCGAAAAAGCCGGCCTCGACCGCGAAGTAGCGGTTCAGCTGCTTGCCGACATACAGTTTGTAAGCCAGTTCGCGCTCGTCGACCTTGAAGGACGACAGGCTGGCGCCGTTGGCGGTCAGGCTGCGCGTGAGGCGCTCATTGTCGATGTTGGCACGCGACTGGCCGATGCCGGCGCCGATGTACCAGGCGCTGTTGGCCCACTCGGGATTGACGAAAGGCTCGTCGGCCCGGGCAGCCTGGCTGGCAAGCAGGGCGCAGCCGATGACGCTCAGGGCGCCGATGTGTTTTGCTAATGTCATGATGTTCTTTCGGAAAAATGGAGGTCGGCTTATTTGCTGATCTGGTTATTGCGCAGGGTGACGGCGGCGCCGCTCAGCGCACGGCCGCTTTGCAGGGTCGTGTTGTCGCCCACGGTAATGGCGGCCGACTGGCTCAGGATCGATCCCTTGAAGACGCCGTTCGCACCCAGGGTGGTCGGTCCGGCCGGGATCCAGTACACGCTGGAAGCCGAGGCGCCGCCGGTCAGCGCGACCACGGCGTTGGCCGTGCTGTTGAGCGTGGACGCGGTGCGGAAGATGTAGACACCCGGGCCGTCCATGGTAAAGGTGCCGGTGATGCTGATGGCGCCGGCGTAGCAGTACACGCCCGGTTTGAGCACCAGGCCGCCGAGGTCGATGCCGGAGGCCGAATTGACGGTACAGGTCTGCGCATTGGCGCTGGTGACAGCCACTTGCAAGTCAGCCAGCGCACCGGCCAGGATCTGGCCCGAGCTGTAGTTGGCGTAACCGGCGGCCTGGACCGGCGCGGTGGTTTGCGACGGCGCGCCGACGTCGCCGGTCACCAGGGTCGTGCCACCGGAATTATTGGTAATCGAGGTACCCGCAAGCACGGCGAAGCTGTCGGCGCGACCGAGGCTGATGCCGGCCGCTGGCGGCACGACCGGTGGGACGGTGGGGACCTGCGGCACGCCGGGAGGTTCGATCGGGCCGACAGGCGGCATCACCGGTGGCACCACGGGCGGCACAACCGGTGGCGTAACCGGCGGGGTGACTGGTGGCGTGACCGGCGGGGTGACTGGCGGCGTGACCGGAATCACGGGCGGTACGGTAACGTTGAGCACGGCGCTGCCGATCTGGCCGCCGCTGCTGGCGCTGATGGTGGTGTTGCCGGCGGCAACGCCAGTCGCCATGCCGGACGGCAGGATGGTGCCGGTGGCAGTCGCGCCCGACGTCCAGCTCACCGCATTGGTGATGATGGCGGTCGATTTATCCGAATAGTTGCCGATGGCGACAAATTGCTGGGTTGCACCGGGCGCGATGGTCGCAGTCGACGGCGTCACCGTGATCGACAACAGGGTGACCACAGGTGGCGGCGGCGGCAACGGGGTCGTCACGACCAGGGTGGCAGCCCCGGTTTTGCCGGAAAAGGTGGCGCTGATGGCGGCGCTGCCGGAACTGATACCGGTGGCCAGGCCTTTGGCCGGGCTCACGCCGGCAATGCCGGGCGAGGCGGACAACCAGGCTGAGTCGGCCGTTACATCGCGCGATGAGCCATCGGCGTAGGTGGCGGTGGCGGTGAACTGGCGCGTTTCGGCGGTCAACACGGTGGCGTTGGCGGGCGTGACGGCAACGCTGACCAGATTGGCGGCGCCCTGGCCGAGAATCGGGTCGCGGCCCTGGTCCCCGCCCCCGCCGCATGCGGCGAGGAAGGAAACTGCGAGCAATCCGGCGATGCACATGAGTGCCTTCGCGTGTTTTCTAATGGTCATTCTGGGTTCCTTCAGGTGAGCTTGTAGCCGGAGAACAGCAACGTCACTCACTATTGCCGTTTGTAACGCTCTACTCAGTTCGGAACCGTACATAGCATTTTTAAACGAGAAATATTCATTACTTCAACAACACTCTCAGCAGTCAACGCAAAAAAAGCCGCCGGCCCCAAGGGGCGCGGCGGCTTTTTTAGTGTGGCGAAGAATTACTTGGCAGTACGGGTACCGACTACTTCAACCGTCACGCGACGGTTTTTAGCGCGGCCTTCTGCCGAGTTGTTTTCTGCAACTGGCTGGGACTCGCCCTTGCCTTCGGTGTAGACGCGCGAGGTTTCAACACCTTTCGACACGATGTAAGCTTTGACAGCTTCAGCGCGGCGCAGCGACAGTTTCTGGTTGTACGCATCGGAACCGACCGAATCGGTATGGCCGACGGTGACCATGACTTCGGTGTTCATGCCTTGCAGCTTGTTGAGCAGATCGTCCAGGGCTGCTTTGCCTTCTGGCTTGACAACCGATTTGTCGAAGTCGAACAGGGCTTCAGCGGCGAACGAGACTTTTTCCGACACTGGCTGTGGCGCTGCCGGCATTGGTGCCGGTGCTGGCGCCGGTGCTGGTGCTGGTGCGACTTCCGGTGCTGGCGCTGGTGCTGGCATTGGCGCCGATGCTGCCGGACGACCCAGTTTGTAGACCAGGTTCAGCGAGTACATCTTGGTGTTGCCGTTGCTGCGCAGTGCGTCGTCGATGCGATAGTTTTCAGCTTCGGCGCGCAGAGCCAGCGCTTCGGTGAATTTGTATTCCAGGCCAACGCCGAATTTCGGGTTCAGCTTCTTCTCGCTCGATTCGCCAGCGAACAGGCCAACAGCGCGGTTACCCGAGAACTGGGTCGTTGCTTTGGTGTAATGCATACCAGCACGGCCGTAGACCGAGAAACGCTCGCTCATTGGAACTTGTGCGATCAGGTCCAGGTTCACGCCTTTGTACTTCTGTTCAGCGTTCACAACGCCGCCCAGGTTGTTGCGGGTTTGGACGTTGAAGTTGCCCAGGTCGAAGAAACCAGCTTCTACTGCGAAGTAGCGGCTCAGTTGCTTACCGACGAACAATTTGTAACCCATGTCTTTTTCGTCGGAATTCCACGAATTGACAAAACCGCCTTGACCGTTCAGGTTCTTGATGACCGGAGCCGCTTTGGTGTAGCTGCGCGTCTGGCCGATACCGGCGCCGATGTAGGTCGCGGTGTTTGCCCACTCTGGGTTCACGAACTGGTCTTGTGCCGATGCTTGTGCTGCCAGCATGGCGAAGCCGATTGCGCTCAGAGTACCGATTTTCTTAGTCAGGGTCATGTTGTATTCTCTCGTTTATGTGTTGGGGCAGACTGGGCCTGCCCGTTGGTTTATCGCTGCTGTCGTTTTCGCTAATGCTTTGTGCTTAGCTCGGTATCCACTATTCCTTAACCACAACACTCGTTCGGTTCGTTAGCGAACATAACTGTTTGGAAATTGAAAAATTTTCACCGAAAAACCACAAAGTGTGGCGATATTGTCACACAGAAGGCGCTGTCTCGGTGGCGAGCAGCTCTTCTTCCTGCTCTTTACGCAACGCGGCCATGTGGATGGCGTACTGCTCGAAGCGCTTGTCGTCCTCGCTTGAGGGAGTCCAGGCCGGTACTTTGACAGTATCGCCGGCATTGTCGACCGCCACGAACACGATCAGACAGCGCGTGGTGCGCTTGCGCGCGCCGGTCTTCGGCTCGGTGGCCGAGACATCGATGGCGATGTGCATGCTCGAGTTGCCTGTATGGACAACCATCGCCTTCACTTCGACGATCTGGCCGATGAAGATGGGTTTATAGAAGCGGATGCCGCCGATATACACGGTGACGCAGTAATAGCCGCTCCAGCCGACCGCGCAGGCGTAGCCGGCCTGGTCGATCCATTTCATCACGGCGCCGCCGTGCACCTTGCCGCCGAAGTTGACGTCGGTCGGCTCGGCCAGGAAACGCAGGGTGATCTCGCGCGGACGCGCGGGGGTAGTGTCATTGCTCATCGACATGCTCGCAAAAGGTGAGGGATCAAATCATTTCCTGCGCCGTCACGCGCACCGCCTGCAACAGCAGCTCGGCGCCCGGCGACAGCAAATGGTCTTTCTGGCGAATGATACCGAAGGCATCCATCTTGCAGGGCAACTCGATCGGCAGGATGCTCAGCACATTGAGCGAGGCGTAATACCTGGCCACGTCGACCGGCATCACGTGCAGCGAATCGGTCTGCTGCAGCAGCGCCGTGATCAAGAGCAGCGCGGTGGTGTCGACCACGTTCACGGGAATGTCGAGCCCGGCGCGGTGGAACATCATGTCGAAGCGGTGCCGCAAGATGCTGCCGTGCGGCGGCAAGATCCACGGCTGGCCGGCGATGTGCCTGAGTTCAAGCTGGTCGACGTCCAGCAAGGGGTGGCCGACGCGCACCACGGCGCAGGCCGGTTCCTCGTTGAGTTCTTCATAGATCAGGCCGGCGGAATTGTCTTTTTCGAGGATGCGCCCGATCATGAAGTCGAGCATGCCATGCTGAAGTTTGTCGAGCAGGATATTACTCGTCTCCACATGCGCGCCGATCCGCAGCATCGGCGCCTGCTCCTTGATGCGCGCAATCGCGCGCGGCAGGAGCGCCATGGCGGGCGTCATGATCACGCCCACCTCGACCTGCCCCGCCAGCCCGGCTTTCAGCGCCACGATGTCGTCGTGCGCCAGCGCCAGGCTGGTCAGCGCCATGCGCGCGTGGCGCACCATGGTTTCGCCGAACATGGTCGGCTCCATGCCACGCGGCAGGCGCTCGAACAGCTTGACGTCGAGCATCTCTTCCAGATCCTTGATCTGTTTCGACGCCGCCGGCTGGGTCATGTGCAGCGCCTCGGCGGCGCGGTGGATGTTGCGGTGGTCGTCGAGCGCGATCAGCAGCAGCAGCTGGCGCGTTTTCAGGCGCGCCTTTAAAAACCAGTTGGGGTTGAGTGTCTCCATCATGGAATCATACCCCTGATTGATATCGGTACGCGTTGCAACATACCGATCTGGATATCATTGGCAGCCCGGCGACGGGTTGGCCGCCGGCCCGCTGTCCGTCTGCGGCACGAAGCTGATGCTGCCATCCGGCTTGTAATGAAGCTCCTCGACCGCCACCGAACGGCGGAACTCGCCCCCACCGGGCAATTTGGCGTTGTGATAGAACACGTAGGACTTGCCGTTGAAGTCGATGATGGCCTGGTGGATGGTCTTGACCTTCTCGTTCTCGTCCATGATCACGCCCTTGAAGGTCCACGGGCCTGCCGGGCTGGTGCTGGTGGCATACACCATCTCTTCGGGGAAGTAGCGCGAGTACGACAGGTAATAGGTGGCGCCGCGCTTGTGCACGTAGGGCGCTTCGGTAAACGACTCGATTGCGTGCGTCATGATCGGGCCGTCCAGCTCGGTCATATTGGCTTTGAGCCTGGCGTACTTGAGCACCGTGTTGCCCCAGTACAGCCAAGCCTGGCCGTCGGTATCGATGAAGACGCCCGGGTCGATGTCGTCCCACAAGATATCGGTGTGTTTGGTCATGTCGTTGCTGACCAGGGCACTGCCGCGCGCGTCCACGAAGGGGCCGGTCGGGCTGTCGGACACGGCCACGCCGATGGCCTTGCCGGGAATCGTCTTGTGGTCGACCGTGGCATAGAAATAGTATTTGCCGCCGCGCTCGGTGATGTCGGCCGCCCAGGCATCGCGCCCGGCCCACTTGAAGGTGGAAAACTGCACCGGCGAGCCGTGGTCTTTCCAGGTTTTCATATCGCACGAAGAATAGACGCGCCATTCGTTCATGACGTAATCCTTGCCGTCCGGTTTCGCTTCGTCATGGCCGACGTACAGGTACACGCGGCCCTTGTCGACCAGCGCGGCCGGGTCGGCCGTGAAGATATTGCTGATGATGGGGTTGGCGGCCGAAGCAATGCCCGTGGCGAAGCCGAGCGCGAGTGCGCTCAATCCGAATTTGATCATGGTTGTCTCCTGTTGCTGGTAGTTGGAATGAGATCGGGCGACCCGCGCAGGGCGACCCGCGCAGGGCGGCCCGCGCAGGGCGTCAGGCCGGGCCGCGTCAGGCCGGGCCGCGTCAGGCCGGGCCGCGTCAGGCCGGGCCGCGTCAGGCCGCCGCGCGCCGTGCCGCGCCCATGGCCATCAGGCGCTGGACCACGCAAAAAATGAACAGCAAGGCGCCGATGACGATCCTGGTCCACCATGAGCTGAGCGTGCCGTCGAAGGCGATCAGGGTCTGGATCGTGCCCAGCACCAGCACGCCGGACAGCGCGCCGGCCACGTAGCCATAACCGCCGCTGAGCAAGGTGCCGCCGATCACCACCGCCGCAATGGCGTCCAGCTCGGTGCCCTGCGCATGCAGGCCGTAGCCCGACAGCATGTAGAACGAGAACAGCACCCCCGCCAGCGCCGCGCAAAAGCCGCTGAAGGCGTACACCAGCACCTTGGTGCGCGCCACCGGCAAGCCCATCATCAGGGCCGATTGTTCGTTGCCGCCGATGGCGTACACGCCGCGCCCGAAGGCGGTAAAGTGGGCCAGGAAAACCGCCAGCCCCAGCATCAGCAGCGCAATGAGCGCGCTCGGCGACACGAAGCCGCCCAGGAAGCCAAGCTGGGTCTGCGACATGGCCAGGTACAGCGGGTCGTCGATGGTGATCGAGTTAATGCTGATCAGGTAGCACAGGCCGCGCGCCAGGAACATGCCGGCCAGGGTGACGATGAACGGTTGCAGCTTGAAGTAATGAATCATGGCGCCCATGCCGCCACCGAACAGCGCGCCCAGCAGCAGTACGAGGGCGATGACCGCCAGCGGCGGCCAGTGCGCCACGTGCAGCAGCCAGGCCGAGATCATGGTGGCCAGCGCCAGCACCGAGCCGACCGACAGGTCGATACCCCCCGACAGAATCACAAAACTCATGCCGATCGCCAGCACCAGCAGGAAGGCGTTATCGATCAGCAAATTGAGGATCACCTGGACCGACAGCAGGCCCGGGTACACGGCCCCGCCGATGCCGAGCATGGCCAGCAGCAGGACGAGCGTGACCAGCGGGGTAAAGTAAGGCGACTTCATGCAGTCCTCGCACGCGAAAACAATTGTTTGAATTCCGCCGACTGCGACAGGCAGACGAGGAACACGACCACCGACTTGACCACCATGTTCACTTCCGGCGGCACGCCGAGCGAGTAGATGGTGTAGGTCAGGGTCTGGATGATGAGCGCGCCGATCACGCTGCCGACCAGGCTGAACTTGCCGCCGGCAAGCGAGGTGCCGCCCAGGGTCACGGCCAGGATGGCGTCGAGTTCGAGCAGCAGGCCGGCGTTGTTGGCGTCGGCGCTTTTGATGTTGGAACTGATCATCAGGCCGGCGAGGCCGGCGCAGGCGGCGCAGAACACGTACACGAACATGATCAGCGAGGCGGTTTTCAGGCCCGCCAGGCGCGCCGCCACCGGATTGATGCCGACCGCCTGGATGAACAGGCCGAGCGCGGTCTTGCGCATCATCAGCGCGATGACGGCGAACACCAGCGCCACCACCGTCAGCGAAAACGGCAGGCCGGCAAAGTAGCCGCCGCCGAGGAAAAAGAACGGTTCGTAGTAGACCGTGACGATCTGGCCGTCGGTGAGCAGCTGCGCCAGTCCCCTGCCCGCCACCATCAGGATCAGGGTGGCGACGATCGGCTGCAAACCCAGGCTTGACACCAGCACCCCGTTCCACAGCCCGCACAGCAGGGCCGCGCCGATGGCGGCCGCCATGGCCCAGATGAGCGGTGTTTCGGCTTGCGGGCCGCCGCCGGTCAGCATCGCCGCCACCGTGCCCGACAGCGCCACCACGGCGCCGACCGAAATATCGATGCCGCGCGTGGCGATGACCAGGGTCATGCCGAGCGCGGCCAGCATGAGCGGGGCGGCGCGGTTGACGATGTCGATCAGGCTGCCGTACAGGTGGCCGTCCTTGATGGAAATGTGGAAGAAACCGGGAATCGCGACCAGGTCGATCAGCAGCAGCACCGCCAGCGCCGCCAGCGGGCGGAACAGCGGGTGGCGCAGCAGCGAGGTCATCAACGGCGTGGCGTCTTGTTTCGCGGCGGGCCGGGCCTGCGCGGCCATCATGCTGTTTCTCCAGCGATTACTTGCAGCACCGATGTATCGTCCAGTTCGCCGCGCTGATATTCGCCGCAGGCCTTGCGGTCGCGCATCACGACCAGCCGGTCGCTACAGCGCAGAACTTCCGGGAGTTCGGAGGAGATGAACAGGATTGCCATCCCTTTGCGACAAAGTCCGCTAACGTAATCCATGATTTCCTGTTTGGCGCGCACGTCGATGCCGCGCGTTGGTTCGTCGAGGATCAGCATCGCCGGCTTGGTGACCAGCCAGCGCGCCAGCAGCACTTTCTGCTGGTTTCCGCCCGACAGCGAACCGATCGGTGTTTCGATATCGGCCGTCTTGATGCCCAGCCACTTCACATAATCGAGCGCCATGGCCTGCTGCTGGCGCAAGGGAATCGCGCGCAACATGCCGGCGCGCGCTTGCAAGGCCAGGATCATGTTCTCGCGCACCGACAGTTCGAGGATGGCGCCTTCGTGCTTGCGGTCTTCCGAGCAAAAGCCGATACCGGCCTCGATGGCGTCGCGCGGCGAACCGAAGGGATGGCTGCGCTCGCCGATGCGCAGGGTTCCGCTGTCGGCCTTGTCGGCCCCGAACAGCAGGCGCGCCGCTTCGGTGCGGCCCGAGCCGAGCAGTCCGCACAGGCCCAGCATTTCGCCGGCGCGGATGTCCAGGTCGAGCGGCGCCAGCGCGCCCTTGCGCCCCAGCCCACGCGCTTGCAGCAGGACGGCCGGTGCTTCCCGGGCGGCGCCCGGATGCATCAGGTCGGCCGGATGCTCGCTGGCATCGGGCGCGCCGACCATCTTGTTCACCAGCGCCAGGCGCGACAGCTCGGCGCAGGCATACTCGCCCTCGCGCTCGCCATTGCGCATGACGGTGATGCGGTCCGAGATCGCGTAGGTCTGGTCCAGGAAATGGGTCACGAACAGGATCGCCATGCCCTGATCGCGCAGTTTGCGCAGCACGCGGAACAGCAGCTGCACTTCGGCCTCGTCCAGGCTGGAAGTCGGCTCATCGAGAATCAGCACGCGCGCCGAAATATTGAGCGCGCGCGAAATTGCCACCATCTGCTGGATCGCCAGCGGAAAGCCGGACAACCGGGCGCGCACGTCGATGCGCACTTCCAGCTGTTCCAGCAGCCTGGCCGCCTGCGCGCGCATGCCGCCCCAGTCCACCATGCCGAACTTGCGCGGATAGCGGCCGATGAAAATATTCTCGGCCACCGACAGGTTCGGGCACAGATTCACTTCCTGGTATACGGTGCTGATGCCCAGGCGCTGCGCATCCTGGGTCGAGCCAGGGCGGATTTCCCGCCCTTCCATGACGATGGTGCCGCTGTCGGGCGCGTACACGCCGGTCAGCACCTTGATCAAGGTGGACTTGCCGGCGCCGTTCTGGCCCATCAGGGTGTGGACTTCCCCGGCGTACAGCTTGAGGCCCACATCGCTGAGCGCCTTCACGCCGGGAAATTGCTTGCTAATGCCGTGCAGCTCCAGCACCGGAGCAGCGGCGTTCGGTGCCTTGATCATGGCACGGCCTAGTATTTGCGGTTCGGCAGTTCCTTGGCAGCCACTTCAGCCGGGAACACGCCCTCGACCGTCGTGATGCGCTTCGGCACAGGTTTACCGGCCACGACATTGCGCGCGATCGACATCAGTTGCGGCCCGAGCAGCGGGCTGCACTCGACGGTGACGTTCATCTTGCCGGCGATCATGGCCTGGAATGCGCCTTTGACGCCGTCGATCGATATCACCAGGATATCGACGCCCGGTTTCAGGCCCGCTTCTTCGATCGCCTGGATGGCGCCGATGGCCATGTCGTCATTGTGTGCGTAGAGCACATGAATATCCTTGCCCTGCGCCTTGAGGAAGGCTTCCATCACTTCCTTGCCCTTGGCGCGGGTAAAGTCGCCGGTCTGGGAACGGGTGATTTTCAGCTTGGGATTGCTGGCGATAACTTCGGCAAAGCCGTTCTTACGGTCGATGGCGGGCGCGGAGCCGACGGTTCCCTGCAGTTCGACGATGTTGAAGGTGCGATCGGGTGTCTTGGCGGCGCGTTCGACCAGCCAGCGCGCGGCGCGGCGGCCTTCTTCGACGAAGTCGGACCCGATGAAGGCGGCGTACAGGGAGGTATCGGTGACGTTGACAGCGCGATCGGTGAGGATGACCGGGATTTTGGCAGCTTTGGTTTCGCGCAGCACGGTTTCCCAGCCCGACTCCACCACCGGCGAGAACGCGATCACGTCCACGCGCTGGGCGATGAAGGAGCGGATCGCCTTGACCTGGTTTTCCTGGCGCTGCTGGGCATCGGCGAATTTGAGGTTGATGCCTTCCTTCTTGGCGGCATCCTTGATCGACATGGTGTTGGCAGTGCGCCATTCGCTTTCGGCGCCGACCTGCGAAAAGCCGATGGTCAGCGGTTTGGCGGCAAGCGCGGGGAAAGCGGTGAAAGCGCCAAGCAATGCGGTAGCCAGAACGGCCCTGCGGGTGATGTTCATGTGTTGTCTCCTGTTTTTAGGGGCGGAATTCGGGACTCCTTTTATTACCCTATCTTATGAGAAAGTTACATATCCATCCAATTAATTTTTTTAACGATGCGATACCGAAATCGGTATCAAGCCGGAACGCTACCGTACCCCGTCGCGAGCGGATCAATGAGCTCGCAATACGTGGACACCGTACAAGCCCCCCAGCCAACGAAATCGGCTTAGCGGCAAGCCAGCAGCGCGGCTGCAATGAGTTGTCTCATGACAGCCTTATTGTTCGCTTTATTGTTGCTTGCTCTGATAGCGGTCCAGGTCTTGCGGGTCGATCGTGGGCCAGCCGTCCTTGTGCCACGTCATGTCGAGGATTTTGAGCTTTTGCAGGTAGTTGTCGGCCGTTTCGTAGGCGTGCATGACCAGCAGGTCCTTGCCGTCGATGGTGTAGGCGCTGTTGTGGCCCACGCCTTTCCACTGCGTGTTGCCTTTGACCAGCAGCGAGCCGCCGCCCTTGGCCATGTCCTTGCCGGTGCGGTCGAGGTAGGGACCGGCGACGTTTTTCGAGCGGCCCATGACGACGTGGTAGGTGCTCGCTTCTTTCTTGCAGCACAGGCCCCAGGAGACGAACAGATAGTAATAGCCATTCTTCTTGAGGATGTGCGGGGCTTCGATTTCGGCCGGGCCGGCGTCTTCTTCCGGCACGCCGGCGGGCCGGGTGCGCTGGGCGATGGTGTGCCAGGCTTGCGGTTCGGCCAGGCGCGTGCGCGAGGCATCCAGCTTGACCAGCTTGATGCCGCTCCAGAACGAGCCGAACGACATCCACGCCGTGCCGCTGGCATCGTCCACGATGTTGGGGTCGATGGCGTTCCAGTTGTCGCGGCCGGGGACCGATTGCAGGACCATGCCCTGGTCTTGCCATTTGTAATTGGCGGCGCGCGGGTTCAAAGTGGCGTTGGTAGTCACGCCGATGCCGGACGTGTTTTTACCGAAGCCGGAGACGGAATAGTAGAGGTAGTATTTGCCGTCGTGGAAATAGATGTCAGGCGCCCAGATGTGGTCGTTGAAGCTGGGGGCGGCTGTTTTGGCCCAGGCGGGTTCGCCGGGGAAGACGCGGCCTTCTTCCTTCCAGTTGCGCATGTCGGGCGAACTGTAGAAGGTGATGCCGGGGCCGGTGCTGAACAGGTAGAAGGTGTTGCCTTCCTTGGCCATTACCGGGTCGTGGACGCTGACTTGTTTGGCGAAGGTGGCGGTGGTGATTAGCAGGCTGGCTGCGCAGAGGAAAAACTGAACTGACTGACGCATATGGAGATCCCGACAAAGTCAACATCGTCATTCCCGCGCAGGCGGGACTGACGGAGCAAGGGGTAAGGAAGAATGGTTGCGTTAGTGGCTCGGAGAGGCTAGAGGGCAATCAGCCTTCCAGCGCCACCACCACAACCGCTTTCGCCGGCACGGTCACCGTCAGTTTACCGCCACTCGCCCTGGCGCTGAACGGCGCCGGTTTGATGGCCTGCGGGTTCTGGAAGGTGTTGTGCGCGTCCATGGCCGTTGCCGTCAGCACGCGGCCAGTCGCCGCAGCCAATTGTTTACCCGACACATTGACCACCACATCCGCCGGCTTGCCCGGATTGGTGTTGACCAGAGAGAGGTACAGCTTGCCATCCCTGGCCCGCGCCGCTGAGGCGCTGATGCCGACAATCGTGGTTTCGCCCAAGGTATAGGCCGTGTCGTCCGCCACCGTCACCGGCAACGAGGTCGCATCCTGGAACGGCACGTACATGTGGAAGGCGTGATAGGTCGGGGTCAGGAGCATCTTGTCCTTTTCCGTCAGAATCATGGCCTGCAGCACATTGACCATCTGCGCAATATTGGTCATGTGAACGCGGTCGGCGTGCTGGTGGAAAATGTTGAAGTTGAGCGCAGCCACCACCGCATCGCGCAAGGTGTTCTGCTGGAACAGGAAGCCGGGCGTGGTGCCGGTTTCCACGTCGTACCAGGTGCCCCATTCATCGACGTACAAACCAATTTTCTTCTCGGGATCGTTCTTGTCGAGCACGGCGATATTGTTCTTGATCATCGAATCGATTTTCAAGGTGTTCGCCAGGGTCGAAATCCAGTGCGGCTCGGCAAAGCCGGTGGCGGCGCCTTTGCCCTCCCACTTGCCGGTCGGGATGGTGTAGTAGTGGAAACTGATGGCCGAGGTCTGCGCCTTGGCGTTCTTGCTGATCACGTCGGTCCATTTGGTGTCGTAGTCGTTGCCACCGCTGGCGATCATCAGGGGCCGGCTTTCCTTCGGCGCCTTGAGCATGGTTTCGACATTCTTGTACAGATTGGTGTAGTGCTCGGGCGTCATATTGCCGCCGCAACCCCAGGCTTCGTTGCCGATGGCAAAATACGCGACCTTGAATGGTTTCTCGCGCCCGTTCTTGCGGCGCAGGTTAGCCAGGCTCGACTTGCTGTCGGAGGTCATGTATTCGACCCAGTCCGCCATTTCCTGCACGGTGCCGGAACCAAGGTTGCCGTTCACATAAGCGTCCGCCCCCAGCAGGTCGACCAGGTCGAAGAATTCGTGGGTGCCGACGGCGTTGCTCTCTTCCACCCCGCCCCAGTTGGTGTTGACCTTGACCGGCCGCCTGGCGCGCGGGCCGATGCCGTCTTTCCAGTGATATTCATCGGCGAAGCAGCCGCCCGGCCAGCGCACCAGCGGCACGTGCAGTTGCTTCAAGGCGCCGACGACATCGTTGCGCCAGCCCTTGGTGTTGGGGATTTTTGAACCCGGGCCGACGTACATGCCTTCGTAGATGCCGGTGCCGAGGTGCTCGGCGAACTGGCCGTAGACGTTCTTATTGATGACCGGGCCGGGTTTGCCGGCATCGATGGTCACGTGGACTGCGGCAAACGCCGGCCACGCGCTGACGGTGACCAGGCTGATGGCGGCGATGCTGCGTTGGATGATGTTCATGCTTGTCTCCTGAATCGCTTTTATTTTGGGTACTACTTGAAAGTGATGTCAGATCCAGCCGGCATCGACCACGAAATCCTGGCCGGTGCACATGGCGCTGTCGTCGGAGGCGAGGAACAGGATCATGGCCGAGATGTCGCCCGGCATCAGCGGACCGGGCAGGCACTGGTTGCGCTTGATGTCGGCCTTGCCGGCTTCGTCGACCCACAGGTCGAGCTGGCGGGCGGTCATGACCCAGCCGGGCGTGACGGTGTTGACGCGGATGCCGTGGGCGCCGAAGTCGCGCGCCAGGCCGCGCGTCAGGCCGACCGTGGCCGCCTTGGTGGCGGTGTAGACCGGGTAGCCGCCGTTCTTGGCGTGCCAGGACATGGAGCCGACGTTGATGATGGAGCCCGCGCCCTTCTTTTTCATGCCGGCCAGGACGGATTGGCAGGTGAAGAACATGGGGCGCTGGTTGATGGCGATGCGCTGGTCGTAGAATTCGACGCTGACGTCTTCGGTCTGGTGGCGCTGGTCGTTGGCGGCGTTGTTGACCAGGATGTCGAAGTCGCCCAGCTGCGCGGCCAGTTCGGCCATGGTCGCTTGCAGGGCGGGGATGTCGGTGATGTCGCAGTGGCGGAAGAGCGGTGCGGGGGCGCCGGATTCGGCCATGCGCAGGCACAGCGCTTCGCTGGCGTCGCGCACGATGTCGACAAAGGCGACTATGGCGCCCTGGGCGGCGAACGAGGCAACCAGCGACGCGCCGATGCCCGTGCCGCCGCCGGTGATGAAGACCCGTTTGCCTGACAGGCTCGGGTAGGTGGCTGATTTTTTCATGGTGTCTCTAGCTCTTTTACTTTTGTTAGCACCGATGCTGCTACCCTATCCACCGCCGTCCCCGCCTGCGCGGGGACGACGGCTAAAGGCGGCGCTACGTTCGAAGGTACTGAATCTGTCGGGGACAGCGGCGGAAAGGGGAGCGATCAACGACGGCACTACCGCGAATGCGTGCTCAGGCCTTCGTCAACGCCCCATCCCGGCGGCGCCAAACGCCCGCATGATCATCGCGCAGCACTTCCGGCAACAAACCCTGGCCGAAGTTCTGGTAGCACACCGGCCGCAGGAAGCGCTGGATCGCCGCCGTCCCGACCGAACTGCTGCGCCCGTCCGACGTGGCCGGAAACGGACCGCCATGCACCATCGCGCTCGATACTTCCACGCCGGTCGGCATGCCATTGGCCAGAATCCGGCCCACCTTGCGCTCCAGCACAGGCAACAAGGCACGCACCAGTTCGGTATCGGCCTCGTCCATCTGCACGGTCGCCGTCAGCTGGCCTTCCAACGCTTCGGTAATGGCGCGCATTTCCTCAACGCTGTCGCAAGCGACCAGCAGCGACGCCGGCCCGAAAATCTCGCCATGCAGCGCCTGCTCGCTCAGGAACGCCTTGCCGCTGGTGCGGAACAGTGCCGGACCGCCCTTGCCTTCCGCGTGCGTCGCTTCCTTCAAGGAATCGACCGCCTCCTGCTGCGCCAGCTTGTGCACGCCGCTCTGGTAGGCCGAGGCGATGCCCGCCGTCAGCATGGTCCCCGCTTCGATGCTCGACAAAGCCTGCGCCGCCTTGTCGGCAAAGCGGTCGAAATCCGGACCTTTCAAGCCCAGCACGAGGCCGGGATTGGTGCAGAACTGGCCGACACCCATGGTCATCGAGCCGGCAAAGGCGCTGGCGATCTGCTCGCCGCGCGCGGCCAGCGCCGCCGGCATCAGGTAAAACGGGTTGATGCTGCTCATTTCCGCATACACAGGAATCGGTTGCGGACGCGCGGCGGCCACGGCCATCAACGCTTGTCCGCCCGAACGCGAACCGGTAAAACCGACCGCCTTGATCGACGCATGCGCCACCAGGGCCTGGCCGATGCCGTTGCCGGTACCGGTCAAGAGCGCGAACACGCCTGCCGGCAACTTGCACAGTGCAATCGCCGTGACCACGGCGCGCGCCACCAGCTCGGACGTGCCCGGATGGGCGGAGTGAGCCTTTAACACGACCGGGCAGCCGGCCGCCAGCGCGGCGGCGGTATCGCCCCCGGCCACCGAAAACGCCAGCGGGAAATTACTTGCCGCGAACACGGCAACCGGACCCAGGCCGATCATGCGCAGGCGCAGGTCGGGACGCGGCAGCGGCTGGCGCTCCGGCAAGGCGCTGTCGATGCGCACATCGGCCCACGAGCCTTCGCGCAGCAGTTCGGCGAACAGTTTCAGCTGGCCCATCGTGCGGCCGCGCTCGCCTTCGAGACGGGCGCGCGGCAGGCCGGATTCGGTCATCGCACGCACGATCAGTTCGTCGCCGAGTTCCAGGATCTGGGCCGCGATGGTTTCCAGGAAAATAGCGCGCGCTTCGTTGCTGCTTGCGCGGAACGGATCGAAAGCCGCTTCCGCCAGGCGGCAGGCTTCGTCGATCTGGGCGGCGTCGACCATGTGGAAGGACGGTTCGATCGGCGCGCGGGTGGACGGGTCGAACGCCTGGAAGGAGCCGCCGTTGCCGCGGACTGCGTGTCCGCCGATCAGTGCTTCACCGGTAATGGTCATAAGGCGTGTACTTTCGTAAAGGTGGATTGCTCACGGTCGAGGCGGTTGCGCAGGGCCGGGCCGAACACGGGAGATACGATCTCGAACGTTTCGCCGGCCAGGACCGTGATGTTGTCGGCCACGCTCAAGGTCGCGGTGCCGAAGAAATGGATGTGGACGTCGCCGGCGCGGTTGAACAGGCCGTATTTGAAGTGGTGGTATTCCAGGTTGGCGATCGAGTGCGACATATTCTGCTCGCCGCTGACAAATGCCTTTTCCCAGCGCACCGTGCCATCGGCGGCGATGATGCGCGAGGTGCCGGCCACGTGCGCGGGCAGTTCGCCGACCAGCAGCGCCGGGCCGAGGCCGCAATTGCGCAGCTTGGAGTGCGCCAGGTACAGGTAATTCTGGCGCTCGGTCACGTGGTCCGAAAATTCGTTGCCGATGGCATAGCCTAAGCGGTGCGGCTGGCCGTCGTCGCCGATCAGGTACAGGCCGGCGATTTCGGGCTCTTCGCCACCATCGAGGGCGAACTCGGGCATCTGCAAGGGCTGGCCGCTGGCGCGCACCACCGAGCCGTCGCCCTTGTAGAACCACTCCGGCTGGACGCCGCGCGCGCCCTCGGCGGGCTTGCCGCCTTCCACGCCCATGCGGAACATTTTCATGCTGTCGCTCAGGGTCTCGACATCGCCGCCGATTTTCTTGTGCATGGCGTCGCGCGTATCGGCGCTGCCGAGGTGGGTCAGGCCGGTGCCGGTGACGTAGCAGTGGGCGTCGTCATCATGGTCGAGCGGCGCCAGCAGGCGGCCTGCGGTGGCCACGGCTTCGTAGGAATGGATTTCGGCGCCGATGGCGGCGGCGGCCAGTTCGGCCAGCCTGGTCTTGCCGGCGATGGCTTGCCGGGCCAGGGCGTAGGTGCTGGCGTAGCCGTCGATCACGCGCAGCTGGTCTTGCTCGAGCACGGCAACGCGGCGCGCGCCGCCTTCATTGGTAAATTGGACGAGTAGCATGATATTTCTCCGTTTACAACGGCTGGTGTCAGGTCTGACACCAGCCGTGGATGTTAATGGGAATGGCGTGGCACGGCCGAGCCGCGGCTGCCGAGCAGGAAGTCGAAGTCGCAGCCTTCATCGGCCTGCAGCACGTGGTCGATATACAGCTTCTGGTAGCCGCTCTTGGCCACCGGCGCTTGCGATCCGGCCCGGGCGGCCAGGCGGCTGGCCATTTCTTCGTCCGAAATGTCCAGGTTCAGGCTGCCGTTGTGGCAGTCGAGCGCAATGAAGTCGCCATCCTGCACGATGCCCAGCGGTCCGCCCGCCATCGCTTCCGGCGCCACGTGCAGCACCACGGTGCCGTAGGCGGTGCCGCTCATGCGCGCGTCCGAGATGCGCACCATATCGGTCACGCCCTGGGCCAGCAACTTGGGCGGCAAGCCCATGTTGCCAACTTCCGCCATGCCCGGATACCCCTTCGGCCCGCAGTTTTTCATGACCAGGATCGAGTCGGCATCGACATCAAGGTCCGGGTCGAGGATGCGGCTTTTGTAGTGCTCGAAATCCTCGAACACGACCGCCTTGCCGCGATGCTTCATCAGGTGCGGCGAGGCGGCCGACGGCTTGAGCACGGCGCCGCGCGGCGCCAGGTTGCCGCGCAGGATGCAGATGCCGCCATCCTCGATCAGCGGTTTGGCCAGCGGACGGATCACCTCGTCATCGTAGATCGGCGCTTCTTCGCAGTTTTGCCACAGGCTCTTGCCGTTGACGGTGAGCGCCTCCTTGTGCGGCAGCAGGTCGCCCTCGCCCAGGCGGCGGATCGCGCCCGGCAGGCCGCCGGCGTAATAAAACTCTTCCATCAGGTAGCGGCCCGACGGCAGCAGGTCGACGATGGTCGGGGTGCCCTTGCCGATCGCGGTCCAGTCTTCCAGTTCGAGCGGCACGCCGATGCGCCCGGCAATGGCTTTCAGGTGGATCACGGCGTTGGTCGAGCCACCGATGGCGGCGTTGACCTTGATCGCGTTTTCGAACGCTTCGCGCGTCAGGATCTTGGACAGGCGCAAGTCTTCCTGAACCATTTCAACAATGCGGATGCCCGACATATGCGCCAGCACGTAGCGGCGCGAATCGACGGCGGGAATGGCTGCGTTGTGCGGCAGCGAGGTGCCGAGCGCTTCGGCCATGCAGGCCATGGTCGAGGCCGTACCCATGGTGTTGCAGGTGCCGGCCGAGCGCGACATGCCGGACTCGGCCGACATGAACTGATGCAGGGTGATGGTGCCGGCCTTCATCTGTTCGTGCAGTTGCCAGACGGCGGTGCCGGAACCGATGTTCTTGCCGTTCAGCTTACCGTTAAGCATGGGGCCGCCGCTGACGACGATGGTCGGCAGGTCGACGCTGGCCGCGCCCATCAGCAGGGCCGGGGTGGTCTTGTCGCAGCCGACCAGCAGCACCACGGCATCCATCGGATTGCCGCGGATCGACTCTTCCACGTCCATGCTGGCCAGGTTACGGGTGAGCATGGCGGTCGGGCGCAGGTTCGATTCGCCGTTGGAAAACACCGGGAACTCGACCGGGAAACCGCCGGCTTCGAGGATGCCCTTCTTGACGTGTTCGGCCAGCTGGCGGAAATGGGCATTGCAAGGAGTCAGTTCGGACCAGGTGTTGCAGATGCCGATGATCGGCTTGCCTTGAAACTCGTGGTCGGGAATGCCCTGGTTTTTCATCCAGCTGCGGTACATGAAACCGTTTTTATCCTGGGTGCCGAACCATTCCGCGGAGCGCAGTTTCGGCTTTTTTGTCTCAGACATGTATTCCTCCTGGTTATTCTGATGCCGTCTCGAACTCATGTCGTCGTTCGGCAGCGATAGAGGAATACTAAAGATTCTTGGGATGCCTTTCCAATCACTTTTTTGGCGATAGTGATATCGAAACTGGTATCGAATGAGTACACGAAAACACTCAACCATTACCGCATCGACAGAGTTTGTTTTGTTTTACTTTGCGCGATAGACTGGAAGACAATGACTCCAGCTACGGAGCTGACATGAGCAATACTTCCACCCGCGTTCCTCCAAAGGCAAAGACCGACGCCCGCAAGCCGCTCGCAGCCGGGGCACAAATGCTTGCTGACGCAGTTGCTACATTTCCCGATCAGGCACTCTCAAACGACCAGCAGAGACGCACATGGTTTACGCCGGCCTATCAAAAAATTGCGCGCGCCGTACCGCAAGAAAAACGTCTCGCCATTTTCAGGGAGATGAAGAAGGAGCTGTCGGACTTGATCGCATCCCTCCAGGCCGGTCGGCCAACAGCAGCGAACGACGCCAGCGAAGGGCGTTTGCTGATGGAGGAACTGCGGCGCCAGGAGCGGGTGAGGCGCATGGCGGACGTCAAGGCCGGGCGACTGATATCGTCGTCCACCTTGCGCGAGCGCCTGGGGATCAGTGCCCAGGCGCTTGGTGCGGCCGTAAGAACCAAACGCATATTCAGCGTGAAGGGCCCGCAAGGCGAACGGCTGTTTCCCGCATTCTTCGCCGATCCAAAGTACGCACGCCGCGATCTGGAAAAAATATCAATGGCACTTGGTGACCTGCCTGGCAGCATCAAGTTCGCTTTCTTCACGACCCAGAAAATCTCGTTAGGAAATAAGCGGCCGCTGGATGTCACACAAACCAGGATGAACCGCATACTGACGCTGGCGCAGGGTTTAGTGGAAGAATAGCGATGACGGCCGCTCCCTTGCGTGCGCCTTCCGCGTCGTTTTTCTCACAAAAACTACATCTGAAACGAATGCATCCGTCGATGCTTGTGCGGGTGTCGGGACACAACACAGGTGAACCCTACTTCGGTCGCTCGGGTGCGAATCGTTTCGACGATCCCGATTCTGGCTCACCGACACGATTCGGCACGTGTTACTTTGGCGACGGGCTGCTTGTCGCCGTTGCCGAAACGTTACTGCACGAGGAAAGGCCAACAAACGGCGCGTACTACATTGCGTCGGACCGCCTGGACTCGCTCTTTGTACTCAGCTTTTCGGGCTGGCCACTGATTCTTGCCGACTTTACCGGTGCGGCCTTGAAAAGACTTGGCCTGCACGCCGGACTTTCAGGGACTGCCTCATACAAAAAGACCCAACGATGGTCCAAAGCCATCCACGATCATCCCGCTCATGTGGATGGATTTATCTATATGTCACGCCACCTCAACACCGGTCGGGCGTTCGTATTGTTCGACCGGGCCAAACCAAAAATCCACCTTGATGGAGCTTTGCCGCTGCTATTACACCCGGAAGTCAGAAGAGTAGCCATACAGCTGGGGATAAAGAGCGCATAACAATTACACGACCAGCAACGCAGAATCATTCAGCCTTGCCCCGGTCAGGCGTACCCGGAGCCAACGATCAGCAAACAAACCGGCTCTCCGGCAACCCCCGCACGCCAGGCACCGTCCCCGTGAACAGCCCGCCATCGGCCTCCCCCGGACTGGCCAGCCCCACCCGCGCACTGGTCGCATACAGCTGATCGAGCAGCGCGCCGCCGAACGCCACGCAGCTCGGCTGGCTGGCCGGCAAGGCGACGCTGCGGTCGATGCTGCCATCCGGCGCATAGCGCACCAGCTTGCCCCCGCCCCACTGGGCGTTCCACAGATACCCGCGCGCATCGACGCACGACCCGTCCGGCTCGCCCTCGCCTTGCACCTGCGCAAACACGCGCTGGTTCGACAGCGCGCCGCTGACCACGTCGTAGTCGCAGCAGCGGATTACCTGCTGCGGCGAATCGCAGTAGTACATGGTCGTGCCATCGGGGCTGAAACAGATGCTGTTGGCAATCGCCACATGCGGCAGTGGCAGGCGCTCCAGGCGCAAGTCGCGGTTGAGCCGGTAAAAGCCGCCGATCGGCAGGCGCGGCTCGACTTCATTGAAGGTGCCGAACACAAAACGTCCCTGGCGGTCGCAGCGGCCGTCATTCAAGCGCGTGGTGAGGCCCGCCTCGACTTCGCAGATCGGCGTCAGCGCCCCGCTGTCCAGATCGAAAAAAGCCAGTTGCGTCGCCAGCCCGACCAGCAAGCGCTCGTCGTGATCGGTCAGGGCGAACGAGGCCAGCCGCTCCGGCATGGCCCAGCTGCGCGTGACCCCGCTGGTCGGATGATGCGCCCACAAGGTGGCCCCTAAAATATCGGTCCAGAACACCCGCCCGCTGCGCTCGCACCACAGTACGCATTCGCCCAGCGCATTTTTCGCGTCGACCATTAATTCGAGCATCACTTCTCCACCGAAAATTTATACCGGGATACGGTGGCATATTCTTCGCCGGGACGCAAGATGGTATTCGGAAAAGCGCTCTGGTTCGGAGAATCGGGGAAATGCTGGGGCTCCAGGCAAAAGCCGCTGCGATAGCCGTAGGCTTGCCCTTTGCCCGTCAAGCTCCCGTCAAGGAAATTGCCGCTGTAGAACTGCACGCCCGGCTCCTCCGTGAACAGTTCGAGCACCCGGCCCGACACCGGCTCATGCACGCGCGCGGCCAGGGTCATCGCCTTGCGCGCCGGTTTGTTGAGCACGAAATTATGATCGTAGCCGCTGCCGTGGCGCAGTTGCTCTTCATTGTCGCCGATGCGTTCGCCAATCGCGTGCGGCGTACGGAAATCGAACGCGGTGCCGGCCACCGGCGCCAGCTCCCCGGTTGGAATCAGGGTACTGTCAATCGGCGTATACGCGTCGGCGTCGATGCGCAACAGATGGCCGAGAATGTCGCCCTTGCCGGCCAGGTTGAAGTACGCGTGCTGGGTCAGGTTGACCGGCGTGGCCTTGTCGGTCACGGCGTCGAAGGTCACCACCAGTTCATTGCCGGCGCTCAGTTCGACCACCACGGTCACGTCCAGCGTGCCGGGATAGCCCTGCTCGCCGTCCGGGCTGCGATAGATCAGGGTCAGGCCGACCGAGTCGCCTTCCTGGAAAGGAATCGCGCGCCACAGCACGCGGTGGTAGCCCAGCTCGCCGCCGTGCAGGTGATGGGCGCCGTCGTTGGCCGGCAGTTGCACCACCTGGCCGTCGAGCGTGAAGCGGCCGTCGCGCAGGCGGTTGCCGTAGCGTCCGATCAGGGCGCCGAAGTACGGCGAGTCCTTCACATACGGCGCGACGTTGTCGAAGCCGAGCGTGATGTCGGCCAGCACGCCGTTGCGGTCGGGCGCGTGGATCTCGGTGATGATGCCGCCGAAATCGGTGATCTTTACCACCAGCCCGTTCGGATTGGTCAGGGTGAACAAGGTGGCCGCCCTGCCGTCGGGCAGGTGGCCGAATGCGGATTGCGTGATACTGGCTTGCACGATGCTCCTCGTTAGGTTCCTTCAGGCAATCGATGGACGTCCGAACACGGGCATGCCCTGCTCGTCCCATCGCAATGGCTTGACGAAGGTGTGGCGGTCGGGGTTCCACAAGGGGTCGCCGACGATCTCGGTGTAGGTACGGGCATGGTACACCAGCATCACGGTGTCGCCATCCTCGCCATAGGTAAAACTGTTGTGGCCGGGGCCGTAGATGCCGTGCTCGTAGCAGGTTTGCAGCACCGGTTCGGCCAGCTTGGTCCAGCATGCCGGATCGAGCAGGTCGGCGTTCTCGTCGGCCCACAACAATCCCATCGCGTAGTTCTCGTCGGTGGCGCTGGCCGAGTAGCTGATGAAGATCCTGCCGTTGCGCTTGATGACGGAGGGGCCTTCGTTGACCCGGAAACCGCGGATTTCCCAGTCGAATTCGGGCTTGCTGAGCATGACCGGCGGCCCTCCCAGCTGCCACGGCGTGGCCATCGGCGCGATGTACAAGTTGGAGTTGCCTTCGATCGCTTCGTCCTTTTGCGCCCACAGGTAGTACAGCACGCCGTCGTGCGTGAACGTGCTGGCGTCCAGGCAAAAGGTGTCGATGCCGGTGTCGATCTGGCCCATGAATTCCCACTTGCCGTCGAGCGGATTGGGATTGGTGTTGCGGACAGCGTACATGCGGTGCTGAAACAGTTTGTGTTTGATCTCGCGGCTCGGGGCGGCGGCAAAGTAGACGTACCACGCGCCCTGGTTGAAGTGGATCTCCGGCGCCCACAGCAGTTCGCTGTAGGGTCCGGAATCCGGCTTGCGCCATGCATCGACCGCAGGCGCGCCCGGAAGTTCCGCAATGGTGCGCGCGCGGCGCACTTCGATGCGGTCGTATTCCGGCACCGAGGCGGTGAAATAGTAATAGCCGTCGCTGTGCTTGTAAATGAAAGGATCGGCGCGTTGCTCGATCAGGGGTGTCAGGATCTGCATGGTGATTGAGCTTGTTAAATTAAGTGGTGGCGAAGCCGGCGCTGCGCAGGTCGGTCTTGACCTCGTCGTAGTAGTTGTCGGTGATGCGGTACTTGAACATCAGCACGCCCATCAGGAAGTGGGAAAAGCCGGGGATCACGGTCAGCATCAGCGCGATGCCGCTCAGCGCCAGCGGGCTCTGCGCTTGGTTCGGCACATACTGGAAGTAAGTCAGCAGCAGGCCGACCATGCCGCCCGCGACCGCCATGCCGGCTTTCTGGCATACCGAAATACCGCCGAAGGCAAAACCGGAGACGCGCTTGCCGGTCTTGACGTGGCCATAGTCGATGGTTTCGGCAATCGCCGACCAGAACACCGGCGCATGCAGGTCGACCACGAACGAGAGCAGGAAATACAGGACAAAGGCGAGCACCATGTCGCCCGGCTTCACTAGCACGTACATCAGCACGCTGATCAGCGCCACGCCGATCTGCGTATAGCGGAACAGCTTGACCTTGCAGTAGGACTTGGTAATCCAGGTCGAGGCCACCATCGACAGGATCGCCGCCGCCACGCCGGTCGACAGGAAGGCCGCCACGGTATCTGTATCGCCGCCGAGGTAATACATGGCGTAGTAGATGGCGACCGAGCCGCGCACCACATAGCCGACGGTGCCGGTCAGGCACACGCCGCACAGGATCAGCCACTGGTCGTTGCGCATCAGCAGTTTGAACTGTTCCATCAAAGGCTGCCGTTCGACCACGTGGATCACCCGCTCCCTGGTGGTGAACACGCAGAACAGGAACAGGCCGACGCCCATCACCGCCATCAGCGCCATGGCCGACTGGTAGCCGACAGCCAGGTTTCCCGCGCCCCATTTTTCCGCCAGTTTGGGCACGATGATGGTCACCATGAAGGCGCCGACCTTGGCGAAGAACAGGCGGTAGCCGTTGGCCGAGAGGCGCTCTTGCGGATCGCTGGTCAGCCCGCTGATCAGCGAAATATACGGAATGCCGACCCCGGCCGTCATCAGGGTCATCAGGATGTAGGTCGAATACGCCCACACCAGCTTGGCGTCATAGCCCCAGCCTGGCGTGGTGAACACGAAAAACACGCTGGCGCCGTAGGGAATGCACAGCCACAGCAGCCATGGCCGGTAGCGTCCGAAGCGCGAGGTAAAGCGGTCGGTCACCTGCCCCATGGCCAGGTCGGCCACCGCGCCGATGACCTTGACCACCACGAACAGCAGCGCCAGGTGCTCGGTGCGCAGGCCGTAGATGTCGGTGTAAAAGAAGGTAATGAGGAGCATCATCGACGAAATCACGACGTTGAGCGCCATGTCGCCGGTACCGAAGCCGACTTTTTCGAGGGTGGATAATTTCTGGGAATTCTTATCGAGCGGTTTCATGCAAACTTTCTCAGCCATACAAGGACAGAAAGCGCTGCGTTCAGTTTCTACGCAACGCTTCCGGAATGATCGTCTACAGCGACGGATTACATCTTGTAGCGCAGCGACAGGCCGACGACGCGGTCGTAGCGGCGGATGTCGCGCGGGTTGCTGGCGACGCCATGGTAATCGTGGTACTTCCGGTCAAGCAAGTTCTCCACGTCCACCGTCACGCTCACCGCTTCGCTGATCTTGTAGGAGAGCGAGGCATCCATGGTCTTGATCGGATCGACGATCAGGTCGAAACCCAGGCCCCGGTAGTTGAAGGTGTCCACGTACTTGTCGCGCCAGTTGTAGGCCACGCGGCCGGACCAGCCATCGCGCTCGTACAGGCCGACGATGTTGTACGACAGCCTGGACATGCCGACGAACGGTTTGAGCACGCCGCCGGTGTCGGTCAGGTCGCCCTTCATGTAGGTGGCGTTCGCTTGCAGGCCGAAGCCGCCCAGCCAGCCCGGCAGCTTGTCGTAGAACTGCTGGTACGACAGTTCCGCGCCCTGCAAGGTGCCCTTGGACATATTGCGCGGACGATTCACGTCGTACACGATGCCGTTGTAGGTTTCCTTGGTCGAACTGGTGAGAATGTAGTTCTTGAAGTCGTGGCGGAACACGGTGGCGGTGAGCGAACCGGTCGGTGCGAAATACCATTCCGCCGCAGCATCGAAGTTCTTTCCTTCGATAGGTTTGAGGTCCGGATTGCCGCCCGTGCCCACCGCTTGCACCGTGGTGCTCGGCACGTTGTAGGACACGCCCGGATTGAACTGGTCAAAGTTAGCGCGCTGCATGGACTTGCCGGCAGTCAGGCGTGCCTGCACTTCCGGCAGGACCATGGCCTTGAGGGTGGCGTTCGGCAGCACGTCGGTCGACGATGGCGAACTGGAAACCGGCAAGACCACGCCATTCGCCTGCGAATAGCCGCTCAGCACGCCCTTGGTCTGCACCACGCGCACCCCCACGGTCCCTTCGACCGGAATGCTACCGGCCGTAAAGCCGTACTTGGCCTTGGTGTAGATGGCGTAGGTCGTTTCCTGGTTGTTGAACTGGGACAGCCTGTCTTCCGCCGACTTGCTGCCATCGCCGAACAGCTTGCGCAGCTCGCCGATATGGTCGTGCATGAAGCCAGCGCACGGCGTCACCCACGAGGCCATGCCGTAGTCGCCCGCCATCGGCATCGAGTTGCAGGCCAGGCCAGGCACTGAGCCCAGCGGAATGTTGCCCGGCGCCGGACGGAAGCCGTCCAGCTCGTGCACATACGCTGCCTTGCGCCTGGCGACCCGCACGCCGGTCGACACATCCTTGATGAAGCCGTCTTCTTCCGGGGTCCAGGCGGCGTCGGCGCGCCAGTCGGTGGCGCGGCTTTCGGCATGGCTGTGATTGTCGAAGAAGGTGGCGACCCGGTAATTGGCCGGGTTGGTCATGTCGTAACCTGGGTAGGAAAACTGCGCGCCCCCGTTCACATAGGTGTTACCGGTGATGGTCGGCGGGGCCGCCACCAGGTCGACAATGGGAAACTCCTGGCGTACCTTGCTCAAGGTGCGCGCCAGCTCGGTCGTCACGCGCCAGGTCGGCGACACATTCCAGCGCGCACCGATGGCGCCCTGGCTGCCCAAAGAATAATCGTGCGGCGCCTGGGTCGAGCCGAGCGCGAACGGGTTGCTGTTGGGCGAGGTGATGGTCTGCACCTGCTTGGTGCCGGGAATCAGGGTGTAGCTGGAATGCTTGTTCTGCCCGAGCCCGCCCACATAGAACTGGCGCTCGGCATCGTGATGGATTTCGGTGGAGATGCCTTCGGCAAAGAATTCCAATGCCGAATTCGGGCGCCACTGCAAGGCAAAGTTGCCGGCCACGCGCTTGCGCTGGCCCTGGTACAGCACATGACCCAGCTCGTCCGGCGCGGAAATGCCGGCGCCGAGGTCGGCCGCGCGGTCCTTCGGCGGCGAATTCCAGGTAATTTCGTCGTGGTAATTGCCATCCTGGTAGGACAGGCCGGCCAGCGCGCCAATCTCGCCGTAACCGGTTTTCCAGCGGTTCGAGATCATGCCCGACAGGTTGGGATCGTTGGTTTTCGATTTGTCGCGGTTTTCCACGCGTGCAGTGAGGCTCGAGGCGAAGCCCTTGGCGTCGAACGGACGCGCGGTGCGCACGTCGATCACGCCGGCGGTGCCGCCTTCGACCATCTCGGCGCCCTGGGTCTTGTACACATCGACCCGTTGCAGCATGGCGGCCGGAATGTCGGCCAGGTACAGGCTGCGGCCCTCTTTGCCGGCGGTGAACATTTCGCGGCCGTTGAGCAGGGTCACCAGGCCCGGCAAGCCGCGGATGACGACCTCGCGCGCTTCGCCGTTTTCGCGGCGGATCTGCACGCCGGTAATGCGGCCGAGCATTTCGGCGACGTTTTTGTCGGGGAACTTGCCGGCCTCCTCGGCCACGATGGAATCGATCACTTCATCGGCATTGCGCTTGATGGCCTGGGCACTCTGGGCAGCCTTGCGCACGCCGGAAACGGTGACCACGCTGGTGGTGTCGGCGGCGATCGCATCCTGCGCCCATACCGAGGCGCCGCTCAGCATGCCCGCGCCGGCCAGGGCCGCCACGATCAGCTTCAGGGGCAAGGGGGTGCGAAAAATGGCCGCGACGGGGCCTTGTGCGTGCGATGTCATACGTCTCCTTGGCATTCTCTAGTTATATGATTCATGGGTATTTTTAGCCCTTGAACCGGATAGTAAGGAAAGCCAAAGAATCAATCCAATCATATTTTTCCGGTTTTCGATACCGTTTTCGATATGACATCCATCACGCCGTCCAGCGCTCCCCCGCCCGCCATACGCTCTTTGACGGCCGCGCAACCGACATGAATCTCGGGCGATTGCAGCAGGCGCTGCAAGGCGTCGGCCAGGGTGCGGGTCGTTGCGCGCTCCGCCTTCAGGGTCAATCCGGCATGCAGGGCGGCGACGCGGGCGCCGTTGTCGAACTGGTCGTAGGCCATCGGCACGACCAGTTGCGGCGTACCGGCGCGCAAGGCGACCGCCGTGGTGCCGATGCCGCCGTGGTGCACCAGCGCCGCCGCGTCCGGCAGCAAGGCCGCCAGCGGGCAGTAATCCTGCCAGAAGGCCGTTGGCGGCAGGCTTGCCGGCACCTGCGCCCGGTGCGCCGTGAGGAACACGATGCGCCGCCCAAGCCGCTCGGCCGCCGCCAGCGCGCTGGCAAAAAACCTGGCGGCGTGCAGGTTGGCGGTACCGTGGGTGACGATGATCGGCGCACTGCCGGCGCGCATGAATTGCAGCAGCGCCGGCGCGATCGACGCGTGCGGATGCGGATCGTACAAGGGAAAATCCGCGCACAGCAGCGGCGCCGGCCAGTCCGGCTGGCGCGCGCCGAACCATTCCGGAAACAGGGTCACCGACAGATCGGGCGCGCCATACATTTCGTCCATGTAGCTGGCAATGGGCGCGCGGCCCTGCGCTTTGCGCGCCGCGTTCAGTTCCGGCACGACGACCGGGTTGATGGCCGTGGCCTCGACCATGTTCCAGAGCCAGCGCCGCACCTTCAATGGCATCCAGCCCGGTATCGGGAAAGGCCCCAGCACCGGCAGGTCGTGCACCGTGCGCAGGTTGGAAGGGGCCAGGTAGCCGGCCACGATCTGCAAGCCGGGCCGGTCCGCGCGGCACAGGTCGGCATGCGCCACAGCCAGGGGATGGACCAGCAGCACGCACGGCTGCTCGCGCGGCAAGGCGGCGACAAAGGCCTGCATTGCTTCCATGCCGGGCCGCATGGCGCGCCAGACCACGCCGAAGCCGCGGCGCGGGTGCCACAGGTCGGGATCTTCCAGCACCGCCGGATCGGCCGGCAGCGGGTGGAAGGCCAGGCCGGCCTGGCGTACCAGCGCTTCGTGCATGAGGGGCGCCAGGACGGTCACTGCGTGGCCCCGCTCGCGCAGCCCCAGTCCGAGCCGCAGGAACGGAAACAGATCGCCGGCCGAGCCGGTAGTGACCACGACAATATGAGGCAAAACAGTCGAATAATCGGACATGGCGCTTCCCAATAAGAAGATGAACCGCGCGGCGCGCCACCGGGCGCCCAGCGCCGCATATCATACAGTGCGGCGACGCTGCCCATCGTTGGACATTTACGCTATCCTGTGGCGATCTTCAAAGCACAAGGAACCTTCATGCGTTTGCGCCTTTCCCGTCCGCTGCTCGGCACCACGGCATTGCTGGCCGTGTTGATGTCACCTGTTTGCGGCGCCAGCGCCGCGCCGCCGTCTGCCAACACGTCCGCCGGCGCGCCATCCGCGGCCGCCAGCGCGCTGCACAAACTGGCCGACGCGTTTTATCAGGCGCGCGCGCATTTCGATCCGCTGCTCATTACCGCCAACGGCGACAGCCGCTATAACGGCGAACTGGGAATGAGCATTTCACCGGCGCGCCGCACGCGCCAGTTTGCCCTGTACCGGCGCATGCAAAGCCAGCTCAAAGCCATCGCGCGCGCCCGTCTGAGCGAGCCGGAACAGCTCAATTACGACCTGCTGGCCTTCGAGCTCGACAGCGGCCTGAGCCTGGAGAAATTCCCCGAGCACCTGCTGCCGCTGAACCACTTCGATAACGTGCCCGGCACCCTGGCCAATTACGCCAGCGGCACCGGTTCGCAGCCTTTGAATACGGTCGCCCAGTATCAGGATTACCTCAATCGCCTGAACCAGCTGCCGGCCTGGATCGACCAGGCGATTGCCAACATGCGCGAAGGCGTCAGGCGCGGGATCGTACAGCCGAAAGCGATTACGGTGGCGATGCTGCCCCAGTTCCAGCAACTGCGCAGCGCCACGCCGGAAGCGAATATCTTTTATACGCCGATCAAGAACCTGCCGGCGGCATTTTTGCAGGCGGATAAAGAGCGCCTGACTGCCGCTTACCGCACAACCGTCGCCACGTGGCTTTCACCCGCCCTCGACCGGTTGGCGCTTTATCTCGAAAAAGAATACCTGCCCGCCAGCCGTTCGACCGACGGCTGGAACGCGCTGCCGAATGGCGCGGCGTGGTACCAGGCGCAGATCAAGGACCGCACCACGGTAGCGATGAATCCCGAAGAGATTCACCAGCTTGGATTAAAGGAAGTGGCGCGCATCGGCCAGCAATGGGCGCTGCTCGGCCCCAGGCTCGGATACAGCGGCCCGCCGCAGGCACTGCCGCAATGGGTCGGAGCGCAGGCCAAGTTCAAGTCCTTCAAGACAGAGGACGAGGTGCTGGACGCGTATCGCCAGATCGACAGCAAGGTCAAGACCAAGCTGCCGGCGCTGTTTTCGCTGCTGCCCAAAGCGCCGCTCGGATTGCAGCTGGAGCCCGAATTGACCCGCGCAACCGCGTCCGACCATTACACGCCGGCGGCGGCCGACGGCTCGCATCCGGGCGTGTTCTGGGCGGTGGTGAACGACCCGAAGGATTACAGCCGCACCGGCATGGTGACCTTGTACCTGCACGAAGGCCAGCCCGGCCACCATTTCCATGCGGGCCTGCTGAAAGAGCTCGACGTACCGGATTTCCGCAAATTCAATACGGAAAACCCGAATATCGGGGCGTTTACCGAAGGCTGGGCGCTGTATGCGGAAACGCTGGGGCATGAATTCGGTTTGTACGACGATCCGGAAGCCTACTTCGGTCACCTGAACGATGAATTGCTGCGCGCCGTCAGGCTGGTGGTCGATACCGGCATGCATGCCAAAGGCTGGACCCGCGAACAGGCGATTGCGTATGCCAGCAAGACGCTCGGCTACAGCGAGGCGCGCGCCAAAAACCAGATCGAGCGCTACATGGTGTGGCCGGCGCAGGCGCTGAGCTACAAGATCGGCGCGCTGAAGATCCTGGAATTGCGCGAACGGGCGCGCAAGCGGATGGGCGACAAATTCAGCCTGCCCAAGTTTCATGAAGTGGTGATTGGCGATGGCACCTTGCCGCTGCCGCTGCTGGAGGCGCGGGTGGATCGCTGGATTGCATCGGCAAAGTAGAACCAGCGCCTGACGGGAGCGGCCGTGAAAGAAGCTTTTCCCGGTCGTCTCTCGATCTTGGTTATAGTAGCGTTTTATCTACATAAGGAAACTCTGCTGAATGCAAGCATCCCGCTATCTCGTTATCGACTTTGAAGCTACCTGCTGCGACAACGGCTCCGTGCCACGCGACCATATGGAAATCATCGAAATCGGCGCTGTGATGGTCGACGGTGCCAGCCTCGCCGCGGTCGATGAATTCCAGACCTTCATTCGTCCGGTGCGCCACCCGCAGCTCACGCCGTTCTGCACCACGCTCACCTCCATCGAGCAAAAAGACGTCGACAGCGCGCCGCTGTTTGAAGAAGCGATCGGGCAATTCAAGACCTGGCTGTATCAGTACAGGGACTTCGTTTTCTGCTCCTGGGGCGACTACGACCTGAAACAGCTGCATCAGGACTGCGCATTCCACAAGCTGCCCTACCCGATCAGCGCCTCGCATGCGAACCTCAAGCGCCTGATGGCGGAGCGCCAGAAGCTGTCCAAGAAGCCGGGGCTGGGCGAAGCGATCCGCCTGGCCGGCATGAAGTTCGAAGGCGACCACCATCGTGGCATCGACGACGCCCGCAATATCGCGCGCCTGCTGCCCTACATCGTTGGCGAGGCGCGTCTGCGCCGTTAAGCGCCCCGGAGATCGGGCAGCGTCGCCATTGCCCCAGATTTATCCGTCATCCGGCTAAATAGCATTTAGCTGTCATTCGGCTAAATTGACTTTAGCCGTTATTCAGATAAAATGAATCTATCTGAATGACGGATATTTTCTCCCATGGCTTTCTCGCCCACTCCCCATCTTCTCCTCACCGCGCCCCAGCTCGGTCTGCTGCTCGTATCGACCCGCAAACGGCGTATGCTCACCCAGGCGGCGGTAGCGAGTCGTGTCGGCTTGAGCCAGAATCGCATCTCATACCTTGAGAAACATCCTGACGATATCAGCGTCAAGCAACTCCTCAGCTGGTGCTCGGCACTTGAACTGGAGCTTCGCCTGGGCGAGCGGGATACCTCTGTTGTAAGCATCTCGGCGGAGTGGTAAGCATGGGCCGCCACTCGCACAGCCAAACACTGCATCTCTGGGCCAATGGGGATTACGTTGGCCGCTGGACGGTCAATGGTAAAGGAGACTCCGAGCTTCAGTACGACACCGCCTGGCGCAGCTCCGAGCGTGGACGACCAATCTCGCTGTCGATGCCGTTCAATCTGCATAACGAGCCGCTCAAGGGAGCCAGCGTCTCGCACTATTTCGATGGCCTGCTTCCGGACAGTGACAGTATCCGCAAACGTGTTGCGGCCCGGTTCAGGACAGGCTCTATCGAAGCGTTCGACCTTCTCGAGGCCATTGGCCGCGACTGCGTGGGCGCATTGCAGTTCCTGCCCGAAGGCATTGAACCGGAAGGACTTGCCGAGGTTGACGGCATCGCAGTGAACGAAGAAGACATCGAACGGCACCTGATTGAAGTGGTTAGCCCGGCCCAGTACGGCGTTCCACAGGATCCCGACGACGACTTCCGGATTTCCCTGGCCGGCGCGCAGGAGAAGGACGCTTTCTTGTGGTGGGATGGTCAATGGCTCAAGCCGCGTGGCGCTACACCGACGACGCATATCTTCAAGCTGCCGATCGGAATGGTCGGCGGTCGCAAGGCGGACTTCTCCACGTCGGTCGATAACGAGTGGTTATGCCTGCGCCTGTTCAAGGAGTATGGACTGCCCACAGCGAACGCCGAGATTGCGACGTTTGGCTCGCAGCGGGTGCTCGTCGTCGAGCGTTTCGACCGTGCGCTGTCGGCCAACGGCAAGCAGCTGTTCCGCCTTGTCCAGGAAGACTTCTGCCAGGCCACCGGCAGCTCGCCGCTGGTGAAATATGAAAGTGAAGGTGGTCCAGGCTTGCAGCAGATGTTCACTCTCTTGCAGCAATCGCAACAAGCCGTTACAGACATGCGCACGCTCATGGCCTCGCAACTGCTGTTCTGGATGCTGCGCGCTCCCGATGGCCACGCCAAAAACTTCAGCATCCAGCTGCTCGCCGGCGAGGGCCGTTTCAAGCTGACGCCCATCTATGACGTGATGTCGGCTTATCCCATTATCGGCAATGGGCCTGGCCAGTGGGCAGACCATGACATCAAGATGGCGATGGCCCTGCTCGGGAAGAATCGGCACTACGTGGCGCGCAACATCATGCGGCGGCACTTCAATAGCACTGCGAAGAAGGTTGGCTACGGCGACAGCGCCGAGCCGTTGCTGCAAGACTTCATTGCCCGCACACCTGCGGTCGTAGCCAAGATCCACGCCGACCTTCCCGCCGGATTTTCGGAAGAGGTCGCCGACAAGATTCTGAGTGGACTTCTCGACGCAGCGAGGGCACTTGATCGGATGCCCGCCCGCTAGCCTGATATCTGCCCCGCGCCCACGGCGCCGCGATCTCGATACGGATCGTATTCACGGCTTGCCGAAAAACAGATAAAAGGTCTGATTGCCTCGTTCGCCAACGCCGACCGCCACGGTGAACGGCCCAAGCGCGGTATTGACTGCGCCAAACATGGAACCGGCAAACTGCGCCCGCTCCATCTGATCGCCATTCAAGCGCCGCGTCATCTTGCCCAGTTCGACCGAACCGCCCAGGTACACACTGCGCATTCCCAGCAAAGTCATTTTGCGCGTGTACACACCGCGCCCGAACAGATAATCGCCACCTAGGAACTGGCGCGCCTGGTAGCCGGACAGGTTCAAAAAACCTCCCAGCGAAAACAGTTCCATCAGCGGTAAATCATCGCCCCACAAATGACCGGCCCGTCCGGCCACGCTGAACCGGTGCGGGCCCCTGTTCCAGGCCATCTCGTGGCCCATTTCGAGCCGCTTGTATTCGACCGTGGCGCCGACTGAAGTCGGGGCAATGCGCGCATTGACAAAGCTGTAGTTGCCCGTCGATGGAAACACCCAGTCGTCCAGCCGGTCCTGCACATATTCGAACTTGACCACGCCGATCTGGCTTTTCTCGGTGGTCAGCTGCGACACGCCGATACTCGGGTCCGACCGTTCGGTACCGCGTTCCAGGCCCACCTTGAAAGTGCTGTCGTCATCCACGTGATTGACCAGGTCGATGCCGATGGAGGCTTGCTTGGCGCTGTAGGTGGCCACCGCCTTGTCGTTGATGATCAGGTTATCCTTATTCTGCGAAAAACGCAGCGACGGTGCCACGTACCAGCGGCTTTCTCCGCCAAGCGGTTGATACAGCTGCGAGGTGAACGAATTGACCTGCCCGAGCGAGACGGTATTGCGCCATTCGAGACCCGAGCGCGTCAGCCATTTGCCGCGATGCGCCAATAGAATCGTAAAGTCGCTTTCGCCGGCCAGGTCGGTCGATAATCTGACCCCGGCTTGCAGGTAATTCGGCCCCCATTCCTTTTCGACCGGTTCGATCACCAGGGTACGCCCGTCCGGACCATGCTCGAAACGGTGCGTGACGTTTTCGAAGTCGCCCGTCGAATACAGGCTGTTCATATTCGCGTGCAGTTCCGCCGTGCTGAATGCCTGGCCCGGTTTGATGGAAAATTTGCGGTTGATGAAACTCTCGCTGACATTTTTCAGCTGTTTGGTATCGATACGCACCGAATTGACCTTGACCACCGCCGGATGGCGCGCCGCGCGCGCCGCCAGGTGCGCCTTGAAGTCGGCCTCGGACAAGGCCAGCGGCGCCAGCCGGTCGGCCACCACGCGCGCGGCGGCCTCGCCCATGTTGATGGTCCTGGCGGAATTTTCAAAATCAGCGGCGCTGAAGTCGCCCAGTTGCGGCAGGATCAGCACGTCTTTCGCTGTCAGTTCGCGCAGCGACGCTTCGACGTTCTGCTCGGTGAGGATGTTGAGCATCTGCTGGCCCACGCCGAAGGCCGACACGATCTTGTCGCGCTTGAGCAAGGGCGTGCCGAGGTTGACGGCGATGATGATGTCGGCCCCCATCGAGCGCGCCACGTCGACCGGCAGGTTGCGCACCAGCCCGCCGTCGAGCAGCGCGCGGTCGTCGATCTCGACCGGGGCGAACACGCCCGGCACCGACATGCTGGCCCGCATCGCGCGCGCGATGCCGCCGCGTTCGAGCACGACCATCTTGCCGTTTTCGATATCGGTGGCAATCGCGCGGAAGGGAATGTCGAGCTCGTCGAAGTGGGTGACGTCGCCGGTTCTGGCGGCCAGGGTGTTGAAGAAGAATTCGATCTGCTGGCCGTAGTTCAGGCCGCGCGGCAGGCGCATTTCGGCGTCGGAAAAGCCGATCTCGCCGCTGACGATGTTCTTGCGCTCGGTCGCCTTGGCGTAGGTGGAGCGCTCCAGGCGCGGTGGGCTGTCGGTGAGGACATTGTTCCATTCCACGGCAGCGATGCGCTTTTCCAGCTCGTCCGGGCGGTTGCCCATGGCGTAGGCGCCGGCCACGATCGAGCCCATGCTGGTGCCGACCACGTAGTCGACCGGGATGCGCATGGCTTCGAGGACTTTGAGCACGCCAATGTGGGCCACCCCGCGCGCGCCGCCGCCGGACAACACCAGGCCGATTTTAGGGCGGCGGGGAGGATCGGCGGCGAGGGCGGTGGCGTGGAAGACGGCGAGGAGGAGGAAGACGGAGGCGTGGAAGGCGCGCATGGGTTTGCAGGTGGATTCAAGCGTGCTATGGGTTCCCGCCTTCGCGGGAACGACGGAGGTTACTCAGGCCGCAGCGGTGTAAAAGCATCCGTGCCAACCACTGTATTCCACTGCCGGATTGTATACCCGGTCACCACGCCGTGGATCATGTACGGATCGGCTTTGACGAACGCCTCAATGACCGCCGGCGACTCGCTCTGGAAGAACAGCACCGACATATCGGCCGGATCGGAAAACGCGCCGCCCATGATCAGTTCGCCGCGTTCCTGCGCTTCCCACGCCAGTTTCAGGTGTTCGTTGCGGTATTTTCCGCGTGTTTCAAGATAATCCGGGGCCAGGTCGTAACATAACAAATAGTGCATGCAATCTCCGTCAAAACGCCATCATAAAAACCGGTCGAGAATCTTCCGGCTGTGCTTGTCGATGGTGAACATATCCCGGATCAGAAACTGGATGCCGTGATTATCGGCCACCAGCAGCGACGCATCGCCAATCCGGCGGATATCTTCTTCGCCCTTGAGCGTAAACGCGGTATCGCCCCGGTCGGTCTTCACTTCCCATGTGCACGGCGTGGCAAAACTGCTGACACTGACAATATGGTGAATCACCGGCATGAATTCGCGCCCATCGAGATCATCTTGCACCAATTCGCGGATTGCCGCTGGCAGTGCCGCCAGACTGTCGATCCAGCCGACTTCCTTGCCATTCGAAAGCACCATCGAAATACCCTGGTCCGGCGCCTGGATCGGGAATGCCCGCACCGGCGACACGCCCACATGGACTTCGCCGTCTTGTGCCGTCAACGTCAATTTGCCGAAACTGTCGCGGCTTAATGTAAATACCGAGCTCGCTGCTGCTGCCATCATTACTCCCTGTCGTCCATATCCGTATCGACGTTGCGCGCCTGCGCTTCGTACAGCCGGAAATACGCGCCTTCACGCGCCATCAATTCGTCGTGGCTACCCTCTTCCATGACCACCCCGCGGTCCAGCACCACCAGGCGGTCGGCCCGGTGCAAGGTCGACAAACGGTGCGCAATGGCGATCGTGGTGCGGCCCTGCACCAGGTTATCGAGCGCTTTCTGGATTTCTTTTTCGGTTTCCGAATCGACCGACGAAGTCGCTTCATCCATGATCAGGATGCGCGGGTCGATCAGCAAGGCGCGCGCAATCGAAATGCGCTGGCGTTCGCCGCCCGACAAGCCCTGCCCGCGCTCGCCCACCATCGAATCGTATCCCTGCGGCAGGCGCAAAATGAATTCGTGCGCATGCGCCGCGCGCGCCGAGGAAATGATTTCTTCGCGCGTCGCATGCGGCTTGCCGTAGGCGATATTTTCGGCGATGGTGCCGAAGAACAAAAACGGCTCCTGCAGCACCAGCCCGATATTCTTGCGGTAATCCGACACGGCGAACGAGCGGATATCGACGCCATCGAGCAAAATCGCGCCTTCCGACACATCATAAAAACGGCAGATCAGATTGACCAGGGTGCTCTTGCCCGATCCGCTATGCCCCACCAGGCCGACGAATTCACCCGCCTTGATATTGAGCGTAATACCGCGATTGACCGCCCGGTTGCCGTAACGGAAACCGACTTCGCGCAAATCGATGCGCCCTTCGATCTTGTCGAGCTTGACCGGATTGGCCGGCTCCGGAACGCTCGATACATGATCGAGAATATCGAAAATGCGCTTGGCGGCCGATGCCGACTTCTGCGTCACCGACACAATGCGGCTCATCGAATCGAGGCGGCCATAAAACCGGCTGCTGTAGGTAATGAACAAGGTCAGCACACCGACCGTGATGTTCTTGTTCGATACCAGCCAGATGCCGAATACCCACACCACCAGCAAACCGAGCTCGGTCAGGAACGACACGGTCGGCGAAAACAGCGACCAGACCCGGTTCAATTTATCGTTGACAGCCAGGTTATGTTTGTTCGCATCGCGGAAACGGGTCGCTTCGCGCTGTTCCTGGGCGAAGGCTTTCACCACGCGCACGCCGGGAATGGTATCGGCCAGCACATTCGTCACTTCGCCCCAGACCCGGTCGATTTTCTCGAAGCCGGTGCGCAGGCGGTCGCGCACGATGTGAATCATCCACGCGATAAACGGCAGCGGCACCAGGGTAATCACGGCCAGCATCGGATTGATCGAACACAGGATCACCCCGGTCATGATAATCATCAGCACGTCCGACGCGAAATCGAGCAGGTGCAAGGATAAAAACACGCAGATGCGGTCACTGCCGCTGCCGATGCGCGACATCAGATCGCCGGTGCGCTTGCCGCCGAAATACTCCAGCGACAGCTTCATCAAATGTTCGTAGGTGGCCGAGCGCAGGTCGGCGCCCATGCGTTCCGACACCAGCGCCAGCACGTAGGTCTTGCCCCAGCCCAGCAGCCAGGCCAGCACGGCCGAGCCGAACAGGCCGGCCATGTACATCCACACCAGTTGCTGGTCGACCGGCTGCCCGTTCTGGAACGGTATCAACACGTTATCCATCAGCGGCATGGTCAGATACGGCGGTATCATATGCGCCGCGGTACTGGCCAGCATCAGGAAGAAGCCGAGCCCGAGCTGCCCGCTGTACGGCTTGGCAAAGCGCCACAGGCGGAACAGGGTCCAGGTGGACGGCGGCGTGTACAGCACCTTGGTGCAGATCGGACATTCATCCTGGCCCGGGGCCAAAGGCGCCTTGCAGCTCGGGCACACATCCTGCTCGGCCGACTGCACCGGCAAGCCGCTCAGGAAACTGTCGCGCTGCTCGCTGAAATGGTCGAGCACGCGGATCGCGTGCAGGTTCTGCCCCAGGGTGAAGCGCCAGGAGGTCAATAAACCTTGTTCGTCCAACAATTGCAGATGGCCGACACCGGCGTGATCGTGGTGCGTGAGCGACAGTCCGGGACGGTAAGCCCACTCGCGCCACGCGCTTTCACCCGGCGCGCGCGCCAGCAAACGGCGACTGGTGACCACCACCAGGCCTTTTTTGAAATGCAATTTGGCATCGAGGTCAACCTCGACGCCACTTAAAACGTTTTCCCCTGGTGCAAGATTTTTAGCGACGTCAGCCTGCCAGTGTTCGGGCAGGGAAAGCGGGCCGGTGCCCGTCGTCATAGGAGAAACAGATGGATTGATTGTCATCGTAGTGCGGTTCCGGCTCTGGGCCACGAATTTACGGGCGGAAATTGTTCAACGTGGGCGCCAGCAGCAGGGCTCCCTGGGACGCCGGACCGGCATGCTGCGGAGCAGGCCCGCGCGACGCGTTCGGGAATCCAGACTGGCAGAAATCGGTTCAGCACGGTAAGCTTCGTCTCTAGCAAGTATACAACATGATGCGCTTCGAAAAGCCTCACGAGGTCTTAGGGCGTGAACAACGCCAAGCCTGTTATCAAGAAATAACGACATGACAAAGAAGAAAGAAATCAGTGTGCTGCGGGTCAGCCACCTGCGCGGACCCAACATCTGGACCTATCGCCCGGTGATCGAGGCGTGGCTGGATATTGGCGAACTGGAAGAGTTTCCGTCGAACCTGCTGCCCGGCCTGTACGAGCGCCTGACCGCCTGGCTGCCGGGTCTGGTCGAACACCGCTGCGGCGTGGGCGAGCGCGGCGGCTTCCTGGAGCGCCTGCGCGAAGGCACCTGGTCCGGCCACATCCTCGAACATGTCGTTCTTGAACTGCAAAACCTGGCAGGCATGCGCACCGGTTTCGGCAAGACCCGCTCGACCGGCGTCGCCGGCGTCTACAAGATGGCCTTCCGCACGCGCCAGGAACAAGTCGGCCTGGCCGCGCTCGACGCCGGCCGCGCGCTGCTCATGGCGGCCATCGACGACACGCCGTTCGACCTGGATGCCGCCGTCGCCACACTGAAAGACATCGTCGACCGCCACTGCTTAGGTCCCAGCACCGCGCACATCGTCGAAGCGGCCACCGAACGCAAGATCCCCTTCATTCGCCTCACCGACGGCAACCTGGTGCAGCTTGGCCACGGCGCCGCCCAGCGCCGCATCTGGACCGCCGAAACCGACCGCACCAGCGCCATTGCCGAGAGCATCGCCAGCGACAAGGACCTGACCAAGACCCTGCTGCAATCGTGCGGCGTGCCGGTGCCCGAGGGCAGCCTGGTACGCAGCGCGGAAGCAGCATGGGAAGAAGCGCAGGACATCGGCGTGCCGGTGGTCGTCAAGCCCTACGACGGCAACCACGGACGCGGCGTCTCGCTCAACCTGATGACCCAGGCCGACGTCGAAAAAGCCTACCACCTGGCCGCGCGCAAAGGCGACAGCGCCAGCGTGATCGTCGAGCGCTTCATTCCCGGCGACGAACACCGCCTGCTGGTGGTCGGCACGCGCATGGTCGCCGCGGCCAGGGGCGAGTCGCTCTGGGTCACCGGCGACGGCGTGGGCGACATCGTCGCCCTGGTCAACAGCCAGATCAACACCGACCCGCGCCGCGGCGAAGGCGAAGACGCGCCACTGAACCCGGTCAAGCCCGACGTCTCGGGCGAAATCATCCTCGAACTCGAACGCCAGGGCATGAGCGCGCACTCGGTGCCGCTGGCCGGCCAGAAGGTGCTGATCCAGCCGAACGGCAACGTCGCCATCGACGTCACCGACCTGGTGCACCCATCGATCGCGCACGCCGCCGCACTGGCCGCGCGCATCGTCGGCCTGGACATCGCCGGCATCGACCTGGTGGCCGAAGACATCACCCGCCCGCTCGACGAGCAGCGCGGCGCCATCATCGAAGTCAACGCCAGCCCGGGCCTCTTGGCCCACCTGAAACCCGGCCAGGGCGCGGCGCGTCCGGTCGGCACGGCCATCATCGAGCACCTGTTCGCCGAAGGCGACAGCGGACGCATTCCCATCATCGGCGTGACCGGCACCAGGGGCACCAGCCTGATTGCGCGCCTGATCGGCTGCCTGGTCAGCCTGACCGGCAAGCACACCGGCGTGGTCAGCGGCCAGGGCCTGTTCCTCGACCAGCGCCAGGTTTCGGGCGAGAACGCCATGACCTTCGAGGCCGGCCAGCGCCTGCTGATCAACCGCACCGTCGAAGCGGCTGTTTTCGAGAGCAATGCGCAGATGATCCTGTCCGAAGGCCTGGCCTACGACAAATGCACGGTTGGCGTGGTGACCGACATGGATGGCCAGGAAGCGCTGGCCGACTTCCACATTATTGATGCCGACGGCATGGCCAACGTGATCCGCAGCCAGGTCGACGTGATTTTGCCGCACGGCGCGGCGGTCCTCAACGGCGCCGATGCGCGCGTGGCGGAACTGGCTGGCCTGTGCGACGGCAGCGTGATCTTCTACGCGGTCGACCCGGAACTGCCGGTCATCGTGGCGCACCGCGCCGCCGGCCAGCGCGCGGTGTTCATGCGCGGCCTGGAGGTAGTACTCGGCGACGGCGCGCTTGAAACGGTGCTGCTGTCGATGTCCACGCTCAAACCGGGCACGGCGAAGTATCCCGAAACGGTGCTGGCGGCGGTGGCGGCGGCGTGGGCGCTCGATGTTCCGGTGGCCCTGATCGGCGCCGGCCTGCGCACCTTCGACACGGCAGCGGGCAAAGCCACCAAAGCCAAACTTTAACAGGCAACTTTAACAACGCAGCGCCCGGCCACCTGGCCGGGATGCCGGCAGTGTCGACGCCCCGAAGGCGCAGCGGCGCACCAGCGCAACACTTAGGATGAACGGTTTATGGAAGTATCTCGCGTACGGGCCCTGCGTGGTCCCAACCTCTGGAGCCACCACACCTCGATCGAAGCGATCGTCGCCTGCACCAGTGCCGAACAGGATGTTGGCGCCCTGCCCGGCTTCGAAGAACGCCTGCGCGCGCGCTTCCCCGAAATGAGCGAGCTGCAAACACTCGGCCACCACGACCGCATCGCCATGGCCCAGGTGCTGGAACTGGCGGCGCTCGGCCTGCAGGCGCAAGCCGGCTGCCCCATCACCTTCAGCCGCACCACCGCCACGCCCGAAGCAGGCATCTTCCAGGTCGTGGTCGAGTATTCCGAAGAAGCGGTCGGCCGCCTGGCCATGGACCTGGCCGCGCAACTGTGCGCCGCCGCCGCCGGCGACACCCCGTTCGACCTTGGCGCCGCCTTGCTGCAACTGCGCGACCTGGACGAGGACGTGCGCCTCGGCCCCAGCACCGGCGCCATCGTGCAAGCCGCGGTGGCGCGCAACATCCCGTTCCGGCGCCTGACCGACGGCAGCCTGGTCATGTTCGGCTGGGGTAGCCGCCAGCGCAAGATCCAGGCCGCCGAAATCGACAGCACCGGCGCGATTGCCGAATCGATCGCGCAAGATAAAGAACTGACCAAGAAACTGCTGCACGCGGCCGGCGTGCCGGTGCCGCTCGGCCGCGTGGCCGCCGACCCGGACGACGCCTGGGCTGCCGCTTTGGAGATCGGCCTGCCGGTCGTCATCAAGCCGAAAGACGGCAACCAGGGCAAGGGCGTGACCGTCAACGTCACCACGCGCGACCAACTGGTGGCCGGCTACCACGCCGCCGCCGAGTTCCGCGACGATATCCTGGTCGAACGCTACCTGCCCGGCCACGACTTCCGCCTGCTCGTCATCGGCAACAAACTCATTGCCGCCGCGCGGCGCGACCCGCCGATCGTGGTCGGCGACGGCAAGCACAGCGTGCGCGAACTGGTCGAACAGGTCAACCTCGACCCCCGCCGCGGCAATGGCCATGCGACCTCGCTGACCAAGATCCGCTTCGACGACATCGCCCTGGCCAGCCTGGCCAAGCAAGGCCTGGTGGCCGAATCGGTTGCCGCCAAGGGCCAGCGCGTCATCCTGCGCAATAACGCCAACCTCTCGACCGGCGGCGCGGCCAGCGACGTCACCGACGACGTCCATCCCGAAGTGGCAGCGCGCGCCATCGCCGCCGCCCACATGGTGGGCCTGGACATCTGCGGCGTCGACCTGGTGTGCGACAGCGTGCTCAAACCGATCGAAGAACAGAACGGCGGCATCGTCGAAGTCAATGCCGCACCTGGCTTGCGCATGCACCTCTCGCCCTCGTTCGGCAAAGGCCGCCCGGTCGGCGAAGCGATCATCTCATCGATGTTCGCCGACGGCGACGACGGCCGCATTCCGGTGGTCGCGGTGACCGGCACCAACGGCAAGACCACCACGGTACGCCTGATCGCCCACCTGCTCACGGCGGGCGGCCTGCGCACCGGCATGACCAACACCGACGGCGTGTATATAGAAGGCCGGCGCATCGACAGCGGCGACTGCAGCGGCCCGCGCAGCGCGCGCAACGTGCTGCTCCATCCGGATGTCGACGCCGCCGTTTTTGAGACCGCGCGCGGCGGCCTGCTGCGCGAAGGCCTGGCCTTCGACCGCTGCCAGGTGGCCGTGGTCACCAACATCGGCGCAGGCGACCACCTGGGCCTGAACTACATCACCACGGTCGAAGACCTGGCGGTGCTCAAGCGCGTGATCGTGCAGAACGTCGCCGACAGCGGCGTGGCGGTATTGAACGCGAACGACCCGGCGGTGGTGGGCATGGCCAACAACTGCCGCGGCAGCGTCACCTTCTTCACCGCCGATTGCGGGCACCCGGTCATGTCGACCCACCGCGCCCAGGGCCAGCGCGTGGTGTATGTGGACGGCGCCACGCTGGTCGCGGCACAGGGCAAGATCGAACACCGCATCGCGCTGGCCGAGGTGCCGATCACGCGCGGCGGCAGCATTGGCTTCCAGGTCGATAACGTGATGGCCTCGGTGGCGGCGGCATGGGCGGTCGGCACCAGCTGGGACGACATCCGCACCGGGCTCGCCTCGTTCGCCAACGAGAGCGACAACGCGCCGGGGCGCTTCAACGTCTTCAACTACCGTGGCGCGACCGTGATTGCCGACTACGGCCACAATCCCGACGCCATCCTGGCCCTGGTGGGCGCGGTCGAAAGCATGCCCGCCAAGCGGCGCTCGGTGGTCATCAGCGGCGCCGGCGACCGGCGCGACGAAGACATCCGCCAGCAGACCGAGATTCTCGGCGCGGCGTTCGATGACGTGCTGCTGTACCAGGACCAATGCCAGCGTGGGCGCGCCGACGGCGAAGTCGTCGCTTTGCTGCGCCAGGGCCTGACCGGCGCCAAACGCACCACCCACGTGGACGAAATCAACGGCGAGTTCATCGCCATCGACACCGCGCTGGCGCGCCTGGGCGAAGGCGACCTGTGCCTCATCCTGATCGACCAGGTCGATGAAGCCCTGGCCCACATCGCCGGCCGCATCGCCGAAGGCTGAGCCCCACCGGGGCCTGACCTCTGATTCGAAACATTGCCCGTCAGAGGTCAGACAAACCCCCAGATAAAGCTCCGGCCTCCTACAACCGGGGTCAGAGCTTTAATTCGAAACTATTTCCTACCCTATATTTCCGCATAGTCCCGCGCACTACCTCAAGGGACGCTATCCCTCTGTAGCTGCCCAACATCGACCAGAAAAGCGGAATCATCAGCGCGCATTCCGGCCGTTCTCTGTACATGAAATTGCAATTAATTGCAGATTAAAGCTCTGACCCCGGTTGTGGATTTTGATGCTTTCTTGCAATTAGTTACGAATCATAGGTCAGACCCCGGTTGTGGGAAAAGTTGCACAAGCAAAAATAATAATGTTGATAGACAGTTAAATAACATTTACACTTGGCCGGTTTGTACCGAACAGAAAGCCACACAGTGAACCCCTTTTTCCGCATGCAGCGCGATATCTTGCTCGGCCTGCAGCGCCTGGTCGTCGGCGGCGCCGCCTTTTACGATGTGCCGCCCGTCCATCCCTGCGTGTTTTTCGCCAATCACACCAGCCACCTCGATACCACCGGTCTGCTGGCCGCCATTCCTCCGGCCATGCGCGACCGCACCCGGCCCGTCGCCGGCGCCGATTACTGGAACAAGACCGCCATGCGCCGCTACATCGCGCACACACTGCTCAATGTGGTGCTGGTCGATCGAGAAAAAGGCGGCGCGGACGCGCTGCTGCCGCTGAAAGACGCACTCGACCAGCATGATTCACTGATCGTCTTCCCCGAGGGCACACGCAGGGATACCACCCTGCCGGGCGAGTTCAAGTCCGGCCTGTACCACTTGAGCAAAGACCGCCCTACCCTGGCCCTGATCCCGGTGTACCAGCAAAACCTGCACCGCGCGCTGCCCAAGGGCGCGCCGTTTCCGCTCCCGCTGCTGTGCCGCTCGCACTTCGGCGCGCCGCTCTACAACGACCGCGGCGAAGACAAGGAAACCTTCATCGTCCGCATGCACCAGGCCGTTTGCGATCTGGCCGATACTTTCTAAGAAGACCCCGATGACTCCCCTATTCATGCTGACCGGCCAGATCCTGCTGGCGATCCTGGTCCTCGCCTCGAGCATCGGCTTCGTGCTGCGGCTCCGGAATCCCGGCAATCCGACCATCGTCAACCTCAATGCCCGCATCAACGCCTGGTGGATCATGGCGGGCGTGCTGTTTTCGGCGCTGGTGCTGGGCCGCTATGTGACGATCGTAGTGTTCGGCTTCGCCTCGCTGATGGCGCTGCGCGAATTCCTCACCCTTACCCCAACCCGCAAGAGCGACTACTGGCCGCTGTTCATCGCCTTTTTCATCGCCCTGCCGGCCCAGTACTGGCTGCTGTGGACCCAGTGGTACGGCCTGTTCGCGATCATGATCCCGGTGTATATCTTCTTCCTCATCTCGGCCGCCAGCGCGATCAGCCAGGATACCGATGATTTTTTGTCGCGCAACGCGCGCATCCTGTTCGCGGTGATGTTCTGCGTGTACGGCGTGAGCCACGCGCCGGCGCTGCTGATGCTCGACATCCCGAGCTTCCAGGGTCACAACGCCCAGTTGCTGTTCTTCTTCGTGTTCATCGTGCAGATCAGCGATGTGCTGCAGTACATCTTCGGCAAACTCTTCGGCAAGCACAAGATGGTGCCCAAACTGAGCCCCAACAAAACTTGGGAAGGCTTGCTCGGCGGTGGCCTGGCGACCATGGGCATCGGCGCGTTGCTGGCTTTTGTGACGCCATTTACGCCCTTGCAGGCGGCCGGCATGGCCGCGCTGATCGTCATCGGCGGCGTCATGGGCGGCCTGGTCATGTCGGGCGTGAAGCGCTCGCTCGGGGCCAAGGACTGGGGCACCGGCATCGCCGGCCACGGCGGCTACATGGACCGCCTCGATTCGCTCGGTTTCGCCGCCCCGATCTTCTTCCACATCGTGCGCTGGATCTGGGCCCTGCCTTGATCTGACGGGGGCGTAGTGCAACTACGCCGCACCCGCTTTTCCTTCTCCGCTTGCTCCGCCCGTCCGCGCCTTCACCGGCGCAGGACGGCGTTCGCCTTTCTCTCCCGCCCCCTCCGCCGCTCCGCTGGCAGGCTGCTTCCAATTGATTTCCGTACAACTTCCGAAACAATGTGTAGTAATATTACATAGGCTTTATGCCGACCGCCAGCGGGGTCACAAAAACGACGCATCAAGGACAAGGGCGCCGCTGCACATCCCTCCCTCTTCAGGAGTTGCACATGCATTCTCTTAGTAGTATTACTTCATTCACCCACGCACGCTTGCTCATCACGAGCCTGTGCGCCAGCCTGCTGGCCGCCTGCGGCGGTTCCAATGCTCCCGACAGCGCCCCGCAGGCACCGACGACGATGTCGGAATCGGTGCGGCGCGCTTCGGTCTCGATTGCGGCCGTGGCGCCCGGCACCATCCGCATCCACTACCGCCGGGCCCAGCGCGACGAAGCGCAGTGGGGCGTGTATTCGTGGTCGGGCCCCGCGAAGCCGAGCGTGGAATGGATCAAGGACCGGTTCATGCTGGCGGCCAGCGACAGCTATGGCGGCTATGTCGACATTCCTGTCGACGCCACCAAAACCAAAATCGACTTCCTGCTCACCGACGGCAGCGGCAACAAGAACTGCGCGAGCGACCAGGCCGGCGATTTTGCGGCGGACATCGCCACCCGCGGCCAGGAAGTCTGGCTGCTCGAAGGCGACTGCAAGGTCTACACCAGCGCCCCGGCGATCAGCTTCGGCAATCTGGCCAACGCCGCCGCGCACTGGCTCTCACGCGATACCGTGGCCTGGCCGGGCACACCGCTTGCTGTCAGCTACAAGCTGTTTTACGCGGCCAATGGCGGCATGGGCTCCGCGCCCGATGGCGTCACCGGCGCCGATGGCAGCATCGACCTGCGCGTCGCTGGTGCCCTGCCGCCAGCCCTGCAAGCGAAATATCCGCACCTGGCGAATGCCACCGCGTTGACGCTGTCCAGCGCCGACCTGGCCGGCCTGCCCGCTAAAATCAGCGGCCAGTTCGCAATCGCGCAGTTCGATGCGGCGGGCAAGCTGGTACAGGTCACGTCTCTGCAAACGAGCGGCCTGCTCGACGCGCTGTTCGCCCCGACCGCCGCCAGCAGCGCGCTGGGCGCGACCTTCAACCGCGCCGGCGTGCCTACCTTTCGCGTATGGGCGCCAACGGCCAAGTCGGTCGCGCTCAATGTGTACCCGGACGCGACGACCACCAATGCCAGCAGCGTGCCGATGACGCGCGACGCCAGCAGCGGCGTATGGCATTACACCGCCCCCAACGCCGCCTGGACCAACCGCGCCTATTACACCTACACGGTCAACGTGCTGTCGCGCTGGGCCAACAACACGGTGGTCAGCAACGTGGTCACCGATCCGTATTCATTGAGCCTGAACGCCAACGGCCAGCGCAGCTTTGTCGCCAATCTCGACAGCGCGGTGCTCAAACCGGCCGGCTGGGATGAACACGCGATTCCACGCCTCGATCATCCGACCGACATCTCGCTGTATGAGCTGCAGGTGCGCGATTTCAGCGCCAGCGACCTCACCGTACCGGCGCCGCATCGCGGCAAATTCCTCGCTTTCACCGATGTGCATTCGAACGGCATGCGCCACTTGCGCGCATTGCAGCGCGCCGGCATGAGCCACATCCACCTGCTGCCCAGTTTCGACATCGCCAGCGTGAATGAAACCGGCTGCACCACGCCAGTCATTGCCAATGCCGCCGCCAACGCGGAGAGCCAGCAGGCGGCAGTTGCCGCCGCCAGCGACAGCGACTGCTTCAACTGGGGCTACGATCCGGTCCACTACAGCGCGCCCGATGGCGGCTTTGCCACCGACGCCAACGACGGCGCGGTGCGCGTGCGCGAGTTCCGCGCCATGGTCAAGTCGCTGCACGAACAAGGCTTGCGCGTGACGATGGACGTGGTCTACAACCACACTAGCGACTCGCAGCAAGGCCCGCTGTCGGTACTCGACAAGATCGTGCCGACCTACTACTACCGGCTCAACGCGAGCGGCGCGATCCTCAACGACAGCTGCTGCGCCGACACCGCCGCCGAAAACGCGATGATGGCCAAGCTGATGACCGACTCGGTCGTCACCTGGGCCACCGGCTACAAGGTCGACAGCTTCCGCTTCGACATCATGGGCATGGCGCCGCTGTCGGTCATCACCGACCTGAAAACCAAGGTGGACCGCGCCGCCGGGCGCGAGATTTACCTGTACGGCGAAGCCTGGAACTTCGGCACGATCGGCAACGACGCGCGCTTCGTGCAGGCGCGCCAGGCGAATATGTTCGGCATCGGCGTCGGCTCGTTCAACGACCGCTTGCGCGACGCCGTGCGCGGCGGCGGCTGCTGCGATGGCGGGCTTGAGCTGATCAGCCAGCAGGGCTTCATCAACGGCGCCTTTACCGACCCGAATGCGGCCAGCACCCAAACCAGGGACGACTTGCTGCGCCTGGGCGACTTGATCAAGGTGGGCTTGTCGGGCACCCTGCGCGACTACAGCTTTATCGACCGCGCGGGCGTGCTGCGCAAGAATGCGGATGTCGATTACGCTGGGCAGAAGGCGGGGTTTGCGGCCAGTCCGGCGGAGACCATCAACTACGTCGAAGCGCACGATAACCAGACCCTGTTCGACCTGAACGCGTTCAAGCTGCCACAGTCGACCAGCCTGGCCGACCGCGTGCGCGTGCAGAACCTGGGTGCGGCGATCAATATGCTGTCGCAGGGCGTGCCCTTCTTCCACGCGGGCCAGGAGATCCTGCGTTCGAAGTCGCTCGACCGCGACAGCTACAACGCCGGCGACTGGTTCAACCGCCTCGATTTTTTATACCAGTCGAATAACTTCGGGGTTGGCTTGCCGATGGCGGGTGTGAACAAGGCGAACTGGGAATTCATGTCGCCGATCCTGGCCAATGCGCTGATCAAGCCCGATCCGGCGGCGATCGTGTCGGCGCGCGATTATTTCATCGACCTGCTGGCGATGCGCAAGGACACCTCCCTGTTCCGACTGCGCAGCGCGAACGATGTGCGCGAGCGGCTCAGGTTCCACAACACGGGGCCGCAGCAGATCGCTGGCTTGATCGCGATGAGCATCGATGGCAAGCGTTATCCGGGGGCGAAATACGGCAGCGTGGTGACCTTCTTCAATGTCGACAAGGTCGCGAAAACCATCGCGATCGGTGAACTGAAAGGGCGCAAGCTGGCGCTGCACAAGGTGCAGCGCCAGTCGGACAGCGAGCCGCTGGCCAGGACCGCGACCTACGAGCGCGCCAGCGGTACCTTCAGCATCCCGCCACGCACCACCGTGGTGTTCGTGGAAAACGGTCCGTTCTGGCAGAACGACGAGTAGTTGCAAAACCGGGGACAGACCCCGGTTTTGCACGTTCCCGATCGACAACGGCGTCCACCGGCGCCGAGAACGTCGGCCGCTTCATGGGTAACGGCGAGCGCAACCGCGGCCATCAGCACCAAGCCGGGCACGCGCCACGATGCCACACCCAAGCTGCGTTTCGCCACCGAAGTGGCGCCTACCGCCAGTTACTTCAAGGAGCGGCAAGCGCCGCAATCGGCACAACAGCCCCTGATCTGCGCCCTGCCTGCGGCAGCATTCCCCCCGCGATGGTAAGCTCTTGTTTTTTCATAAACACGCATCGCGAGCCCTTGCGAGCCACGTAGAAAGCTTCCATGAAACAGAACTATATCAACGGCGCCTGGGTCGACGGCGCTTCGTCGTCCGCCAACATCAACCCATCGAACACGAACGACATCATCGGCCACTACGCCCAGGCCGACGCGCAGCAGACCGAGCTGGCGATTGCCGCCGCCGCTGCCGCAGCTCCTGGCTGGGCGTTGTCCAACATCCAGGTGCGCGCCGACGCGCTCGACAAGATCGGCAGCGAAATCCTGGCCCGCAAAGAAGAGCTCGGCACCCTGCTCTCGCGCGAAGAAGGCAAGACCCGTCCCGAAGGCATCGGCGAAGTCGCCCGCGCCGGCGCCATCTTCAAATTCTTCGCCCAGGAATGCCTGCGCCTGCGCGGCGACAAGCTGCCGTCCGTGCGCCCCAATCTCGACGTGGAAGTCACGCGCGAGCCGGTCGGCGTGGTCGGCATCATCGCGCCGTGGAATTTCCCGATCGCCATCCCATCCTGGAAAATCGCCCCCGCGCTGGCCTACGGCAACTGCGTGCTGATCAAGCCGGCCGAACTGGTGCCGGCCAGCGTCTGGGCCTTGACCGAAATCATCAGCCGCGCCGGCCTGCCGCCGGGCGTGTTCAACCTGGTGATGGGGCGCGGCAGCGTGGTCGGCCAGGCCTTCCTGCATGACCGCCGCGTCAACGCGATCAGCTTCACCGGCTCGGCCGCGACCGGCGCCAAGGTGGCATCGGCCGCCATCGGACGCATGGCCAAAGTGCAGATCGAGATGGGCGGCAAGAATCCGCTGATCGTGCTCAACGACGCCGACCTCGCCACTGCGGTGAACTGCGCGGTGCAGGGTTCGTTCTTCTCGACCGGCCAGCGCTGCACGGCGTCGAGCCGCCTGATCGTCGAAAAAGGCATCTACCCGGCTTTTGTGGCCGCCATGAAAGAAAAGCTGGCCGCCCTGACCGTTGGCGACGCGCTCGGCGCCGGCATCGACATCGGCCCGGTGGTCGACCAGAGCCAGCTCGACCAGGATATGGAATACATCGGCATCGGCCGCGAGGAAGGCGCCACCCTGGCGTTTGGGGGCGACCGCATCGAGTGCGCCACGCCGGGCTTTTTCCTGCGCCCCACCCTGTTTACCGAATGCAGCAACGACATGCGCATCAGCCGCGAAGAAATCTTCGGCCCGGTGGGCATGGTCATTCCGGCCGACAGCTACGAGCACGCATTGGCGATGGCCAACGATACCGAGTTTGGTCTGGCCAGCGGCATCGTCACCACCTCGCTCAAGTATGCGACCCACTTCAAGCGCCACGCCGAAGCGGGCATGGTGATGGTCAACGTGCCGACTGCGGGCGTCGACTACCACGTGCCGTTTGGCGGGCGCAAAGGGTCGAGCTACGGCTCGCGCGAACAGGGCACCCACGCGGCCGAGTTCTTTACGACAGTGAAGACGGCCTACTGCGGCGTGTAAGCAGGCAAACAACAACGCCCGGTCGATGCCGGGCGTTTTTGCGAAACAGCGAAGCAAGCCCGGAATCAGGCAGCTTCCGCCACTTCCTCTTGCTGGGCAACATCAGTGACCACTGGCTGGCGAATCAGGTAATCGAAGGCGGACAGCGCTGCTTTCGATCCTTCGCCGGCTGCGACCACGATCTGCTTGTACGGCACCGTGGTCACGTCGCCGGCGGCGAACACGCCAGGCAGGCTGGTGTGGCACTTGGCATCGATCACAATCTCGCCGTACTTACTCAGCTCCAATGTCCCTTTCAGGAATTCGGTATTCGGCACCAGGCCGATCTGCACGAACACGCCTTCCAGCGCCACGTGATGCTCGGCGCCGCTGGCGCGGTCCTTGTAGCCGAGACCATTGACTTTCTGGCCGTCACCGGTAATCTCGGTGGTTTGCGCATTGACGTGGATGGTCACGTTCGACAGGCTCTTGAGCTTGTTGACCAGTACCGCGTCGGCTTTCAGCGCATCGGCAAACTCGACCAGGGTGACGTGCTGGACAATGCCGGCCAGGTCGATCGCCGCTTCCACGCCCGAGTTACCGCCGCCAATCACGGCCACGCGCTTGCCTTTGAACAATGGGCCGTCGCAATGCGGACAATACGCCACGCCCTTGTTCTTGTACTCGGCTTCGCCAGGGACATTCACGTTCCTCCAGCGCGCGCCGGTCGAGACGATCACGCTGCGCGCCTTGAGCACGCCGCCGTTTTCCATGTGCACTTCGACCAGACCGCCCGGCGTGGCGGCGGGAACGATACGCTCGGCCCGCTGCAGGTTCATGATATCGACGTCGTAATGGCGCACCTGCGCCTCGAGGGCGGCGGCGAATTTGGGGCCGTCGGTTTCCAGCACTGAAATATAGTTCTCGATGGCCATGGTGTCGTTGACCTGGCCGCCGAAGCGCTCCGCCGCCACGCCGACACGGATGCCTTTGCGCGCCGCGTACACCGCCGCTGCCGCGCCCGCCGGGCCGCCGCCGACGATCAGCATGTCGTAGGCGGACTTTTGATTGAGTTTCTTCGCTTCGCGGTCGGCCGAATTCACGTCCAGCTTGGCGACGAGTTCTTCCACGGTCATATGACCGGAGGTAAACATGGTGTCGTTCTTGAAGACCATCGGCACTGCCATCACCTGGCGCGCCTCGACTTCGGCCGGGTACATGCCGCCGTCGATGATCACGGTACGGATCTTCGGATTGAACACCGCCATCAGGGTCGCTGCCTGCACCACGTCGGGGCAATTATGGCAGGACAGGGACATATAGACTTCAAAATCCATCGATTCGTCGAGCGCCTTGATGGCATCGATGACGTCGGGTTCCACTTTGGGCGGATGGCCGCCGGTCCACAACAGGGCCAGCACCAGCGAGGTGAATTCATGGCCGAGCGGAATGGCGGCGAAGCGCACGCCGTGGGTTTCGCCTTCGCGGGCGATCAAGAATGAGGGCTTGCGGCTATCGGTGCCCGACTCGTCAACACTGACTTTATCGGACAAGCTGCTGATCTCGGCCAGCAGTTCACGCAGTTCGGCACTTTTGTCGCTGTCGTCGAGCGTAGCGATCAGACGAATCGGCGCGCGCAGGTTTTGCAAATAGCCTTGCAACTGGTTTTTTAAGGTGGCGTCAAGCATGTTGATATCCGTAAGAAAGTGCCTTGAATTAAGACCGGGAACCGTCGGGCTGGTTCCCGGTGCAGGGAGGGCAGCGCAAGGCGCCGCGCCCTCCCCGGGGTGTTGCTAGTGCATGAGGACTTAGATCTTGCCGACCAGGTCCAGCGACGGGGTCAGGGTTTTCGCGCCCTCGTTCCACTTGGCCGGGCAAACCTGGCCTGGGTTGGCGGCGACGAACTGGGCAGCCTTGAGCTTGCGCAGGGTTTCCTTGACGTCGCGGGCGATGGCGTTGTCATGGATTTCCAGGGTCTTGATGACGCCTTCCGGATTGATGATGAAGGTGCCGCGCAGCGCCAGGCCTTCTTCTTCGATGTGCACGCCGAATGCGCGGGTCAGCTTGTGGGTTGGATCGCCCACCAGCGGGAACTGGGCCTGGCCGACGGCCGGCGAAGTTTCGTGCCAGACTTTGTGCGAGAAGTGGGTGTCGGTGGTGACGATATACACTTCCGCGTTGGCTTTCTGGAATTCAGCGTAGTTCTGTGCTGCATCTTCGACTTCGGTAGGGCAGTTGAAAGTGAACGCGGCAGGCATGAAAATCACGACCGACCACTTGCCCTTCATCGACTCGTTCGAGACTTCGACGAATTTGCCGTTGTGGAAGGCTTGGGTTTTGAACTCTGGAACTTGCGTATTGATCAGCGACATGGATATCCTCGTGCGTGGTTTTGTGGGTTAAGAAAAACTATCGAATGAGAAGCTCTCATTGGTTTCTATGATACGACAAGATGGCCGGAGCACCTCATTGTTTGTATTAATGAGGGTCATTGGGAATTTTGTTTGGCTTGGATTGGCGCGACGGCGAAAGTGACGGTTTTCCCCGTGGTTGAGGGCGCGCTTGGCTGGGCGCACCTGCCCAGGCATGATAGTATCGACGGATGAAATCATACCGGGCCCTCTCACTTTACCGGGAATAACTTCGCGCCCTCGGCTTGGGACGTGGCTTGGTAAGCGTGCGTGTGTTCCGTTTCACCGCACGAGGCGATGACCAGGAGGATAGCGATCTTAACCTTCTGCTAACGGTCAATGCAGATGATTTCCGACTAACACTGTTACAGGAAGATCTCATGGCTGCGAAACTTGGTGTTCAGACAAATTTGCCGGACCCTTCGTTGAATAGCGAAAAGAAGCAGAGCAATCGCAGTACGCGTATCGATAAGTCGAAAAACGCGAATATTGCTGGGGCTGCCAATACGCAAACCAAGCGCCGCAGCCCGGATGCGCGCAAAGCTGCATTGCAAGCGCTCCGAGAGAACAAGGATCTTTTCACCGCCGAGGCCGTGATCAGCAGGTCAGAACGGCTGTTAAAGAAACCCTGAGCAATGAGCGATGCCTTCTTTGTGCTTGCTCAAACCTACTCTGAACTTCTGGAATGGCTGGCGGACTTCGAGAACAAGCACAAGAGACGACATAGATCGAGCGACCGCTATGTACTCTATGCAAGCGACCCGAGGCATGGCTATTTGATTATCGACATATTGGATGACCCGGGCGCTCATGAAATTTGGAAGCAGCGAAGGACAAAGCTCGCTGGCTACGAGCTCGCGGCTTCCGATTTTTGTACATTTGGTCCAAAGTCTGATCTTCACAAGTAGCCTCCCGCTGAGCGCGGCCAGAGGATACTTCTACTTGATTTTCGAAGCGATTTGGGTAGACGTGATATCCGTTCACAGGCAACTATTCATATTGATGCCTGAAACAGCGCTGTTCTGACTAAATTTCCCCGCTCGAATTCGCCAATCGTCAATTCTCGGCCCGTGATTCGTCCTGAATCGGCGCGCATTGCTCCTGCACTCCAGCACGAAAGCGGTAAAATGGCGCCCTTAACGACAACGCAGCGCCGCGTCGCACCCTGGCCGACTATTTACCAGACCTGCCGGGCCTCAACGACAAAAAACCACATGACCACACCCCCGACCGAAATCAACGCCGCCGCCATCAAGAACGGCCCGACGGAAAAACACACGCCAATGATGCAGCAATACCTGCGCATCAAGGCCGAGTACCCGACCATGCTGGTGTTCTACCGCATGGGCGACTTCTATGAGCTGTTCCACGACGACGCCGAAAAGGCCGCGCGCATCCTCGGCATCACCCTGACCGCGCGCGGCGCTTCGAACGGCAACCCGATCAAGATGTGCGGCATCCCGTTCCACTCGCTCGACCCGTACCTGGCCAAGCTGGTCAAGCTGGGCGAGTCGTGCGCCATCTGCGAACAGATTGGCGACCCGGCCACCAGCAAGGGCCCGGTCGAGCGCAAGGTCATGCGCGTGGTCACCCCCGGCACCCTGACCGACGCCGACCTCCTGCCCGAGAAAGCCGAACGCCCCCTGCTGGCCGTGTGCATGATCAGCCAGCGCAAGGTCGTCACCACCGGTCTCGCGTGGCTGTCGCTGGCCAGCGGCGGCCTGAAACTGATGGAGTTTTCCGGCGACAGCCGCACCGTCGGCGTGCGCCTGCAACAGGAACTCGAACGCATCGCCCCCGCCGAAATCCTGCGCGCCGATGGCGCCGACCTGTTCGACGACGACGGCACCGCCCACACCCAGCGCGTGCCGGACTGGCATTTTGATGTCGTCGGCGGCCACAAGGCCTTGCTCGAGCAACTGAACGTGGCCACCCTCACCGGCTTTGGCGCCGACGGCCTGGGCGCCGCTTTTGGCGCGGCCGGCGCGCTGCTGCGCTACGCCCAGTCGACCCAGGGCCGCGGCCTGCAGCACGTGCGCAGCCTGTCGACCGAAACCGAAAATGAATTCATCGGCCTCGACGCCGCCACCCGGCGCAACCTGGAGCTGACCGAAACCATCCGCGGCCAGGAGTCGCCTACCCTGTTTTCCTTGCTCGACCACTGCCGCACGGCGATGGGCTCGCGCCTGCTGCGCCACTGGCTGCACCACGCGCGGCGCGACCAGAACGTGGCGCGCGCCCGGCACGCGGCGATTGCGTCGCTGGCGCAAAGCGACGCCGCCGGCGCCCTCTCGGCCACCTTGTCCGAGGTGCCCGACATCGAACGCATCACCACCCGCATTGCGCTGCTCTCGGCGCGTCCGCGCGACCTGGCCAGCCTGCGCGACGGCCTGCGCCAGCTGCCAGCCCTGCGCCGCTCGGTGCAGCAAGCCTTCATCGCCGGCGAAGAAAGCCTCTTGGCCACCATCCACGCCGCGCTGGCCACGCCCGCCATCTGCCTCGACCTGCTCGAGCGCGCAGTCGCTCCTGAACCTGCGGCCATGGTGCGCGACGGCGGCGTGTTCGCGCGCGGCTTCGACGCCGAACTCGACGAACTGCGCGGCCTGTCCGAAAACGCCGGCCAGTTCCTGGTCGACCTGGAAACGCGCGAGCGCGCCCGCACCGGCATCGCCAACCTGCGCGTCGAGTACAACAAGGTGCACGGCTTTTACATCGAAGTCACGCACGGCCAGACCGACAAGGTGCCGGACGATTACCGCCGCCGCCAGACCCTGAAAAACGCCGAGCGCTACATCACGCCGGAACTGAAGGTGTTTGAGGACAAGGCCCTGTCGGCGCAAGACAAAGCGCTGGTGCGCGAAAAAATCCTGTACGACCAGCTGCTGGCCGACCTGGCGCCGCACATCGGCACCCTGCAGACCATCTCGCAGGGCCTGGCGCAGCTCGACACGCTCACCGCGCTCACCACGCACGCGCTGCAGCACAACTGGTGCGCGCCGCAGCTGGTGGCCGAGCCTTGCCTGGTCATTTGCGAAGGCCGCCACCCGGTGGTGGAAAACCAGATCGAGCGCTTCATCGCCAACGACTGCAAATTCAACGACGAGCGCCGCCTGCTCTTGATCACCGGGCCGAACATGGGCGGTAAATCGACCTTCATGCGCCAGGTGGCCTTGATCACCTTGCTGGCCTACATCGGCAGCTACGTGCCGGCCGCCAGCGCGACGATCGGTCCGATCGACCGCATCTTCACCCGCATCGGCGCCACCGACGACCTGGCCGGCGGACGCTCCACCTTCATGGTGGAGATGACCGAATCGGCGGCGATCCTCAACGGCGCCACTGCGCAGTCGCTGGTGCTGATGGATGAAGTCGGACGCGGCACCTCGACCTTCGACGGCCTGGCGCTGGCGTGGGCCATCGCGCGCCACCTGATCGACGCCAGCCGCAGCTTCACCCTGTTCGCGACCCACTATTTCGAACTGACGCAACTGCCCGAAAGCCACCCGAGCGCTGCCAACGTGCACCTGTCGGCGGTCGAGCATAAAGACAGCATCGTGTTCCTGCACGCGGTGCAGCCCGGGCCGGCGTCGCAAAGCTACGGTTTGCAGGTAGCGCAGCTGGCCGGTGTGCCGCAGGCGGTGATCAAGGCCGCGCGCAAGCACCTGGCGCGGCTCGAATCGCAGGCGCTCGACACCACGCCGCAGCTGGACCTGTTCGCGCTGCCGTGCGTGGAACCGGAGGACGTGGCGCCCGCGCCATCGCCATCGCACGATGCAGCCAATGACGCCCTGCTCGACGCCCTGGCCGCCATCGATCCCGACGCCTTGAGCCCGCGCGAAGCGCTCGAGCAGCTGTACCAACTCAAGCGCCTGGCCGCGCCATGATGCGCGCCGCGCCACTGGCCGCGTTGCTGTGCGCGGCGCTGCTGTCGGCCACGCCGGGCGCGAGTGCCGCGCAAGGCAAGGCGGCCGCCGCCAAGGGACCGGCGCCCTACCAGTTCGCCATCATCGGCCACCGCTTCAGCGATGGCGGCAGCGAGGCCCAGCTGGAGCAAGCCATCGCCGCCAGCGACGATGGCGCGGTGGCGTTTATCGTCGCCACCGGCATCAAGGCCGAGCGCGAGCCGTGCAGCGACGAGTTGTACACGCAGCGGCGCGACCTGTTCGCCGAGGCGCGCCGGCCGATGATCGTCACGCCCGCCGCCAGCGACTGGAGCGGCTGCACCAACGGCGCCGGCAGCCAGGTGGCGGTGGACCGCCTGAACCGCATGCGCGAATTGTTTTATCCGGACGCCGAGTCGCTCGGCAAGCGCAGCCTGCCCTTGCTGCGCCTGTCGACCAGTTCGCAGTTCCGCAGCTACGCCGAGAATGCGCACTGGGTGGTCGGCAACGTGCTGTACGCGACCATGAACCTGCCCTCGGATAACAATCACTACCGCCCCGAAGCGGGCCGCAACAGCGAGTTCGAAGACCGCGCCGTGGCCAACCGTTTCTGGCTCAAGCGCGTGTTCGGCACGGCCCACCGCAAGAAGTTCGATGCGGTGGTGTTGTTTACCGAAGGCGACATGAAGATCCACAGCGAAAAACCGGGCCTCCTGGCCATGCTGGGACCAGGCGAGAGCCGCCAGGACGGCTACGCGGCGGCGCGCCACCAGGTGCTGGCGGCGGCGCAAAAATTTGCGGGCAAGGTACTGCTGGTCGATACCGCGCCTCCGGCGGGACCGGCGCCGGCCATCGCGTGGCGCGGCAACCTGGGACATGTGAGCGTGGGATCGAGCGTGCTGCGCATGCGCGTGGCGCCGGGCAGCGAGAAGATGTTCCTGCTTCAGAAGCCGTAAAAAAATGCGGCGCCGGAGATCAACTCGGGCGCCGCACGGAGTGGAGGCGGGGCAGGCGGGGCAGACGCAACTCAAACACAAGAGCGCCCCGCCTGCGCGGAATCAATGCACCGGATGACTGCGGAAATGGTCGCCTTCGGCACTGTCATCTTCGTCGTCATGGTCGTGGTGACCATGCGCGCCGTGCACGTGGCCGTGCGCGATTTCGACGTCGAGCGCTTCGCGCACGTCGGTTACTTCCAGCTCGAAGCGCAGCGCAATGCCGGCCAGCGGGTGATTGCCGTCGAGGACAACCTTGTCGTCGGCGATGTCGGTGACGGTGAAGATCATGGTTTCTTCATCGCTGTCCGGGCCATCGGGCATGCCTTCGAACTGCATGCCGACTTCGAGCGGCTCCGGCAGGCGCTCGCGCGCTTCCACCTTGACCAGGGCCGAGTCGTAGTCGCCGAACGCGTCGTCCGGTTCGATCTGCAGAACGCAGGCGTAGCCGGTTTCTTTGCCATCGAGTTCTTCTTCGATTTTCGGCAGCGTATTTTCATAGCCGCCGTGAAGATAGACCATCGGCTGGCTGCCGTCTTCGATCAGATTGTTCTGCGCGTCGGACAATTTGTACTTGACCGTTACGACCGTGTTTTTGGCAATCTTCATAGTGCTTCCTTTCAGTGTGTACTGGCGGATTATACCTCCCCGCCGCCTTGCCCTGTTTCGGACTTGGTTATAATGTCGCATGAAAAAATTAACGCTCTTGGGCGATATCACGCCCGCCCAGTTTTTACGCGATTACTGGCACAAGAAACCGCTCTTGATCCGCCAGGCAATTCCCGGCTTCAAGCCCCTGCTCAAGCTCGATGCGCTGGCCGCGCTGGCCAAGCTGAACCATGTCGAATCGCGCCTGATCACCCAGGCCGACGGCGACTGGAGCATGCAGCACGGTCCGCTGACCGAATTGCCGCCGCGCACGCAGCGCGAATGGACCATGCTGGTGCAGGGCGCCAACCTGGCCGACAAGGGCTGCGACGCGCTGCTGCGCCAGTTCCGCTTTATTCCGGACGCGCGCCTGGACGACCTGATGATCAGCTACGCCACCGACGGCGGCGGAGTCGGTCCGCACTTCGATTCCTACGATGTATTCCTGCTGCAGGCGCACGGCAAGCGCCGCTGGCGCATCGGCGCGCAGAAGGACTTGACGCTGGTCGAAGGCAAGCCGCTGAAAATCCTGAAAAACTTCAAGCCGCAGGAAGAATTCGTGCTCGAACCGGGCGACATGCTGTACCTGCCGCCCCACTACGCGCACGACGGCGTGGCCGAGGGCGAGTGCATGACGTACTCGATCGGTTTCCGCTCGCCGTCCTACCAGGAACTGGGCGAAGCGTTCCTGCAGTTCATGGCCGACTCGATCGACCTGCCGGGCCGCTACGCCGATCCGGACCTGGACGTGTCCAGGAACCCGGCTGAAATCCCGCGCAACATGCTCGAAGCCATCACCGAAGAAATGAACAAGGTGCGCTTCACCGAGGAAGACATCACCATTTTCGTCGGCGAGCACATGTCGGAGCCGAAGCACAATGTGTTCTTCACCGGCCCGGCCAAGCTGCTGGCCATGGGGCGCTTTACCGAGACCGCCGCCAAGCGCGGCGTGGTGCTCTCGCTCAAGTCGCAGATGCTATATCGTGGCAAGCACGTGTTCATCAACGGCGAATCGTTCGCGGTCGGCCGCGCCGACAAGGCCGTGCTGGACGTGCTGGCCAACGAACGCGCGCTGCCCGGCGCGGCCGTGGCCGGCGCCTCCGACGATGTGATCGATGCGCTGTACACCTGGTACCAGGATGGATGGATCGAACTCGCCTGATCCTGAAGCCTGCTCCTGACGCCTGATCTTGACGCTAACAAGGACACTGCCATGACCGACGCCGCCGTTCACAAGTTTAACTCGCACGCCGAATTCGAGGCGCAGTTGCGCGACTGCGTGGGGCGCGCGCGCCTGACGCTGAAGATGTTCGATCCGGACTTTTCGGTGTTCCCTCTGGGCAGCACCGAGACCGATGCCGCCCTGCGCGGTTTTCTCGCCGGCGGCGGCGCCCTGCAGCTGGCCATGCATCACAGCGCCCATATCGAGCGCCACTACCCGCGCTTCGTGCGCCTGCTGCGCGACTTCAACCACAAGATTGAGGTGCGGGCCACCGCGCGTTCGCTGCATCACCTGACCGATTCCTTCTGTATCGCCGACGGCTCGCATATCGTGCGCCGCTTTCACAGCGACCACATGCGCGGGGAAGCGGCCTTCGATGCGCCGGCCGCTACCGAGCTCAGCCAGGAAAGATTCTCGGCAATCTGGCTTGAGGCGGTGTCCACGTTACATCCGACCACGACTGGTTTGTAAGGGTTTGTAAGGCCCAAAACAGGCTGATCAGAATATAAATCGGAGATGCAGCAATTTAGCCGATGAAATGAGCATAAAGATGCCTTTTATCGCAACATGAATGTTGCCAGTTCGCAAAAAGCTTCCATAAAAGCATCATGGTGCTATTGCGAAGCACCAAATTTAGCTATAATATCGGGTTAGGAAGTTTCCGTTGTCTGTCAAGCACCATTACAGGTACGAAAGCTAACGAGAATTCCCTAACGAGCGATAATTACCGGTAATTATTCATCGCAATATACGTTGTCATCATTTAGTGCATTAACTAAGGAAAACCCATGAAAAAATCTTTGCTGATCGTCTCCCTGCTGGCCGTAGCCCTGGCTGCTTGCACCAAAAAAGAAGAAACCCCAGTTGCTCCAGTTACCCCAGCTGTTGAAGCTCCAGCTGTTGTTACCCCACCACCAGCAGCTGACGTTCCAGCAGCTCCAGTAGCTGAAGCTGCTGCTGCAGCCGCCGCCGCATCGTCGGCTGCTTCCGTAGCGGCTGACGCTGCTGCTGCTGCTTCGGCTGCCGCATCGACCGCAGCTTCGGCTGCTGCATCGGCTGCGCACTAATCAGCACGATCTGAAAAAGACCGGCCTGCGGGCCGGTTTTTTTTCGCCTGGAAATTGGTGAAGTAGCGCACTGCGCAGCAAGGTACTTGCCACTCTCCCGCACAGGACGTAAAAAAACCGGCCTCGGCCGGTTTTTTTACGCTTGCGCAAACGCTTACTTCAACTCGTCGCTCAGCAGTTTCAGGATCTTGGCGCCGGTGGCCGAGGTTTCCGGCTTGCCGTCGTTGCCCTGCACGGTCACCTTGCTCACCGTCGCACCCGTTTCCGACTTGACCGCCACGCGGAAACGCTGCGCTTCCTTGGCCTTGTCGGACGAGGCGCCGAAGCTGAACAGCTTGGTCAGGAAACCTTCCTTCTCGGCCAGATCCGGATCGACATAGCGCACGAAATACACGCCCTGCACCCGGTCGCGGTCTTCCACCGTGAAGCCGACCCGGTCCAGCGCCAGGCCGACACGGCGCCAGGCGCGGTCGAACCCTTCGGCCACTTCGACCGAATCGCCCAGCAGCTTGGCCGTTTGCGGCGCTTGCGGCGCCGCCGCCACGGCCGCTTCGGCCGGCTTGATATCGGCCACGCCGGTCAGCTTGGCCAGCAAACGGCTCAGGAACTGCGCTTCCAGGCCCGGATCGTTCGGGCGCACGGTCCAGGTGGTCGAATCCTTTTGCGTACCGACCAGCACTTCTTCGGCGCCGCGATGGCTGATGTAGATTTCGGTGCCGTTCGGGGTGCGCTCGAGGCGCGTGCGGAACTTGTCGCGCTCACCGGTCGAGTACAGCGAATCGAAGACCTTGCCGATCGACTGGCGGATGAAGTCTTGCGGAATCTTGGCGCGGTTCTCGGCCCAGTCGGTTTCCATGGTGCCGGTGGTGGCCGACTCGCTGATCACGGTAAAGCCCGAATCGGCCCAGAACTGCTTGAGCTGCGGCCACAGTTGCTCCGGGGTCTGGTTGACCACCAGCCAGCGCTGGTTGCCGCTGCGCTCGACGCGCACGGCCTCGGTACCGGCCACGGCGACCACTTGGCCGCCGGCGACGGGTGCCGCCGTGGTGCCCTTCGGCTGCTGGTAGGTCGAGGCCGACGCCACGCCGCGCCCTTCGGGGATCGCGTAGCGGTTGTCGCGCTCGAGCTGGGTCAGGTCGGGCGGAACGTCCAGCGAGGCGGCCTTCTTGGCGCCACGGTAGTCGAGCTTGTCTTGTTGTATGACGGAACTGATCATGCCGCAGCCGGACAGGCTGACCATCAGCGCCGACAGCACCAGGCCGCGCGTCGCTGCAGGAGAAAATGCCGGGGCCTTGGCCATTGTTAATGTATTGCGAATAGTCATGTCGTTACTGAATGAGAAGCTGAAAGGCAGCTGGTGTCTGGGATGATCCGACCCTTGCGGGTCAGGGCTGTGGTAGGACGCCGGCTTCGCGCAGGGCGCCGCGCACCGCGTCGTGGCAGTCTTGCCCGAGCGGCGCCAGGGGCAGGCGTATGCCGGCAGGCATCAGGCCCATTTCCGCCAGGGCCCATTTGACCGGGACCGGATTCGGCTCGATAAACAGTTTCTGGTGCAACGGCATGACGGTATTGTTGATCTCGACGGCGCGGGCGATGTCGCCGCCCATGGCTGCCACGCACAGCTCGTGCATGGCGCGCGGCGCCACGTTGGCGGTGACCGAAATATTGCCGGCGCCACCACACAGCATGAGCGCGATCGCGGTCGGATCGTCGCCCGAGTACACGGCGAACGACTTGTCGACATTGCGCAGCAGTTCCAGCCCGCGGCCGATGTTGCCGGTCGCATCTTTAATGCCGACGATGTTCGGAATGGTTGACAGGCGCACCACGGTGTCGTTGCTCATGTCGGCCACGGTACGGCCCGGCACGTTGTACAGGATGATCGGCAGGTCGACCGCTTCGGCGATGGCCTTGAAGTGGAGGTACATGCCTTCCTGGGTCGGACGGTTGTAGTACGGAACCACCACCAGTGCGGCATCGGCCCCGACTTCCTTGGCATACTCGGTCAGCTTGATCGCTTCGGAGGTCGAATTGCCACCGGTGCCGGCAATGATCGGAATCCGGCCACGGGTGTGCTCGACGGCCAGCTTGACCAGTTCGCAGTGTTCCTCGACGCTGACGGTGGCCGATTCGCCCGTGGTGCCGACGATCACGATGCCGTCGGTGCCCTCGGCGATGTGCCAGTCGATCAGCTTGCGCAGGCCCGGATGGTCCAGACTGCCGTCTGCATGCATCGGGGTGACGATTGCTACTATGCTGCCCTTGATCATATGTAGGTAACTATGCTGGTAGATAAAACCCCGATTGTAGCGGATCGCCCGCCCGAATGGTTCATTGTTGACTAGAATCGCGCCTCGGTCGCCGCCGCGCCCCCGTCAAGCTGCGCGTCCTCCCTGGCAAAATCGGCCCCGCAGGCGCACAGGCGCTGCACCATGGCCGCCTTCGGCAGGCTGGTAAAACCGTCTTCGAAGGCCAGCACGCGCAGCTGATGGGCCGCCGCCTGGCGCAGCAGTTCGCCTTCGTGCAGCAAGAACGCCGGATTGCTCGGGCGGCCGAAGGCTTCGTTGCCGCCTGCAAAGGTCTCGTAAATCAGCAGGCCGCCCGGCGCCAGGCTGCGCACCAGCGCCGGAATCAGGGGCCGGTGCAGGTAATTGGTGACGACGATGACGGCAAAGCGCCCTTCCTCGAACGGCCAGGGCACGGTGCCGTCCTCCAGGTCGAACTCCATGGTGGTGATGCCGGGGCCGGCGGCGGCGGCCAGCGCTTCCGGGTCGCGGTCGAGCGCGACCACCGGGTGGCCGAGCGCGGCCAGCAGGCGCGCGTGGCGGCCCGTGCCGCAGGCCAGGTCAAGCGCCTCGCCGCGCCGCGCCAGCGGGGCGAAACGGGCGATCCAGGGGGAAGCGTCGGCGGCGAGGAGGGCGTCGGTCATCGGAAATCCTTTATCAATGCAGAAGAAATGAAATCGGCGAGGCGATCAGCGAAAACAGCGAGCTTACCATCTGGGTCGCCTTGAGCATGAAGCTGTCGAGCACATGCAGCTTGATCAGCACGATGAGGGTGCAGAACAGCAGCACGCCGCCGACGTCGGTCCAGGTCAGCCAGTTGGCCAGCCGCAGCGGCAACAAACCCGGCAAGACCGGCACCTCGTCCCTGGGAAAGCTCGGCAGCGCCCGCATCACCCGCTCGGGCAGCAGGCCGGCCACGACATTGCTGCCGTCGAGCGGGGGGATCGGCAGCATGTTCACAACGATCATGACCGCGTTGAACGACACCCCGACCTGCACCATGCCGCGCAAAAAGCTGTTGTGCATGCCGCTCGCGCTCAGCAGCAGGCCGGCGATGGCCCAGGCCACGCCCATCGCCAGGTTGGCGGCCGGCCCGGCCAGCCCGACCCAGGCCATGCTTTTTATCTTCGGTTCGCGCAGGCTGTCGTACTCGATCATCACCGGTTTGGCGTAGCCGAACGGCAGCGCGATCAGCCAGTACATCAGCATCGGCAGCAGGATGGTGCCGAAGGGGTCGATATGGCGCAGCGGATTGAGGCTGAGGCGCCCCTCCTTTGCCGAAGAGTCGTCGCCGAGATAGCGCGCCATGTAGCCATGCGCCGCTTCGTGCAGCGCCAGCGCATACAGCACCGGGATCCCGAACATGAGCGCGTTGCGCACGAGCGCGTCGGGGCTGTTCATGGCGCGCCGCTAAGGGAGCCGGCGGGCGCGTTCAGAGTCCGAACGCGGCGGCATCGCCGCGGCCCTGGCGCACCAGCACCACGTCGTCGCCGGTCAGGTCGATCACGGTGGTCGGCTCCAGCGAACAGGCGCCGCCGTCGATGATCAGGTCAACCTGCTTGTCGATGCGCTCGCGGATCGTGTCGGCGTCGGTCAGCAATTCATCGCCCTCGCCCTCCCGGTCGGGCAGGATCAGGGTGGTGCCCAGCAGCGGCTGGCCCAATTCTTCCAGCAGGGCCTGGGCGATGGCGTTTTCGGGCACGCGCAGGCCGATGGTCTTGCGCGACGGGTGCGACAGGCGGCGCGGCACCACGCGGGTCGCTTCCAGGATCACCGTGTACGGCCCCGGGGTGGCGGCCTTGAGCAGGCGGAACTGGCGGTTGTCGACCCGCGCATACACCGCGATTTCGGACAGGTCGCGGCACAGCAGGGTCAGGTGGTGCTTTTCATCGATGCCGCGGATGCGGCGCAGCTTGTCCACCGCCGCCTTGTCGTCGAGGTGGCAGACCAGCGCGTAGCACGAGTCGGTCGGCAGCGCGACGATGCCGCCGGCGTGGATGATCTGGGCGGCCTGCTTGATCAGGCGCGCCTGCGGATTGTCGGGATGGATGGCGAAAAATTGGCTCATGCGGGAGGCAGGTTCGCTGGCAGGTTATTAAGGGCGGCGATGCGTTCTTCCATCGGCGGGTGGGTTGAGAACAGCGCGCCCCAGCCCTTGCCGCCGCCGGCAATGCCGAAGGCTTGCATTTGCGACGGCAGGGCGCCGGGCGCCAGGCCGCCGAGGCGGGCCAGGGCTTGCTGCATCGGGCGCGGGCTGCCCAGCAGCCTGGCGGAACCGGCGTCGGCGCGGAATTCGCGCTGGCGCGAGAACCAGGCGACGATCATCGAGGCCACCAGGCCGAACAGCAGTTCGCAGACGAACACGGTGGCCATGTAGCCGATGCCGGGGCCGCGATCGTTGTTGCGCAGCACGACCTTGTCGACCACGTAGCCGACCACGCGCGCCAGGAACACCACGAAGGTATTGACCACGCCCTGGATCAGGGTGAGCGTGACCATGTCGCCGTTGGCGACGTGGGCGATTTCGTGGCCCAGCACGGCTTCGACTTCATCCCGGTCCATGCTCTCGAGCAAGCCCGTGGAGACCGCGACCAGGGCCGAATTTTTAAAGGCGCCGGTGGCGAAGGCGTTCGGCGCGCCATCGTAGACGGCAACCTCGGGCATGCCGATGCCGGCCCGCTCGGCCAGCTTGCGCACCGTGTTCACCAGCCACAACTCGCCGGCGCCGGAGGGTTGTTCGATCACGCGCGCGCCGGTCGACCATTTGGCCATGGTTTTACTCATCAGCAAGGAAATGATGGCGCCGGTAAAGCCGACCACGGCCGAAAACACCAGCAGCTGGCCGATGTTGATGCCCGACGCATTGACCCCGCGCCCGATGCCGAACAGGTTCAGCACCACGGTCAGGACCAGGATCACGGCAAGGTTAGTGGCAAGGAACAGTAAAACGCGCTTCATGGCAAGCCTCCCGGCTTCGGCATTGGTGGACAGGAGAATAAGATAAGGCTGGTGCGTGACAAATACAAGAGCCGCGCCGCCTTTGCCATGGCAGGGACGGCGCTGTTCAGGACCGCTTAAGCCGGCTGCCTTACAAGCCGTTAAAACCAGTCGTGCCAGACCGGCTTGACGCTGCGCGGCAACGGCGGCAAGGCGGCAAAATCGACGCGCGACTCGCCCGGCGCATGGAAATCGGTGCCGCGCGAAGCCAGGAAACCGTAGCGCCGCGCTTCTTCAGCGTACAAGGGATACTGGTCCGGCGTATGGCTGCCGGTAACCACCTCGATCGCGGTGCCGCCGAGCTGCTTGAATTCATCGAACAAGGCGCCCTGCCCGACAATGCCGAGCTTGTAGCGGCCCGGATGGGCGATCACGGCAACGCCGCCCGCGCCGTGGATCCAGCCGAGCGCCTGCGCCAGGGTGGCCCAGCGGTGTGGCACGTAGCCGGGTTTGCCTTCGACCAGATATTTACGGAATACTTCGGGGATGTTGGCGCACACGCCCGACTCGACCAGATGGCGCGCGAAATGGGTGCGCGAGATCAGGTCGGGATTGTCGACGAACCTGAGCGCGCCCTCGTAGGCGCCGGGAATGCCGGCGCGGGCCAGCTGGGCGGCCATCTCGCGCCCGCGCGCATCGCGTCCGCTGCGGGTGGCGGCCAGGCCCTGCACCAGGCCGGGATTGTTCTCGTCGATCTGCAGGCCGACGATATGCACGGTCTGGTTGGCCCAGGTGATCGAGATTTCGACGCCGGACACAAAGCGCATGCCCAGCGCGCCGGCGGCCTCGCGCGCGGCGGCCACGCCGCCGACTTCGTCGTGGTCGGTCAGGGCCCAGACGTCCACCCCCGCTTTATGGGCGTAGGCGGCAACGGCGGCGGGCGCCAGGACACCGTCGGACACGGTCGAGTGACAATGGAGATCTACATTTTGCATACGCAGGCAAGGCTCGGGATCGGCAACGGGTTGGGTCAGGCTTTATTGTACGCTCACTGAGCGATTGACGCGGCGCGTGGCCGCTTGCCCCATCCCGGCTACGCCAAAAACGCTTCCACCATCGTCGCCAGCTGCTCCGGCTGGTCGTGATGCAGCATATGGCCGGCGTCCTTCATCATGCGCGAAGTGACCGTCTTCAGGTGCCCCAGGCGGCGGTCGACCTCGATGCGCGCTTCTTCGCGCGGCCCCATCCACTGCCACATATTGGTATCCTCGGCCTCGACCCACAGCACCGGCGCGCTGATGGCCGACCAGCAGGCCATCACTTCTTCCACCTGGTAGCCGAGCGGGGTCGGCTTTTTGTGGTTCGGGTCGCCCAGGATTTCCCACTCGCCGGCGTCGTTTTGCGCCGCCCAGTGCTGCGCCAGGAACTGCGCGCGCGCATCAAGCAGGCGCGGATTGGTCTTTTGCAGGCGCGCCGCCACCGCCGCCTGGCTCGGATAGGTGCGCAGCGACGGCGGCGCGCGCATCTCGTCGAGCCACTTGGCATAGCGCGCCGGCGCCTTTTCCGGCCTGGAGGCGGGCATGCCGAAGCCTTCCAGGTTGATCAGGCGGCGCACCCGGTCGGGTCTGGCGCCAGCGTAAATACCAACCACATTGCCGCCCATGCTGTGACCGAGCAGGTTGACCGCCTGGCCCGGCGCGTAATGGTCGAGCATGGCGTCGAGGTCGGCCACGTAGTCGGGGAACCAATAGGTGTCGGAGTGGCTGCGTTCGGACAGCCCGAAGCCGCGCCAGTCGGGCGCAATCACATGCCAGTCTTGCTGGAGGCAATCGACCACGAACTGGAACGAGGCCGACACATCCATCCAGCCATGCACCATGAACAGCTTGGGCGCGCCCTCCCTGCCCCAGTGGCGCACGTGGGTGCGCAAGCCGCGCACGGTCAGGAATTCGGAACGGGAAGGTTTCATGGGAGGACTCGGGAATAAAAAAGAACGACCGTTCGAATTATACCGGAGAACCTTTTATGCGTTGCGGCTGCGTCAATCGATCGGGAGCAACCGATGCCACGATAAAACCGCAAGCGGGCTTGAGGTCAAGCGCTGCGGCTGGGCATCGTCGCTTAATCGATGATGGCGCGCAGGCGTGCCAGCGCATCATCAACGACAAACTCCGGCGCTGTTTCCACCCGCTTGGCGCCGCGCGCTTCCAGGTCGAGCATACGCACCTGATTAACCAAGGCAGTACCTTGGGTTGTCGTGCCGGATCCACTCAAGGGCGCAGCGAAACCAGCATGCCGCGCAAAGTCTCCTTCTTGCGTGATCGGCGCTACCAGAGCGAGGCCCAAGGCGTTAAATACGCTGGTCGACAGTACCAGCGCAGGTCGCATCCCTTTTTGTTCATGGCCTGCGGTCGGGTCCAGATTGACCATGACAATATCACCGCGCCCGAATTTGACGCGTTTTACCACGCCTCGCGCCCGACAGGCTTGATATTGCTCCAGGCGGCGAGATCGGGTGGCTCGGGTGCCGAGAGGTCGCACTGGGCCACCAGATCGGCCAGCGCATAGACAGGCCGTTTTACTTTCAGCAACACCCCGTCCTCTTGCACGTTGACGGTCAGCTTGTCACCCAGAGTCACCTTGAGCACGCTCAATAACTCGGTCGGTAAGCGCACTGCGGCGCTGTTACCCCACTTCTGCACGGATAATTCCATTTTTACCACACTATGTATCTACATTGTAGATACCGTATTTGACTAGTCAAGCAGAGGTTGGTCATGCGCTCTGTCCTTCCCGCTTCATTCAGGCGGATGCAAGCGGGTGTCGAGTGTGCCTGGGTCATTAACTCGGCAAAATTCCACGCTTTGCTGCTTTGCTCGCTGGTCAGAAGCTTGTGCACACCATTCTTGCGCGGCGACGGGCGTCTGCTTATACCCACCGTTTTTGAAGGAATTCCGGATTCCGTCATTCCGGGATGTTCTGCACCAGATACGTCATGACTGCATCGGGAAATCCTTCCATGATGAGTGCATGAACGTCGAGTTTGGTCTCGATTTTCCGCTTCATTACCTCCTCGCCGCCCAGGAACATGACGGTTTGAGGGAATTTGGCCGACTCGTTGGTCGCAGTCGATGATTGAAGCGGGATGCCCATTGGCGTCGTTCGCGTTACTGCTGGTTTCATTGCCCGCTGTCAACAACGGCATCTCTCGTGTCACAGTATGCACGTGTCACGCAGAAGTCAACCGAACCGAGACGGAAAGCCGTTGAATATCAAATCCAACGTAGGCACCAACACAGTCAGGATCGGACATTGTGATGGGCAACGGGATCAGACAGCCCCCGCAGTCGGCCAGCGCTGCATGATCGTCCGTTTCGATTTCCACAATCTGGCCAAGGGCTCGGTACGACCACAGCCCTGTGCGGTGAAGACGCTTTTCCGCGCCAGGATTTCCAGCGAACAGGGATCTCCAGTCCACATGCCCGGACCCATCGAACAGGCAGGAAAAGGCCGGCTCGAACTGCGATCCGGCCGTGGGCCCGACGGCACCATTGTTACCTTGCCAAAGGCAATTCATGGCCGCTATTTCAACGCCATCGATCAGCATTGTCACGACGCCTGTTTCGTCATCGTCATCGTCCACAGTCAATAACTGTACTGTCATAGCCCATTTCACCAATCAATTCCTTGCATGACAATGCGACATGGTTGCCTGGTAAAGAGGCAGGCCATGACCCAATCCGTCATCTCAGTTAGTCCAGTACAAATACCGCAAAAATCCCATGCCCGTATCGGTGCTCGCGGCCTGCTCGGCCATCTGCGGCAGCGGCGACAGCGGATGCGCCTTGTCGATACGCTGGCAACTGCCCGCCGGCAGCCTGGTATTGTGGAAGCTGTAGACGCTACCTGCCGCCGGCGGATGCAGATACAACTTAGCCAAGTTCAGCCCGCTCCCCTCGGGACACAAAGGCGCCATGACCGCCAGCATCCCGCGCCCGCCCTGCGTGGCCGGCAGCAAGGTACGCCCCTGCCACAGTGCCGACATCTCCTTGAGCATCCTCCCCCAGCTGGCAAAGTCGGCCGCGTCGAGCGGCAGCGGGAACACGCTGCCCGCCTGCTTCGGATTGCCGATCCACTCCTCATCGTCATCGGTCTCGGCCAGCACTTCCTGGCGCATTTTCCCCGATAATACAAAGCCGTCGCCGATCAACTTGTGCGCCGCTTTCAGCAATGCCGGACGCGCCAGGATCAGGCCGTCGAATTTGTCGTCCAGCTCGAAGGCACGCAGATTGGTCAGCATGCCCTCGATGAAATGATGGTACGAGAGCGACCATAGAATATCGCTCTGGTCGACGCGGATGACCGCGCCCAGCTTATATTCGCTGTCGTAGTAGGCCTGCTCGTTGCTCGGCGCCGTCACGCGGAAACCCTGCTGACCGCGCTTGGGCAGGGCAAACAGGTATTTCTCCCACAGCTTGACGGTGCCATCGCCGTCGATATCGCGCGCCCACTGCGCCGGCGCCAGCCGCAGCGACTTGCGCTTGCCCAGCTTGATCTGGGCCAGCAACTTGCGCGTGGCGCCGAGTTCGGCGATCACGTAGTCGATCTCCTTCCTCACCTCGACCACGATGGATTCCTCGGGCTTGCGCTGCTTGTCCATCCGCTTCATGCCTTCGCTGGCCCAGGTCACGATCTGGCTGACCAGCGCCGTGTCGCGGCAGATGACGGCGGCCACGCGCGCATCGTCATCCCTGGGAACGGCCCCGCGCGCTACTTCGCGGCAAGCGTCGGCATAGCCAGCGGTGGTGGTGAAATCAGCCGCGCCAGCCGCCGGTGCCGCCAGCGCGCCGCAGATGGCCAGTGACGTGGCCAGCGCGACGGCCAGGCGCGCAACAGCGAACAATCGCATGATGCCTCCAAGGTAATTGTGTCAGAAAAGAAAACAATCCTACGCGAAACAAATACGTTTGCGCCGCCCCGCCTTGTGATTAGAAGAAAACGCCCAACATCATCCCCTCGACGCGGCTGGAAATAGCCAGGCCGCGTCGAAAGCGCCGGGGCGGCGTAAAATAGCGCCATTCCAACGCTTCCAGACACCAATATGGCTATCTACCAACTGGGCGAGCACGCGCCCGAGATTCACGAGTCCGCCTACGTCGCCGATTCGGCCAGCCTGATCGGCAAAGTGACGCTGGAGGCCAATACCTCGGTCTGGTCCGGCGCCGTGCTGCGCGGCGACAACGAGCGCATCACCATCGGCGCCGGCAGCAATGTGCAGGAAGGCACGGTCATGCACACCGACATAGGCTTTCCGCTCACCATCGGCAGCAAGGTGACCATCGGCCACCAGGCCATGCTGCACGGTTGCACCGTGGGCGATGGCACGCTGATCGGCATCCAGGCCGTGATCCTGAACGGCGCGAAGATCGGCAAGGGTTGCCTGGTCGGCGCCGGTGCCCTGGTAACCGAAGGCAAACAATTCCCGGACTACTCGCTGATCATCGGCGCCCCGGCCAAGGCCGTGCGCACCCTGGACGAAGACGACATCGCGCGCCTCGAAGGCAGCGCCGCCAGCTACGTGGCGCGTGCCCAGCTGTTCAAGACGCAACTGAAAAAGATTGGATAAACAATGACTACAGACAATAACAAAGATACCCTGCAAAAATTCATCTTCGACAACGCCGCCGTGCGCGGCGAATTCGTCGAAATCTCAAGCACCTGGCACGAGATCCTGCAGCGCCACAGCTACCCGCCGGCGGTCAAGACGGTGCTCGGCGAAATGCTCGCCGCGGCGGCCCTGCTCTCGGCCAACCTCAAGTTCAACGGCGCCATCGTCATGCAGATCCACGGCGACGGGCCGGTGCGCCTGCTGGTGGTCGAATGCGATTCCGGGCTGCGCATGCGTGCCACCGCCAAGGTGGCCGATGGCGTCAGCGTGGCCGACGACGCCAGCCTGACCGACCTGCTCAACCCGGGCGGCAAGGCGCGCTTCGTCATCACGCTCGACCCGGCCGACAAGATGCCGGGCCAGCAGCCCTACCAGGGCATCGTGCCGCTCGACGGCGACGACATGGCGACCGTCATCGAAAACTACATGCTGCGTTCCGAGCAACTCGACACGCGCCTGTGGCTGGCGGCGGACGACAACGTCGCGCGCGGCCTGCTGCTGCAAAAGCTGCCGCGCCACAGCGGCAAGGACGACCAGATCAAGCAAGAGAGCGAAGCCGACGAACTCGAGACCTGGAACCGCGCCGTCATGCTGGCCTCGACCCTGAAGCAGGAAGAACTGCTCTCGACCGACATCCAGACCCTGATGAACCGCCTGTTCTGGGAAGAGACGATCCGCGTGTTCGACCCGGCCCATCCGCAGTTCCATTGCAGCTGCACGCGCGAAAAAGTCGGCAACATGCTCAAGATGCTGGGACGCGAAGAAGTCGACGGCGCCCTCGATGAACTGGGCCAGCTGGCGATCGACTGCGACTTCTGCGGCAAGCACTACGCATTCGACAAGGTCGATTGCGCGCAGCTGTTCGTCGGCGACACGCCGGTCGAAGTGCTCATTGCCGCCAGCGACGTAAAGCACTGACATGCGCGACTCGCCCCGCTCCGCGTTCCCGCATTTCCTGGCCATTCCCACGCGCTGGATGGACAACGACGCCTACCAGCACGTTAACAACGTCGTCTACTACAGCTTCTTCGACACCGCCGTGAACCAGTTCCTGATCGCGCGCGGCGTGCTCGATATCCACGCCGACAGCGTGGTCGGGCTGGTGGTCGACACGGGATGCTCGTATTTCAGCTCGATCGCTTTTCCGGACACGGTGCATGTGGGCGTGCGCGTGGCCAAGCTGGGCAACTCCAGCGTGCGCTACGAGCTGGCGCTGTACCGCAACGACGACGCGCTGCCGGCGGCGGCAGGGCATTTCGTGCATGTCTACGTCGACCGCGCCAGCAACCGTTCGGTCCCCGTGCCGGACGCGGTGCGCGCCGTGCTGGCCAGCATCGCCAGCGCAGCGCCGGCATCGGCATGACAGGCGCCTGCGCCCACACCATGCGCCTCCTCGCGCAGGGTGACGCCGAGGCCCTGCTGACGTTTGAACTGGCCAACCGCGCCTGGTTCGAACGCCACGTGGAAGCGCGCGAGCCGGGCTTCTATTCGCCCGGCGGCGTGGCGCGCCACATTGCGCAGTACCTGCAAGGCCATGCCAGCGGCGCCTGGCATCCGTGCGTGCTGCTCGATGAGAACGGGCGCATCGTCGGCCGCGCCAACCTGAAGGGCATCGACCGCGCCGAGGGATCGGCCGAAGTGGGCTACCGCATCGCGCGCGACCAGACCGGCAAGGGCCTGGCCACGTTCGCCCTGCGCAATCTGGTCGGGCTGGCGCGCACGGTTTGGCAACTGAAAGAACTGCGCGCCGAGATCACGCACGCCAACGGGGGATCGGCGGCGGTGCTGCGCAAATGCGGCTTCGTGCACGCGCGCGACTTGCCCAATCTTGCCGTCGTCGACGGCGCGCAGGTCGACGGCGCGCTGTACCTGCTCGACCTGGCGCCGGCCTGACGCCCTTATGCGGGCATGGGCTGCAAGCCTGAGCGCTTGTCCTTGAAGAAGGCCCACGCCTCTTCGGCCACCGCCACACCGGCATTCCGGGCACCGGGGAATTTGCTGAACAGCCCCGGATAGCGTTTCAACTTGCCCGGTTCGGCATGGCAGCCGCCCTCGATCCTGATCATGCCACGCCGGCGCGCAGGCGACGTATGCACAGCCCATCAATTTGTTATCATCAAGGCATCCGCAACTCCACACGCGCCCCATCATGAGCAGCGTCGCCGCCAGCGCCAGCGCAGTTTCCGCCGCCACCAGCGCGCGGCCGGCCCCTGCGCGCACCGGACTGACGCCCGAGGCGCTGGCCCAGGTCGACAAGCTCAAGTCGCGCGATGCCGAAGTACGCCAGCACGAGCAGGCCCACCTGGCCGCCGCCGGTGGCTTGGCACTCTCCGGCGCCAGCTATACCTACCAGCGCGGACCGAATGGCGTCAACTACGCCATCGGCGGCGAAGTACAGATCGATACCTCGCCCGGCGCCACACCGCAGGAGACCATCGCTCGCTCGCGCGCCATCGCGGCGGCCGCGCTGGCGCCGGCCGATCCGTCGGGCGCGGACCGCGCCGTCGCCGCCCAGGCCGCGCAAATGGAACAACAGGCACGCGCCGGACTGGCCGCCGAACCAGGCACGCAAACGCCATCGGCCGCCAGTGTGGACAGCGCCGCGCCGGACAGCGCCGCGCCGGACAGCGCCGACCCGCGCCGCCTGGCGCTGCAACGCGCCTACGACAGCGCACCCCGGGCGGCGCCGTCGCTCATGGCAGTCGCCTGACGCCTGCCGGCACCGGCCGCGCCGAGGTCTTACAGCCCGACCATGCCCATCTCTTTCTGGTTGTAGCGCGCGCCCTGCACCGCGCCGCGCGGCACGGCCTCGCCAATCGCCGCCACGTCGGCCGCGCTCAGCACCAGCTGCGCAGCGCCCACGTTCTGCTCCAGGTTGGCCAGCCGGCGCACGCCCGGAATCGGCACGATGTACTCACCCTGCGCCAGCAGCCAGGCCAGCGCCAGCTGGGCCGCGCTGGCCCCGCGTGCGGCAGCCAGTTGTTCCAGGCGCGCCACCAGCGCCGCGTTGGCGCGCAGCGCCTCGTCCTGGAAGCGCGGCAGGCCGCGCCGGTAATCGTCCGCCGCCAGCGCCTCGGTTGACCCCAGCTGCCCGGTCAGGAAGCCCCGTCCCAGCGGGCTGTAAGGCACAAAGCCCACGCCCAGTTCACGGCAGGCCGGCAGCACCTCGTCCTCCACCTCGCGGCTCCACAGCGAATACTCCGACTGCAGCGCGGCGATCGGATGCACCGCGCACGCGCGCCGCAAGGTGTCGGCCGAGGCTTCCGACAAACCCAGATGCAGCACCTTGCCTTCGCGGACCAGATCGGCCATGACGCCGACCACTTCCTCGATCGGCACCGCCGGATCGACGCGGTGCTGGTACAGCAGGTCGATCTTTTCCACGCCGAGCCGCGCCAGCGAGCCCTCGACCGCCGCGCGCACATGTTGCGGGCGGCTGTCCACCCCCGTCACCCGCTCCATGCCCTGCCCCTGCGCGCCGATCTTGAATCCGAATTTGGTGGCGATGGTCAGCTTGCCGCGCAGCTGGCGAAAAGCGCGCGCCAGCAGCTCCTCGTTGGCGTAGGGTCCGTAGACTTCCGCCGTATCGAACATCGTCACCCCCAGGTCGACGGCGCGGTGCAGGGTGCGGATCGACTCCGCCTCCTCGGCGCCGCCATAGGCGAAGCTCATGCCCATGCAACCGATGCCGATGGCCGACACCGACAAGCCGGTCGTTCCCAATGTACGCGTTTTGATCACAGCTAACTCCTCGTGGTTTGAATGAGCGGCCAGTATGCGCGGCCTGGTTTGATCGGATAAGATGCCTTATTGCGCATGCACTACTGAGAAAATTTCATCAATTTATGATCGACCTGCATGAACTTGACGCCTTCGCCGCCGTGGCGCGCCTGCGCAGCTTCCGCAAGGCCGCCGCCGAACGCGGCGTCTCCCCTTCCGCGCTGAGCCACACCCTGCGCGCGCTGGAAGAACGCCTCGGCGTGCGCCTGCTTAACCGCACCACCCGCAGCGTGACCCCGACCGAAGCCGGCGCGCGCTTGCTGGCGCGCCTCGCGCCCGCCATCGGCGAGATCGCCGACGCCCTGGCGGAACTGGACAGCCTGCAGGACGTGCCGGCCGGCGCCCTGCGCATCAACCTGCCGCGCTCCGCCGCCCGCCTGCTGCTCGCCCCCATGCTGGGGTCCTTCGCGGCCACCTATCCGCGCGTGCAGTTAGAGGCCGTCACCGACGACGGCCTGCTCGACATCGTCGGCGCCGGCTTCGACGCCGGCGTGCGCTTCGGCGAGCGGCTGGCCGCCGACATGATCGCCATTCCCTTCGGCCCGCCGCAGCGCTTCGTGGTGGTCGCCTCCCCCGCCTACCTGGCGGCGAACGGGGCGCCGGCCACGCCGCGCGAGCTGGAACGGCACGGCTGCATCGGCCGCCGCTTCCCCAGCGGCAGCCGCTACGCCTGGGAGTTTGCGCAGGACGGACGCAGCTACTCGGTCGCCGTCAACGGCGCGCTGGTGTTCGACGACGACGAGCTCATTCTCCGCGCGGCGCTCGACGGCGCCGGCCTGGCGTATATCTACCACGCCGATGCGGCGGCCCACATCGACGCCGGCCGCTTGCAGGTGCTGCTGGCCGGGTTCGAGGCGGCGCCGTCCCAGTACTTCCTGTACTACCCCAGCCGCCGCCAGATGCCGCCCGCGCTGCGCGCCTTTGTCGATGCCGTGCGCGGCTAGTTATCCAGCGTGTATTCGAGCGCGTAAAAGTGTTTGCCGTCGACCACGCTGAGCGCCAGGCTGCCGCTGATCCCGCTCAACTCCCCGGTGCCCGAATCGGGAACGATGGTAATCGTGGCCTGGCTGGTCCCGCCGCGCATGGTGCCCGCATGCTGGAGCACGAAACTGCCCGTACGTCCCGCCAGCGTGCCGCTGACCCGCTCGATGGCGACGTAGGCGGCAGAACCTTTGACATCGCTCACCGCCGTGAGCATGGTGCCCTCGCCGCTGGCGGCCAGCTCACCCGCGTAGCGCTTGTCGAGCGCCATGCGGGCGGTGGCGGTGCGGCCTTCCTTCTCGGGCGTGCCAGCGGGTATGATCGTGATCTCGAACGGCCCGCTGGCGTGAAGCAGAACGGGCGCCGCCTGGGCGCTGGCTGTTGGCAAGGCGGCTAGAAGGGACAGCGCGGCTGCGCTGGAATGGATCATGGACATGGCAGACTTTCGGATTCAAGTAAGTGCAAGGATGGACGGCGCCGCATTGACACGCGCGGTTGCTCGCAGAACCACCACAGTAAGCGCGAGGACGACAAACATCTTGGATAAACCCGACACCGCCCCATCGACGCCGAAAGGCATCGTCGATCCGCTCGGCATGGCGCGCCGCATCCGCCTGGCCACCTATCCGCCGGCGGCGCCGCTGGCGCTGTTTGTCGACTACTACTGGATCGTCGAATGGAACATGGGCGAGCGCGCGCCCGAGATCCAGCGCGTGCTGCCCTACCCGAACGCGCACCTGGTGTTCGACCGTGGCCGGAGCGCCATCCATGGCGTGGTGCGCGGCGCGTTCGAACGCAGCGTGGCCGGCGCCGGCCGCGTGCTGGGGGTGCGCTTCAAGCCGGGTGGCCTGCGTCCTTTCATCGATCATCCGTTATCAACCCTGGCCGACCGCACCATGCCGGTCGACGAGGTGTTGCGCGTGCCGGGGGTCGAGGCCGAACAGCGCGTGTTCGCTGCCGCCGGCGACGCCGGCATGGTCGGCGCGGCCGAAGCGATGCTGCTCGCGGTGCTGCCGGCGCCGGACCCGCGCGCCCTCCTCGCCGCACAAGCGGTGGCCGCCGCCGCAGCCGTCGATGGCCCGGCCAGCGTGGCCGCGCTGTGCGCGCAGGTCGGCATCGAAGAACGCGCGCTGCAAAGGCTGTTCAGCAATTATGTGGGAGTGTCGCCCAAGTGGGTCATCCAGCGCTACCGGCTGCAGGAGGCGAGCTGGCGCCTGGCCAGGCCGGGAGCGCCGGACCTGGCCGACCTGGCAAGCCAGCTGGGGTTTTTCGACCAGGCCCACTTCACGCGCGACTTCACGAAACTGGTGGGGACGTCGCCGCTGGAGTACTGGAAGTCGCAGCAGGCGCCAGGTCAGGGCGGTGCATAGAGCCTGCGCATGCCTGGCGCATCGGCGCCGGCCGCGACAAAATAAGGGCGCTGCCAGCGCTGCGTGGCCTGCGCCTGCTTGCTGGTCGTGACAACCCATGGCGGATACACGCGGATCGCGCGCTTGCCGCCCTGCCCGCCGCGCGCCACCACATCGCGCGCGCCCAGCAGCGCCGTCGGGAAAACGAACTGCCCGAGCCGTTCGCCGTCGCGGGTGCTGACCACGAACAGGTCGACCGGGTCGCTGTCGTCGAACGGCTGGATCGGGCCGGCGCCGATGCGTTTCCACAGCGTGACGAACTGCCCCACCTTGGTTGGCGTGATTTTGGCAACCCGGAAGCGCACCCTCAGGCCGGCAACCTCGAAGACCGCCGCCGCATAGTCGGCGCTTTCGGCCTCGTGCCGGGGCACGCTCCATGCCAGGCCATGCGCGTCGTATGCCTGCTGGAGCGCGAGCAGGTCGGGATGAAAGGGCTTGTCGTTCAGTGTCATGGAAAACCAGGCAGCATGGCCGGAGCAAAAGCGGCATTCTAGCCGCCGCCCCGGCATCGCCGCTATTGGTTCAACAGTACCTGCGTAATCAGGCCCGTGGCAATCGCCACCAGCGCGTAGTCGCCGTTGTCCTGCACCCAGTGCGATCCACGCGGCGGCGCGCTCAGGCGACGGCTGCGCCAGTCGCTCACCACGTAGCTGCTGCCCCGATAGCGCTGATCCAGGTAGGCGCCGCGACGGAAGTGGTGACGCTGCGCCGGACGATACTCGTGTCCCTGGTAGCCGCCGCGCGGGCCGTCGTAACGGTCGCCGCGGCGATTGTCGTGACGGTCATGACGGTCGTCGCGGTCATGCCGCTCATAGCGGTCATGGCGGTCATTGCGTTCATTGTGCTCGCTGCGCTGACCGTCGTCGCCGCGATAGTCGCGCGATTGGGCGAAAGCTGCGCTGCCGGTGCCCATGCAAACAGCCATGAGGGCGATGATGAGGGCTTTCTTGTGCATATGAACTCCTGTCGTCAATACTGCGTGCAGCAAATGGGCCGCCTGAACATACCGTCTCTTCGGGGACCAGGGCGACTACTGCGTGTCGTCCATGTACCCATTACACCGCGATTGGCTCCTTGCAACCAGCATGCACCGGTAAGAAGTGTTACGGGACGTATCTGCCGGTCCGCAGCGCCGCTCATCCCCGCATAGCGCCGGTCGGCACCTTTTTGCCAAAAGGACAGCACGCTCGCCCAGAATGCGCTTCATTCTCACCACCCCACTTGATGAAGGCACGACATGCAAAGCACCCTCCTGTTCTCCCTGGCCCTGATGGCGTCAAACGGCGCGGCAGCCGCCTCCGGCAGTGGCGCCGGAAACGTCACCGAACCGCCGATGGCCGCCATCAAAGGCGGCACGTTCGCGATGGGCGGCCCGGTCCCGGGCCCGGACAAGGACTATCCGACCGACCAGCCGGTGCACGAGGTGCGCGTGCCCGCCTTCCAGATGGCCAAATATGAAGTCACCGTCGGCCAGTTCCGCCAGTTCGTCGAAGCGACCGGCCACAAGACCCAGGACCAGTGCTGGAAGTTCTCCAGCGCCGAGTGGGGCATGGACATGGGTCCCGGCGCCTGGAACACGCCCGCTTACGCGCCGGGCGACTACCATCCGGTCATGTGCGTCACGTGGCAGGACGCCACCGCCTACGCCAAATGGCTGTCGGCGCAGACCGGCAAGCCATACCGCCTGCCGTCGGAAGCCGAATGGGAATACGCCGCGCGCGCCGGCAGCAAGGGCGACTACTACTTCGGCAACGATGCCACCGAGGTGTGCCGCCATGCGAACATCCGCGATGTCACGGGCAGCAAGGCGATCGCCGCCATCATCGGCCGCACCGGCAAACCGGCCACCTGCGAAGATGGCGCTGCGTTTACCACCGTGGTCGGCATGTACCAGCCGAACGCCTTCGGCCTGTACGACATGATCGGCAATGTGGGTGAATACGTAGCCGATTGCGAACACCTGAACTACGAGGGCGCGCCGGCCGATGGCTCGGCATGGACCACCAACTGCAGCAAGCGCCAGTCGCCGATGATGATGCACCGCGGCGGCAGCTTCTCGTCGCGCGATGTGCGCACGGTGGTGCGCGGCCACGCGGGGGACGATAACGCGAGCAGCATCGGCGAAGGCTTCCGCCTGGCGCTGGGCGGACCGGTGCAGGCGCAGGCCGCGTCGGCGGCGCGCTTCGAGGCGGAACTGGTCACGGCGCGCGCGGCCGAACGCGAACGGCGCAAAGCGGCCAAGTAAGCGGCAACCAGGCCGCACCCGCTGTCTTGCTAGAATGCGCTCTTAGATCATCCACTGGATAAGCCGACCGCATGCCACTTCACTTCTTCCCGCGCCAGCGCGACTTCTGGCTCTACCACTTCAGCGCGGTGGCGGTCGGGCTGATGGCCAGCATTGCCATCGCCGTGGTGTGGGGTTTCATGGTCAGGCTGCAGGTCTACACCAGCCTGACGTGGATTCCGTTCTACACGCTGGCGGTGCTGGTGCTGCGCTGGCTGTACAAGCGGCGCGGCGGCGACACGGTACCAATCGCCAGGCTGATTGCCATCGTGGTGATCTACAGCGCAGTGGCAGGCATGGTGATCGGCGCCTGCGTCACCGCCGTGGTCACGCCGATGTTCTTGAAAGCCATCAGCGCCAAATACAAAGCGCTCAAGATACCGGTGATCCCGTCCGAACTCATACTGAACAAATTCATGGACGAAGCCCCCAAGAGCCAGCTGTTCGTGGCGGTATGGGGCTTCATCTACATCAGCGTAAGCAGCAGCCGGCGCATCAAGAACGCCGAACTGTTCAACCTGCGCCTGCAGAACAACCTCAAGGAAGCGCAGTTGAGCAGCCTGTCGAACCAGCTCAATCCGCACTTCCTGTTCAATTCACTCAATAACATCCGCTTCATGATCCATGAAGATGCGCAGCGCGCCGACGCCATGATTACCTCGTTTTCCGACATCCTGCGCTACTCGCTCGAAAGCAGCCGGCACGAAAAAGTCAGCCTGCATCATGAAGTGGGCATCATCACCAAGTACCTCGCCATCGTCAAGACGCAGCTGGAAGAACGGCTCGACTTCTCCCTTCGCATCGCGCCCGGCCTCGATGACGCGCTGATGCCGCCGATGGTCTTGCAGATGCTGGTGGAGAACGCCATCAAGCATGGCCTCGACCAGCTCCAGGGCGGCGGGGTCCTGAGCGTGGCCGCCAGCCAGCATGGCCAGTGCCTGCTGCTGGAAGTGCGCAACGACGCCCCGGACGCGCCCATGCAGAAGCCCGGCTGCACCGGCATCGGCCTGCTCAATATCGAACAGCGCCTGCATCTGCTGTATGGCGAATCGGCCAGCCTGAAGGCGGCGCACGCCGATGGGGTGTTCAAGGTCACTGTCACGCTGCCGCTGGAGCGCGCGGCATGAGGGTGATGGTGATTGAAGACTCGCGCCTGGCGCGCGAGGGCCTGGTGCGCATGCTCGGCCAGTTCGACGGGGTCGAGGTGGTCGGCCAGGCGGACCACCCGGCAACGGCGGCGCCGCTGATCGCCGAACTACGGCCGGATGTGCTGTTCCTCGACATCCACATGCCCGGCGCCAGCGGCTTCGACCTGCTGGAGTTGCTCGACTACCTGCCGCGCATTGTCTTTACGACAGCGTATTCGGAATACGCGATCCGCTCGTTCGACTACAACACCGTCGACTACCTGCTCAAGCCGGTCAGCCACGAACGGCTGGCCACTGCGATTGCCAAGCTGGCTGCGGCCGATGCCGCGCCGCCCGCACTGGCAAGGCCGCCGCTCGACATCAACAGCAAAATCTTCGTCAAGGATGGCGAGCGCTGCCACCTGGTGAGCCTGGAGACAATCCGCTATATTGAAAGCTGCAAGAACTACGTGCGCATTTTCTTCGGCAGCGAGAAAGCCTACGTCAAAAAATCGCTGAACAGCATCGAAGAGCGCTTGCCGGTCAAGTTCTTCTTCCGCGCCAACCGCCAGTGCATCATCAACCTGCAGGAAATCCGCGCCATCGAAGAATCGATCTCGATGGGTTATGAGGTGACCATGAGCGATGGTAAAGTGCTGGAAATCTCGCGCCGCAATGCCCAGGAATTGAAAGACCTGTTGAGTTTTTAACCTACCGGAGATCGTCGATATGCGCATACCCCGACGGGCATTGCCCGCCCTGATCATGGCCGCCACCCTTGCCCCTTGCAGCTATGCCGCCGTCACCAGCGTCGATGTCGGCCCCGCCCTGCCGCGCGCCGCACTGGTGAAAGAAGGCGTGCACCACTACCTGCGCTACCTGCACAACGGCGACGCCAGGATCCCGCTGGACATCATCACCCGCGAAATCCGATTTTCCACCGAAGATGGCCAGCAGCGCATGCGCATCACGCAACGCTACGACGCGGCGGCGGCGGCGCCGTCGCTGAAAACGGTGACCTCTTGGTTCGATGCCGGCTCGTTCCGGCCACGCACCCACGAGCGCATCGCGGAAAAGGACGGCAAGCGCGTGGTCGAAGGCTTTGTCTTTGCGCCTGATAAAATCACCGGCATGAAGGACCTTGCGGACAGCGTCAACAAGGACCTGGTGGTCGCATCGCCAGAGCCGACCTTCAACTTCGAGACCGACATCGAGACGCTGCAAGCCTTGCCGCTGGCGGACGGCTTCGAGGCGCGCATCAACTTCTACCACCCGGGCAGCCAGCAAGGGCCCGCGCGCTACCTGTTCAAGGTGACCGGATCGGCCAGCCTGCCCGGCCCGGGCGGCATGATCGACTGCTGGGTCGTGACCACCGACTACAACCGCCCCGGCACCATATCGACCTTCTGGTTTGCCAAGGGCAGCCAGCTGATGGTGCGCCAGGACAGCCCGGTGGGCGAAGGCAAGGTCGCCGTCAAGATCCTGATCGACTAAGCGTCATAACAGATTCGCCAGCGCCCCGGCCAGGGCCGGATGGCGGAACGCGAAACCGCTGGCCTGCAGCCTGGCCGGCGCCACGCGCTGGCCTTCGAGCAGCAGGTCGGCCTGTTCGCCCAGCGCCAGGCGCATCGGCCAGCCGGGCGTCGGCAGCCAGTAGGGGCGCTTCAACACGGTGGCCGCCACCTTGTTGAAGTCAGCCTGCGACAGATTTTGCGGCGCGGTGAAGTTCCAGGCCCCGCCCTCGCCCCCGGTCCACAGATGGGCCATGCCGGCGATCAGGTCGTCCACATGGATCCACGACAGCCACTGGCGCCCGCCGCCGAGCGGGCCGCCCATGCCCAGTTTGACCGGCAACAGCATCATCGGCAGCGCGCCCTGGGTGCCCAGCACCAGCCCAAAACGCATGCACGCCACGCGCACGCCATGCGCCGCGGCCGCGTAAGCGGCTTCTTCCCACTCGCGGCACAGGTCCGACATGAACATCGCCTGCGGTCCATCGCGCTCGGTGAGCACCGTATCAACCCCCTGCGCCTGGATGCCGTAGTAACCGATGGCCGACGCCGACAGCATCAGCGCCGGCTTGTGATGGGCCGCCGCAATCCAGGCGACCACCTTGCGCGTGGTGCCGATGCGGCTGGCGCGCAAGGCCGCGCGGCGCGCTTCGCTCCAGCGCCAGCCGAGAATACGGGCACCGGCCAGGTTGACCACCACGTCGATGCGGCGCGCCGGCGGCAAGGCGCCCATGTCGCCGATGCACTCGACGCGGGCGTCGAACATCCAGGCGGCTGCGCGCGGCTGGCGCGTGAGTACTGTGACGCGATGGCCGTCGGCGAGCAGTGCGCGCACCAGTTTCTGGCCGATGAACCCCGTAGCGCCGGTCACCAGCACCGCGCATTCGGCGTCGCCAAAACGCAAGGCGGGTGCGTCCGCCCGTGCCGCCTGGCGCGCAAGCGCGCGCGCCGCGAACGCATCGCGGATGCCGGACAAGCCGACCCCGAGGCCGCACACGAACAGGAAGAGACTCAGGGCGCCGTGCGGCTCCCACACCAGCGCGGTCGGCAGCGCCAGCGCTTCGCCGGCGTTCAGCGCCAGCAAGGCGATGAAGGCGCCGCCGTTCATGGCCAGCACCGTATGCGTGACGCGTTCGGTGGCCGGCAGCAGGCGGGTCTTGTCCTCGACCACGAAGTCCCACAAGGTCAGCACGATTTCGACCGCGAACACGACCAGCAGAACCACTGCCCACAGGCCATTGAAGCGCCAGCACGACAGGCCGATGAACATGGCGCTGTAAATGAGGGCGCGCACGGCATGGATCGACAATTCCAGCCTGGCGCTGGCGCGGCCCGGGAGCGCCTCGGTCAGTTCATGGTGATACAGGGTGTCGAAGGCGCCCAGGCAGCCTTGGCACGCCATTAACTGCAATGCCAATACATGGGTATTCATGCTCGCACCTCGCGAAACACGCCCGCCTGCGTGAAGGTTGTACCGAACAGCGCGTGGCGGATCTCGATACGGATATCGAACTGCGCGCTGTTGTTATTGCGGTGGCACAGATAGGTCTTGCCCGGCGTGAGCCAGGCCGGCACGGGAATGCGCACGCCCGCTATCTGCCAGAAGTAGCCGTCGCTCTCGAAATGCAGGTTCCCATCGCGCACCGCCAGCACCAGCTTCATTCCCATGCCCATGCCGACGTATTCGAGCACTTCGCCGCGCGCGCTCTCGAGCATGTAGGACGTGAACTGCACCGGCTTGCGTCCGTTGAGGCGATAGATGCGCTGCTTGAAAATGGCCACACTGCCCTCTTTCGAATAGACCTCGATATCGACCGGGAAATCGGCATCGTTGTACGGCATCAGCGCGCCCTGGATCAGCGGCATGGTCAGGTAGCCGAGCACGCGGCCGACTTTCGAGCAGGTCAGCTCCGTCATGCGGCCGGTGTAGTACAAGGGTTTGCCGGGCATCGGGTTATGGTCGAAGCGCGCCTGGATGTCGGGATGCAGGCCGCCCCACGCGGGACCGAGGATCTTTTTGAATAACTCGCCTTCGGACGGATTCACGCGCGCACCGCCTGCGCGCGGTCGACCCAGAACAGGTACGCCAGCGGCGGCAGCATCGTCACCAGGGCAAAGGTATCGATCCAGATGTTGTCCCAGCAGCCGGCGCGCAGCGACACCAGCATGTCCTGCGGGGCCCACAACAGCATGCCGGCGATCAGCGCGCCCCAGGCAAAGGCGCTGCGCTGGCGCGCACCGATCCAGGCCAGGGCGCCCATCCACAGCGCCGCGCTTTGCACGGTGGGGCCGAACAGCGAGATCCACCAGATCTGCTGCGCGTGGGCCTGGGGCGGCACGTTCGCGCCCCAGAAGGCGGTTTCGATGCCGCGATGGTAGCCGCTGAAGATCGCAGCGTCGGCGAACCACGGCAGCAGCATGCCGACCACCAGGTGCGCGACGATGGCGGCAGCCATCCAGCGGATGGCCCAGAGGCGTAAAGAGGACGATTGCATAGTCGCTTTCAGCGTTTGAAGAAGGGATTGGGGCGTTCGCACACGCCGTCGGCGCAAGCCGGTGTGCTGTAGCCCAGCACGCGCGACATCAGGTAGCGGTGGCGCGCGAACAGGCGATACGACCAGCTGCACGCGGCGCGCAGGCCGGGTACGCGCAGCGGCAGCACGCGCCAGGCCTGGCCTGCCAGCGTGTAGGAGCGCAGCAGGCTGTCCACGCCGACCAGGACGCGGCCGTCGCGCGTGCGGCTGTGCAGCTCGCGATTGAGGGCGGCCATGTCGACGCCCAGGTGGGCCGGATCGAAGCCGGGGGCGGTGATATCGACAAACGCCAGGCGTCCGGCGCGGTCCCAGCGCGCCAGCTGGTCCATGCCGGCGCGGCAGAACGGGCACTGGCCGTCGAAGTAGAGCGTCAGTTCGGCGCCGTTCATGATGGGGCCTTGTCGTCCGGTCCGAGAAAGCGCGCCACTTTGCCGCCCATCTTCAGGAAGCGCTGCAAGGTCGCCGGCGGCAGGTGCTTGTAATCGTCGTAGGTGGTGCCGAGCATGTCGAGGAAAGTGAGCACCTCGTTCATGCGCGCCAGCGAGGCTGGTTCGAGCGCGCTGTCGGTATCGCCCTCGATGGCGCATTCGCGCAGCACGGTCAGGGTCGGATCGATCTCGCGCCGTTTGCGCTCCTCGACGATGACGCGGAAGATCTCCCACACATCCTGCAGGGCGACGAAGTGATCGCGGCGGTCGCCCATCAGATGGGTAACGCGGATCAGGTTCCAGCTTTGCAGCTCCTTGAGGCTGTTGCTCACGTTCGAGCGCGCGACCGACAAGGCCTCGGCGATATCCTCGGCGGCCAGCGGGCGGTTGGCGAGGAACAGCAGCGCGTGAATCTGCGCCACGGTGCGGTTCACGCCCCAGCGCGTACCCATCTCGCCCCAGTGCAGGACGAATTTCTGTTCGGTTGGTCCCAGTGCCATCATTTCTCCAATTTCATTCATTTCTGTCGTTACAGAAATTAAATACCGATTGAGCGGGCTTGTCAATGTAAATTGTTGAAATGAAGGGGACCGGTGACGGGAAGCGGGCCGCGCGGATGGGAGGACCGAGGCACCGCCGCTTAGCAAAGATGCCTTGGATTCCCGCCTGCGCGCGAATGACGGCGCTTAAGTTAACAGCTTTGGCGGCTTTGGCGGCTGTCCTGGTTTTGCAACTATGGGGTAGTCCTGGCGTCGGGCTTGACCGGCGGGAGCGGGGTGGCCGATTCTTTGGGGTGGCCGTTGGCATCGAGGATCTGGATGAAGATCTCGTTCTTCTTGATCATGCCGAGCTCGAAGCGCGCGCGTTCTTCCACCGCGCCCGTGCCGTTGGTCAGGTCGTGCACTTCGGAGTCGAGCTTGGCGTTGCGCGCCTTCAGTTCGACCGTCTTGCGCTGCGCGACCATCACCTGGTTTTCCAGTTCGCCCACGCGCAGCCAGCCGCCCTTGCCCAGCCAGAGCGGCAGTTGAATCAGGATCAGGAGGGTGGCAAGAACGAGCGTAATGAGGCGCATGGCGGGGAGGATGGCACCGGCCGGCGCGTGGCCAGCCGATGCGGTCGGCTTACTTCAGGTTGTAGAAAGCGCTACGGCCAGGGTAGCTGGCGATGTCGCCCAGGTCTTCTTCGATGCGCAGCAGCTGGTTGTACTTGGCCATGCGGTCCGAACGCGACATCGAGCCGGTCTTGATCTGCAGGGCATTGGTGCCAACGGCGATGTCGGCGATCGTCGAGTCTTCGGTCTCGCCGGAACGGTGCGAGATGACGGCAGTATAACCGGCGCGCTTGGCCATTTCGATGGCGGCGAAGGTTTCGGTCAGAGTGCCGATCTGGTTGATCTTGATCAGGATCGAGTTGGCGATGCCCTTTTCGATGCCTTCTTTCAGGATCTTGGTGTTGGTGACGTACAGGTCGTCGCCCACCAGCTGCACCTTCTTGCCCAGCGCTTCGGTCAGGATCTTCCAGCCATCCCAGTCGTTTTCCGCCATCGCGTCTTCGATCGAGATGATCGGGTACTTGTCGCACCAGGTCGCGAGCATGTTGGTGAACTCGGTCGCGGTCAGCTGCATGCCTTCGCCTTCAAGGTGGTATTTGCCATCCTTGTAGAATTCGGACGCGGCGCAATCGAGGCCGAGGCAGATCTGCGTGCCCGGCTCGTAGCCGGCCTGCTCGATCGCTTGCATGATCAGCTTGATGGCTTCTTCGTGGTTGGCCACGTTCGGCGCGAAACCGCCTTCGTCGCCGACCGAGGTCGCCAGCTTTTTCTCGTGCAGGATCTTTTTGAGCGTGTGGAAGATCTCGGCGCCGTAGCGGATCGCTTCCTTGAAGCTCGGTGCGCCGACCGGGATGATCATGAATTCCTGGATGTCCAGGTTGTTGTCGGCGTGCGCGCCGCCGTTGATGACGTTCATCATCGGCACCGGCATTTGCATCGCGCCCGAACCGCCGAAATAACGGTACAGCGGCAGGCCGGCTTCTTCAGCGGCGGCCTTGGCCACGGCCATCGACACGGCCAGCATGGCGTTGGCGCCCAGGCGGCTCTTGTTCTCGGTGCCATCGAGGTCGATCAGGGTGCGGTCGAGGAAGGCTTGTTCGTTCGCGTCCAGGCCCATGATGGCTTCGGAGATTTCGGTATTGATGTTTTCGCAGGCTTGCAGCACGCCCTTGCCGAAGTAACGCTTCATGTCGCCGTCGCGCAGTTCGATCGCTTCGCGCGAACCGGTCGAGGCGCCCGACGGTACCGCCGCGCGGCCCATCACGCCCGACTCCAGAAGCACGTCGCATTCGACGGTTGGATTGCCGCGCGAATCGATAATTTCGCGGCCGATAATGTCAACGATAGCACTCATATTTCAATCTCCAAAGGGTAAGAAAAAGGTGGGCGGACCGCGAACGGTCCGCCTGCATCTGTCAGGGCGATCGGGACGGCGGCGCCTGCCGCACTACGTAAAGCGACGCAAACCTACGCAAAGCTCGCTTCGAGGAAGCCGGCTTTCTTGACCACGCGGTCGAGTTCGACGAGGGTGGTGAGCAGTTCCTTCATGCGGCCGAGCGGCACGGCGTTGGGGCCGTCCGACAGCGCCTGGGCGGGGTTCGGGTGCGTTTCCATGAACAGGCCGGCGATACCGGCTGCCACGGCTGCGCGCGAGAGCACGGGAATGTGCTCGCGCTGGCCACCGGATGAGGTGCCCTGTCCGCCCGGCAGTTGTACCGAGTGGGTCGCGTCGAACACGACCGGGCAGTTCGATTCGCGCATGATCGCCAGCGAGCGCATGTCGGAAACGAGGTTGTTGTAGCCGAACGAGGCGCCGCGTTCGCAGGCCATGAAGTTGTCTTCATTCAGGCCCGCGTCGCGCGCGGCCTGGCGCGCCTTGTCCATCACGTTCTTCATGTCGCCGGGCGCGAGGAACTGGCCCTTCTTGATGTTGACCGGCTTGCCCGACTGGGCGCAGGCGATGATGAAGTCGGTCTGGCGGCACAAAAAGGCCGGCGTCTGCAGCACGTCGACCACGCTCGAGACGGCGGCAATTTCTTCGATCGAGTGGATGTCGGTCAGGACCGGCACGCCGATTTCACGGCGCACGTCGGCCAGGATCTCGAGGCCCTTGTCCATGCCGGGTCCGCGGAACGAGGTGCCCGAGGAGCGGTTGGCCTTATCAAAAGAAGACTTGTAGATGAACGGGATGCCAAGCGCCGAGGTGATCTCTTTCAAGGTACCGGCGGTGTCCATCGCCATCTGGCGCGATTCGATCACGCAGGTGCCGGCGATGAGGAAGATCGGGTGCTCGAGGCCGACGTCAAAACCGCAAAGCTTCATGCTGCATCTCCTGTGGGTGCGACCGGCACTGCCTGGCCGTTGGCGGCCTGGTGCGCCAGCGCGGCCTTGATGAACGACGTAAACAGCGGATGGCCGGTACGCGGGGTCGATTTGAACTCGGGATGGTACTGCACGCCCATGTACCACGGGTGCGCATTTTCTCCGGTGCGCGGCAGTTCCATGATCTCGCACAAGTCTTCGGTCGGGGTGCGTGCCGACACGATCATGCCGGCCGCTTCGACGCGCGACAGGTAGTGATTGTTCGCTTCGTAGCGGTGGCGATGGCGCTCGGTGACCACGCTGCCGTAGATTTCGGCGGCCAGGGTGCCCGGATTGACCGCGCAGGTTTGCGCGCCGAGGCGCATGGTGCCGCCCAGGTCGGATTTTTCGTCGCGCTTTTCGACCTTGCCGTCATGGTTCTGCCACTCGTTGATGAGGGCCACGACCGGCTGGTCGGTGTCGGTGTCGAATTCGGTCGAGTTGGCGTTGGTCAGGCCGGCCATGTGGCGCGCGTATTCGATCAGCGCCACTTGCATGCCGAGGCAAATGCCGAGATACGGGATCTTTTTTTCGCGGGCATAGCGCGCCGCCATGATCTTGCCTTCCACGCCGCGCTTGCCGAAGCCGCCCGGCACCAGGATGGCGTCGTACTTGGCCAGGTGCTCGCAACCCTTGGTCTCGATGTCTTCCGAGTCCAGGTATTCGATGTTGACCCGGCTTTCGGTATGGATGCCGGCGTGGCGCAGCGCTTCGGTGAGCGACTTGTAGGACTCGGTCAGGTCGACGTACTTGCCGACCATGCCGATGGTGACGGCCGCTTTCGGGTTTTCCAGCGCGTAGATCAACTTGGTCCACATCGACAGGTCGGCCGGCGGTGCTTCCAGGCCGAGCGCCTCCAGGATGATGGCGTCGAGGCCCTGGTCGTGCAGCATCTGCGGTACTTTGTAGATGGTGTCGGCGTCCCACACGGAGATGACGGCCTGCTCTTCGACGTTCGAGAACAGCGAAATCTTGGCGCGTTCGTCGTCGGGAATCGGGCGGTCGGCGCGGCACAGCAGCGCGGTCGGGGTGATGCCGATTTCGCGCAGCTTTTGCACGCTGTGCTGGGTTGGTTTGGTTTTCAGTTCGCCGGCCGAGGCGATGTACGGCACCAGGGTCAGGTGGACAAACGCGGCCGACTTGCGGCCGGCGCGCAGCGACAGCTGGCGCGCCGCTTCCAGGAACGGCAGCGATTCGATGTCGCCCACGGTACCGCCGATTTCGACCAGCGCCACGTCCACGCCTTCGGCGCCGCGGTAGATGTAATCCTGGATCTCGTTGGTGATGTGCGGGATCACCTGCACGGTCTTGCCGAGGTACTCGCCGCGGCGTTCCTTGCGGATCACCGATTCGTAGATCTGGCCGGTGGTGAAGTTGTTGACCTTGCGCATGCGGGTGCTGATGAAGCGCTCGTAGTGGCCCAGGTCGAGGTCGGTTTCGGCGCCGTCGTCGGTGACAAAGACTTCGCCGTGCTGCATCGGGCTCATCGTGCCGGGATCGACGTTGATGTACGGGTCGAGCTTGAGCATGGTGACTTTAAGGCCGCGCGATTCGAGGATCGCGGCGAGGGAGGCGGCGGCAATCCCTTTTCCAAGGGAAGACACAACGCCACCGGTGACGAAGACAAATTTGGTCATTGCAGATGGTGCCGAACGGCACGTGCGGGAAATTGAAATTATACCTTAAACCGGCCAATGCTTCCGCAAAACAAGGTAAAAAACAGCAACAACGGCAGAGCGGACGGCTACCTCCGGCATTCCAAATTAATCAATTTGAAAGATTGTCGATGATTCATTCGGTGTGCGCCAGCGAACAGACATGACCTTGCTCAAGCCTCAGTATTGAACTTTTACCACAGGAGGTCAAAATGTCCTACGAAGAACGCGATGCTTATGGCATGTATGTCGACAAAGGCTCGAAAGGCCCCGGTCCGGAACTGATGGGCGCGGATACGCTGATCGGCGACCACGTGCACAATCTGAAAAACGAGCACCTCGGTGAAATCAAGGAAATCATGCTCGACATGCGTACTGGCAAGATTGCGTATGCAGTCATGTCGAGCGGTGGCGTGCTGACCATTGGTGAAAAATTGTTCGCGGTGCCTTGGGCTGCCTTGACGCTCGACACGGCCAACAAGCGCTTCACGCTGGACATCGAAAAAGAGCGCATCGACAATGCGCCAGGTTTCGATACCGATCACTGGCCGGACATGGCCAACCAGCAATGGTCGAGCCAGATTCACAGCTACTACGGCACCAACGCGCTGTAAAACTTGCAGAACCGGGGTCTGTCGCTAATGCCGCTAAGTTAAGCTCCGTCATTCCCGCCTGCGCGGGAAGTCTTTTCTGCCAGTGGCAGGAAGTCTTTTCTGCCAGTGGCAGGAAGTCTTTTCTGCCAGTGGCAGGAAGTCTTTTCTGCCAGTGGCAGGAAGTCTTTTCTGCCAGTGGCAGGAAGTCTTTTCTGCCAGTGACAGGAAGTCTTTTCTGCCAGTGGCAGGAAGTCTTTTCTGCCAGTGGCAGGAAGTCTTTTCTGCCAGTGGCAGGAAAGACGGTTTTGAGATTTGTGGTCAGGGGCATCAGGGGTCTGTCCCCGGTTTTGCAACTAGTTGCGAATTAAAGCTCTGACCCCGGTTGTGGGACTTTGCTGCTTTTTCTTGTAGGATCAGCAGAAATCGCGGCTGCTGGTGTCAAGCCGGCCCATCAGGTGGCTCATGTCCACCAGGCGCTTGGCCACCAGGTGCCGCACTTCCCCTTCCCGCTGCCACACGCCGTACACGCCCAGCAAACTCGCTCCCAGCACTTCACGCCGCTGTTGTTCCACCAGGGTCGGCCAGACAATCACGTTCACATTGCCGGTTTCGTCTTCGATGGTGACGAACAGTACGCCCTTGGCGGTGGCCGGACGTTGCCGTACCGTGACGATGCCGCAGGCGCGCGCCAGTTGCCCTTGCTTGAATTCGTTCAGTTGCGACGCCGGTAAAAAACGCTGGTCGAGCAAACGCGCGCGCAGTAGCGCCAGCGGGTGCCGCCCCAAGGTCAATCCCTGCGACCGGTAGTCGCCGACAATTTCTTCGCCTTCGCTCGGGGCGTCGAGCAGCGGTGCGTCCTCAATCGGCGTGGTGGGACGCAGCAAGTCCTTGTCGGGGACCGCGCCCACCGCTTGCCACAGCGCCTGGCGCCGGTTGCCCGACAAGCCGTGCAGCGCATTGGCGCCCGCCAGTACTTGCAGGTCGTGCCGGTCCAGCGCGGCCCGGCGCGCCAGGTCGGCCACGCTCTCGAAGGCCTGCACGGCGCGCGCTTCTTCGATGCGCGCCGCCGCGTCGGGACGCATCCCGCGCTGTAGCGACAGCCCCAGCCGCACGGCGGGCTGGCTGCCCTGCCCCACTTCCAGGCTGGAATCCCAGCCGCTGATGGCCACGTCCACCGCGCGCACTTCGATGCCGTGGCGGCGCGCATCCTGCACCAGTTGCGAGGGGCTGTAGAAGCCCATCGGCTGGCTGTTGAGCAAGGCGCACAGGAAGGCGGCCGGTTCGTGGCACTTGAGCCAGGAACTGGCGTAGGCCAGCAGCGCGAAGCTGGCCGCGTGCGATTCGGGAAAGCCGTATTCGCCGAAACCCTTGATCTGGTTGAAGATCGATTCGGCAAATTCCAGGGTGTAACCCTTGCCCAGCATGCCCTCGACGATCTTGCCATAGTATTTTTCCAGCCCGCCTTTGCGTTTCCAGGCGGCCATGGCACGCCGTAGCTGGTCGGCTTCACCCGCCGTGAAATCAGCCGCGATCATGGCCACCTGCATCACCTGCTCCTGGAAGATCGGCACGCCAAGGGTGCGTTCCAGCGCTTCCTTCAATTCCTCCTTGGGGTAGTCGGGTTTTTCCAGCCCCTGGCGCCGGCGCAGGTAGGGATGGACCATGCCGCCCTGAATCGGCCCCGGCCGCACCACCGCCACTTCGATCACCAGATCGTAAAAGGTGCGCGGCAGCATGCGCGGCAGCATGCTCATCTGCGCGCGCGATTCGATCTGGAAGACGCCCACCGTGTCGGCCGCGCAAATCATGTCGTAGGTGGCCGGGTCTTCGGCCGGAATGTCTTGCAGCGAAAACACCGTGCCGCGCAGCTCGCCCACCAGGTCGAGCGCGCGCCGCAGCGCCGAGAGCATGCCGAGCGCCAGCACATCGACTTTCAGCAAGCCGAGCTCTTCGAGGTCGTCCTTGTCCCACTGGATCACGCTGCGGTCAAGCATGGTGGCGTTTTCGATCGGCACCAGGCGCGAGAGCTTGCCGGCGGCAATCACAAAGCCGCCCGGATGCTGCGACAGGTGGCGCGGAAAGCCGAGCAGGCGCTGCGCCAGGGTGGCCCATTGCTGGGCCAGCGGCGAGTCCGGATCGAGCCCGCATTCGGCCAGGCGGCTGACCAGGTCGTCCTTGCTGTCGAACCAGTGGTGCGTCTTGGCGACTTTTTCGACGATGGCCAGGTCGACCCCGAGCGCCTTGCCGCTGTCGCGCAGGGCGCTCTTGGGGCGGTAGCTGATCACCACGGCGGCCAGGGCGGCGCGGGTGCGGCCGTATTTGTTGTAGATGTACTGGATCACTTCTTCGCGCCGCTGGTGTTCGAAGTCGACATCGATGTCGGGCGGCTCGTCCCGTTCCTTGGAAATGAAGCGTCCGAACAGCAAATTGCCGCGCGCGGGGTCGACTTCGGTAATGCCGAGGCAATAGCAGACGGCCGAGTTGGCGGCCGAGCCGCGCCCCTGGCACAAGATCCCGATCGAGCGCGCATGGCGCACGATGTCGTACACCGTCAAAAAGTAGGGTTCGTAGCGCAGTTCGCCAATCAGCTGGAGTTCGATTTCGAGCTGTTCCTGGACCTTGGCCGGTATGCCGAGAGGAAAGCGGTGGTGCGCGCCGATGTAGGTTTCGGCGCGCAGGTAGCCGGACGCAGTGTGGCCGGGCGGCACCAGTTCATCGGGATATTCGTAGCGCAGCTGGTCGAGCGAAAACGTGCACAGGTGCGCGATGCGCACCGTTTCGGCCAGCGCTTCGGGACTGTACAGATTGGCCAGGCGCAGGCGCGCGCGCAGGTGCTGTTCGGCGTTTTGCGCCAGCTCGTAGCCGCACTCGGCCACGGGCGTGTTGAGGCGGATCGCGCACAGGGTGTCGTGCAGCGGCTTGCGCGAGCGCACGTGCATGCAGACGTGGCCCAGCGCCACCACCGCCAGGCCGTGCTGCCAGGCGACTTCGTCAACCGTGGCGCGGTGCGCTTCGTCAAACGCGCGGTGCAGCAGGTTCAGGCCCAGCCAGGCGCGCCCGGGAAAGGTGGCGGCGATCCAGGCGGCCTGGGTATGCAGGCGGTCGAGGTCGGCCGGGTCATGGCCGGGATAGGCGGGCAGCAAGATCGCCAGGCAGTCGGGCATGCCGGCCAGGTGGGCACAGGCGGCGGGCGCGGCCAGATCGGCCGGCGTGAGCAGATAGGTGCCCTTGGCGCTGCGCGTGCGCGCCAGGGTGATCAACTCGGCCAGGTTGCCGTAGCCATTGCGGTTCTGGGCCAGCAGGATCAGCGACAGGGCCGCGCTGCCATCAGCGTTGCACAGGTGGAAGTGGGCGCCGATGATCAGGGGCAGCGCCGCCTTTTTGGCTTCGGCGTGGGCCCGCACCACCCCCGCCAGCGAACATTCGTCGGTAATCGCCAGCGCCGAGTACCCGAGCTGGACGGCGCGGGCCACCAGTTCTTCTGCATGGGAAGCGCCGTGAAGGAAGGAAAAGTTGGTCAAACAATACAACTCGGCGTAATCGGGCAGGCTGGGGGCGGGGGCGGCGGTACTCATGGAAAAATATTACAATCAAATTTATCAGGGAAACTACTGTATGGAAACACAGTATACCTCCGGCCATTTTCTTACCAATTGGGAATTACTATGCAGACTCATCTGGTGCGCTGTTTTGGTGCATCGCCCGGTCATGGCAACATGGCGCTGGTGATCGAGGGCGGGCCGGCCACGCCCGATGCGCGCCAGGCCTTGGCGCGCGCGCAGCCGTATCCGGCCTGCGTGTTTTTCGATGCCGGACCGGATGGGGCAGTCATCGCCGACTATTACTATCCGCATGCCAGGAGTCCCCTGTGCCTGCACGCCACCCTGGGCGCGGCGCAGGTGCTGTTCGGGCGCGCCGGGCAGGCGCCGCAGGAAATCGTGCTGAGCACGGCGATGCGCGGGCAAGCCCTGCTGCTGAGGCGCGAGGGAGAGGACTATTTTGTGGCGCTGCAAGCCCAGCCCGTCCCTGCGCTCGCGCTCGATGCCGCGCTGGCCGCGTGGCTGCTGGACCAGCCCGGCTTGATCCTGGCCAGCACGCCGGTGCTGGCCTCGGTCGGCAGTCCCAAGCTGCTGATCGAAGTGCCAGAGCGCGCCACCCTGCACGCCCTGCGCCCGCCGCTGGAGCGCATCGTCGCGTGGAGCCGCGAACACGGGGTCAACGGCTGCTACGTGCTGTGGCGCAGTGGCGAGCACACCTACGAAGGGCGCAACTTCAACCATCTCGATCCCGCCATGGAAGACCGCGCCACCGGCGTGGCGGCGGGCGCGCTGGCGGCCCATCTGGGCCGCACCATCACGGTGCATCAGGGTGGTGCACTGGGCGCGCCCTGCCTGATCCGCACCCGCTTCGAAGGAAATCTGATCCTGGTGGGCGGACGCGCCGAGGCCGTCAACGGGTATTGACAACGTTGTCATTGCGCCACAACGTGCTGGACGGCGGCCATGGAAATTGCATTAGAATCAATCTCCTTTCTAATAAAAACCCGGAGACCGTCGCGTGTTCACCCCCACCACTTTACGTAGGTCCGTCTTGCTCGCTTTGTATGGCAGTGCCGCTCTCGCCGTGTATGCCCCCGCCAGTTTCGCCCAGTCGGGCCAGCCAGCCGCCAAGGAAGAAGTCATCCCCAGCGTCAGCGTGGTGGGTTCACGCCGCGTCTCGGCCAACTCCGCCACCGATACGGCGGTCCCGGTCGACCTGATTCCCATGACCCGCCTGGCCGAGCAGGGCGGCCAGTTCGACCTGGCCCAGACGCTCACCTACATCTCGCCATCGTTCAACTCGACGCGCCAGAGCGGGGCCGACGGCGCCGACCTGGTCGACTCGGCCGCCCTGCGCGGCCTGGGCTCGGATCAAACCCTGGTGTTGATGAACGGCAAGCGCCGTCACAGCACCTCGCTGGTGAACATTTTCGGCGCGCGCAACCGCGGCAACACCGGCACCGACATGAATGCGATTCCGCTGCTGGCGGTGAAGAACATCCAGGTGCTGCGCGATGGCGCCGCCGCCCAGTACGGCTCGGACGCGATCGCCGGCGTCATCAATATCGACCTGAAAAAATCGCTGGGCTGCGAGAGCGTGCTCGGCGCGGGCCAGTATTCGGCCGGCGACGGCGAGAACTACCTGGCCTCGGCCTATTGCGGCGTGGCAGTCGCTGGCGGCGTGGTCGGCATCACGGCCGAATATCTGGACCGTGGCCGCTCGAACCGGGCCGACGCGGGCAGCCTGCGCACCATCGGCGACAGCAAGGTGAACAACCAGACCCTGTACCTGAACGGCGAGATTCCCATGGTCGACGGCAAGTTGTATTTCACGGCCGGCACCCAGAAGCGCGATGCGTCGTCGGCCGCGTTCGGCCGCGGTCCGGACCAGATTCCGGTGCGCAATGCGCAAGCCATGTATCCGAACGGTTTCGCACCGTACATCAATGCCGATATCGACGACCATTACGGCACGGTCGGCTATCGCGCCAAGCTGGGCGAGTGGAATGCGGACTTCTCGCAGACCTACGGCTACAACAAGATGCTTTACAACATCAGCAATACGCTGAATGCCTCGATTGCCAACGCCGACCTGCTCAAGGGCGGCAAGGGCGTGTCGGCTTCGCAATTCGATGCCGGCGGTTTTGCCGCCATGCAACTGACCACCAACGCCGATGCCAGCCGTTTCTTTCCGGGCATCTTAAGCGGCTTGAACCTGGCCTTCGGCGCCGAGTTCCGCAAGGAAAACTACGAAATCTTCGCCGGCGAAGCCGGTTCCTACAACGATGTCGACGGTCCCGGCTTCGGCGGCGACCCGGGCAGCCAGGGTTTCCCGGGCTTCCGCCCGAGCGACGCGACCGACCGCAGCCGCCATAGCATGGCGGCCTACATCGATGTCGAGACCGATGTCACCGAGCGCCTGAAAGTGCTGTCGGCCGTGCGTTACGAGAAATTCAGCGACTTCGGCAACAGCGTCACCGGCAAGCTGGCGGCGGCTTACAAGATCAGCGATGCGATCTTGCTGCGTGGCTCGGCCAGCACGGGTTTCCGCGCACCGTCGCTGCAACAGGCGTTTTTCTCGTCGACGTTCACCGAGTTCGTCAACGGCAATCCGGTCGATTCGGTGTTCGCGCCGAACGGCGGCAACGTCGCCAATGCGATCGGCATTCCCAAGCTGAAGGAAGAAGAGTCGGTCAGCTTCACCCTGGGCGGCACCTGGACGCCGACCCCGACCACCTCGGTCACGGCCGACCTGTACCGCATTGCGATCGACGACCGCATCGTGTTCTCGGGCCGTTTCGACGCCAACAACTACGCGCCGATCGTACCGCTGCTGAGCACCCTGGGCGTGGGCGCGGCCCAGTTCTTCGTCAACTCGATCGATACCAAGACGCAAGGCCTCGATCTGACGGTCTCGAACCGCAGCGAGCTGGCCGGCGGCAAGCTCAATACCTTCCTGGCCATGAACATCAGCAAGACCGAAGTGACCGGGGTGAATGCGCCGGCCGCCTTCAAGGGCTATGAAGACGTGCTGCTGTCCCAGCGCGAGCGCCTGTTCCTGGAACAGGGCGGACCGCGGCGCAAGGCGACCTTGGGCTTCGAGTATTCGCTGGGCAAGATCGGCACCGATTTCAAGGTGATCCACTTCGGCAAGCAAACCCTCGGCACCTGGTCCGGCCCTCCGACCCCGAACCAGGTGTACAAGGCCAAGACCTCGGCCGACCTGAGTTTTACGTATAATTTCAGCGACAAGACCAAGCTGACCGTGGGCGGCGCGAATATTTTCAATGTCAAGCCGACCGAGCAGGACCCGGACCAGACCGACAACGGCTTCAAGTACGAGTCGGTGCAGTTCGGCATGAACGGCGCCTCGTATTTCGCCCGCCTGTGGCATAAGTTTTAAGCGTAGCGCTCGCTAAAGGTGATGGGCAGGCCGGGTCGCGTCGACCTGGCCTGCCCTTTTGCATTATTGTGTCGGCTGGCCCGTTGACGGGCAGCCCTGTGACTGTTGAAAAGGATGAAGAAATGAAACGATCTTACGCGCTGACCCTGGCCGCACTGCTGGCCTGCGCGCCGCTTTCCCAGGCCGCGCCGGCCGCCGCGCCTGCCGCCACCCCGGGTGCGTCGGTGCCGGTGGCAACGCCCGATGCCGCCCGGGTCCAGGCGGTGCAAGCCATGCTGGAAGCCATGCAGTCGGAAAAAATGATGCGCTCGGTGGCCGGTGCGAGCCGGTATGTGAATGACCAACAGCGCGACAGTGTGTTCGCCAAGCTCGACAAGGTGACGCCGCAGGAGATTTACAAGCGCCTGGCGCTGCCGGTGGCGCGCGTCATCGGGACCGAGGCGGCCAATGAACTGACAGCGTTTTATGCGTCGGATTATGGCAAGCGTTTGTTGCAGCAGACGTATAACAGCCGGGCCAGCATGTTCCCGCCGGAACCGCCGGTGCCGAACGCGGCGGAAAAGAAGATGCTCAAAAAGCCGGCGCTGGTGCAGGCACGCAAGGAACTGGCGGCTGCCGATGCGGCGATCCGGCATGAGGCGTTTGCGTTGTTGCAGGCGATTATCAAGAAGTAGGCGTATGGCACCGTCTTCCCCGCGAGGGCGGGATCCATGGCACCGTTGATTAAAGGTAACACCGGGGTCAGACCCCTTTATCTCGACTCCGGTGACACCGGGGTCAGACCCCTCACTGAAAAACCGGGGTCTGACCCCTTGGGGAAGTCGATGCGCACGCTCAGGCCGCCCAGCTTGGCCGATTCGCCCAAGCTTAACCTGGCGCCATGCCGTTCGGCGATCGCTTTGATGATCGCCAGCCCCAGACCGCTGCCACTGGCCTCGCTGCCGGCGATGCGGTAGAAACGGTTGAATACCCGCTCCCTTTCGTCGGCTGGTATGCCCGGCCCGCTGTCTTCCACCACCAGCGCAGCTCCCTTGCCCTCCCCCGTCACGCTGATGTCGACCGTGCCGCCGGCCGGTGTGTATTTGAGGGCGTTGTCGATCAGGTTGCGCAGCATGATCATCAGCGCGTCGGGCTGGCCCGCCACCTGCACCGGATCGGCACGCGCCAGGCCCAGGTCGATGCCGCGCGTCTGCGCCGCGCCCGCCAGGTCGGCCAGGGCGCGTTTGGCCAGGTCGGCCAGCTCGACCGGCTGGGTTTTCACTCCACTGGCCGCGCTCGCTTCCTGGCGCGCCAGCACCAGCAATTGCTCGACCAGCCGGGTGGCGCGCTCGATGCCGGCCGTCAGCCTTCCCACCGCCACCCCGCGCGCTTCCGGACTGTCGGCCCGCTCCAGGCTCAGCACCTGGAGTTTGAGCGCCTGCAAGGGTGTGCGCAGCTCGTGCGCGGCGTCGGCCACGAAATGCTGCTGGGCGTCGAAGGCGGTTTTCACGCGCCCGAACAGGAGGTTCAATTCCTGCACCAGCGGCAGCACTTCGTCCGGCAAGTCCGCTTCCGACACCGGCGAGAGGTCGTCGGCCTGGCGCGCCGCCACCTGGGTGCGCACGCGCGAGACCGGTTGCAGCGAGCCGCTCACGACCCACCACACGACCAGCATCAGGATCGGCATCATCACCGCGATCGGGCCGACCGTGCGCAGGGCCAGGTTGCCGGCCATGTTGCGCCGCACCGCCATGTCCTGGGCGATCTGCAGGGTCTGGGTGCTGCTTTGCACCGAAAACACGCGGTAGGTGGTGTTGTTGGCCTTGACGTTGGAAAAGCCCAGCACCGCGTGCTGCGGCAAGTTGGTGCGCGAAACGGTGCGGAACACGCGCACCCCGTCCGGGGTCCAGACCTGCACCATCAGCTCGTTGTTCTCGGCGTCCGCTTCCACGGTCGCGGCGGTGTCGGTGTTGTTCGACAGCGGCGCGCTGGAGCGCAGCGACAGCGCCATCTGCTGCATGTGGTAATCGAAAATCTGGTCGGCGTCGGACAGCGCCGTGCGATAGGCGATCGACGCTTGCGCCACGGCGGCGATACTGATGGCCGCGAGCAAAAACCACAACAGACGGCCGCGCAGCGAGTGCGCCAGGTTCATAGTTTGGGCACCATGTAGCCGACCCCGCGCACGTTCTGGATCAGATCGCTGCCGAGCTTCTTGCGCAAGCCGTGGATGTACACTTCCACCGCGTTGCTGCTCACTTCATCGCGCCAGCTGTACAGCTTTTCTTCCAGCTGGGCCCGCGAAAGCACCACGCCGGGACGCGCAATCAAGGCTTCCAGGACCGCCCATTCGCGCGCCGACAAGGTCACCGGCACGCCGTCGACCTGCACTTCGCGGGTGGCCGGATTGATGCTGATGGCCTTGTATTCGAAGATCGGTTCGCCGCGTCCGGCGGCACGGCGCAGCAAGGCGCGGATGCGCGCCAGCAGTTCGTCGAGGTCGTAGGGTTTGAGGACATAATCGTCGGCCCCGGCGTCGAGGCCGGCGATGCGCTGCTCGACCGCGTCGCGCGCGGTCGCCACCAGCACCGGGGTGCGGTCCTTGCGCGTGCGCATGGCGCGCAGCACTTCCAGGCCATCCTTGCGCGGCAAGCCCAGGTCGAGCAGGACCAGGTCGTAGTTTTGCGACTGGCGCAAGGCCGTGTCGGCCATTTCGCCATCCTTGACCCAGTCGACCGCGTAGTGCTCGGCCCTGAGCAGGTCGAGCACCACTTCGCCAATCATCGTATCGTCTTCCACCAGCAACAGCCGCATCACATCCTTCTTTCTCGTACCCTGCGGGCGGAAGGGGCACGATTACCCGATCCGCACCGGAATGAAGATTCTGTCATTACCGCGCTGAATCAGCAAGGCCACCGACTTGCTGGCCTTGCCCACCACATCGCGCACCTGGTCGACCGAATTGACGGCACGGCCATTGACAGACAGTAAAACATCGCCCGGCTGGACCCCGGCCGAGGAGGCGGCACCGGCCGCGTCTTCGATCACCAGGCCCGAGGCAATGCCCGACTGGCGCTTTTCGTTGGGGTCGAGCGGACGCAGGGCCAGGCCGAGTTTCGCACTCTGGTCGGCGCCGCCGGCGGCCGGTTCGCGCTCATCGAGCGCCACCTTGTCGCTGGCATTGGCCAGGCGCGCATCGATGCGCACGATCTTGCCGTCGCGCCAGACGTCCATGCTGACCTTGTCGCCCGGCTGGGACACGCTGAGCATGGCCGGCAAGTCGCCCGAGGCAATGATCGGCTGGCCGTTCAGCTTGCGGATGATGTCGCCGGTTTTGAGACCCGCCTTGTCGGCGGCGCCGCCTTTTTCCACGTTCGACACCAGTGCGCCTTCGGGCGAATCGAGCTTGAAGGAATCGGCGAAGCCCTGGTTCACTTCCTGGATCGATACACCCAGCTTGGCATGCTGCACCTTGCCGGTGGTAACGATCTGATCCTTGATGCGGTACGCCACATCGATCGGAATGGCGAACGACAAGCCCATGTAGCCGCCGGTCTGGCTGTAGATCTGCGAATTGATGCCGATCACTTCGCCCTTGGTATTGAACAGCGGGCCGCCCGAGTTGCCGGGATTGACCGCCACGTCGGTCTGGATGAACGGCACCTGGCTGTCGTCCTGCAGCGTGCGCCCCTTGGCGCTGACCACGCCGGCCGTGACCGTGCTTTCCAGGCCGAACGGCGAGCCGATCGCCAGCACCCATTCGCCTACCTTGAGATCGTTCGATTTGCCGATTGGCACCACCGGCAGATTCTTGGCGTCAATCTTGAGCACCGCCACATCGGTCTTGGGGTCGGAGCCGAGCACCTTGGCGCGGAATTCGCGCCGGTCATTGAGCTTGACCGTGACTTCGGTGGCGTCGCGCACCACGTGCGCATTGGTCAGGATGACACCGTCCGGGCTGATAATGAACCCGGAACCGGCGCCAAAAACGGGCGTGTCGCGTTGTTGTCCGCGGGGCATCTGCGGCCCCTGGAAGCGACGGAAAAATTCGAAAAACGGGTCATCCTCGTCGAACTGCGGAGGCATGCCGCGGCCGCGTTGAGGGCCCATGGCGGTCTTGGTGCTGCCCATGACCCGGATGTTGACCACGGCCGGGCCGTTGCGCGAAACAATCTGGGTAAAGTCGGGCAACACCACGCCAGCAGCCAGCGGCGCGGGGGCGCCTGGATTGACGGGGGTGGCCGATGGCGCGGCGGAGGGTGCCTGCGCGGCGAGCGCAACAGGAGCGGAGGCGACTGCGTTGTTATGGTTGACCGCGATCGCACCAACCGCTCCGCCAATGGCGCCCGCGGCGGCAAGGGCTAGCGTGAGACGCTTAGCGGTGATGACAGTGATGGCACCTTCGTTATGCATGGACGTACTCCTGGTTTGAAAGGATATGTTCGTAATGAACGCTTGTTGTTTGCTGTATTTCCTGGACCACTTGACGCCTGGCCGATGATGTAATGATGCGGCATCAGACTTAGGGTTGCCTTAATACTCTTGCCACTGGTAACGACAAGCCGGACTGCACGTGGAACGGGGCGCCCCTTGCTGCGGGCGCCCCGGTGTTTTAGCTCAGCTAGCTATCGCGAATTGCTGCGGATCGCGTGCTGGCTGGCCTTTGTCAGGCGGCCTGACGCTGCTCGAGCGCCTGCACGTTCTCGCCGCCGTCGATGACGATGCGGCGCGGCTTGAGGGCCTCGGGCACTTCACGCACCAGTTCGATGGTCAGCATGCCGTTGTCGAACGCGGCCGTGGTGACCTTGACGTGGTTGGCCAGCTGGAAGCGCTGCTCGAAATCACGCGCCGCGATGCCACGGTGCAGGAAGGTGCGCTGGGTGTCGTCTTTCTGCTTGCGGCCGGTGATGTGCAGGCTGTCGCGCTCGGTGATGATCTCGACTTCCGAACGGTCGAAGCCGGCCAGTGCCATCACGATGCGGTACTTGTCTTCGCTGACCAGTTCGATGTTATACGGTGGATAGCTGGGCTGCGCGTCGGTGCGCTGCGATTCCAGCAGGTGAGCCAGACGGTCGAAGCCGATAGCGGAACGATAGAGAGGAGCAAGGTCGAATGTACGCATGATAAGTATCCTTTTAGAAGTTAAGCGATAAGTTGACGGACCTCCGTGGAGCATCCGTTGAATCCAATCTAAAGGCGCTACCGAAGGTTTTCAAGGCCTTGAAAAATACGATTTTTTGCCCCATGCACCGAAAAATATGTTGAAAAGTTTTGCCCAAGGCAAAAACAATTCGGCAGGAAGGGCTCGCCATGAAGCGCGGTATGCGGTGCATGCAAGCGGGAAAATAAGCGGCCAGCGTTGTGCCCATTGCCCGATGGCCTACTGCGGCAAAGTATCTCGTTTGCGTGTCTCGTTTTGTCTCGTTCTGTCTCGTTCTGTCTCATTTGGAGAGCGGCGCCGGGCCCTGGTTGAAACGAGACTAAACGAGACAAAACGAGACAGAATAAGACAGCGAAACGAGACAGTTTGCCGCAGGGAGCTGGCCGGCAACAGGGGCAACGCTCCGCCGTTTGCATAACCATTTGAAACTCACAGCCGACTTCCCGGCACGCAGATCCTGATCTGCGACGCCATGCTGCTTGTCCAGCGGACACGGCAAGCAGCGGGGCCGCAACGCTTTTCGGTAGAATCGTGGTCGCCTGCGAATACCCGCAGAAAATTGCTGATCTTTACCGTATTGACGATCCCATGCCCCTTCCGCTTCGCCGCCGCCTGCTTTCATCCTCCTGTTCGACCGTTTGCTCCCTGGTCCTGCTGGCCACGCTGGCCCTGCCCGCCCGCGCCGACGTGCCCGCGCCGCGCGACCTGCCCTACCCCGGCACCATCGTGCTCAAGGTCGACGCCACCAACCTGGGACAACAGATTTTCCGCATCCGCGCCACCATCCCGGCCGCACCGGGTCCGCTGACCCTGCTCTATCCTCAGTGGGTGCCCGGCAACCACGGCCCCAGCGGACCGCTGAACCAGCTGGCCGGCCTGCGCCTGTCGGCCGGCGGCAAGACGCTGGCGTGGACGCGCGATCCGGTCCACGTGCACGCCTTCCACCTCACCGTGCCGGAAGGCGCCACGGCGGTCGAGGCCGAGTACCAGTTCCTCTCGCCGGTCGAGCCGGCCCAGGGCCGCATCACCATGACCAGCGAGATTCTCGGCGTGCAATGGCAAGCGATGACCCTGTATCCGGCCGGCTACTTCAGCCGCCGCATCCCGGTCCAGGCCTCGCTCAAGCTGCCCGACGGCTGGCAGTACGGCACCGCGCTGGAAACGGCCGGACGCAACGGCAACGACATCAGCTTCAAGCCGCTCGACCTGGAAACGCTGATCGATTCGCCCGTGTTCGCGGGCCGCCACTTCCGCCGCATCGACCTCGACCCGGGCGCCAGGGTGCCGGTGCACCTGAACATCGTGGCCGACAATCCCGAGAGCCTGGAAGCGAAGCCCGAACAGATCGCCGCGCACCGCGCGCTGGTGCAGCAGGCCGGCAAGCTGTTCGCCTCGCATCACTACAAGCATTACGATTTCCTGTTTGCGCTGTCGGACGAATTCGGCGGCATCGGGCGCGAGCACCACCAGTCGAGCGAAAACGGCGTCAAGCCCGGCTACTTCACCGACTGGGCCAAGACCGAACTCGGGCGCGACCTGCTGCCGCACGAGTACACCCACTCATGGAACGGCAAGTTCCGCCGTCCGGCCGACCAGGATGTGCCGAACTTCAACGTACCACTGCAAAACAGCCTGCTGTGGGTGTACGAAGGCCAGACCCAGTACTGGGGCAATGTGCTGGCGGCGCGCTCGGGACTGGTGTCGGCGGGCGGTATCCGCGACGCCATCGCCGCCTACGCCGCGCGCTACGACCACGTGCAGGGCCGCTCGTGGCGCGCCTTGCAGGACACGGTCAACGATCCGATCGTGCAGGCCCGCCGCGCGCTGGGCTGGAGCAACTGGCAGCGCAGCGAAGATTATTACGTCGAAGGCATGCTGATCTGGCTGGACGTCGATACCCGCATCCGCGAACTGTCCGGCGAGAAGCGTTCGCTCGATGATTTCGCGCGCACCTTTTATGGTGTCGACAATGGCAGCATCGGCCCGGCCTATTACCAGTTCGACGACGTGGTGCGCACCCTGGCATCGGTGCAGGCGTTCGACTGGGCGCCTTTCCTGCGCGCCAAGCTGGACGGCAATGGCGCCGGCGCGCCGCTCGACGGCCTGGCCCGTGCCGGCTGGAAGCTGGTCTACACCGATACGCCGACCGATGTCATCAAGGGTCAGGAAGAGCGCAGCAAGATGAGCGACTTCAGCTACTCGCTTGGTTTTTCCGTCAAGAACGACGGTGCGATCGAAGCGATCGAATGGGATGGCATTGGCTTTCGCGCCGGGCTGTCGGGCAACAGCACCATCGTGGCCGTCAACAACCGCACCTATAAGCCGGAAGTGCTGAAAGCGGCCGTGAAGGCGGCGCGCGACGGCAAGGCGCCGATTGAACTGCTGGTGCGCAAAGGCAGCAATTTCCGCACGGTGGCGCTCGATTACCACGGCGGCCTGCGCTATCCGCGCCTGGAACGCATTCCGGGTAGCAAGGACCGGCTCGACGCGATCCTGCAGCCGCGCCGCTGAACGCTGAACACGGTCGCTGGCCGGCCACGCCCGCCGGGCTGGTCCAGCATGCCGTTCATCAAGCCGGCATGGCACGCGCTTCAAACGCAGTGGCGCACAACCGGTTCGCGCCGATGGTGCTATGCTGCGTTGTATGACTACCGATACCGACATCCAGCTGAGCGGCCCGTTCAAGGCCAGCGACAGCAGCAGCCGTTCCCACGACGTCAAGGCGATCCGCATTTTCGACGAGGGTTACGGGATTATTGACGTATACGTTGACTTCGCCGCGCCGATCGAGGGTGGGCTGTACAAGGACAAAGTCCTCGTCGGCAACATCATCGACCGCCTGCGCGCGCTGGGCTACGTAGGGCCGAATTTTTCGCACAGCGACCCTGGCCTGCAAGACCGCAAACTGATCGTGCTCGAAGCGCCCGAAGAATTCAGCGCCTTCGCCAAGCTCAAGGGCTGGAAGAACCTGGCCGAAGAATTCGACGACGAATAAGCGCGTCGCTCATTTTATCTAGCAACGTTTTACTGCCGCTTGTTCAAAGCGGCAGCCTGCCTTTTCGTTTCTTCCCTTCCCGTTTCGTCCAGTCTCGTCCCGTTTCCCCGCCTCCTCAAGCGCTCACATAGCGCGCGCTCCACGCCGCAATCATGCCGGCCACCCACACCGCATCTTCCCTGCGCGTGAGCAAATGATCGGCATTATCGAGCGACACAAAACTCTTCGGATGCTTGGCCGCCTGGAAAATATGCAGCGCATTATCAATTCCCACGGTACGGTCGTGCGGCGAGTGCATGACCATCAAGGGGCGCTTGAGACCGGCCGTGCTGAGGTTCAGGTTCTGCTCGGCGGCATCGAGCAAAAACTGGCGCTTGATGGTGAACGGACGCCCCGCCAGCTGCACCTGCGCTTCGCCCTGGGCTTCGATCACGCCGAGTTGCTCGCCGAACAGGTTATTGACATGCGATGGATCGCTCGGCGCGCCCACGGTCACCACCGCGCGCACCTCGGCAATGCTGGCGGCCGCGGCCAGCACGGCGGCGCCACCCAGGCTGTGCCCGATCAAGATCTCGGGCGCCTTGAGCGAGGTGCGCATGAAGGCGGCCGCAGCCACCAGATCTTGCACATTCGATGAAAAATTGGTGTTCGCAAAATCGCCTTCGCTCGCGCCCAGCCCGGTGAAATCGAAGCGCAGCACGGCGATGCCATGCTCGGTCAGGGCCTGGGCGATGCGGCTGGCGGCGAACACGTCTTTACCGCAGGTAAAACAATGGGCAAACAGCGCGTAGGCGCGCGCCGGGCCGTCGGGGGCATCGAGACGGGCCGCCAGCTTGTGGCCATCGGCGCCGGGGAACTCCTGTTTTTCGCTGTGCATCCCTGCTCCTTATCAATAATGAATCCGACCATCTTAACCCGGGATGGCCGCCGTACCGGACGCCTCAGCCAAACAAGCCATGCAGGAACCAGCGCGGCGCGCGATCGCCATCGGTGCCGGCGATGCGTTCGCGATAGACCCAGTAATGGGCATGATCCTGCCCCTGCGCAATGAAATAGTCGCGCGTCTGCGACTGGCTCCACCAGCCCGCCTCGATGCGCTCTGGCGTGGACGCCATGCGCAAGGGCGAACCGTAAAACGGCCGGTGGTCGCGCATCAGCAGCGCCACCGGCTTGGCCAGCAGCCAGGCCGGACGCGGCAGGCTCAGCACGTCCGGCGGCAACTGCATCTGCGCCTGCTGCGCCGCCTGTTGCGCCTTGCCGCGCGCCTGCTGCACCGGCACCCAGCGGTTGGCCAGTTCGGGCCGGTAATCGGCGCGCGGTGCGGCCTGCAATACGTTCTCGGGTCCCAGGCGCGCCACCAGCAGTTCGAGCATGCGCCACTGGTCCTGCTCGTTACCGCCGGGCTCGGGAAACAACGACTCGCTCGGCATGGCCATGGCCTGCACCTCGGGCGCGTCGAGCACCAGGCCGATCACGTGCGCCTCCAGGGTCAGGCTGCCCAGGCGCTCGCGCAGCAGGCGCACCAGATGCTCGTCGCGCCAGGTGGGCTCGGCCAGAATGATGTCGAGCACGGTGGGCGCGCGCGCCACCCGCCCGCGCTCATGTTCGAGCAGCAGCACGATGCGCCCCACCGCCAGCTGGTGCGCGCACAGCCAGCCGGTCATTTGCAGCAGCAGGCTGTGGGCGCCGGCCAGCAGGGCGTCGGCCTGTTCGACCCGGTCGAACAATTCCAGCCGGGCCTGGAAGGTGGTGGGCGCGGCGATCCAGTCGAACAGCTCGGCCGTCATGCCGTAGGCCGCATCGAGCACGGCCAGCAAGTCGCCGCCGCAACGGCGCTGCAAACCCGGACGCGGCAGGCGCCGCAGCTGGCCCAGCGACAGGCAACCGATGCCCTCGAGCCAGGTGGCAAACGGGCGCGCCGGCAGCGGCAAGGCGGCCGGCAGGCGGTCCAGACGGCGCTTGAGCGAAACCATGCCGAGCGCATGCCCGGCTCCGCCGCGCGCCAGCAGCCAGGCCCCGCGCGCGGTCGGCGCGCAGCTCAGCTGGACGGCGTACCCGAGCGCGCGCAGGCTGGCGCGGATGCGCCGGCACAGCGCGCGCACCCCGCCGAACAGGCGCAGGCTGGCGCCCACGTCCATCAGCAAGGTGGCTTCTTCGGCCAGGGTGACCTGCGGCGTGTACTGCAGCAGCGCCATGGCCACCGCCTGCAGGGCGGCGGCTTCGCGCGCCGGCGCGCGCTCGTGCAGGCGGGCGTCGGGCAGCAGCATCAGCACGCCGCCACGGCGCATGCCCACGCGCGCCCCGCCCTCCAGCGCCAGCGCCGAGGCGGCCAGCACACGCTCGCTCTCCAGGACGACGCTGGCGGCCTCAGCCGACCAGTGCGGGCTGAACACGTCGAGCGGTAGCCGGGGCAAGTAAAGGCCGATCCAGAGTCGCATGGCGTTGAAGTAAAGAAGGATTCAGGGGAAGAAACAGGGGCGCGTCGCGCTGCGGCCCCCGGCGTTTGACGAAACCGATGTCGAGCCCGCCGAGAGCCGGACGCAGGCTCAGGCGCAGCGGCGCGGGTGAAGCATCCTGCGCCGCCGCGAGCGGGCGCAGCAGGAAGAACAGGGCTTCGCCGCCCTGGGCCGCCAGGTGCAGGCGGCGCAAGGACTCGGGACGGGCATGGCTGGCCCAGAACAGCAGCGCGCCGCAGCTGCCGCTGCGCAGCACCTGTTCGGCGGCCCACAGGGCATCGGCATTGCGCGTGCTGCGCACCCAGATCAGCTGGGAGGGCGGCAACCCGAGCGCGGCCAGCGCCAGCGCCTGCGGTGGATGGGGCGGCTGCAACAACACGATACGGCGTTCGGCCACCTTGGCCAGGGCCGGTCGCAGCAGGCGCAATTCGCCAATGCCGCTCTGCTGCAGCAGCAATTCGACCAGGCAGCCGCTCGGCCAGCCGCCGCCGGGCAGCTGGGGCGACAAGGTGGGATGGCCGCTGTCGACGCAGCGCGTGCCCGCGCGGGCCAGCTGGGAAGCGCGCCACAGGGCGGGATGCAAAGTCTCTGGCGCGGCAAGAAAATCGGGGGAATTCATGGTGGGGTCAACAAAGTACTGTATGTTTATACAGTACTCGCTGACTGCCAATTTGGCAAGTCTTATCGTGTGCAGCCTCCCCCTCTCATCCTGTGGAAGACCGACATTCCGACGCAAAACTGCAGCACTTTCCTACAACCGGGGTCAGAGCTTTAATTAGGAACATTTCCAGGAACGCATGTAGGCGCGGCCTTCAGGAGGTCCTTACGCATCCATCCGACAATAAAGCGCGGGCCGCTGACCACGATCGTGCCGTGGAGCTGGGCGATCGTTACGGTGCCCTCGTTCCAGCGCAAGATACGCGGCAGTTTTTGAAGGTAAACAACGCTTGCGCCAGTGCGCTGGTCTTTCACATATCCCAGGCGTGCCAGCGTAGCGAGCAGGCTGCGCATGCTTGCCGCATCAGCGTGCGCCACGGAAAACCGCGCCGGCAGGACCATGCACACCGACACCAGCGAGCCCAGCGCCGTGCCGCACAGAAGCCCCGCCAACGGCGGCGCCCCTTCCTGCCCCATCAGGAGCGCGTGCAGCGGCAAGGTGCTCGCCAGCACGATGATCAGCCATGATCCCAGTTGCGACCAGGATTGAAACAGCAGCAGATAACGCCAGAACGGCTGTGGGTAAGTGAGCGCTGACATAGCTTTATGGGAAGGAAGAGAGGGCATCAATGTCACTCCTGGCGGATGAGGATGGAAGGGCCGCAGTGCCCTGTCCAGCCGATCCTGGCGCACCGCGCGCAGGGGCATCTTGAAATCGCTCAAAGATTACTTTGAATCATAATTCCTCCCCTGCACCGGCCTGAGCGGCGCAGAGGAATGGTTATCACTCGTTGCCGGAAAAAAGCAATTGCCACGCAAGCCCATCATGCAAGGCGGCGCCCTGTCCGCCGCACACCAGCATTTTCTTGCCATCCGGCGAGACATCGATACAGTGGCTGATGCGCGCCACCGCATCGGGAACCGCATGTTTTTCCAACAGATGCGCGGCTACCATCCGATTATTTTCAAGGGCGCGCATGCCGTCATCATTGGCGCACCACAGCGTGTCCTGGAACCAGGCCGCATCGGCGTACGGAAGGGTTTGATGGCCTTGCTCGACCAGCTCCCAGGCGCCATGACATCCTTTCCATACCGTGCCCGTGATATCGGTGATATACACGCAGCCGTCGCCGCCACAGGTAACCGTGTACAGCTTGCGGTCGGAGGGGAACGGCAATTTCTCCCAAGCGGTCCCGTTGAAATGCCATACCGCCCCCGCATCGCCGACGGCATACAAGTCATTTCCGGAAAAGCCGCTCAGGTCATTGAATCCGCTATTGCCAATGGCCTTGGTAATGAGCTTATCGCTCCTGCTCCTCAATTCAGAGGGAATGGGGATGCCGGTGTGTTCCTTCCAGGTTTGCCGGGGAAGGCGTTCAAAGATGCGCAGCGGGCTTCCGAGCGCATACAATTTACTGCAAACCCGCACCAGTTTATTGACTCCCGAGCCAATCTGGCCGGCGGCGGCATATCCCTAGCCACGGCCATCGAAAGCAATCGCCTCTTCAAAATCGCGATAGGTTTTCGGCTTGTATGCCCAGACCTGGCGGGCCAGGTCGACCACCAGGAATTCCTCCTGCGATGGCGCCCAGGCCGACGCCAGGCTGGCAAAGGACAAATCGCTGGTTTCAAGAACGAAAAAACGCTCGCTCACCGGCGCATCCATGCGCACGCTCACGAAGCGCGTTCGCCAGCCGGCGTCGCGCTCGTCCGACATTTCCACCAGCATCAGGCCGATGCGTCCATCGGCAAAGCCAATGGTGCAGTCGCGCACCATGAAGCCCTGGCAAATGTCTTTCCAACTTTTCTTATCGAACAACATGCAAGCGCCCGGGCGCATGGATGACTTGTGCGCATCATTGCCCAGAAAGAAACCAGCGTCAACGCCGGTGTTTTCCGAAAAAATCGACCAGCATCTTGCTCGCATCCGGCCCCGCCGCCGAGTTGAACGACAGGCGCGCGTCGCCCCCGCTCCAGGCATGCTGCAACTGGGCGATCCGGGCCACCCGCAGCACCAATTTGCGGCCCCGGTAAACGTCATGCAGCTGGTAGGGCAAGCCGCTGCGCCCAGCGGCCTTGTGCGCCACCCGCACCGGCGTGGCCGCCGGCAAATCATTGACCAGCATCGCCTGGCGCCGCAAGTGCACCTGGTTAACCGGGCGCACCACGCGGTCGTCATCGCCCTGGATCAGGATGGTCGGCAGCGACGGAAACCCCGGACGCCGCTCGAGCACCTCGGCAATCGCACTGTCGACCCGCGCGCCGTTACCGTGCTGCATGACGCCCAACGCGCCGACCGTGCTGTGCCCGGCTCCGTACAGCGGCCCGGAATGCAGGCCCAGTCCGGCGAACAGCTCGGGATGGTTGAGCGCCACGATATTGGCCATGCCCGCCCCCGCCGACATACCGCAGATAAACACCCGCGCGCGGTCGAGGCCATCAGCGGCCAGCACTTGGCTGACCATGCCGACAATCACCGGCACATCGCCGCCGCCCTGCTGGGTGGCGCGGTCGTACCATTTCCAGCAACGGTGCGGATGGGCGCTCAGGGATTGTTGCGGATACAGCACCGCATAGCCAGCCTTCTGCGCCGTCTGGTTCATGCGCGTGCCCTGGGCGAACTGGGTGGCGCTCTGCTCGCAGCCGTGCAGCATGACAATCAGCGGCCAGCCCGCAGGCGGCGCGATGCCATCGGGCAGATACAGCCAGTAACTCATCTGTCGCAGCACCTGCCCGGCCTGGCCGGCGTAGCGCGCGGCGAGCCACTTGCCGGGCGCCGGAGCATCCTTGGCCAATGCCGCCGGCGCGGCACGCGCTGCCGGCCCCGGCTTGGGCACGGCTGTCGACGCGCTGCGGGGTTTCGGCGCCGGCTTGGGCGCGGCAGTGGAGGCCGGCTTGGGCTTTGGCTTGGCGCGCGCCTTGGCGGCCGGCTTGGGCGGCGCAAACAAGGCGGTCAGCAGGCGCGCCGCCGAACGTTGCTGCGTTTTGCCTACGCGCATCAGGCTACGCAGTAAGGGGGCGCTCGACTTTACCATCGCAAGCGCACCATCACGCGCCGATGCAGGCGGGCCCACAGGAACGCGCAGAACGAACGGGCGGGAATCGGCTTGCCGGGCGGGCCGGCGTGGATGCAGCGTGGGTTGAGGTCCATGATGAAGGGCTCCTTTCGGCCAGCATAGCGTGCGTGCGCGGCGCCGCTCCGTGCGTTGCGCCGCTTAGCGGTTGCGATGAACAAAAAAGCAACATCGACGCACGTGGCGCGCGCGCCGGCACCATTGAGGCAGATCAAAGAACGGCTTGCGCCAGCCCCTAGTCTGTTTGCATAACGGACCGCGAACGGCGAAGTCCGCACACCCAAAAAACAGGAGAACGATATGAGCTACATGGAGCGCGACAAATATGGGATGTACAAAAACAGCGCCGGCCCCGGCCCGGCCCTGATGGGCGCCGACACCCTGATCGGCGACAACGTGGTCAATTCCCAGGAGGACGACCTGGGCGAAATCAAGGAAATCATGCTCGACATGCGCAGCGGGCAAGTTGCCTACGCGGTACTGGCTTTCGGCGGCATGCTGGGACTGGGCGAAAAACTGTTCGCGGTGCCGTGGCAGGCACTGCACCTCGATACGGTCAACAAGCGCTTCGTGCTCAATGTGGAAAAAGAGCGCCTGAAAAACGCGCCTGGCTTCGACCCCGACGCCTGGCCGGACATGAGTGACATCGGCTGGGCCAACCAGGTGCATGGGTTTTACGGCACCGATGCCGGCGGCATGAGGGCGGGATCGCAATCGGGCATGGGCGGCGGTGCAGCGGCGGGCGGCATGGCCGGCAGTGACATGAGCGGCAGCGGCATGAGCGGCGGCACTGCGCCAAGTTAAGCTCCCCCGAAAGTAAGCCCTGTCATTCCGGCCATTGGCAGAAATGACTTCCCGCGCAGGCGGGAATGACGGAGCTTAAGTTAGCGGCATCAGCGCTGCATCGACTCCCACACCTTCTGCAGGCGCTTGGCCGAGACCGGCATTGGCGTGCGCAACTCCTGCGCATACAGCGACACGCGCAGTTCTTCGAGCATCCAGCGGAATTCCACCATCTTCGGATCGGTGTTCTTCCCCGCCAGACGGTCACGTGCGGCGCGCATGAAGTGGCTGGCGGACTGGGTCCACTCGGCCATGAGCTTGGCGTCGCGCGCGGGATCGGCGCGCAGCTTTTCCAGCCGCACATTGATCGCCTTCAGATAGCGCGGAAAATGCGCCAGCTGCGCGTAATCGTTGTCGATCAGGAAGCGCTTGTGCACCAGACTCTGCAACTGCGACTGCATGTCGGCCGCAGCCTGCGCCTGCACGCCCTGCAACTTCTTGGGCAAGCCGTGGAACTCGGTCAGCACCTGCGAAACCAGCCGTGCAATCTCGTTCACCAGCAAGGTCAGGCGCGACTTGCCCTCGTCCTTGCGCTTGTTGAACGAGGCCGCGTCGGTCGGCAATGGATCTTGCAGGCAGGCGATGTCGATCGCCTTCTGGATGATCTGGTCGCGCAACTCTTCCTGCGAGCCCATGGCCATGAACTGCATGCCCATCTGCTGCAGCCCAGGAATATTCTTCTCGATAAACTTGATCTGTTCCTTGAACTGCAGTGCGAACAGGCGGCGCAGCCCGATGCGGTGGGTGGCGGTGGCCACGGTCGGATCGTCGAACACTTCCAGGTCGCAGTGGGTCTGCTTGTCGACCAGCGCCGGAAAGCCGATCAGGGTCAGCTTGCCCTGCACGATTTCGAGCAGTTCGGGCAGTTCGCCGAAGGTCCACGAGGTCAGGCCGGTGTGCTGGCTGACCTTGGGCGCATTCGGCTGCGTGCCCGGGTCCGCGCTCTTCGATGACGCCGCCGGCGCAGCCGAGGTGGTGGCGGTGGCCTGCACCTTGCCCGGCGCGGCCGGAATCGACACCTCCGCCAGCTTCTGGAAGCTCTGGCGCGCCTGCCCGCCGAATTCGGCCTGCAAGGTCGCCAGGTTGCGGCCCATGTCGAGCTGGCGCCCGTGCTCGTCGATCACCTTGAAATTCATGAAGTGATGCGCCGGCAGCGTTTCGGGCTTGAAGTCGGTGGTCATCACCATCAGGCTCGTTTCCGAACGGATGTCGGCGATGATCGCATCGATCAAATCCCCGCGCCCGAACTTGCCCGCCTCGTGCACGCGCTCGCAAAAACGCGCCGCGAAATCGGGCAGCGGCACGCAATGGCGGCGCAGCTTTTGCGGCAGCGACTTGAGAAGCAAGTGCACCTTCTCCTTCAACATGCCCGGCACCAGCCAGTCGGCGCGTTCGCGCGGCAGCTGGTTCAGCGCAAACAGCGGCACCGCCAGGGTCACGCCATCGCGCAGGCTGCCCGGCTCGAAGTGGTAGGTCAGCTGCATCTCGATGCCGGTCACCGACATCGCCTTCGGGAACAACTCGGTGGTCACCCCGGCCGCCTCGTGCCGCATCAATTCGTCGCGGTTCAGGAACAGCAGCTTCGGTTCCTTGAAGGTGGCGTCCTTATGCCACTTCTCGAAACCGGCGCCGTTGACCACGTCCGATGGAATGAGCTTGTCGTAGAAGGCGGCGATCAGGTGGTCGTCCACCAGCACGTCGAGACGGCGCGACTTGTGCTCGAGGTTCTCGATCTCTTTGACCAGCTTGTGGTTATGCGCGAAGAACGGCGCGCGCGTGTCGTAGTCGCCCGCCACCAGCGCATCGCGAATGAAAATCTCGCGCGCTTCGCTTGGGTTGAACTGACCATAGTTGATGCGGCGCTGGCTGTAGATCACCAGCCCGTGCAAGGTCGCGCGTTCGGACGCGGTAACCTGCGCGGCGCGCTTTTCCCAGCGCGGCTCGCCCCAGGATTTTTTCAGCAGATGGCTGCCCACCCGCTCGATCCACTCCGGCGCGATGTTGGCCACGCAGCGCGCGTACAGGCGCGTGGTCTCCACCAGTTCGGCCGCCATGATCCACTTGCCCGGCTTTTTGATCAGGGAAGAACCCGGCCACACGTGGTACTTGATGCCGCGCGCGCCCAGGTAGCCGGCGCCCGGCTCGTCCTCGGACTTGAAGCCGATGTTCCCCAACAGGCCAGTGAGCAGCGCCGTATGCAGGTTCTCGTAGGTGGCAGGCAGCTCGTTCATGCGCCAGCCTTGCTCCTTGACGATGGTGAGCAGCTGCGAATGCACGTCGCGCCATTCGCGCAGGCGCACCTGCGACAGGAAATTGGTGCGGCAGGTTTCCATCAGCTGGCGGTTGGTTTTCTTGTGCTCGATGGCCGCTTCGAACCACGTCCAGATCTTGATATAGGTGAGGAATTCGGACTTCTCGTCGGCGAACTTCTTGTGCGCCTCGTCGGCCGCCTGCTGGTGCTCCATCGGGCGGTCGCGCGGGTCCTGCACCGACAATGCCGAGGCGATGATCAGCATCTCGGTCAGGCAGGCGTTTTCCAGCGCGGCCAGGATCATGCGCCCGACCCTCGGGTCGAGCGGCAGCTTGGCCAGCTTGTGGCCCAGCGGGGTCAGGTCGTTCGACTCGTCGACCGCGCCCACTTCCTGCAGCAGCTGGTAGCCGTCGGCAATCGCCCGGCCTTGCGGCGGCTCGATGAACGGGAACGTCTCCACGTCGGTCAGGTGCAGGGACTTCATGCGCAGGATGACCGCCGCCAGCGACGAGCGCAGGATTTCCGGCTCGGTGAACTTGGGGCGCTGCAGGTAATCGTTCTCTTCGTACAGGCGGATGCAGACGCCGTCGGCCACGCGGCCGCAGCGGCCGGCGCGCTGGTTGGCGGCCGACTGCGCGATCGGCTCGACCTGCAACTGCTCGACCTTGTTGCGGAAGCTGTAGCGCTTCACGCGCGCCAGGCCCGCGTCGACCACGTAGCGGATACCCGGCACCGTCAGCGAGGTTTCGGCCACGTTGGTGGCCAACACGATGCGGCGCGCATTGGTGATCTTGAAGACCTTCTCCTGCTCCTCCACCGACAGGCGGGCGAACAGCGGCAGGATCTCGACATGCGGCGGATGGTGCTTGCGCAGGGCCTCGGCGCAATCGCGGATCTCGCGCTCGCCCGGCAGGAACACCAGCACGTCGCCCGACCCGAGGCGGCACAATTCGTCGACGCCGTCGACCACCGCGTCCATCAGGTCGCGCTTGTCGCGCGCGGCCTGCGCCTTGGGCATCGGCTTGCCCGCCGCGGGAGGCGGCGTGGCCGTTACCGGATCGCGGTCGACCGGGCGATAGCGCACCTCCACCTTGTACAGGCGGCCCGACACTTCGATTACCGGCGCCAGCTTGTCGCCGTTGGCGAAGTGGCGCGCGAAGCGGTCGGCGTCGATGGTGGCCGAGGTGATGATCACTTTCAGGTCCGGACGGCGCGGCAGCAGCTGCTTCAGGTAGCCGAGCAAAAAGTCGATGTTCAGGCTGCGCTCGTGCGCTTCATCGATGATGATGGTGTCGTAGTTCTTCAGCAGCGGATCGGTCTGGGTTTCGGCCAGCAGGATCCCGTCCGTCATCAGCTTGACCGAGGCGCCCGGTTGCAGGGTGTCGGTAAAACGCACCTTGAAGCCCACGTGCACGCCCAGCGGCGTGCCCAGTTCCTGGGCGATGCGCTTGGCGGTGGACGACGCGGCGATCCGGCGCGGCTGCGTGTGGCCGATCAGGCCTTTCTGGCCGCGTCCCAGCTCCAGGCAAATCTTGGGCAGCTGGGTGGTCTTGCCGGAACCGGTTTCGCCGGAGACGATGATGACCTGGTTTTCCAGCAGCGCCCTGGCGATATCCTGGCGTCGTCCGGAGACCGGCAGATCCTCGGGAAAGGTAATCGGTGGCAGCGGCGTGCGGAACACTTCGCGCGGCGCGCGTGCCGGACGCTCACCGGCGGGCTGGCCTTCACGCGGCGGACGCGGAGCACGTGCCGGACGCTCTCCGGCTGGCTGACCTTCGCGCACCGGACGCTCTCCGGCTGGCTGACCTTCGCGCACCGGACGCTCACCGGCTGGCTGCCCATCGCGTGGCGCACGCGACGCTCGCGCCGGACGGTCACCGGCCGGCTGCCCTTCACGCGGCGCACGTGGCGCTTGCGCCTGACGTTCCCCGGCCAGCTGCCCTTCCCGTGGCGGACGTGGCGCACGCGCCGCGCGCTCACCGGTTTGCTGCCCTTCGCGCGGCGCGCGCTGGCCGCCCGCCTGGGTGTCGCGTGGCGGCCGTGGCGTGCGCGCCTGGTCCGGACGCGCGGCGGATTGACCGGCCTCGCTGGCGTTGCGGGGCGTGGCGACGGGTGGCGACGGCGGTGTGGAAGGCTTGTTACTCTGTTCTGACATTGTTTTTTACATGAATTTAGCGCGCAAGTCGCGCAGCGAATTATAATGCGCCAAATGGAAACCCCTAACCAATTCGTCCAATGGCTGCGCTCAGTCGCGCCGTACATCCACGCGTTCCGTGGCAAGACCTTCGTGGTCGCCTTTCCGGGTGAACTCGTCACCGCCGGCGCGCTGCCGGTGCTGGCCCAGGACTTGTCGCTGCTGGTCGCCCTCGATATCCGGGTGGTGATCGTGCACGGCTCGCGTCCCCAGGTCGCCGAACAGCTCGCGCTACGGAACGTGGAAGGCCGTTTTCACAACGGCATCCGCATCACCGACACCGCCGCCCTCGAATGCGCCAAAGAAGCGGCCGGCGAACTGCGGCTCGACATCGAAGCCGCCTTCAGCCAGGGTTTGCCCAACACGCCGATGGCGCACGCCGCGATCCGCATCATCTCAGGTAACTTCGTCACCGCGCGCCCGCTTGGCGTGATCGACGGCGTCGACCTCGAACTGACCGGCATGCCGCGCAAGATCGCCGCCGAGACCATCCACGCGATCCTGGCCACCGACAGCCCTGTGCTGCTCTCGCCGCTGGGTTTTTCGCCGACCGGCGAAGCGTTCAACCTGACCATGGAAGACGTGGCCGTGTCGGCCGCGATCGCCCTGCACGCCGACAAACTCGTATTCATCACCGAAACGCCGATGATGCTAGACGAAGGCGGCGCCGAAATCCGCGAACTGTCGTCGCACCAGGCAGAAGCCGTGCTGCAGGCGGGTTTTTTGCCGGCCGACGCCGCGTTCTACCTGCAGCACGCCATCAAGGCCTGCAACAGCGGCGTGCCGCGCGCCCACATCGTGCCGTTCGAAATGGACGGCTCGGCCCTGCTCGAACTGTTTACCCACGATGGCGTGGGCACCATGATCAGCCACGAGAACCTGGAAAGCCTGCGCCGCGCCACCATCGAAGACGTCGGCGGCATCATCAAGCTGATCGAGCCGCTCGAAGCGGACGGCACCCTGGTCAAGCGCGGGCGCGAACTGATCGAACGCGAGATCGACCAGTTCTCGGTCATCGAGCACGATGGCGTGATCTTCGGCTGCGCCGCCCTGTACCCGTTCCCGGAATCGAAAATGGGCGAAATGGCCTGCCTGACGGTCAATCCGGACGTGCAAGCCCAGGGCGACGGCGAGCGCATTCTCAAGCACGTGGAAAACCGCGCGCGCGCGGCCGGCCTGAAACAGCTGTTCGTGCTCACCACGCGCACCTCGCACTGGTTCCAGAAGCGCGGCTTCAAGCCGGCCACGGTGGACGCGCTGCCCAAGGACCGCCAGCATATGTATAACTGGCAGCGCAAATCCCAAGTGCTGATTAAGTCTTTATAATCACGCCTTTACTTATCCGCTTGAGGAGTACACATGGCCCGCACCGTCCATTGCGTCAAATTGAACAAGGAAGCCGAAGGACTCGACTTTCCACCTTACCCGGGCGAACTGGGCAAGAAAATCTGGGAAACCGTCTCGAAAGAAGCCTGGGCCGCCTGGCTCAAGCACCAGACCATGCTGGTCAATGAAAACCGCCTGAACCTGGCCGACCAGCGCGCGCGCAAGTACCTTGCCACGCAGATGGAAAAACACTTCTTCGGCGACGGCGCCGACGCGGCGCAAGGCTACGTGCCACCGGCAGACTGACACCCAAATCGGTGCCAGGTCTGACCTGGCACCGATGTTTTACCCGACGTTCAAATCGCCCTGCACTGGCGCAATTCGCACTTGGCCTGGTAAATCGTGCGGTTGTCGCACACCATGCGGTATACCTCGACCGGACCCGGCGGCGTCATCAGGCCGGCCCCCACACCGCCCGTGCAACCTTGCTTCTTGGCCATGTTTTCCACTGTCACCGATGAAATGCCCGGACGGAACGCGACATGCGCGACCGGCTGGCCCTTGGCGTCGAGCGCCGGCGCTTGCACGACGGCCAATTTCACCGGCGCCTGGCGCACCGCGACATTTTTTTTCCCGACCGACGCACAGCCGCCCAGCACCACCGCCACACACGTCACCGCCAAAAGCAATCGCTTCATGTTATCCCCGTCGTTGAACTATTTCTTAAACTGCATGTTTGATCGATGTCTTGCCGCATCGATGTCGTGGACCGATTAAAACGTCAGCGTCTTCACGCCTTCGCTTGTTCCCAGCAGGCATACATCTGCCCCGCGCTGGGCAAACAGGCCGACGGCGATGACGCCGACGATCTGGTTGATCTCTTGCTCCAGCGCCACCGGATCGGTGATCGACAGGCCGGCCACGTCGATGATCTCGCCGCCGTTATCGGTAATGAACGCTTGTTCGGTACCTGGCTTGAGGCGCAGGCGCGGCTGGCCGCCCAGGGCCGCCAGGCGCCGCATCACGGCCGTGCGCGCCATCGGCAGCACTTCGACCGGCAGCGCAAAGGCGCCCATGGTCTGCACCAGCTTGGAGCCGTCGGCGATGCAGACGAACTGGCGCGAGACGGAAGCGACGATTTTCTCGCGCGTCAGGGCCGCCCCGCCACCCTTGATCATGGCGCCGCTGGCGGTGATTTCGTCAGCCCCGTCGATGTAGACGGCAATCCCGGTCACGTCGTTCAGGTCGTACACGGCAATGCCGTGCCCGCGCAGGCGCGCCGCGGTCGCTTCGGACGAGGCGACGGTGCCCTTGATGCGGTCCTTGATGGTGGCCAGCTCATCGATGAAGAAATTGGCGGTGGAGCCGGTGCCGACGCCGATGATCTCGCCGTCAACCACATAGGCAATCGCGGCACGCGCCACGGCTTGTTTCAATTCGTCTTGAGTCATGTCAAAAAATAGGGGAGAAAATGGAAGAATGCTCTTATTTTAACGGATCGCACCCCGCCAATACACCTTTACCGCCCCTTTTTGTTGCCATGTCGCATGAACGTCACCTTGTTGGTGGCACGGCTGGGCCGTTTTACCTATACGGCGTGGGAAACTATGCGAAAATGCCCCAGTGCATAGATTCTCTGGGAAGTGACATGAACGAAACGAAAACGGTCCTCGTCATCGATGACAGTCGGGTATCGCGGCTGATGGCGCGCCAATTCATCCTCAGCCGCCAGCCCGGCTGGCAGGTGGAAGAGGCCGGCACCGGCGAAGAAGGCATCGAGAAGGTCAAGACCCTCTCCCCCGTGCTGATCCTGATCGACGTCAACATGCCCGGCATGGGCGGCCTGGCCGCCGCCGAGCATTTGCGCGCGGCTTGCCCAAGCGCGCATATTTCCCTTTGCACGGCCAACGTCCAGAACGCCACCCGCAACCGCGCCAACGAACTGGGCATCGGTTTCCTGGAAAAGCCGATCACCGAAGCGCGCATCCACGCCCTGATCGGCGCCCTGGAATGAACACGTTCAATCTCAGCGAACTGCAGCACGATGCGCTGGTCGAAATCTTCAACATCGGCGTCGGCCACGCGGCCAAGTCGATGAGCGAGATCGTCAATGAAGAAGTGACGATGTCGGTGCCGTCGATCAGCTTTTTGAACCGTGCGGATGCCGCTGAGATGCTCGGCAACAAGGACAGCGCCCGGGTGTGCGGCGTCAGCCAGCATTACGAAGGCGCCTTCAAGACCGAAGCGATCCTGATGTTCCCCGAGGACAAGAGCCTCGACATCGTGCGCCTGATGGTGGGCGAGTCGGTGCCGCTCAAGGAACTGACCGAGATGGAGCAGGAAGCGCTGAGCGAAATCGGCAATATCATCCTCAATTCCTGCGTCGGCACCCTGGCCAATATTTTCGCGCAAGAACTGAGCGGTTCCCTGCCCGAGTACCACGTCGGCACCAGCGAAGAAATCCTGAGCGCCACCGGCGGCCTGGGCGATACCGTGGTGCTGATGCTGCACATCGACTTCATCCTCGAAAAACACCAGATCCACGGCTATGTGGCCTTCATCCTCGACCTGACTGCGCTGCACGACCTGCAAGACCAGGTCGACCGCTACCTTGCCAAGATCATGGGTCCGGCCTGACATGGCGCTCGCCGCGGCACCTGGCCAGGGCATGCTTGAAAGCGTGCTCGGCGCGATCAATCTGGGTACCATCGTGCTCGACCACGCGCGCCGGGTGGTGGTGTGGAACCATTGGATGAGCCAGTACTCCGACTTGCCGGCCGACAGCGTCGTGGGGCAGGATTTTTTCGCGCTGTTCCCCGAGCTTAACGGCAAGCGCATCGACAGCGCGGTACGCCAGGCGCTGCGCGACAATTTCCCATCGGTGCTGTCGCAGACCTTGCACAAGGCCCCGTTCGCACTGTTTGCGAATGACGCCGCCCGTGCCGCGGGCGAGCGCATGCAGCAGGCCGTGGCGGTCACGCCGCTGGACGTGCCGGGGCTGGCGCGCCATTGCCTGATCCAGATTACCGATGTCAGCGTGGCGGTGACCCGCGAACGCCTGCTGCGCGACCAGGCGCTGGAATTGCGCTCGCAGACGTTCTCGGATGGCTTGACCGGGATCGCCAACCGGCGCCATTTCGATGTGGCGATGGAAAAGGAAATGCGCCGCGCCAAACGCTCGGGCACACCGCTCTCCTTATTAATGATCGATATCGATTCCTTCAAGCCGTACAACGACCATTACGGACACCAGCAGGGGGACGACACCCTGATCAAGGTGGCGCACGCGCTGGCCGCCATGCTGCAGCGTCCGGCCGATCTGATCGCGCGCTATGGCGGCGAAGAGTTCGCCGTGATCCTGCCCGAGATGACGCCCGACCACAGCCAGGTACTGGCTGAAAAGATGCGCGAGCGCATTGCCGCCCTGGGGATTCCACATGCCAAGGCCGAGCTGACCGGGTATGTCACGGTGAGCATTGGCCTGGCGACGCACGCGCTGGAGCATCCGAGCGATATTGCCGTGTTGCTGGGCGAAGCCGACCGGGCGCTGTACATGGCCAAAGGGGCCGGACGCAACCGGGTGGTGCGCTTCAGTGCGGTGTAGGCCCTTACGGTTCCGGCGAATAACTGCGCTTTAACACCCGCAACACAAAGGTCGACCTGCTGTGGCGCAAGCCCGGCAGTTTGTACAACCTGCGCCGTAAAAATTCCTCATACCCCGCCGTGCCCGCCACCGCCACCTTGATCAGGTAATCGTACTCCCCGGTCAACAGATACGCTTCCAGCACCTCCGGCATATCGGCCAGCGCCTGCCCGAAGCGCTCGAAGGTATCGTCGTCATGCCGGTCCAGGGTCACCTCGATCATCACCGTATCGGGCACGCCCAGCGCCTTCTGATTGAGCAGCACGGTGTAGCCCTCGATCACCCCGGCCTCCTCCATCTGCCGTACCCGGTTCCAGCATGGCGAGGCCGACAGCCCGATGCGCTCGGCCAACTGGGTATTCGCAATGCGGCCATCGCGACGCAGCTCGCGCAAGATCTTGCGGTCAATCTCGTCAAGTTCGGCAGCATTCATGGCTTTTCGTACCCCAAAGGAAGAAATCTGACGATAGCACATCTTTTACAGAAGATTCTTCCATTATCACCAAAACCAGCGGCCACTTCGAAAGCCTATTCCGCCACCCTGCGGATATCCTTTCAGGCATGAACGATAGCCACCTGCCCCTGCACTTTTCCGTTGCCAAGACGGCCACCCTGGACACCCTCGAAGCCGTGCTGGCCATTGCCCGCCGTGGCGGCCTGCACCTGGCAGCACTCGAACTCGACAGCAGCGCCGCCGACGATGTCATTTTCCTCGACCTGCGCGCCCAAGAGCCCGACCTGCTCGACCTGTTCATGACGCGCCTGCGCAACGTGATCGAGATCATCGACATTCTCCCCTTCCAGGAAAAAGTTGCACGTATGCATGTTGCTTAATAAGCATAAATGGCGGACACTACAACGTCGCGCAGCCGCGCCAGCCTTGTCGAAGCCCATGCCCATATTCACCCGGAAACGCGTAGCCATCCTGATCGCCGTGATCGCTGCCGGCGCCGCCGGCACTGCTTACCTGCAATCGAAAAAACCGCCCGTGATCCCGGAGTCGCGCTACCGCTCGGCCCTGGTCGACACCGGCACCATCACCCAGACCGTCACCGCCACCGGCACCATCAACCCGGTGGCGCTGATCAATGTGGGCTCGCAAGTGTCGGGCACCGTGGTCGAGCTCAAGGCCGACTTCAACGACCACGTGAAGAAGGGCCAGGTCTTGCTCAAACTCGACCCGACCATCTTCAACGCCCAGATCCGCCAGGTCGAAGCCGGCCTGGCCTCGGCCGAAGCCTCGATGCGCCTGGCGCAAGCGAACTTCGAACGCAACGAACGGCTGGTGGCGCAGAATTACGTCTCGAGCCTGACCCTGGACCAGTCGCGCCGCGAGCTCGACGTGGCCAAGGCCAACATCAAGCTGTCGCAGGCGCAACTGGCGCGCGCCCAGGCCGACCTCGACAACAGCGTGATCCGCGCCCCCATCGACGGCGTGGTCATCAAGCGCACCATCGACCTGGGCCAGACGGTGGCGGCCTCCTTCACCACGCCCAACCTGTTCCAGATCGCCAAGGATTTGACCAAGATGCAGATCGACACCAGCGTCTCGGAAGCCGACGTCGGCGCGCTGAAAGATGGCCAGCCGGCCCACTTCGTGGTCGACGCCTACCCCGACCGCGAATTTGCGGCCAGCATGCGCCAGTTCCGGCTGGCGGCCAACGTGGTGCAGAACGTGGTCACCTACAACGTCGTGCTCGACGTCGAAAACAAGGAAGAATTGCTCAAGCCCGGCATGACGGCCCAGGTGCGGCTGGTGGTCGGCAACCGCCCGAATGTGTTGCGCATTCCCACCGCCGCGCTGCGTTTCCGCCTCAGCGATGAAGAGCTGGAAAAGGAACAGAAGAAACAGAAAGCCAGCGGCAAGACGCCGGCCATGGTGCCGGCCCCAAGCGAGGAAGACGACATCGCCTTCCGCAGCAAGAGCGAAACGGCGCGCATCTTCAAGGTCTACAAGCTCGACGAGAAGAACGAAGCCAGGCCGGTCGACATCAAGATCGGCCTGTCCAACTTCCGCTACACCGAAGTGCTCGCGGGCGAGCTGAAAAAGGGCGACAAAGTCATTACGCGCGCCAACGCCAGCGCCAAGAGCGAGTTCTGATGCCGGCGCCAGACTCGGCGACGCCGCTGATCGATATCCGCCAGGTCACCAAAAGCTATTTTTCGGGCAGCATGGAAACGCAAGTGCTGTTCGGCATCGACCTGCTGGTGCCGCGTGGCGACTTTCTGGCGGTGATGGGGCAATCCGGCTCGGGCAAGTCGACCCTGATGAATATTTTCGGCTGCCTGGACCAGGCCACCGGCGGCACCTACCTGCTTAACGGCATCGACACGCTGACCCTGTCGCGCGCCGAACTGGCCACCGTGCGCAACCGGACCATTGGCTTCGTGTTCCAGAGCTTTAACCTGATCAAGCGCATGAGCGTGGCCGAAAACGTGGCCTTGCCGCTGATCTACGCCGGCGTGTCGCGCGCCAAAGCCCACGCCAAGGCGCTGGTCGAACTGGACCGGGTCGGCCTGGCCGATTACGCCAGGCGCACGCCTAATCAATTGTCGGGCGGCCAGCAGCAACGGGTGGCGATCGCGCGCGCGCTGGTGGGCGACCCGCCGCTGATCCTGGCGGACGAGCCGACCGGCAACCTCGATACCCAGACCAGCGTCGAGATCATGCGCTCCTTCCAGCAACTTAATACCGAACGCGGCATCACCATCCTGCTGGTCACGCACGAGAGCGACATTGCCGCCTACAGCAAGCGCCTGATGCGCCTGAAAGACGGACGCGTGCTGTACGACGGCCCCGCCGCCGAAGGCTTGCGCGAACTGGCCCTGAGCCACGAGCAGCAGGCGCTGGCGCATGGAGAGGCGCCATGAATGTCTTCCAGGTCGTGATCGAAGCGTTCCGCTCGATGAGCGCGAACCGCCTGCGCACCGCGCTGACCATGCTCGGCATCATCATCGGGATCACCTCGGTGGTGCTGCTGCTGGCCCTGGGCGACAGCATGCAGCGCTTCATCGGCAAGGAACTCGAAGCGCTGGGCACCAATATGCTGTTCATTTCGCCGGGCGGCAACCGCGCCGCGGCCCAGCGCATGCGCGCCGGCGCCGCGCCCGCCCTGACCCTGGCCGATGCGGCCGCCTTAAATACCCTGCCCAGCCTGGCGGGCGCCGCACCGGCCTTGCAGAGCGGCTTCAAGCTCGCGGTCGGCAACGAAACCTCGTCCAGCAGCGTCAGCGGCGTGACGCCCGCGATGTTCAAGATCCGCAACTGGAAGATGGAACTGGGCAGCGTATTCAGCGAAGCGGACGTGCGCGCCGCTTCGCGCAGCGTGATCATCGGACACAAGGTGGCCGACCAGTTCTTCTACAAGATGGACCCGTTGGGCAAATATATCCGCATCGAAAACGTCGCCTTCCAGGTGGTGGGCGTGCTGCACGGCGAAGGCAAGCAGATCGACGGGCCGGACTTGTCGGAACTGGTGCTGGTGCCGATCACCGCCGCCCGCGCCCACCTGATCCGCAACCCCTTTCCCGACAATGTGCATTACGTCGTGGCACAGGGCAAGTCGGACGGCAACTTGCAGGACGCCATCGAAGACATCAATGAAACCCTGCGCGACCGCCATCACATCAAATTCGAGGAGCCGGACGACTTCCGCATCGACAACCTGGCCTCGTTTGCCGAAACCGCCGGCAAGATCAGCGCCGGCATCGCCGCCCTGCTCGGCCTGATCGGCGCCATTTCGCTGGTGGTGGGCGGGATCGGCATCATGAACATCATGCTGGTGTCGGTGACCGAGCGCACGCGCGAGATCGGCATCCGCATGGCCATCGGCGCCAAGCCGCGCGATGTGCTGCTGCAATTTTTGACCGAAGCGGTGGTGATTTGCCTGGCCGGCGGCGTGGTCGGGATTGCCATAGCCATGGGACTGGCGGCGGCGATCACGGCCAGCGGCAAGTTCGACGTGGTCATCAGCCTGTCGGCGGTGATCGTGGCCTGCGGCTTTTCCAGCCTGGTGGGGGTGTTCTTTGGTTTTTATCCGGCGCGGCGCGCCTCGCGCCTGTTGCCGGTCGATTGTTTACGTTACGAATAGACTTTGATGACATTGACCTTACTGATTGCCATGATGCTGGCCGCTGGCCCCACGACCGCCCAGGACGCCGAGCCCGTGAAAGAGGCCGAGGCCGTGAGAGAAGTCGACACGGTGCAGATCAACGCGGTGCGCGATCCGGATTTCAAGACCTACAAGGCGTTTGTTGCCGGGCTCGATGCCTTCGACGCCAGGCACACGCTGGCGCCGGCAGCGCCCCTGCGCTTCCTGCTGCGCCCGAGCGCGCCGGACGCCAGCATCGAGGGCGTGACCATCCGCATCGCCGGCAACGACACCAGCATTGCCGTGCCGCTGGCGGCCGATGGCACGTTTGCCATGCCGCGCAACCAGGCGGCGCTGGACGAGGACGCCGAAATCATCCTCAACCGCAAGAAAGGCAGCTTCCGCTGGCGCCCGGACGTGCGCACGCCGGACGTGCCCGCCAATGCGCGCCGGCTGGGCGATCTGCGGCTCGAATGCGAGGTGCGCTGGGCGGTGGAGCGCAAGGAGATGGGTTTCGCCAAACGCACGATGATCAGTGCGCTCGGCGGGCCGTGCAAGACGGCGCGTGTGCATGTGATGCAAGCGGCGCCGCGCGCGCTTGCGGGGTATCGCATGGTGGCCGGGCAACGCAGCGAAACCGCGCCGCCCGGCGCGGTGAAGGACGACAAGATGACGTATGTGGCGCCGCTGTCAGATGCCAGTTGGCCCGATGATGCGCTGGTGGAGTTTGAATTCAGCGGGGAGAAGTGATGTCTGGCGCAGCGAGCGGGGCCTGGCCGAACTGCCGGCCTCGCGCCCGCGCCATTAAAACTCTCTACGCTGCGTTCATTCCTCAAAATCGGCAACCATGTACGACACACCATCGACCACGATTTCCTCGGAAATTTCCAGTGCCATTCCACAGGCCGTTATTCTGAATTCAGAAAATAGTTCCTGGAAGTCCAAGGGCAACAGCCCTTCACGCACTGGGTAGCTGAGCGGCAAATCCAGGTGCGGCACAGGCAGCCGGATCGTACCGTCGAGAACTCGCTTGCACATGGGAGCTACCCACAACCCTATCTCGTACTCATCATTATCGGGGTTGATATGCGTCTGTATATAGTCCAGCACTTCTCTTGCTAGGCGTTCAAGCCTGACCGTGTCCACCTCGGCATAAAACCCGGCCTCCGCCCCCATTCTGACAAGTCGCCTTTTGGTCAAGCGCATGGAAATGTCCCAATCAATACGGGAACGGAAAATGCGCTGCGATTAGTGATCATGGTTTGAGTCCCTCCACCAGATTGACGATATCCATTTTGTGTAGTGCCAGCAATCGTCGATGCGAATACCGTGATGGCGTGCTTCGCCGTGACCTCATAGATGTCAAAGCGGCGCGTTTGCTGACTCTCCAAAGGAAAGCCAATACGATCGCATAGTTGATCGAAGCTCATCCCTTTTAACATTGACATTTCGTCCGCCGTGGCAAAAAACGCGGAGTACTTTCCAGGTACAGCGCCTGCCGGCACCAATTTATATAAACAATCACCTGCCACCAGCGCGATTGCTTCAGGCATGTTCGATCCACTCGCCATCAATTCCGATGCTTTGTCCAGGGCCTCGAATGGACTCATCCCTTGAGAGGTATATGACGCAACCAGCCTGCGGCCGGCGTCACTATCAAAAGGGTTGCAAACAATCCCGTGGGTCTTGTACCCGTCCGGTCCTCCAAATCCATTTGCTGGCGGACGTACCCGCCGTGGCACAGGCCAACTGTAGATGCCAACACGTGCCGGCTGTGCATGGCTCGACCGTTGAACGATTCCCTTGGTGAGCGCATTGGCCCTTGGCAGCGGCCTGGATACTGCCTCACAGACAAGTGCGCCGGTGTCCATGATGCGCTGTCACAGACCAAGGCTTGCCGGGAAAGGCCTGTACGCCAGCTCAACGCTTTCAAGGATTTCAGACAACAAGATCGTCGACATGTCACCGTCCACTGTGCTGGGTTAAATTATTTCCACATGGAATCTTTAACCAACATTAGCTGAACGAATGAGACTCCCAATTGATCGGGCACAAAAAAATTCCCAAACGAAATAAGTGGTGATTTCTACCCAGCACAGCCAGCACGCCCCTTGCCATCAACCGCCCCGCCGTGAAGCGTGCGGAATTGTCCCGCCCCGCCCGCCTTTCCGCTCAGGCAAAACCTGGCGCGATAGGCCCGCGGCGCGCTCGTTAGCATGGGTGGCTTGATGTCGATCAGGGCCTCGTAGAGCTTGCCCGGCTGAAGCGGCAACGCTGTCGTTTTCGGCAACACGGGTAAGCGCCCCGCATACGGGATGCACAGGCGAAAGGTGACCAGAAAAGGCCGTTCCGGGGGGATCGTCATGGCCCACATCAATGCCTTTCCTCCAGCGCTCACCTCGTTCACGCTGATCGAACGAAATTCCGGCGCCCCGAAGCGGTGCTCGTCTTTCTGAAAGACCGTAAAGCACGGCATACCCCCGCTTCCCATCCGCACATCGAGCTCGCCAACCAGCGGCGCCGCTGATACATTCACGCACCACGTGACAGCCATGCCACTCCACCATATCAGCCGATTGGGTCGCATAAAAAGATTTCCCTAGAAAATATTTAGTAAGTAATTGCCAAGGGTAAAGAGGTTCCTGTGCGCAGTATTGACTGAGCACATACGGAAACGTCACGTGGGAGTTGACGCAGCATCAGGAAACTTGTCCGACCCAACAAGGCAGGCAGCGTCGACGCTCGGTCAGCACGGCGATCGGCCGTGATGAACTGACCGCGGCACGATCGGCCAGGTCCTGGGGACTGAGCGTCGAGCGTCGGGCGATAGGCTGTATAGTTGACGCTACGGGTGGGCGCGATCCGATTGCTCACCTGGCGCTGGCTCGGGACATCACACGTACAGCAAGGAGAAACCATGCGGCCACTGCGCTACTCCATCAACCTCACCCTGGATGGGTGCTACGACCACCGGGTCGGGATTGCCGATGCGGAACTGCATCGCCATGCGGCCGAGACCCTGGCCCGGGCCGATGCGCTGCTGTTCGGCCGCGTGATCTATCAAATGATGGAATCGGCATGGCGTACACCGGCGCCGCAGGGCGAGCGGCCCGACTGGACGGCGCCCTTTGCCCGCACCATCGGCGCGGCAAAAAAATATGTGGTGTCAAGCACCCTGGAGAGCGTCGACTGGAACGCGGAACTGGTGCGCGGCGACCTGCGCACCACCGTGGAAGCGCTCAAGCGCGAACCCGGCAATGGCTTGTATACGGGCGGGGTGAGCTTGCCGCGAGCGCTGGCCGAAATGGGATTGATCGACGAGTATGAATTCATCGTGCATCCCAGGGTGGCGGGCCACGGACCGAGCCTGTTCGCCGGCTTGCCGCGGATGCTGGACCTGGCCTTGGTCGGCCGGCGCGAGTTTGCCTCGGGCGCGGTGGCGCTGCGCTACGTGCCGCGCTGAGCCCTCCGTCAGTTGCCCCGAAGCGGAGATTGCCCCTCGAGCGTTCTGGCGGCCCTGCTTATACGTCAATGCTGACTTCAAAACTTTCCGGGACGAGGGCGACAGTAAAACGACGCAAGCCGGCGACCTCGTTCAGCGGGTGCGTCATTGTAAAAAATGCGTCATCCGCAGCCTCGACAACCCACCCCTCTCGCTCATAGAACCGTTTCGCCGCCCCATTGACACGAAACACGCGCAAGTGCAGCGGACGACCTGACTGATGAGTACATGCCAGGATTTTTTGCAGCACGGCAGCCCCAATCCCCATTGATCTGACCGTTGGCGTCAGAACAAGCATGCGCAGATGGACGTCGGTGTCATCGATGTCGAGCTGGATATAACCGCAAAGCTGCGTATCAAGCTCGACGATATAGCTTGCTGAAGCAGCAAATGCTTTGTTGAAGTCGTCTCGCTGCCAGACTCGATCCCATCCCCAGATGGATTCGATGTGCGCTCTCAGCGCGCTTTCGTAGAGCGTCCAGATGGTGTCCTTGTCCGTTGTGCAGGCCAGTCGCGTCGTGATTTTCATGGAGTATGCTTGGTTTTCAAACCGCCGCTCCTGGGCCGACAGCGGCTAGCGGCGCGCCCCAGGCAGATGATCGCGGCCTGCGGGATCCTGGCGGAAGCCGGCCAGCACGGTCTCGAACAGCGCCAGGCTGCGCGCGTAGCGCTGCTGCGCCATCGCATTGGAAGAACGCATGAACTTGAGCACGAAATAGTCGGCCAGCAGATCGCCCTGCGCTTCCATGTTGAAGTCGGCCAGCGACTTGTGCGCGGCCAGTTCATACACATAGCTCAAGCCGATGCGCACCGCGCCGCGCCAGCGCACGGGGTAACCCAGCTGGTGCTGCCACACATGTACCATCTCGTGCATGAACCAGTGGCGCATGTGCTCGTTAGCGGCCGAAAAATCAGGCAGGCAACGCGATTTGTCGAAGTACATGGCGCCATTGGGCGTCATGGCGCAGTTGATCGGCTGCAGCCCGAACGGCAGGTAGCGCCGGTTGTAGATGCGTACCTTGGCATAATCGATGGCGTGGCCGAACAGCAGTGTCGCCATAGCGATTTCGCCTGCGGCGAGGTGTCGCCAGCGATGCGAATGCAGGCAACGAAAAGGGACAGCATTCATTGTGTGGTTTGCAGGATTGAGAAGCTCGCCCATTCTAATTTAGATTGCTGAAAGACGGTTTCGAACAGCCTCGGAATATCACCACCGTATTCCAGTCGAGCCTGATGCAGACCAGCCGGTCCATCCCCTATCCCCAGAAGCAGGCGTTGAGCTCCCGCAAGAGCTCTAGTATCATTCCCATTACACATACTGCTTAGAGTAAAAACATGAACACCGTCGGCACAGCATTAATCACTCTCATGTTCGGCACTTTCGCCTGGGTGATGACGGTTGATATAGCAAGAGCGCTTCGCTCTGGCAGTGCCGTTTTCAGGATCGGCACATGGAGCGGTCCTTGGGAAAATCCAATCAGCAGGCTGACTTCGCCCTTTGCCTTCTGGAGTGCCGTCATCTGGACCGCTCTTTGGGTGATTCCGATTAGTATCTGTCTCGCTATCGCCGCCACGAATATGTACCAACTTCTTTGAGTCGATGGCGTCGCCCAACAAGGCCGACGCCATCCTGATTTCACCAGCCGTCATGGAACGCCCTGGCTAACCGCGCCAGCAAGGCCGCACGTGGGCGCGCCTTAAGCCTTAACGCAGCGCGGACGCCGCCCGGGCCAGCTCGGTGATGCGGGCCCAGTCGCCGGCCAGGATCGCGTCCTTTGGCGTCAGCCACGAGCCGCCCACGCAGGCTACGTTCTTGCACGCCAAAAACTGCGGCGCAGTCTCGATGGAGATGCCGCCGGTCGGGCAGAACGTCACGTCCGGCAGCGGGCCGCCGATCGCATTGAGCATGCCCACGCCGCCCGCCGGCACCGCCGGGAACAGCTTGAGCTGGCGGAAGCCCGCTTCGCGCGCGGCCATCACTTCCGAGGGCGTCATCACGCCCGGCAGCAGCGGCAGGCCGCTTTTGCGCGCCGCCTCAATCAAGGCCGGCGTGAGGCCCGGCGAAACACCGAACACCGCGCCGGCGTCGCGCGCCGCTGCAAACTCATCGGCCTGGGTCAATGTGCCGACGCCGACGATGGCGCCTTCCACCTGCGCCATGGCGCGGATCGCGCCCAGGCCGTGCGCAGTGCGCAAGGTCACTTCCAGCACGCGGATGCCGCCTGCAACGAGGGCCTTTGCCAGCGGCACGGCGTGCTCCGGATCGTCGATGGCAATCACGGGAATTACGCTCGCCGAGCGCATGATGTCGAGTAGGGTCATGGTCATTTTGGGTTCTTGATCAAAAAGTCTTCGTCGGAGCCAGGCAGGGTGTCGCCAATGTCGGCGGCGTCGTGCAGCTGCACGGTGGTGGGAATAGGCGATGGCAGCGGGAAGGTGGTGGCACCCTTCTCGGCTTCGCTGATAGCGTTGCGGAACATGGTAAACAGTTCGCGGCCCATGCCGATATGGCTGGACGACAGGTCGGCCGTGGCCTGCGAGCGCGCAGCCCACACCGCCGCCGGCACCAGCGCTTCGAGCGTGCCGGTGGTGGCGTCGAGGCGGATGATGTCGCCGTCGCGCACCAGCCCCAATGGGCCGCCGGCCAGGATCTCGGGCGAGACGTGGATCGCGGCCGGCACCTTGCCCGACGCGCCAGACATGCGCCCGTCGGTCACCAGCGCCACGTGGCGGCCGGCGTCCTGCAGGTTGGCCAGCGCCGGCGTGAGCGCGTGCAGTTCCGGCATGCCGTTGGCGCGCGGACCCTGGAAGCGCAGCACGGCCACGAAGTCGCGATCGAGCTTGCCCGCCGTGTAGGCGTGCATGAAGTCTTCCTGCGAATTGAAAGTCAGCGCCGGCGCTTCGACGATGCGGTGTTCTTCCTTGACCGCCGAGATTTTCATCACCGCGCGGCCCAGGTTACCGGCCACCAGGATCATGCCGCCATCGCGCGCGAACGGCGCCGCCGCCGGGCGCAGCACGCTGTCGTCGCCGGTGAGCGCAGGCAGTTCCTTCCAGATCGCCTTTGCGCCATCGAGGAAGGGTTCGGCACAGTGCGCGCGCAAGCCCTTGCCGAGGATGGTGGTCACGTCGTCGTGCAGCAAACCTGCGTCGAGCAGTTCGCGGATCACGAAACCGGGACCGCCGGCGGCCTGGAAGTGGTTCACGTCGGCGTCGCCGTTCGGGTAGATCCGGGTGAGCATCGGAATGACCGCCGACAGCTCGTTGAAGTCGTTCCAGTCGATCACGATGCCGGCCGCCTTGGCGATCGCCACCAGGTGCAGGGTGTGATTGGTCGAGCCGCCGGTGGCGAGCAGGCCGATCACCGCGTTGACGATGCACTTTTCATCGACGATCTGGCCGACCGGCGTGTAGCTGCCGCCCTGCTGCGAAATGGCGACCGCGCGCTGGGCCGCGGCGCGCGTGAGGCCGTCGCGCAGTTCCGTGCCCGGGGTGATGAAGGCGGCGCCCGGCATGTGCAGGCCCATGATCTCCATCAGCATCTGGTTGCTGTTGGCGGTGCCGTAGAAGGTGCAGGTGCCGGCGCCGTGGTACGACTGCGACTCGCATTCGAGCAGCTCGTCGCGCGTGGCCTTGCCCTGCGCGTACAGCTGGCGGATGCGCGCCTTTTCCTTGTTCGACATCCCGGTCGTCATCGGCCCGGCCGGCACGAATACCGCCGGCAGGTGGCCGAAGTGCAGCGCGCCGATCAACAGGCCCGGCACGATCTTGTCGCACACGCCCAGGTACACCGCCGTATCGAACATATTGTGCGACAGCGCGATGGCAGTCGCCATGGCGATCGCGTCGCGCGAAAACAGCGACAGTTCCATGCCCGGCTGGCCCTGCGTGACGCCGTCGCACATGGCGGGCACGCCGCCGGCGAACTGCGCCACCGCGCCGACTTCGCGCACCGCGTCCTTGATAATGGCCGGGAAGTGCTCGAATGGCTGGTGCGCCGACAGCATGTCGTTGTAGGCCGAGACGATCGCCACCGATGGCTTCTTGACCTGCTTGAGCAGCAGCTTGTCGTTGGCCGGGAAGGCCGCGAAGCCGTGCGCCAGGTTGGTGCACGAGAGCGCGCCGCGCTGCGGGCCTTCGATGCGCGCCGCATCGAGATGCGCCAGGTACGCGCCGCGCGACGGACGGCTGCGTTCGATGATGCGTTTGGTGACCGATTCAACTACGGGATGCAACGCCATGGTCGTTCCTTATGAATTTATTTCGTGAAATTTTACTACAAAATCTCCCGGAACCACACATCTTGGGTCCCGGACTTGCGCACTTTGCTCATCCGTTGCCAGGTAACAGTCGATGAAGATGCCTGGCAACATCTATAAGGCACGCGTTCGGTAAGTCGAGGCTGCCAGTTTTTTGTAGTGAATTTACGTGAATTTCTGTATTATTCGATAATCTTCTTCGATGCGCTGGCCGCGCGGCCGGCACCCGATTCTAACCAACCGAACAGCGAGTACCAATGCGCCAGCCTGCCCTCACCTCCACCGCCAGCTTCCAGGCCCTCGAAACGCACGCCATCGAGGCCGAAGACTGGGAACTGCGCGGCCTGTTTGCCGCCGACCCGCAACGCTTCCCGAAACTGACCGTCGATGCGGCGGGCTTGTTCCTAGACTATTCAAAAAACCGGCTTGACGGGCGCACGCTTGAACTGCTGATCGACCTGGCGCAGGAGCGCGGCGTCGAAACCCAGCGCGACGCCATGTTCGCCGGCGAGCGCATCAACCTCACCGAACGGCGCGCCGTGCTGCACACCGCCCTGCGCGCGCCGCGCGGCACGCCGCTGGTGGTCGACGGCCAGGACGTCAACGCCGACGTCCACGAAGTGCTCGACCGGATGCGCATTTTCACCGACGCCGTGCGCGCCGGCACCTGGCTTGGCCACAGCGGCAAACCGATCACCGACATCGTCAACATCGGCATCGGCGGTTCCGACCTGGGACCGAAGATGATCTGCCTGGCCCTGCGTCAATACGCGCACCCGCGCCTGACGATGCACTTCGTCTCCAACGTGGACGGCCACGACATGGACGCCGCGCTCGCCAAGGTCAATCCCGAAACGACCTTGTTCATCATCGCCTCGAAAACCTTCACCACCACCGAAACCATGATGAACGCGCAGACCGCGCGCACCTGGTTCCTGCAGCACGCGCCGGAAGACGCGCTGGCGCGCCATTTTGTCGCCGTCTCCACCAACACCGAAGCGATCAAGGCCTTCGGCATCGACCCGGCCAATATGTTCCCGTTCTGGGACTGGGTCGGCGGGCGTTATTCGGTGTGGTCGGCGATCGGCCTGTCGGTCGCGCTGGCGGTGGGTTTTGGCCACTTCAGCGACTTGCTGGCCGGCGCGCACGCGATGGACCAGCACTTCCAGCAAGCGCCCCTGGAAGCGAACATGCCGGTGCTGCTTGCGCTGGTGGGCTTCTGGAACCGCCAGTTCCTCGGTTGCGGCTCGGTCTCGATCGCGCCCTACCACCAGGACCTGAACCGCTTCCCGGCGTATTTGCAGCAGCTCGACATGGAAAGCAACGGCAAGCGCGTCACCAAGGGCGGCCAGCCGGTCGACACGCCGACCTGCCCGGTGATCTGGGGCGACTGCGGCACCAACGGCCAGCACGCCTACTTCCAGCTGCTGCACCAGGGTACCGACATCACCCCGATCGACTTCATCGCCGCGCTGCGCCCGGGCCACGAGCTGGAAAACCACCATGCCGCGCTGCTGGCGAACTGCTTCGCCCAGTCCGAAGCCTTCATGCGCGGCAAAACCATCGACGAAGTGCGCATCGACTTGCAGTCGCAGGGCCTGTCGCTGGCCGAAATCGAAGCGCTGGCGCCGCACAAGACCTTCCCCGGCAACCGTCCGAGCAATACCATCCTGATGGAGTACCTCAAGCCCTACACGCTCGGCGCCCTGATTGCGCTGTACGAGCACAAGACTTTTGTCCAGGGCGTGATCTGGGACGTGAACAGTTTCGACCAGTGGGGCGTTGAACTGGGCAAGGTGCTGGCCAAGAAGATCGAGGCGGAACTGACCGGCGAGCCCCAGCCCGAGCTGCACGACAGCTCCACCAATGGCCTGATCGCCATGGCGAAGGCGGCGGTGTAATGGGTACCGGCGCCGTGGTTGACAACATCGCCGTCGCGTACGACACCCCGATGCTGGTGGGCGAATGCCCGCTCTGGCATGCGGGCGAACAGACCTTGTACTGGGTCGACATCGGCGGCTTTACGGTACACGCGCTGCACCCGGCCAGTGGCGCGCACCGCGAGTGGCGCATGGCGAGCGAACCGGCGGCGCTGGCCATCCACGCCGGCGGCGGCCTGGTGGTGGCCACGCGCGCCGGCTTCGTGCACCTTGATACGAACAGCGGAATAGTAGCCGACATCGCCCCCGCGCCGTACGACACCGCCACCACGCGCTTTAACGATGGCCGGGTCGACGCGGCCGGGCGCTTCTGGGTCGGCACCATTTACGAGCCGCGCGACCAGCAGGCGGCGCAGATGTTCTGCCTGGAGAAAGACGTTGTCAGCCTCAAATGGTCGGGCGGGATGATGAACTCGAACGGACTCGGTTTCACGCCGGACGGGCAGGCGATGTACCACGCCGATACCGCGTCGCACCGGATCGACCGCTATCGCTTCGATGTGGCCAGCGGCGAAGCCAGGGCGCGCGAGACATTCCAGCTGTTTTCGGCCGATAAAAAGGCGATTGACTACGGTGGACGGCCAGACGGCGCCGCGGTCGACAGCGAAGGCGCGTACTGGTGCGCGATGTTCGAAGGCGCGCGCCTGCTGCGCTTTGCGGCGTCGGGGGAACTGCTGCGTGAAGTGAGACTGCCGGTCAAGTGCCCGACCATGATCGCCTTCGGCGGCGAGGATTTGCGGACTTTGTATGTGACCAGCGCCAGCCACGGGCGGCCGGAGGCGGAGCGCGCGAGCTATCCGCTCAATGGCTGCGTGCTGTCAATGAAGGTGGACGTGGCCGGGCGGGAGGAGTACGCGTACCAGCCGTAATATGATGGACCGCTCGCCTCAAAACCGTCTTCCCCGCGAAGGCGGGGATCCATAGCACCTTTGCTCAACGGTGCTATGGATCCCCGCCTTCGCGGGGAAGACGGTGCTCGGGTAAGCGATATGCGCTACTGCTACTGCTGCGAATGCTCCGGTACTACTACTGCTACTGCTACTGCTGCTCTGGTACTGCTACTGCTACTGCTACTGCTACGATACGCCTACAACTTCGGCGTCACCGTATACAAATTCTTGAACTCGTTCTCCGTCCCCGGCCCCTTTTCTTTCCCCTGCATCTCGCGCTTGAGCACCACCAGCCGGTTGTTCACCACCCCGAACGTGAATTCCTCCTTCGTGGTCTTCTCATACGACATGAACACCATCAGCTTGGCCTTGACCGTGTGCGTCGTCACTGCCCCCAGCGGCACCCCGTCGGGCCCGAGCCAGAAGCGCGCTTCGATCGTGTTTTCCTTGATGCTGACATTCTGGTTCACCTCTTCCTGCGGCGCCATCACCAGCTCCACCAGCCTGGCCGGCTTGCCCTGGTAGGTATCGGCGCGCTCCGACTTGAACTGCGCAATCGACAGCGACTGCAGCAAACGCGGCGCGTAATTCATCGCGACCGCCAGGCGCGGCGCCGAACTCGATCCCACCAGTTGCGACAAGGCCTGCTTGCGCCTGGCCCCCTTCGCCACGCTCGACTCGTCCGCCGCGCGCTTGAGCAGCCCGCGGTCCCAGCGGATTTCCAGCCCGCCCGGATCATCCTCCACCTGCGCCACCACCATCGCCGTTTCCGGCCCCTTGAGCGGCTTGGCGTCGAACTCCGTGTGCGTCTCGCGCGCCTCGTACGCCGCGCGCAAGGTCCCCTGGCCCTGCAACAGCGCGAGCGCGCTCTTCATGTCCTCAAACCCGCCCGCGCAAGCGGGACCGGCGGCCAGCAAACCCATCATTACCAAGTATTTCATCGCCATCCTGTCGTTTAGTCGCCATCGAAGTACCGATTCCGGCGAGTAATATACCTTCTAACAACGGTGCACGGCAAAATGCCAGTTGTGCAGAAACGATTCCATGCCCGGTGATAAACTAGCGTGCTATTGAGAATGCAAAAAATACACTGAAGGAAGTCACTTGAACATGCTGGTCAATACAGGCATCACCGGACTGGACGAAGTTCTGCTCGGGGGCATCCCGCGCGGCAACAACCTGATCGTGGAAGGCGCGCCCGGCACCGGCAAGACCACGTTCGGCCTGGGCTTCATCTATGCCGGCGCGGCCCTGTACGACGAACCGGGCGCCATCGTCTCGTTCGAACTCGATACGGCCAAGCTGCTGCGCGACGCCTCGGGTTTCAACTGGGACCTGCAAGGCCTGATCGACGCCGGCAAGATCAAGGTGATCCAGACCAGTCCCGCCGTGCTGCTCAGCGAGTTCCGCAACGCCGACGGCGCCTTTGCCGACGCCCTCAGGTCGATCGGCGCCAAGCGCCTGCTGATCGACGGCCTCACGCCCATGCGCCTGTACGCCGAAGTGCACGACAAGCCGTTCCGCGAAGACGTGCACCTGCTCATCGAAGGCCTGGCGCGCATGGGCGTGACCACCATGGTCACCGCCGAACGCGATGAAAGTCTCGGTTCGGTGCCGTCGCACGAGCGCTTCGTGTTCGATACCATCATCTCGCTCACGCGCGAAGAACACCGCCGCCGCGTCACCCGGCGCCTGACGGTGCTCAAGTCGCGCGGCCAGGACTTCATCGCTGGCAGCCACACCATGCGCATCGAAGCCGGGCGCGGGGTGCACGTCTACCGGCGCGCGCAGTCGCGCCCCATCAGCCTGATCGACCAGCAAACCTCCGACCAGCGCATCTCGACCGGCTCCAAAGCCATCGACGAGATGATGGACGGCGGTCTGTACGCCGGCTCGGTCACCATGGTCAGCGGCATCTCGGGCACCGGCAAGACCGTGTTCAGCGTGCAGTTCCTGACCGCCGCCGTGGGCACCGGCCACAAGACCTTGCTGGTGAGCCTGGACGAACACCCGCGCCAGTTGATCCGCAACGCCGCCACCCTCGGTTTCGACCTGGCCGGCCTGGTCGACAAGGGCGAGCTGTTCATCCACTACGAGTCGCCGCTCGAACTCGAACTCGATATCCACTTCGACCGCATCATCAAGCTGGTCGAGGAAAAAGGCATCGACTGCGTGGTGTTCGACTCGTGCGCGGTGTACGAAATGACCAGCCCGAGCGAGGTGGCCGACTACCTGTACGCGCTGGCCACTTTCTTCAAGAACCGGCTGGCGACCATCGTCTTCAATTACGAGAGCCCGGAGCTGCTGGGCATTTCGCAGATCAGCGAAGAGCTCAAGGGCTCGCACCTGGTCGACAACATCATCCTGCTCAACTACGTCGAAATCTCCACCGTGCTGCGGCGCGCGATCGCCGTGCCCAAGGTGCGCGGCAGCCGCAATCGCCAGATCACGCGCGAATACGTGATCGCCGAGGGCGGCTTGCAGCTGCTCGACGAAGAAGGCGGCTATGCCGATTCGGCCGGGGTGGTGCCGCAGCTGCCGTTTTCCTCGTATTACGGCCTGCTTTCGCGCTCGCCGTCGCGCCAGAGCCCCCTGGTCGAAGACGCGGTGGCGCGCGGAGCACCGCTGCCCGACTCGGTCGAACTGCCGACCGATAATCCGGCATGATCAACCTTGCCGTCGCCGGCGATGCCGGCATCGACTGGGATGAATGGGTCACGCCGCTGACCCAGTTTTCGCAGGCCAGCGGCCTGACGGTGTCGCTGTACGACGTGCGCGGCTGGCGCCAGCTGGGGCCGCTGGTGGCTTCCTCCACCGCGCGCGTGCTCGCCACGTCCTCCTTGTGGCGCGACGACGGTCCCGGCACGGCCCTGGAGAAGCGCATCGCCGCGCGCGTGTTCGCCGGCCAGAGCGCCGAAGAAAGCAGCTTTCACGGCATGCGCGTGTGCAGCCTGGCGCTGACCCAGTTCGGCCAGGTGTACGGTGTTCTGGTGTACGGCTGGCGCTTCAACGACTTCAGCTCGCCGATGGCGTGCGAGAGCATCGGCGCGCAAGTGGGCGTGTCGGGCAATGCGCTGTGGAGCGAGGTGCGGCTCGAGTCGCCCGTCTCCGAAGCGCGCCTGGCCACCTACGGCGCGCTGCTGCAAACGCTGGCCGGGTCGATCGACCGCCAGCGCGAAACCATCGAAGAACTCAATCGCGTCAACCGCGCGCGCGACCTGTTCCTGGCCACGGTGTCGCACGAGATGCGCACCCCGCTGTCGGCGCTGTCGATGCGCATCGAGGTGCTGCTCAAAACCGTGAGCGACCTGCCGCCCAAGGTGGAAACCGGCTTGATGGCGATGCGCGTGCACATCGGCCAGGAAGCGGCCATGATCGACGACCTGATCGACGCCGCGCGCACCCTGACCGGACAAATGTCGATCACGCGTACGCCGGTGATGCTGGGCCAGGTGCTGCGCGACGCCCTGTCGACGGTGGAAGGCAGCGCCAGCGAAAAGGGGATCATGCTGGCGGTCACGCCGGTCGACTACGGCGACCGCGTGCAGTTGGAGGCCGACGGGCGGCGCTTGCAGCAGGTGCTGTGGAACCTGCTGTTCAACGCCATCAAGTTCACGCCGCGCGGCGGCACCATCCGCGTGGCGATCAGCGAGGGCGCCGAGCAGGTTGATATCGCCGTCGCCGATTCGGGCCAGGGCATCACGGCGCACGACCTGCCCCACGTGTTCGGGGCCTTCAACCTGCAACGGCACGCCAATGCCGCCGGGCTGGGACTGGGCTTGTATATCGCGCGCCATCTGGTGGAGCTGCACGGCGGCTCGCTGTCGGTGGCCAGTGCGGGCAAGGACCAGGGGACCACGTTTACCATCCGCTTGCCGGTGAAGTAAGCGGGCCCTCCCCGCAGCGCGCCACTATTCTTGCTTCTGCTGCGTACAGAACGGCGCCACCTGGCCCAGTTCGCCGAGCCAGGCGCACATGGTCCCCCTGGCGAACGGATAGGCCGGATGCGGGTCCTGCGGATCGACGTTCGGTGTCGCCAGGCTACTTTCCAGCGGCGGGGAACCCGGTGCAAGATCCGGATGCGCGTGGGCAAAGGTGCCGCAGCGATTCAACTCGTAGATCCAGGCGTGCAGCATGTGAAATTGGGGCGTCCACTTGACGTCCGGTGCGACCGGCAAGCCTTTCGCGACGGCATTTCCCGGCAGGCACTGTTTCGGACTCAGCCCTTGCCGGAACGACAGTTTGCGCGCATCCAGGGTGGGATGTTCGTAGTTCAGCCCGGTAAAGCAAACGCCGTTGTGATGGTGCCAGACGTCCTGCTCGCCGGCAAATCCGTCCCCATACAAGTGCGCGAAGGGCACGAAACTGTCTCCCGGAGGATATTTTGTCCCATCCAGGCGGGTCGGCGAGGGCCCGGAATAGTAGAAAACAGCCCACAGGCGCCCTTTGGCATCGTAATTGAGCCCTTCCGGCGCGCCGGGGTCGAACGCGTAGCCGAGCGAGCCTTTTTCCGGGCGCTGCACCCAGTGCGCGCCGTGGCCGTGGAAGGATGGCGTCCAGGGAACGAAACCGGCGCGGATGGCGCTGCGGATGTTGCGGTAGGCCTTGGTTCGCGCGTAGGCGGCAGCCAGCTGGCGGTCGAGTTGCGTGCTTTGCGACCCGGCTTCGGCCGTCGCGATCGCGATATCCTTGCGGTCGAGCAGACGGTCGGCGTTGCGGTCGAAGAAGGCGATGTACTGGCCCGACCTGAGCTGCTGCCTGAGCAGGCGGATGTCGTTGCGCGTTACCGTCCCGTCGCCATCGAAATCGCTGGTGCTCAGGACGGGCGTCGGCTTGGTCGCCGGCGCGCAAAACTCCGCGTGTCCATGTTGTTCCTGGGCGAGCGCGGCGCCGGCGCTGGCCAGCAGGACGGCCAGGACGGCCCTGCGTTGGTGGATTGCTTGCATGATGGATCTCCGAAAGGTAAGGAGCATGTCGACGATTCGATTCGCTTCGATTCGGAAACATGCCGGTTGCACATACCTTGAAACGGCTGTGCTCCGGGGACGGGACAGGCAGGCCGTGCGGCCGCCCTACCCCGTCCGTTGCAATCAAGGTTATCAGCGCGGCGAGCGCCGGCTTTGCGGCATCCTTAGGTTTTCGGGAAGGCGCATCCAATCGGCGCGATCTGGAAACGCGTAGTAAAATTTCTTGCGAACCCCTTATATATGTAGTAAATTTACACAAACAGCTTCGCTACCCTTTCTGCTTGTGCTCCCTTGCGTGCGCCAGCCGGCGGCAACTAGCGGCATCATCATCCGGCCCCCTACTTTCTGCGATCACACACTATGGCTCTTACCGATTTTGACCTCGTTCTTTTTGGCGGCAGCGGCGACCTGTCGATGCGCAAGCTGCTTCCTGCGATGTACGCGCGCGATGTCGCCAACGACCTGCCGCAGACCGCGCGCATCATCTGCGTCGGCCGCAACGACATCTCGCAAGAAGAATTCCTGCAAACGGTCGACAGCACCTCCAAACCGCACGTGAAAAAGCTGGTCGAGGAAGGCTGGGCCAAGTTCGTCAAGCGCATCGTCTACGTCTCGCTCAACGCCACCGACGCCGCCACCTACCCGGCCCTGGTCGAAGCCCTGCGCAACGACGACAAGATCACCCGCGTCTACTACCTGGCCACGCCCCCGCACCTGTTTGCGCAAATCTGCGACAACCTGTCCAGCGCCGGTCTTGCCACCGCCAACTCGCGCGTGGTGCTCGAAAAGCCGCTCGGACGCGACCTCGAATCGGCCAAGCAGATCAACGCCGAAGTCGGCAAGGTCTTCGCCGAATCGCAGATCTACCGGATCGACCACTACCTCGGCAAAGAGACCGTGCAGAACCTGCTGGCCCTGCGCTTCGGGAACATCCTGTTCGAGCCGCTGTGGCGCCGCGAATGGATTTCGGACGTGCAGATCACCATCGCCGAAAAAATCGGCGTCGGCAACCGCATGGGTTATTACGATACCTCCGGCGCCCTGCGCGACATGCTGCAAAACCACCTGCTGCAACTGCTGTGCATCGTCGCCATGGAGCCGCCCACCTCGATCGCGCCCGACGCCGTGCGCGACGCCAAGCTGCAGGTACTGCGCTCGCTCAAGCGCTTTACCCCGACCACCCTGGCGCAGAACATCGTGCGCGGCCAGTACCGCGCCGGCCATGTCGATGGCAAGGCCGTGCCGAGCTACCGCGACGAACCGGATGCGCCGCAGCAGTCGCGCACCGAGACCTTTGTGGCCATCAAGGCCGAAATCGATACCTGGCGCTGGGCCGGCGTGCCGTTCTATCTGCGCACCGGCAAGCGCATGGCCGACGGCCTGGCCGAAATCGTGGTGCGCTTCAAGCAGATTCCGCACTCGATCTTCAACCAGCCGACCAGCAGCTTCCAGCCCAACAGCCTTGTGATCCGCCTGCAACCGGACGAAGGCCTGTCGCTGAACCTGATGGCCAAGACCCCGGGCGACAGCATGCGCCTGAAACAAGCCGAACTCGAACTCGATTTCCGCGAGCAGTTCAAGACCCCGCGCATGGACGCCTACGAGCGCCTGCTGCTGGACGTGCTGCGCGGCCAGCTGACCCTGTTCATGCGCGGCGACGAACTGGAAGCGGCGTGGGAATGGGTCGAACCGATCCTCGATCACTGGGACCAGGAAGACAGCGTGCCGATTCCGTACAGCGCCGGCACCTGGGGCCCTGCCGCAGCCAGCGCCTTGATCGGACGCGATGGCTTACAGTGGCGCGAAGAAGCGCTCCCTGAAGACTAATAATGGGAGCGCAAGGAGTCTTGCCATGCATGGCAAGACCGTTACGCAGGCGCGGTGCGGTGCACCGCGAAACCCCTGCTTCACCTCTCCCTGAAGACTAACGCCAGTGTTACTCGATTCCATCCGCACCCAGCTCGACTCGCTCTCCAAGTCCGAGAAAAAAGTCGCGCTGGCGGTGCTTGAACAACCGTCGGCCACGGTCAGCCAGAACATCACCGCGCTTGCCAGGAGCGCACAGGTGTCCGAGCCGACCGTAGTGCGCTTTTGCCGCACGCTCGGTTACGACGGCTGGCACGAGTTCAAGCTCAAACTGGCCCAGGGCCTGGCCCTGGCCCTGCCCGGCGCCAACGAGCAGCCGGCCCAGGACGACCTGGCGGCCGACCTGGTCAACAAAATCTGCAGCCGTTCCATCAACACCCTGCTCGACCTGCGCAACAACCTCAACCCGGAGGCGGTCCAGCGCGCGCTCGATATTTTGTCGCGCGCGAAAAAGATCGAGTTCTACGGCCAGGGTACGTCGGGCATCGTCGCCACCGACGCCCAGCACAAATTCTTCCGTTCCGGCGTGCCCACCGTGGCCTATGCCGACCCGGCCATCCACAGCATTGCCGCCTCGCTGCTGCATGCGGGCGACGCGGTGGTGGCCATTTCCCAGCGCGGCAACAACTCGGCGCTGGTGCGCTCGGCCAAGCTGGCGCGCCGTGGCGGGGCCGATGTGATCGTGCTGGCGCCTTCCGGCACCCCGCTGGCCGACATGGCCACGGTGCTGATCCCGATCGACCTGGTGTTCAACATCGACCCGTACACGCCGATTTCGGCGCGCCTGGCCTATCTGGTGGTGATCGACGTGCTGGCGGTGGGGCTGGCCCTGCAACGCGGGCCGGAGTTCAGGAAGAAGATGCAGAACGCGCAGAAAGCGTTGCAGGAATTCGACATGCAATTCGATTCCTTTATCGGATAGACAAGGCGGTACATGGTTGTACAATAAGGTTTGATCTACTTACCCGTTAGCGCAACCATGAACCAACTCGAACAACTCAAGCAATTCACCAAGGTCGTTGCCGACACCGGCGATTTTCAGTCGATCAAACAGTACACGCCGCGCGACGCCACCACCAATCCGTCGCTGATCCTCAAGGCGGTGCAAAAACCCGAATACAAACCCCTGCTCGAAAAAGCCGTGCGCGACTTCCCCGACCTGTCCACCGGCGACGTGATCGACCGCGTGCTGGTTGCCTTCGGCATGGAAATCCTCAAGATCATTCCAGGCCGCGTCTCCACCGAGATCGATGCGCGCCTGTCGTTCGATACCGAGGCGACCGTCGCCAAGGGCCGCGAGCTGATCGCCCTGTACGAAGAAGCCGGCGCCGGCCGCGAGCGCGTCCTGATCAAGATCGCCTCGACCTGGGAAGGCATCCGCGCCGCCGAGATTTTGCAGAAAGAAGGCATCCGCTGCAATATGACCCTGCTGTTTTCGCTGGCCCAGGCGATCGCCTGCGCCGAAGCGGGCGCGCAGCTCATTTCGCCGTTCGTCGGCCGCATCTACGACTGGTTCAAAAAGGCCAACGACCTTGAGTATACCGGCGCGGAAGACCCGGGCGTGCAGTCGGTCAAGCGCATTTATAACTACTACCGCAAGTTCGGCTACACCACCGAGGTGATGGGCGCGAGCTTTCGCAACACCTCGCAAATCCTCGAACTGGCCGGCTGCGACCTGCTGACCATCAGCCCGGAACTGCTGCAAAAACTGGCCGACAGCAATGAGCCGGTCGAGCGCAAGCTCACTGCGGGCGCGGGCACGGTATCGATCGAGAAGGTGGCGATCGACGAGAAGACCTTCCGCTTCATGATGAATGAAGATGCGATGGCGACCGAGAAGCTGGCCGAAGGGATTCGCGCGTTCTGCGCCGATTCGGGCAAGCTGAAACAGATCATTACCGGGATGCGTTAATCACTACCGCCACGTCGTCCGCGCACTGCCGGACGACGTGGCGCCTTTCAGGCGCGGAGAGAATCAAGATGCGTATCGACGATTTCCGCACCCAGCTGCTGCAGATCGAAATCCGCCTTGGTCAGCCATCCCCGCACCAGTCCCTCGATCAGGATGAACAACCCCAGCGCCGCCGCTTTCGGCTTGACCGTGTCTTTTAAGCGGCCATGCGCGATCCCTTCCTTCACGATCCGTTCGGCGCTCGCCAGGAAATGCTCGCGATGCTGCATGCGCCGCTCGCGCAAAACCTCCAGCTCGCCCACATACTCCAGCTTGAGGGTAATGATCTCCAGCACCCGGCGCGCCCGTGGATCGTCGACGACCAGGTCGAACACGCACAGCCCATAGCTGCGCAAATGCTCCAGCGGGTCCTCGCCGGCAGCGGCATCGAGCATGCGCATCGCCGCTTCGAGCGGCATGGTGGCGCGCTCCTTCATGGCGTTGAACAGCGCGCCCTTGTCTTCAAAATGCCAGTAAATCGCACCGCGCGTCACGCCGGCCGCGCTGGCGATATGCTGCAAGCTCGTTCCCGACACACCCCGCTCGATGAACAGCAGCTCGGCCGCGTCCATGATGCTGTCGCGCGTTGCCAGCGCGTCTTCCTTTGTCCTGCGGACCATGCAACTAATCCCTTTCAGGGGCTGTCAAACGTTAAACATACAGTCATGTTAGTATATTCCAAAATCAAGAAGCCCGCGATGAACGTTGTAATTACACCCCTACGGCGGGTGTAAGGACGGCTTGTCGCCTACTTAAAGGATGCACACGTAATGCGCCACACCCTCCCCCCTTCCCCGTCCGCGTCCCCGTCGCTGCGCCGGATCGCCGCCTGCACCCTCGCTGCGCTGGCTTTGTTATCGGCCTGCGGCGACAAGAAAGACGCAGCGCCAGGCGCCGGCGCCCAGCGCCCGCCGCCGGAAGTGGGTGTGGTCACGGCCAAATTCGAGCCGGTCGCCCTGCAAACCGAATTGCCGGGCCGGGTCGAACCGATCCGCGTGGCCCAGGTGCGCGCGCGCGTGAACGGCGTGGTGCTCAAGCGCTTGTTTACAGAGGGTAGCGAAGTCAAAGCCGGCCAGGAACTGTTCCAGATCGACCCGGCCTCGTACGCCGCCTCGCTGCTTTCCGCCCAGGCCACCCTCGGCAAGGCCCAGGCCAACCTGACCCAGGCCGCCGCCCAGGCCGGGCGCTACAAGCCGCTGGTGGAAGCGAACGCGGTCAGCAAGCAGGAATACATCAACGTCGTCGCCACCCAGAAGCAGGCCGAGGCCGACGTGGCGGCCGCCAGGGCGGCGGTGCAGATCGCCCAGATCAACAACGGCTACACCAAGGTCACCGCGCCGATTTCCGGGCGCATCGGCCGCGCCCTGGTCACGGAAGGCGCGCTGGTCAGCGCCACCGAAGCGACCCAGCTGGCCCTGATCCAGCAAACCAATAACGTCTACGTCAACTTCACCCAGTCGGCCACCGACCTGCAACGCCTGCGCAAATCGGCCAACCTCAAGGTGCGCAACGCCGAATCACTGCCGGTGTCGATCATCATGGAAGACGGCTCCGAACTGCCGAACAAGGGCAAGCTGCTGTTCTCCGACGTGAGCGTCGATCCGACCTCGGGCCAGGTCACCCTGCGCGCCGAAGTGGGCAACCAGGATGGCATGCTGCTGCCGGGCCAGTATGTGCGGGTACGCCTGTCACAGGCCGAACTGCCGGCCGGGATGCTCATTCCCCAGCAAGCCGTCACGCGCGGCAGCCAGGGCGACACGGTCATCATCGTCGGCCCGGACGGCAAACCGGGTCCGCGTCCGATCAAGGTGGCGTCGCAGCAGAACGGCAAATGGATCGTCCTCGAAGGCATCAAGCCGGGCGAGCAGGTCGTCGTCGACGGCTTCCAGAAAATGCAGATGCCCGGCATGACGGTCAAGCCGGTGCCGTGGACGCCTACCGCTACGCCAGCGCCAGGCGCCGCGCCGGCTGCCGCCGCTGCGCCCGCGGCCAGCGCCGCGCCGGCCGCCGGACGTTAAACATATAATCAGGACTACTTCATGGCTCGTTTCTTTATTGACCGCCCCATTTTTGCGTGGGTGATCGCATTATTCATCATGGTTGTCGGCGCGGTGGCGATCACCCAGCTGCCGATCGCCCAGTACCCGACCGTCGCGCCGCCGGCGATCGTGGTCACCACCGCCTACCCGGGCGCGTCGGCCCAGACCCTGGAGGACAGCGTCATCAGCGTGATCGAACGCGAGATGAACGGTTCGCCCGGCCTGATCTACATGGAATCGAACAGCCAGGCCAACGGCACCGGCACCATCACCTTGAGCTTCGAGACCGGCACCAATGCCGACCTGGCCCAGGTCGACGTGCAGAACCGCCTTGGCCGCGCCACCCCGCGCCTGCCGCAGGCGGTGGTGCAGCAGGGCGTGCGCGTCGATAAAGCGCGTTCCAACTTCCTGCTGTTTACCATCCTCTCGTCGGACGATCCGAAATGGGACCCGATCGCGCTCGGCGACTACGCCTCGCGCACCGTGCTCCCTGAAATCCAGCGTATCCGCGGGGTCGGCCAGGCCCAGTTGTTCGGTACCGAAAAAGCCATGCGCATCTGGATCGATCCGGCCAAGCTGGTCGGCTTCAACCTGTCGCCGGCCGATGTCAACAACGCCATCCGCACCCAGAACGCGCAAGTCGCCTCGGGCACCATTGGCGACCTGCCGAACATCGGCGGGCAAGCCATTACCGCCACCGTGGTCGTCACCGGCCAGCTGGCCAACGTCGAACAGTTCGGCAATATCGTCCTGCGCGCCAATCCGGACGGCTCCACCGTGCGCCTGAAGGAAGTGGCGCGCATCGAAATCGGCGGCCAGAGCTACTCCACGTCGGCCCGTTTGAACGGCAAGCCGTCGACCGGTATCGGCATCCAGCTGGCCCCGAGCGGCAACGCGCTGGAAACGGCCAAGCTGGTACGCGCGCGCATGACCGAACTGTCCAAGTATTTCCCGCCCGGGATGAAATACGCGGTGCCGTTCGACAGCTCGGCCTTCGTCGAGATCTCGATCAAACAAGTGCTGGAAACCCTGGTCGAAGCGGTGGTGCTGGTGTTCCTGGTGATGTACCTGTTCCTGCAAAACTTCCGCTACACCCTCATTCCCACCATCGTGGTGCCGGTGGCGCTGCTTGGGTCGCTGGCCTGCCTGCTGGCGATGGGCTTTTCGATCAACGTGCTGACCATGTTCGGCATGGTGCTGGTGATCGGTATCGTGGTCGATGACGCCATCGTGGTGGTCGAAAACGTCGAGCGCATCATGAGCGAAGAAGGCTTGCCGCCGCTGGAAGCGACGCGCAAGGCGATGGGCCAGATTTCGGGCGCCATCATCGGCGTGACCGTGGTGCTGGTGTCGGTGTTCGTGCCGCTGGCCTTCTTTGCCGGCGCGGTCGGTAACATCTACCGCCAGTTCTCGGCGGTGATGGTCACCTCGATCATCTTCTCGGCCTTCATGGCGCTCTCGCTCACGCCGGCCATGTGCGCCCACTTCCTGCAACCGGTGGAAGCCGGCCACCATCACGCCAAGACCGGTTTCTTCGGCTGGTTCAACCGTGGTTTCACGCGCACCGCCAAAAAATACGAAGGCTGGGTCGCCACCACCTTGCGCCACACCGGCCGCTCGATGATCGTGTTCGTGGCGCTGGTCGCCGTGGTGGGCCTCTTGTTCGTGCGCCTGCCGAACTCCTTCCTGCCGAACGAAGACCAGGGCTACATCATCGCCAACTTCCAGCTGCCGCCTGGCGCCACGCTGGAGCGCACCGGCAAGGCGCTGCGCGAAGCCGAAGACTTCATCCTCGCGCAGCCGGAAGTGGCCAGCATGGTCGGCGTGCAGGGTTTCAGCTTCTCGGGTTCGGGCCAGAACATGGCACTCGGCTTCATCACGCTCAAGAACTGGAAAGAGCGCGGCGGCGCCGGCCACAGCGCCAGCGACGTGGCCGGCCGCATCTCGGGCCGCATGAGTAAAGTGCGCGACGCCTTCATCTTCGCCATCAGCCCGCCGCCGATTCCTGAACTGGGCAGCAGCACCGGCTTCTCGTTCCGCCTGCAGGACCGTGGCGGACTGGGACGCGAAGCGCTGCTGGCGGCGCGCGGCCAGGTGCTCGGCGCGGCCAGCAAGAGCCCGATTCTCGCCGGCGTGCGTCCGGAAGGCCTGGAAGACGCGCCGCAAGTGCAGCTCGAAATCGACCGCGACAAGGCCAATGCGCAGGGCGTCACTTTCGACGCCATCAACACCGCCATTTCGACCTCGCTCGGTTCCTCGTACGTGAACGACTTCCCGAACGCCGGCCGCCTGCAACGCGTGGTGGTGCAAGCCGACGCCAAGGACCGCATGCAGCCGGAAGACCTGCTCAAACTGAACGCCGTCAACAACAAGGGCCAGCAAGTGCCGCTGTCGTCGTTCGCCACGACGCGCTGGATCACCGGCCCGATGCAGACGGTGCGCTACAACGGTTACCCGACCATGCGTATCGCGGGCGACGCCGCGCCGGGCCGCAGCACCGGTGAAGCGCTGGCCGAAATGGAACGCATCGCCTCCGAACTGCCGGCCGGCTTCGGCTTCGAATGGACCGGCCAGTCGCGCGAAGAACAGCTCTCCGGTTCGACCGTGTTCATCCTGCTCGGCTTCGCCCTGCTGGCGGTATTTCTGGCCCTGGCGGCGCTGTACGAAAGCTGGTCGATTCCGGTGTCGGTGCTGCTGGTGGTGCCGCTCGGCGTGCTGGGCGCGCTGCTGGCGGCGGGCAGCCGGGGCTTTCCGAATGACGTGTACTTCAAGGTCGGCCTGATTACCATTATCGGCCTGGGCGCGAAGAACGCGGTCTTGATTATCGAATTCGCCAAGGACCTGCAAGCGCAGGGCAAACCGCTGGTGGAAGCGGCCATCGAAGCGTGCCACCTGCGCTTCCGTCCGATCCTGATGACCTCCTTCGCCTTCATCCTCGGCGTGATGCCGCTGGTGATCGCCAGCGGTGCGGGTTCGGCCAGCCAGCGCGCCATCGGTACCGGCGTGGCCGGCGGCATGATCACCGCGACCGCACTGGGCGTGTTCTTCATCCCCGTGTTCTTCGTGGTGGTGCGCAAACTATTCAAGGGCAGCGAGCGCCAGCGCATGAAATACGCGCACGAAGACGGCGCCGCGCCGATCGCAGAGGTAAAACATGACTGATTTGATGACCCGATTGACTCCCCTGGCGCTCGCGCTGGCCTTGGCCGGCTGCGCCTCGATGGCGCCCAAGTACGAGCGGCCGGCGGCACCCGTCGCTCCCGCCTTCCCGGCGAGCGCCTTCGGGCAGGCGCCGCCGCTGGCCGGCGCCAGCAGCGAAGCGGCGTCCAGTATCGCCTGGCAGCGCTTCTTTGCCGACGCGCGCCTGAAGCAGTTGATCGAACTGGCGCTGACCAACAACCGCGACTTGCGCGTGGCGATCCTGAACATCGAACAGGCGCGCGCGCAGTACCAGATCCGCCGCGCCGACCGCCTGCCGTCGCTCAACCTGAGCGTGGCCGGCAGCCGCTCGCCGGGACCGGACGACAGCATCAGCAGCGTCTACACGGCCGGCATTGGCGTGAGCTCGTTCGAGCTCGACCTGTTCGGCCGCGTGCGCAGCCTGAGCGACGCCGGCCTGGCGCAGTACCTGGCCAGCGAAGAAGCGCGCAAGAGCACCCATATCAGCCTGGTGGCCTCGGTCGCGAATGCGTATCTGAGTTTGCTGGCCGATGAAGAACTGCTGGGCCTCACCCAAAAAACCTTGTCCGCGCGCGAAGAGTCGCTCAAGCTGATCCAGCTCAAATACGACAATGGCGTGGTCTCCAAGCTCGACCTGCAGCAGGGATTGTCGCTGGTCGACAGCGCCCGCGTGGTACTGGCGCAGCAACAGCGCCAGCGCGCGCAGGATCTGAATCTGCTCACGCTGCTGGTCGGCCAGAGCCTGCCGGCGGGGCCCGATACCAGCACCACCCTGGCGGCGATGTCGCTGAGCGAACTGCCGGCCGGGCTGCCGTCGGACCTGCTGACGGTGCGCCCGGACATCCGCGCCGCCGAGCAGCAGCTGATCGCCGCCAACGCCAACATTGGCGCTGCGCGCGCGGCATTTTTCCCGCGCATTACGCTGACCGGCAATGCGGGCAGCGCCAGCAACGAGTTGAGCGGCTTGTTCAAGGGCGGCTCGTACGGCTGGACCTTTGCGCCGCAGATGGTGCTGCCGATCTTCGACTACGGCCGCAACAGCGCCAACCTGGGCAGCGCCAAGGCCGGGCGCGAGATCGCTGTGGCGCAGTACGAAAAATCGGTGCAGACTGCCTTCCGCGAAGTATCCGACGCGCTGGCGGGCCAGGCCACGTTCGGCGAGCAGGTGCGGGCGCAGCGCGCGGTGGCCGAAGCCGAGGCCGAGCGTTTCAAGCTGTCGGACCTGCGCTACCGCAGCGGCGCGTCGAGCTACCTCGACCTGCTCGACGCCCAGCGCTCTGTGTTTTCGGCCGAACAGGCGGCGGTGCAGGCGAATTTGCAGCGCCTGCAAAACCAGGTCACCCTGTACCGCGTGCTCGGCGGCGGCTGGACCGTGCCGCAATAAACTCCCCCGCCGGTGCCAGGTCTGACACCGGCGGGGGGTATTCATGGAAACCACATGTGTACGCTATTTAATACAACCGTCATCGCCGCCGCGTGCTTGCTTTCCGCCAGCGCCAGCGCGGGCGCCGCCCAGCAAGCCGACTTGCCGGCACGCCTGGCCAGCCACGTGCGCGCCATCGCTTCCACCGAGCACAACACCGGTACGCCCGCCGAACTCGAAAAAGCCGCCCTGTATATCGAATCGACCCTCGCCGCCCAGGGCTACACGGTGCGCCGCGACGAGTATGTTTTCGATGGCCACAAGGTGCGCAACCTAGAGGTGTCGATATCGAACACCGCTCCGGGCAAGCAGCCTGAACGCATCTATATTGTCGGCGCCCACTACGATTCCGCACCCGGCACCCCCGGCGCCAACGATAACGGCAGCGGCACCGCCGCCGTGCTGGAACTGGCACGCTTGCTCAAGGGCCTGGTGCCGGCTGCCGGCAAGGAACTCAAATTCGTCCTGTTCGTAAACGAAGAACCACCCTACTACAACGGCCCGGGCATGGGCAGCCGCCGCCATGCGCGCGCACTCAAGGCGCGCGCGGCGAACGTGGAAGCGGCACTCATCCTGGAAACCATCGGTTACTATTCCAACGCCAGCAACAGCCAGCGCTACCCGCCCGGCATCGGCGCGTTTTATCCCGACCAGGGCAATTTCATCGGCTTCGTCAGCACCCTCGGTTCGATGGGACTGGTGCGCAGGACCGTGTCGGCCTTCCGCGATGCCTCGTCCTTTCCCGCCCAGGCGCTGGCGGCGCCGTCGTTCGTGCGCGGCGTTACCTGGTCCGATCACACCTCCTACAACCTCGAGGGCTACAGCGCGATCATGATCACCGATACCGCGACCATGCGCTACCCGCACTACCACACCAGCGCCGATACGCCCGATAAACTCGATTACGCCAGCATGTCCAGGGTGGTCGAGGGCATGTCGAGCGTGATCGGGACGATGCTGCAAGGGCGCTGACGCCCCCGGCGCGGCCTGCGCGCCGCACGCAGCACCTTGGATCAACGCCGGTTTCGCGGTATGCTATGCCTCAAGATCCTCCTTACGCGGGTACACGGTGAGCCACTTTCGAACGCTGCTGACGTCTTCCCTGCTGGTCTTGTGCATGGCGTTCTGCACGGCCAGTGCACAGGCGCGCATCAAGGTCGTGGTCGCCACCGATTCGTGGGCCCAGCTGATGTACCTGGACAGCCGCAACGTGCCCGCAGGCGACCTGGCCGATTTCATCAACCGCATGAACGAGGTGCAGGATACCTTCCAGTTCGACCTGGTCATCTACCCGCGCCTGCGCGTCGACCGCGTCTTCATCGACAAGGAGGCCGACGTGTATCCTTTGCGTACCACCTTGTGGACCCGGCCGGAGCTCAACCTGCTGCCCACCAAAACCATCTTCACCAGCGGCGATATCTATTTCGCGCGCCGCGCCAACCGCTTCGGCGGCCACAAGGTGTTCGACGACCTGGCGACGAAAACCGTGGCCGGCGTGCGCGGCTACCATTACCAGCTATTTAACAATAACACCGACGAATCCTATATCTGGAAACACTTCAACGCCTATCTGTTCAGCTCCAACGAAGGGGTGATCCGCTTCGTGCGGGCTGGCCGGGCCGATGTCGGCATCGTGCCCGAAGTGATCATGGCGAAGTACATGAACGACCCCGGCGTGCGCCAGCAACTGATCGTCGCCGAGCGCTACGATTCGCAAGTCGCGCTGTCGAACCTGGTCAGGAAAGACGGCCCCATCTCGGTGGAACAAATGAACGCCATCGTCGACCTGCTGATCAAATCGGGCGATGTGCAGAAACTCAAGGCCAGGCTGAGCATTCAAGCGGTGCGTCCGTCTAAAAAGTGAGCGTGCTTTTGCCGGCGCCGGCGAGGAAGGTGGTGGCGTCTTCGCCGGTCAGCGGACGGCTGAACAGGTAGCCCTGCATCACGTCGCAGCCCAGTTCGCGCAAGTGACGTGCCTGCGCGGCCTGTTCCACGCCTTCGGCGATCACTTCCAGTCCCAGGCTTTGTCCGAGCGCGATCACGGCCCGCACGATGGCCGCATTGCCGCTGTTGTTCATCATGTCGCGCACGAAGGACATGTCGATCTTGAGCTTGTGGACCTTCAGCTGCTGCAGATAGGCGAGCGAAGAATAACCGGTACCGAAATCATCGATCGACAGGCGCACCCCGAGCGCGCGCAGGTCGGCCAGCGACTGGAACGACAGTTCGCGTTCGAGCATGACGAAACTTTCGGTGATTTCGAGTTCCAGCTGTTCGGGCGCGATGCCCGCTTCGTCGAGCGCGCACCTGACCGAGTCGAGCAGGCGCCCGCGGCTCAGCTGCACCGCCGAGATATTCACCGCCGTGTGACGCGGCGCCAGCCCGGCGTCGCTCCAGCGGCGGATCTGGCGGCAGGCGGTCCGCAGGACCCAGTCGCCCAGCTCGACGATCAGGCCGCATTCCTCGGCCAGCGGGATGAAGGCGACCGGCGCCACGTTCCCGCGCACCGGATGGGTCCAGCGGATCAGCGCTTCCAGGCCGGCCAGCTCGCCGCTGCGCAAGTCCATCTGGGGCTGGTAGTGCAGCGAGAACTCGCGCCGTTCGAGCGCACCGCGCAAGTCCGCCTCCAGCGCCAGCCGCTCCCTGGCGCGCCCGCTCATCTCCGGCGAGAAAAAGCGCAAGCCCCCCGGCCCCTTGGCCTTGGCCTGGTGCAGGGCGGCGGCGGCGTTGCTTTGCAAGGTTTCCAGATCGGCGCCGTCGGCCGGATACAGCGCAATACCGATGCTGGCGCCGACGTAGGCGCTGGTGCCGTCGAGCTGGTACGGCAGCGACAGGGCGTCGATGATGCGCTGGGCCAGCAGGTCGGCGCCAGGCGCGTTCGCTTCGTGCTCGAGCACGATATTGAACTCGTCGCCGCCCACGCGCGCGATCGCTTCCACCCCGGGCAGCAGCGCGCGCAGGCGCGCGGCCACCTCGACCAGCAAGCGGTCGCCGGCGCTGTGCCCCAGGCTTTCGTTGATCGTCATGAAGTTGTCGAGGTTGATGAACAGCAGGGCGAACTCCGATTGCGCATGCCCGGCCTGCTTGACGGCGTGCGCCAGCAATTCGCCGAACAAGGCGCGGTTCGACAGGCCGGTCAGGGCGTCGCGGTGGATGGCGATATCGAGCTGCTGTTCGGCCTGGCGCCGCTGCGTGATGTTGGCGTACGAACCGCGCCAGCCGCGCGCCTGGCCGGCGGCGTCGCGCACCCGCCTGGCCACATGCTCGACCCAGCGCTCGCTGCCATCGGCGGCGCGGATGCGGCACGCGAACGGCGCGCTTTCGGCCTGGCCGCAGTCCGGCCAGCACTCTTTCCAGGCCGCCAGGTCGGCCGGCTCGACGATTTTTTCCATCAAGCCGGGATCGGCGAAAAAGTCAGCCGGCGCATACCCGGACACGGCGCTGCAGGCCGGCGAGACGTACAGGTAGCTGCCGTCCTCGGCCAGCCAGTATTCCCAGTTCGGCGAGTAGTCGGCCAGGATGCGGTATTTTTCTTCGCTTTTCTGGAGCAAGGCGGTGCGCTGGGCCACCTGCCGTTCGAGGTGGCGCCGCAGCCGGCTCAGTTCGAGGTGGGTGCGCATCCGTGCGCGCACTTCCTCGATATCGAACGGCTTGGTGATGTAATCGGCCGCGCCCAGCGCGAAGCCTTTGAGCTTGTCTTGCGCCTGGTTGGCCACGGTGACGAAAATGATCGGGATGCGGTGGTGCTCCGGCAAGGACTTGAGGTACTGGCATACCTCGTGGCCGCCCATGCCGGGCATCCTGATGTCGAGCAAAATCAGGTCGGGCGGCGCCGCGCCCTGCACCAGCGCGATGGCCCTGGCGCCCGAATCGGCCAGCATGATGCGGTACTCGTCGCGCAAGCCTTCCAGCAGGCCGTGCAGGTTTTGCGGCACGTCGTCGACCAGCAGCACGCTCGGCACGGCGGCCGGCTCGGCGCCGGGTTCCTCCTCGAACTGGGCCGTATCGGCGCGGTAGCGTTGCAAGGCCAGTTGGGTATTGACGCGCAAGAGCAGCCATTCCGGGTCGACCGGCTTGGTGATGTAGTCCGCCACGCCCAGTTCGAGGCCGCCGGCCACGTCGGCCGCGTCGTCCAGCGCGGAGACGAAAATGACCGGGATATGGCTGGTCGCAGGGTCCGATTTCAGGCTCGACAGGACGGCGTAGCCATCCATGCCCGGCATCCTGATGTCGAGCAGGATCAATTCCGGCTGCGGCGTGCGGCGCGCCAGTTCCAGCGCCTTCTGGCCCGAGGTGGCGGCCGTCAGGGTGTGGGTCGCCCCCAGGATATTCATCAGCAGGTGCAGGTTGTCGTGGACATCGTCGACAATCAGGATGCGTGGGCGATGTTGGCTGAAACGATTCATGGCGTAGTTCCGGATGACAGCGGGAAGGGGATGGCGGCGCGGCGCGGCGGTTCGGGATCGGGCTGGCCGGCCTGGCTCAGTTGCTGGCGCAGGGCGCGGGTCAGGGCCACGGCTTGTTCAATGTCGAAGGCGTCGGCGCAGTCGGCGATCGCGGCGATCGCGGCGGCGGTGCCGGTGCCGGCCGCACTGGCGCGCAATTGCGCCAGCAAGAAGACGGCCCGCCCCAGGTCGTAATTGAGTGCGTCGCTCAGCTGGTCAAGCAGGCCAAGCAGGGGCGCGCCCGCCAGCGCCGGCCCGGCGGCGCTGGCGGGGCTGGCGGCGGGCGCCAGGCTGTCGATGTCGGCCAGCAGCGCGGCATGCAGTTGGTGCAGCGACGCCAGCGCGGCCGCGTCGGGGGCCGTATCGTGCTTGAGATTGGCACTGATGGCGGCCAGCCGGGCAAACAGGGCGCCCGCGCCCAGGTTGCCGGTCACGCCGAGCAGGGTATGGCAAAACGCGTCGGCGCTGTCATGGTCGGGCGCGGCCAGCATGGCCGCCAGGCGCGCGGCGGCGTCGCCGTAGTGCTCGCGAAAGCGCAGCAGCTGGCGGCGGTAGGCGGCGGCCTTGCCGCCGATGCGGCGGATGCCTTCGCGCGCGTCCAGGCTGGCCAGCGCCAGCAAATCGGCGGGGAAATCGGACGCCGCCGGCGCCGGCGGCGGCCCCGCTTGCGACTCCGCTTGCGCCCCCGCTTGCGCCCCCGCTTGCGGCGCGCTGCGTACCCAGCGGCCCAGGGTGGCCATCAGGCGCTCGGGCGCGATCGGCTTGGTCACATGGTCGTTCATGCCGGCCGCGCGGCTCTGCTCGGCGTCATGGGCCATCGCCAGCGCGGTCATGGCGATGATCGGCAGTGCGGCGAAGCGCGCCCCGTCGGCGCCGGCGGCCATGGCGCGGATCCGGCGCGCCGCCTCGAGTCCGTCCATCACCGGCATCTGGACATCCATCAGCACGCCGTCGTAGCTGCCGTTGCGGACCATCTCGACGGCTTGCCGGCCGTTGGCCGCCTCGTCCACCAGGATGCCTTCGCTTCGCAACAGCTCGCTTGCAAACTCGCGGTTGATATCGTTGTCCTCGACCAGCAACAGGCGTACGCCGGAAAAGCAGGAGGCGAGCGCGCGCAAGGCCGGCGGGCGGCTTCCATGGTTGTCCAGGAGGCGCTTGCGGCCCAGCACCGACAGCATCGCATCGAGCAGGGTCGAGGGCGAGACCGGCTTGATGAGAAAACCATCCACGCCCGCCTGCTGCGCCAGCCGGAACACATCTTCGCGGCCATACGCGGTCAGCATGACCACCTTGGGCGGCGCCACGATGCGCGGATCGGCGCGCAGCAGGCGGGTCACTTCATCGCCGTTCATGCCGGGCATGCGCCAATCCATCAGGACCAGGTCGAACGGTTGCGCGCCGGCGGCGGCCAGCGCGCACAGCGCCTCGGCGCCATCGGCGGCCACGGCCACGTCGAGCTGCAGGAAGCGCAGCATGTCGGCCATGATCTCGCGCGCGGGCTGGCTGTCGTCGACCACCATCACCCGGATACCCTTGAGCAAGGGGCCGACCGGATCGACCAGCAGCGCCGGCGCCGGCGCCGCCGGCCCCGGGCGCGCCAGGGTCAGTTCGAAGCACAGGGTGCTGCCCTGCCCCGGCGCCGAGTGCGCAATCCAGATGCGCCCGCCCATCAGTTCGACCAGTTCCTTGCTGATCGCCAAGCCAAGTCCGGTACCGCCGAAGCGCCGCGTGGTGCTCTGGTCGGCCTGGGTAAACTTGGCAAACAAGGCGCCCTGCACCTGGGCCGACATGCCGATGCCGGTGTCGCGCACCGCCATGTCGATGGTGATCTCGCTGTCGCTGCCGGACACGGCGCGAAAACTCAGTTCGACTTCGCCCTGCTCGGTAAACTTGATCGCATTGCCGCACAGGTTGAGCAGGATCTGGCCCAGGCGCAAAGGGTCGCCCAGCAGGACCAAGGGGATGGCCGGATCGTAGCGGATCAGGAACTCGACCCCTTTCTGCCCGGCCTGGTATGCAAGCGTGTCGGTCAGTTGTTGCAGCACATCGTCGAGGCTGAACGGGATGATGTCGATGTCGAGTTTGCCGGCTTCGATCTTGGCGAAGTCGAGGATGTCGTTGATGATGCCAAGCAACGACAGCGCCGCGCTTTGCGCCTTGCCCAGGTAATTCCGGAGTGCCGGGGCCGGCTCGGTTTTCAGCGCCAGGTAAAGCATGCCCAGGATCGCGTTCATCGGCGTGCGGATTTCATGGCTCATATTGGCCAGGAATTGCCCCTTGGCCAGATTGGCCGCTTCGGCGGCGTCCTTGGCCTGCTGCAATTCGAAGGTGCGTTCGGCCACCAGGTGCTCGAGGTTCTGGTTGACGCCCTTGAGCTCCTGCACCAGTTCGAACAGCTGCGCATGGCTATCGTTGAGGGCGCCGACCAGCTGGCCCAGTTCGTCCTGGTAGGGGTAGGCGATGTTGTCCGGCCGGCGCTCGCCGTGCGCGGCGCGCCACTGCGCCACCCCGCGCGCGACCGCGGTTACGCTGCGCGAGAGGCGATAGCTGATGGTCCAGGATACGATCAGCCACAACAGCGTACTGCCGAGCACGGAATTGAACAGCACCACGAAGAAGCTGTACTTGGTGCGATCCCACAACACGTCGCCATTGGCATACAGTTCCAGATGACCGATCAGGCGCTGCTGGTTATCGCGCTCCGTGTAGCGCAAGGCCACCTCTTCCTGCTGGTAGCGCGGCAATGCCGAACCCGCCGCGCCGGAGCGCACAGCGGGACGGTCGCCGTCGCCAACGAGCTCCTGGCCGTCGACATTCCTGATCCGCACCCCGGTGACAATCGCATTCTGGCGCACGCCGCGCACCACGGCCCGCAGGCGGGCGGTATCGAGCTCCCACAACGCTTGCGCCGCGCCCGGTTCCACAGTGCGGCCGAGCGAGGCCAGGTCGCTGGCGATGGCGCGGCTGACCGAGAAATACTGGATTCCGAGTTGCAGCACCGTCATGCTCACCGACAGCAGCAGGTACCACGGCAGCATGGTGTAGAGAAGGCGGCTGGCAAGCGTTTGCGTGCTGAACATCGACCCTCCGGTCAAGGGACATCCCCGGCTCGCAGGCTGTGCATGCGCCCGCAATGTCCTTGATATGGCGCAATAGTTTGCCCGACGCGCCATGTTAGCGCCCAGTGATTCATTCTAGTCGGATGGGATGCCAGCGTGCAAGCGTCAGGTGCCGCCGGGATGGCGCCAGGCCCACGGTCCGGCTGGCAGGCGTTGTCACGGTTCAACAACAACCGACGCCATGTCCATTGAATATTTTCCAGATATCAACGAACCGGGACAGCGTTACGGGCGGATAATCGGGGCTCGCCGTCGCTCGCCGTCCATTGGAAGGAAAACATCCTGTTCTCTGCTATCCGCATCGGTTCACGCCTCGCACTCAGTTTTGCCATTGTTCTGTTGCTCTCCCTGGTATCGACCGCATACGCCATCATGGCCGCGCGCGGCAACGCACTCGCCACCGAGCGCATGATGGCCGAGCCGCTGGCCAAGGAGCGCCTGATGTCCGATTGGTATGGCAATACCTACGCGGCAATCGCGCGCACCGCGCTGATCGCCCGCAGTAGCGACAATACCCTGTCGAGCACCGTCGCGGCGCCCATCTCCGACAGCGTCAAGCGCACCACGGAGTTGATCAAGAAACTCGAACCGCTGCTGGCCAGCGCCGAAGAAGCGGCGGCGGCGGCCGGCAGCCTGGAAGAACAGGCGGCGCGCCTGGCCGATGTGGCCGCGGGCTTCAAGCTGGGAACCACGGCGGCAAAACCACGCCCACACCCCGCAGTCGCGACGCCACGCTTGAAGCTGGCGGCATGACAGGCCGGCCATTGCATAAATACATAGCAAAACGCCCATAGGTAATAATCATCAGCCAAGTATCTTGACTGAAAATCAGCAAACCAGCCCCGGAAAATCGACCGATCGTGCTTTTGTCGTTGCCGCTAAACAACATTGTGATTTGTAATTGACCATTTGGACACGTTTGCTGGAAGTCTTTCCTGTAGAAGAGGATAATTGCCGCTCGGAATTATTAACTCATCAACTGTCAGGAAAACATCATGTTCCCCAATGTACGCATCGGTTCGCGTCTAGCGATCGGTTTCGCCATCGTGCTGGTTCTGTCGATTCTCTCCACCGGCTACGCCATGCTCGCCGCACGCGACAACGCCAGCGCCACGGAACGCATGATGGCGAACCCGCTGGCCAAGGAACGCATGATGTCGGACTGGTATGTGATGACCTATTCGGCCATCGTGCGCACCAGCCTGATCGCGCGCAGCAGCGACGAAACCCTCTCGACCACGTTCGCGGCCGCCATCGCCGACAGCGTCAAGCGCAACACCGAGATCATGAAGCAGATCGAACCCCTCCTGACCACGGACGAGGAAAAGGCGACCGTCAAGGCCATCCAGGCCAACCGCGCCGTCTATCAAAAGGCCAAGGAAGCGGTCATGGCGGCCAAGAAGGCGGGCGACAGCGCCGCCACCGAACAGGCTTTCAACGGCACCTTCCTGCCGGCGGCGACCGCGTACCAGAACAGCATCCAGGCCATGCTCGCGATGCAGCGCAAGGAGATCGACAGCACCGCCGCGCAGATCGAACAAGCCAGCGGCCGCACCATCACGCTGCTGTTCGTGCTCGGCGCCCTGGCGGTGTTGACCGGCGCCGTCTGCGCCTTCCTGATCACGCGCTCGATTACCAGGCCGTTGCGCGCCGCCGTGGCGGTAGCCGGCACGGTCGCCGGCGGCGACCTGACCACCGAATTCGGCGCCACCACGCGCGATGAAATCGGTGACCTGATGCGCGCCCTGCACGCCATGAACGATTCGCTCACGCGGGTGGTGTCGGAAGTGCAGAGCGGGACCAACGCGATCGCCATCGGCTCGACCGAGATCGCCGCCGGCAACCTGGATCTGTCGGCGCGCACCGAACAGCAAGCGAGCTCGCTGGAAGAAACCGCCGCCTCGATGGAAGAACTGACGTCGACCGTGCGCCAGAACGCCGACAACGCGCAGCAGGCCAACCAGCTCGCGCTGGCCGCCTCGCAGGTGGCGCGCAAGGGTGGCGCGATCGTCAGCCAGGTGGTCGACACCATGGAGTCGATCGAAGCGTCGTCGCGCAAGATCGTCGACATCATCGGCGTGATCGACAGCATCGCCTTCCAGACCAATATCCTGGCCTTGAATGCGGCGGTGGAAGCGGCGCGCGCCGGCGAGCAGGGTCGCGGCTTTGCGGTGGTGGCATCGGAAGTGCGCACCCTGGCGCAGCGCTCGGCCGGTGCGGCCAAGGAAATCAAGGGCCTGATCGGCGACTCGGTGGCGCAGGTGAGCAACGGCACGCGCCTGGTGCAGGAGGCGGGTACCACGATCGGCGAAGTGGTCGACAGCGTGGCCCGCGTGACCGACATCATGTCCGAAATTACGGCCGCCAGTAACGAGCAGCGCGTGGGCATCGACCAGGTCAACGAGGCGATTGCGCAGATGGACCAGGTCACGCAGCAGAATGCGGCGCTGGTGGAAGAAGCGGCGGCTGCGGCGGGCAGCCTGGAAGAACAGGCGGCGCGCCTGGCCGACGTGGCGGCCGGCTTCAAGCTGACCGCAAGATCGTCCTCGTCCGCGTCGTCGTCGTCGCGCCCGCAGCGTGCCCCGGCCAGGGCCGCACTGAAGTTGGCGGCCTGACAAGCGTGCCATTCATACACAGCTTTGTTAAACAAAGTCCGTGCAAATGTTGAATAGAAACAACAATCCAGCCGGAATTGCCATGTAGAAAGTTCATGGACTGGCCCGTCTTGCCGGGAGAGGAGGATAATTGCCGATCGGCACCTATACCTCTTCACCTGTCAGGAAAAACACCATGTTCCCCAACGTCCGCATCGGCTCACGCCTTGCCATCGCTTTCGCGATTGTGCTGGTACTGTCCATTGTCTCCACGGCTTACGCCATCATCGCAGCGCGCGACAACGCGCGCGCGACGGAATTGATGATGGCCCAGCCCCTGAGCAAGGAACGCCTGGTGTCGGACTGGTACGTGATGGTGTTTGCCGCCGTCGGCCGCACCGCCCTGATCGCGCGCAGCAGCGACGACGCCCTCTCGACTACGTTTGCCAGCACCATCAGCGAAGGCGTCAAGCGCAGCACGGGGCTGATCAAGGAAATCGAGCCGCTGCTCACCAGCGACGAAGAAAAAGCCATGATGAAGTCGATCCAGGCCCTGCGCGCCACCTTCCAGGCGGCCAAGGAGCAGGTCATGGCATCGAAAAAAGCGGGCGACCCGGCCGTCACCGAGCAGCTGTTCAACAGCACCTTTACGCCGGCCGCCGCGGCCTACGAGAGCGGCATCCAGGACATGCTGGCGATGCAGCGCAAGGCCATCGACGATACCGCGCTGGCGATCGACAAGGCCAACACCCGCACCATTCAACTGCTGCTGGTGCTCGGCACCCTGGCGGTGCTGACCGGCGCCGTCTGCGCTTTTCTCATCACCCGTTCGATCACGGTGCCGCTGAAAGCGGCCGTGGCGGTGGCCGGCACGGTCGCCAGCGGCGACCTGACCACCGAATTCGGCCCGGCCTCGCGCGACGAAATCGGTGACCTGATGCGCGCCCTGCACGCCATGAACGACTCGCTCACGCGGGTGGTGTCGGAAGTGCAGAGCGGGACCAACGCGATCGCCATCGGCTCGACCGAAATCGCCGCCGGCAACCTGGACCTGTCGGCGCGCACCGAACAGCAAGCCAGCTCGCTGGAAGAAACCGCCGCCTCGATGGAAGAACTGACGTCCACCGTGCGCCAGAACGCCGACAACGCGCGGCAGGCCAACCAGCTCGCGCTGGCCGCCTCGCAGGTGGCGCGCAAGGGCGGCGCCATTGTCGGCCAGGTGGTCGACACCATGGGCTCGATCGAAGCGTCGTCGCGCAAGATCGTCGACATCATCGGCGTGATCGACTCGATCGCGTTCCAGACCAATATCCTGGCCTTGAATGCGGCGGTGGAAGCGGCGCGCGCCGGCGAGCAGGGTCGCGGCTTTGCGGTGGTGGCGTCGGAAGTGCGCACCCTGGCGCAGCGCTCGGCGGGTGCGGCGAAAGAAATCAAAAGCCTGATCGGCGACTCGGTGGCGCAGGTGAGCAACGGCACGCGCCTGGTGCAGGAAGCCGGTACCACGATCGGCGAAGTGGTCGACAGCGTGGCGCGCGTGACCGACATCATGTCGGAGATCACGGCTGCCAGTAACGAGCAGCGCGTCGGCATCGATCAGGTGAACGAAGCGATTGCGCAGATGGACCAGGTGACGCAGCAGAACGCGGCGCTGGTGGAAGAAGCGGCGGCTGCGGCGGGCAGCCTGGAAGAACAGGCGGCGCGCCTGGCCGATGTGGCGGGCGGGTTCAAGCTGGCGGCGACGGCGGGACGGCCGCAGCGGGTGGCGGGAAAAGCGCCGTTGAAACTCGCGGCTTAACGCCAGCGTTCGCCCACTAGCTGCAAAACCGTCTTCCCCGCGTAGGCGGGGATCCATAGCACCGCCGAATATCGAATGTGCTATGGATCCCCGCCTTCGCGGGGAAGACGGATATGAGAGGAGTGGCATTAATAACTGAACGCTTCTCAAGCCCCCAAAAACATCTCCTGCAAATCATTCAAAAAGCGCTGCCCCAATTCGGTCGGCCGAATGATCTTGTGATCGCGGTAAATCAAGCCCTTGGCCTCGGCCGCATTGAGCGTCTGCTCGATTGCATTGATCCCCATCCCGGTGCGTTCCCCGAACAGGTTCGGTGAAAAGCCCCCGGTCAGGCGCAGGGTGTTGAGCATGAACTCGAAACCCATATCCGCGCGTCCGATCTCGCGCTCTTCCTGCACCGGATTACCCGCCCGCGCCGCCTCGATGAACGCCTTCGGCTGCTTGTAGCGCGCCTGGCGCAACACCCGGTGCGGGAACGAGATCTTGGAATGCGCGCCAGCGCCTATGCCCAGGTAATCGCCGAACTCCCAGTAATTCACATTGTGCTTCGCGCGCCGGCCCGGCTGCGCGTACGCCGACACTTCGTAATGTCCGTACCCCGCCGCCGCCGTCCCGAGCGCGATCATGTCCTGCATGTCGGCGCTGGCGTCGTCATCAGGCAGCGCCGGCGGATACTTGGCGAACAGCGTGTTCGGCTCCATCGTCAGGTGGTACAGCGACAAATGCGGCGGCGCGAACGACAGCGCCGTCTCCAGGTCGAGCCGCGCCTCTTCCAGGGTCTGGGTCGGCAAGGCGTACATCAGGTCCAGGTTGAAGTTGTCGAAATTCGCATGCGCGATCTCGACCGCCCGCCTGGCCTCGTTGTCGTCATGGATGCGGCCCAGCGCCTTGAGGTGCTTGCCATTAAAGCTCTGGATGCCGATCGACAGGCGGTTGATGCCGCTGGCCCGGAACGACTTGAACTTCTCCGCTTCGAAGGTGCCCGGATTGGCTTCCATGGTCACTTCGGCGTCCACGTCCAGCGGCAGCAAGGTGCGCACGTCGGACATGAGCCGGTCCAGGCCCTTGGCCGACATCAGACTCGGCGTGCCGCCACCAATGAAGATGGTGTAGATCTTGCGGCCCCAGATCAGCGGCAGCGACTGCTCCAGGTCGAGCCGCAGCGCGTCCAGGTATTCTTCTTCCGGCAGCTCGCCGCGCGCCTCGTGCGAGTTGAAGTCGCAGTAAGGGCACTTCTTCACGCACCACGGGTAATGAATGTACAGCGACAGCGGCGGCAGCGCAGCCAGGTTCAGGGCGCCCGGTTGCAGGTATTGCAGCGCGCTGGCGGCCGGCGAGCGCGGTTCGGTCTTGACGGCGCTGCCCGCGACTTTGATCGGAATCATTTCAGCTTCTCTACCAGCGCGCGCAGGGCCTGGCCGCGGTGCGACAGCGCGTTCTTTTCCAGCGGCGTCAGTTCGGCGGTGCACTTGCCGAGCGAAGGGATGAAGAAATGCGGATCGTAGCCAAACCCGCCGGTGCCGCGCGCTTCGGCCACGATTTCGCCATTCCAGCGGCCGTCGGCGATGACCGGCTGCGGGTCGTCGGCGTGGCGTACATACACCAGCACGCAGTAGTAGTAGGCCGATTTGTCGGCGTGCGCTTCCAGGTCGGCGATCAGCTTCTGGTTGTTGCGCGCATCCGACTTCGGTTCGCCGGCAAAACGCGCCGACCACACACCGGGCGCGCCGCCCAGGGCATTGACGCACACCCCGGAGTCGTCGGCCAGGGCCGGCAAACCGGTCAGGCGCGAAGCGTGGCGGGCTTTTTCGAGCGCGTTTTCCACAAACGTGGCGAACGGTTCCTCGGCTTCAGGGACGTCGAATTCGCCCTGCGCGTGCAGGGTAAAGCCCAGGGGTGCGAGGATGTCGCCAAACTCCTTGAGTTTGCCGGCGTTGTTGGAAGCGAGGATGAGGCGTTGGGTCATAAGAGTCTGGTCTGGCCGGTGATGGATGCCAGCGGCATCCGCAAAGGCGTATTTTAGCGCCATTGCGGGCCGCACCAATCCCGGCACCGCTTTTGCGGGATTTTGCGGGGCAAACACTGTACTATATCGGCATCTTAAATTGACGGTGGAAATCCGATGGCGACAGCAGCGCAACTTAACCTTGACGCAAACATGCGCCCCGGGGGCTGCCTTGCTTGAGGTGGAAAAAGCCGGACAAAGCTATGGCTCCGACCCTTCGGGGCTGGTGTGGGGCTATCTGTTCGGCGTCACGCCGGAAGCGCTGGCGGTCGATTCGGCCGCGGCGCTGGCCTGGATGCGCGACCACGCGGCCAACAATCCATCGCAGTTCATCTGGCTGCACTTCAACCTGTCGAACGCCGCCAGCGAAAAGTGGCTGACCACGCACGCCAACCTGGCCGACGAATTCTACGAAACGCTGCACACCGGCTCGCGCTCGACCCGCATCGAACTGGCCGAAGACACCCTGATCGCGGTGGTCAACGATGTGCTGCACAATTTTTCGTTCGAAGAATCCGACATTTCCACCCTGTGGGTCAGCGTGGCGCGCAATGTCGTCGTCAGCGCCCGCCGCAAGCCCTTGCAGTCGATCGAGCGCGTGCGCCAGGCGGTGCGCCAGGGCGAGCCGGTACGTTCCTCGGTCGAACTGCTGATCCACCTGCTGCGCGACCAGGCCGACGTGCTGGTGAAAATCGTGCGCGAGGCCGTCGAACGGGTCGACGACATCGAAGACAAGCTGCTGGCCGACCGCCCCACCGCCAGGCGCGAAGACCTGGGCGCCATGCGGCGCGTGCTGGTGCGCCTGCAACGCCTGCTGGCGCCGGAACCGGCCGCCCTGTTCCGGCTCCTGCAACGCCCGCCCTCGTGGATGGCCGATCTCGATACCCAGGAGCTGCGCGAAGCGACCGAGGAATTCTCGGTGGTGCTGAGCGACATGTCGTCGCTGCAGGAACGCATCAAGCTGCTGCAGGAAGAAATCGCCGCCCGCGTCAGCGAGGAGACCGGCCGCAGCCTGTTTATCCTGACCATCGTGACGGTACTGGCGCTGCCCATTAATATCATCGCGGGCATGCTGGGCATGAACGTGGGCGGCATTCCGCTGTCGCACCACCCGGCCGGATTCTGGATCATCGCCGGCATCATTGCGACGTTTACGGTGGTGGCGGGCTGGCTGGTCACGCGTGCGGCGCGGCGCCTGCGTTAGCCTCTATGATGGCGTTTTGACAAACGCCGGAGAATGACGTGACACAGCACAAAGAAGGCACCAGCGCCACCCTGATCGCGGACGCGCTGCACGCCAGACTGGAAGACCATTTTACCTATCGCGGCATGTGCGACGCCTCGGCCGCCGCCGCGCTCGGGGAAGACCTGTTCGTGGTCGCCAACGACGAACGCAACCAGCTCAAAATCTACCAGCGCGGCGTGGCTGATGCGGTGGAGGTGGTCGACCTGTCGGAATTTTTGGGCACCAGGAAGAACAAGGAATCGGACCTGGAAGGCGCGGCCACCATCGGTGAGCGGATTTACTGGATTACCTCGCACGGCCGCAACAAGAAGGGCGAGGTGCAGGAACGCCGTTTCCGGTTTTTTGCGACCGAGGCGGGCAAGGCGAATGGTAAAGAAAAGGCGCGCCTGCAACCGGTCGGCAAGGCCTACAGCGGCCTGCTGGACGATATGATCGCGTCCGTGCAGTTGAAAAAATATCCGCTTGCACAGGCCTCCGGAATGACGCCGGAAGCCGATGGCGCTTTCAATATCGAGGGGCTGGCGGCCACGCCGGAAGGCACGCTGCTCATCGGCTTACGCAATCCGGCGCCCGAAGGCAAGGCGCTGGTGGTGCATTTGCTGAACCCGGAAAAGGTGGTCGAGGGCGAGCGGGCCGCGTTTGGCGAGGCGTTCGAACTCGATCTGGGCGGGATGGCGATTCGCAGCATGGAGCTGGTGGGACTGGCCTACATGATCGTGGCGGGACCGCCGGCAGATCATGGGGAGTTTGCGCTGTATCGGTGGTCGGGCAAGGCCGGGGACGCGCCGGAGCAGCTGGTGCACGAGGATTTTGACGATGTGCGGCCGGAAGCGCTGTTTGCCATTCCCGGGACGCGCAAGGTGCAGATCCTGAGCGACGATGGCGGGCCGCATGTGAAGGAGATGGCGGAGCAAGAGCAAACCTTCCGCAGCATCACGGTCGTTCTTTAGCGCTGCGGGCCGATGCAACGCCTGGTCCAGCCGCCGCAATTGCCGAAAATGCTACAATGACAGCGGAAAGTCGTGGCGTAATGGAAGCGTGTTTGCATGCCATGCAAAAGGTGCCGGTTCGACCCCGGTCGGCTTTCCCCGCCATGGTTCGATGGCCGTTTTTTCTACAGACTTTGCGATGACTTTCACAAACGAGGACCTTGCCACCACGCTGCGTGTACTGCAAGCCATCGCGGACCAGCCGTCGCGGATGAACGCGCATCCGCGTTTCAAGGCGCTGATTGCCAAAATACAAAAAACGGCCAAGCGCGAGCAGCGCCAGGCGCGCACGGAATTATCCACGGCGCAGTTTCACCAGGCCCGCCTGCAAACCGGCATGGTGCAGGCACAGCAAGCAACACCAGCGCTGTTGCTGTTGCCGCCGCCGCAGCACGGCGGCAGCACCTTGCGTTCCCAGCGCTGCTATGTCTGCAAGCAGACCTATCACGAACTGCACCACTTTTATCACCTGCTGTGCCCCGTATGCGCAGCGAAGAACTGGGCCAAGCGCGAGCAACGCGCCGACCTGGGCGGCTATGTGGCGCTGGTGACAGGCGGGCGCATCAAAATCGGCTTCGAAACGGCATTGCGCCTGCTGCGCGACGGCGCCCGCGTGATCGTCACCACGCGTTTCCCGCGCGACGCCGAGCGGCGCTTCCTGGGCGAACCGGATGCCGCCGCATGGCGCGACCGGCTGACCTTGGAAGCACTGGACCTGCGCAATATCGCGTCGGTCGAGGCCCTGGCCGACACCCTGTGCCGCGACCTGCCCCACCTCGACATCATCATCAACAACGCGGCGCAGACCATCAAGCGCCCGCGCGAATTCTACGCCGCCCTGATGGCCGCCGAGCCCACCCCGTGGCTGCTGGAGGCAAGCAGCCAGTACCTCGGGCAGCTGCCGGGCTACGAAAACTTCTTCTTGCGCAACGAGCAGGACAGCTATGGGCAGGCGCTCGACAAGCGGCCCAGCAATTCATGGTCGCAGCGGCTGCACGATGTATCCACCTTGGAACTGGTGGAAGTGCAAGTGGTCAATGCGATCGCGCCCTTCCTGCTGACCTCGCGCCTTCGTCCCGCGCTGCTGCGCTCGCCTAACCAGCGGCGCTTCGTGGTCCAGGCGTCGGCCATGGAAGGGCAGTTCAACCGGCAGGACAAGACCGCGTTCCATCCGCATACCAACATGGCCAAGGCCGCGTTGAACATGCTGGTGCGCACCAGCGCCCAGGATTGGGCGCGCGACGGCATCTACATGAACGCCGTGGACACGGGCTGGATTACCGACGAAAATCCCTATCCCAAGGCCGAACGGATGCGGCAGGAACAGCACTTCTACCCGCCGCTCGACGTCATCGACGGCATGGCGCGCCTGATCGATCCGATCATGCGCGGCATCAACGAGCCCGACACGCCCCTGTTCGGCCATTTCCTCAAGGATTACGAACCCTATGCCTGGTGAACCCTCGCTGCCGCCGCGCCAGCCCGGCGCCGCTCCGGATGCCCAAGACGCCAGCGCCGTGCAATGCCCGGTCCATCGCGTCGAGATCACGCCGTGCGACGCAGCCGAGCTGGCGCCCTTGCTGGCCTACCTGAGCGCCAATCAAGCGCTGCAAGGCAGCCAGTACTTTCCCCGTGGCGCCGTGCTGGACGATGGCCGGCTGGACCTCTGCAAGCAAAGCCTGGGCACCGACAACTGCCTGCGGATCGCGCAGGCGCTGGAGGGCAACACCCAGGTGCGCAGCCTCATGCTGGGCACCGACGCGATTGGCGATAGCGGGGCGCACGCGGTGGCCCAGTTGCTGGACAAGAACGCCCATCTGCAGGTGCTCTACCTGGGCTGCAACAACATTGGCCCCGTGGGAGCGCGCGGTCTTGGCGCAGCGCTGGCACAGAACGCGCAGCTTACCGGCCTGTGGTTGAAGCGCAATCCGCTGGGACCGGAGGGCGCTGCCAGCATCGCGCAGATGCTGCGCAGCAATCGGCACCTGGGCGTGCTCGACCTCGTCAATACCGATCTGCGCACTGCGGGCCTGGACGCCATCGTCGATGCCTTGTGCACCGATAACCGCACCATGCACACCCTGTACCTGAGCGGCAACGGCCTGGGGCCGGGCGCCGCCGCAGCCTTGTCCCGGCTGCTGCGCGAAGCGCCGCACGTCACCGCGCTCTACCTGAGCGTCAATCGCCTGGGGGACGAAGGCGCGGCCATGCTGGCCGAAGCGCTGCATGTGAACCGTAGTGTGCGGACACTGGAACTGGCCAGCAACGGCATCGGCCCGGAGGGCGCCAGGGCCTTGTTCCAGGCGCTGCGGGGGCATCCCGCCATCGAAAGCCTCAGCCTGGGCTATGCGCCTTCCACCAGGGTGCTGGGGTCGTCGGCCAATCGCATCGGCGATCAAGGGGTCGGGTACGCGCTGGACATGCTGTCGGCATCGCGCACCTTGCGCAGCCTGGATTTGACGCGCAACGGCGTGACGGCTCAAGGGCTGGAAGCGCTGGACAAAGCCTTGTGCGGCAACCGGCATCTGGGCCGCCTGCTGGTCGATGGCAGCCTGCCCGAGGCGCTGGCCGAGCGCCTGGCGCGCAACCGGGTGGAGCTTGGCGATCTTCCGGTTTCACCGGACCGGGCGTTGATCAGGAGTGTGTATCGCTGAAGGGCGGTTCGGGCGGGAGATGGCGGAGGAAGAGCAGACGTTCAGGTGTATTACGGTAGTGTTATAGCCGCAGCTGCCGATCTGCAGCGCTAACCCGAAAACGTCGTCCCCGCGAAGGCGCTACTGTGTACCCACATTTCTGCAACCTTCGTCGTTGGCGTATGTCGAAGCGATAATGTCAGATTGTGGAGGCGGCGATGGAGGCGACAATGTTGGTAGCCGATGCTCCTTGCATCGGGGAGTTCGGTGATAAGCGGCTTTGCAAGACCGGATCACTGCTCTATAGTCGAATGATCGAACGTGGCACGGTGTGTTTGCGG
>NZ_VVIW01000059.1 GCF_011682045.1 Massilia aquatica | reverse complement strand
CATCGTCGGCTTCTACAACTGCAAACGCATCAATTCAGCATTGGGCAATCTGTCGCCCGCCGTCTACGAACGGAAAATGGCAGTACGCGAACCTATCGTGGTGTCCGAAATTACTTGACCACAGCATATATTTGTTCTCCGAGATTCATTTTTCGTACACCTCGCGGCCAAAGAGATGCGTGAAACGTTGTAAAACATCATTGCGCTCTGGCTTCAATGGTCGATCGACTAGCACTACTTCGTCGATAAGTTCGACGCGAATACGGCGTTCCCACAGCAAGCGAAAGAAGGCCTGGCGGACGTCCTGGTAGTCGTGGCCGTGACGGTGAGTGACGGCTAGGAGAATGGATTGAGGAGGCTCGCCAGTTGTCAGGCTAGCGCGCAGGCGGTCCGCTAATTCCCGCTCTACTGCCTCGTCCAATGCATTGCTGCTACGGTGGTGCAAGTAAAGATTGCGTAAATTGTGATCCAGCTTCTCGGGAACGGTGACCGCCACAAATCGAACCGTTCGGATGCCGGCGTCCCAGTAGAGCTGCTCTTCGATTGCGTGTCGCGCCTGTGCTGCCCGAGTATCCTTTTGTTGATTGCGCACACGGCTACGCAAGTTTACCGACCGCTGGAAGTCCTTCTCATCCTGCTTGATTGTCCAGTTGATGCAATACGGTCCCCGGTCATCCGTGAGGAAGAGCAGCAGATCGCCGAAGTAGGGCAACGGCACCAGGAGATCCTGTCTTGCCTTCTCGTCTTTTCGACGGATCCAGCCGTGCAGTTTCAGCACGTCGAGCCGGTCAGCGATTGCGATCGTCCCCGGCATATCCGGAAGGTCCATCCCGATTGCCCTTGGGTGTCCGATAAGTGGATGCTGCCTTCGCTCTGGCGGCAGCATTCGTTGTTCCTGAACGTCGAACAACTTCGGATGGAAGAGGGCTAATCGCACCGCTGACTGTTCGGTTCGGGACAATGCGTGGATATAGCGCTGCAGCGTCTCTGACCACATCTGAGCCGCCCAGGAGATCGCGGGCGCCTCCTCCCGCGTCGCAAGTATCCCAGGAACGTACGCGGCCCCCCACTTGGGCGGGTCTTGGCGTCGGTAAACTTCCTTGAGGCGCGAAAACGTCATACGTCTTGATGTCATAGGTGTCCCCTGCGGAGCTAGGCCGCTTTTACGAATTTTGGACGAGGGACACCCTTGACCTACGACGACAACGCAGGTACATTTACTTCAGCCAGAAAATTCGAGAGTCCCTCTCGTTACGTCAAAAAGCCGCGGCCTGCAAGCCTGCGGCTTTTGCGTTTTTTTGGGCATTAGCCGCTCATCTGCGCCTCCACCGTGGTATCGCTTTCATTCGTGGAAATTTCGCTCGGGCGTCCCGTTCTTCCCGGGAAAAGCTCGGTATCGAATGCCTTCTTCAGACCGAGAGCAATTGCTATTCGATGTGATTCTCCTCGCTGAGCACGGCTCCGGCCGTTCAAGACGCTGTAGACCAGGTGCGCGTCGAAGCCATGCTCACGCGCCCAATCTGCGACCGTTACGCCATGTTCGTAGAACTGCTTACGTATAGCGTCAATTGCGTTTCTGTCGGGAGCCATAGCCGTCGATTTGATCAAATTTGAAGAACCGCCGTTGGCGGAGCAAGAGGTGCGTGCCAAGTGTTGAAACCAGTGCCGGGCGATACAATGCTAAGCCTGTAAGGCTTCCGCGTAAATCTGCAACGCAGGAGCCGCAATTCGAATCTATCCAGAGCATAAGTGTTTGATTCCAATGTCCTTTCGCTTGATGAGTTCGCTTTCGCGTCCGGCGTTGGTCCCCTTTCGCGTAGACACATAGTTGACGCGTTTGCCACCGTCTCCTGGTTCAACGTTTTGACTGAACACGCTGGAGCACAGACGGTTGCAGAGGTTGCCAGGCGATATGCACTGCCAGGTCAAGACAGCCCAGAGCAGAGGAAAATGGCGCATCGCCAGTGGGCGGAGAGATCAAAAGGCTTTCGTACTCCAAGCGTCGCGCTGATTGATTACACCGATCGGCAATGCGAAGGGAGCGCAGCGCTGTTTAACCACGCCCTATGGATTGCGCTTCGAGTAGACACGCCAGCCGAGCGTCATACCAACGCGATGCTTCAACGATTACCGCCCAGTTTTCGTCGACTCGTTGAACTGAAGACCCTGCCGAAAGGCAATAGCCATTTTGGGAAGATGAGAAACCTGAGCCGCTCTGGCTCGCTTGAGGACTTGGCATGCCTCGTCTTCCTGATGCGTCAGGCAATTGAGGAAGAATGCAACGATCTCGCCTACAGCCTTGCCAAATGCATAAACAGAGCCTTGCTCGTGCAAGGTGCGTGGCTCGGGCAGCACGGCTTGCTTCGACCAATGATTGAGTACGTTGATCGTTATTTTTTTGCCAAGGTGGGGCCGCCATTCGACGGGATTGCGTCGGGAAGCAGCTACTTCTCAACGTTGACGCGGTTGATTAGGGCTTTTTCCGATCGAGGTTATACGGAACAAGGAAATTTTTTTGTAGCGCGATGGAGTCTGGAGGTTCGAGAGATCCTCGCTAAGTGATGATAGTCACTTCCCCACTCTAGCCTTTTTTCGCCGATTCAGTATCAGCACCGAACAAAGCAAATTTTTTCTTCAGAACAACTTGCGTCATTTTCAATCGGCAATAGCGCAAAAGTTCATTCCAGCACCGATGCGAGCTGGTCTGGATTATCGACTAGCGCTGCCCAACGCGTATGCAAGCTCGCAAACTTTGTTGCCAAATGAAAATGATTGATGGTATATTTTCAATGCGGCATGTTGATCATTTTTACATATCTCTTCTTGGCATTACGTCGTGGTTCGGCAAAACAGCGGCAAGGGATAGACGCGTACCGCGAAACTGAGGGAATGAGTTGCGAACCCTAGAAGTTGTGGGAGCGCCCTGTCAATGAAATGCATGCCCCAAAATGGGCAAGACATGGAGAAATAGTTGTGGCGCGTTCCCTCCGAAAAACCAAGCTGAACGGCATGCCTTATTACAGGCGCGAGGTCGTGGAAGCTGAAATCGACGAAATTGCAACCCTCAACGGCGCCGAACTGGTACGTCGTGCGTCCCTTTGGCCAAGTTCCGCCTCAGGGTTCATTTCGCCTGAAGCGTTGGTGTACTTCGTTCGCAACCTGCCAAATGGCGCCGAACGTGACAAACTCACTGAACATTTGCTTGCAAGGGTAATCCGTCGCATACCGCGGCCTGCGGACGCGGGCAATCACACGGAGTCTCTCACCAGAATGAACATTCGTGACGACGTTCGCGACCGGTTCGTAGATCTACTGATGAGCGACCGGGATGGGTATGACGACCGCTTTGATTACTACGAAATCAACTTTAACGCGGCCATAGCCGCGGCTCGGCAAGATGCCAGCACTCGACATTGGACGCACGAGAATCGGAGCGACGAGCTGAGTACGGACGAGTCGGAGATTTCCGAAAGGGCGGAGGCTGCGGCTGCGGCTGCGGCTGCGGCTGCGGCTGAAGGCTACGATCCCTTGGATGCTGACGAACTTGACAAAAAAGATTACCGGTTGTTGCTCGACGATGCGATTGACACCTTACCTGAATTCCAACGGAGGATCGTCGAGATGTTGCGCCAAGAAATACCCATCGAGTCAAAGGACTCCACTGTCACCTCCATCAGCAAAGTAATGGGCAAGGCTGAGAAGACTATCCGCACGCATCGTGACAAGGCTTTCGCCTCCTTAAAGATACGTCTCGAACGAAAAGGGAGAATGTAATGGCTAAGCATTTGTCGAACAAGCAGGAAGACGTTTTAAACGCCTTCGCCATGGATTACGAACCCGGAGCTGGCCTACTTGAGCAATACCTTTTGCAGTATCCCGAGTATTCGCTCCAGCTCGTGGACCTTTCCAGAGAGTTGTCTCGAGAGCTCGAAGACAACGGGCCATTAAGCGCAGATGATCTTTCTGCTGTGAATGAAGGTATGCGCAGAATCCAGGAAGGTCCGATAACTCTGCAAGCTTTGCAGGCGGCACCGGCGAAGTTATTCACAGACGCAGTCAAAGTATTAGGATTCCCAATCCAGACCGGCCTTGCTGTGCGTGAGCACCGAATCGAAGTATCGACCATCCCTTCACGCATTCTCGAGAAGCTGGCTCTGGCTTTGCGTGCGCCAGTCGCGGTCCTTTCCGCCTATATGGCTTTACCGCCCCAAGCATCTCAACTTCGCGCGAGTAAGTCCAGTACCAAGCCAGCGGCAGCGGAAAAAGTTTCTTTGGAAAGAATCCTGAAAGAGGCAGGCTACGACGAAGATGCGTTGTCGAAGTTGTTTAACGGGCAGTAACCATGGACGCCATAGAGCTCGCTCGGCAGCACGCAAGACGGCTACACGACGAAGCAGTTAAACGTGGGAGCGAACCGTGGCGCCCCTATCAGTTCGCGGTTGGAATCGCAAATGAGCTCGGCATTACCGTGGAAACATGTGCCCCGGGTGCTGCAATACTCGATGGCGCGCGCGCCGCCTTCGACGGTGAGATTCCTCTCATCGTTCACGAGAAAGTTGGAACGCAATTCGAACAGGCTTTCCTGGTGGCGCATGAAATCGGCCATGCCGAGCTAGGAGCCTGCGCGGCAGACAGTTTTTTCGCTGAGCATGCCAAGCGCGTCTTCGCCGCCGTCGATAGCGATTCACTTTCGCGTGCGAAAGTCGAATGAAATAGAAGCTTCCGGCCTCAAATTGGG
>NZ_VVIW01000058.1 GCF_011682045.1 Massilia aquatica | reverse complement strand
ACAATTGAGAGATTTTTCCTGAGGAACCAGACCCCGTAAATTTCAACATGTCGAAAAATCGACTACCACCTGCCTACCATGCAAGATTTTCCGGCTCCCGCATACCCGGATCGAGCCTGCTGCCGCGTCCCGAGAGGGCGCGGGGTTTCGGCTGGCGATCACGGTGAGCAGGTGCCCAAAGCCCCGGCTTGCCGGGGTGAGGCGGTAGCCCCCGCTCCGGTAGGAGTGCCCGCAGGGCAGGGCGTATCCCGCCGAAGGTCTGCGAATCCGGCCATTAGCCATCGAGTCACGCTGTTCAGTCTTCCTTGTGCGCGGAGCGCAGTCTAAAAATACCCTCCAGATTAAGAACTAAGAAGGGATATTGAAGTAACCCCCGTGGTTGAAGGGTGAGGTTTTCAGAATCGGTTAACCGGTCGCTCAGACGGGTGTAAACGGTAGCTCAAAAAATGGCTTGTTTTTGAGCGGCGCAACGTCTAAAATCGGAGCCAGTCTATCAAAATAAGGCCTTAAAATGAGCGTCGTTCGCTTTAAAACCAACCCATTTCTGGAAGATATGGTCATTCCAGCCAAAGGGAAACAGATCAAACTGTCCCGTCTGGGCAAGGATCAGAACGTGCTGGTGAACCATGACACGGGGGAGCATCACGGAACGCATGTAGTGACCTACAAGAAGGTCGATGGGGAGCAATTCGTCAAGCTGTTCACGGCCAATATCGCGATGACCTTCGACCTCTCGGCAGCAGGGATCAAGGCGTTTAGCGTCTTGCTTTGGGTCGTTCAGAACAAGGCTTTGGCGAAGGATGAGATTGATCTTGATGTGCTCGTGCTCGATGAATTCAGTGCTGCGCATGTGAAAAAAGACCCGCCTTTACGGCTTAGCTCGGCAACTTTTAGGCGCGGGATCGCTGAGCTAGAAAAAGCTCAGATCGTTGCCAAGACCATGCGCCAAGGGCGCTACTTCATCAATCCAAACTTCATTTTCAATGGCGACCGGCTGGCCTTCACGACAGTGATCGAGCGGACGAAGCGCAATCGGGATCCGAATACAATCGACCTGTTGGAAGGCAAAACCGACGCCGAAAAAGCGCGTGACGAGGCGGCAGTATGAGCGAATACAGCTATGAAATTCTCCCGCGCCCGGTCGAGCTGGGCGGCGGCTGGCGGCTGCGCCTTCTGGAGAGCGACGTCGAGGTCGGCGGGGGCGTCTTCCCGCCATCCGAATTTTCCGCGAATAAAGCTGACGCTTTGCAGCTCGCCCACTTCGATGCCGAAGATGAGGCGTACGCCTGGCTTGATTCCAGGAAGACGGTTCCAGCTGATCCAAATGCCCAAGAGCTTCAGCGCCGCCGAGCTGCTGTCGAATTCGCCCTTGCCAACGTGGGGCTATCTGGCTTCACGATATCGGAGGCAGAGCGGGATCGCATGCGCCGCTTCGTCGACGGTGGCATGGGCCTTGATGAGTTTGTCAAAGGCTCGCCAGATCACGCCAAGGGGGGACTGTGATGGATGCCGAAGACCTGGGGGCACTGTATGGCATGGCGCTCAAGCAGCAAGACGCAGCTACTGAAGCACTCAACGAGCTTGCCAAAGAACGGGCGCAGCTAAGCGCAACCATCGAAGCACTACAAAACACCTCCCGGAGCCTCCAGAAGGCCGCAGGAGACGCCGCAGCCAAGGCAGTGACAGAAACCCTGGCACAAGCCCCAAAAACGGCTCAAACGGGCTTTGATGCAGCTATTGGCGCCCTCGATATCGCCGCCGGCAAGGTGCGCACCGCCGGCGCCTGGCTCACCTGGCAGTTTGCCCTGGTGTTCATCTTGGTCGGCGCGGCCGCGGTGGCCACCAACTACGCTATCGGCCGCTTCACGCTGCCCGATCGCGCCGAAATCGACGCGCTCCGATCGGAGAAAGCCGAACTGGAGACAAACATCGCGGATCTCGCCAAGCGTGGTGGACGGATCAAACTGTCCACGTGCGGCCCTGGTGATCGACTATGCGTGCAGATCACGCCGAAGCAGGGCAGTGCGCCAGGTCAAACCGACTTCCAAGGCGGGTGGATGAGCGAGGACAAGAAAAAACAGTTCGTCATCCCCTATGGCTACTGACCTGGGAATTTAGCGCGCTAAAGTCAGCGGCTAAAATCTGGACCATCCTTTTTCGGACCTGGCTGCGCCGCCTCGCGCTGCTGCTCCTTGGTGGCCCTCTCCAGTTCGGCCTTGCGCCTTGCTTCGCCCTGGGCGAATTCCACCGCCTGGCGCACCAGCTCGGCGCGACGATCCGCTTCGGCCTTCGCCGCTCGGTCAGCCATAAACTTTGCGTGGAAGTCAGCGGCCCCCTTGCTGAGCACCTCCACCGCGTTGCATTCGCGCTTGGCAGCGGCCCAGTCGCCAGATAGGTCGATGATGCTCCGATTGACCTGGGCCAGCTCGCGTTCTTGGATGCCCTGGGCGCGGGCTTCAAGCAAGCGGGCCCCTACCTCTTCCTCGATGCGCTTCCCCACTTCGGTTCTAACGCCACGCCGTTCCATGCTGGTGACGAAAATACCCAAGTGGCTTGTCGGTATTCGGTCGATGCCCTGGTCTTTCAGGCTGCGATGATCGACCTGTGCCTCGATGCCGTTTTCCCGCAAGCGTTCATTCGTTAGCACGGCCCACCTGGTGCGGACTGCATCGAGGTCGGCGGCGCGGTTGCGCCCTGCCTTTTCTGTGTCGAGCTTGTCCGTCAATCCCTCCGGTCCTACCTTGCGAGTGGTGCGGAGGATATGCGCGTGGTGGTTCCGGCTGTCGCCCTCTTTACCTGGTGCGTGGATCGACACATCAACCGCGCACCCTTCGGCGTTCGCCATCTCCTTGGCGAAGTCCACTGCCAGCCGTCGCCGCTCGTCGGGTGAAAGCTCATCCGGCAAAGCGACTTCGTATTCACGCGCGACACATGAATCCTTGCGGCGCTCGGCAGCTTCGGCGGCGTTCCACAGCGCAGACCGATCAGCCGCCCATTCAGGCGCACCATCGGGCAAAACAAGATCGGTCGAGGCGATGCCACCCTTACGGGTGTAATCGTGAACCTCGCCGGTCCGCTTGTCGGTAATCTCACACCCAGCGCGATAGGCGGCGGCGGCGGTCGAACTTCGACCGGCTGACCGCGATATCGCTTTTACGCTGAAGTGGTAGATTGCCATGGGGTATTGTATTTGCCTTTGTCGCGCAGCGACCGCACGAGTTGACGCAGTCAACTCCTAAGTGCGCCCTTGCTCTTCGCTTTCGCTCTTGGCCGGGTCCTGTCGCTGCCAACATTATAGCTGGCTTTACGGGGTGGAATTACGCCGCTAAAATGAGCCGCATCAACCAATACAGGCGGAGTCAAGCATCATGGCAAAAAAACCAACGGAAAAGCCAGCTCTGCCAGTCAAGGTCAGCTTTCTCTCCGAAAGAGACCAAGGCATACTAGAGCTACCAATTTTTGTGACGCGAGTCAGAAAAAGACCACAGAAAAAACCGACTATTAAAACCAAGAAAGCAGCAGATGACAGCTAATATCGAAAAAGCACAAAAACGAGTTAAGGACTTAGAAGAAAAACTCAAGCAGGCCAAGGCGCTAAAACAAAAAGTGGAAGCAAGGTCAAAAGCAGCTGAAAACAAGCAAAAACGTGCCGCCGATACCCGGCGCAAAATTCTGGTCGGTACTGCCATTCTTGCCAAAATTGAGCGCGGTGAATGGCCCAAAGACAAAATGCTCGAGATGATGAGCCAACAGCTCACCCGAGATGATGACCGTGCCTTATTCGACCTGGCCGCAATCGAAAAGTCTGCGAGCTAACTAACTGAGGGTTGTGCCTTACGCCAGTGTGAGTACTGTGTGCTGGCTGTGTTCACATTAATCTCTTCCTCCATGCAAGCCTTGATTACAGCTTCGCGATTTACTGAGCCTTTTTCTTTCAAAATACGGTCGGCAATTTCCCAAACCTTTCCCGTTTTCGTGCCCATACCTGGTCTTGGATACTGAGAGGATTGATCAGAGGATAAATCCTCTGACGTTCCCACATCCAAAAGCCTAGACAAGCACGCCGCAATGGTTGCTCCGGTTTCTTCACGGTAACGCTCATAAATTGATGTGTAAAGAGAGGCGGGGAGCTGAATGAAAATAGATTCCATGGAAGATTCCTTAAATTTAGATAACTATAGATATAGTATCAGATATCTAGAATTTAGCAAGAAAATCTAGATATTTTTTATGTTATCTACTTGCGCGCTACAATCTGCTCACCCTCGATTCGCCATAGGAGCCCGATTTAGGCCCGGATTGTGATTTCAATTACTGATGGATTCACTCCAAACGTGATCGCAAGTCCGGCCTTCGCTTCTTCAATCGTAAGTCCTGTTACTACCAGCCTTTGTGGCTTAGCTTCTACGGTAGGCGGCATAGGTTGAAATTCCAGCTTACTAATATCGAGGTTGAAATGTTCTTGGAAGTTTGTATAGAAAACCGGATTGCGATAGCCAGGCCAAGCATCAGTAACGTCCAATTCTGCATATTCACTAAAGCCGAGGACCCAACGTTTTTCGTCACCAGGGTTTTGTGAATGTACAACTCGGTCAAGCTTTGCGACCACAAAAGCGGTGTGATGATCTGCTAACGCGTTGCCACGATCCCCGGACACCCGATTTTGAACACACACCACGTATTGACATTTCCTAGCTCGGTTTGCGTCAAGAACCCAAGCTTGCGAACCACCTTCTTCCAACAGTGTTTCCAAGCCATTGGCGGTTAGAACGCATACCGTATCTTCTGTAGTTTTCATATACTTCCCATATAGTTTTATTAGTAAAGAAGTGCATAGTATCATTCTTAATACATAATTGCATCATAATTCTTACATAGTTTTAAAATAGTTTGTCGAGTTCGCGCTTGCGTTAATAACCTCCGCGTTAACCGGGTTTCACGTTGGGTCGCAGCTAAAGCTCTCCAGCTGTGGACAGCCCTTCGGGCCGTGTGCACAAGCCATGGACAGGGGATGCACAACGCTGTGCGTTGCACACGCCCTGCCCACAGCTTGCACACACTCTGACCACAGCAGCCGCGTGACTGCTGGCCGCCACCCCGGCTGCCACAATTGAGAGATTTTTCCTGAGGAACCAGACCCCGTAAATTTCAACATGTCGAAAAATCGACTACCACCTGCCTACCATGCAAGATTTTCCGGCTCCCGCATACCCGGATCGAGCCTGCTGCCGCG
>NZ_VVIW01000057.1 GCF_011682045.1 Massilia aquatica | reverse complement strand
TCTTGCAAAGCATGGGGAAGCAGCATTTGCTGATGCTGATCGTATGGAAGGTAGCTCGTCGTCATTTGACAAGTTTACCTCGTCACCATTCGGATTGCATCAGTTTCTGCCGCGCAGACTCCTAGCACGATCTCGTGCTGTGTCTGCGCCAGTGTCATCAGCGAGCCGCCGGAGGCGAAGTCGAAGGTAGCGCGGACGACAAGCACATCGATCCTTTCTCCCTCTGGGCCGGTTTGCTCGAACCAGAAATAGGGCACGCCTGAGTGGTTGGCGACGATGGCGCAGGGTGAATTCAGGCTGGCCAGTTCACGTGGGGGCCGCTGCATCATTGGCAGTCCTTACATTGCAAGTGGGTTTTACAGGCTCGCTGAAACAGCGTGCGGCACATGTCAGAAGCACGTGCCCGGACGCTCCCAAGACGGGTCGGACTCGTCGGTCCCCGGCGGTGACTTGGCCGTGCCTGAATTGAGCATCACGTCGTCGGGGCCGTCGATATGCACCTTGCTGCCCGTCTTGATATGCACCTCATTACTCTCCAGGTAGATAGCTTCCGTCGTCATCACAAACTTCGATTTCCCGCACACCAATTCGATTTTCTCGCCCGCCGACACGGCAATCGTCTTGCCAACAGTGGTCGTCTGGCTCTGGCCCACCATTGTCACCATCATGACGCCGACGTTCAGGTTGTAGCCCATGCCGACCGTTTCCACGCGCCCCATGCCGACATTCTGCATGTAGGCCATGCCGATCGTTTCGGTCTTCATCTTGCCGACATTAATCGACCAGTTCCTGCCGATCCTGTCCTTCTCGTTTTTACCGACGCTCTTGCTGCGGTTGACGCCGATGCCAAGCGTTTCATTCTTGCCCACGTCCTCGATCCGGTTAACGCCAACGCTGATCGTTTCGTCGTGATCGACCCGCTCCTTGCGGTTATGGTGAATAGTGATGCTTTCGTCGTTGTCTACAGTTTCAGTCCGATCGTGATGCACGGTCACCGTCTCATCCCGGTCGACCGTTTCAATCCGGTCGCGTTTGATCCGGGTAGTTTCGTCGCGGTCGACCGTCTTGCGCCGGTCATTGCCAACCCACTTGTCCTCGTCATGCTCGACCTCGGTCAACTGGTCTTTCTCCGCGTGCAGCCACAACTGCTCCTGACCTTTCTTGTCCTCGAAGCGCAAGGCATTGGCGTTCTCATAGCTGCCGCCCGGCGTCGAGCGCGACAGGATGCCGCTCTGGGTTTTATTCGCCGGCAGCGGCCATGGCGGCATGGTGTCCGCATTGGGCACCATGCCGGTGATGATTGGCCGGTCAGGGTTACCGTCCATGAACTGCACCAGGACTTCGGTACCGATGCGCGGAATCGACGTCATGCCGAAGTTGGCGCCGGCCCATGGCGTCGCCACCCGAATCCAGGCCGAGCTCTTCTCATCGCTGGTCCCCGCCCGGTCCCAGTGGAACTGGACGCGCACGCGGCCATATTCATCCGTATGGATCTCCTCGCCGACGGGTCCCACCACGGTCGCGGTCTGGATGCCGTGGATTTTGGTCTCCACGCTGTTGTGGTCGCGGCCGGCACGAAACGGGATGATCTTGCGGATGCACGTCACACTGTTTTCGTAGTGCGATTCCGCAGCGTCCTTGAGATGGTAGTTATTGCTGGCACTATGCCTGACCTCCGTGACCAGAAACTCGCGCGCCTGGGCATCGTCTGACATGTCGCTGGCATCGAAGTGACCGGTCAGCCGGAACCAGCGTCCCGGCATCAGGTAGCGGCAATTACCGCTACCTGCGAACTGTTTTCCAGCCACCTCCACTTCCTCCATGCGCAGTTCGGCAAGCGCACGCGCTCCGCCGCCAAAACCGAAGGCGCCGGTATATTCGTAGGATTCAATATTGAGGACGTCGCCCTGTTGGTTGACTGTCGGAAGCGACGTGGACGCCGGTCGGGGGGCCTTGAAATCGTACGATGCCAGTGCCACCGTGCCATGTACGATGTGCCGCACGGGCGACCATTCGGCAATGCCATCTTCAATCACGGAGCCACCATGACGCTGAAAAGGCACTTCCGGATCGCCGTCGATCGGCTCGGCGCAGGTGGAGTCGTCAGAGAACCAGCTTGTGGCCTGTAGCGGTATGCTCGAACCAATATACGATGCCCGCCGCGACCCAGCGCCGCTCCAGGAAATTGCGATCGCTTTCGTCGAACTGACAGCAGTCGGTAATCACAGCGGCAGCGCCCCGCACTCGCCAGTCCCACTCGGCCAGATTGCCGTAATCGCCGAAAATACTGGCGGTTTGCTGATACATGGTTGTGTAATGGAACAGGTAATTATCCTTGCGCATGCTCAGATATTGGTACCATGGGCAAAGTCTGGCTTGGTAGTATGAGATGCCGCCATCCACCGTCTTCAGACCGAAGCTGAACACGCAACCGGTGAAATAGCGCATGCTGCCATCCCTTCGTACCAGTTCTATGCACAGCATTTTGCCTTGCAGGTCTTTTAGAGCGATGTTGGGATCGTCCGAAAGCAGCTCGACGTTAAACTCAAACGGCCGCGAAAGGCTTTCTATCGCATCGAGCTTATTGACCAGTAGCTGAGCAGCGGGCGCGTCGTTCCTTGGAAACGACAGACGCAAGAGGCGCTTGTGCTGACGTCCACTGATGAGTTTTTGCAAGCCGGATAACGCTTTGGTCATAGAATTTCCTGGTCGATAAACACTGAAGATCCATCCCCCATCGCGCTGCAAAAACACGGCGCTGGAAGTGGTCAAAAGTGTTGGTATGGAACACACCGGAACGGTGTCAGGAACTTTAGCGGACTTATATTTGACAAACGTTGCGCAGGGGCAAGGAAAGCAATGTGCGGCGTACAAAAATATCTACCTGGAGCAGCGCGCACGGTGGAACCAGCGTCAATAACTGAATGCGATACGTTGAGGTGCTAAGGCAATTCAGGCATCTCGCGCCGGTCGAACAGGTTGCTCATGCCTTCCTGCACATGGTTGCCGATGAGGCACAAGAAATCGTCGTAGCCGCCCAGCATGCGGCCCGACTCGGACAACATCAGCGTCATGTGCCGGTTGTATGCCATGCCGATCACCAGCAGTTTTTCGTGTACGCGCTTCTCGTAGTCGCTGACCGTCTCGCGGCTGGTGTAGTAGATGGCCTGCGCCGGATCGAAGTCGATGCGGTCGAACACGCCCGCCACCCGATACGCCGGCATGTCGCCGCCAAGTCCGCCGAAACGCTGGAAGAAGCGCTTCGCCTGCGGGAACAGTGTGTAGCCGTCCGCGACCAGGCAAGCAAGGAAAGGCGCCGGATCGACTTCGCGATGGTCGGTCCATGTCATTTTTCTCAAAAAATCATAGGTGGTTTTTTCAAATTTCATCTGCATACCGTTGATTGCCCCCGTTACGCCAGCGTAACTTGGTTCATCACCGGACGTTCACCGGCCTTTTCCAGCAATCCCTTGAGCCACGCGCATTCTTGGCTGGTTCCAGTCAAAACGATCCCCGATTCATGCTTGAGCATGGCGTACGCCTCCATCAGCTCGAGCCCGAGGGCGTTGCGCAGCACCTTGACGGCATTGAATGCCGACTGCGCACGCCCCATCCGGACCGTCCACGTACCGTACGCCGCCAGCATGCGCGCGCGTGGTTCGGGCTGAAGAAATCCCCTGTCGTCGGACTCCCACTTCATGCCGCAGTAGCGGCAATCAAACGATTCCCAACTTCGCAAAGCCCCGTACACATCGCCGTAGCCGAGCGTGACAGAGGCCTCTCGGGAACATGCGGGACAGGTGCGTTCGTGCCTTAATGTGCCATGCGCGCACGGTTCCGCATCCACCGCAGCGCGGGCATTCTCGTTCATTGCTTCTCCTTCTGACCCAAAAAAGTCCCCTTCCCACACCCACCATATTGACACTGACATGTAAATGAATGCGTGTAAAACCCTGATTTTGACACAGTCGCCGCGCCGTATTGACCCTCCGCGCCCCGGACAATCAGGAAAACCGCACGCGGCGGTCCTGGCACGAAACTTGATATAGATCATCTACCTGCATGGGTTTAACTGTGGTGACATCGCGCTCGGCTTAAACCGGTCGGCGGCGTCCCGACCAACCTGACGACAGCAGCAACCGAGCAAGATAACGTCGATACGGAGGAAGTAATGCCAGACTATTCCAGCAAGTCCGAACTGCAAGCCGCAGTCACCCGCGCCCTGGGCCGGCGCAGCGGCAGCGAGGCCCTTAAAGCCGTCGCTTACTGGAAAGAAACCCGCACCTTCTGGGCACTCAAGCAAGACGGCTTCCTGAGCGAACACGAGATGGCGTCGCTGCGCAAGGAACTGGGGACGGCGCAGGTCTATCATGCCTGGCTCAACACCTGCAACATCGACTGGACCGCGACCACCGGCCTGCGTGCCCGCATGGTCGGCGTCTCGGCGCATCTGAACAAGATGACGCAGCCGGCCGACTGGCGCGGCCTGACTGCCGCCGCCAATTGCGACTGCAGCATCGACTGCGCGTTTGAAATGGAGCGCGTACCCGTCGATGATCCCATGGGCGACGCGCGCACCGTGCAGGCGGCCTGGTGGACATTCATGAGCGATATTCCGTTCGAACAGTTCGACCTCCCGATCCAGAATGCCAACCCGCTGTTCGGCTTGACGCAGGGACGGGCGACCTACTCAGCCTGAACGTAAAAGACCGGGCTTCTTGAACGGCGATCCCGGCTTGAGCATGTTTTCTCAACCGCGATCACCCTGCTCGTCCCAGTATGTCCGCACCAACTCATCGCCCTCGGCGGCGGTGCTGAAGTTCCGTAGCGAGAAGTCGACAGACACGCCAGGGAAATGCGCCATGATGTCCCGGCGTATCGAAGTCAAAAAGCCTTCGTCCATCAAGATGCTTACCTGCGCGTCGCCATCGCTGATCATCGGCAGCTGCGAGCGTAATAGCCGCAAGAAGGTGAACTCCTCCATGCGTGACAGTTCCCGGCGCAGATAGCAGAGCGCGCCGGTGTTCTCACCGCCGAGCTTGAAGGTTGCCCATCCATATCCTCTGCTGGCCGGCAACGCGGCGATCTCTTGATCGCTCAGGATCGGGTTTCCGCACAGCGAGCAGAGCGTGGGGTGGTCGGAAGTTTTCCCGCAAATGTCGCAAATTGCGCGCATATCGCATCCAGTGAGAATGGCGGTTCTCGGGTCTTAAAAGAAGACCGAAAACCCGGACGAAAAAAAAGCCCGCCGAAGCGAGCTCTAATCCAATGTATTACCAATGCTTTAATCGTGTCCCAGGCGCCCATGCTATCTGCGTGGTGCCCTGACGTGTAAATCGACTACCGTAT
>NZ_VVIW01000056.1 GCF_011682045.1 Massilia aquatica | reverse complement strand
ATCATTCGAACCACTTCCAGCTTCAGGCTGGGATCGAATGTCTTCCGCTTTCTTGTTGCCATGTATTACTCCTCAGATGGTGGATTTTCCACCTATTGAGGTGTCCGAGCAAATTAGACCACAGCAAATAGACCTAGTCGGCCCTCTGGCAACCGTAAGCGCACGGCTTCCTGGAGAACGAGCGTTGTTTTCGGCCATAACTCCGGGGCGATTAATACTTTTCGAAGTCCCGGCGCGAAAATGAAGAAATTGTTGTTTGGGGATGAAACGGGTTCACCTTTGGAACAAAAGGCAATCAAGGCAAGCTTCAGTCCTCTGGCATAACGCTCATCCGCACGACTCATCCTGACATTCGAGTGGTTATCGACCGGGCGGCTCATGTGAAATAGGACGCACTGCTCCTTCAACCAGGCCCTGTCGTTCCTGTAAAGCCAAGCATATGCGGATGGTTCAGCTTTGCGAGCAGCAGCTACGCCAAGCACCCAACCAACGCTCGAAACCCTCAACCAAGATTGACGGGCAATATCGCGGGCAGCCTCCAAACGAACGCGATGCCAAGCGACCTGCAGGCCTGGCACGTTTCTTAAGATGCGAGTGACAGTTACGACGGACACTCCACACTTATTTGCCACGTATGCTTTAGCCTGCCCGTCGGTAAGTAGCTGAACTGCGGCTAGCCAAAGCGATTCGTGTAGCAGCTTTGGTCGCCTTGGAGTTGCGATGCCTGCCGCAGCCGCCCAGGCAGCTACCGTCGTCACGGTGACACCTAGTCTGCGCGCAATCGCAGTCGAGGATTGCCGACCAGCGCGCAACGAATCCACAGCGTTTTCCGGGCGCAAATCCTTAATTTCGGCTTCCGGAAATGAGGCCCGCTCCGCTTTGGCAGCAATGGAAATGGCGCCAAGTGACGATTGAAATTCTGACCACGAATCAAACAACAAAGTCATCCAAGCGATATACCGCAATGGGTGGGTCAATGACCGACCGGCCAGAATACGCCCCAGTTGGGATTGGGCAGCTTGCAAATCTACTTGCATGGCCATTGGCGGCAGCGCAGAGAGCACTGACGCGTGGCGTAGCAAATCAGATTCAAAGCTCAACCATTTTGCTCGCCCGGACTTGGACATCCATCCTCGGCGAGTCATGCCGGTACGGAATGTTTCAGCCAACAGGGCTGAATTCGCAAGACTGCCCGCTGGCAACGCACAAACCATGCCTCCGAGTTCGGCTAAATGTACTCCAATATCCCGGATCCCTCCTTTGGGTTCGTTCAAATGATCCCGCTGCTGCCATGGCGCTAAGCATGCGTCATTCGGCAGCACCCATTGGAATCTAGCGCGCTGATCAAGTTTTAGTGGCGACACAAATAGCGGTTCGGCGTGCAGAGGACAGAACCAAGTTGAGGGAAGCTGATGAGTGCGGTGCCAATAGGCCACTCCGAATCGCTCACGATCATTGTGGATGCAAGAGACACAGGCTTTAAGCGGATGAGCCGCGCCAAGACCACTGGTCAGCAAGCCAAGCCTGTATTTAAGAGTGTTGATCCCGTCGGCGGACATCTGACGTTCGGCATCCGCGATCAGTTCGATTGAGCGGAACGGCGCATAGAAGGCGAGTATCGTTCGATCACGAATAATCTCGGAAGCGGTTCCCAAACTTCCACGCGCGCGCTCGGCCAATGCCGCGATCCCAGCAGGAAGATCGTGAGCCACGCCTTGGCGCTTGCGTCCAAAGAGCTGTAGACAAGTAGCAGACGCGAGGCCGTTTACAGAAAGGTAATGATAGCGGCTGCACCAACTGAACAGCGTTTCATCGGGCAGCCACGGTATTCGCTCGCCAATTGCTGCGTCAAAAGTATCCATGTTCAATCCTCGGTGCCTACTTTCGTGGGAGGAATCTGCTCCTTCGTCGATCCAGAACCAGATAAAAATTTCGCCCCCGTCAGCAAGGCCTCTGCGGTCAATGCCGGCCGACGGGTCAACTTGGTGACTGTCGCTGCCTTTCGTTCACCACTACTTACTTCATGGGCCTGTGCCCGAAGTTCCTGCAGCACATGGCGGGCGCCATGATTTAGCGCACTTTCCATGACACGTATGGCGGCCGGGGCCGGGGAATCTGCGTCTAACAGTGACCTACTCGTCTCAGCCTCCCGGCTCGCCAGATCTGGAAACGGGCAAAGAAGATCCTTACGCCTGTCGCGAAGTCGGCTACTAACAGATAGGGAACGCAGGTCTTCGATATCGGCCCGTTGACTCGCATAGGCACTTGACCCGTAGGCCGCTCGGACGTCAGCCATCGTGACGCGGCGCCCTAGCTTTGCAGGCCAGGAGATTCGACATGCTTCTAGCAACAAGAGCCCCAACAATCGACATAGGCCACCGGTCAGGCGATGTAGTTCCGGAGCATCTCGTTCACCTTCGATATCGAGCAAGTGTGGCGCGACCATGACATGTTCGTCTACCTGCAAGATCCATTCTTGGCTACTCCCGTGTGATGGCTTCAGTATCAATGTCTTCGCGAGCAGGCGATCCTTATCCTCCTGGTTGCGGGTCAGTAGCTTGTGGCCAAGCGAATAATTGAAAACGTACACGACGGCTGGGCCAAGCTCGTTTAATTCGGCGACCAGGTTGGCGATCAGTGTTGACGAACTCTCCCCGCGAGTCATTGACTGCAATTCATCTACGATAAGCAGTTGGGTCCCCTGGGTGTACAGCCACTGGCGGAGATGTTCAGCTAGCTCCGCAGGGGGGAGATTCTGGCGCCCGGCGACGAAGACCGGATTTGCCAAAGAGCGAAGGACCGGACCGGACGAGCGCTGGGAACGGATTGTTAAGTGAATTACCGGGCGCATCGGAACTTGAACGCTCGACGTCAAGCACACGCCTGGTACAGGCGAGAGCGCACGTTCAAGCGCACGCATCGCGGAAGACTTGCCTACGCCGGCGAGACCAGTCAGACCCCAGATCTCTTGATCTGCCAGAATCACCGGTTGACGGCTATATATTGCTTGCTCGTATGCCCGAGGCGTCGGCAAGCGCCGGGCTGCCAAGTGCCTGACGCGTTCGACCATCTGCGCTAACACAGCGAGATGGGCATCGTTCGGTAGATAGGTATTCTTCCAAGCCTCCCGCAATCGCTCGACCGCGACGACCGGAGAATCCTGTTGTAGGGAGTCCAATGCCACAACGCTTTGCATGATGCGATCACGCAGACGATCGCCAGTGTCGATCCCATCAAACAAGCCGTGCCAAGTTTCAGGTCCGTTGCTTTGGTCGCTCACTTGCGACCTCCTTTCGGCCGTAAGAGCGGCATCGTTTGTCGCGCCTCTTCTAGCGAAGCAAAGTTGCCACGTTTGGCTCGTCCTGGTTTTCGTTCAATCTGTTCGTACGGCATTCCTGTCTCGGCGGTAAACCGTTCAGAGACATCGGCCTTGGCTGCTTCGCGATGGACCCGAAGAGATGCTTGTTCTTCGCTACGCAGCTTTGCGAGTTGTTCAAGCTCGGCGGCCGATAGGAAGTATTCCTCATCGTCTGTCCTGATGCCATAAGCGGCGTCCACAGTTATAAGGCCATCTGGGGTTTCCAGAAAAATTTGACGCACGCAAGTCGGCAGCATGTAACCTTGAGTAGGGCGGCACCCTCCGCGCAGAACGCTGCTATCGCGTAGGTGATGCGACCAAAATCGAAGTCCCATATAGAAGACGGCGCCATCGTCTATGGTCAGGTCGATCTTCGTGAAATATGCGCGGATCGCCTGCTCACGAGGAATCCGAAAAGCAAACGTACGCCCCAGCTCGCTCAAGTAGTTCCATAGGGTCACCGGCGTGGGGAGGACGCCGGCACAAATTGCGTCCGGTGTGAGCCGCGGCTGCACGTTCGTAGTTAGGTTCGACTCAATGACTTTCCAGATTTCTCTTTGTGCCAACTGCGGAATGGAAAGACGAGTGACCTGATATTGCGGCGCCCCTTCGAGCTTTACTTCCTTAGGATGGCGAGTCTCAACGTTTGCTTTTGATTGGCCAGAATAGGACGGCGCAATCTCCCGGATAACTGGACGAAGGGCCTGATCGCATGGCTCTGCACCCGAGGTTGCGCCCGGTCCGCGATCTGTAATTTCGTGCAGCGGAAGGCCCGTGCTCGGCCATTCGTTTGAATTGATGGTGATACCGTACAGACTACAGAACCAAACCTTATCAACGGCCATACAACCTTTGGCCATGCGATATGCTTCGGCCTGTTCACCTTTCAAAGAAAAACCTATTCCGACAATCATGCCGGAGGCCAGACAAATAATCCGCACCACGGCGAGCCGCGGGAGATGACTACCTTCCAAGTATCCCTGAGCCACCTCTTTCACGAAGTAAGCATCTTCAACAAGAATTTCCATCGCATTTGCCACGGCCGCAGTGAATTGGCCTTGTGAAGGCCTAAGCTTCGAACGAACCCGGGCGGCACCGTATTTCATGAGCTGCCGAGTCGATAGATCATTCGTTTGAGCGACCCGATACTCGAACTGCCTTTGCGTCGGAAATGGCTTCCCGTCTGGGTGCGCGAAGCGCATCCGAAGCCTCGAGTCTTTAACCGCTTTACAGCCGAATACAATCGTCATAGTTTGACGGTATATCGACCGCATGCTGACTCCTGGTCCGCTAAACCGACTGTAGCCAGCGCGGCAGTTTTCCTGAAACTCTTCGGCACAGGAACTATGGCCATGCATGGCGCCGAGTGAGGAGGGCCTACCAAATTTCTTCTCCTTCTTGGATCGGTCCCATTTCCCGATATTCGGGATCGCGTAGTGAAGAGCCAGCCTTTCCATGCCAAACGACACGTATGCAAAGAAGGCGATACGGAATCGCGTCTCGTTTTGCGGCGGCAGACATGCTCTTGCCAAGCGATTCAGTTCAACGACAGGGTTCGCCGCTCGAAGGATATCGAGTAGACGTTCAAGGGCGGGCCACAAATGGGCCAGCATTTGATCGATTCGCTGTGCATGGGACACCTTCCGCAGTACATCGCTTCGATCATGGGCCAGTAGGTCCGAAATGCTTAGACTGTCCAGCCAGTGCGGCAATTCGCGGGGATTGGTACAAGGCAGTAGGAGGCTGCTAAGGATCGCATACTCAAATCTATCTCTTCGTACAAATGCCAACAACGGTGGCGACTTGTCCACACCTTCTGTTCTGAGAAGACTTGCATCAACTTCAATAGGCGCACTGAATGTGACCAGCACCACACGATTGAGGACTTTGTCGTTGAATAAAAAGTGATAGACGATTCCAGTTTCTAGTCCCTCAAAGCCGTACGGGGCGTATTGCTGTGGTCTAATTTGCTCGGACACCTCAATAGGTGGAAAATCCACCATCTGAGGAGTAATACATGGCAACAAGAAAGCGGAAGACATTCGATCCCAGCCTGAAGCTGGAAGTGGTTCGAATGA
>NZ_VVIW01000055.1 GCF_011682045.1 Massilia aquatica | reverse complement strand
GCGAGGCCGGGTCTGACACACCGCCCCCACCGCTGCGCGGCAGGGGAAAGGTAAAGCACAACCCCGTCAAATGCCTAGACTGTCAGCGCCCACATTGTTGCCCTCACCTGATCGCATCGACGGTCTAGTTCAAGTGTGTCAAGTTTCACAAAAGCAACAATGACTTTTGCGTACTGCGCCTGCTGATCAAAAGCGAACGCGAACTGGTTACGCTGGTAGGATACGCGCCGATCATGTCGCCAAGCGAATACGCGTTGGCGTCCGGCAGCTGGTAACCGACCGGAAACACGGCAAGCAATTCCGGGCCGTATTCGTCAAAATTGCGCTGCCCACGACTGTAGCTGTTCAGGTTGACGTGCCACAGTCCTATGCTACGCTGGACCATCCTCCGTTCGGGTAGTTCTTGATGACCGACTGCACACATACCCTTACGTCTTGATATAATTAACAAATCATTACTAAATCTCAGTTACCTCATAATTGATAGGGCATACATGGAATTTGAATGGGATGAGCAAAAAAACAGTATAAATATAGTCAAGCATGGTATTGATTTTAAAGATGCCTTGCATGTTTTTGAAGATGATCAATATATAACAAGAGAAGACCATGGATCATATGGCGAACAGCGATTTCAAGTTATCGGTATTGCAAAGTACGATCTGGTTTTCATGGTGTATACTGAAAGAGACGGTGACACGGTGAGAATTATTTCAGCCCGACTGGCGAATAAGGCTGAGAAGAAAATGTATCAAGCTGGTCAGTTCTTTTAACTACTCTTTTAGTGAGGAAAAAATGGCTATTATTAGATATACGGCGGAAGAAGCGAAATTACTTAAAGGAAACTCTGATTTTGAGCGAGCACGCGCTTTGACTGAAGAAGAGCTGGAAGCGGCTGCAAAAAGTGATCCTGATAGTGCTTGGCCAACAGAAGATGAACTTAAAGAATTCAAACGTAAAAGTGAATTTAAAAAGAGTATTTATGTCAATAAAAAAAGTGACGAGTAAGGAAGCTCAAGGTCTGATTGGCGCTACCAATTGGAGGCGTCTTAAAACCATGACTGACCAGCAGATTGAACGAGCGGCATCGGCTGATATGGAAACTCGTCCGCTTCAACCTGGGGAACTGAAACAGTTTAAACGCAAGCGTATTTTTCCTCTATAGGATTGCCTTCTATATATAGAAAATATTTTGCAGCCAGCTGGGCGTGTGTAGTCCCCCTCTTAGAGCATCAATATAGTGTCACTTTCTTGGCATGGTCGCCCGACGGCACCCGGCTGGCGATTGGATTAGCGGGAGTGGCACTAACCGGGAATATTGCCCAAATTGCTTCTGACAGAGTCACAGTCGTATTGCGTTTGATCGCAGAGCACTGGGGCTTGTGAGTGAGGTTGCATCGACGATGCACGCATGATAAATATATTGGCGGGTGTACGGGCTAGAAGCAAGCCATGTTTTCGCAAGCGAAAACTAGCCTCTTCCCTGCGGTCATCGCCCCACTCGCTGCGCTCGGAGGGTTGTAATGCAACAACAAAGTCAAGAACCAGACGGCACCGCCGCGCCCAGGCGCGGGCGCGGTGGCCGTCCAAAAAACGAACCCGGCACCGTCCGCGAAGTGACCATCGGCGTGCGCGTGTCGCGTTCCGAATTCGAAGCCTTGAAGGTCAAGGCCGACGCCATGAGCGTGACGCCGGCGCATTGGTTGCGCCAGGCTGCTTTGTCGCGTCGTCTTCCGGCGCCGCCAGTGCCGGCGATCAACCGGGAAGAGTACGCCAACCTGGCGCGGCTTTCAGCAAATCTGAATCAGTTAGCCAGGGCTGGAAACGAAGGCCGGAATGTCGTCATAAGTAACGACCTGGTCGAGAGTCTACGGGCAGAAGTTAATCAGTTGCGGCTTGCACTGATTGGCATTAAAGGCAGCGAATGATTGCCAAGGCGGTTAAAGGCAAAGGCTTCCGGGGCGCGTTGGAATACGACCTTACGAAGGAGCAAGGCCGCGTCATTGATAAGAATATGGCGGGAGAAAAGCCGCGAGAACTTGCGGCAGAGTTCGGCGAAATTCGTAAGCTAAGACCTAACTTGGGCAAGGCGGTTTTGCACGTTTCTTTATCCGCCGCGCCGGGTGAAAAGCTCAGTGATGAGCAGTGGCGCGAGATTGGGAAGCGGTATATGGAGGGCATGGGCTTGGAAAACAACCAGTTTGTAATGACACGGCACGTCGATACCGACCACGAACACATCCACATCTTGGCGAACCGCATCCGCTTTGACGGCACCGTGACCAGCGACAGCCATGACTACAAGCGGCAGGAGGTCATCATGCGCGAGCTGGAGAAGGAGTATGGGCTGCAACGGGTGCCGTCGAGCATCGAGGCCGAGCGCAAAGCGCCGACCAAGGGCGAGGTTGAGCGGCATCTACGGACCGGTGAACCGTCCACCCGGCAACGGTTGCAGCAGTTCTGTGATGCAGTGGTCAAGGATTGCGGAAGCTTTACCGAGTACCAGGAGCGGCTGGACACCGTGGGCGTCGAGCTGGTGCCAGTCGTCCAGCTTGAGGGGGCGAAGCTGTCTGGCCTGTCGTATCGGCTGGACGGTGTGACTATGAAAGGTAGCGACCTGGGCAAGGGGTACAGTCCGGCAGGGCTGGCAAAACGAGGGGTTACATATGAGCAAGATAGAGACTTTGCGGCAGTCCGCAGCAGCATCGAACGCGACGCGCATCGAGCATTTGGCGAGCCAGATCGAGGCAGTGAGGCAGGCCAAGCACCAGAGCGCGGAGGACTTGGCCGTGACGCTGGAGCCACTGGCCCAGGCACTGGCCGCGCTGACGGACGAGACACGGCAGACGTTAATCGAGATCGACCGCAAGAGCCGGGAGCAGGGCGAGACGTTCACGCGCCAGCTCACGGAGTCGGTGAAGGGGTACAAGGAAGCGGCAGCGGAAGCGAACAAGGCCGCGGAGAGTCTGGACCGGGCAGGCCAGCGGATGGAGTGGAGACACTACGCTCTAGCCGTGATGACCGGATTGGTTACGGCGGCGCTCGTGAGCGCGTTCTGGCTCTGGCTGCACCCGCCCACAATCCAGAACAGTTTGGACGCGGAAGCAGTAGCGGAGGCCCTGAAGCCCGCCGTGATCGAAGCCTTGAAGGGATCCAAAAGCAAATAAAAGCGCTGGACGTTCCGCGCTTTGAGGTTGGAATTCGGGAAGCCAAGACCGGGCAAATGATGAACCGGGAATGGAGCCGCGCAGAGGTCGAGCAGTCTGCCGCATGGCTCAAGCGCATGAACGCCAAGGGCAACGACGTGTATATCCGTCCGGCTGGAGAACATGGGCTGGTACTGGTTGACGACCTAACGGCGGATAAAGTTTTTAGCATGGCAAAGGATGGTTTTCCATCCGCTGCAACGATAGAAACCTCGCCGGGAAACTATCAGACATGGGTCAAGCTATCGGATAAACCTTTATCTGATGAGGCGCGCACTGTGGCGGCGCGATTATTGGCAAAGCACTACGGCGGCGACCTGAACAGCGCCGACAGCAAGCATTACGGGCGGCTAGCCGGTTTCACGAACCAAAAGCCGAAACACACCCGCGACGGGCGACAGCCGTATGTGCTTGCCCATGAATGCACCGGCAAGGCCGCTACAGCCGCTCCAGCGCTCTTGGAGCGTGTTGAGCAAGGGCTTGACAAGGCAGGGGCTCAAAAAGAGCGCCAGAGGCGCCTAGAAGCCATCCAGGCGGCCAATCCAGGATACGGTAGCTACGACCCCACCAGGGAATACCAGCGGCAGGCCCAGCGCTTGATGGCGAAGTATGGCGATGACGCGGACCTCTCACGCATGGATTGGATGATCGCGCAGGACATGGCAAAGGGTGGCCGCTTCACCGTGCAGGACATCGAGAAGGGTATCCGGGAGTGTTCCCCGAACGTAGAGAGCCGCAAGGCAGGCCACATTGAGGACTACGCCAGGCGCACGGCTGAAAAGGCGTGGAACGCCCCGGAAACGCAGCAGCACCGGCAAGAGCAGGCCCAGGAGAAGGCGCGGGAAGCGAAGCGTGATCGCGGCCAGAGCTTGGGGTGATATTTCCCCGGCCGCGAAGCGGTGGGGGCGGTGTGTAGGAGTAATATTCGGACGGCGTAGAAAGGGGAGGCAACCCCTGCCTACGCCTAACCAACAACCAAGAAAGAGGCTTGATTATGGCTGACGAGAAGGATAACGCACCTCGGCGCAAGACATTGGCTGACATGCTGGAAATAACGAAACAACGAGCCGTTATTGGCAATGAGGCAGCCGAACAAAAGGCGGCAGAAACACCCCGGCAGATGTTCTTACCGGGCTTCGATATCGGGGCTTTTCCGAACCACTTAAATCGCTCTAGCTTCATTGCTCCGATCGCACGCGGAAAGCGCAAGCGACACCAGCAGACCGAGATGGTCACACGCAAGGATTGCGTGCTGGAGTACACCGGGGAGCAACTGGACGAGGCAGACGGCGATCTCATCATGGCGTTAATCGCCTTTGCCCAGGCGTACCAGTTAGGTACGCCTGTGCCGCTGAATCGTGCCGAACTGCTGCGTAAGCTCAAGCGTGGGACCGGCAAATCGCAATATGACTGGCTCTACAAGAGCATGAAGCGGTTGCGTGAAGGCGTTTTATTCCTTGAAGCGCGTAAGCCCGACGGCTCGACCCGCTACAGCGTGGGCAAGATGCAGTCGTTTAACGTCCTGAAGGATCTTGACTATGACGGCGCTAGTGAAGCTTACAGCTTCGTTCTCGACCCGCGTTGGGTGGTGATGTTCGGCAATCGAGAATACAGCCTAATTGACTGGGATAAACGGATGCAGATCGGGCGTGGGCAGGACATGGCCAAGACCTTGCAGCGGCTCCTGGCCACGTCTGCTGACTCGGTGCAGCGGTACGCGCTGGACTGGCTCAAAGAAAAAATGGAGTACGCCAGCCCTATACGGAAATACCGGGAAGCGCTGCAAGCCGCAGTGCATGAGCTGGAACGACTGGAGATCATTGCCAAGGGCAGCATCGAGAACAGCACAAAGGGCAAGTCCCAGCTCGTCGTGTGGCTCCAACCATCGGCATAGCGTTCCGTACAAGCCCGCCAAACAAGGGCTTTTTTCATCGGCATAGCGTTCCGCTCTCATCGGCATAGCGTTCCGCTTTATCGGCATAGCGTTCCGCTTTATCGGCATAGCGTTCCCCCCCCCCTCTTGAAACCCGCATGGACAGCGGCTTTCAAGAGGTCGGAGCGCTCTCTACCTTCTTTCTACCTTCTTTCTACCAAGAGCCGCCTGTGGATAAATCCCCGACCGAGCAAAGCGAGGCCGGGTCTGACACACCGCCCCCACCGCTGCGCGGCAGGGGAAAGGTAAAGCACAACCCCGTCAAATGCCTAGACTGTCAGCGCCCACATTGTTGCCCTCACCTGATCGCATCGACGGTCTA
>NZ_VVIW01000054.1 GCF_011682045.1 Massilia aquatica | reverse complement strand
CCTTCATCAAACGCCCACACTTATCGACTGTTAATTGTTAAAGAACTTGTTCTGTACCGCCTTCTGCCGTTTGCTACGAAGCGTTGTGTTCGTTGCAGCAGAGAGATGAGATTATGCGGCGTTTTGCATTTTTCGTCAACCTCTTTTTTACTACCGCGTCTCCTTGGAGACGGCCCTGACAGACTGCTAACTACTTGATTTCGTTAACCCTTTCTGCGGGGAGGCGAACTATAGCAAAGCCTCCCAGGAGTAGCAAGGCCTATTCCGATAATGTCGTCACCGAATAGCGGGAATCGGCGCGGATGCTCGCCTGGCTAAACGGCAGCTGGGGCCAGCTCTTCTGCGAGTACAAGGGCAGCTGGTCGGCGTGGTACGGCGACGCCGGATCGACCGACTGCCCATACAGCAGCATCGCCTGCGCGACCGGGCCCGCCTCGTCGAACGTCACGGTCTGCACATAGCTGGTTCCCCATGTAACCTGGCGATAGCCATCCGCCTGCAACGCCGTCTCCATATGAATCGAGTTATACGAACCATCGATATCGCCAATCGCTCCATGCAGCGGCACCCGCACGCCCTTGCGGGTATCGCTCTGGTAGTCGCCCAGGCGCCCGTCCAGCGGCACGTTCAGGGCCTGCATCTGCTGCGCCGCATTTTTTAGCGCCGCCAACATGGCCGGCCCGGCGGCCGGAGCCAGCCCGCGCGGGGTATTGACCGGGTCGGCCGCATTCAGCGGGACAGCCCATTTGTCCGCAATCAGCGACGCCCGGTTCCAGAATTCGCGAAACAGCACTGCGCCGCGGCTATCGAGATTGGCGCGCCTGTCCCATGCGGCCAATACGCGGCAAGCCTGCGCCACCAGCATATCGACGGAGGCACCGCACAGGGGAAGAAATTCCGGCAGCATCAATTCGGCCGCATACACGCGATTGGCAAAGGCCAGCTCCTGCACGTCGCTCATGTGCAGGCGCGATTTGCTGGCCAGGGCATCCTCGAGCTGCCTGAATCCGATCCGCGTACGCAGCATCTGGGCCACACCGGTCGCCCCATACAGCGGCGAATAGCCAAACGGCGCCGGCCCTGTCAACAAGGCGCGCGGATTCGATAGCCAGTAACTGTCATTCGAATTACCGACATAATCGGTGCGCAGCATCCACGGCGCATCCACAGGCGAATGGATGCCATCCGGTGCGCGCGCATCGGGTCCCCACGCGCACGCGCTGCGCGAGCCGTCGAACATCAGCAACTGCGGCAGCACCAGACAATCCGACGCGAATTTGTCGGCGCCGACCTTGGGCACCAGGCTGGCATCGGCATACAGTACATTGCCGTCGCGGTCAGCGGCCATGGTATTCACCCAGGGCAATCCCATGGTCTTGTCGAGCGACGCCTTCATCTCACCCACATTGCCAGCGCTGCCCAATCCGATCCATTGTTCGATCAGCCGCGTATTGTGGCGATTGGCGTCGGCCAGCACGTGCACCGCTGTGGCCGACCAGGTAATGCCGGCGTCCGGCTTGACCAGCACCGCGCCTTGCCTCGTGAAATAGAAGGTCTTGCTGCGCCTGGCCATGCTGCCGTCCGGCCGCAGGCTGTCAACGCTGACCGTTTTGGACGCCATTTTGGCAGGCACCCCATCGTACAGATAGGTCGTGCCACTCGGATCGCGCGTATCGAGCGCCAGCCTGAAGGTGGTGAAGTGCACCGCGCGCGTGACGGTATGGGTCCACGCCACATCCTTGTTAAACCCGATCACGATCATCGGAATGCCACCCAGGATGGCGCCCATGGCATCGTAGCGACCGGGGATGGTCAGGTGCGCCTGGTAAAAGCGGTCGGTACTGGTCCAGGGATAATGCGGATTACCGAGCAGGATGCCGCGCCCGCTCACTGTCGTATCCTTACCCAGCGCCAGTCCATTGCTTCCCAATTGTTCCCGGGTCAAACGCTCAAGCCTGCGTTGCAGAAAATCGGTATCGCTCACCTGTACCTGCGCGTCCTTGTCCGGGAAGGTAAGGCCGCCCTCGCGCGCGCCATCGACTATCTCTTGTGCGAATACCTGGCCCGACGCGTGCAGCGCTTTCTCGGCCAGTACCAGCATCATGTCCTCGAAGCTGATCGGCCTGACCCACGGCGCCTTGTTGCACGCGGCAGGATAGCGTCCGGCGTATTCCTTGAGATAGCGGTTATAGCCGGCCGCGTAGCCCGTCAACAAATCGCGCGCTTCCGCGCTGCCGGCGGCATAGCCGGCTTTTAAGCGCTCCGCGTCGAGATAGCCCTTGAAGAAAAAGTCGCTGTCCTCGTTATTGAGTTTCATGAAATCGCTGTTGGCGCCATATTCGCCACTTGCCGCCGGCGTTGCCGGCTTGTCCGCGCCAAAAAACCGCGAGCGCTCGCCGCGTACCGTCAGGATGGTATCGGCGAACATGCACACATTATCCTGGGCATAGGCATACGCGAGGCCGTAACCGATACCGCGAAAATCACGCGCGCGAATATGCGCAATGCCATGCGAGGTGCGCGCCAGCTCGGCGCTGAACTGCGGACGCGCCGCCTTGGGCAGGCCCGGTGCCTGGTCGCCGCGCCCGCAGCCGGCGATGGCAAGCGCTGCCAGGCCTGCCGCCAGCGCGGCCGATACACGACGATTGGAGCGAACTAAATCCTTTAACACGCATCTCATGGTGACTCCCTTTCACGGTGCCGGCCAGGATGACCGACAGGCAATCGTACGAATGCCGGTCCTGGCCGTATTGAGAGTAGTCAACAAAAGAAAATGGTCCGATACGAGGCGGTACACACTTGTCGTTCGCGTCAATCGCGCACTTACTTAGTACGGGCTGGCGGTCGGGCGCACGATGATTTCGCTCACGTCCACGTCGGCCGGCTGGTCGATGGCGAAGCGAATCGCGCCGGCGATGGCCGATGGGGCAATCGCCACGCGCCGGAAGTCGCGCATGGCCTCGCGCGCCAGCGGATCGGAAATCGTTTCCGCCAGTTCCGACTCGGTCACGCCCGGCGAAATGACGGTCACGCGGATGTCGCCGCCCACTTCCTGGCGCAAACCTTCCGACAGCGCCCCCACCGCGAACTTGGTCGCGCAGTACACGGCGGCGGTGGGGCTGACGGCATGACCGCCGATCGACGACAGGTTGATGAACTGGCCCGAGCGCTGCTCCTGCATCACGGGCAAGGCGGCGGCGATGCCGTGCAGGACCCCGCGGATGTTGACGTCGATCATGTGATTCCATTCATCGACCTTGAGCGCATCGAGCCGGGACAAGGGCATGACGGCTGCGTTGTTGACGAGCACGTCGACGCGCTTGTAGACATCGAGCGCGAAGGCCACGAAGCTCTGTACGTCTTCCAGGCGGCGCACATCCATGGCAAAACTTTCGGCGGCGCCACCTTCGCTGCGGATCTCGGCAACCAGGGCGGTCAGGCGGTCGGCGCGGCGCGCTCCAAGCACGAGCCGGTATTCGTGGCGTCCGAGCAATCGTGCGGTGGCCGCGCCGATGCCACTGCTGGCGCCGGTAATGAGAACGACTTTCTGGTGCGAATTGTGATGGCTGGACATGCGGTTCTCCTTGAAGTGCGGACAGGTGAGGCATCTTACAAATCACCGGCATACCCGGAAATACACAGGACTCTCGCTTGATTGCCTATTTCTACAAGGCGTGCGAGCGGGCGCGAGGACCGATGCGCCGACGTCCGGGCGCAATCGCTGGCTTGATGTTAAAAAATAAAGATTCGGGGCTTTCGTTAGGTGTAATATTCGTTGAGGTGCACGTCGTTCCAGGCCTCGGCCTCGGCACGGCGGGTGCGCATGGCCGCTGCTCACGGCAGCGGGGTACATATAAAAAGAAAACCGGCGGCATGCCGGAAGATTGTCTGGGGATGGGGATGGGTTTGACGGCGAACACCAAGATCGACTGGCGCACGGAACGCGCGCAGCCGCGATGGTCCGATCACCCCTTGCACAGCGATGTGAGGATGCTCTGAGTCAAGCATCCGTCAAGGCTTACCTGCCGTGGGTCGTCGCCGCCGCGCTGTTCATGGAACAGCTCGATGCGACCATCGTCAACACGGCGATTCCGAGCATCGCGGCCAGCCTCGGCGTGACTCCGCTCAGCCTCAAATCCATCGTGTCCAGCTATATCCTCAGCCTGGCCGTGGGCATTCCGGTGAGCGGATGGATGGCCGACCGCTTCGGCACGCGGCGGGTGTTCGCGGTGGCCATTGTCATCTTCACCCTGGCGTCGGTCCTGTGCGGCATGGCGGTCAACGCGCCAATGATGATCGCCGCCCGCTTGCTGCAAGGCCTGGGGGGCGCCATGATGATGCCGGTAGGGCGCCTCGCCATCATTCGCACGTTTCCCAAATCCGAATTGCTCGGCGCGATGAACTTCGTGATCATCCCGGCGCTGATCGGCCCACTGCTAGGACCGACCGTGGGCGGCCTGGTGGTGCACTGGGTGTCGTGGCGCTACATTTTCTTTATCAACGTGCCGGTCGGCCTGATTGCGCTGTTCCTGGTGTTTCGCTATATGCCGGATTACCGCGCGGCGCAGCGGCGCCCGCTCGATGTGGTCGGCCTGATCCTGTTCAGTTCGGGCACGGCCTTGCTGTCGTGGTTCCTTGAAATTTTCGGCGAGCATACGATGGCCCCCTTGACCGCCGGAGTCATCCTGGCGTCGTCGCTCGGCTTGCTCGGTGCCTATGCCCTGTATGCGCGCGGGAGGAAGTTTCCGCTGCTGCGCCTGTCGCTGTTTCATATCCGTACGTTCCGCATTGCCGCGGTTGGTGGCTTTTTGACGCGCCTGGGATTGGGCGGGATGCCGTTTTTGCTGCCCTTGCTGTATCAGGTCGGGCTGGGTTTTCCGGCATGGAAATCCGGCTTGCTGATGATGCCGGCGGCGATCGCAGCGATGGCGATGAAACTGGTGTCGCAACGCTTGCTGCATCGCTTCGGCTATCGCCAGATCCTGGTGGTCAATACGGTCTGCATCGGTTTGACGATCGGACTGTTTGCGTTTGTGGGCGCCGACACGCCGCTGGTCTTGATTGTGATGCTCGGGCTGACCCAGGGTTTTTTCAACTCGCTGCAGTTCTCGTGCATGAATTCACTCGCCTATGCCGACATCGACGACCAGGATTCGAGCATGGCCAGCACGATCTCGAGCTCGTTCCAGCAGTTGTCGATGAGTTTCGGGCTGGCGGCGGGGTCGCTGGTGACGGCCTGGTTCCTGGGTGATGTACCGCAGTCCAACCGCACCATGGTGATCAGCGCGCTGCATCACGGGTTTGCCACCTTGTCGATTATTACCGTGATCTCGTCGCTGACCTTCTGGCGTTTGCGCCAAAACGATGGCGAGAGCATCAGCCGCGGTACGGCGCTCAGGCTTCAGCGATAAGAAAGGGGATTCGATTGCCGTGATGTCGAGGACACCGGTCGCGCGCTTGCCATGTGGACGGCGTTCACGGACGAAAAAAAACCCCACCTGCACGTAACGCGATTGAGCGCGTTGGCTGGTGGGGCTTTTTCATATAACTAGCCTGACGATGACCTACTTTCACACTGGTTGCAGCACTATCATCGGCGTAAAATCGTTTCACGGTCCTGTTCGGGATGGGAAGGGAAGGGGTGGTACCGATTTACTATGGTCATCAGGCATAACTTGTACAAGTAGTTGCTCCCGACTGGGCAGCAGTACTTCGAATCCTGAGCGCGTATTTTACGGCGTATTCTTATTAATTGGTAGTAATTTCTGTGGTCCGGCCAAGAAAACACAGACGAAAAAAAACCCCACATTTCTGCGAGGTTTTCTTCTTATAACTAGCCTGACGATGACCTACTTTCACACTGGTTGCAGCACTATCATCGGCGTAAAATCGTTTCACGGTCCTGTTCGGGATGGGAAGGGGTGGTACCGATTTACTATGGTCA
>NZ_VVIW01000053.1 GCF_011682045.1 Massilia aquatica | reverse complement strand
CTTGCAAAGCATGGGGAAGCAGCATTTGCTGATGCTGATCGTATGGAAGGTAGCTCGTCGTCATTTGACAAGTTTACCTCGTCACCATTCGGATTGCATCAGTTTCTGCCGCGCAGACTCCTAGGGGACGGTGATGAAGATGACGGGGGCGCGGTTGAAATCGACCCAACACGGATGTCGGAGGCAAGTCCCGTGGGGATGGACCGCGTTGTTGACTACAGTAGAAGGCAGCGACGAGAGGTCCAGATGGACCTCTTTGCGCGAGAGCTTCTCCTACCGAGACCGTTAGTGATTGACCTGCACTTGGCGCAAAGTCAAACGTGTTCAGACATCGCGGGTAGGCTAGGCGCACCATTCGAAGTCGTGGCACAGCAGATGCTAGATGCGCTATTGCTCCCGCCTGCCCCTATTGCGGCTGCTGCAGAACCTAACGAGATCCCGCTAAATAAAAAGCAAGAAGTGGCAGCGGGCCATCGCGGCGCCGCCTTTCTTCTGCAGGCTGGTCCGGGAACTGGTAAGACACGCACACTAGTGGCCAGAGTCGAAAGCCTGCTGGACGAGGGTGTCGATCCGCGGCGCATCCTTCTGCTGACCTTCTCGAACAAGGCTGCGGTTGAGATGACCGAGCGAATAGCGCGCAAGCGGCCGAAGGAAGCCGCCGCACTTTGCATCAGGACCTTCCATAGCTTCGGCCTAGACATCCTCCGGCGATTCCATGACCGCTGTGGACTGCCCGACAATCCCCGGCTGATGGATCGAACCGAAGCGGTGGAGCTTATTGAGAACGAGTTTCCGCGGCTTGGCCTGATCCACTACCGTAATCTATACGATCCTTCGCAGACCGTTGCTGAAATCCTGAGCGCGGTGTCGCGAGCAAAGGACGAGGTCGTCGATGCCTCGGGATACTTAGCGTTGGCAAATACGATGCGCGCTGAGGCGTCCGACCAAAGCGCAATCGAATCCGCAGAAAGGGTCGCAGAGGTCGCGAAGGTCTACGCGCTTTACGAGGAACTGAAGACGGTCGCCGAATGTATAGATTTCGGTGACTTGGTGATGCGGCCAGTGTTGCTGTTAGAAGGCGATGAAGCTGTTCGAACTCAGCTTCAGGACGTCTATGACCACGTACTGGTTGACGAGTACCAGGACGTGAACCGTAGCAGCGTGCGGCTCCTTGCGGCGTTGAAGCCAACGGGTGCGAACCTGTGGGTGGTGGGAGACGCAAAGCAATCCATTTACCGGTTTCGCGGCGCCTCATCGTTCAATATGTCCCGTTTCGGGCGCGAGGATTTCCCCGGCGCGATACGCGACAACTTGGAAGTCAATTACCGATCCACGTTAGAAGTCGTCCACGCCTTTTCCACGTTTGCGGAAAATATGTCTGCCGCCGATGGCGAAAAGGCGCTCGAGGCAGAAAGGGGCCTCGGTGGTAAGCGACCGGAGATTATTACTGTGGGTAGCACGCCCCTGTTAACGTCAGCTATCGCTGACCGCATTAAAGAGCTCCGTGCAGATGGCTGTCAGTATCGCGATCAAGCAGTCCTATGCCGCGGAAATGACCGACTGTCGGATATAGGCCGGGAACTAGAGCGCGTGGGCATTCCTGTCCTCTTCCTGGGCAGCCTGTTTGAGCGACCAGAAGTGAAGGACCTCATAGCGGTGCTTACGCTCCTCATTGATCGGCGCGCGATGGGCCTAATCCGGACCGCTTGCTGGCCAGAGTTCGCGATGACCTTGGAGGACGTGAATTGCGTCTTTGAGCACCTCCGAGGTACTGACACGGAACCGGGCGCATGGCGACTTTGCGCTCCGACTGAAATGACGGCGGCAGGACAAGTCGCACTTTCAGCCCTCAATGCAGCCCTAGCTGGGTTCGATGCAACTTCGCAACCTTGGACCGTACTGGCGAGCATCCTCTTGGACCGGACTAGGCTAGCTGCACGCATCGCTGAATCATCCAACGTATCGGACCAGGCTCAGGGTATAGCGATATGGCAGTTCATGAACTTCGTTCGCGTACAGCCGAAGGGGCAAGGACTGCCAATTCAACGGCTATCCGACCGCGTGAGGCGGCTCCTGCGTCTGCGGGACGACAGGGACCTGAGGCAACTTCCAGCTGCAGCCCGAGGAATCGATGCAGTCCGCTTAATGACGATTCATGGCTCAAAAGGGCTTGAGTTTCAAGCAGTCCATATTGCTGGTGTAAACAAGGACTCGATCCCAGGAGCGCTTCAGACATCGAAATGCCCTCCGCCGGCGGGCATGGTCGCTGGTGCGCAAGGAAGCTCTGAGGAAGTTGCGCGTGCGGCACATAATGAAGAGCAGGAGTGTCTTTTCTATGTCGCGATGTCCCGCGCGAGGAATTTTCTGGCATTTTACGGTGCCACCGCGACGGCACCTACCGCCACGGGAAATGGGCGGGCTAGGCCACTGTCGCCGTTCTTGGGACGCATCGGCACTGTAGATCAGCGCCCAGTGACGCCGATCACGGTGATACCTCCTGCGCCTGACGATAGGCTCATTCCCGTCACGATTTCTGGCACCCCACGTTTCGGTTCCGATGCGGTCGCGCTTTATGAGTCTTGCGCTCGACGGTTTCTATATACGCATTTGCTTCAGGTTGGCGGCCGTCGCCGGATGAGTTCTTTTATGCAGATGCACGAGGCTATCCGTGAGGTTTATCGCGCTGTCGTGGTCCAAGGCAATGCGCCGACTGGTGAACTAGATGAGTTGCTCACTAAAGCATTTGTCACCTACGGCCTGCATGATCACGGCTACGTCGATGACTATCGAGCGATGGCCACGACGATGCTGCAATATTTCTTGGATTCAAGAGCCGGTGCGCTGATTGAGGCGCCCACTGCGTTGCAAATCTCGTTCGAGGACTACGAGGTAGAGGTAAGGCCAGATGAAATACTGGTACGAAACGGCATCCGCACATTGCGTCGGGTTAGAACTGGCCACGCGCCCAGCAAAGACGCAAAGGATGTGGGGGCCGCCGCATTTTTGTTGGCGTCGCGCGAGGCATTTCCCGGGGCTAGCGTGGAACTCGTGTATCTAGCGGATGCCGAATCAAAGCCATTGACGCTCTCCCCAAAAGAGCTGAGCAACCGGCAGGATAAACTGGGCGAAATATTCCGTGGCATTAGGGAAGGTCAATTCAACACAACCGTGTCGGATGCTACCTGTCCCAATTGCCCTGCTTTCTTCGTGTGCGGCGCGTTGCCGCCTGGCACACTTTCGAAGGATTTCTAAAAAACTTTACCGGTTGAGTCCGATTGGTTCGATTAGAGAGTTGTAGACGAGAAGAACCTCGTTTAACAACAACCCTAAAGGACCATATGAAAAATTTTGAAGACGTTGGCGATGCGATCCGCGAAGATCGCCCTCTGCGGGAGGCCGCCAACTACCGCATTCGCTTCGGCCTGGAGGGTCTGACCTTCCGCCATATCGACGTTCCAGACCCAGTTCCGACGGGGCGGCAGATTCTCGAAAGCGCGGGGCTTGACCGCCGCAACGACTACCTGCTGTTTGCGCTCCTGCCATCAGGCGACTTCGAGGACATCCGGCTCGATGAGACCGTGGACTTGCGCGGCCAGGGTGCTGAGCGCTTCATCGCGTTCAAGTCTGACCGCGATTTCAAGTTCTCTCTGAACGACCGCCAGATGGCCTGGGGCCGCGCGGAGCTGCTCGGCAGCGTTCTGTACGACCTCACTGACCTTTCGGCCGACGAAGCCATTTTCCTTGAAGTCCAGGGTGGCGAGGACCGCCTCATTGAGCCGGAGGACCGGGTCAACCTCGACGCACCAGGCGTTGAGCGGTTCATTGTCGCCCCCCGGCCAACCAGAGGCTACGTCATCCTGGTCAACGCTGTTGAGGAAACGGTGCCGGACAAGCACGTCACCTTCGAACAGGTAGTGATGCTGTCTCATCCGAACGCGCCGCCGGAAACTAACGTCAAGTTCTCCATGACGTACCGCAACGCGGCCTCGCTCCCCCATGCCGGCGAACTCGGCGAAGGTGGGTCTGTTGAAGTCAAAAAACGTGGGAGTATCTTCAATGTCACTCGAACTGTTCAGTCGTAACCCCGACTTGGCCCGGCTGCGGTCGGAGGGGTACTTTGTCCGCATTCACGGGAGCCTCCTGGTGATGCGGGAGGTCCCCTACGTCGACGCACAACGGCGCGTGCGCACCGGTACGCTGGTGTCGACCCTCGACCTGGCTGGCGATCAAACGCGCAAGCCGGAAACACACGTGATCCACTGGCACGGAGACTTTCCGTGCAACGCGGACGGAACGCCTTTGCCGGCGATCTCGCACACGTCGCCAAACACCGACTTGGGACACAGTCTGACCGCGAGGTACAGCTTCTCTAGCAAACCCAATCCGGACGGCTATCCAGACTACTACGCCAAGCTGTCTACCTACGCGACGATTTTGGCGGGGCCGGCGGCGGTCCTGCAGCCCGGGATCAGCGCACGGTTGATCCGCGGTGCCGATGATGAAGACGAACAGAGCGTGTTCAACTACCTTGATACAGCGTCTAGCCGGGTAGGTCTGGGAGCACTCGCCAGCAAGCTTGAGAATGAAGTGGTTGCGATCCTGGGCACTGGTGGTACAGGCAGCTACATTCTTGACCTGGTTGCGAAAGCGCCCGTAAGGGAGATTCGGCTGTTTGATGATGACGACTTCTTGTCGCACAATGCGTTCCGCGCGCCGGGAGCACCATCGCTGGAAATGCTGCGTGACGCCCCGAAAAAAGTTCAGTACCTGAAGGGTATCTATGAACGAATGCATCGCGGCATCGTAGCGCACGCTGTAAAGATGAACGCCGATACGTTGGGGCTTCTTGATGGAATCACATTTGCTTTCATCAGCATGGACGCAGGCGAGGAAAAGCGTGCCGTCGTCGCAAAGCTGGAGGCGCTCGGGGTTCCGTTCATCGATGTCGGGATGGGCTTGGAGCTCTCCAACGGCAGCCTCGGCGGCATCTTGCGGGTTACGACGAGCACACCTGAAAAGCGGGATCACATCCACGCGGGCCGCATATCCTTCGCGGGTGGGGGTGAACAAGATTTGTACGCCTCCAACATCCAGGTAGCGGACCTGAACGCACTGAACGCGTGCTTGGCGGTCGTGAAGTGGAAAAAGCTCCGCGGGTTCTACCGTGACTTGGAGAACGAACACCACAGCACGTACACGACCGACGGGGGCATGTTGCTCAACGGAGACCAGTCATGATGCGCTATCAGACCTTGGAACATCGCTTTGTTTGCAACGTCCCTCGCGAGCTGGAGCGGGGTGTGTTGTATGTTTCGATGGACTACGCAACCGCGGTGCATTCGTGCTGCTGTGGCTGCGGCGATCGCGTGGTGACGCCGTTTACGCCGACCGACTGGCGCATGACGTTCGATGGCGAATCCATCTCGCTTTACCCCTCGGTGGGAAACTGGAACCAGGAGTGCCGGTCCCACTATTTGATTCAACAGAATCGCGTGCTGGAGGCCGGTGGCTGGTCGAACTCCCAAATTGACACAGAGGTTCACCACGATAAGAAAGCCAAAGCCGCGTACTACAGCCAGCAAAGAGATGTCCAATCTGGCTTCTCGTCCACAGCGGCGGGGTACATTTCCAGCCCGGCCACCGAAGTGAATGCTCGACCGTTACCGAGCGTCTGGTCGCGCTTCAAGGTGTGGCTCACCAGATAACCAAGGGCAACTCATAGTCGTCCGCCAAGGGCCAGGCTACAGCCGACCTACAGCGCGACCCTGGTCAGTCCCTTCATGACATTCTGGGTTCAACGAAGCAAAAGTTACGCTTAAAATGTGCACGGATTTGCTCTTCACCTGATGATATGCAAAACTCTGCAGACGGCCCTGCCGGCTACTGTTTGCTTAAATCGAGACCGGCGCTAGAGAGCATGGGAAGCTCATACAAGCCTTGGGCTATTGGCTCACCACCTAGCGCACCAAGCCCTAACGCATTCTTGGGATGAGATAGCTTGAACGAGAACGACGTCTTCCTGGTAGCAGTTGTTGAGGTTGAGTACGACAAGCGGATCCTCTGCCAAGCGCCGGGCTGCGGACGCTCCGTCTACCGCAAGATACATATCGTTCTCGAATCGGCCGAGTTCACTTTGCTTGGATCCGACTGCTACCGTCGCATATATGGCAGCGGCGCTGTCCGCGAACCTTTTTATAGCTGGGGCTCAGATCGTCGGCTTACAGATGAGGAACGGCAACAACTTATCGAGAATACAGCAGCGTTTATCGAACAGCTGGAACAGGAGCTTGTTAGTTCATCCTTGGAACGAGGGCAGAGCGCAACTGCATCTCCAGCATTCTCCCCAAAAAGCGAACCAGTTTACATGCCTTCGCAACAGGCAGGTCGCCGCGGTATTGCGCAGTCCAGCCTTATGCGGGTCCAGTTTCTGCTGCAATCCTTTGCGGACGATGACGAATATTCAGGGCACAAGATGCTGGCCTGGCGATGGGCGGGTTCCCTAGATGAGGTTTTCCAGACCGCGTCATCATGGAAACAGCGCACCGTGTTGGATTCCGACCATGATCTGGTGCTGTGGTCAAGTAATTTCGGACACCACGATAGGTTCGCGTACTGCCATTTTCCGTTCGTAGACGGCGGGCGACAGATTGCCCAATGCTGAATTGATGCGTTTGCAGTTGTAGAAGCCGACGATG
>NZ_VVIW01000052.1 GCF_011682045.1 Massilia aquatica | reverse complement strand
ACTGTAAGAACCGGGGCATCAATGTAGCGCAGGCTCCGACTGGGAGCGCCGAGCAAACCTGATGGGTCGTTTCTACGGCAAGGTGCCAAGAAATGAAATGTTGACGGCTTGGTTGCCGTCAAGTTCACATCGATCCAGAAGGGCGCAACGTATATGGCAAAGGAACTTGGGGGGAAACCCGGCAACTTCGGCTTCTTGGCTGAGCATGCTCCGTTGTTGGCCGAACTAGGCTCCACAGCAGAGCGACTCTACCCTTTTGACCCTGCCAGTTGTGTTCTCAAACTGCGGTTACTTGCAGAATCCCTTACGCAAGAAGTCGCTTCTCGTGTTGGCTTGCGTTTACATCAGGTCACTCAAGCAGAGCTATTGCGCGCAGTTGACCAGCGCCTCGGTTTGGACCCTCAAGTGCGGCAAATGTTTCATTTGCTGCGAATTCGTGGCAACGACGCTGCTCACCGGGCAGATCACGGCATCGGGTATAGGGAAGGCCTCGAAGCGCTGAAAGTTGCGCGGGAGATTGGCATCTGGTTCCACCGAAGTTTCGGCAAGGAGCAAGACTTCAAGCCGGGCCCATTTTCCTTGCCAGATGACCCCAGCCAAAAATTGCTCCAGCTGCAGCAGCAAGTGGATAGTCTTACCCGGGACTTGCAAGAGGCGCAAACCGAGCAGGCAGGCAAGGCCGAACTGGCTACTCTGCTTGCAGCGCAGGCGGCACAAGAGCGCGAACTTGCTGCACACGCTAGCGAGGAGCGCAGCATTTATGAAAGTTTGGCGAACGAAGCGAGCACACGGTTTGCGGCGCTGAAAGCGGAATTTGACGCAAAGCTGCAAACAGCAGCGCTACAGCCTACTACAACTAGCACCCAAGACATTCAGCGCTTTGCTCAGCGGTCTGCACGGGCTGCCCAGCAAGTAACGTTGGACGAGGCCGGCACGAGACTGTTGATCGATCAAATGCTTCGCGACGCCGGTTGGGAGGCTGATACCATTTCCTTAACGTACGCCAAGGGCATTCGCCCAGAGCGTCACCGCAACTTGGCGATCGCTGAATGGCCCTCACGTGGGAAACAGAGCGCCGATTACGTTCTATTCGCTGGCCTTACGCCGATTGCTGCGGTTGAAGCCAAGCGTCTGAATGTCAACGTGGCCGGTAAGATTGGCCAAGCCGAACGATACGCACGCGGCGTTCAATTCGACGTTGGTTACGGCGCCGCTTGGCTGGTCGAAGGCCGCCAAGTTCCGTGGTCCGATGGCCAAGGGGGCGAATTTCAACTACCGTTTGCATACTCATGCAATGGTCGCCCGCTGATTAAGCAAAACGCTGAGGTAAGCGGCACCTGGTTCCGCGACCTTCGCCTTGGTTCCAATTTATCCAAGCCTTTGCAGGGATTCCACACACCCGAAGGACTGTTGGATCAGCTCCGTCGCAGCAAAGCAGATGCCAACGCACGGTTAAAGCAAGAAGGTTTCGCCTATCTCGGTCTTCGCGAATACCAGGAAGAGGCCATCGCTGCCGTCGAGCGTGCGCTAGAGAGTGGACAGTCCAGTTGCTTGCTTGCCATGGCTACCGGAACGGGGAAGACGCGTACCATCATCGGCCTTATTTATCGCCTGCTGAAAACCGAACGCTTTCGCCGTATTCTGTTTTTGGTCGATCGGACGGCGCTGGGCGACCAAGCCATGGATACCTTCAACGAAGCTCCGCTTGAACAGAACCAGCCGTTGTCAAAAATTTATAACATCGCGGCACTCGGCGACATGGCTGCCGAGGCTGAAACGCGTGTCCAGGTGGCCACAGTACAGGCTATGGTCAAGCGCATTTTTGCAAGCGATAATCCGCCAGCCGTGGACGCTTTCGATTGTGTGATTGTGGACGAAGCGCATCGCGGATATACACTTGACCAGGATATGACCGAGGGCGAACTTGCTTTACGTGACCAGGCTCAGTACCTATCTACTTACCGTCGGGCGCTGGAGTATTTTGACGCGGTCAAGGTGGGACTGACGGCCACGCCCGCTCGACACACCACAGAGATTTTCGGCCGTCCGGTGTTCACCTATTCTTACAGAGAAGCCGTTGCTGAAGACTGGCTCATAGACCACGAACCGCCGATCCGGTATCAGACCCTGCTCAGCCAGCATGGGATCCACTTTAATCGTGGTCAGCAGGTGGAAGCCATCAATATGGGGACCGGCGAGATTGAGTCTGCTGAGCTGGACGACGAACTTCACTTTGAGCTAGAGAGCTTCAACAAGCGTGTCATCAACGAAGACTTTAACCGTGTCATCTGCGAACAGCTTGCGCAAGAATTGGATCCGATGGGCGAAGAGAAGACCATGATCTTTTGCGCCACGGATGCGCACGCAGACATGGTTAAGCGCCTATTAGGTAGCGCGTTCAAAGACGTATATGGCGATCACTACAACCAAGCCGCTGTTGAGAAGATCACGGGTGCTTCAGACAAGGTCGATCAGCTTATTCGCCGGTACAAGAACGAGCGCTTCCCCTCCATTGCTATTACGGTGGATCTGCTAACGACGGGCATCGACGTGCCACCCATTTGTCATTTGGTATTTATGCGCCGGGTGAAATCGCGCATCCTATACGAGCAAATGATTGGTCGCGCAACGAGGCGATGTGACGAGATAGGCAAAACTGTCTTCAAGATCTACGATCCCGTAGACCTTTATGCCGCCCTACAATCTGTCAATACCATGCAACCGCTGGTTAAGGACCCACGCGTTACGCTGGACCAGTTGCTAGATGAACTGAACAATCCCGGAGCATATGAAGCACCCGGGAGCGCGCCAGGCCGCAGCCACGCTCATGACGTGCTGGACCAGCTCAACCAAAAACTTATGCGTGTTCTCCGTGGCGCTGCGCATAAAGCTGACAAACGTCCAGCATTGAAAGAGAGATTGGATGCACTGGAGCAGCAATGGGGCGTAGCGCCGCAGAATCTTCATCGCCACCTACACCAGTTGAGTGAGGAAAGCGGCCCTCAGGCTGCCGCCGACTTCCTGCGCAACAATACACGGCTACTGCTGCAACTCGCCGAGGTCCAACAACTGCTTGGTACTGCCTATATGCCTGTAATCTCGCAACATGTAGACCAAATGCGCGAGCGTGCTCAGAGCTGGGGCGAATACACCAAGCCAGAGGACTATTTAGATAGCTTCAGCGCCTTCGTACGTTTGCAGATCAATAAGTCGGCCGCTATCGCCACTGTGGTAAACCGACCTCGTGACCTGACCCGAGAGCAGCTCAAGGAAGTGCGCATGCTGCTTGACGGCGCGGGTTTTTCAGAAGCGAATCTCAAAGCCGCCTGGCGCAAGCAGAGCAATCAAGATATCGCCGCCGGCGTTATTGCGTATATCCGCCAAGCGGCGCTGGGGGAGGCGTTACAGCCTTTCGAGCAGCGGGTAGCCCGGGCAATGCAAGACTTGTTCACGCAATTCACATGGACACCGATACAGCGTAAGTGGCTGGAGCGTTTGGCAAAACAACTTACCCATGAAATTGTCATTGATCACAATTTCGTTAACACGGCATTTGCTGGAGACGGTGGTGCCAAGCAGTTGGACAAACTGCTTGGTGGCCAACTGGAACGAGTTATGCACAACTTGACCGATGGCTTGTGGCCGCAAGCCGCAGCCTAACTGCTACACTAGAATCGAACCTACTTAATGACTACTCAAGACATTGTCCAAAAACTCTGGAACCTTTGCGACATTTTGCGCGATGACGGTATCAACTACAGCGACTATGTCACCGAACTTGTCCTTCTGCTCTTTATCAAAATGGAGCATGAGAATAAGGAGAGCGGCCTATTGCAAGCACACAAACTTCCCGACTATGCGCAGTGGCCTGAGTTCACTAGTCGTTCCGGACTAAATCTATTGAATCACTACAAGAGCAGCCTGCTTCGGCTCTCTCAGAGTACGGATCCGCTGATTGCCGCCATCTATGCCGAAGCGCAGACTAGCCTCAAGGAACCGCGTCACCTGGAACAGCTGATCAAGAGTCTGGACTCTATTGACTGGTTCAGTGCCAAACAGGACGGCTTGGGCGATCTGTACGAGGGGCTGCTGGAAAAGAACGCCAGTGAAACCAAAAGCGGCGCCGGTCAATACTTTACCCCGCGCCCACTTATTGACAGCATTGTTCATTTGCTTCAACCCCAGCCAGGTGAGACGATCCAAGATCCTGCTGCGGGTACCGCCGGATTCCTGATTGCGGCCGATGCATATATCCGTAGCAAAACTGACGACTACTACGATCTGACGGAAAAACAGCGCAATTTTCAGCGCAACAAAGCTTACCTCGGTATGGAGCTTGTCTCCGGCACCCGTCGTTTGGCTTTAATGAACTGCCTGCTACACGGGATGGAGGGTGATGATGAAGGTGTGGTCCATCTGGGTAACACGTTGGGCAGTGCTGGAAGCGGCCTGCCGAAAAGCAACGTCGTCCTCAGCAATCCGCCTTTTGGCAACGCTAAAGGCGGCGGTGGCCCAACTCGGGACGACTTAACATTTGCTACCAATAATAAGCAGTTGGCGTTCTTGCAGCACATCGTACGTCACCTCAAGGATGGCGGTCGTGCTGCTGTGGTATTACCCGATAATGTGCTGTTTGAATCAGTTGTGGGTACTGACATTCGCCGCGACTTGATGGATAAATGTCGCTTGCATACCATCTTGCGCCTGCCCACAGGAATCTTCTATGCCCAAGGAGTGAAGACCAATGTTCTGTTCTTCCAGAAAATAAGTCAGGCGGCTACTGGAAGCACACAGGAGATTTGGGTGTACGACATGCGTGCTAACGCTCCCAAGTACGGCAAACGTACACCACTGACTCGGGGGAACTTCGCGGACTTCGAGGCGTGCTTCGGCACAGACCCACTTGGCCAAACTACGCGAATCGACCAGGGTATTTCTGGACGCTTCCGTCGCTTTTCCCGCGACTGGATCGCCAGCGAGAAGGGTGACAGTCTGGACATTGCTTGGATTAAGGATGAGGACACTGAAGACGAGGCCGACCTGCCCGAGCCGGCAGTGCTGGCCCGCGAAGCGATGGATGAACTTAATACAGCAGTGGTGGAGTTGGAAGCAATTTTGGCGGAACTCGGTCAGGATGAAGAATGAGCAAGCTTCCCAATGGTTGGACTTTGGCGCAGTTGGGTGATCTCGTGCAATTTAACCCTAAGACCGAGGCGCGCGACGATACCAACTGCGGATTTGTACCAATGGCGAGCCTGGGTACCCGGTATGGCAAGGGCATCACCGTTCAACAGGAGCGTATTTGGGCCGAGGTCAAGAAAGCATATACGCACTTTAAAGACGGAGACGTATTAGTTGCTAAGGTCACGCCGTGCTTTGAAAACGGTAAGGCAGGCATCGCCAGGAAATTGCCGAACGGGATTGGAGCCGGCAGTAGCGAGTTTTGTGTCTTTCGCCCGATGGCTGGAATTGATGGGCGATATCTGCTTGGATGGCTAAGCACCAAGGATTTTCGCCGGCGCGCTACAGTCGCTATGACGGGATCGGTCGGCCTGAAGCGAGTGCCAAAAGATGTGTTCTTGGGTGAGACCTTGCCTGTCGCACCACCAGCCGAACAACGCCGTATTGCCAACAAACTCGACGATATGCTCGGACGCGTGGACGTCGTGAGCGACCGCCTCGCACGTGTCGCGCCCTTACTCACGCGCCTCCGGCAATCGATACTGGTGGCGGCGACGTCCGGGAAATTGACGTTCGAGTGGCGCTTGCAGCACCCTACAGCTCATGTTTGGAAGGACGTATCGCTAGTTGATGTGGCTGGAGATTTCGGCTACGGATCCGCAGCCAAGTCGAGTAGAACTGGAACCGTGCCGGTGCTTCGCATGGGCAATATTCAGTCTGGAAATCTGGATTGGACAGATCTCGTCTACACCAGCGCCCAAGACGAAATCGCGAAGTACGACCTTCGCGACGGAGATGTACTTTTCAATCGTACAAATAGTCCCGAATTGGTCGGTAAGTCGGCGATCTTCAGAGGCGAGCGGAGGGCAATCTTTGCGGGCTACCTAATTCGTGTGCGATGTGGTGCGCAATTACTTCCTGACTTCCTGAACTATAACTTGTGCAGTCCGGCAGGACGCGAGTACTGCTGGAAAGTGAAGTCAGACGGGGTTAGTCAGTCGAACATCAATGCTGTGAAACTGCGCGCCTTTAAGTTCAAATTGCCGGGTACCACTGAGCAAGCCGAGATTGTCCGTCGCGTCAAACTTCTCTTTGCCTACGTAGATCAGTTGGAGACACGACTGAAAGCAGCGCAAACCGGTGCCGAGCGGCTCGTGCCTTCGCTACTGGCCAAAGCCTTCCGCGGCGAACTGGTACCGCAAGATCCACGCGATGAGCCTGCCAATGCCTTGCTGCGGCGACTTCAGGCTGCTCCCGCACCGGCCCCAGTCAAGCGAGGTAGAAGGAGAGTCGAGTGAGACTACTTTCGATCGAAGTCTTCGGTCAGTACAAGAGCCTAAAAGATCAAGTCTTTGACTTCTCTGTGGCCGATGGGGATGTGGTCGTATTGATCGGTGCCAACGGTTCAGGCAAGTCCCAGGTCATGGAACTTGTGGCCGAGGTCTTTGCATTCTTGGAACGCAAGCAACGCCTAGATTTCCATGTTAGGAAGCCACTCGGATACGACTTTCGTGTCGCATACGAGCTGGCGTCTTCAGTTTTTGAGGGGCGCCGTCGCTATGTGATCGACTCTCGTGACGGCATCGTGGTTGAGGTATTTAGATTAGAGCAGGTTTCAGCCTTAGAGAGTACGCCTGCAACGCCCCCCGTCTGGTCCCTTATCCCTTATGCAAACGGATTAGATGATGTGTTGCTTCCCCGTCTCGTCGGGTACGCATCGGGTCTTTCCGAAAATCTACAACGTCCGTTTATGAGGAATGCATTGCAGTATCACGATGTGATCCGCGTGCGCTCGAGGCTTAAAGAGGAACTCGCTCAGCCCGACGTGGATGAGGAGAAGACCATTGGGATCAACAGCAAGTATCTCGCCCGATATCGTGGCATTTTCCACGCTGAAGGCGAAACCAATAGCCCAGATTTGTTTCGCCTACGAGAGGGGGACACGGTCGTTCCTAGAAACCTATTCATCGACTACGACTGCGCGGCGCTGCTCATAGCGCTCTTGGGAATGCTCCCAACTGAGGAAAGAGATGAGATCTGGACAGAAATTCCTTTTCGTCATCCTTCGAAGGCATTAATACGATTTGATCTTCGAGGCCACGCCACTGCTGGTGACAATGCCAGAGACATACAACGGCTGATAGACCTAGCAGGCGTGGATAAGCTGACTCCTCTGTCGCCAAGAACCACGGAGGCGCAGTTTGATTTGTTTCAGCTGGACTACTTGGCTGGCGAAATTGAACTCGACTTTGCCGACGAACAGATTCTCGAGCGTATCGCTGAAAGCGCGCGCGGACCTAGCGAATGGTTCTCAGCGCTCTACAAGCTACAACTCTTGGGAGTTGGCGCATGGCCAGGCGCCATGAAAAAGTCGCTGCGGAGCGACGGATTCCAGGGTCATGTCAAAAAGCCACTGAAGACTAAGTTGCCGCTGTCGGTTGAGGAGCTTTGGCTATCCGACGGACAAACCCAAGTCATGCTTGACGATCTAAGCGACGGAGAAATTCAACTACTGCTCACGCTCGGCGCTGTTAAGTTGTTCGGAAATGACGAGACGTTATTCCTGTACGACGAGCCGGAAACTCACCTCAACCCTAGCTGGCGAGCTCACTTTCATCTCGACTTCGAACGAGCCAACCAAACTAACGGTTCTGCCCAGGCATTTGTCTCTTCCCATTCTCCATTCTTGGTTTCCTCATTACCGCGTCAGGCCATTTTTCACTTTGAGAAAGCCGATAGGGTTACGTCCATGAATACGCCAGCCAGCGAGACCTTCGGTGCTTCGTTTGATGTGCTGATCAAGAAGCACTTTAATCTTCGAGCGGCAATCTCTGAGACGGCCGTCTTGCAGATCCGCGAGATGTTAGCCGATGAAAGCAAAAGCAATGATGAAAAGCTCGCTTGGTTGGAAACCTCGGTTGGGACATCGATCGAACGATCATATCTCATCAATAAGCTTAGGGCGGAGTAATGCTGTTTTCAATTAGACCGGGACTGGAGCACTCTAGGGTCTTTGACGCGCTCAATTTTTACTTAAGAGAGGTTGTGTTGGCCGCACTCGAAGGTCGTGCCGTGAATCAAGGAAATATGCCACTTGGTTTGTATGCTGCAGTAATCAGCAACTTGCCGACTCGGGACGCAGCTGCGACTCTTCAAATTTCGTTGAACGCGTTGGATCAAGGAGAAAAAG
>NZ_VVIW01000051.1 GCF_011682045.1 Massilia aquatica | reverse complement strand
GGTCCATAGCACGTATGATCAAAGGTGCTATGGACCCCCGCCTGCGCGGGGGCGACGGATCGTAAGTTAACGCATTGGGGGCTGTTCCCGGTTTTGCAACTTTTACAGCTTATTTGAGCCAGAGGCGCATCGAGTCCCAGGCGCGGCCGAAGATCGAGGCTTGCGGGACTTCTTCCAGCGCCACCACCGGCAGTTCCAGCACCGGCTTGCCATCGACCATCATCTTCAGGGTGCCGACTTTGCTGTTGAGCGGCAGCGGAGCCACCAGCGGGTCGTTGCGTTCCAGCACCGGCTTCATCTTGCCCGCCACGCCTTTCGGCACCGTCACCAGTACGTCGCTGTTAAAGCCGATCTTGACCGAGTTGGCCGAGCCTTTCCAGACTTCCGGGGTCTGGATCGCCTGGCCCTTGGCGTACAGCTTGACCGTGTCGAAGTTCTGGAAGCCCCAGTTGAGCAGCTTCTGGCTTTCTTGCGTACGGGCCTGGTCGGAATTGGTGCCGAGCACGACCGAAATCAGGCGGCGCTGGCCGCTGCCGTTGGGACGCCGCGCCGAAGCGATCATGCAGAATCCGGCCGCTTCGGTGTGGCCGGTCTTCATGCCGTCGACCGTCGGGTCGAGCCACAGCAGGCGGTTGCGGTTCGGCTGGGTGATCTTGTTGTAGGTGAAGCTTTTGACCGAGTCGATCTTGTAGTACTCCGGGTAGTCGGCGATCACGCGCGCGGCCAGCACCGACAGGTCGTGCGCAGTGGAGAAATTGTCCGGGTGCGGCAAGCCGTGCGGGTTGGCGAAGCGCGTGTTTTTCAGGCCCATGCGCTGGGCTTCACGGTTCATCAGGAACACGAACGCGCTTTCGTCGCCGGCTACCGCTTCGGCCAGGGCCACGGCGGCGTCGTTACCCGACTGCACCATCAAGCCGTGCAGCAGGTCGTCGACCGAGACCGGCACCGCCGGGTCGATGAACATCTTGGAACTGCTGGCGTCGACTTTCCAGGCCTTGACCGAGACGTTGATCATCTGGTTCAGGGTCAGCTTCTTTTCCCTGAGCGCGGCAAAGGTCAGGTAGGCCGTCATGATCTTGGTCAGCGAGGCCGGTTCGATGCGGGCGTTGGGGTCCTGCGAGGCGATGACTTGCCCGCTGGTGGCGTCGAGCAGCAGCCAGGAGCGCGCGGCGACGGTCGGCGGCGGCATGGTTTGCGCAACGGCGGTCGATAGCGCCAGGACACTGGCAGCCAGTGCGGCAATAAGTTTTCTCATGGGAATCAGTACTCAAAAAAGTGGTGCAAAAAAAGGGCGCCCAATTATAGTGGCTATAGTGGGGTATCGCCCTCACGCCGCCACAGTTGGACCACCAGTGTCTTGATGTGGCCCAGCTTGCGGTGGAAGAAATGGTCGGCGCCAGGAATGACGATGACCGGTATGTCTTGCGGCCGCGCCCAGTCCAGCACCTGGGTCAAGGTAATGGTGTCGTCGACTTCGCCGTGGATCAGGATGGTGTCGGCCGGCACCTTGGGCATCGGCCATTTGCCGGCGGCGCTGCCGACCAGCACCAGGCGCTCGGCCGGACGGCCTTCGGCCATCAGGCGCTGCTGCAACTGGGCTTGCACGAAGGTGCCGAACGAAAAGCCCGACAGCGCCACCGGCAGTCCCGGATACTGCGCCTGCATGTGGGCCAGCATCAGCGCCATGTCGTCGGTCTCGCCGGCGCCGTCGTCGTGCACGCCGGCCGAGGCGCCGACGCCGCGGAAGTTAAAGCGCGCCACCGCGTAGCCGAGCGCGACAAACGTGCGCGCCAGGGTCTGGGCCACCTTGTTGTCCATGGTGCCGCCGTACAGCGGATGCGGATGGGCCACCAGGGCGATCCCGCGCGGTGCGCCCGCAGGCAGGTCGAGCAGGCATTCCATCGGTCCGGCGCCGCCGGCCAGGGTGAATTTTTCGGCGTTCTTGTTCAGCAAATTATGCGTGGCAGTGTTCATGTAACGAAGCGGTCAGATTTTGAGGCGGTCGACGACTTTGCCGCCAACCAGGTGGGAGTCGATGATTTCATCGATGTCGCTGGTGTCGACATAGGTGTACCAGGTGCCTTGCGGATAGACCACCAGCACCGGGCCTTCGTCGCAGCGGTCGAGGCAGCCGGCCTGGTTGATGCGCACTTTGCCGTGCCCGTTCAGGCCCAGTTCCTTCATGCGGCGCTTGGCGTGCTTCTGGGCAATTTCGGCGCCGAGCTTGCCGCAGCACTGGCGTCCATCCTCGCGCACATTCATGCAGATAAAGACGTGCTGCTCGAAGTAAGGGGTATCGCTCATGGTGGTTCCCGTTTCTGTTATGGCTGGCGCAATGATACGCGTTCTTCGCGCCGATTGAGTTTATGCGAGGGCAGCAGCAGGAACCAGATCGCAAAAAACGGCCATAGCAGGGAGAGGAATTGCGCTGCGCCATTGAAGTTAAGAAACTTTCCCTGGACCCAGCCTTGCAGTGTGGCACTAAAGTAGGGGTTGACCGGGATCGTGTTCACCACCAGCAGGCTGAGCACGAGGGTGACCACCGCCAGCCGCCGCTGCGCTTTTGCGGGCGCGAACGCCAGGCCCGCCAGCATGATCAGGCCGATCAAAAAGCCGCCCTGGGCGCCGGGCGTGATCCAGGCCAGCGCATTGTCGGGCTTGAACAGCAGGGAGCTGGCAAGGGTCTTGGTCAGCAGCGCCGCGCCGAGCATGGCGCCAATCAGGAACAGGCGCGGGGCGCCGCGCCGCAGCAGGCACAGCATGGTCAGGACGGCGCCGGTCATGCCGCAGGCGGTGATGATGGTTTCCGACAGCCAGTACTGTTCCACGCTCATGGCGGCGCCGGGGCGCAGCATGGTGACCAGGTCGATGTCGGCATCGAGCCAGGCCGACAGCCATTCCGAAAAAATCGGCAGCAGCTGGCCGTGGCCGAACATATAGCCGAGCGGGTAGACCTGCGCCAGCGGCCACAGGGCCAGCAGCACCAGGCCCTGGCTGGCGTGCGCCGCGAACCAGCGCTGGCGCAGCTGATACAGGCGGCTCTGGTCCAGAAAAGAACGCGCGCCCAGGGCGCCGATGATGGCGCCCACCAGCGCGCCGGCCGAATTGGTGATGAAGTCCAGGCTCGATGGCACGCGGCTGGGCAGGTAGGTCTGCACCGCTTCCATCGTGCCCGAGACCAGCACCCCGCACACGGCGGCCAGCAACACCGCCCACACGCCGCACACGCGCGGGTACATGGCCAGCACCAGCAGGGTGCCGAGCGGGATGTAGCCGATGATGTTGACCATCACGTCGAAGCCGGTCCAGTACTGCGGCATCGCCAGGGTCAGGAAAATGAAGGGCGACAGGCCGCTGCCGCGCCAGCCCGAAAACGGAAACCAGCTGGCGTACACGATCAGCAGCATGTAGGCCAGCAGCGAGGCGCGCGCCACGGGAGAACCGCGCACGGCGGCCGTGAGCGGCGCTGCTGCGGGAAGGGCCCCTGGCGCGTCCGGCGCGGTCATTCTTTTTTGAGCGGCAGCGTGGCGAGCCAGGCGATGACGTCGGAGGCGACCGTGTCGGTGGCGCCGGCCAGCGCGCGCGCGCCGCCACCGGCATCCAGACTGCTGGCGGGGGTCTTGCGGTCGAAGGTCTTCTGGTCGACCAGTTTATGGCCCTGGAATAGCGAGGCGCGCAGCACCAGCTGGCCGTGGCTGCTTGCCTGGCTGTCGAAGTGGTGGCTGAAGTCGTCGATTTCCAGGCGCAGGATCGGCACGCCGTCCGAGGCGTCGCTCACGCTCAATACCTTGGCGCCGGACTGCGCGATGCGCGATTTGAGGCGCTGGGTCACCATCTGCAGCGGCGTGGCGGACCAGCGGCTGTTGGCGTAGGCGCGCGCCTGCAGCGGATCGCTGTAGTTCAGGCGGTAGAACATGCGTTCGCTGTCGAGGGCCGCCGAGCCGGTCACGTCGCCCACCACGATGGCGGCGATAGGGGCGCGCGCGGCTTGGACAAACTGCGCGGAACTGGCGGCCGGGCCGAAGTCGAAGGTGGTGTTCTGGGCCGGTTTTTCGCTGGCGCAGCCGGCCAGCAGCAGGGCGGCGCCGGTGCCGGCCGCCAGCAGCAGGCGGCGCAGTGTGCCAGATACGGTGACAGGCAGGGTCGGGGTCTGGGTTGGGGTGTGATGCACGATGGTCCTCATTTGGTCGGTGCGGTAAAACCTGGTTCGCCCGGCCCCGGGGTCGGCGGCGCGGCGCCGAACAGCAGGCTTTGCGGACGGTCGTTGAGCGAATTCATGGTGCGCCGCACGGCCCGCAGCGAGGTGCGCGCTTCGTCGGTCATGGCCACGAAGTGCGGCAGGGTTTGCATTTCAAGGTCGGTGGTGACCGCTTCGAGCGAGCCGCCGACCCGGTCCACGGTGCTGTTCAGGCGCGCAATGGCGCCGTTGGGCGACTGCAGGTCGTCGGCCAGCTTGGTGTAGCTGCGCGTCATGGTGCTGGCGTTATTGCTGAAGGTGTCGAACGCGGCGAAGCTTTGTTCGGCCTTGGCGGTCAGTTGCGGCAGGCGCGCCAGGGTCGGTTCGAGCTTGGCCGGGATCGCGGCGTAGGCATTGGCCGCCTTGCTCACATCGGCGAAGGCGTCCAGGATGACCTTCTGGTTTTCGGGGGAGGCCATGGCGTCCAGGCGCGTGGCCAGTTCCTCGGCCTTGTCGAGGATGACCAGGCCGCGTTTCTCTAACTGGTCGAGCAGGCCCGGACGCAGCGGAATGCGCGCCAGTTTTTCTTCGGTGCTGGCCATCAGGGGCGAGCCGGTCTTGTCGTCATCGAGCTGGATGAAGGCGATCCCGGTCACGCCCTGGTAGCCCAGGGTGGCAAAGGTGGTGCTGGTGACCGGCGCTTCGGCGTCGACCGCAAGGTGGATCAGGATCTGGCCGGGGGTTTTGGTGTCGAAGCTGATGGCGTCGACCTTGCCCACTTCCAGCCCGCGGTAGCGCACCGCCGCCTGCGGGTTCAGGCCCGGGATCGACTGGATGGTGGCGATCTGGTAGGGCACGCGCTCGACCCGGTCGCGGTTGAACCAGATGCCCGCCAGGACCGTGGCCACCAGCAGTGCAATCGTGAAGAGTCCTGTCATCAGGGCGTGCGATCTGTTTTCCATATGCTAGTGCTCCGGTGCGTGCTCGGCGTCGTATTCGTCGAGCACTTCGAGGGCGCGCTGTCCGCGCGCACCCAGGAAGAATTGTTTGATGAAGGGATGGTCCACTGCCAGCACGTCGCGTGTCGGTCCGATCGCGATCACGTGTTTTTCGGCCAGCACCGCAATCCGGGTCGACAGCGCGAACAGGGTGTCCAGGTCGTGCGTGACCATGACCACGGTCAGGCCCAGTTCGCGGTGCAGCGATTGGATCAGGGCGACAAAGGCGTCCGACAGGTCGGGGTCGAGGCCTGCGGTGGGCTCGTCGAGGAACAGCAGCTGCGGTTCGAGCGCCAGCGCGCGCGCCAGCGAAGCGCGCTTGATCATGCCGCCCGACAGGTCCGATGGCATTTTCTTGGCGTGCTCGATGCCCAGGCCGACCATGTTCATTTTCAGGAGCACGGCGTCGTGGATCACGTCTTCGGGCAGGGCGCGCAGCTCGCGCAGGGGCTGGGCGATATTGTCGAACACGGTCAGCGCCGAATACAGCGCGCCCTGCTGGAACAGCATGCCCCAGTGGTTGCGCATGCGCTGCAGCTGGTCGGCGTCGGCCTCGCTGATGTCTTCGCCGAACACCCGCACGCAGCCTTGGGCGGGGGTTTCGAGGCCGAGCATCTGGCGCAGCAGCACGGTCTTGCCGGTGCCCGAGCCGCCCACGATCGACAGGATCTCGCCCTGGTAAATATCCAGGCTCAGGTCCTGGTGCACCACGGTGCGGCCGAATTTGGTCCACAGCTTGGTGATCTGGACCACCGGCGGGCCGACATCTTCGTCGGGCCGCATGTTCAGTTGCTGGCGCTTGGGGGCGGTGGTTTGTGGTTCCGTCTTTTGCTCGTCCATCAGAAACCGACTCCGCTGAAAATAATGGCAAACACCGCGTCGGCCAGGATCACCACCGTGATCGCGGTCACGACCGAGGTGGTGGTGCCGCGCCCGAGGCTTTCGGTATTCGGTTTGATGCGCAGGCCGAAGTGGCAGGATACCAGCGCAATGAGCATGCCGAACGTGGTCCCTTTGAGCAGGCCGATGATGTAGTTCGACAGCGGCACCGCGTCCGGCAGTTTTTGCAGGAAGTAGCTTGCCGACAGATTCAGTTCGACCTTGGCCGAAACCATGCCGCCGATCAGGGCCATGGCGTCGGTCCAGACCACCAGCAGCGGCATCGAGATCGCCAGCGCCACCACCTTGGGCATGATCAGGCGGTAGCCGTGCGAGATGCCCATGACCAGCATGGCGTCGAGTTCCTCGGTCACCCGCATTACCCCGAGCTGCGCGGTGATCGAGGAGCCGGAGCGGCCGGCCACCAGGATCGCGGCCAGCAGCGGCCCCAGTTCGCGGATCACGCTCATGCCGAGGATGTTGACCAGGTACATATCGCCGCCGAACATGCGCAGCTGCTGGGCCGACAGGTAGGACAGCACCACCCCGATCAAAAAGCCCACCAGCGCGGTGATGCCGAGCGCCTGGAAGCCGGAGTGGAAGATATTGGCCGACACTTCGCGCCACGGCCCGGTCATCGGATGGCGGATGAAGCGGCCGATGTCCTGCACCACCTGGCCGATCAGGCGGATGAAGCCGTGCGCGTGCTCGAAGAAATTGAGCATGCCGGCGCCCAGGGTCATGACCCAGTTGAAGCGGCTGGCGCGCACGCGCGGCAGTTCGAGCTTGCTGGCTTCTTCGATGCGCTTGAACAGTTCTTCCTGTTTTTCGGCCAGTTGCAGCTGCGCGGGGCGCTTCTTGCCCCAGGCGTTCCAGAACATCTGGGCGCCGATGTGGTCGAGGCGGACGATCTGGCTCAGGTCCCAGCTCAGGTCCGGTTTGTCCTTGAGCGAGACCAGGGTGGCGTTGATGGTCTTGATGGCGCCGCACTGGGCCAGCGCGTGCACCTGCCAGATCCCGTTGGCGAGGACCGATTGGGGCGAGCCTGCATCAGGCGGTTTTAGGGTTAAAGTTGGCGCATTTTCAATCTGCATTGCGCCAGTGTAAAAGAGAATCGCCGCGACCGCTACAGGAGTTCGTGCGCGGGTCGGCGCGGGGCGTGTAATCGTCTGTTTACATGGCCCCTGTATGCACGCCGCGCCGCGTGGATGGTCAGGCAGCCAGGTGGCGTGCCTGGCGTTGCGGCACGCTCGCCACCGGCTTGGCTTTCTCGGCCGGCGCGTCGACGCGGCCGGCGTAATCGCTGCCGACCAGCGCTTCGGCGTCGCTGCGCGGCATGCCGCGCGTCTCGAGCCATTGGGTGACCAGTTTGGCCAGGCGGTCGAGCGCGATGCGGTGGGTGGCATCGGTCCTGGCGTAGATCCAGTCCGAGAAGGCCATGAAATTGGCGAAGGGCGACGCGCCCAGGATGTGCGCCAGCGTATGCGCGAAGCGTCCCGAGTTGGCCACCAGGTCCCAGTAGCGCGCAAAGCGCACCAGGCGCTGCATGGTCGCAAAATCGATCAGTTTGGTGGCCAGGATGGTGTAGGGCGGGTACGGGTCGAACACCAGGCCATGTTCTTCGGTGTGGCGGATGATCGGGGTGCCGCGCAGGCGTTTCAGGATGCCGAACTGGATCTCGTGCGGCCCCAGCGCCACCAGCTGGTCGAAGCCGCGCGCGAAGCTGTCCATGTCTTCGCCCGGCAGGCCGGCGATCAGGTCGACGTGCAGGTGGGCGTGCGACTGTTCGCACAGCCAGCGGATGTTCTCGGCGGCCTTGGCGTTGTCCTGGCGCCGGCTCACCAGCGCCTGCACCGCCGGGTTGAAGCTCTGGATGCCGATCTCGAACTGCAGTGCGCCCGGCGGGAACTTGCGGATGCCTTCTTTTAAGGCGTCGGGCAGGTGGTCGGGAACCAGCTCGAAGTGGGCGTAGACCGGGTCGTCCGGGTTTGCCTCTAACTTATCGAGGAAGAACTGCATGATCTTCAGGCTGGTCTTGATATTCAGGTTGAAGGTGCGGTCGACAAACTTGAACAGGCGCGCGCCGCGCGCGTGCAGCGTTTCGAGCTCGCCCAAAAAGGTATCGAGGCCGAACGGCCAGGCGGTCTTGTCGAGCGCCGACAGGCAGAACTCGCACTTGAAGGGGCAGCCGCGCGAGGCTTCCACATATAAGGTGCGGTTGGCGATGTCGTTATCTGTATACAGGGAGTAGGGCATCGCGATCTCGGCCATCGGCGGCTGCACGCCGGCGTGGATCTTCATCAGCGGCTTGGGGCCGTGCAGGATCTCGCCGCACAGCTTGGGAAAGGTCACGTCGCCCCAGCCGGTCACCAGGTAGTCGGCCATGCGCACGATCTCCTGCTCGCCCGGCTCGTGCGACACTTCCGGTCCGCCCAGTACGATGACGACCTGCGGCGCGACGCGCTTGAGCATGGCGACGACCTTGGTGGTTTCTTCCACGTTCCATATATAGATACCGAAACCGATGATGCGCGGCGACTGCGCCAGCAAGCGTTCGACGATGTCCGTGGTCTTGGCACCGATCACGAATTCGTGCAGGCTGGTCTGCTCCTGCAGCGGCCCCATGTTTGCCAGCAGATAGCGCAGCCCCAGCGATGCGTGGGCGTAGCGGGCGTTCAGGGTCGAGAGCAGGATGGTCATGGCGGGCGCGGGTTCGGCAAAAGCTGACATTCTACCTGTGCGCACGGCTCACGCCCGGCCTGCGCCGGGTGTCGTTGCTGCTGTGTAACATATCACGGGCATAAAACTTGCATTCACAGGATCGCCAGCACCACGCTGTTGTGTTTTAGTTTAGAAAGGTGCGTTTAGGAAATATGTTTACGCATTCCGCCCCCGCGCTACGTTAGTATATGAATCGGTTGCCATCGCGTGAAGTGTTACGCCATTTTTTGTCACATGAATAAATTACAGCCCATTTTTGTCATCGCTGCCGCGCTGATCTGCTCTGCCGGGTCCGCGCAGCAGTTGTACAAGACCGTCGGTCCGGATGGGAAAGTCACGTTTTCCGACCGTCCGCAAAACGGCGAGAAGCTCAAGGTCAGTGTGATGAAGGGATCCGTGCTGCGTCCGGTCGAAGGTCCTGTGCCGCCCCAGCCCAAGATTGCGCCGCCGTCCAAAGGCGCCGGCGCCGACGGCGCGGGCAATGGCATCTCGGCCGCCGGCATCCCGTCGCCCGAACTCCAGCATGCGGTGCTGGTGGTGTCGCTCATGTCGGAAGTGGCCGCCAAGTTCGAGCCGGTGTGCTCCAAGGCAACAGTGCAGAGCAAGAAATTCGTGACTGCCGCCAATGGCTGGACGCTGCGCAACAGCAGCTTTATCGAGAAGCAGCGCCGCGCGCTGGCCGACATGGCGCCGGCCCGGCGCACCGCCGTGCAGAATGAAGTGGCGGCCAAGATTCACGAAGCCATGGCCGAGGTGCTGGCCCAAGGGACTGCCGGCCAGGTGCGCTGGTGCGAAAAGGCAACCATCGACATGTCGGGTGGCGCCAATGATGTCGTCAACAATGCGGACGTCGCCATGCCGCTGATCACCTACAAGCCGAAGTAATTTGGCGAAGGTGGCTTGTGGAAATTCCGCCGCTTTGCTATAGTTCGCCTCCCCGCTGAAACGCTAGCGAAATCAAGTAGTTGGCAGGACAGTCCAGGGGCGTTTCGAAAGAAGCGAAGTAACAAAAAGAGGTTGACGAGAAACGCGAAACGCTGCATAATCTCACCTCTCTGCTGCAACGAACACAACGCTTCGTACCATGCGGCAAGATGGAAATACCGAATAAGTTCTTTAACAATTAACAGTCGATAAGTGTGGGCGTTTGATGAAGGTGCCAACGAAGCGTAAGCGACGTTGAATACTTAAATTATCAAATGTTCACAAAAAAGAAACACGGCGCATCGAAAGATG
>NZ_VVIW01000050.1 GCF_011682045.1 Massilia aquatica | reverse complement strand
CATAGCACCTCCGATCCGCGAAGGTGCTATGGATTCCCGCCGAGGGCCGCCTTGGCGCGGGAAAGACGGGCTCTTCCTCTTTCTCTACAAACACAATGACCCGTCCCCAACTCATGATCATCGCGGCCAGCCTGGCCGTGGCCAACTTCGCCTTCGCCGCGCCTGCATCCGCCGCGCTCGACGCCGCCAACCCGTTCGCGAACATCAGCACCCTGCCGTTCAACTACCCGGCCTTCGACAAAATCAAGAACGAGCACTTCGCCCCGGCCTTTGCCGAAGGCATGCGCCAGCACGCCGCTGAAATCGACGCCATCGCCAACAATCGCAAACCGGCCACGTTCGAGAACACCATCGTCGCCATGGAACGCTCGGGCAAGCTGCTCTCGCGTACCGGTGGCGCCTTCGGCATTTTCGCTGGCGGCAACACCAACGACACCATCAAGGGTCTCGAACGCGAGCTGGCGCCCAAGCTGGCCGCCCACCGCGACGCCATGCTGCTGAACCAGAAATTGTTCGACCGTATCGAAACCCTGTACGCCAAACGCGCCAGGCTGGGCCTCGATGCCGAATCGGCCTTCCTGCTGGAACGCTACCGCAAGGACTTCGTGCGCGCCGGCGCCAAGCTGAACGCCGCCGACAAGGACAAGCTCAAGGGCTATAACGCCGAACTGGCCACCCTGCAAACCACCTTCAGCCAGAACGTGCTGAGCGAGGCGAATGCCGCCGCGCTGGTGGTCGACACCCGCGCCGAACTGGCCGGCATGTCCGACGCCGCCATTGATGCCGCCGCCGGCGTGGCCAAGAAACGCGGCCTGGACGGCAAGTTCGCCATCCCGGTCACCAACACCACCGGCCAGGCGCCGCTGTCGGTACTGACCAACCGCAGCGTGCGCGAACGCCTGCTGGCGGCCTCGCTGGCACGCGGCAGCCGTGGCGGCGAGTTCGACAACACCGGCGTCGTGCTCAAGATCGCCAAACTGCGCGCCGAACGCGCCGAACTGCTCGGCTACGCCAACCACGCCGCCTACATGCTCGAAGACCAGACCGCCAAGGACACCGGCGCGGTCAACAAGCTGCTCGGCGAACTGGCCAAGCCGGCCGTGGCCAACGCGCGCAAGGAAGCGGCCGACATCCAGAAAGTCATCGATGCCGAGAAGGGCGGCTTCCAGCTGGCCGCCCACGACTGGGCCTTCTACAGCGACAAGGTGCGCGCCGAGCGCTTCAATTTCGACCAGAGCCAGCTGCGCCCGTACTTTGAACTGAACAGCGTGCTGACCAACGGCGTGTTCTACGCCGCCGGCAAGGTCTACGGCATCACTTTCAAGGAACGCAAGGACTTGCCGGTGTACGACCCCGACATGCGCGTATTCGACGTGATCGACGCCAACGGCAAGCCGCTGGCGATCTTCGTGGCCGACTTCTACGCGCGCGGCAACAAGCGCGGCGGCGCCTGGGCCAATGCCTACGTGCCCCAGTCGCACCTGATGGGCACGCGCCCGGTCATCGGCAACCACCTGAACATTCCGAAACCGGCCGCCGGCGAGCCGACCCTGCTCACCTACGACGAACTGCGTACCTTGTTCCACGAATTCGGCCACGCGCTGCACGGCATGTTCTCGGACGTGAAATACCCGCGCTTCGCCGGCACCGGCGTGCCGCGCGACTTCGTCGAATTCCCGTCGCAGGTCAACGAAATGTGGGCGGTCTGGCCTGAAGTGCTGGGCAACTACGCCAAGCACTACAAGACCGGCGAACCGATGCCGAAGGAGTTGCTCGACAAGGTGATCGCCTCGAAACAGTTCAACGAAGGCTACCGCACCACCGAGTACCTGGCCTCGTCGATCCTGGACCAGCGCTGGCACCAGCTGAGCGCGGCGCAGATCCCGACCGACGTGGTCGCTTTTGAGGCGGCCGCGCTGAAAGACGCCGGCGTCGATTTCGCACCGGTGCCGCCGCGCTACCGCACCACCTACTTCTCGCACGTGTTCTCGGGCGGCTATTCGGCCGGTTACTACGGCTACCTGTGGAGCGAGAAGCTCGACGCCGACACCGTCGAATGGTTCAACGAAAACGGCGGCCTGACCCGCAAGAACGGCGACCATTTCCGCAAGATGCTGCTGTCGAAAGGCGGCACGCTCGACGCCATGCAGATGTACCGCAACTTCCGCGGCCGCGATGCGAAAATCGCGCCGCTGCTGGAACGCCGTGGCCTGAACGCCAAGTAAGCCTGCACCGACCCCCAAAATGCCGTTCAGCGCGAACGGCATTTTTTTCGTCTGTGGATTTACCATGCGCCATAATCGGGGCGCCGATTTCCTCCATGGAGCCCGTTTGACCGACATCGCCATCCTTTCAACGCATCTGCAAAACCGCCTCCAGGCAGCCCTGACACCGGGCGAGCGCCTGGTCTGGGTCGGCCAGCCGATCCCCGGGCACTACAGGAAAAGGCGGGTGTACGAATACCGCGTGCTGTTTGCCGTACTGGCCTTGTTCGGGCTGCTGTGGATGGCCGGCAGCATCGCGCGCACGCTGCTCACCTCCGGCCCCGGCGTCGACCTGCTGGCGCTGGCCGGCCTGCCGCTCCTGCTGCTCGGCGTGGTTGGCCTGCGCGGCTCATCGACGATGGCGGACGAGGCGCGCCACATGGTGTATGCCATCACCAGCGAGCGCGTGCTCCTGCTCGGCGGCGACGATCCCGAGATTGTCAGTTCGTATGGGCCGGCGCAACTGCAAGAGATCGAGCGCACCGAATACGACGGCGGCTGGGGCGACCTGATACTGCAAACCAAACACGTACCCATCGGCGATCACGGCTACACGACCAGGCGCTACGGCCTGCTCGCCATTGCCGGCGTGCGGCGCGCGCATGAGCTGGTCGCGGCGCTCGCAAAAACCCTGCCGCTGGCGCCGGGCACGCCGCACCCCAGCTACCAGAAGGCGCTCATGACGCCCGAGATCGCCGCCTTGCCGGACCGGCTGAGCACGGCTTTGCAAGCCGAACTGGGGCCGGGCGAACGGCTGGTCTGGGCGGCGCAGCCGATCCCCGCCAGCTATCTGAAAAAGGGATTGCGCAAGTGGCGGTACTTTATTCCGGGCACGCTGTCTACGCTGTTGTTCTGCGTGTTGATGGCCCCGGCCCTGTGGAATCCGGCGGTACGGGGATGGGGCGTGTTGCAAGTGGCCGGCACGCCGCTCCTGTTGCTGGGGATCGCTGTCTACTGCCTGCTCCAGCCGCTGCGGATGCGCAAGCATGCTGCCGGCGTCGTGCACGCCATCACCACTGAACGCGCCCTGAGCATCGACACCCGCGGGCCGGTGCTCACGCGCACCTATGCGCCGGCGGCGCTGGTGCATGTGCGCTGCGCCGGCGGCCCGGACGACAGCGGCGACCTGCTGCTCGAACCTGCATTCGACAACAACACCCCGATCGCAAGCCAGCTGCACCGCCACGGTTTCATGGGCATTGGCGACGTGCGCCACGTCGAGCGCCTGATCGGCCATCTGAAGCAAGCGCCCGCCGCTTGAAAATTAGCATAGGAACAATGCTTTATAATATGGCACGTCCCTCATCCAGAACGTTGCCCCTATGCTGACACCTCGCCTTCTCCCGCTCGCTTCCATCCTGTTGTGCGTCCTTGGCCTTGCAGCCTGTACCACCGAACCGGTACGCCCCCGCGAAGTCCAGTTGACCGAAGAGCCGGGCGAGTCCGGCCCGCGCTGTAGCGGTCCGGACTGCTGCGCCGACGCCGAAGCGCTCGAATTCGTGCCGCAGCGCCAGTATTGCAGCGCGCTGGCGCTGGACAACGAAGGCAAGGCCCCGGCCTCGGCCAGCGCCCTGAAAGACGCCATCGCCGGCGCCCGCGCCGAAAAGATCCGCACCCACGATGCCTCCGGCGTGCTGTGCCACGCGTATGCGCTCGACGCCCAGCGTGCCGGCGACCGGGGCGATGGCGCCGCCGCCCGCAGCGGCCTGGCCGCCGCCGTGCAAGCCTGCCGTGCCGGCTTCGGCAATGAATCGAACCAGGCCGCCCAGGCCATGCTCGACAGCGCCGAGCAGCGCCTCCAGAACAAGGACGAGTCCGCCAAAGTCGGCGAGGAACTGGCCGCGGTGCTGGCGCTGGCGCGCAAGAACGTCAACGCGCAGATCGAGGCCGACGCCACCGACGCGCTCGGACGCCTGAAGGGCCTGGCCGGCGACGTCAACGCCGAGCGGCGCCTGCTGACCGAAGGCATGGAAATGCGGCGCAAGGCGTATGGCGAGAACAGTTACCAGACCGGCATGAGTTACGTGAACCTGGGCGGCAGCTACATGCGCGTGAACGACAACCAGGCCGGGCGCGCCTGGTACGAGCGCGCCATTGCCGTGTACGGCACTACCCTGGGCATGGCCGACCCGGTCACGCTCGAAGTGCGCGCCGCCCATGCGATGAGCTACAGCGCCGAGCGCAACCACAAGCGCGCCCAGGAACTGCTGGAGGCGATGCTGCCGCAGGCGGTGCAGACCTTCGGCGCGCAGTCCGAAGATACAGTGGCCATCATCAACGACATCGGCAATATGCAGCAGCACCAGGGCCAGTCGCAGGCGGCCTTGCTGCGCTACGAGGAAGTGCTGGCGATCCGGCGCGCCACCATGCCCGATACGGTCAAGCACGGCCGCTCGGCCCTGCTGGCGGCCACGCTCAAGCACAAGATCGCCGGCTGCGCCGCCAGCGGCGCGCTCGACGCCGAAGTACGGCGCATCGCCGCGCATCTGGAACCCTCGGTTGCGAAGGACGAGGACGCCAAACTGTACGTGCGCGAGGCGAATGACGTCGTGCAGCAGTGCGCGGCACCGGCGGCGCGCACTGCGCGCAAGCAGAAATAGACCAGCCGCGAGGGAACAGACATCGTGCAGCACACCGCTGAATTTGCCGAGCAATACACGCGTGCCGAGCGGCAGCGCCTGATCCTGCTGATCCTGCCCGCCGGGCTGGCGCTGCTGGTGGCGCTGAAATTGTGGTTGTTCCCGGCGCTGGCGGCGTTCGCGGCCTCGCCCGGGTGCCGCGAGACCGGCGCAGTGAACGGTATCGCGCTGTTGATGTATGGCCTGTTCGTCGGCCTGCCGTTGCTGGTGGCGCTGGTGCTCGGCGCGACCGTCGGCGTGTCCGGCTACAAGAGCCTGCGCAGCGGACAATTTCCGCCCGCAGGCACCAAGGTGTTGCGGCCCACCCGCATCCGGCGCGGCCGGCGCGCCACCCTGACCGGCGCAGCCTGCCTGCTCCTTGCGCTCGCTCCGCTGGCGCTGGCGGCGTGGGGCTGGTTCCAGGCCGGCCAGATGGTGGCCGGCGCGCAGGCCGAACCGGCTGCGTGCGCGGCTGTCCGGGCGGCGTCGCCCGCTCCCTGACGCCTCTCGCCCGAAAGCTCCAATGAAAACATTCATCGCGCGCGCCGCTTGCCTGCTGGCCTTCTCCGGAGCGGCCTTGGCCTGCGGCCGTGACGGCACGGTAGCGGTGCCGCTGGCACAGGTATCGCTGCAGCAGGTCGCGTTCACGCCGTCCGACGACGGGCGCAAGCTGCTGGTGTCCGGCATCCTCAAAAACACGTCCGCCCACAGGCTCAGGAACGTCATGCTGGAGTTGCGTTTCTTCGATGACAAGCATGTGCTGGTCGATACCTTCACCCGCTGTGTCGACAATGTGATCGCACCGCCGGCCGGCGAGGTGGGCTGGCGCATCCGTGAAACGATTCATGACCAGATGGCGCCGTATGCGTCGCGCGAAGTGCGCATTGTCTCGGCCGAGGTGATCCGGCCTGGCGTGGAGCAATCAAAGGTCAGTTCGTTCACACGGGAATTGCTGCTGACCTGGATACCCGTGCTGGCGGGAATTGGCATGTTGGTGTACCTGTTGAGAAAAGTGGCCGGTAAGGACTCGAGCAGCAGCAAGGCCGTGGTGCTGATGGAAGCGCAGATTGCCTACTTCGAAAAAAATTTACACCTGCTCGAACGGTTGGTGCTGGCCAGCGAAGCGCGGGCGCGCGGCGTGATCTTGCCGGCAGGCGAAGAACCCCATCCTCCGCACGACTAGAATGAAGCTGCGCACCGTGCTCTTCATCGGCCTGTGCGCCGGCCACGCGCTGCTGTCGTGGATCGGGGCCGGCGGCGCCACCCTCGGGCCGGCCATCGCGGCCACCATCTACGCCCCCTTGTTCGTGCTCGACGCGCTGCGCCTGCCGGTGTTCGGCAATGGCCCCTCCGGCGGCTGGGCCGGACCGTCGCCGCTGGGCTGGGCCTGCGTGCTGCTGCTGTGGGGCGCCGTCTGGTGGGGCGTGGCGACCTTGCTGGCGCGCGCATGTCGTCGCTGATCGGCCACGCGGCCATCGGCGCCGCTGTGTACTTCGCCCACGCCCCGGCTGCGCCGCCGCGCCCGCGCCTGGCGCTGCTGGTGCTGGTCGGGCTGGCGCTGTTGCCCGACGTCGATTACCTGCCGTACTGGCTGTTCGGCATCAACAGCGAGCCGCGCTGGACCCATTCGCTTCTGGTCGCCCTGGCCGCCAGCGCGCTGGCGTGGGCCGCGACCCGGCGCTGCCGGCCCGGCACGGCGTCCCTGCCGTTCGCGGCGCTGGCGCTGGCCGCCTGTTCCCATCCGGTGCTCGACTTGCTGGTGGGCGTGCACCCGGTGCCGCTGTTCTGGCCCTTGCCGCTGGCCCAGGTCGAATCGCCGTTGGGACTGCTGCCGAGCGCCGGCCGGCTGAGCCTGACAAACTGGTTTATGTGGCGCAATCTGTTGATAGAATGTGCCGTGCTGCTGCCGCTGTACGCGCTTGGCGTGGCGCTGGCAAGACGGGTGGCCCGGCGCCGCATCGCCCTGGCAGCCGCGTTGTTTTGCCCCTTGTGGGCGCTGGCGCTGGCCTGGTCCATCCGGATTCATGGCTGATGTAATCCGATTCGCATCGCATTTTTCAAGGAGTCCTATGAGCACCGTGTTGTGGGCCAATTACCTGATCGATGGCGTCGTCAGTTCCGACCAGTCCGACAAATACGCATTGCACGAACACATCGACCAGGTCGATGAGATCTGCCGCGACACCGGCCTGGTGCCGCTGTCCGAATGGTGCGACTCGACCGACCTGGCTTTCAATATCGGCGACGAGGACGATCTTCCCGAGGGCATCGAATCGACCGACGAGCTGATGGCCACCGACGGCGTCTGGACCGACGCCGGCGTGGCCGTCGACGCCCTCGAACAGTTGCTGGCGGCGATACAGGAAAAGCGCATCGTGTTCGGCGCGGAAGGCGATGCGCACGACGATATCGTGCAGGAACTCGAAGAGAGCATTGCCTACGCCCAGGAAGCGGCGGCGGTCAACGGCAAGTTCAACTTTTCGGTGGTGATGTAAGTGGCGCCGGCCGATGCGTGAGAATATGCCGCTGTGTGTCCTGGTCACCGGTGCGACCACATGGGACAATCCCGAGCCGATCCGGCGCGCCCTTGCCGATCTGCCGGCGGGCAGCACCGTCGTGACCGGCGACACGCCCGGCGCCGACGCCTGTGCGGCCGCGCTGGCCGCCGAACTGGGCCTGCCGGTGACGCGCATGAAGAAGAACCGCGCCGATCACCGCGCCTTTCCCCGCGAAGCCTGGCGCGGGTTGAACCAGCGCATGCTGGCCACCGGCGTCGACCTGGTACTGGCCTTCCATGCCGATTACGGCAAGCCGGGCTGCGCGCGCGGCACCGTCCACATGGTCGAGCACGCCAAGGCGTGCTGGACCGAGGTGCGGATTTTCCGCGAATAAATCATCGAGAGAAACATCAATGTCCCATGTCCGCGCCTCGCTCAAACGCAAACTAAGCCGTATCCGCAAGCGCCAGGAAACCATTTCCACCAAAAAGTTCAAGCGCCATACATCGCCCTTCTTTGAATACGACGCGGCTTTCCGTATCGGTGGGGCGGGCCAGTTCCATGAGCAGATTGGCGCCGTCACCGGGCTGGTGCCAAAAACCGTGCGCCTCGCCGGCCAGCCGCGCTGGCCCAATTCCAAGCTCCTCGCCAAAGAAGATGTCTGGGTGCTGGCCTCGCCGCTCGATGACAGCCTGCCGCTCGACGACCATGTCGACTGGCTGCTGCAGGCCTTGACGCCGCATGCCGGCTTCTTGAAGGAGGTCATCGCCCAGGCTGCCTGGGCCGACCTTTGCCTGGGATGCCTGTCGCAGGTGCCGTATCCGGTCATCGTCGCCGGAAAGTCGTCAACCGAGCTGGTCAAACTGCTCGACCTGGAGATCGCGTTTAACTTCACTTGCGTCTGAGCCCGCTCGTACGCGGCGCGGGTTTGCCCCTGCGCCCCATGGATCGCGCCGCGATTTGGGTGTATAAGGACGGTATAGCTTTCCCTTCACCCCCCATAGGATCGACTGCAGCAATGAGTGTTCACGACTTACACGGTATTACCTTAGAATCGCTGTTGACCCGGCTGGTCGCGCAATACGGCTGGGACGAGCTCGGCAAGCGGATCGATATCAATTGCTTCATCAGCGATCCGAGTATCAAGTCGAGCCTGAAATTCCTGCGCAAGACGCCGTGGGCGCGCACCAAGGTCGAAGAACTGTTTCTGGCAACGCAATTTACCGATGAATGAGGATGACATGTTGAACGACGACACAGCGAACCTGAAGTCGCACCTGATAACCCTGCACGCCAACCTGGCGCAGACGGAACAGGTCGATGAAGAACTGCAAGGCTTGCTGATGCAGCTCGACGGCGACATCCAGGCTCTGCTGGACAAGCGCGCCGCCGCCGCCCAGGCTGCCCTGAGCGATGAAGCGCTGGCCGAGCAGGCCGAACTGGCCGAGCAGGCCGACCCGGCCGCCATGCTTCTGGCCGAGCCGCCCGCGACCACCACCTACGGCCTGGCCGAGCGGAGCCAGGAAATCACGGCCAAATTCGCCGCCGAACACCCGCGCCTGGAACCGGCCCTGCGCGAGCTGGGCCGCCTGCTGTCGAACATGGGCATCTGAACCCCGGGGCGCCAGGCAGTTGCCGCGCGCCCCGCAACTGCCTGTTTATGTAGCACAAACGTCACAAGTTATTGAAACATAAGACGTTTTTTCGTTGCAATCGGCCTTCAAAAAAGTGCGGCGCACCTTGCTCCGGAAGGTTTTCCGGTACAATACTGCCCAATGAGCTCCCCAACCAATCTATTTGCGACCGTCCCTAAACGGTCTAGCCGCGCTGCTGCTGCGCCTTTCCTTCCCATGTCCCGCGCCGAAATGGCTGCCCTGGGCTGGGATTCGTGCGACGTCATCCTGGTGACGGGTGACGCCTACATCGACCATCCGAGTTTCGGCATGGCCCTGGTCGGCCGCCTGCTGGAAGCGCAGGGCTTTCGCGTCGGTATCATCGCCCAGCCGGACTGGCTCTCGGCCGATGCCTTCCGCGTGCTTGGCAAACCGAACCTGTACTTCGGCGTTACGGCCGGCAATATGGACTCGATGGTCAACCGTTACACGGCTGACCGCAAGATCCGTTCCGACGACGCCTACACGCCCAATGGCGAACCGAACAAGCGCCCGGACCGTACCGTGACCGTGTACGCCCAGCGCGCGCGCGAAGCGTTTCCGGACGTGCCGGTGATTATCGGCAGTATCGAGGCGTCGCTGCGCCGCATCGCCCACTACGATTACTGGTCCGACAAGGTGCGACGCTCGGTGCTGCCCGATTCCAAGGCCGACATGCTGCTGTTCGGTAACGCCGAACGCGCGCTGGTCGACCTGACCCACCGTCTGGCGGCCGGCGAACACATCAAGGATATCCGCAACCTGCGCGGCACCGCTTTCATGGTGCCGCCGGGCTGGCTGCCGGGCGACGACTGGGGCGTGCACAATTCGACCCGGGTCGACGTGCCCGGCAAGATCGACGCCCACTACGACCCGTACGCGATGGCCCAGGAAGACAAGTCCGCCTGCGCCACCGACAACGCCCAGCCGAAGGAAGTGATCAAGCCGATCCGCATCATGTCGCGCGAAGAACGCCTGGCCATGGCCAAGGAAAAGCACGACAAGACCGTGGTGCGCCTGCCGTCCTACGAGACGGTGAGCAGCGACCCGGTGATGTACGCGCACACCTCGCGCGTGTTCCACCTCGAATCGAACCCCGGCAATGCGCGCGCCATGGTGCAGGCGCACGGGGAACGCGATGTGTGGCTGAACCCGCCGCCGCTGCCGCTGGCCATGGACGAGATGGACGGCGTGTACGACATGAACTATGCGCGCGCCCCGCACCCGAGCTACGGCAAGGCCAAGATTCCGGCCTGGGACATGATCCGCTTTTCGGTCAACATCATGCGCGGCTGCTTCGGCGGCTGCACCTTCTGCTCGATCACCGAGCACGAGGGGCGCATCATTCAGAGCCGCTCCGAGCCGTCAATCCTGCGCGAAATCGAGCACATCCGCGACAAGACCAAGGGTTTCACCGGCACCATCTCGGACATGGGCGGCCCCACCGCGAACATGTACCGGCTGGCCTGCAAGGACAAGAGCATCGAAGAATCGTGCCGCCGCCTGTCGTGCGTGTACCCGACCATCTGCGTCAACCTGGGTACCGACCACAGCAAGCTGATTTCGCTGTACCGCAAGGCGCGCGCCATTCCTGGCATCAAGAAAGTACTGATCAGCTCGGGCCTGCGCTACGACCTGGCCGTGCGTTCACCGGAATACGTCAAGGAACTGGTGACCCACCACGTGGGCGGCCTGCTCAAGATCGCACCTGAGCATACCGAAGAAGGCACTCTGTCGAAGATGATGAAGCCGGGCATCGGCGCCTACGACGAATTCAAGGAAATGTTCGACCGTTTCTCGCTGGAAGCCGGCAAGAAGCAGTACCTGATTCCTTACTTCATCGCGGCGCACCCGGGCACCACGGATGAAGACATGCTCAACCTGGCCTTGTGGCTGAAGAAAAACAACTTCAAGCTCGACCAGGTGCAGACCTTCATGCCGACGCCCATGGCGATGGCCACCACCATGTATTACTCGCGCAAGAATCCGCTGAAAAAAGTCACGGCCGATTCCGAGATCGTGGAAACGGCCAAGAGCGGCAAGGTGCGCCGTTCGCACAAGGCCTTCCTGCGCTACCAGGACCCGGCCAACTGGCCGATCCTGCGCGAAACGCTGGTGAAGATGGGCCGTGGCGACCTGATCGGCAATGGCGACAAGCACCTGGTGCCGAGCTGGCAGGCGTCGGAAGACGGCGGCCTGGCGGCGGGCGAGCGCAAGCGCCAGACCTCGGGCGCCGGCACGCTCGACAAGTTCGTCGCCGCGCCCAAGCGCAAGACCGAACGCGCGCTGGCGCCGTCGCCGTTCATTGCGCCGGAGTCAAAAGTGCGTCCGTCGATCCTGGCGACTATCAAGTCCAAGCCAAAGGCGGCGCCAGTGGCCAAGGCTGGGGCGCGCCGCAAGTAATCGAATAGCCTGCGGGCGTAGAGATAGGGCCGTCGTCCCCGCCTTCGCGCTACTGTGTACCCACATTTCTGCAACCTTCGTCGTTGGCGTATGTCGAAGCGATAATGTCAGATTGTGGAGGCGGCGATGGAGGCGACAATGTTGGTAGCCGATGCTCCTTGCATCGGGGAGT
>NZ_VVIW01000004.1 GCF_011682045.1 Massilia aquatica | reverse complement strand
TCTTGCAAAGCATGGGGAAGCAGCATTTGCTGATGCTGATCGTATGGAAGGTAGCTCGTCGTCATTTGACAAGTTTACCTCGTCACCATTCGGATTGCATCAGTTTCTGCCGCGCAGACTCCTAGCGGACTTTTCACCCCGGACACCCTCGCCCTTCTCCCCCAACATCATCATTTGTGCATTTGTCTTTCTGACATTGCTCTAGACCGTACTTCGCCGTGCTATTCTTGCAACCCAGCACAATTCCCACCATCCCGTCCAGGAGATGCATCACATGAAACGTCCGCTCGTCCTTGCTGTCGCTGCCGCCCTGAGCTGGTCGGCGCATGCCGCCACCCAGACCATCCGCTACGAAATGCATGCCGAGAACGGCAAGCGCATCGGTGAACAGGTCGTCGAGCGCGACGACGATGGCCTCACCCGCGTACGCTTCATCTACAAGGACAACGGCCGCGGCCCCGAGCTGACCGAACAATTCCGCCTGGGCGCCGACGGCACCATGACCGACTACACGGTCAAGGGCAACTCGACCTACGGCGCGGTGGTGGACGACCGCTTCGAACGCAAGGGCGACAAGGCCAGCTGGAAATCGACCTCCGAAAGCGGAGAAAAGTCGATCGTCGGCCCGGCCATGTACGTGCCCCTGAACGGCTCGGCGGAAATGGCCTCGATCGCGATTGCCGCCCTGGCCGCCAGCCCCACCGGCAGCCTGCCGCTGCTGCCATCCGGCACCCTGACCCAGCGCAAGCTCGATGAAGTGGACGTGTCCGCCAACGGCAAGACGCGCAAGGTGCAGCTGTTCGCCCAGACCGGCCTGGGCATGTCGCCGCAGTTCTACTGGGCCACCACCGACGCCAGGCCGCGCCTGTTCGCGATGGTGATCCCCGGCTTCATGACCGCCGCCGAAGAAGGCTGGAACAGCGTCGGCAAGGTGCTGGCCGAACGCCAGAAACTGGCCGAAAGCAAAATGCTGACCGACCTCGCCGGCGCTCTCCAGCACAAGCTGACCGGTTTGACGGTCATCAAGAATGCGCGCATTTTCGACAGCGAAAAAGCCACCGTCGGCGCGCCGTCCGACGTGTACGTGCTGCGCGGACGCATCAGCGCGATCCTGCCGGCCGGCGCCCCGGTGCGCGGCGCGCTCAACGAAATCGACGCGGCCGGGCGCATCATGCTGCCCGGCCTGTTCGACATGCATGGCCACGTGGGCCGCTGGGACGGCGGCCTGAACCTGGCCGCCGGCGTGACCACGGTGCGCGACATGGGCAACGATAACGCGCAATTGCAGCAGATCCTCGACGAAGTCGCCGATGGCCGCCTGCTCTCGCCGCAAGTGGTGCCGACCGGTTTCCTGGAAGGCGACAGCCCGTTCTCGTCGAATGGCGGCTTCGTGGTCAAGGATTTGCCGGCCGCAAAGAACGCGATCGACTGGTACGCCGAACACGGCTACCCGCAGCTGAAGATCTACAATTCCTTCCCGAAAGCGATCCTGAAGGACACCGTGGCCTACGCCCACCTGCGCGGCATGCGCGTGTCGGGCCACATCCCGGTCGGCCTGCGCGCGCATGAAGCGCTGGACGCCGGCTACGATGAAATCCAGCACATCAACCAGGTCATGCTCAACTTCCTGGCCACGCCGGAAACCGAAACGCGTACCCTGGAACGCTTCATTTTGCCATCCGAAAAAGTGGCGGGCCTGGACTTCGATTCGCCCCGGGTCAAGCAATTCATCGCGCGCCTGAAAGCGAAGCAGATCGTGATCGATCCGACCCTGGCCACGTTTGCTTTCCTGAAACAGCGCGACGGCGACCTCAACGAGCCTTTCGTGGCCGTGGCCGAGCATATGCCGCCCGACGTGAAACGCGGCTTTCATGTCGGTACCATGAAGATCGCCGACGAAGCGGCCCAGAAGCTGTACGAAAAATCCTACGCCAAGATGGTCGAGTTCGTCGGGCGCCTGTATAAAGCGGGCGTTCCGATCGTGGCCGGCACCGATGAAATGGCCGGCTTCACCCTGCAGGCTGAACTGGAGCTGCTGGTCAAGGCCGGCCTCACGCCGGCCCAGGCGATCCAGGTCGCCACCCTCAACGGCGCGCGCTACACCCGCACCCTGGCCGAGCGCGGCACCATCACGCAAGGCAAGCTGGCCGACCTGGTGCTGGTCGATGGCGATCCGACCAAACAGATCGGCGACATCCGCAAGGTGGCGGCGGTGATCACGCGCGGTTACGTGGTCTACCCGCATGAAGTCGACAAGGCCCTCGGCATCCTGCCTTTCGTCAAGGATGCGCCGATGCTCAAGGCGCTGGTGCCGGTTTCGAGCAACCTGGCCGAGGGCGGCAACGATGGCGCGCTGCATCGCTTTACGGGCAGCAGCGCCCGCCATCACCACTGATCGCGCAAGGGGTGCGCGCGGCGGCGCTGTCGATTCGTCCATCATTGGAAAGCGCCGCCGCACTGCCTTACAATGAGGCCGTCGATCACCCGATCGACAGCGCTGCCGGGTGTATCAAGGTAACTTGTATGACGTCCTGCAACGGAAGCTTCCACCTGCGCAATTATGACGGCGGGATGACGCAAAATAGCCCGCAGTTGGATAGCGACGGCGGGCCTTATTGGCCTTATACTCCGACTTCATCGTAGAACTTATACAGACTGACTATGAAACTCGCTGCAAAACTTTCTCTTCGCCAGCGCCCTGCGCGCGGCATGCGCTCCACCGGCATGCGCGCCCCGGGCTTCACCCTCGTTGAAATCATGGTGGTGGTGGTCATCATCGGCATCCTCGGCGCGCTGGTCGTGCCAAGGCTGCTCAGCCGCACCGTGGAGGCGCGCATCACCGCCGCCAAGAGCGATATCGCCAGCCTGAACCAGGCACTCAAGCTGTACAAGCTGGACAACCAGCGCTACCCGACCACCGACCAGAGCCTGAACGCGCTGATCGCCAAGCCGAGCAGTGGTCCGACCGCCAATGGCTGGAAGGCGGGCGGCTACATCGATAAACTGCCGAAGGATCCGTGGGGCAACCCGTACCAGTTCCTCTCGCCCGGCGTGCAGGGCGAAGTCGACGTGTTCTCGCTCGGCGCCGACGGCTTGCCGGGCGGTACCGGCGACGACGCCGATATCGGTTCCTGGGAACAGTAAGCCAGGCCGGGCCGCTTGAGCACCATGAAAGCCCTGCGCGCCGCGCGCGGCTTCACCCTGATCGAGGTGATGGTCGTGATGGTCATCATGGGCATCGTGCTGGGCATGGTGTCGATCAACGCCATGCCGAGTCCGCGCCAGAACCTGGAGAACGAGGCGCGCCGCCTGGCCTTGCTGCTGCAGCTGGCGCGCGACGAAGCCATCGTGCGCAACCGCCTGGTGGCCTTCGAAGCCGATACCGAACGCTATCGCTTCCTGGTGCGTAACGAAGCGGTCTGGGAACCGGTCACGCGCGACGACCTGCTGCGCGAACGCCCCTTCAAGGGCGCGCCGGTGCAGTTGCTGCTCGACCCGCCGGTCTCGGTCGGCGGCGGTCCGGTGCGCATCACCTTCGGGCGCGAGCCGGTCGACAAGCCGTTCGTGCTGACCCTGGCGATCGGCGACGACCGGGTCGCCATCCGGGCCGACGGTATCGGCCACTTTGTCGTTGAGTAAACCAGCAGAAAACATGATGCGCGCTTCCGAACGTTATCCGTCTTCCCGCCAGTCCGGCTTCACCCTGCTCGAAGTGCTGGTGGCGCTCGTCATCATCGGCACCGCGCTGGGCGCCTCGCTGCGCGCGGTCGGCAGCCTGACGTCCAACAGCGCCGGCCTGCGCGCCGCCATGATGGCCACCTGGTCGGCCGAAAACCGCCTGGTGCAGATCCGCCTGGCCAAGGAATATCCGGGCATCGGCAAGAACAGTTTCGAATGCCCGCAGGGCGACCTCAAGCTGCTGTGCAATGAAGAAGTGCTGGCCAGCCCGAACCCGCGCCTGCGCCGGGTCGAGGTGAGCGTGGTCGACAGCGCCAGTCCGGAGCGCCGCATCATCAAGCTGGTCCAACTGGTGCTCAACGAATGAGTCGGCGCGGGCAGTACGGCAAACGGCAGCGGCAGCGTGGTTTCACCCTGATTGAACTGCTGGTGGCGATCAGTATCCTGGCCATCGTGGCGGTGCTCGGCTATCGCGGCCTGGACAGCATCGTGCGCGCGCGCGAAGCGCTCACCCTCCAGCTCGAATCGGCGCGCGGCATGCAGCTCGCCTTTGCCCAGATGCAGAGCGACTGCGAGCACCTGGCCACGCCTGGCCTGCTGCAGGGCCGTCCCTACCTGTTGGCGGCGCCCGACCGCCTGACCCTGGTGCGCAGCGTCTACAACGAAAACGACGCGGCCCGTTTGCAAGTGGTCACTTACCGTGTGGTCGAGCGCATGCTCACGCGGCGCGAAAGTAATGGCACGCGCGACCTGGTCCAGCTCGACGTGATGTGGCAGGCCGCCATCAGCAATGCCGACACCAGCCCCTCGGTCACCCTGCAATCGGGCGTGAGCGCGATGCAGGTCATGATGTGGGAAAACAATGGCTGGCGCCAGAACACGCAGCCGGTGGCGCAAGCCGTCACCAACGCGCAGTTGCTGCTGCTGCAGCAGCAACAACAACAACAGCAGGGTACGGTCCCGCCCGGCGTCGCGCCGACCGGGCTCCAGGTACAGTTGCAGGTCGACAATGTGGCGGCCGTGATGACCAAGTTCTTTCTGTTGGGAGGCATGTGATGCGCCGACAGCCTATGCGCCGCTCCTATCCGCGCCGCCAGCAGGGCGTGGCCATCATCACGGCCCTGCTGCTGACCATGCTGTCGGTGACCATCGTCGCCAGCCTGTTCTGGCAGCAGCAGGTCCAGGTGCGCTCGATGGAAAACCAGCGCCTGCACTTGCAGACCAAGTGGATCCTGCGCGGCGCGCTCGACTGGGCGCGCCTGGTGCTGCGCCAGGACGGCATCGACAACCCCGGGTTTACCACCCTGAACGCGGTATGGAACACGCCGCTGGCCGAAACCCGGCTCGACCAGTACATCGAGCGCGAGCGCATCGAGGGCGAAGTGTTCGACGCCACCCTGTCGGGCGAGATCACCGACGCCGCCGCGCGCTACAACCTGCTCAACCTGGCCAACGGCCGCGATGTCGACAAGGTGCACGTCGGAATCTACCAGCGCCTGCTGCAAAACCTGCAGCTCGATCCGGCCCTGGCCCAGCGCACCGCGCTGGCGGTGGCCGCGGGCGCGCTGCCGGAGCCGGTCAAGCTCGAGGAAGACGGCCAGCCGGCGAAGAAAGACCCCGACGTGGTGAGCGCGCCGGTCGCCAGCGGCACGGTGCCGCTGGCCCTGACCCAGCTCGACGACCTGCTCGCCATTCCCGGCTACACCGTCGAGACGGTCAACCGCCTGCGTCCGTTCGCCATCGTGCTGCCCGAAAAAACCAGTATCAACGTCAACACCGCCCCGGCCGAAGTGCTGGCCGCGATCGTGGTCGGCATGTCGGTCTCGGAAGCGACCGCCCTGGCGGCGCGCCGCAAGACCGCGTTCTTCCGCAAGGACGAAGATTTCAAGGGGCAGTTGTTCAGCCATGAAGGTGACGTGATCAAGAAAACCTATAGTTTAAAAAGTGAATTTTTCCTGGTAAAAAGCCGGATCCGCCTGGACCGGGCCGCGCTCGACGCGGAAGCGCTGGTCAAGCGCGGGCTGGACCAGCGTGTCACCACCACGACCGTCTGGGTACGGCAAAATTAAGAACGAAAGCGAGATGGTTTGACTACTTTATATATCCGGCATCCGGCCAGGGCGGACAGCGAAGGGACCCTGGCCCGCTTCGCGCTGGTCGCCGACGGTGGCGCCCTGATCCAGCAGGGCGAGGGCGTGCTCAAAGGCATGGGCGACCTGGTGGCATCGAGCCGGCGCGTGGTGCTGTTGCTGGCCGCCGCCGATGTGACCTTGCTGCACATTAAGGTGCCGCCGCTGTCGGCGGCGCGCCTGCGTACCGCGCTGCCCAACCTGGTCGAAGAACAAGTGCTGGGCGATCCGGAAGAATGCGTGCTGGTGGCCGCGCCCGCCACCGCCGCGGACGGCATGCGCCCGATCGCGGTGGCCCAGCGCGCCTGGCTCGAAGCGCTGGTGCGCGCGCTGCTGGCCATGGGCGCGCGCGCGGTGTCGGCCTTTCCCGCCCAGCTGTGCCTGCCGCTGGCGCCGGGCAATGCCTCGGCCGCCATCGACGCCACCGGCATCACCATCCGCCACGGCCAGTATCACGGCCTGGGGCTGGCGCTGGCGGGCGAACCGGCGCTGGCCCTGCAAACGGTGCGCGCGCTGGCCGGCGACACGCCGCTGACCTTGTACGTGCCCGAGCAGCAGCTCGGCGAATACCAGGCCCTGCTGGCCGAAGCGGGACCGGCCGTCACGCTCGAAGCCGAACACTGGGCGCACTGGATCGCCGGCTCGAAAAGCATGGTGCTCGACCTGGTGCCGGGCCTGGGCGCGGCCGGCGCCCGCACGCGCGACTGGCAGCGCTGGAAGTGGCCGGTGCGCCTGGCCCTGCTGGCGCTGGCGGTCAACCTGGCCGGCATCAATTACCAGTGGCTGCGCTTGAAGCGCGAAGCCGACAACACGCGCACCGGCATGGTGCAGGTGTTCCGCGCCGCCTATCCGAAGGAGACCGTCATCAGCAACAACCTGGAACGCCAGATGCAGCAGAAAATCGCCCAGTCGCGCGGCGCCTCGGGCCAGGTCGGCCCGGAGGAATTCACCTTCCAGGCGGCCGCCCTGGGCGAAGCCATGCGCACCCTGGGCAAGCCGCCCGAGCTGGCCTCGATCACCTTCCGCGAACGCGCCATGACGGTCAAGGTCAAGCCCGAGGGCGCCGATCCGGCCCTGGTCGCCAACCTCAAGCCGGGCCTGCAAAAGCACAAGCTCGACGCCAGTGACGTGGCCGCCAATACCTTGCTGGTGCGCAGCGCCGGAGCGAAACCATGAGCGCCCTGACCGCGGTGACCGGTTTCAAGGACAAGCTGGCGCTGTACTGGATGGCGCGCACCGAGCAGGAGCGCAAGTTCCTCGGCATCGGCGGCGCCATCGCGCTGCTGGCGCTGGTGTACAGCGTGTTGCTGGCGCCCGCGCTGGAAGGCAGCGCGCGCCTGCGCAAGGAATTGCCCCTGCTCAAGCAGCAAAAGGCCCAGCTCGAATCGCTGGCCAAGACCGCCGCCGAACTGGCCGGGCAGACCCCGCCGCAGGTCACGCCGATGTCGCGCGAGACCCTCAACGCCAGCCTGACGGCGCGCGGCATCAAGCCCGAGCAGGTCAGCATGACCGGCGAATACGCCAAGATCCAGGTCAGCGGCGTGGCGTTTTCCAATCTGTACGCCTGGCTCGAAGCGCAGCGCCTTGAAAACCGCATCAGCGTGCTGGAAGCGGCGATTACCGTCCCCACCACGGCTTCGCCTCCGGCCGGCCAGGTCGACGCCACCATTACCTTGCGCCAGAACGCGGATGCGGGTTCCCGATGATGCGCGCCGTGCTATGGTTGGGCGCCATCGTGCTGGCCGTCGCCCTCACCGTGCTGGCGTTCGCGCCGGCCACCTGGCTGGGCGACGTGGTCGAGCGCCAGACCGGCGGACGTTTGACTCTGGGGGATGCGCAGGGTACGCTTTGGCGCGGCTCGGCCTTTATTGGCGGCGCGCCGGGGCCGGGCGGCTCGGTCACGCCGCTGCTGCCGGGACGCTTCGCCTGGACCCTGTCGCCGCTGGCCTTGCTCGGCTCGGTCGAGATGACGCTCGACAATCCGCTGGCGCTCACCCAGCCGGTGCGCCTGACCGGCGGCTGGTCGCAGTGGCAGGTCAGTCCGGCCGCGCTGCTGCTGCCGGCCCAGGGCCTGGCCGGCTTGGGCGCGCCGCTCAACACCCTGGCGCTGTCGGGCGACATGAAGCTGTCGTGGACCACCCTGGGGCTGGCTACCATGAATGGCGGCAAGGCCATCGCGGTGGACGGGGTGACCACCCTGGAACTGAACGAGATGGGCTCGCGCATGGCCCCGATCAAGGTACTGGGCAGCTACAAGATGACCATGGATTGGCAGGGGCAGCAGGCAAAACTGAATTTGAAGACCGAACGCGGCGCCTTGTTGTTGGCGGGAAAGGGCAGCCTGAACCAGGGCCGCTTCCAGTTTTCCGGCACGGCACAGGCCGCCGATGGATATGAAGAAACGCTGGGCAATCTCCTGAATTTACTGGGCCAGCGCCGAATGGTGGACGGCAAGAAAACTATCGCCTTAGAGTTTAAATGATGAAAAAACAGTCACTGAGCACTTTCCCTTCCCCGGCGCTGCGCCGCATCGCCGCTGGCGTCCTGCTGTGCTGCGCGGTCGCGGGAGCCCCGGCGCCCGCGCTGGCGGCCCCGGACGAGTCGGCCGCCCTCAATTTCGTCGGCGCCGATATCGAATCGGTCATCAAGGCGGTCGGCCATTACACCGGCATGACCTTCATCATCGATCCGCGCGTCAAAGGCACCCTGACCGTGACCTCGGAAAAGCCGGTCACCAAGGCCCAGGCCTTTGGCCTGTTGACCTCGGCGCTGCGCCTGCAGGGCTACGCCGTGGTCACCGGCGACGGCTACGCCAAGGTAGTGCCGGAAGCGGAAGCGAAGCTGCAATCGTCGCCGACCCAGGTCGGGGTGGGCGGGGCGCGCATCAAGGGCGACCAGATCGCCACCCAGATTTTCCACCTGAGCCACGAATCGGCGGCCAACCTGACCGCGGTCTTGCGCCCGCTCATTTCGCCGAACAATTCGATCATGGCCAATCCGGGCAATAACAGCCTGGTCATCACCGATTACGCCGACAACCTGCGCCGCCTGGCCAAGATCGTCGCCGCGCTCGACGCCCCGGTGGCGGCCGACCTCGACGTCATTCCCGTGCGCCACGCGATCGCCTCCGACCTGGCCACCATGGTCAACAAGCTGATGGAGCCGAGCGCCGGCGGCGATTCGGGCCGCATTTCGGTGGTGGCCGATCCGCGCACCAACGCGGTGGTGCTGCGCGCACCGTCGCCGGCGCGCGCCAACCTGGCCAAGTCGCTGATCGCCAAGCTCGACCAGCCGACCTCGGAAGCGGGCAATGTGCACGTGGTCTACCTGAAAAACGCCGACGCCACCAAGCTCGCGCAAACCCTGCGCGCGGTGGTCTCGTCCGACTCCTCGGCCTTGCCCCAGCAGCAGCAGGGCACCACCGGCGGCAGCGTGGCCAGCGGCGGCGGCGCCAGCAACAGCATGACCGGCGGGAACAACCAGAACAGCGGCGCCGGCAACAGCATGGCGCAGCAAAACCAGACCAGCGGCGGCAGCGGCGGCAGCGGAGCCGGCTTCATCCAGGCTGACGCGTCCACCAATACCCTGATCATCACCGCGCCGGATGCGGTGTACCGCAACCTGCGCGCCGTCATCGACCAGCTCGACGTGCGCCGCGCCCAGGTCTACATCGAATCGCTGATCGTCGAAGTCAACGCCGAAAACGCGGCCGAATTCGGGGTCCAGTGGCTCGGCATCACCGGCACCGAAAACAGCAAGTACCGGGTCGGCGCGCTGCAGAACTCGACCAACGTGGCCGGCAACAACGCCTTGCTCAAGCTGGCCGCGGCCGGGCGCGCGGCCACGCCGGGCGCCGGCCTGTCGATCGGCGTGTTCAAGCAGATCGCGGGCGAACTGGGCCTGGGCGCGATCGCGCACGCCCTGCAAACGACCGGCAACGCCAACATCCTGTCGACCCCGAACATGCTCACCCTGGACAACGAACTGTCGACCATCAAGGTCGGCCAGAACGTGCCGATCATCACCGGCAGCTTTACCACCAACACCGGCGGCGCCGCCGGCGGCAACCCGTTCCAGACCATCGAGCGCAAGGATGTCGGCCTGACCCTCAAGGTGCGTCCGCAGATCTCGGAAGGCGGCACCATCAAGATGGCGATCTACCACGAGACCTCGAACGTCGACCAGTCTTCGCTGGCCGCGCCCTCGGGCGTGACCACCAACGTGCGCATCATCGAGAACAACGTGATCGCCGACGATGGCCAGATCATCGTTTTAGGTGGCCTGATCAAGGACGACACCAGCGACAACGAAGAGCGCGTGCGCGGCCTGGCCGACATTCCCGTGCTCGGCAACCTGTTCAAGTACCGCAAGCGCGGCCGCACCAAGACCAACCTGATGGTGTTCCTGCGCCCGGTGATCGTGCGCAGCAAGGAAGACAGTAACGTCATCGCCACCGACCGCTACGACTTCATGCGCTCGGCCGGCCAGGCCGTGGGCGGACCGAAAGACAATATCCTCATGCCCGACTACGGCACCCCGGTGCTGCCGCCGCTGACCAACGGCCAGCCGCCGCCGGGCGGCACCATGGCGCCGATGCTGCAACGTCCGGCCCAGGCCCCGGCCACGCCGGCCCCGGCGCCGGGCAGCACCACCGAGCGCCCCTTGAGCGCCCCGGCCACGATCAACCCGGCCGATGTGAACATGTACCGCCCGGCCACGAAGTGATGAAGAAGCGGACTATCCAGCGATGAGCAACCTCTTACCTTACGCCTTCGCACGCGACTTCGGCGTGCTGGCGCGCTCGCCCGACAATGGCGAGCATCCGATCGAAGTCTGGGTCTCGGGCGCGACCGCGCCGGCGGCGATCGCGGAAGTCTCGCGCCGCTTCGGGCGCATTGCGCTGCGCTCGATGGAGCGCAGCGAGCTGGAAGCGGCGATTGCCAGCGCCTACGCCGGCGCCGGCGGCGACGCCTCGCAGGTGGCCGACGAATTCGACGCCGACCTCGACCTGACCAAGCTGCTGCAGGACGTGCCGGCCATCGAAGACTTGCTCGAATCGTCCGACGACGCCCCGGTGATCCGCATGATCAACGCGCTGCTGACCCAATCCTTGCGCGAAGGCGCCTCCGACATCCACATCGAGCCGTTCGAACAGACTTCGGTGGTGCGCTTTCGCATCGACGGTTCGCTGCGCGACGTGGTCCGTCCGCGCAAGGCCATCCACGCCTCGCTGATCTCGCGCATCAAGATCATGGCCCAGCTCGACATCGCCGAAAAACGCCTGCCGCAGGACGGCCGCATCACCCTGCGCGTGGGCGGCAAACCGGTCGACGTGCGCGTCTCCACGCTCCCCACCGGGCATGGCGAGCGCGCGGTGCTGCGTTTGCTCGACAAGGAAGCCGGGCGCCTCGACCTGTCGCACCTGGGCATGAACGCGGCCCTGCTGCCGCAGTTCGATGAGCTGATCAACCAGCCGCACGGCATCGTGCTGGTCACCGGGCCGACCGGTTCCGGCAAGACCACCACCCTGTACGCGGCCCTCTCGCGCCTGAACGCGTCGACCACCAATATCCTGACCGTGGAAGACCCGATCGAGTACGACCTGATCGGGGTCGGCCAGACCCAGGTCAACGCCCGCATCGACATGAGCTTTTCCAAGGCCCTGCGCGCGATCTTGCGCCAGGATCCGGACGTGATCATGATCGGCGAGATCCGCGACCTGGAAACGGCGCAGATCGCGGTCCAGGCTTCGCTCACCGGCCACCTGGTGCTGGCGACCCTGCACACCAACGATGCGGCGGCGGCGGTCACGCGCCTGCTCGACATGGGGATCGAACCGTTCCTGCTGTCGTCCTCCCTGCTGGGCGTGATGGCGCAGCGCCTGGTGCGCAAACTCTGCGAGCACTGCAAGGTGCGCGACGAAGTCGAAACCCCGCAGGGCCGTTCGGTCCAGTGGAAGGCGGTCGGCTGCGACAAGTGCGGCCAGACCGGCTACCACGGCCGGGTCGGCGTGTACGAACTGTTAGAGACGAACGACAAGATCAGCGCCCAGATCCACAACCGCGCCTCGGAAGCCGAAATCCGCACCGCGGCCCAGGCCAGCGGCATGAAAACCATGCGCGAGGATGGCCAGCGCTGGCTCGACAACGGCACCACCACGCAGGCCGAATTGCTGCGCGTGACCAAGGACTAGGCCGAACACCATGCCCGCATTCCGTTATGAAGCCGTCGATGGCGACGGCAGCACCCGCAAGGGCGTGGTCAACGCCGACAGCGCCCGTTCGGCGCGCGCCGACCTGCGCCTGCAGGGCCTCACGCCCTTGATGGTCGAGGCCATTGCGGCCCAGCTGGACGCCTCCGGCGCCGAGAAAAGCCGCGGTTTCGGCGAGCGCCTGTCGCAGGTCGAACTGGCGCTGTTTACGCGCCAGCTGGCCAGTTTGCTGGAGGCCGGCCTGCCGCTCGAACAAGCGTTTACGGCGCTGCTGGAACAGGCCGAACGTCCGTACGTGCGCGACCTGGTGGCCTCGATCCGCTCGGAAGTGATGGGCGGCGCGCCGTTTTCCGACGCGCTCTCGCGCCACCCGCGCGACTTTGCCGAGATTTACCGCGCGCTGGTGGCCTCGGGCGAGCAGATCGGCCACCTGGCGCGCGTGCTCTCGCGCCTGGCCGACTACATCGAACGGCGCAACGCGCTGGTGCAGAAGGTGCGCCTGGCGTTTACCTATCCGGCCATCGTCACCGTGGTGGCGTTCGCGATCGTGATCTTTTTGCTCACCTACGTGGTGCCGCAGATCGTCTCGGTGTTCGCCAACACCAAGCAAAAGCTGCCGCTGCTGACCGTGATGATGCTGGCCGTGTCGGATTTCGTGCGCGCCTGGGGCATCGTGGTCGGCATCTTGCTGGTCGGCGCCTTCTGGATGTGGCGGCGCGCGCTGCGCAACCCGGTGCTGAAAAGGCGCTGGCATACCTGGCTGCTGACGGCCCCCATCTACGGCAAGTTCGAGCGCAGCCTGAACACGGCGCGCTTCGCCAGCACCCTGGCGATCACCACCGGCTCGGGCGTGCCGATCCTGCGCGCGCTCGACACCAGCCGCGACACCTTGTCCAACCTGGCCATGAAGGAGCTGGTCGAGCAGGCCAGCGCCAGCGTGCGCGAGGGCGTCAGCCTGGCGCGCGCGCTGTCGGCGCAAAAGCACTTTCCGCCGATGCTGATCCACATGATCCGCGCCGGCGAGATCACCGGCGAACTGCCGGCCATGCTGGAACGGGCCGCCAATTCGCAGCAGCAGGACCTGGAGCGGCGCACGCTCACCATCGCCGGCCTGCTCGAACCGGTGCTGATCCTGGCCATGGGCGTGGTGGTGCTGCTGATCGTGCTCGCGGTGCTGATGCCTATCATTGAAATCAATCAGCTGGTGCGGTAAAAAGGAATGTAATGAAGCGTTTGCCAATAGTTTTCAGCCTGCTCGCCGTGGTTCTCCTGTCGGCCTCGATCGCGTACTGGGCCATGCAGTTCATCAAGGGCCCGGACCGGCCGATCGTGGCCGCCGCCAACGCGCCCGATCCGGTGCCCGCCTCCGACGCCGGCGCCACCCTGTTCGGCGGCCAGGCCGCCACCGTGGTGGTCAGCAATTACCAGCTGACCGGCGTGATCTCGGCCGGGCGCGACAGCGCCGCCATTTTGGTGGCCGACGGCCAGCCGCCGCGCGCGCTCAAGGTCGGGCGCGAAGTCGCCCCCGGCGTGACCGTCAGCGCGGTGTTCCCGCGTTATGTGATGCTGTCCGAAGGCGGCGTCGAAAAACGCATCGAACTGGCCACCGACGCCAAGGCCGGCCCCGAGATGGCGCCGCCGATGGCGGCCCCGCCGCCGATGCCGCCGCCCGACAACAGCGCCTCGAATCCGCCGCCTGCCGCGCCGCCCGACGCCTCGCAAGGGCTGACGCCAACGCCGCCGGCCCCCACGGCGCCGCCGCCGCAGCAGATGCCGGGGCCGACCCGCAGCGTGGTCAGCCCCGGCGCAGGCAACCAGCCGCCGACCCAATAAGGCGCGCATGAAGCGATTGTGCTTGCTGGCCGCGGCCTGCGTCCTCGGCCTGCCCGCGGGCGCGGTGCTGGCGCAGGCCGCCGACGGCGCTGGCGTGGCGGCGCGTGCGCGCGTGGCGCTGGTGCTTTCCGGCGGCGGCGCGCGCGGCTTCGCCCACATCGGCGTGCTGCGCGTGCTGCGCGAGCTGCGCGTGCCGGTCGACATCGTGGTCGGCACCAGCATGGGCAGCGTGATCGGCGGCGCCTACGCGGCCGGCTCCTCGGTGTCCGACCTGGAACAGATGGCGCGCCACACCGACTGGGACCGCGTGGTGGCCGACCGCCCGGCGCGCGAAGACCTGCAATTCCGGCGCCGCGAAGAAGACGTGATGCTGCCCTCGCGCATCGAGTTCGGCCTGCACCGCGACGGCCTGTCGCTGCCGCCGGCCGCCGCCGGCAACGCTGCGCTGGAACTGGCGCTGGCGCGCCTGCTGCCGGCCGGCACGCGCGACCGTCCGGTCAATCAACTCAGCCTGCCGTTTCGCTCGGTGGCCTCGGACCTGGTCACGGGCGACCTGGTCGACCTGGTCGACACCCCGCTGTTCCTGACCATGCGCGCCTCGCTGGCGGTGCCGGGCGTGTTCGCGCCGGTGCGGGTCAACCAGCGCCTGGTGGTCGACGGCGGCCTGGTGCGCAACCTGCCGATCGACCTGGCGCGCAAGATGGGCGCCGACATCATCATCGCGGTCAACGTCGGCACCCCGCTGGCGCCCGAGAAAAACCTCGGCAGCGCGCTCGGCGTGGCGCAGCAGATGATCAACATCCTGACCGAACAGAACGTGCAGCGCTCGATCAAGGAACTCGGGTCCAACGACATCCTGATTTCGCCGGAACTGAGCGGCACGAGCTTTCTGGACTTCCGCAATATCGACAGCGCCATCCAGGGCGGCGAGGCCGCCACGCGCGCGCTGGCGCCGCGCCTGGCGGCGCTGGCGCTGCCGGCGGCCGACTACGCGCTGTTCGAAAACAACCGCCTGGCCACGCCGCCGCTGTCGGACACGCCGCTGCTGCTGGCCGAGGTCAGGGTCGAGAGCAACGGGCGCATCAACCCGAAAATCCTGCAGGTGCAGTCGGGTCTCGCGCAGGGCCAGACCCGCACGCGCGACCAGGTGCGGCGCGCCGCCAACAGTCTGTACGGACGCGGCGACCTGGAGCGGGTCGAGACCGATATCGACGACGAGGGCGGGCAGCGCGCGGTGGCCATCCGCGCCACCGAGGCCGGCTGGACCAACAGCCGCCTGCGCGTGGGGCTGGAACTGGCCAGCGACTTCGACAACGCCAACCGCTTCGCGCTCAAAGTGATGCACGTGCGTTCCTCGATGAACCCGTGGGGCGGCGAGCTGCGCACCACGGCCCAGATCGGCGACGAGCGCGGCGTTGGCGTGGAGTTCCACCAGCCGCTCGGCCCCGGCTCGCCCTGGTACGTGGCGCCCGATCTCCAGTACGGTTCCAGCTCGTTCGATGTCTTCCAGTATGGCCGGCGCCAGAGCCGCGTCGCCTTTTCACAGCGCTCGGTGAGCCTGGTGGTGGGGCGGGAACTGGGCAGCTGGGGCGACGTGCGCTTCGGCATGGTGCGCCAGAGCCTGGGCGTGCGCGCCGTCATTCCCGAGCGAAGCGGCAGCGCGCTCGCCGCAAACAACTACAGTTTCCTGCGCTACCGGGTCGACACGCTCGACTCGCTCGGCTTTCCCAGCCGGGGCAATCTGATCGACGCCCAGCTGGCCGGGCGCGCCGGCGACAGCGCTGGCGCCGGGGCGCTGGCGCAGTTTTCCGTGCTTGGCCTGTCCGCCTTCCGCACACGCGACTGGGCCGGGCATGTGTACGGCGAATACGCGGTCGCCAGCAGCGGCGCCGCCCCGCTCAGCCTGGGCGGATTTTTACGCTTGTCGGGATCGTTGCCGGAGTCGTTGGAGGGCAACCGCATCGCCTTCGGACGGCTGGTCATGGCGCGCCGCATCGGCGCCTTGCCGGTGACTCTTGGCGGCACCGTGCGCGCCGGCTTTTCGCTGGAAGCGGGCGGCGCCTTCGACCGCCGGACGGTGCAGCGCGACGCCGCCTTCAAGCAGGCCGTCAGCGGCTTTTTGTCGGTCGACACGCGCTTCGGGCCGGTGTATGTGGGCGCCGGCAAGACCATCGACGGCGGCGGCACCGCTTATCTGTTCCTTGGGCCGATCTGGTAGCCGCAGCCTAAGCGCGCCGCAGCGCGGTAAACGCGCTCGACTCCCACGATTGAAATCCCAGCAGCAGGGTCACGCCGTCGCGCTCGTCCGGCGACAGGCGGCGGTCGGCCTGGTGCAGGCGCGCCAGTTCGGCTGCCAGTTGCTGGATTTTCAGCAGCAGTTCGCGCGAACTGCCCAGCGACAGGCGCGCCGGCAGGCACAGCAAGGTTTCGCCGGCGCCGTCGAAGCGCCCGCTGAAATAATCTTCCACCACATGTTCACGGAAATACTGCTGCACCGGCCCGTCCGGCAGCCAGCGGAAGGTGGTCGAGACACGCATGCTGTAGCGGTTCAGGGGTTTCAGTTCGATCAGGCCGAGGCGGTCCAGTTCGACCATCAGGCCGATGCATTCGGGCTCGCTGAGCTGGTAGGTTTCGATGATCTGGTCGAGCGTCCAGTTGCCCAGGCAGCAGATGGCGACCAGCAGCAGGCGCGGATTGGCCATCAGCGACTTTTCCTGGGTGGGGGTGAGGGTGTCGGCTTGCGGCCGGGCGTCGGCCGCGCGGCGCAGCACGTCTTCGAGCGGCACCCCGGCCGCCTTGCAGATCTGGGCCAGGCGCGACAGCGCCATGTCTTTCTGGCCGAACATGCGCTTGACGCTCGACTCGCTCATGCCGATGCGTGCGGCCAGCGCCTTGTAGGTGATGCCCGCCGCGCGCAGCTCGGCGCGCAGCACTTGTATGACCAGCTCAGGTGAGCTCATGCGATTCCTTTGACGGCAAAATGTAGTGTTATCCGATACCCAATGTACCGAATTTCGGTGCTTCGCACAAGACGATAGTACTTTTTGAGGAAAAGCATGACACTGGCTTCACTCCAGTCACGCTGTATAGCGAAAGTGAACCGATGCCCACAACCCCGCTGCTTGCCGCCTTTCTGCTGACCTTGTTCAGCGGCGCCGCCAGCGCCGCCAGCTACGGCGACACCAGTCCGATCTATGCGGGCGGCGCGGCAGGGCGCATGCAGTTGAGCGCGCCATGCGGCGGCGCCGAGGCGTGCAAGGGACAGGACAATGGCAGCGCCAAGCTGTTCGCGGGTTTTAATTTTGCGCCGTTCAGCGCGTGGCAGGGTTCCGAGCTGACCAGTTCGGTCGAGCTGGTGGGCTACCGCAGCGGCAAGATGAGCCTGGCGCGCGAGCGTGGCGCGGCCTCGCTGCGGGGAGCGGGGCTGTCGTACCGCATCAGTTCGCGCGAGACCGATGCGTTGTCGGTGCATGCCAGGGCCGGGCTGGCGCGCTTGTCGGGCAAGTTCGATGGCGTATCAAACGCATCGGCTGGCGTGACGGGTGGGCTGGGAATGGCCTATGCGCTGGACAAGCATTTGTCGCTCACGGCCGATTACGATGTGTTCAAGGCCGGTGTTGGCGCGCTGGCACGCACGCATGTGCATTTACTGACCTTAGGCGCGGCCTGGAAGTTCTAGGACGCGCACACCAGATGGCCTGATCGCGGGCGCCCGCCAGGGCGCCCGCTGGCGGCCCTTGCCTTGATCGTTCGATTTCCTCGCTGTACCCAACACGTTCGTCAGCGGCGCTACTCCGTCATCCCCGGCGCCGATGCGCTACTGCGACAAGCTCCCGATCGGAATCGACGCTAGCATCGGTGATGCGGCGCTTGCCTCGCCACCCGGCGTTGCCGACAACCCAGCACACATCGACGCAGGCTTCACATGGACAAAGGTTTGACCAGGCTGGAGGCACGCGAGCAGATCCGGGAATCGACTGGCGAAGGCTGGCTGCATTTGGTAGACGACGTCTACAAAAATTTGCCTCCACTTATATCGATAAGCTGTGCGTTTGAAAAATTTGGAGCGTTAAGATTCGATTTTTCTCCACGCAACGATCCGGCGTTCGCGGACTACCTTGAGGACGTGGCCCGGCGCAGTCTGGAGATCTGTGAAATTTGTGGGGCGCCTGCCATTGAAATGATCATTGACGGCTGGACTGTCACCCGATGCAATCTGCACTCCATCGGATGGGTCTGGCGAAGCGACAAACCTTAGGACCGGACCTGGCAAGGGCACGCAATTTTTGGCGTTTCCGGCTTACATCCTCTACTTCAGGTCATGTTCATAGCTGGCATCAGCTTGCGGCGGTGGGGTTCGAAAGGCTTCTGCGAATTCGTGCTTGATGTAGTCTTGCAGGCGCTGCAAAGCGTCGCGATCTTTGTACAGTTCGGCCAATGCATCTTCATCGATGCTTTCAGTGTCTACTGCGTCCATTGTCGACATGCGCGCAGCGATAGCCTGGCACAGAACGACTGCGTCAGCCATCAGCAGCGATAGCGAGATCCCCGGTTTTGTCGTATTAATCGTATTTAACTCACTTTCTGGCAGTGTATTACACGCTCTTGAAGCGTGATTTTTCGCTGGCCACGCGCGCCTCACCTGATCAAGCTTGAATAATTGCGCCAACTTCCGCCCGCGTCAGGACACATCCAGCCAGGCCAGCTAACGCTATTCCACATAGTCCAGCACCGGCTTGGTCAACGCGTCCATATACAGTGCACAGCAATTGCGACAAGATGCTCGAGCTGATCACCTTGCCCGCGTCATCGTAATACACCGAATAAACCGCCAGTTGCCCTGCCTTGTGCATGACCCGGTAATTCCAGCTCATTCGTCCTCCGGCACCAGCCTGGCCTTCTTGAGGGCGCGCTTGGCCGCCTGGCGCTCCTGCGCCGGACCCTTGGCGTGCGGCCCGGCGGCGCGCAGCTTGGCTGCCACGGCCACCGGGTTGCGCACCTTGGCAACCTGCTGCGTCGGCTTGACGGTGATGCGCATTTTTTGCCGCGTCGCCAGTGCCTTGTTCGCCATCGCGCGCCCTCCTTACAGCACGTAGCGCGACAGGTCTTCGTTGTCGGCCAGTTTGTCCAGACGCTCGTTGACGTACGCGGCGTTGATCGCCACCACGCTGCCGCCGGTCTCGCTGGCGGTAAACGACACTTCTTCGAGCAGCTTTTCCATCACCGTGTACAAGCGCCGCGCGCCGATGTTCTCGGTGCGCTCGTTAACCGAAAACGCAATCTCGGCCAGGCGCGTGATGCCGTCTTGGGCAAACTCGACCTTGACGTCCTCGGTCGCCAGCAGCGCTTCGTACTGCTTGGTCAGGCAGGCATCGGTACTGGTGAGAATGCACTCGAAATCGGCAATCGAGAGCGACTCGAGCTCGACCCGGATCGGAAAGCGCCCCTGCAATTCGGGAATCAGGTCCGACGGCTTGGCCAGATGGAACGCGCCGGAGGCGATGAACAGGATATGGTCGGTGCGGATCATGCCGTACTTGGTGTTGACCGTGGTGCCCTCGACCAGCGGCAGCAGGTCGCGCTGCACGCCGGCGCGCGAGACGTCGGCCCCGCCCATTTCGGAGCGCGAGGCGATCTTGTCGATCTCATCGAGGAACACGATGCCGTTCTGCTCGACGTTGGCGATCGCCTTTTGCTTGAGTTCGTCGTCGTTGACCAGCTTGGCCGCTTCTTCGTCGATCAGGATCTTCATCGCTTCGCGGATCTTGATCTTGCGCGGCTTCTTGCGCGCCGCGCCGATGCCCGAAAACATGGACTTGATCTGCTCGGTCATTTCTTCCATGCCGGGCGGGGCCATGATTTCCATCTGGGGACCGGGCTCGGCCACTTCGAGTTCGATCTCGCGCTCGTCCAGCTCGCCTTCGCGCAGGCGCTTGCGGAAAGTCTGGCGGGTGCCGTCGCCTTCCTTGGTTTCAGGCGGCGGCGTGACGTTAAAGCCGAAGTCGCGCGCCGGCGGCACCAGGATGTCGATGATGCGGTCTTCGGCCGCGTCTTCGGCGCGCTGGCGCACCTTTTTCATTTCGCTGGCGCGGGTCTGCTTGATGCCGATGTCGATCAGGTCGCGGATGATGGTGTCGACATCGCGCCCCACGTAGCCGACTTCGGTGAACTTGGTCGCTTCGATCTTGATGAAGGGCGCGTCGGCCAGCTTGGCCAGGCGGCGCGCGATCTCGGTCTTGCCCACGCCCGTAGGGCCGATCATGAGGATGTTCTTGGGCGTGATTTCGTGGCGCAGCGGCTCGGCCACCTGCTGGCGGCGCCAGCGGTTGCGCAGGGCGATGGCGACCGCGCGCTTGGCCTTGCCCTGGCCGACCACGTGCTTGTCGAGTTCGGAAACGATTTCGCGGGGCGTCAACTTCATGGTGCTTGGCATGGTGCTTCCCCTTAATCCAGTGTTTCGATAATGTGCGACATGTTCGTATAGATGCACAGCTGGCCGGCGATGGTCAGCGATTTTTTCACGATCTCGGCCGGCGACAAATCGGTGTTTTCTTGCAGGGCCTTGGCGGCCGACTGGGCGTAGGTGCCGCCCGAGCCGATGGCGCCAACCCCGTCTTCGGGTTCGAGCACGTCGCCGTTGCCGGTGATGACCAGGGTCGATTCATGGTCGGCCACCAGCAGCATGGCTTCCAGGCGGCGCAGCACGCGGTCGGTGCGCCAGTCTTTCGCCAGTTCCACCGAGGCGCGCAGCAGGTTGCCCTGGTGCTTTTCGAGCTTGCCTTCGAAGCGGTCGAGCAGGGTGAAGGCGTCGGCGGTGCCGCCGGCGAAGCCGCACAGGACCTTGCCCTGGTATAGCTTGCGCACCTTGCGGGCCGTGCCCTTCATGACGATGTTGCCGAGCGTGACCTGGCCATCGCCGCCGATCGCAACTTGCTTGCCGCGCCGTACGCACAGGATGGTGGTGCCGTGAAATTGTTCCATTATCGTTGCCTCTCAGTGATGGAGCGGCCGGCCGGGAGAGGGCTCCCCGCGCGGCTGCATGCCTCCCAGAAATGGGGATGCTCACGGAAATTGCAAGACAGTTACCGGCCGGATACCCGTATCCGGCCGGACGGCAATGCTCAGTACTTGTGCGGGAACAGCTTGGCCACTTCCGTGAAGCCCAGTAGTTTGAACAGTGCGGCGACCAAATGGTTCAATTCGCGCAGCTCGATTTTTTTCCCGGCCGCGATCGGGCGCAAGCGGTTGAGCAGGGAGGCGGCGGCCGCATAGTCGACCCGCGCCAGGCGCGAGCAGTCGAACAGCACCGTTTCGGCGCTGTCGGCGGCGTAGGCGTCGATGGCGTCGAACAGGGCCGTGGTCGCGCCTTCGATCACCGACGGCAGCATGAAGCCTTCGGTGGCCGGTGGCGTGTGCAGGATGCTGACCGAGGTGGCGGTGGTGAGCGAGGGCTCGAACGAGGGCGGCGAGACTTCGTAGGTGACGCAGTAATCCATCGCCGTTTCTTCGAAGTCTTTTTCGCGGTCGAGCAGCTGGAACAGGGCCAGCAGCAGCAGCCATGGCGCTTCGCTGGCGTCGCGCTTGCCGATCTCGATGGTCGAGTGAACCAGCTCGGCCAGTTCGGCGGCCCCGGCCACGATCAGTTCGCGATCGCTGGCGCGCAGGCGGTTCATGGTTTCGAGCAGCAGGGCGCAGCCGTCCGGCGTGACGCTCTGGATGCGCGCAAATTCGAGGCGCAGCACCGGGTTTTCGCTGGCGCGCTGGAGCAGGCGTTCCAGGCGCGGGGCTACTTCGCCGTCCAGCACGCCGCTGAAGACTTCGGTCGGGGTGACCCCGGCAAAGGTGCGCTCTTCCATGCCGGGAGGCATCAGCGGCGGCGACCAGGAAGGCGGCGAGGTTTCGAACTGGCTGGCGTAATCGATGGCGATGTTGTCGAAGTCTTCCTGGCGTCCGCCCACCTGGTACAGGTCGAACAGCATCCACCAGATGGTGCGGTCGTCCTTGCCCAGCTCGGCCAGGCTGTCGAGCAGCATGGCTTCGGTCACGGCCATCTGGTCGTTGGCGAACATGATCGCGATTTCTTCGATGACGGGCGCGGTCTGGGGCGCGACCAGGGCGTCCGGCAAGTCTTCGTCGGCCAGCAGCTCGGTGGTGGCCAGTTCCAGCATCGGCAGGGTGTCGGTGGTGGCGCCGTCGGCCAGCGGGGCCTTGGCCTTGCGCGGGCCGCTGCCCCAGGCCGGCTCGGGCGTGTTGAAAATGTCGTTCGACATGGCCGATTCGATGGCGTCGATCTTGGCCGCGGTGGCGCGCGCGATTTCGCGCTGGCGCGCGCGGTCGGCGTCGGTATCGGCGGCCAGGCGCGACGGTTCGCCGACGCGCAGGCGCGAGTCCGGCGCATTCTTGCCGCCAGGCTGGTCAGTTTTCTTCTTTGTGAAGATGGAGAAGATACTCACGTCGTTCCCTGTCTCGTTCTACGCTGCGTACTGCGCCAACCGCACCGGGCGCATCGACCGCAGCACGCGCCCTGGTTCATCTGACTGCCGATCCGGCTGCGGATCGCGCCACATCGCCAAGCCGCACGGTAGCATGCCGGCCTGGCGCGCGCCAGCCACCCGTGCTGTCCGCTTGCCTGGACCATCCCGCATAGTGTAGCCGATAGGCAAGCTTCGAGTCGGATTGGCGGGAGCGGCAAAACAAAAAAGCATGCGGGGGCGAACCCGCATGCTTCTTCGGAGGTGGCGTGCGGCGAGGCTCAATCGCCGTACAGTTTTTGTTTCAGCTCGCGGCGCTGCTGCGCTTCGAGCGAGAGGGTGGCGGTCGGGCGCGCGATCAGGCGCGGGATGCCGATCGGCTCGCCCGTCTCTTCGCACCAGCCGTAGTCGCCGCCGTCGATGGCGGCGATCGACTGCTGCACCTTCTTGAGCAGCTTGCGCTCGCGGTCGCGCGTGCGCAGTTCGAGCGCGTGCTCTTCTTCGATCGTGGCGCGGTCGGCCGGATCGGGCACGAGCACGGTTTCGCGCAGGTGCTCGGTGGTCTCGCCGGCATTCTTGAGCAGGTCTTTTTCGAGCTGCTGCAAACGCGCCTTGAAAAACGCCAGCTGCGCCGGATTCATGTAGTCCTTCTCACCCATGGCCCGAATTTCGTCTTCGGAGATGAGATGGCCTTCCGTATTGACGGCGGTCGATTTAGTTGTTTTAGTCATGACTTCACTTACCTTCGATACGACGGTGGTTTCATTTTATCAGCTAACTCGGCTGCGGCACCGGTAAAGCGGCGGTGCTGCGGCCGAAGCGCCTACCTTGACGGCTTGCTGAACTGCCGCCTTGTTCGTGACTTTCCGCAACCGGCCACTGATTTATTGCCGGTGCGCTAAAGCGGGCATCTTAAAACCCGGATAGTTTATACCAAACATTGTTCCAAACCGCTGACAAAGACATCTTTCGGTAAATTTTTGCCAATAAAAACCATTTTGCTGCCACGTTCCTCGTTTTCGCCCCATTTTGCGCCCAGGTCGCTGCCCATCATCTGGTGCACGCCCTGGAATACCACCTTGCGCTCGGCGCCCTGCATCAGCAGCACGCCCTTGTAGCGCAGCATGCGCGGACCGAAGACATTGACCAGGCTGGCCAGGAATTCATCGAGCTTGGCCGGGTCGAACGGGCGGCTGCTCTTGAAGACGAAGGCGGCGATGTCGTCGCTGTGGTGGCCGTGGTGGTGGTCATGCTGGCCGTGCTCGCCGTGTTCATGGCGGCAGGCGTCGGTGTGCACATGGCCGTGATCGTGATCGTGGCCGTGCGCTTCTTCGGCCTTGAGGAAGTCGGGGTCGATTTCCAGCTTGTCGTTCAGGTTGAAGCCGCGGATGTCGAGCACCTCGGCCAGCGGCGCGCGCCCGAAGTCCACCGTGCTGATCGGCGCGCGCGGGTTGATCCGCATCAGGCGCGCCTTGAGCGCATCCAATTGCGCCGTATCGACCAGGTCGGTCTTGGAAATCAGCAGCTTGTCGGCAAACCCGACCTGGCGCTGCGCTTCTTCGTAGTCGTCGAGCTGGGTCATGGCGTGGCGCGCGTCGACCACGGTCAGCACGGCATCCAACATGTAGTGCACGCCGACTTCCTCGTCCATGAAGAAGGTTTGCGCCACCGGCCCCGGATTGGCGAGACCCGTCGTTTCGATGATGATGCGGTCGAAATGCAGCTCGCCCGCCTCGCGCTTTTGCGCCAGGCTGGTCAGTGCCACGATCAGGTCGCCGCGTACGGTGCAGCAGATGCAGCCGTTGTTCATTTCGACGATCTGCTCGCTGCTGTCCTGCACCAGGATCTCGTTGTCGATGTTTTCCTGGCCAAACTCGTTCTCGATGACGGCAATCTTCAACCCGTGATCTTCCTGCAGGATGCGGTTCAGGAGCGTGGTTTTGCCGGCGCCGAGAAAGCCGGTCAGGATGGTGCTGGGAATTAAGGCCATGTTGTCGTCAGTCAGTGTGCTGCCCGGGAGCGGGCGAATAATCGAGCGATTATGCCGGATTTCGCCAATTGCTTCCAACTACCGCCATGCGGCTTGATGCGGATCATGCCGGAAACGCGTTTCCGGACCTTACTTTGCCTTGGCGCGCGGGTGCGCCTGGTCGTACACGGCCGCCAGGTGCTGGAAGTCGAGCGCGGTGTAGACCTGGGTCGAGGTGATGCTGGCGTGGCCAAGCATGTCCTGCACGGCGCGCAGGTCGCCCGACGATTGCAGCACGTGCGAGGCGAACGAGTGGCGCAGCATGTGCGGATGCACGTGCACCGGAGTGCCGGCGTCGATCGCATGCTGTTTCAGGCGCAACTGCACCACACGGGGCGAAACGCGCGTGCCGCGCTCGGACAGGAACAGCGCGGCGCTGCCGTCGGCCGGAGGCGGGCGCACCGCCAGCCAGGCCGCCAGCGCGGCGCGCGCGTGGCTGCCCACCGGCACCGTGCGCATCTTGTTGCCCTTGCCGGTGACCAGCACGTCGCCCGAGGCCAGGTCGATCCAGCCGAGCGAAGCGGCCTGGCCGTCGCCGCCCTTGGTGTAGGCCACGTCGAGCCCGGCCAGTTCGGCCACCCGCAGGCCGCTCGAATAGAGCAGCTCGAACATGGCGCGGTTGCACAGTTCGGCGCTGGTGAGGGTGGTGCGGCCGGGCGGCTGGCTCGAGACCAGCTGCACGGCGTCGTCCACCGCCAGCGCCTTGGGCAGCGGGGCCGGGCGCTTGGGGGCGCGCACGCCGTCGGTCGGGTTGGCCGCCAGCGTCATGTGTTCCGACAGCCAGCCGAAAAAGCCGCGCCAGCTCGATAGCTTGCGGGCGATCGAGCGCGGTCCCAGCTCCTGGCTGTGCAAAATCGAGGTCAGGCGGCGGATGTCGGCCTGGCGCACCTGCTGCCAGGGCATGCCCTTGGCCAGGGTGCTCAACTGTTGCAGGTCGCGCCGGTAGGCGTCGATGGTGTGCGGCGAGAGCTGGCGCTGTGTGGCCAGCTGGTCGAGGTAGCGCCCGACCCAGTCGGTGGCGTCGGGCGCGGCCGGATGGTCCATCTCAGGCGCGCAGGGCGGCCAGCGCGGCGCTGGCGGTTTCGCCGATGTGGACCAGGAAATCGGTGCCCATGCTGGCGGTGAAGCGTTCCGGATCGGGCGAGCCGAGGATCAGCAGGCCAAAGGCGCTGCCGTTGCTGCGCAGCGGCAAAATGACGGTCGACTGCACCGAGGCCGCGTCGGCCAGCCAGCGCACCGCTTCGAAGTCGTGGTTGCTGCCGCAGTAAGGCGCCAGCAGGCTGTTGGCGAACAGGCGCGCATCTTCCGACACGCCGTTGACATACCAGTTGCCGGCATGCGCCGGGGCCAGGTTCCACAGGCGCAGGGTCGCTTGCGGCACGCCGAAATGGGTGGCCAGGCCGTCGACCAGGGCGCGCGGCATGTCGCTGTCGTGGCGCGTCTTGAGCAGGGCCTGGGTCCAGCCGTGGAACTTGTTGGCGATGGCGGCGTTCGCTTCTGCCAGGCGGACCAGGTCCGACATGCGCAGTTCGAGCGCCTTGTATTTATCGCGCATCACTTCCATCTGGCGTTCCTGCAGCGAGACGGCCTTGCCGGTCAGCGGGCTCGACAGCTTGACCTCGCCCAGCAGCTTGGCGTGTTCCTGGAAAAAAGTCGGATGGCCGGCCAGGTAGTCGGCGACGGCGGTGGGGTCCAGTGTGGCTGTCATGTGCGTCTTTACGTGAAGTCTTGGTGCGGGGAATCGTGTTGCTGGCGAAAAAACTTCCCGCAATTCTAACCGACAGCTTGCGCGCGCCCATGAAAAAAGACGCCCGCAGGCGTCTTTTTTACAGGGCGGGGAAGTCCCGCACACTTACTTCAGAAGCGGTGACGTACGCCGATCTGGATGGCGTGGCTGTCTTCGCCCGCGACTTTGGTGAAGCCGCCCGGCGAACCGGCCCCGCCCGGCGTGTACTGGCCGTCGTTCTGGTTCTTGATGTGCGACAGCACCGAGTAGATATCGGTACGGGCCGACAGGTTGTAGTCGTAGCCGACCGCCACCAGGGTCGCATCGCTGTTCGACACGGTACGGTCGTTCTGGCGTGCCGCCGAGGCCATCAGGCGGCCCTGGCCCAGACGGTAGTGCAGGCCGAACTGGTAGCTGCTGGCATCGACCTGGCTGTTGCGGGTGATGTTGGTGGTGTAGATGCTGGTCAGGGCGGCTACGTTGGCAGCCGGCACGCCGGCGGCGCGCAGGCCCGGGGCGACCTGGCCGTTGAACACGGCGAGGTAGTCGGCCAGCAGGGCCGAATTGCGGTTGACCTGGTCGTGGTAGCCGGCGAAGAACTTGAAGTCGCCGACCTTGACCGAGCCGCCCACGGTGGTGGTGGTCAGGCTCTTGCGGCCTTGCAGGTCTTCACCCTGGTTGTGGCCTACGCCGATATCGAAAATGCTGGTTTTATAGGTGATCGCGCCGCCCATGAACTTGTTGTAGCGGCCCAGGTAGCCGGAGTTCTTGGCGCCGTACATGAGCGAGCCGCCGAAGCCGGACGGGGTGGCGATGCGGTACTGGATCGATTTCTGCGAGCGGATGTCCGCGCCCAGCGCGGTAAAGCCGGCGGTGCCGCCGGTGATGCCGCCCCAGGTGCCGCCGGTGCCGGTTTCGAACGCGTCAGCCGCGGCGAACACTTCGTAGCCAGGGGTGTACATGCGGCCGACCAGGATGGCGCCGAACGGGGTGACCATGCCGACCATGGCGGTACGGTCGAACAGGGCTTTCTCGGCGTTGACGGCAATCGCTGGCTGCAGGCCGGCGCGCAGGGTCGCCAGGGTCGGCGCCAGGGCCGGGGTTTTAAAGGCATCCATGCCCTTGGTCAGGTACAGGCCTTGATTCGGGTTGACCAGGCCGGGACTCTGGGTGCCGGTGTCGAGTTCGACGCGCGCTTCCAGATTGAAGATGGCCTTGTAACCACCGCCGATGTCTTCGGTACCTTTGAGACCGATGCGCGAACCGTCCGCGATACCACTGACGAGTTTGGCCGATTCACCTTTGGTTTTCATAAAACCGGCGTCGGCAATACCGTAAATGGTCACGCTGGACTGGGCCAGGACCGGGGCTGCGAAACAGATAGCGATTACACCAGCGATTAATTTTGTTTTCATTGTGTCTCCAGGAGATTATTTTGTCTAAAAACGAACGTGCGTACTAATTCGTTTTAACCAATATGCCATCGTTTTTTAGCCTTGTACAGAAAGCCGATCGCGCACGCAAGTGCTGGTTGCGAAAAAGACACAGACGAAGCAAAAACGTCAATACCGTCTTATCTGAAACACCACAGCATAACGCGAAAAACACCAGGGGCGCCGATGTTACCATCGCCGCCCCTGTTTTTATCCGACCGATTTATATTGCATGCGATTTATATCGCACTGCATCAAAAAGCGTGATTGACGCCCAATGCATAGATATTCATGCTCGATGGAATGGTCGGGCCTTTCTTGTTGGATGCATCCGCATAGACATATGTACGTGGCGACAGGCTGTATTCATAGCCGATCGACATTTGCTTGGTCTTTTGCATGCCCTGGTTCAAAGCGCCCTGGTTTTTCTGGCCATAACCGGCCAGGATTTTGCCCGCGCCCATTTTGTAATTGGCGCCGACTACCCACGAACGCGCTTCTTCGCTGTTAAAGAAGGTGTGGCCGCGGTCTTGCTGCACGCGCGTGGCCATCAGCTTCAGTTCCGGCGTGGCCATCACGTAGCCTGCCACCGAGACCAGGCGCGATTCGACCGCATTGCGTTCGGCGGCCAGCATGATGGCGCCGGCGGCGCCCGTGTAGGTGGCCGAGACCGAGTACGGATTGGCCGACGCTTCCGAGCCGGGACGGTATTGCGGGTTGGCCGCGGTGCCGCGCCCGATGAGCGCCGCCGAACCCGAGGCCGCTTCCTTGGTGCCGACCGTGGCATTGATCTGGAAGCCGTTGTACACGTTCGAGTTATAGAACAGGGCGTTGTTGAAGCGGTTGGTCGAATTGCCGATCGAGCCCAGCGGGTCCGAGGTGTAGCCGGCGACCATCAGGTCGGTCTGGAAACCGGCTGGGCTCGGCACGCCGTGGAAGGGCTCGAACAGGGTGCTGGTTTCCTGGAACGCGGTCAGGCCGCGCCCGAGGCGCACCATGCCGAAGGCGCCTTGCAGGCCGACCCGGCTCTGGCCCTGGAACAGGGGGCGCTGGACGCCGTTGGCGCCCTGCTCGATAGTGCCCGAGTCCGGTTCATAGCGAATTTCCAGCTGGAACAAGGCTTTCAGGCCACTGCCGAGATCTTCCACGCCTTTGAAACCGAGGGTGTTATTGGCGCGCTTGCCGATGTTGAGCGATTGGTCGGTACGTTTGATCATGCCGGCATCGACGGTGCCGTAGATGACCACAGAAGATTGTGCTTGTGCAAAGCCGGCGCTTGCGCCCAGAACTGCCAGAGCGACCAGTGATTTTTTCATGTACCCATCCTTAAAAGTGAATCAGTCGAATCCGCAAGTGCGTTGAGTTTTCAATTTTCTGAGCACCCGGATTAAGAAGCCTTAATTGCCTGGCCATGTCCCACTGGCTGTCCTGGTCGATTATGAGGGGTAGAATTGGTTGAAAGCCAATCATTCCGGCAGTGCTGTTGTATTTATGAAACGTCAGTGCGTATTGATACAGGCAAGAACAAGCGCATTTTTATGAAATCGTTTCATGCGGTATCCCACATATTCTTACTAACAAGCTTTGTGCGAAATCAAGGAAGTCGCCATCAGCGGACATCGCGCCGCGTGCCTGACGTAGACTTTAGAACGTCGGCTGCACCCGCATCAGCCAGGCAAATGTTGTATATTGGCAACCAAACCGGCGCCATGCGGTGCAGCAGGCTCAAGGAATTGATCTCGTCCCCGGGCCCCTCAACAAGGTGATGGCAACAATCATGGCAAACCGCGAAGAACTAGCGCTCATCCGTGGCGCGCGCGCAGGCCGCGCCCAAGCCCAGCTTGACCTGGGCACCCTGTATCTGTTCGGCAGCACGGGCTTGCCCAAAAGCCTGCCGACCGCCCTGCACTGGCTCGACCGTGCCGCACAGCAAGATTGCGCTGGCGCGTGCCAGCTGATCGGCAACCATATTCCGTTCGAGGTGGCGGTGCAGAGCCAGCGCCCGGTGGCCTGCTGGTTCGAGCAAGCCTACGACGATGGCAACCTGCGCGCCGGCCTGGTGCTGGCCCAGCTGATCCTGGGCGGGCATGGCGGCGACACGCCGCCCCCGGCGCGGCGCGAGAAAGCGTTTGGGGCGCTCCAGGCCGGGGCGGCGGCCGGCCTGGCCGAGGCCCAGTGGCTGCTGTCGCAGCATCGGCGCCTGGCCGGCGCGCTGGCGGTGGCGCCCGAGGTCCTGGCGCCGCCGCCGGCAACGCCCCTGGCGCGTCCGGCTGCTGCTGCGGGAACCGTCACGGCGCCGCGCCCGGCCGAGGCGCGCTGGATGCAGCGCGGCGCCGACAGCGGCTTGCCGCAGGCCCAGCTGTCGCAACTCGAGCTTGACTGGGAAGAAGGACGCCTGGACGCCTACGCGCAGCGCGCGCTGCCGCTGGCGCGGGCCCTGGTGCGCCGGGTGGGCACGAGCACGCGCGCCGCCAGCGGACTGAGCGCGGCGGATGTCACGCTGCTGTCGCGCTGCGCGCGCACTGGTGGCCGAGGCCGAGGCCAGGGATGCCGAGGCTGGCCGCGCCGATACGGGCCGTGCCGAGACTGGCCGTGCCGATACTGGCCGTGCCGAAGCCCATCATTTTTTCGAGCTGGCCGCGGCCGAACACGACCCTCATGCCCAGTTCGCCGTTGGGCTGTGGTGCGCGCGCATGCAGGTCGACGGCAAGCGGATTGCCGTGGGCGAAGGCTCGGCCAACTTCAAGAAAGCCATCCGCTGGCTGACCCTGGCCGGCAACCAGGGCCTGGCCCAAGCCTGGTACGCGCTCTCGCGCATCTACATCAAGCCCGAGTTCTCCCAGCGCAACGTGCTTGACGCCCAGCGCTATCTGGAGCGGGCCGCCGAAATGGGCTACCGCGACGCCCAGCTCGAGTGCGGCAACAGCGCCTGGCGCGCGCGCCGTGAGAATGAAAACAACGATGTGCGGGCGGTGTACTGGCTGCAAAAGGCGGCGCTGCAAGGCTGTCCGCTGGCGGCCACGGCGCTGCACAAGATCGCCCCGCGCTGCGAGGGCACGGCGTACACCGAAACCGGGGCCCTGGCCGCGTACGACCTGGGCGCTGCCCATCCGCTGCTGGCCGCGCGCCTGGAGCTGGCCGCCCTGTTCGGGCTGACCCGCGCCGAAGCGTTATTGCTCGATGTAACCGCGGCCGACCAGGGGCATTGCCTGGTGATCGATATCCGCGGCAGTTACGGGCGCAGCAAGCGGCGCCTGGTGGTGATCGATTCGATGCACGAGCGGCACGCGCTCGACCGCATCGTGCGCCTGTTCGACGGCATCGATTGCGGCCCGACCGGGCCGGAGGGCAATTACCGGCAGCGGCTGTACCGGCTCAAGACGCTGGTGCCGGAGTCCGAGCATGCCGACGGGGAGGTGGAGGCGTACGAGATGGCGGCGTGAGGGGAAGGTGGGGGCCGCAAGCCCCTGATCCGGGCTACACCTCGATCTCGCCCTCGAACACCGTCACCGCCGGTCCGCTGAGCATGACCGGCTCGCCATCGCCCGCCCACGCGATCGACAATTCCCCGCCGCGCGCACTGACGCGCACGGGCGAATCGAGCAGGCCGCGCCGGATGCCGGCTACCACGGCCGCGCAGGCGCCCGAACCGCAGGCGAGCGTTTCGCCGGCGCCGCGCTCGTACACGCGCAGCTTGATGTGCCCCCGGTCCAGCACCTGCATGAAGCCGGCATTGACCTTGTTCGGAAAACGCGCGTGCGCCTCGATCAGCGGCCCGGTCTCGAGCACCGGCGCCAGCTCGACATCCTCGACCACCTGCACCGCGTGTGGATTGCCCATCGACACCACCGACACGAACACCGTCTTGCCACCCTGATACTTGATCGGCAAGGGCCACAAGGTATCCTGTCCCTCGGCCCAGCCGCCCAGCCCGGCCGCGTCGAAGGGCACCCTGGCCGCGTCGAGCACCGGCGCGCCCATGTCGACCGTGATGCTGCCATCGGCTTCCAGGCGCGGCGTGATGATGCCCTTCATGGTTTCCACGCGGATACTTGACTGGGTCGTCAAACCCTTGTCGGTGACAAACTTGACGAACGCGCGCGCGCCGTTGCCGCACTGCTCGACTTCGCTGCCATCGTTATTGAAGATACGGTAGCGGAAGTCGCAGCCGGCGCCCTGGGCTTTTTCCACTACCAGGATCTGGTCGGCGCCGATGCCGAAGCGCCGGTCCGCCAGGCGCTGCCACTGGGCGGGCGTGAAATCGACCTGCTGGCTGATCGCATCGATAACGATAAAATCATTGCCGGCGCCGTGCATCTTGGTAAATGTGAGTTTCATGAGCGTCAGTATAGCGGTAGAAAAGCTAGTGTTTCAGGTACGGCGACGGTTCGCCGGGCGGACGGGTCTTGAAGCGCTTGTGCGTCCAGAAATACTCGGCCGGCGCCTCGCGCACCCGCTCTTCGATGAAGGCGTTCATGCGGCGGGCCGACTCGGCCATGTCAGCGCCCGGATAATCTTCCCACGCCGGATAAAACGTGACCTTCCAGCCCGTGTAATTTGGCAAGAACGTGGCCACCACCGGAATCACCTGCGCCCCGGTGGCGGCCGCAATCCGGCCCGGCGCGGTGAGGGTGGCGGCCGGAACGCCGAAAAACGGCACGAATTCGGCATCCTTGTCGCCGAAATCCATGTCCGGCAGCATAAAGTAGGGCACATGCTCGCGCATGGCGCGCAGGATCGGCTTGACGCCCTCCTTGCGCGAAAACAATTGCACCGGACGAAAGCGCGAGCGGCCCTTGCGCAACACCTCGTCGAACACGGCATTTTTCTGCGGCACGTAGATCGAGCTCAAGCTCGTTTCCAGCATCACCGCCACGCCGGCCACGTCCAGGCTCACGAAGTGCGGACAGAGCAGGATGGTCGGCCGGGCCGCGATCTGCGCCAGCGGCACGCCGGGATCGACCTTGATCAAACGGCGCAGGCGCGCTTCCGGCGCCCACCACAAGATGCCGCGCTCCCACACGCTGCGCGAATACGACTGGAAATGCTGGCGCGCCAGCACCACCCGCTGCGCTTCCGGCAATTCCGGCATGCACATGCGCAGATTGGTCAGGGCGATGTGGCGGCGTTTGCGCAGCACCAGGAACAGCAGGCTGCCCACGCCGCTGCCGAGCCGTCCCAGTACGGGCAGGGGCAACCAGTGCATCAGCCAGACCAGGCCGATCAGGACCTTCATGCGTCCACCTGCGCATCGGGCGCAGGCACGCCGCCGGGCTGCTTGTAGCGGTTATAACTCCAGAAATACTGGGCCGGGCAGCGCGCGATCAGCTGCTCCATGGCATGGTTGATGGTCGTTGCCTGCTCGGCCGGGCTGCCCGCCAGTTCCTGCCCGAAAGGCACGAAGCGCACGATGAACCCCTTGCCACCGGCACGCCGCTCGGCGTACACCAGGATGATTTCGGCATTGCCCAGCTGCGCCAGCTTGGCCGGCAGGGTCATGCTGTAGGCCGGGCGTCCGAAAAACGGCGCCCACACGCCTTCGCCCTGCTGCGGCACCTGGTCCGGCAGCACCCCGATCGGCTCGCCGCGCTTGAGGCACTTGGCCAGGATGCGCACGCCCGACAGGTTGGCCGGGGCCAGATGCAGGTTATTGCGCGCCCTGGCGCCCTCGATCAGCGGTTTCAGCGCCGCCTGCTTGGGCGGGCGGTACATCACGGTGAGCTTGGTGCGCAGCGCGATCTGCTGCGCGGTGATTTCGAAGCAGCCCAGGTGCGGGGTCAGGAACATGATGCCGCGTCCGCTGTCGATGACCGACTGGACGTAGTCCCAGTTCTCGTCGGTGGCCATGCTGGCCACTTTCTCGGGCGGCGCGCACCACACGAAGGCCAGTTCAATGATCGACTTGCCGGACTCGGCAATGGCGGCCGACAGATGCTGGCCAAAGCCGGCCGCGCGCATATTGGTGCGCATCAGCTTGCGGTAAGAAGGAGAGGCGAGATACACGAACCAGCCCAGGCCGGCGCCCATGACATGCAGGACCGGCAAGGGCAATTTCGATAAGGTGCGGAAAAGGGGAACTAACATGGTTTTTGACGGTGTATCAACAAACGGCCAGTTGCTTAGCCAAAATTTCTCAAGGAGCGTAAAATACCACGTATGCAGTATCCGCCGAGTTAATAGACAACTTGCGAAGCGGAATATAAATGTCGCTAAAGCGTCGCAGGCAACCCGGTTACTGCGACATCAACATCACCAGTAACAGGAGCATTGCATGTCAAACGACTATCTCTTCACGTCCGAATCCGTGTCCGAAGGCCATCCAGACAAGGTTGCCGACCAAATTTCCGACGCCATTCTCGACGCCATCCTCGAACAAGACCCGAAAGCGCGCGTTGCCGCCGAGACCCTGTGCAATACCGGTCTGGTCGTGCTCGCCGGTGAAATCACCACCCACGCCAACGTCGATTATATTCAGGTCGCGCGCGAAACCATCAAGCGTATCGGCTACGACAACACCGACTACGGCATCGACTACCGCGGCTGCGCCGTGATGGTGTGCTACGACAAGCAGTCGCCCGACATCGCCCAGGGCGTCGACGAAGGCGCCGGGCTCGACCTGGACCAGGGCGCCGGCGACCAGGGCCTGATGTTCGGCTACGCCTGCGATGAAACGGCCGAGCTGATGCCGGCCGCCATTCACTACGCGCACCGCCTGGTCGAGCGCCAGTCGCAACTGCGCAAGGATGGCCGCCTGCCGTGGCTGCGTCCGGACGCCAAATCGCAAGTCACGCTGCGCTATGTCGATGGCCGCCCGGTTGGCGTCGACACCGTGGTGCTCTCGACCCAGCACGCGCCGGAAGTGACGCACGCGCAGATCGAAGAAGCGGTGATTGAAGAAATCATCAAGAAAGTACTGCCGGCCGAGTGGCTGCACAACACGCGCTACCTGGTCAATCCGACCGGGCGCTTTGTGATTGGCGGACCGCAAGGCGATTGCGGCCTGACCGGGCGCAAGATCATCGTCGACACCTACGGCGGCGCGGCACCGCACGGCGGCGGCGCGTTTTCGGGCAAGGACCCGTCCAAAGTCGACCGTTCGGCGGCGTACGCGGCCCGTTACGTGGCCAAGAACGTGGTGGCGGCCGGACTGGCGCGCCAGTGCCAGGTGCAGGTCAGCTACGCGATCGGCGTGGCCAAGCCGATCAACATTACGGTGTACACCGAAGGCACGGGCGTCATTTCCGACGAAAAAATCGCCGCCCTGGTGATGGAACATTTCGACCTGCGTCCGAAAGGCATCGTCCAGATGCTCGACCTGCTGCGTCCGATTTACCAGAAGAGTGCGGCGTACGGCCACTTTGGCCGCGAAGAGCCGGAATTCACCTGGGAACGCACCGACAAAGTCGCCCTGCTGCGCGCCGAAGCCGGCCTGTCCTAAGCAACACCGCCGCAAACCGCCGCCAGCGCGGTTTGCACCCCCAACCGGGGTCAGAGCTATAATTAGAAACATTTCTAGTTAAAGCTCTGACCCCGGTTGTCGTTTCGGGCCTACTCCTGCTAAAAGCGCAAAAATCTGGCGACGTAACTTCCATTGTTTCCATTTGCAGCGCCCCACAATCGCCACTTCTTGCGTGCATTTTTTCACCATACAAAATTGCACAACCGGGGTCAGAGCTTTAATTAGAAACATTTCTAGTTAAAGCTCTGACCCCCGGTTGTAGGCGGTTTCGCAGGTTTTGCGGATTTTGCCGCACCCGAGAAATTTGGCTGGCGCAACTTGGCGTTAGCGGCTACACTTCTTCGTTCCGAGGAGCGTTGCGACGAAATGACCCATTTCGCCAGGCTCGGAAAGTCCACCGCAACTGCGCTCACGTTACTTTTTTCTAACTGAAAGGAGGGCGTGATGAACGCCGTACTCAAAACTTCGCAAGACTTCCATATCGCCGACATTTCCCTGGCCGCCTGGGGCGACAAGGAAATCAAGATCGCTGAAACCGAAATGCCCGGCCTGATGGCAATCCGCGAGGAATTCGCCGCGGCCCAGCCCCTCAAAGGCGCGCGCATCACCGGTTCGCTGCACATGACTATCCAGACCGCCGTGCTGATCCAGACCCTGGAAGCCCTCGGCGCCAAGGTGCGTTGGGCATCGTGCAACATCTACTCGACCCAGGACCATGCCGCCGCCGCCATCGCCGCCGCTGGCACGCCTGTGTTCGCCGTCAAGGGCGAAACCCTCGACGAATACTGGGATTACACCCACCGCATCTTCGAGTGGCCAAGCGAAGCCGGCCAGCCGGTGTATTCGAACATGATCCTCGACGATGGCGGCGATGCCACCCTGCTGCTGCACCTGGGCACGCGCGCCGAAACCGATCCGTCGGTGCTGGCCAACCCGGGTTCGGAAGAGGAAATCTGCCTGTTCAACTCGATCAAGAACCATCTGGCGACAGATGCCACCTGGTACTCCAAGCGTCTGCCGCAAATCCTCGGCGTGACCGAGGAAACCACCACCGGCGTGCACCGCCTGTACCAGATGCACAAAGAGGGTAAGCTGGCCTTCCCGGCAATTAACGTCAACGATTCGGTTACCAAGTCGAAGTTCGACAACCTGTACGGTTGCCGCGAGTCGCTGGTCGACGGCATCAAGCGCGCCACCGACGTCATGATCGCCGGCAAAGTGGCCGTCATCGCCGGCTACGGCGACGTGGGCAAGGGCTCGGCCCAGGCCATGCGCGCCCTGTCGGCGCAAGTGTGGGTCACCGAAATCGATCCGATCTGCGCACTGCAGGCGGCGATGGAAGGCTACCGCGTCGTGACCATGGATTACGCCGCCGAACACGGCGATATCTTCGTTACCTGCACCGGCAACTATCACATCCTGACCGAACAGCACATGCTGGCCATGAAAGACCAGGCCATCGTCTGCAATATCGGCCACTTCGACAACGAGATCGATGTCGCTTCGCTGAAGAAATATCAGTGGGATAACATCAAGCCGCAGGTCGATCACGTGATCTTCCCGAGTGGCAAGCGCATCATCCTGCTGGCCGAAGGCCGCCTGGTCAACCTGGGCTGCGGTACCGGTCACCCGTCGTACGTGATGAGCTCCTCGTTCGCCAACCAGACCATCGCCCAGATCGAGCTGTTCGCCAACACCGACAAGTACCCGGTCGGCGTGTACGTGCTGCCGAAGCACCTGGACGAGAAAGTCGCGCGCCTGCAGCTCAAGAAGCTCAATGCACAACTGACCGTGCTGACCGACGAGCAAGCCGCGTACATCACCGTCAGCAAGGAAGGCCCTTACAAGCCTGACCATTACCGTTATTAATCGGTAACGACGGCGCGTATCTGAAAAGAGCGCGCCGTTTTTTTGTTGTTTCCGATGTCTTTTTCACATTCACCTGACTCCCGCCTTCCTTATGCGCTTACTTTTGACGTGGTTGATTAATGCAGTGGCGCTATGCGCGCTGCCATTCCTGATGAGTTCGGTTCATGTCACCAATCTGGTGTCTGCCCTGATTGCCGCGCTGGTGCTCGGCCTGGTCAATACCCTGATTCGTCCGGTGCTGGTACTGCTGACCCTGCCCGTAACCCTGTTATCCATGGGGTTGTTTATCCTGGTGATCAACGCGCTGCTGTTCTGGACAGTCGCCACCCTGATCGACGGATTCCAAGTTGCAGGTTTCTGGTCGGCCTTTATCGCCGCCATCCTGTACAGCATCATCTCGTGGGCGCTGTCTACCTTACTCCTCAAAAAAGATGGCAACTCCTGACTTCAGCATTGAATTCTATCCGCCCAAGACGCCCGAAGGGGCGGACAAGCTGCGTGTGGCACGCGCCAAACTGGCGCTGCTGCAACCTAAATATTTCTCGGTGACCTTTGGCGCCGGCGGCAGCACGCAGCAGGGCACGCTCGACACGGTCGTCGAGATCCTCGGCGAGGGCCACCAGGCCGCTCCCCACCTGTCGTGCGTGGGGGCCTCGCGCGAATCGATCCGGGCCATCCTGAAACAGTTCCAGTCGCATGGGATCAAGCGCCTGGTGGCCTTGCGCGGCGACTTGCCAAGCGGCTACGGCGGTGCGGGCGAACTGCGCTATGCCAGCGAACTGGTCGAGTTCATCCGGGCCGAGACGGGCGACTGGTTTCATATCGAAGTGGCGGCGTATCCGGAAGTCCATCCCCAGGCCCGTTCGCCGCAGGATGACTTGCAGAATTTCGCGCGCAAGGTGCAGGCCGGCGCGAATGCCGCGATTACCCAGTATTTTTACAACGCCGATGCGTATTTTGCGTTCATGGACCAGACCCGCAAGCTGGGCATCGATATTCCCGTCGTGGCGGGGATCATGCCGATTACCAATTACACGCAGTTGATGCGGTTTTCGGACATGTGCGGTGCAGAAATTCCGCGTTGGGTGCGCTTGAAGTTGGCCAGTTTTGGCGATGATAGCGCGTCGATCAAGGCATTTGGGCTCGATGTGGTGACGCAGCTGTGCGAACGCTTGCTCGCCGGCGGCGCACCGGGCTTGCATTTTTACAGCATGAACCAGGCCGTGCCGACGACGGCCTTGTGGGAGCGCTTGAAGGCTGCTTGAGTCATCGATATTTGATTGTCGCGCTTGAGTCTGATCCGTCTTCCCCGCCTGCGCGGGGAAGACGGATCATAGGTCAGTAACGCAAGGGAGCGATTACCCCTCCGTCAGCACCACATCCAGCGCCACATCATGCTGGCCTGCGGCAAACGCCACCCGCTCCCCCGCATACGCCACCCCCACTGTCACCGGCCTCGGCTCCTTTTCCAGGGTGCGGTCGTAATACCCCCCGCCATACCCCAGCCTGAAGCGCTCCGCCGTAAATCCCAGACACGGCACCAGCAGCACGTCCGGCCTGCCGACCACCCTTTGCACCGCCGGCACCGCCACCCCCATGCGGTCGCTGACCATGGCCTCGCCCGGCACCCACTCCACGAACGCCAGCGCGCAATCGGGCGCCACCACCAGCGGCAGCGCCAGCCGCACCCCCGCGCCGGCCAGCGCAAGATAGACCGGCTGCAAATCCGGCTCGCCCCGCAGCGGCCAGTACACCCCCAACACCGGCTCCGTACCTCTCGCACTGTGACTGCGCCACCACGCCAGCACGCGCGCCCCGATCAGGGCGTCCAGGCGCGCCTTTTCCAGCGGATCGCGCGCGCGCCGGGCCGCCTTGAGGGCGGCGCGCAAGCTTGCCTTGTCGACAATATGTGCGATTGCATCATTTGCGTGCGCCGATGCTGGCTGCGCGGCATGCCCGCATGGTATTCTAGGTTCGCCGGTCATGTGTTAAATGAAGTATCAATGGAGAGTTGCATTCAGATGTTCCTGCCGAAATTGTTTGCCTTCGCGATTGCCGCCGGAGCCTGCCTGATCCCAGCGTACGCCCAGACGAGCGCGCCCCCGTACGACCCGCGCGCCGATGACGATACCTTCCTGCTGCTGCGCGAAGCCGCGCGCCAGGACGATGCCGCCAAGGCCAACGCCTACGCCGCGCGCCTGCAAAACTATCCGGTGCCCTCGTATGTCGATTATTATCGGCTCAAAACCCGGGCGCGGGTGGCGTCCGCCGATGAATTCCGCGATTTCCTCAAGCGCTACCAGGGCCTGGCCATCGCCGACCGCCTGCGCAATGACTGGCTGCTGGAACTGGGCCGCGCGCGCGACTGGGCCAATTTCGACCAGCAATACCCGCTGTTCGTGCTCAACGACGACACCCAGGTCAAGTGCTACGCCCTCATGTCGCGCGTGGCGCGCGGCGAGAAAGTGGCGGAGGACGCGCGCGCGCTGCTGGCCAATCCGCCCGGCTATGGCGACGCCTGCGGCTCGCTCATTTCCACCCTGGCCCAGTCCGGCCAGTTCGATGCCAACGACTTGCTGGCCCAGCTGCGCCTGGCCGGCGAAACCCGCGCGACCGGCCCGGCCAAACGCATCGCCGCGCTGCTCGGCGTGTCGGAACTGCACGCGACCCAGGCGGTCGACCTGCCGGCGCTGGCCATGGCGCGCGGTATCGGCGAGAGCCGCGCCGACCACGAAATCTACTTGATGGCGGTGGCGCGCATGGCGCGCACCAGCCAGAACCTGGCCGTGGTGGCCCTGAACAAGAACGCGCCGCGCCTGTCGCCCCAGGAACAGGCCATCGGCTGGGCCGGCATTGCGCACGCCGCCTCGCTCACGCTCGCTCCCGAAGCCTACGAATACTGGCAAAAGAGCGCCGGTGCGCCGCTCACGGCCGAACAGATCCAGTGGAAAGCCCGCATCGCCCTGCGCCGCGCCGACTGGAAAACCGTCAAGGCCACCATCGACGCGATGCCCGCGCCGATGCGCGCGCAACCGGTGTGGACTTACTGGCTCGGCCGCGCACTGCAGGCCGAACACGGTGCCCACGACCAGGCCGTGGCCCTGTACCAGCGCATCGCCGACCAGAACAGCTTCTATGGTCAGCTGGCGCTGGAAGAACTGGGCCAGCTCATTTCGATCCCGCCGCCGGGCCCGGCCCTCACGCCCGAGGAAATGGCGCCCATGGCCGGCAACCCCGGCCTGCGCCGCGCGCTCAAGTTCTTCAGCCTGCGCCTGCGCCTGGAAGGCACGCGCGAGTGGAACTGGGAGCTGCGCAAGTTCAGCGAACGCGAACTGCTGGCGGCCGCCGAATTCGCGCGCCAGAACCAGATCCTCGACCGCATGGTCAACACGTCGGACCGCACCCGCACCCAGTTCGACTACACCCAGCGCTTCCCGGCGCCGCACAACGACATCCTGCACCCGACCGCGCAGCAGCTCGGCCTGGACCGGGCCTGGGTGTATGGCCTGATCCGCCAGGAATCGCGCTTCATCATGGATGCGCAGTCGAACGTCGGCGCCTCGGGCCTGATGCAGGTCATGCCCGCTACCGGCGCCTGGGTGGCGCGCAAGATCGGCCTGGGCGACTACGTCAAGGGCAAGCTGACCGACGTGCGCACCAACATCCTGCTGGGGGCCAACTACATGAGCATGGTGCTCGACAACGCCGACGGCTCGCAAACCCTGGCCACGGCCGCCTACAACGCCGGACCGGGACGCATGCGCAACTGGCGCGGCAAGCTGGCCGAGCCGATGGAAGGGGCCATCTTCGCCGAGTCGATTCCCTATATGGAAACCCGGATCTATGTGAAGAATGTGATGTCCAACGCGACCAACTACGCCGCGCTGTTCGAGAACAAGCCGCAGTCGCTCAAGGCGCGTCTTGGCAAAATCACGCCGCGCAGCGCCCAGGGCAACGACCTGCCTTGATGCGCCTCCTGGCACAGAAGGAAGGTGCACGATGAAAGAGATGACGGTAGTGGTATTTGGCGGCTCCGGTTTCATCGGCAGCCATCTGGTGGCGCGCCTGTCGCAGGAGGGCGCGCGCGTCATCGTGCCGACCCGCCGCGCCGAGCGCGCCCGGCACCTGATCTTTTTGCCGCGCGTCGATGTGGTCGGCGCCAACGTCGCTGACGACGCCACCCTGCGCCGCCTGCTGGACGGGGCCGACGCCGCCATCAACCTGGTCGGCGTGCTGCATTCGCGCCGCGGCCAGCCGTATGGCCCCGACTTCAAGCGCGCCCACGTCGAGCTGCCGCGCCGCATCGTGGCCGCCTGCGCCGCCACCGGCGTCACGCGCTACCTGCACATGAGCGCCCTGGGCGCGGCCGCCGACGGCCCCTCGATGTACCAGCGCTCCAAGGCCGACGGCGAGGTAGCCGCGCGCGCCGAAGCCTCGGTGGCGGCCACGATCTTCCGCCCGTCGGTGGTGTTCGGCGAGGGCGACAGTTTTCTTAACACCTTCGCGCGCATGCAGAAGTGGCTGCCGTTCATTCCACTGGCCGGCGCCGCCACCGATTTCCAGCCGATCTACGTGGGCGACGTGGCCGACGCTTTTGTGCATGCGCTGGGCGACCTGAAAACGCGCCACCAGGTGTATTCGCTGGGCGGGCCGCAGATTTATTCGCTGGCCGAACTGGTGCGCCTGGCCGGGCGCTACGCCGGCCATGCGCGTCCGGTATTCGGCATTCCCGATCCGCTGGCGCGCCTGCAGGCGGCGCTGTTCGAACTGCTGCCGGGCGAGCCGGTGATCAGCCGCGACAACCTCGACTCGATGCAGGTCGATAACGTGGTCGATCCGGCCATCCAGGCCACCACCGCCGCCGCCCTCGGCCTGCAGCTGCGCGCGCTCGAAGCGGTGGCGCCGCGCTACCTGGCGCCGCACGAGCGCTTCGACGACTACCGCGCCCGCGCCGGGCGCTGATTCCTTCATTTTCTGCGGAAAGCGACACCATGCAAACCACCGAACTCGATCCGACCCTCTCGCAAACGCTGGACGACGCCAAAAAGGCCGGCCTGACGCTCATCATCGGCAACAAGAATTATTCGTCCTGGTCGATGCGGCCGTGGGTGGCGGCCACCGCCTTCGGCATTGCCTTCAACGAAGTGCGCGTGCTGCTCGACCAGCCCGATACCTCGGCGCGCATCGCCGAGTATTCGGGCGCGGGCCGGGTGCCGGTGCTGGTGGCCGGCGACATGACCATCTGGGACAGCCTGTCGATCTGCGAATACCTGGCCGAGCAGTTCCCGGAAAAGCACATGTGGCCGCAGGACGTGGCGGCGCGCGCGATGGCGCGTTCGGTCACGGCCGAAATGCACAGCGGCTTTGCCGATTTGCGCAGCGCGATGTCGATGAATATCCGCATGAGCCTTCCGGGGCGCGGGCGCACCCCCGGCGCGCAGGGCGACATCGGCCGCATCAGCGAGATCTGGGAAGAGTGCCTGTCGCGCTTTGGCCACCACCAGTTCTTGTTCGGCGACTTTTCGATCGCCGACGCGTTTTTCGCGCCGGTGGTGATGCGCTTTAAAATTTACGGCGTGGCGCTGGCGCCGGCCCTGCAAGCCTACTGCGAGCGCATCCAGGCCCACCCGGCGGTGGCGCGCTGGGTGCGCGAAGCGCTGGCCGAAACCGACATCGCCGCCCACCACGACGAAGAAATCCGCGGCAAGCCATAATAGCGTTTTAGTCAACACCATCTTCAGCATGAAAACATACATCGTGGGCGGCGCGGTGCGCGACGGCCTCCTGGGCCTGCCGGTGCAGGACCGCGACTGGATCGTGGTCGGCGCCACGCCCGAAGACATGCTGGCCGCGGGCTTTCGCCCGGTCGGCAAGGACTTCCCGGTCTTCCTGCATCCCAAGACGCAGGAAGAGTACGCGCTCGCCCGCACCGAGCGCAAGACCGCGCCCGGCTACCGCGGCTTCGTGTTCCACACCTCGCCCGACGTCACGCTCGAAGAAGACCTGGTGCGGCGCGACCTGACCATCAACGCGATCGCGCGCGCCGACGACGGCGCCATCACCGACCCCTTCGGCGGCCAGCGCGACCTGCAAGCGAAAATCTTCCGCCATGTGTCCGACGCCTTTGCCGAAGACCCGGTGCGCATCCTGCGCCTGGCGCGCTTCGCGGCGCGTTTTCCCGACTTTACGGTGGCGCCCGAAACGCTGGCGCTGATGCGCAGCATGGTCGCCGCCGGCGAGGTCGACGCCCTGGTGGCCGAGCGCGTGTGGCAGGAAGTGGCGCGCGGCCTGATGGAGCAAACCCCGTCGCGCATGCTGGCCGTGCTGCGCGAGTGCGGCGCGCTGGCGCGCATCATGCCGGAACTGGACGCCCTGTGGGGCGTGCCGCAGCCGCCGCTGCACCATCCCGAAGTCGACACCGGCGCACACATGATGCTGGTCGTCGACTACGCGGCCGAACGCGGCTTGGCGCTGCCGGTGCGCTTCGCCGCCCTGATGCACGACCTGGGCAAGGGCGCCACCCCGCCCGAGCACTGGCCGCGCCACCACGGCCACGAGCAGCTTGGGCTGGCGCTGATCGAGGCCGTCTGCGCGCGCCTGAAGGTGCCGGGCGAGTGCCGCGACCTGGCCGTCATGACCGCGCGCGAGCACGGCAACATCAGCCGCGCCCGGGAACTGCGCGCCAATACCCTGGTCACCCTGTTCGAGCGCTGCGACGCGTTCCGCAAACCGGCCCGCTTCGGGCAGATGCTGCTGGCCGCCGAATGCGATTTTCGCGGGCGCGGCGATGGCGGACCGGCAGACGATTTCCGCACCCGGCCGTATCCGCAGGGGCCCTACCTGCTGGCCGCCCTGGACGCGGCGCGCGCGGTCAACGCCGGCGAAGTGGCGCTGCGCTGCGGCGAAAACAAGCAGCAAATCCCGCACGCCGTGCACAGCGCGCGCGTCTCGGCCGTCAAGGCGGCGCTGCGCCTGGGCGACGACCCTGCTCAGGCGGACGACAGGGAAGAGACGAATCCTGCTATTCTTTGATCCGATATTGGCATTGACACGGAGAAACGGGATGCTGTCCACCTTGCGCCGGACTGTCGGCGCGCTCGCCTGCTGCTGGGCAGGTTCCGCTGCGGCCCAGGCGCTTGTCAATGAGCCAGTCCGACCGCTGCCCATGCAGGCGGTGGGCGACCCGGCGCGCATCGCGCTCGGCGAACGCCTGTTCCGCGACCCGCGTTTTTCGCGCGGGAACACGCACAGCTGCGCCACCTGCCACCAGCTGCGCCGGGGCGGGGCCGACGGCAAGGCCATCTCGATTGGCCCGGACGGCAAACCGGCGCGCTTTAACACGCCCACCGTCTACAACAGCAGTTTCAACTTTCGCCAGACCTGGACCGGGCGCTATAGCGGCGTCGAGCAACTACTCGACCACGTCATCGCCAAACCGGCGGTATTTGCCGACAATTGGGATGTGGTGGCCGCGCGCCTGACCCGCGACGAGGCGCTGGCGGCTCAGTTCAAGGACGTCTACGGCGACGCCCTGCGCCCGGCCTACGTGCGCGATGCGCTCGACCAGTATCTGCGCTCGCTGGTGACGCCCTCGCGCTTCGACCGCTACCTGCGCGGCGAGGCCAACGCCATCAGCGCCGAGGAAGAACGCGGCTACCTGCGCTTTAAGAGTTTCGGTTGCGGGGCCTGCCACCAGGGCATCAACCTGGGCGGCAACCTGTTCCAGAAACTGGGCGCGATGCGCGAGATGCCGGGGTTGGAAACGAGCGCCACGGACCTGGGCCGCTACCACGAGACCAAGCGCAATGTCGACCGCCATGTGTTCCGCGTGCCGGGCCTGCGCAACGTGGCGCTGACGGCGCCGTACTTCCATGACGGCTCGGTCGCCACCCTCGACCAGGCGGTGGAACTGATGTTCAAGTACCAGCTCGGGCGCACCGCCTCGCAGCAGGACAAAGATCTGATCGTGCGCTTCCTGCACACCCTGAGCGGCGAGAAGCTGGTGCCGGCCGAGCCGCCGGCGATGCCGCCGGCAGTGCAGCCGGCAGTGCAGCCGGGAGGGGCGCCGTGAGAACCATGCTCGGTTCCTGGCGCCGCATCGCCTCGCTGCTGCTGCTGATCGCGCTGATGGTGGTGCTGGGGGTGCTGTTCAACCGCACCCAGGCCGTCGACCTGGAAGCGCAGAACCGGGTCATGCTCAACCTGCGCGAGCTGGAAAAGCTCGATTCGGAGTGGAACGTCAATATCCTGCGCTCGCACATCGGCTTGAACAGCAACTACGACCCGCTCTCGACCCCGCTGCCGCGCATGCGCCAATTGCAGCTGCGCCTGGCCGCCGCCTTGCCGATGACCGGCAACCCGAAGGCCGAAGACGCGCTCGAAGAAGTCAAGCGCGCGCTGGTGAAGAAGGAAGAACTGGTCGAACAGTTCAAGACCCAGAACGCGATCCTGCGCAATTCGCTGATCTTTTTCCCGCCCGCGATCACCGACCTGAAGACCGAGTTGAATGGCATCGAAGGAGCCATCGTCCCGGGGCGCATCGTAGTGGCGCTCGATACCGCACTCAATAGCCTGCTGAGCGACATCCTGCGCTACAACCTGGCGCCGTCGCCGGCGCTGGCGGCGCAGATCGAACGCACGATCGCCTCGATGCAGCCCTTGCGCGGCGATTTTTCGGACAGCGTGAGCGACACCATCGATGAACTGGGACGCCATGCGCACGCGATTCTGCGTTACCGCCAGCTGGAAAACGAACTCGAAATGCAGATCGCGAACAGCCGCACGGCCGAGGCGATGGAAAAGCTGGGCGGCTTGTTCGACACCTCGTTCGACCAGGTGCTGATCGAAAAGCAGCGCTACCGCACGTATTTGTTTGCCTATTCCGGCCTGCTGCTGCTGCTCCTGATGTACGTGGCGCGGCGCCTGGTGCGCAGCTACAGCATCATCGGCGAGGTCAATCGCAGTTTGCAGGCGGCTAACGAGACCCTGGAACACCGCGTGGCCGAGCGCACCGCGGAGCTGGAAGCGCAGTCGGAGCGCCTGAAACAGCTGGCGCAGCACGACAGCCTGACCGGATTGATCAATTACGGTGAGCTCACGCGCCTGCTGGCGCATGCGCTGGTGCGGGCAGGGCGGCGCGGCGACGTGGTGGTGGCCATGTTCATCGACCTCGATGGCTTCAAGGCGGTCAACGACACCTACGGGCACGCCACCGGCGACCTGGTGCTGTGCGAAGTGGCCAGGCGGGTGCAGGAAAAGCTGCGCAAGGAAGATGCGCTGGCGCGCCTGGGCGGCGACGAATTCGTGATTTTGCTGGAAGAAGTCGCCGGGCGCGATGGTGCGCTGCGGGTGGCCCAGCAAACGCTCGACGCAATCCGTTCGATCACCGAAGCGGGCGGCTTCCCGGTGCGCATTTCGGCCAGTATCGGCGTGGCCAGTGCGAAGGGCAAGGAAGGCTTCATGCGCGGCGCGCCGGCCTTGCTGGCCGACGCCGACCAGGCCATGTACCAGGCCAAGCAGGGCGGCAAGAACGGCATTTCGTTCAGCCCGGATTCGCAGTGGAACGAGGTGCTTGTGGTGGAGGCGCCCGTGGCTGGCAGCGTGCCGGTGAAAACCCCGGTGCCCGCGCAGGGCGATTAAGTAAGTGTGCAGAAATTATTGTGTTTGTAGCGAACAGAAGCGGATGCTTGGCAAGGCGCACGCCGCGACGCAGTGCGAGCATTGCTAGCGGTGGGCAACACAGCAAGGCGCCGTTTATGGACGCTGGAAATTACAAGAATTTATGCGCACTTGCTTAGCCGCGTCAGTCATCGTCAACAATGCGCTATTGCCTCTCCCGCGCCCACCTCGCTCAATACTAAAGGCGCATTCGGCGTAGAATCAGCCGTATCCATGCCGTATGCATGCATTCGCAGGCTGCCAACGAGCTTGGCAGCCAACAGGCACTGCGGCCGGATGCGCTACAATGGGTAAATTGGTGCACTGCACAATAGACGTTTCGGAGTCCGGCCCATGTTCACAAACCCCTTCAGCAGCTGGCTCGGCAACCGCAAGAGCAGCAAAACCCGGCGCAAGGTGCTGGTCAAGCAGCTCCATGAACGCGACCGCCGCCGCGTGCTCAAGCATTTCCTCGCGCTGGACGATAGTGACCGCTTGCTGCGCTTCGGCACCAAGCTGCCCGACGAACTGGTCGAAACCTACGTCAATAAAATCGACTTTGCGCACGACACTGTATACGGCGTCTACAACCCGGTCTTCAAGCTGGTCGCGGTTGGCCACCTGGCGTTCGCGCCCAAGCAATCGACCCACGCCCTCTCCAGCACCACCAAGGACATCGTGGCCGAATTCGGCGTGTCGGTGTCGGCCTCCGCGCGCGGCCTGGGCATCGGCTCTAAATTGTTCGAGCGCGCCGCCATCCGCTGCCGCAACCTCGATGTCGACACTTTATATATGCACTGCCTCTCGTCCAACCAGACCATGATGCACATCGCGAAAAAGGCCGGCATGGAAATCCAGCGCGATTACGGCGAAGCCGACGCCTACCTGCGCCTGCTGCCGCCCGACCCGGCCAGCATGCTGCGCGAAGCCATCGACGAGCAGTTCGCCACCATCGACTACACCCTCAAGGCCAACACCCGCGCCGCCGTCAAGTTCTTCGTGCCGAAGAAGTAGGCTCCGCAATGCTCATGTCACTTTTGACGCGAGCTAACACCGGACAGGACAGTTCCCTGCGACTACCATGGTAGTCCGTAGATTGCTCGATCTCGTTATTTCGGCTTGGGCAGTTTCATGTCCACTATGCCTTTGTCGCCAAGCTGGTACGGCATGCGTATGAATGGACTGGTGTACCCCATCGCATCGCGGGTGACCATGTAGCGGCCATCCGATTCGGCAGTAGCCAGAATGATTGCGTCAGGCAGTTTGATCTTCTTCTGTGAGCCGAGAATGCTGTTGGCCCTGATGTCGATTGCCTTGTCAGTGATTTTCTGATTAATCTGGATGACCAGCAGACCAGCGAGCTTAGCCATTGAATCGGCATATTCCGCAGTCGTTATCGTTCCGTTACCAACGTCGCGTCGCAGCCCGACAGCGAACTCCATGTAGGTGATGTTGCTTATTGCGATGTCCGTGTAGTACAGAAGCTCTTTCCTGGCCGCGGGCACGCCTTTAAAGAAATCGATAACAATGTTGGTATCGATTAATGCTATCGCCATTCTTCTCGCATCTCTCGTTGGAACTCCACAGCGTCGTCACCAAATACGTCCTTGTCTTTCAGGCTGCCAAAGGCGCTCATGAACTTGGCCAAATCCGGCGATTGGGCGGATTCGGCGGCCGCAGGTGTCTGGCGTGTGGGCGGCGTGGTTTCACCCGTCAATCGTTTCCAACGAGATCGGCCAAGCGTCTTCACTGGGTCTGTCATATCGCACCTCATTTTGCTTAGATCCATGGGATCAGTGTAGCCCACTTCTGGCGCTTATCGCCTTGCTGAACAGGGTATACCTGATTCGATCAACGAGGGCAGCGCACAACGCCAACCTGCCTTGCAAGCTCATGGCGACCTTACACCAGCGGCAGCGCGGTGGTGTCCTTGATCCGCTGCAGCGCGAAGCTCGACTTCACATCGGCCACCGCCGGGTGGCTGAGCAAGGTCTGCATCATGAAGCGCGAAAAGTGGTCCATGTCTTCCACGTGCACGCGCAGCAGGTAATCCATCTCCCCCGTCATCGCGTAGCAGGCCACCACTTCCGGCCAGTGCTCGACCGACAGCGCAAAGTCCGCATGCGGCGAACTGGTGGCGCGGCGCGCACCGGCCGCGTTGCTGGATGCCTCGCTGTGCTTTTCCAGCCGCACGTTCACATACGCCAGCAAACCGAGCCCGATCTGGGCCGGATCGAGCAGCGCCACGTACTGGCGGATCACGCCCGCTTCTTCCAGTCGCTTGATGCGGCGCAGGCAGGGGGAGGGCGACAGGCTGACCCGGTCGGCCACGTCCTGGTTCGACAGGCGCCCGTCCGCCTGCAAGATCGCCAGAATCTTCCGATCTGTTTTATCGAGCACAATTTTTGGCATATTTTCTCCGAAAGCCGCATTCCAACGCAATATTATTGCTCAAATCACTGTGCGTGGGGCAGTGTTTGAAATTTAATGCCTGTGTCGCGGGACTATACTGTGCCCTATTAAAATAGGAGACTGTCATGCAATTTACGCCTTGGGAAAACCCGATGGGGACCGATGGATTCGAATTTGTCGAGTACGCGGCGCCGGATCCGAAAGCGCTCGGCGCGCTGTTCGAGCAGATGGGCTTCACCGCCATCGCGCGTCACCGCCACAAGGACGTCACCTTGTATCGCCAGGGCGACATCAACTTCATCATCAACGCTGAAAAAGACTCGTTCGCGCAGCGCTTCGCGCGCACCCACGGCCCGTCCGTCTGCGCCATCGCGATCCGCGTCGACGACGCCGCCATGGCTTACCGCCGCGCGCTCGAACTGGGCGCCTGGGGCTTCGACAACAAGACCGGCCCGATGGAACTGAACATCCCCGCCATCAAGGGCGTGGGCGACTCGCTCCTGTATTTCGTCGACCGCTGGCGCGGCAAGGGCGCCAACGCCGGTTCGGCGCCAGGCACCATCGGCGACATCAGCATCTATGACGTCGACTTCGTCGCCATTCCGGGCGCCGTGGCCAACCCGGTCGGCAACGGCCTGACCTACATCGATCACCTGACCCACAACGTGCACCGCGGCCGCATGAAGGAATGGGCCGAGTTCTACGAGAACCTGTTCAACTTCCGCGAAGTGCGCTACTTCGACATCGAAGGCAAATTGACCGGCCTCAAATCAAAGGCCATGACTTCCCCGTGCGGCAAGATCCGCATTCCGATCAACGAATCGTCGGACGACAAGTCGCAGATCGCCGAATACCTCGACGCCTACCACGGCGAAGGCATCCAGCACATCGCGCTTGGCACCGACAATATCTATCAGTCGATCCAGGGCATGCGCGACACCGGTATCGTGTTCCAGGATACGATCGAGACCTACTATGAGCTGATCAACCGCCGCCTGCCGGGCCATGGCGAGAACCTCGACGAACTGCGCCGCCTGCGCATCCTCGTCGATGGCCACAGCAGCGAAACCGAACGCGAACTGCTGCTGCAGATTTTCACGCAGACCGTGATCGGCCCGATCTTCTTCGAGATCATCCAGCGCAAGGGTGACCAGGGTTTTGGCGAAGGTAATTTCCGCGCGCTGTTCGAGTCGATTGAACTCGACCAGATCAAGCGCGGCGTCCTACAGGACACCACCACGGCGTAAAAGGCCGGGCGGCGTCCACGAGGCGCCGCACCGACCCCGCCGCACGAGAATAACGGAGACAACAATATGAACGCACCACTAGACCGGGCTCACCTCGATGCCGAGCCGTCGCACGAGATTTCGCTCGACGACAAATGGACGCTCGAGCGCGGCCGCGCCTTCATGACCGGCACCCAGGCGCTGATCCGCCTGCCGATGATGCAGCGCGAACGCGATCTCAAGGCCGGGCTGAACACCGCCGGCTACATCACCGGCTACCGCGGCTCGCCGGTCACCTCGGTCGACATGACTGCGGTCAAGGCCAAGAAGCACCTCGACGCCCACCACGTCAAGTTCCATCCCGGGATGAACGAAGACCTGGCCGCCACCGCCGTCTGGGGCACCCAGCAAACGAACCTGTTCAAGGACGCCAAGTACGACGGCGTGTTCTCGATGTGGTACGGCAAAGGCCCGGGCGTGGACCGCTGCGGCGACGTCTTCAAGCACGCCAACAACGCCGGCAGCGCAAAGCATGGCGGCGTGCTGGTGCTGGCCGGGGACGATCACGCGGCCAAGTCCTCGTCGACCGCGCACCAGTCCGATCATATTTTGAACGCCTGCGGCATTCCGGTGCTGTACCCGGCCTCGGTGCAGGAATACATTGACTACGGCCTGCACGCCTGGGCCATGAGCCGCTACACCGGCCTGTGGGTATCGATGAAGTGCGTCACCGACATCATCGAGTCCGGCGCCGTGGTCGACTTCGACCCGGACCGCGTGCAGATCACACTGCCGACCGACTTTGTGCTGCCTGAAGGCGGCCTCAATATCCGCTGGCCCGACACCGTGCTCGATATGGAAGTGCGGATGAACAGCTTCAAATGGTACGCGGCGCTGGCTTACGCGCGCGCCAACAAGCTCAATAAGATCATCTGGGACAGCCCAAAACCGAAGATCGGCATCATCACCGCCGGCAAATCGTACCTCGACACGCGCCAGGCGCTGGCCGACCTGGGCATCGACGAGCAAGCGGCCGCCGACATCGGCATCCGCCTGTACAAGATCGGCATGACCTGGCCGCTCGAAGCGGAAGGCGTGCACGAATTCGCCAAGGGCCTCGACGAAATCCTGGTGGTCGAAGAGAAGCGCCAGATCCTCGAATACGCGCTCAAGGAAGAACTGTACAACCTGCCGGACGGCCAGCGTCCGCGCGTGGTCGGCAAGTTCGACGACACCGGCGAATGGTCGAACAAGGGCGGCACCGGCCACGGCGACTGGCTGCTGCCGGCCACCTATGAGCTCAACCCGGCCCAGATCGCGCGCGCGATCGCCAGCCGCATTTCGCACTACTGCGCCGGCCATCCGGTCGAGCAGCGCGTGAAAGAGCGCATCGCCTACCTGGAAGCGAAAGAGCTGGTACTGAAAAACGTCAGCACCAAGCCCAATCCCGACACCGACCGCACCCCGTACTTCTGCTCCGGCTGCCCGCACAATTCGTCGACCAAGGTGCCGGAAGGTTCGCGCGCCCTGGCCGGCATTGGCTGCCATTACATGGTGCTGTGGATGGACCGCGAAACCTCGACCTTCACCCACATGGGCGCCGAAGGCGTCACCTGGGTTGGCCAGGCGCCGTTCACCAACGAGAAGCACGTCTTCACCAACCTCGGTGACGGCACCTACTTCCACTCGGGGATCCTGGCGATCCGCGCGGCGGTGTCGGCCAAGGTCAACATCACCTATAAAATCCTGTTCAACGACGCGGTGGCCATGACCGGCGGCCAGGAGTTTGACGGCCCGCTCGACCCGGGCATGATCAGCCGCCAGATCGCGGCCGAAGGCGTGGGTCCGATCATCGTGGTCACCGACGAACCCGAAAAATACCCGGCCGACTACAAGTGGGCCGAGGGCGTGACCGTGCGTCACCGCAGCGAATTGATGGACGTGCAGCGTGAACTGCGCGACAAGCCGGGCGTGTCGGCCATGATCTACGACCAGACCTGTGCGTCCGAAAAACGGCGTCGCCGGAAACGCAATGAGTATCCGGATCCAGCCAAGCGCGCCGTCATCAACGAGGCTGTGTGCGAAGGCTGCGGCGACTGCTCGGTGCAGTCGAACTGCCTGTCGGTCGAACCGCTGGAAACGGAACTGGGCCGCAAGCGCCAGATCAACCAGTCGTCCTGTAACAAGGACTTCTCGTGCGTGACGGGCTTTTGCCCGAGTTTTGTCACGGTCGAAGGCGGCTCGCTCAAGAAACCGAAGAAAGCCGCCAGCGGCGACGCGGCCCCGCCGCAGCTGCCGACGCCTGTCCTCAAGGGCACGGCCGCGCCTTACGGCATCCTGATCACCGGGATCGGCGGCACCGGCGTGGTTACCGTCGGCCAGATTTTGGCGATGGCGGCCCACGTCGAAGGCAAGGGCGCGATCGTGCTCGACATGAGCGGACTGGCCCAGAAGGGCGGCCCGGTGATGTCGCACGTGCGCCTGGCCGACAAGCAGGCCGATTTGCATTCGACCCGCGTGGGCACCGGCAGCGCCGATCTGGTGATCGGCTGCGACCTGATCGTCACGGCCAGCCGCGACGCACTCTCGCGCATGGGCGAAGGCCGCACTTACGCGGCGATTAATTCGACCGGTTCGTCGACGGCGGCATTCGTCAAGAATCCGGACTGGCAGTTCCCGGGCGCGTCTTCGCAGGCCGAAATCGTCAAGGCCTGCGGCGCCGAGCGCGTGGACTTTGTCGACGCCGGCCAGATCGCCACCGCGCTGATGGGCGACTCGATCGCTACCAATATGTTCATGCTCGGCTACGCGTGGCAAAAAGGCCAGGTGCCCCTGACCGAAGCGTCGATCATGAAGGCGATTGAACTGAACAACGTGTCGGTCGGCTTTAACAAGAGCGCGTTTACCTGGGGCCGCACGGCGGCGCATGACTTGCAGTCGCTCGTCAAAATGACCACCCCGGCCAAGGTGATTGAATTCAAGCGCACGCAAACCCTGGACGAGATCATCAACAAGCGCATCGAGCTGTTGACCGCTTACCAGGATGTCGCTTACGCCAACCAGTACAAGAGTTTTGTCGACCAGGTGCGCGCCGAGGAAGCGAAGCTGGGCAAGGGCACGCGCCTGGCCGAAGCGGTTGCGCGCTACTTCTACAAGCTGATGGCGTACAAGGACGAGTATGAAGTCGCGCGCCTGTACACCAACGGCGCCTTCCAGGAGAAGATCGCAGGCATGTTCGAGGGCGACATCAAGCTCAAGTTCCACCTGGCGCCGCCGCTGTTGGCCAAGCATGACGCCAACGGCCAGCTGGTCAAGCAGGAATTCGGTCCGTGGATGATGAAGGCATTTGGCCTGATGGCGAAGATGAAGGGCCTGCGTGGCGGTGCGCTCGACATCTTCGGCTACACGGCCGAACGCAAGATGGAACGCGCACTGATCGCCGAGTACCGCAACACGGTCGCCTCGCTCCTGCCGAAGTTGACTGCAGAGACCCTGGCGCAAGCGGTGGCCATTGCCAGCATCCCTGAAGATATTCGCGGGTACGGGCATGTGAAGGAACGTCACCTGAAGGCGGCAAAGGAGAAGGAAGCCGCGCTGCTGGCCGCCTTCGGCAAGCCGGCCTCGCCGGACGGCGTGATCCAGATCCATCGGGTCGCGTAAGACCGGGTCGCGTAAGACCGGGTCGCGTAAGACCGGGTCGCGTAGACCGGTTGGCGCAAGATGAATGGCCCGCTCTCCAGCGGGCCATTTTTTCGTCCCGGGTTATGATATCGGCATCGCAACCGACCAGGGCAGACCACCATGTTCATCACCGCCAAAGGCACTTTCGAGATCACCATGCAGGCCCCGCCATCGGGCGAGGGCGCCGGGCGCGTCTCGCTCGGGCGCATGCTGATCGATAAATATTACAGCGGCGACTTGATCGGCATCGGCCAGGGCGAGATGCTCTCGGCCGGCAATCCGGCGGCCGGGTCGGCGGGCTACGTGGCCATCGAGCACGTGACCGGGACCTTGGACGGCATGAGCGGCAGCTTCGCCTTGCAGCACGCCGGCACCATGCACCAGGGCGCGAGCCACCTGTCGATCAGCATCGTGCCGGGGTCGGGGACGGAAGGACTGACCGGCATCCAGGGTAAATTCAAGCTCGATATGGTCGACAACACCCACTACTACGAACTCGAATACACGATGGACCTGTTGTAAGCTGCGGAAGGCCACTAAACCTCAAGACCGTCGTTCCCGCCTGCGCGGGAAAGACGGTTTGGAGTACTGTGGTCAAAACGACGTCACGCTACGGCAGCAAAATCGCCGCCAGCACCATCCCCAGTCCCACCAGCGACACCGTCCACGCGATCGAGCGCACCACCGGAATGCCGGCCGCGTACAGCGGCACGTAGACCACGCGCGCGATCAGGTAAGCCCACGCGCCCCACAAGGTCAGGTCGCCTTCGCGCCCGCCCACGTGTGCGATCAGGATGGCGGCGGCGAACAGCGGCAGCGTCTCGAACAGATTGGCCTGCGCCCGTTGCAGGCGCGCCGTCACCACCCCCGGCGGCGGCGCCGGCTTGTCGCGCGCGCTCATGTTGTATTCCATCCCGGTCTCCTTGTTGCGCATGGCGCTGGCCGCCATGATCTGCACCACTGCCAGCACCAGGGTCCAGCCCAGGATCATCAATTCCGTCGTCATCGCGTGTTTCCCCGTAAACGCCGGCAATTGCCGACAATATGGTCAGATTAACAAAGAATTTGCCTCGGCCGTGCACGCTTGGTGTTGCATTCTGTGCACATGTATTGCGTTTAGGTAAATTGCACTGGCATTTCTCCCTTAAAATTGAACGTTTTGCATCTTTGCAGCTTGCTTAACACCTGGAGAACGCCATCAACGCCCCGACCAACGCCCCGTCCCCCGAGCTGACGGCCCGCCTGACCGCCCCCAGCGCCGCCTACAAGAACAGCGCGCGCCTGGCCGTCGCCGGCCTGCTGCTGTTCGTCGCGCTGTATTGCGGCCTGGCAGGCTGGTTCTTGTACACCCCCTGGCAGGTCTTCTTCGAAGGCGCCGGCAGCGACCTGGGTATTTTTGCCTGGGTCATGGCCATCTGTTCGCTGTTCATCGCGGTCATGATGATCAAGGCGATTTTCTCGGTCAGTAACGCCAAGTATGACGGCCTGCATGAGGTCACGGCGGATGACCAGCCGCGCCTGTTCGCCTACCTGTTCGAACTGGCCGACGCCGCCGGCGCGCCGCGTCCGCACCGGGTGTTCCTGTCGGCGACCGTCAACGCCGCCGTGTTCTACGACCTGTCGCTGTTCAACCTGATTTTCCCGTCCAAAAAGAATCTGCTCATTGGCCTGCCGCTGGTAAACACCCTCTCGCGCGGCGAACTGCGCGCGGTGCTGGCGCACGAATTCGGCCACTTCGCCCAGCGTTCGATGGCGGTCGGGCGCTGGGCCTACGTGGCCCAGCAGATCGTCGGCCACATGGTTACGCGGCGCGACAGCTTCGACGAATTTTTGGTCGGGATCGGGCGCATCGACTTTCGCCTGACCATCGCCGTCGGCGTCCTGCAAGTGATCATCTGGTCGATCCGTTCGCTGCTCGACACCGTGTTCCAGGTCGTCATGCTGATGCAGCGCGCCCTCTCGCGCGAGATGGAAATGCAGGCCGACCTGGTGGCCGTCTCGCTCACCGGCAGCGATGCCCTGGTCCACGCGCTGCACCGCACCCGCGGCGCCGACGACGCCTGGGACCGCGCACTGGCCTTCATCCAGGGTGAATACGCGGCCGGGCGCGCCACGCGCGATGCGTTCGCGGTCCAGACCCACATCCTCCAGCGCATGAGTAACATTCTCAACGACCCCAGTTACGCCAACGTGCCGCCGCTGCCCGAAGAACGGCGCCACGCGCACCGCGTGTTCAAGGCCGAACTGGCGCAGCCGTCCAAGATGTGGCTGACCCACCCGCTCAATCACGAACGCGAAGCGAACGCCAAGCGCATTTACGTACACGCGAAGATCGACCCGGCCAGCGCCTGGTCGATCTTCGAGCAGCCGGCGGCGCTGCGCGAACAGATCACGCGCACCCTGCTGGTGGGCGACCACAAGCCCACCTTCGTCGAGCTGGAAGAGTCGCTCAAGACGCTGGCGCGCCCGTTCAAGCGCGAACAGTACAGCCGCCGCTATTGCGGCATCTACTTCAGCCGCGCGCTGACGCGCCATGCCTCGGCCCTGACGCAACTGCGCGACGCCCACTACGCCGCCTCGCCCGCCACCCTGGCGAGCCTGTACCCGGCCACGCTGACGGACGACGTGCACCAGCTGCGCAACCTGAGCGATGAACGCACGCAGCTCGACGCCCTGATCGCCGGCCGCCTGACCGCGCCGGGTGGGGTGGTGCGCCTGCGCGGCGAAGAATTCCGCAAGAAGCAGCTGCCCGCCGCGCTGGCACGGGTGCGCGCCGAGATCGACGAGGTCGAGCAGCGCCTGTACCGGCACGACCGGCTGTGCCGCAGCTGGCACCAGGACATGGCGCGTCAACTGGGCGGCGGCTGGCAAGCCTATCTCGACGGCCTGCTGGCAATGGTGCACTACGCCGAACACCGCCTGGCCGACCTGTACGACGCCCAAGGCATGATGCACAACGCGGCCGCCGTGGTCACCGCCGTGAACCGCGTGACGGCCGAAGGCGTCGCCCGCGTGGTGGGGCAGGCCGCCGGACTGTACTCGGTGCTGGACCAGATCTACCGCGAGGCGGCGCAGGTGCACATCGACCCGCGCCTGGCCGCGCGCCTGGCCGTGGACACCGATTGGCAAACGGCGCTCGGCAACTTCAACATGACGCCGCCCCATGCCGACACCATCAACGACTTCATGCACTACTCGGACGGCTGGGTCAACGCCTTGTCGAGCTGGCTCGATGCGCTGCGCGCCGATGCGCTCGAAGAATTGCTGCTGACCGAAACCATGATCGCGCGCTGCTCGCGCGGCGGCGAAGCGATGGTACTGGCCCCGCCTCCCTCGCGCGCGCCCGCGTCGTACCCGGTGCTGCTGGCCGGCGCCGAACGCAAGCGCCAGCAGCAGCTTGGCTGGTGGGCGCGCTTCCAGCGTGCCGACGGCATGGTCCCGGGCGCGGCGCGCCTGCTGGTGGCGGCGTCGATCGTGATCGCCGTCCTGAGCGCCGGCTCGTTTACCAAAGGCGGCGTGTCGGCCTATGGCAGCGATCCGGTGATCATCGTCTACAACGGCCTCGGTTTGCCGGTCTCGGTCGACATCGACGGGCGCAAGGCGGTGGTGCCGGCGCACGTGAACCGTGAACTGAGCGTACCGGCATTGGGCAAGCACCACGTCGAAACGCGCAGCGGCGACGGCCGCCTGATCGAAGCGTTCGACGCCGTGGCCGAGCGCGGCGGGCACCCGGTGTACAACGTCGCCTCGGCCACGCCGCTGGTGCAGTGGCACGCCACGTACGGCAACGACAAGCCGGTTCCGGACGAGATGCTCGGCACCGTGCGCTGGGTCGACCGGCGCGCCGACTTCCGCTTTGAAAAACCGCCCGAGTCGATCTCCAGCAAGCATGGCGGCGGCTCGCGCAGCGTGCTTGACGGCCTGGCCGACGCCAGCCCGGAAACCCAGATCGGCGCGCTCGAGAACGAGGCCAAGGCCAAGCAGCTCGGCCTGCTGCACGCGCGCTGGGACGAGACCTCCGCCGCGCACAGCGAAACCTGGTTCACCTACGCCGCCACGTTTCCGGAGTTTGGCGCCATCCTGGCGGAACGCTTGAAGCGCGCCCCGCGCGACGTGCTGCTGCGGCGCGCCGAAATGGATGCGGTCGATGGCGCGCAAAAAGCGGCGCTGTGCAAGGACCTGGGCGCGCAAGCGGCCGCGCAGCCGGACGACGGCGACCTGGCCTACCTCGCGCTGCGCTGCCGCGACACGGGCCCCGGCGCGCACGGCGAGATGCTGGCGGCGCGCGCGCGCTGGCCCAAGAACCTGTGGCTGGCGCGCTGGTCGGCCTACGACAAGCTGCATTCGAAAGACTTCACCGACGCCGTGGCCGACCTTGAACAGATCGCGCGCGGCTCGGCGGCGGGCAGCAATTACGCCAGCATGGACCTGGCGCGCCTCAAGCGCTTGCTGGGACAGGATGCCGATCTCGCGCAACTGGCAAGCCGGTCGCCGCAACTGGAAGAGCTGCTCACGATCGAAAAAGGCGTCTTTCCGGCTGGCTCGCCGCTGCGCGCGTATGTCGCGCTGGCCAGCGGCCGCGTCGACGAGGCGTCCCGCATGGCCGCCTCCAATCCGGCGCGCGCCGCGCACGTGGTGCGGCTTGCCGCCGCCTCCGACGGCGCCGATACCGCCCTGATCAAGCGCGCCATGGCGCTGCCGTTCGGTGAAGGAATGGGCAGGGCCAACGTCTGGCTCGGCCTGGCGCTGGCGCACAAGCATGGCTACGATACGGCGCCTTACCGCAACGCGACGGGTTCGGCGGCCGGTCCTTATCAGGCGCCGATGCTCGCATTTATCGACGCTATCGCCGCCGGCAAGAATCCGCGCAGCGCCGAACGCCTGCTCGACACCATCCCGCCCGAGCAGCGCGCGTATGCCTGGAGCGCGGCGCTGGTGCTGTTGGGCGAGAAGGCCCCGCCTGAATGGCGCACCTCGGTCAGGCGCCTGCTGTTTTCATCGGAGCGGCCGTACTTCAAGAGCGCGTAACGACGCCAGATTGCCGATACCATGGCGCGCAAAGCGGACTATAATTTCCGGTTCGCGCGCACCGTGCGCCCTGTATTGACAACTTTGCCGGAGCTTTACCGATGATCCGTTCTGCGCTGCTGCTTGCCCTGCTGTCCGCTATTCCCTTCGCCCACGCCGCTCCCGACCTGACCACTGTCGCCGAGCGTTCGCAGTTCCAGAAAACCGGCCGCTACGACGAAGTCATCGCCCTGTGCGCCGCGTTCCAGAAGGCCTATCCGAAGCAGGTCAGGTGCATCGAGTTCGGACGCACGCCGGAAGGGCGCCCGATGCAGGCGCTGGTGGTCACGCGCACCGGCGCCTTCACGGCGCAGGCTGCGGCGGCGCGCGCGCTGCCGGTGGTGCTGGTCCAGGGCGGCATCCACGCCGGCGAGATCGACGGCAAGGACGCCGGCTTCCTGGCGCTGCGCGAGATGCTGGAAAACCGCGCCGCCCCTGGTGCGCTCGACAAGCAGGTGCTGCTGTTCGTCCCGGTCTTCAACGTCGACGGGCATGAGCGCTTCAAAGAGTGGAACCGGCCGAACCAGCGCGGCCCGGTCGAAATGGGCTGGCGCACCACCGCCCAGAACTTCAACCTGAACCGCGACTACGCCAAGGCCGATTCGATCGAAATGCAGTCGATGCTGGCGCTGGTGAACGCGTGGGACCCGCTGGTGTATGTCGACCTGCACGTGACCAACGGCGCCAAGTTCGAACACGACATCTCGATCCAGGTCGAACCGGTGCACTCGGCCGATGTGGAGTTCCGCAAGGCCGGGCTGGCGCTGCGCAGCGGCGTGCTGGCCGATATCACCAGGCTGGGCTCCATTCCGCAGCCGTTCTACATGTCGTTCGCCGAAGAAGACAATCCGGCGTCGGGCTTTGCCGACGGCGTCTCGGACCCACGTTTTTCGACCGGCTATTTCGCTTTGCGCAACCGGATCGGCGTGCTGGTCGAGACCCATGCGTGGAAGGACTATCCGACCCGCGTGCGCATCACGCGCAACTCGGTGGTGTCGGTGCTCGAACAGGTGGCGCAGCATGGCAAGGCGTGGCAGACGGCGGCGCGCGAGGCCGATGGTCGCGCGGCGCGAGTGGGCGGGACCGAGCTGCCCATGACCTACAAGGCGACCGATAAAAAGCGCATGATCGACTTCCGTGGTTACGCCTACACGCGCACGCTGTCGGATGTGTCGGGCGCGCTGATGACGCGTTACGACGAAAGCCGCCCGCAGGTCTGGACCGTGCCGCTGCGCGACGAGATCGTGCCGGACGTGATGGTCACAGCGCCCAAGGCCGGCTACATCGTGCCGGCCGCGCATGCGGCCATGGTGGGGCAAAAACTCAGCCAGCACGGCATCAGCTACCGCACCCTGGGTACGGCGCAGGCAAAGGCCGATGTGGAGACCTTCCGCGCCGAGAAGGTGACGTACGCTCCGGTCTCGCTCGAATCGCATGTGCGCGTGACCTTGCAGGGAGGGTGGAAGGCGGAGCCGCGCGCGATCGAAAAGGGCGCATTGTTCGTGCCGGTGGCGCAGGCCAAGGCGCGCCTGGTGGTGGCCCTGTTCGAACCGGCCGGCCCGGATTCGCTGGTGCAGTGGGGGATGTTCAACACCGCGTTCGAGCGCAAGGAGTATATGGAGGACTACGTGGCCGAAGATGTCGCGCGCGAGATGATGGCCGCCGACCCGGCGCTGGCGGCGGCGTTCAAGGCGAAGGTGGACAGCGATCCGGCGTTCGCCAAGAACCCGGACGCGCGGCTGGCATTTTTCGCCAAAAGGCATACCTCGTACGACGAGCGCTTGAATTTGTATCCTGTGCTGCGGACTGCGGTGGCGCCGTAAGGACACTTTGACGGAACGGCCGCCTGTGACTATTGTGTACGATGAGCTGATCAAACCGGACGTCGAACAGATTGCGCCCGTTGCGCATTGCGCTACAAGGGTTCAACGAGTGGCAAATGGGCGGCTATACGGCCACCAGAGACTGATCAGTGCGCGTTCCGCGTCCGGCGAGCTGCATAGTGCCGTGTACGGCTGGCTTCAAAATTGTTGAAAGTGATCGCATGGACAGTTATCAAGACCCCGAGCCTGGTAAGACGTACATAAGCCCTCGCCTTCCAGACTTTGACGACAAGAGCAGAATGGTAAGGATAGCTACCAAGCTTATCGAAAACCCTCAAAGCTACGCCTTCGCCCAAGTCAAGGACGAGATCGTTCTTCGCCACAAGGAGGGAGCAAAAAGCTGTATCACAGCAAAGTTCTTTGAAGACGACAGGAAGATGTTCGTCCTCAGTATTCAAGGCTACACCGTCGCTACAGGCAAACCCCACAATGCAAGCTTTTCTTTCATAGGGGATGAGATAGGTAAGCTCGTAGAATTTCTCCACCACATTCAAGCCATGCCGCTTGACGGTAACGGACCGAAGAAAATCACCGACGAAGCCTTGAGGCGTTTGATCCTTTCCAGCACTCAAGCAGAATCGCTCTACAAGGACAACCAGGAGCTTTTTGCCGAGGTCATCAGGTCAGCCATTACGAAGGATGATGTCATTGCAGTAGGCTACAGGAAGAGGCAACTGCAAACCTTCAAACGTTTACTTGAAGATCCTGACTACTTTGAAGAAGTCAAAAAGCAAAAAGAATGCAAGGACGAGGCGGTTTGGCAAAAGTATTTTGAGAAGAATCCTTGGATTTTTGGCTACGGCCTGAGCTATCTGTACCTGTCTTCACTGGACGACAACAAGTTAGAACAGTACGTACAAGGATTTACCGTTGCCCAGCATGGGAAACGGGTTGACGCACTCTTGCGAACACGCGGCGCCATCTCAAGCCTGTGCTTTGCGGAGATCAAAACGCACAAGACGTCCTTGCTTCAGAAAACGTACTACCGTAAAGGTTGCTGGGCACCTTCCGAAGACCTTGCAGGCGGCGTTTCGCAAGTTCAAGTCACCGTCGCTATGGCAAGCGATACACTGCGTCACAAGCTGGCAATGACCGACGACATGGGCGACCCTACGGGCGAGGTAGCCTACAACTATACACCTAAAGCATTTATGGTTATCGGAAGTCTGCAAGAGTTCAGTTCTGACAAAGGCGTTAACGAAGAACGATATCGTTCATTTGAGCTATTTAGGCAGAACACCACCAGTCCCGAAATTTTCACCTTCGACGAACTGTATGAGCGAGCAAAGTTCATCGTCATGCAACACGATAAATAATAGAAACAACCTAAACCATAACAACGAAAACCGATGAACAGCGCCGGATGTTGATTAAGACAGACGTAACATCGACGGCTCTAATTCCTGTTTAGAAAACGCATCCGTGATCCGGCAAGTAAAAGCACTTTACCGGAACCACATGTTTCCTGGCTAGCGTAAAAAAGCCCGCATCAGCGGGCTTTTCGGTTAAAACCGCTATCCTCACATCGGCTGCAGCGGAATCGTCCCCATCACCGGGGTCGAACACGGTTCTTCGTCAAACGCGATATCGCCCAGCGGGCTGGCCACGCCATCGGCCTTGATATCCTTGAACCCGAACAGATCCTGGTCCATCAGATGCGAGGGCACCACCGTCGACAGCGACGAGAAAATGCTCTCGACCCGGCCCGGATATTTTTTCTCCCATTCGCGCATCAGGTTCTTGATCTGCTTGCGCTGCAAATTCTCCTGCGAGCCGCACAGGTCGCACGGAATGATCGGGAACTGCTTGACCTCGGCGTAGCGCTCCGAATCGGCTTCCTTCACGTACGCCATCGGGCGGATCACCATGTGCTTGCCGTCGTCGGACACTAATTTTGCAGGCATGCCCTTCAGTTTCCCGCCGAAGAACATATTCAGGAAGAAGGTCTCGAGGATGTCGTCGCGGTGGTGGCCCAGCGCGATCTTGTTGCACCCGAGTTCATCGGCCACCCGGTACAAGATCCCGCGCCGCAGCCGCGAGCACAGCGAGCAGGTGGTTTTCCCTTCGGGGATCAGGCGCTTGACGATGCTGTAGGTGTCCTGGTTCTCGATGTGGAACGGCACGCCCAGTTTGGTCAAATACGCCGGCAGGATATCGGCCGGGAAGTTCGGCTGCTTCTGGTCCAGGTTGACGGCGATGATCTCGAAGTGGATCGGCGCGCGTTCGCGCAAGGTCAAAAGGATATCCAGCAGCGCGTAGCTGTCCTTGCCGCCCGACAGGCACACCATCACCTTGTCGCCGTCTTCGATCATATTAAAGTCGCCGATCGCCTGGCCGACCTGCCTGCACAGGCGCTTGTGCAGCTTGTTGTTTTCATGGGCGAGCTTGTCGCCGCTGCGCTCGATCAGGTCCGCTTCGCTCATGCTGTTTCCTTGATCTGGAATACTTCCACGCCCACGCCTTCGCAGTCGGGATACACATCCGGCTTCATGGTCGACACGCACACCGCGTGCACGTTCGGGTGCGCCAGCATGGCGCGCACCACGTCGTCGCACAGGGTCTCTTGCAGATGCACGTGGCCCTGCGCCATGCGGCGCGCGATGGTTTCGCGCATGAAGTCGTAGTCGACCACTTCGCCCAGCTGGTCATCCTTGGGCGTGGACAGCGCCAGCGGAATGTACAGGTCGACGTTGATCAGGACGCGCTGCTCGCCCTTCTTTTCGAAGTCGTGCACGCCGATGTTGATCATTACTTCGTAATTGCGCAGGAACAGGCGGCGGCAGGCGCTCAGCTTGGGGTGGGACAGGGCGGACAGCATAGGGAGTCTTTCAGGTTGTTTTATTTGGTAAGGAACATCACGTCGCGCGCCAGCGGCACCAGGTGCTGGCCGCCGTCGACCACCAGGGTGGTGCCGGTAATGGCGCGCGCGCCGGCCAGGTAGCACACGGCGGCCACGATGTCGTCCGGCGTGCTCGATTGCCCGAGCGGCGTCGCCTGGTGCGCTTGTGCGAAGCCGGCCTCGGTCTGCTCGCCCGAGACCATGGTGATCCCCGGCGCCACGCCGACCACGCGCACCGTCGGTGCGAGCGCTTGCGCGAGCATGCTGGTGGCGGTGTGCAGGGCGGCCTTGGACAGGGTGTACGACAAATAGTCGGGATTGAGGTTGTACAGCTTCTGGTCGAGCAGGTTGATGACGACCGCCTGTTGACCGGCGGGCGTGGCCGCGTGCAGGGCCTGGGCCAGCAGGATGGGTGCTGCCACGTTGGCTTGCATGTGCTGGGCCAGCAGCGCCGGCGAAAAGTCGGCCGCGCTGTCGAAGTCGAACTGGGATGCGTTGTTGACGATGCAGCCGACCGGCCCCAGTTTCTCTGCCGCGCGGCCCACCAGGGCGCGCACGCCGGCGTCGTCGGCCAGGTCGCATTGCAGCAGGGCGGCGCGGCGGCCCAGCGCGCGAATGGCGTCGGCCACCTCGCGCGCGTCGGCTTCGGACGAACGGTAGTGCAGCGCCACGTCCCAGCCGGCGCGCGCCAGGCCGAGCGCGATGGCGCGGCCGATGCGGCGTCCGGCGCCGGTCACGAGGGCGACCGGGGGACGTTCAGTGGGTGCGGCTTGTTGCATAAATGAGCAGAAGTATGGACAGAAAAACAGACAGATCGGGCGCCGTGCCGGCGCGAGTCGCTATTATCGCCTAAAGTTCGCTCACCCCTCCCAAAAGGACGCCTTTATGCACCCATCCGTTGTTCCGTCACCGGGTCGAACAGGATCGCCTTCGACAGGTCGAAGGCCAGGTTGATGCGCTGGCCCGGCATGGCGTGCGCGCGCGGGTGCGTGCGGCAGGTGGCGCGCACGCCGCCGACCCAGGTAAAGACCAGGGTATCGGGGCCGGTCGGCTCGGTCATCTCGACCAGGCAGGTCACTTCGGTCGGTTCGTACCCTTCGTGGGCGCCCGACTGGCGCGCGCTCAGGGCGTCGGTGACGTGCTCCGGACGGATGCCGAGGATGACTTCACGCCCGTGCAAGGCGCCGTATTCCGTGCCGCCGGCCGGCAGCGGCAGCAGGGCGATGTCGCCGTCCACGTCGAGCGTAAACGCGGTGCCGCCGCCGTGCTGCACCAGTTTGCCTTTCAAGAAATTCATCGACGGCGAACCGATAAAACCGGCCACGTACAGATTGTCCGGGCGGTCGTAGATTTCTTGCGGGCTGCCGTACTGCTGCACCACGCCGTCGCGCATGACGGCGATCTTGTCGCCCAGGGTCATCGCCTCGATCTGGTCGTGGGTGACGTAGACAATCGTGGTGCCCAGGCGCTGGTGCATCAGCTTGATCTCGGCACGCATCTCCACGCGCAGCTTGGCGTCCAGGTTCGAGAGCGGTTCGTCGAACAGGAACAGCGACGGGTCGCGCGCAATGGCCCGGCCCATGGCCACGCGCTGGCGCTGGCCGCCCGACAGCAGGGCCGGCTTGCGGTCGAGCAGGTGGGTCATCTGCAGCGTTTCAGCCACGCGCGCCACGATCTTTTCCTGTTCCGCCTTCGGCACCTTGCGGATGCCCAGGCCAAACGAGATGTTTTCGCGCACCGTCATGGTCGGGTACAGCGCGTACGACTGGAACACCATGGCGATGTCGCGCGACTTGGGCGGCACGTCATTGACCACCCGGTCGCCGATCAGGATTTCGCCTTCCGATACCGTCTCCAGGCCGGCGATCATGTTGAGCAAGGTCGACTTGCCGCAGCCGGAACCGCCGACCAGGATCAGGAACTGGCCATCCTCGATTTCGAGGTTGATGCCTTTTAAAATTTCAGCGCCGTTCGGGTACACCTTGCGCACATTGCGGATCGATAAACTGGCCATCGTTGTGTTTCTCCTGCCTTGAATGAGTTGAAATCAGCCCTTGACCGCGCCGGCGGTCAGCCCGCGCACGAAGTATTTACCGGCCACCAGGTACAGCCCCAGGGTCGGCAAAGCGGCGATGATGGCCGCGGCCATGTTGACGTTGTATTCGGTCACCCCGGTCGATGTGTTGACCAGGTTATTCAGTGCCACCGTGACCGGCTGCGCATCGGCGCCGCCGAACACCACGCCGAACAGGAAGTCGTTCCAGATCTGGGTGAACTGCCAGATGAAGCAGACCATGAAAATCGGCAGCGACAGCGGGAAGATCACGCGGCGGTAGATGGTAAAGAAGCCGGCGCCGTCGATGCGGGCGGCGTTGACCAGTTCTTCCGGCACCGTGACGTAGTAGTTACGGAAGAACAGCGTGGTAAACGCCACCCCGTAGATGATGTGCACGAGGATCAAACCGGTGGTGGTATTGGCCAGCCCGACCATGCCGAGCAGGCGCGCCATCGGCAGAATCACGACCTGGAACGGAATGAAGCAGCCGACCATGAGGGCGGTAAACACCACGTTCGAACCACGGAAGCGCCAGTGCGCCAGCACGTAGCCGTTGATCGATCCGATCAGGCTCGAAATGAGCACCGCCGGAATGGTCATGCTGACCGAATTCCAGAAGTAGGGCGCCAGGCCTTCGCAGCGCACGCCGGTGCAGGCGCCGCTCCAGGCGCGGCCCCAGGCTTCGGTGGTCGGGGCCATCGGCAGGTCGAGGATGGTGCCGGTGCGGATCTGTTCGAGCGACTTGAAGGACGTGGTCAGCATCACGTACAGGGGCGCCAGGTAGTACAGCGCCACCAGCGTGAGCAGCACGTAGATGAAAATCCGCCCGGGGGTGAGGCGGGGTTGTTCAGCGACCATGGCGGGCTCCTTTGGTTTCGAGGTACATCAGGGGCACCAGTACCGCCAGCACGGTGGCCAGCATCATCATGGCCGACGCCGCGCCCAGGCCCAGCTGGCCGCGCGTGAACGAGAACTGGTACATGAAAATGGCCGGCACGTCGGACGAGGTGCCCGGTCCGCCCGCGGTCAGCGCCATCACCAGATCGAAACTCTTGATGGCGATGTGCGAGAGCACCAGCAGCACGCTGAAGAACACCGGGCGCAGCGCCGGGATGACGATGCGCAGGTAGATCGTCGGCAGGCTGGCGCCATCGACCATGGCGGCCTTGATGATGGCGTCATCGACGCCGCGCAGGCCGGCCAGGAACAGCGCCATCACAAAACCCGACGACTGCCACACCCCGGCAATGACGACCGTGTAGATCGACATTTCGGAGTCCACCAGCCAGTCCAGGCGGGCGTTGACGAAACCCCAGTCGTGCAGCATTTTTTCCAGCCCGAGGCCGGGATTGAGAATCCATTTCCAGGCCGCGCCGGTGACGATGAACGAGAGCGCCATCGGATACAGGTAGATGGCGCGCAGGGCGCCTTCGGCGCGGATGCGCTGGTCGAGCAAGATGGCGATGGACAGGCCGATCGCCAGGCATAACAGGATGAACAGGCCGCCGAAGATGCCCAGGTTGGCCGCCGCCGTCCACCAGCGGTCCAGCCCGAACAGGGCGGTGTACTGGCCGAAGCCGGCGTACTCGAAGCGCGGCATCATGCGCGATTCGGTCAGCGACAGGAATGCGGTGAGCACGATGAAGCCGTACACGAAGACGAGCGACATCAGGATGGTGGGCGCGAGCATCAGGCGCGCCATCCAGGCGTCGATGCGGGCGGCCCAGCGCGAGGGAACCGCGGGGGCGCGCGTGCGCGCCTGCGGCCCCGGACTGGAAGTCAGGGAGGAAGCGGACATTTAGATCTCCAAAAGGCGGATGCGGGCCGGCGCCATGAAGCGCGCCGGCCTGGCAGGTACGCGCGCGGCCATGGGCCGCGCGGAGGTGCTACGGGAAGCTTATTGCGTTTTTGCCGCTTTGGCCAGTGCCTGCACCGCTGCCTGCGGGGTCATGGCCGAGTTCATGAACTTGGCAACCACGTCCTGGATCGCGCCGGCCTTGGCCGAGTCGAGTGCCATGCCGTGGGCCAGGCTTGGCAGCAGGGCGTTGCCCTTGTTGCTGGTGGCCATGTCATCCATCGACTTGGTGGCGCAGCTGTCGAACTTGGTGCGGGCGATGTTGGCGCGCGCCGGGATCGAACCCTTGTTCAGGTTGAAGACTTCCTGGAATTCCGGGCTCATCACGGCCGACGCGAGGGTCAGCTGGGCTTTCTGCTCTTCCGGATTCTTGACCGTGAACATGGCCAGCGAATCGATGTTGAAGGTGAAGGCTTTCTCGGTGCCCGGTGCGGCCACGCACAGGAAGTCCTTGCCCGCTACCTTGCCGGCGGCGGTGAATTCGCCCTTGGCCCAGTCGCCCATGAACTGCATGCCGGCCTTGCCGTTGATGACCATGGCGGTCGCCAGGTTCCAGTCGCGGCCGGCGGCATCCTTGTCGATGTAGGTCTTGATCCTGGCCAGGGTTTCGAAGGATTTGATCATGGTCGGGCCGGTCAGGCTGGCCGCATCGAGCTTGACCAGCGACTTGTTGTAGAAGTCGGCGCCGCCGACGCCCAGCACCACCGTTTCAAAGATGGTCGTGTCCTGCCATGGCTGGCCGCCGTGGGCGATCGCCACCAGGCCGGCTTTCTTGATCTTGTCGGCCGCGGCGAAGAATTCGTCGAAGTTGGTCGGCGTTTTGGCGCCGGCCTTGGCCAGGACCGCCGGGTTGATCCACAGCCAGTTGACGCGGTGCACGTTGACCGGTGCGGCGACGTAGTGGCCTTTGTATTTCATCACGTTGGAGATGACCGGTGGCAGCAGGCTGTCCCATTTGCCGGCGGTGGCGGCGCTGTCGATATTGGCCAGCACGCCTTCATTGCCCCATTCCTGGATGGCCGGGCCCTTGATCTGGGCGGCGGTCGGCGGGCTGTTGGCGATGACGCGCGCTTTCAGGGCGGTGGTGGCGTTTTCGCCAGCGCCGCCGGCGACAGCGAAGTCTTTCCAGACGACGCCCTTGGCTTCCATCATTTTCTTCAGTTCGGCGATCGATTTGGCTTCGCCACCGGAGGTCCAGTAGTGCAGCACTTCGACTTGCGGTGCCGCTTGCGCGACGCCAGCTAAGGTAACCAGGCCGGCTGCGGCCAGGAAGAATTTGATTTGTTTGATTTTCATCTGGTTCGTCTCCAACGATTTTTTGGTTTGACTGCGAGTGTGATTGATCAGCAAGGTGCGCGGGGTTCACCGCGCACGCTTGCTAGTTGACTGCTGGTGTTACCACCAGGCTTCGAGGTGGATGCCGTACGAGGTGCCGCTGGTGCGGTCGCCATATACCGGGCCGCCATTGTTGAAGGCGTTCACGGCGCCGGTGGCGGCGTCGTTCCATTTGCCGTAGCTGACAAAGGCGCGCAGCTCGGGACGCGCGTAGTAATCGCGGCCCAGGGTGATGGTCGGGGCGATGGTCAGTTTGGTCAGGCGCTGGGCCGACGGGTTCATATCGCTTTTCAGGCGGGTCACGCCCAGTTCCGCTTGCATCTTGAAGTTTTCTGCCAGGGCGTACACAGGGCGCGCGCCGACGGTGGTCCAGGTGTTGCTACCGGTGACAGGCGACTTGTCGCGCTGGTACAGGGCCACGAATTCCATGCTGAAGTCGCGGGTTGGCTGCACCACGATATCGTTGAACACGCGCACGCGCGTCACGTCCGAATCGAGCAGGGTGCTGCCGGAAGGACCCATGCGCGCGCAGCAAGGACCGCCGATGCCGGTGCCGGGGCCGACGCCGTACTGTACGCCGAAGGTGTTGCCGCCGCCGAAGAGCTTGGCCTGGCGGTGGAACAGCGAAACCTGGTAGCCGTTATGGGTCTTCTGGGCGATGTTGTCGTCGCCCTGGGCGTGGATCAGGCTGACCGCGATGTCGAGGGTGCCGTCCTGGTTGACCGGCAAGCCTTCGTAGACGATGTTCTGGCGCAGCGCCGAATTGGTGCTGCGCAGGGTGCGCACGCCGGTCAGCGGATCGGTGGAGTAGACGTTGTCGTCGTTATCCTTGAACACGGCGTAGCTGATCTTGCCCGGGCCCATAGGGTAGCCATCGACGCCGCCGCCGGTACCGTTCATGTTGATGTACTGCATGTCCAGCATGTGGATGTCAGGACGGTAGTAGTGACGCTTACCGGCCCAGATAATGCCGCCGTTCATGAACGGCAGGTTTTTCGCTTCCACGTAGGCTTTCGAGACGGCCAGTTTGGCGTCGCCGAAGTCCGAGCTGTTCTTGTAAGCATCGACCCAGAAGGTGCCGACAAAGGTGGCGCCGTTGCTGGCCTTGGCCAGCGCGTGGGTGTAGCCGAATTCCGTGAAGCTGTCGCACTCGTTGCCGAGGCGATAAGACATGCTGATGCCGCCCAGGCCGTAGCAGCTTTGCGAGCCGCCGTTGGTGGCCGAGCCGACGCCTGCGCGCAGGTAACCATGGAATCCCTCGGTCTCATGGTCGCCCGCAATGGCGCCACTGCTGGCGAACGCGAGCAGCAAGGCAGTGGCTAATGTACTTTTGGTAATACGTTTCATTTAGTCTCCTTATTAGTATGTAAAGTAGCGTGGCGAGGTGGCGCTACTTTGGTCAGCACGCTTGTGGCACTGTTATGTCGCGATCATTGCCACTTTCAGCGTGTTCCATCGACAACGTTGGCGACAGTAGCATCGTGTCCCCCGCTTAGGCCACTTGTCGCATATGGATATGAGTAATATTACAAGTCACTGATTTGTATGATAAAACTTTATTTTGGCCGGCTGAGCTTGCAACATAACTTTACAAATGCCGGCGCCCGCGCAGCGCCGGTTTTCACTGTGCGGACGAGTGCCATCGCGGGGTGGAAACGGATGACCCGGCCTGCAACAAAACGAAACAGTTCGCAAACTAACTTTGCATAGTGCTGTAGTAAAATTACATTTTGCGTGTGGAATTTTCGTTATACACTGTTCCGCAAACAGGAGAGCGTGATAGAGGCGCAAGCGACAACCGACAACGTCCCCCAGCAGAGAAGCGCCCGCAAGGAGGGGCGCGGCAAGCGCCTGATGGCGCTGTTGGCGCTGGCCATGCCCTTGCTGACGGCAGCCGCGCCCAAAACCGCTCCCGCGGCCGCCACGCCATCGGGCGCCGCGCCAGCTGATTCCCTGCAAGTACTGCACTGGTGGCAGTCCGCCAGCGAGCGGCGCGCGGTCGACCTGCTGGCCGAGCGCCTGGGCCAGCAAGGCGTCGCATGGCGCGACACGATGGTGCCGGGCGGCTCGGGCATCGGGGCCGGGATCGTGCTGCGCAGCCGGGTGCTGGCCAAGGATGCGCCCGAAGTCGCCCAGCTCAACGGCATCGTGGTGCGCGACTGGGCCCGCCTCGGGTTGCTGACCGACCTCGATCAGGTGGCCGCGCGCGGCAACTGGGATCGCCAGTTGTTGCCCGGTGTTGCGGCCCTGATCCGGCCAGGCCAGCATGTGGTGGCGGCCCCGCTCGGCATCCACCGTATTAACATCCTGTTTCACAACCGCGCCCTGTTCGCCCGCCACGGGCTGGCCGCGCCGTCGACCTGGCCCGAGTTCGAGCGCGCCGCCGAGGTCTTGCAGCGCGCCGGGGTCACGCCGCTGGCGCAAAGCAGCGAACCGTGGCAGGTCGCCACCCTGTTCGAAACGCTGGTGCTGGCCGAGGGCGGAGCGGTGTATTTCCGCCAGTTGTTCCAGCAGCGCGAGCCGGCCGCGTTCACCGATCCGCGCCTGGGCCGGGCGCTGGCCCGCCTGCGCGCCCTTAAAAGATGGATGGGTTCGCCCGTGCGCGAGTTGACCTGGGCCGAAGAAGCGCGCAAGCTCGCTGAAGGCAGCGCCGCCATGCTGGTCATGGGCGACTGGGCCAAGGGCGAACTGAACGCGCTGGGCTTGAACAGCGAGCGCGATTTCGGCTGCGGCGCCGTGCCGGGCACCGCCGCCTTTCACCTGTACACCGTCGACACGCTGAGCATGCTGGCCGCGCACCCGGCCCAGCGTGGCGCCCAGGAAACCCTGGCGGCGATGGTCATGCAAGCGGCCGTGCAGCGCGATTACAGCCGTGTCAAGGGCTCGGTGCCGGTGCTGCGCGCCCCCGACCTGGGCGCCATGGATGGCTGCGCTCGCGCATCATGGACCCTGTTCGCCAGCTCGGCGGCGGTGCACGCGCCGAGCATGGCGCACCGCATGGCCACCGACGAAACCGCACGCGACGCCATGGTGGCCGAGCTGCACCGCTTTTTTCTTAACGAAAGGGTCGCCGTTGCCGACACCCAGCGCCGTTTGGGCGTGATCGGCCGCCGCCCGCAAGACAGGTAACCGACTTACACCATGCGAAACATCCTTATCGTGGACGATGACCAGAAGATCAGGACGCTGCTCAAAACCTACCTGGAAAAGAACCAGTACTCGGTCACCCTGGCCCACAACGGCGCGTCCTTCTTCACCGAATTTAACCGCAGCGTGGACACCCTGTCGCTGGTGATCCTCGACGTCATGCTGCCCGACACCGACGGCTTCGCCCTGTGCCAGGCGGTGCGGCGGCGCTCGAACGTGCCGATCATCATGCTCACCGCCAGTTCCGACGAAGCCGACCGCGTGGTCGGGCTGGAACTCGGGGCCGATGACTATATTTCCAAGCCGCATAGTCCGCGCGAATTGCTGGCGCGCATCAAGGCGATCCACCGCCGCACCGGCATGGAAGCGGCCGCGCCGCCGCGCTATCACCGTTTCGGCGGCTTCACCATCGACGTGGTCGAGCGCAGCGCGGTGGACCACAACGGTACGCCGGTGGTGTTGTCGGGGCTGGACTTTCAGCTGCTCAAGTATTTCATCGACCATGCCGGCGAAATCCTCGACCGCAGCGTGCTGTGCGAAGCCACGCGCGGGCGCGACGCCGGGCCGTTCGACCGCTTTCTCGATGTCCAGATCAGCCGCCTGCGCCTGCGCTTCAACGATTGCGGCAAGCAACCCTGGCTGATCAAGACCGTGCGCGGGGCCGGCTACGTGTTTGCCGCGAGCGTGTCGAGCAGCCATGAATAAGCGCCCCGGCGGCTGGGCGCGCTGCCTGCCGCAATCGCTGCTCGGACGCTTGACCCTGCTGATGGTGGCCGGCGTCATGCTGACCCAGCTGGCCGGCAACTACATCTGGGCCAGCCAGCGCCGCGCCGAGTCGCAGGTCGAAGTGGCTAACGCCGCCCAGCAGCTCGGCCACAGCGCCGCCAGCGCGGTGCGCTTTTTCGTCAGCCTGCCGCCCAACTACCGGCCCTTGATCATCCAGCAGTTCGGCGAAATGGGCGGGACGCGTTTTTTCGTGAACCTGAACCGCAAGCCGGTGGCGGCCGAAAGCATCGGGCCGCAGCCGCTGGCCGACATTGCGATCGCCACCGTGCAATCGACCCTGCACGCCGACCTGCCCAACCACGCCAACGTGCGCGTGGCGTTCGTGTGGCCCGAACAGCTGGTGGTGGGCGACGACGGCACGCGCCTGTCGGCCCTGCCCGAAAACCGGGTGCGCCAGATCATGCTGGCCAAGCCGGCCCCGGTGCTGCTGATGCAGGTCGAAATGGAACCGGGCCACTGGCTGTACCTGGCCACCCTGATGCCTAGTCCGTATTTTCTCGACAGCGGTAAACTCTTTACGCGCGACCATCTGCTGCTGCACGCGCTGTCCTTGCTGGCGGTGGTGATGCTGTCGATTCCCGTGGTGCGCTGGACCACGCGCCCGCTCGCGGCCCTGTCGGAGGCGGCGACTGCGTTTGGCAACGGCGAGCGCATGCCGGCCCTGCCGGAAACCGGCAGCCGCGAATTCGTCAATACCGCGCGCGCGTTCGGGGCCATGCGCGAGCGCATCGGGCGCTACATCGACGACCGCGAGCGCCTGTTCGTCTCCATCTCGCACGACCTGCGCACGCCCATCATGCGCCTGAAACTGCGCGCCGAGCTGCTCGACGACGCCACCCTGCGCGCCGAATTCCACGAAGATATCGACGAACTGGAAATGATGGTCAAGGGCGCGCTGCAATGCGTGAAAGACAGCGACATCCACGAAACCCCGACCGAAATCCGGCTCGACAGCTTTTTGGCGCGCATGGTGCGCGGCGCCCAGCTGGCCGGGCACGAAGTCTCGTTCGAACCGGTCGGGCTGTCGGTGACGGCCAAGCCGCTCGCGCTCAAGCGCGCCATCGGCAACCTGCTGGAAAACGCGCTGCATTACGGCGAGCGGGCCCAGATCGCGGTGCGCGCGGTCGGCTCGAGCATCCGCATCGCGGTGCGCGACCACGGCCCCGGCGTGCCGGAAGACGCGCTGGCCCAGTTGTTCGAACCGTATGTGCGGCTTGAGCACGGGCGCAAGCAAAACAGCAGCGGCATGGGGCTGGGACTGGGCATCGCGCGCGGCATCGCCCAGGCCCACGGCGGCCAGCTGCTGCTGCAAAACGCCGAAGGCGGCGGCTTTTGCGCCACCCTGGTGCTGCCCAACGGGTCCACCTCGGTGGACGCCGACTGACATAATTGTTCATCCCTGCGCTTGTCGCTACAATGCCCGCATGACCTTACCTGCTCCCGATAGCGACGCGCTGGCCGCGTCCCACGCCCTGCAAAACCTGATCGCCGTTGAGATCGCACAGCACGACGGCGCGATTTCCTTCACCCGCTTCATGGAGCTGGCCCTGTACGCGCCCGGCCTGGGCTACTACACCGGGGGCGCCTCCAAGCTTGGCGCGGCCGGCGACTTTGTGACCGCGCCCGAAATCAGTCCCCTGTTCGGGGCCGCGCTGGCGCGCGTGGTCGCGCCGATCATGGCGCAGAGCGCGCCGGCGATCCTGGAGTTTGGCGCCGGCACCGGCAAGCTGGCGCGCGACGTGCTGACCGCGCTGGCGGCCGACGGCGTGGCGGTCGAGAGCTACGCCATCATGGAACTGTCGGGCGAACTGCGCGCGCGCCAGCAGGAAGCCTTAAAGGACTTCCCGCAGGTGCGCTGGCTCGATGACTTTCCGGTGTCGTTCGAGGGCGTGGTGCTGGCCAACGAAGTGCTCGACGCCATGCCGGTGGCGCTGGTGCGCAAGGATGCCGACGGCTGGCGCGAAATGATGGTGACGGTGGAGGCGGGTGAATTCGCGTATCTGGCGCGCGTGCCCGATGCCGGGCTGGCCGCCCACATCGCGCGCCAGATTGCGGACGCTGGCGAGCTGCCGCCGGGCTACCTGACCGAAGTGCACCCCATCGCCTGCGGCTTCATGGGGTCGCTGGCGCGCATGTTCGGCAAGGGCAAGGGCGCCGCCATTCTGCTTGATTACGGTTTTCCGGCGCACGAATACTATCTGGACCAGCGCATGGCCGGCACCTTGATGTGCCACTACCGCCACCATGCCCACCCGGAGCCGTTCTACCTGCCCGGTTTGCAGGACATCACCGCCCACGTCGACTTTACCGCCATGGCGCTGGCGGCGCAGGATGGCGGGCTCGATGTGCTGGCCTACATGAACCAGGCTTCGTTCTTGCTCGGCGCCGGCATTGGCGAACTGCTGCTGGCGCGGCACGACCCGTCCGACCTGCTGCGCTACCTGCCGCAGTCGATTGCCCTGCAAAAGCTGGTCTCGCCCTCCGAAATGGGCGAATTGTTCAAGGTGCTGGTGGTCGGCAGCGGCGTGGCCCTGCCGGACGCGCTGGCGCGGGCCGACCGCAGCCATCGACTGTAGAATATCTGGCAACTTGCAGTGCGGCTACAATACGCACTTCCAGTTACGCCGGGCGGGCTTGCCGGCGTGACCACATCGGCTATCATGGACGACCGCGCGCTTCCCCAACCTGACAACAATGGCCAAGATCCACACACATTATGACAACCTGAAGGTGGCGCGCCTGGCGCCGCAGGAAGTCATTCGTGCCGCCTACAAGGCCTTGAGCCAGAAGTACCATCCCGACAAGAACCCCGGCGACGACAAGGCCGCGCGCATCATGGCGATCCTCAACAGCGCCTACGGCACCTTGTCGGACCCGGTGCGGCGCAAGGAACACGACGAATGGATCGCGGCCGAGGAATGGGAAATCGAATGGCTCGAAAGCACCCGCGAGGAAGGGCGCGAGAAGTCGCGCGCCGAGGCCGCGTCCGGGTGGGACGGGGCGCCGGTCGAGGTGCTCAAGCCATACCGGGCCGTGCGCGACCCGCGCTGGTGGTTCGGGCTGATGCTGTGTTTCGGCCTCGGCTGCGCGGCCGGCGCGTTTTTCCTGAGCCAGGACCGGGTGGTGCCGGTGGCGCTGGCGTCGGCCCTGGGCACGCAGCGCAGCGCGGCGTCGACCCCAGCCCCGGCGCGCAGCGAGGCGCCGCCCGACGCGCGCGCCGACAGCTGGGCCGTGGCCAAGCCGCATGTGGCCGACGCCGGCACCCGTGCGCCCGATGTGCGGGCGCTCGGCGTGACCGAACTGGTGGTGCCGGCGCGGGTGGCCGACTGCGAGACCGAACTGCATTCCCTGATCGCGCCCAACGGCGAGCCGTGGCCGGTGCAGTCGGGCTATGTGGATGGCTTTCCGATCGGTAACCAGGGGCCGGAAACCCAGATCAGCATCGACAACACGCGCAACGGCTCGCCGGTGCTGGTCAAGATTTTCGACCTGGACCGGCGCTCGAACGTGCGCCATGTCTACGTGCTGGCGCGCGACACCTTCCTGGTTGACCGCCTGGCGGCGGGCAAGTACGAGGTGCGCTACCAGAATGTGGACGTGGGCGGCAGCCAGGCCGAATGCGTGGGGCGGCGCAAGCAGGCGGCGGCACGTTCTTCAGAACCGGGTTAAGCCGGATTTTTTTCATTCCGGGTACGCCCGGACTTGCCTGGATGTCCTCATGACCGTAATGCGAACGATTTTTTTGCTGGCGCTGGCCGCCGGCGCCATGCCCGCCGCCGCACAGGACGGTACGCGCAGCAAGCAGTATCAGCGCTGCATGGACAAGGCGGTCAGCAACCCGGCGATCATGGAATGCATCGCCGTGCAGTACGACACCGAGGACAAGCGCCTCAATGTCGCGTATCGCGCGCTGATGGCGCGCCTGCAGGGCGAGCGCAAGCAGCAGCTGCAGGACGCCCAGCGGCTGTGGCTGAAATACGCCGAGGCGAACTGCGTGTTCTATCACGATCCCGACGGCGGCACGGCGGCGGTCCTGTTGGCCGAGGAGTGTTCAATGAGCGCCCGCGCGGCGCGCGCGACCGAGCTGGAAAACCTGGCGCGGGTGCGCTGACTCACAGCGCACGGCCGTGCAACAGATCACCGAAGCGCGCCAACTGGTCGAGCAGGCCTGGCAGCGCCTGGAACACTGGGACCGCGACATGGACGCGGCCCAGGCGCTGTTCGGCGCCAGCGCCAGGATGCAGCCTTGCGCCATCACCTGGGCCGCCTACTTCGATCCGCATGCAACCTGAACCGCGCCGCCTGCTGATATTCGACCTCGACGAAACGCTGGTGCACGCCAGCGAGTTTGCGCTCGCCCATCCCTGCGACTTCGAGGTGGCGCCGTATTTGGTGTACTAGCGCCCGTTTGCGCGTGAACTGATCGAGTTGGCCGCCGCGCGCTTCGACCTGGCGGTGTGGTCGTCGTCGAGCGCGGCGTATGTGGCGGCGGTGGTGGAACGCTTGTTCGCCGGCGTGCCGCTGCGCTTCGCCTGGTCGGCGCAACAATGCGTACAGCGTGTCGATGTGCGCAGCAACAGCTACGTGTACATCAAGGATTTGCGCAAGGCGCAGAAGTTCGGCTACCCGCTCGAGCGCATGACCATCATCGATGACAGTCCCGAGAAGATTTGCAGGCAGCCGCGCTGCCACCTGGCTGTGGCGCCGTTCACGGGCGCGCGCGACGACGTGGCGCTGCTGGGGTTGCGGCAAGTCCTGCAGCTTGCTTGATTGCCAGGGATTGGGCGTAGCCGGGTTGGGCCGCCGACCGTTTGACCATCCCGCTACGATGCGACTGGAATGTTAAATCCGGGTATCATCGCGGCTTGGGCGAATGAACTTTCATCAACGTTGCATTGATTTCGTCGGTGCAAGAAAGCAACATTCTGGCAACGCGGTATGCGAATCGCTATAAAGGAGAACATTTTGGAATTCTTGGGTTATCACGGAACAAACGAAAAATCGGCGCGCAGCATCCTCACTGAAGGGGTGCAGGCGCGCTTTCTGCCGCCGATGGGACAAATCGGGCGCGGATTCTATCTGGCTAAAATGAACGGGACGCTGCCGCAGTGGGGGGCCGAGACCGTCACGTTTGGAGCGCGCAGCAAGCTTTCCTATTTTCAGCGCATGGTCGTGTATCTGTCCGGTAGCTACAACAACAGGTTCATCGACGATGCCGCCAAGTCGACGATCCTGAAAATCTACTCCACCCGGCCGTTGCGCGGGGTTCAATGGTCGATCATGAATGAACCGTCGCTTCAGTCGATTCGCTGGACCGAGGGAGGATCCCAAGGGCACATTGAGTCCGGTAGCCGCTGGCTGCAAATGGTGGTGCCATTTGAAGAACTGCAATATCTTCGGGCAGTACGCCATGACGGGAACCTTGAATCGTCCAACAGCTGGCTCGCCAGGGAAAGCCACGTTCCCGCTTCCGATCAACCGATTGACCGTCGCATGGGAAAAGTCGTGCCACTGACACGGCGTCATTCCGTGGGGTAGTGGCGTTTCGGGTTCTGTGGCATTAGCGCAGCCCTGGCCGGCGTCGACGAAGGATCTTAGTGCGACACTTCCCTGATCATCTCGGCGAGCTCCTTATTGCGCTGCTTGGTCAGCGCGTACAAACACGACGAGTGGACCAGCGGCTGCATGCTGCCGCCTTCATACCTGTCCGCCTCGTAATTGCATTGCAGGTCGCGAAATTTGATCCAGGCCAGTTGCACGGCCTTGATCTGGGCTTTTTCCTGCGCGTCCACCTTGCCCGTCAGTTCCTTGTAGTTCTTGTTCAGGAGCGCATCTTCGCGTCCGGCATCCTTGGCGGAACACCTGTTCATGTCGTATTGCGACATCGGGTCCTTGCAGTCGTCGGCCGCCGCTGCCGCTGCCGGATTGATCGTGGCGATGGCGGCGAGGAGGCCCACGCAAAGGGCGCGCACTGGAAATGTCATGGTGTCTTTTAAAAATTGGCTGAAAAGAAATCGTATCACGTCCGCCATCGCACCGGCCGCCAGCCCGGCAAGGTAGGATGTGCGGCTTGTGTCCGGCTGCGACACGCTGATGGGAAATGTGCATGAAACTCGATACCGCATTGAAGAACTTTGCCAGCGCTTTCGCAGCGGGCCCTGATAATTTCGGAACCGTTCAGCACCGGGCGCCCCAGCCGGTCGCTGCACCGATTCCCCTTGGCGCGGTCCTGACGCAGTACTACGCCAAACTGGCGATCGGAGACAAGGCGCAGGTATCCGGTGCGCTTCTCTTGCATCTGTTTGCGCTCGACAGGATCGACAGCGCCCAGCACGGGTGGCGCTGGATCGGCGCCAAAGACGGTTCGGTGACGGAAAACCCGCGCTGGAACCGGGATTGGGTTGTCATCGCGGACCATCATGGCGACGCCATCATCGTCGACGACAGCAGCGCCGGCGGTACGGTCTTTGGGGCCATTGGTTCGCATCACTTCAAGATCGCCGACGACCTGGCCGGCTTTTTGCAGGCCATGGCCGAGGCAATGCTGGTGGAGGTTGAAACGTATGACTACGAGGTGTACGACGACGATGACAACCCGCTGCCGGTCTTTCTCGATGAGATAAGTGCGATCGCAAGGCGCGTGCTCGGCCCTGATGGCGAAGCGGGCTTCATGGCGTTCTTTTTCGGTTAAGCACCGACTGCGTATGACACTCGACACCGCATTACATCACTTTGCCGCAGCCTTCGCCGCCGGTCCGGACAATGCCGGCACCGTTCGCTACCACGCGCCCGAGGCCATCGTCGAACCGATTCCGCTTGGGCCCATCGTGAGGGAGTATTACGCGCGCATGTTGCTGGGGGGCAGGCCGATGGTCGCAGGGATACTCATCCTGGACCTGATTAACCTCGATGACCTGGAGACGATCCAGCATGAGTGGGGATGGATGCGCGACAAAAGCGGCCGCGAGGTGATCGACCCCACTTGGAACCACGACCGGATCGTCATTGCCTATCGCCATGGCGATGCGGTCTCGGTCGACGGCGGCACGCCGGGCGGCGTTGTCCACGGCCACATTGGTTCCTGCACCTGCAAAATCGCCAATGACCTGGCCAGCTTCTTCCAGGCTATGGCCGAGGCGATGCTGGTCGAGGCGCACACCTATGACTACGAGGTGCGCGACGAGGATTGCACCCCGCTGCCCGCCTTTCTCGACGATATGCGCGCCATCGCCCGCCGCGTGCTCGGCGCGGAGTGCGAAGCGGGCTTCATGGAATTCTTTTTCGGCTGAGCGCGCGGCCGCCGGCGGATCAGCTCGCCAGCGACTCGATCAGCCCCATGTCGGCGGACGACATCAGCTTGTCGATATCGACCAGAATCAGCATGCGCTGGTCGATCGTGCCCAGCCCGATCAGGTAATCCGAGCCGAACGCGGTGCCCATTTCCGGCGCCGGCTTGACTTGCTCGGGGGTGAGGGTGGTCACGTCGCTGACGCTGTCGACCACCATGCCCATCACGCGCCCGGCGATGTTGAGGATGATGACCACGGTGAACTGGTCGTATACCGGCGTGCCCAGGTTGAACTTGATGCGCATGTCGACCACGGGAATGATGATGCCGCGCAGGTTGATCACGCCCTTGATGAACTCCGGCGCGTTGGCGATCCGCGTTACCGCCTCATAGCCGCGGATTTCCTGTACCTTGAGGATGTCGATCCCGTATTCTTCCGAGCCGAGCGTGAACGCCAAAAACTCGTGGCCCGCGATGTCCTTGCCGGATGGCCCGCCACCGGCTACAGTCGAAGAAGGAACTTGCATAAGTGATCCTTGTCAAAGCGGCGGCCCCGGCGGACGCCTGTGCTTTCCAAGAGTAGCAGATGCGGCGCCAAATGACGAGCGGTGCTGTTGCCAGCTCGCAAAATATGAATGCGGTCGTGCTCGACTTGGACAAAACATTGTTTATAATTTGATTGGTAAAAAACCGATAGTGCAGATGTCACAGTCGCACTGTTTACTGATAGTTAAGGCCGGGCAAAAACTAGCTGTGTTGTTTCGCATCGCGCACGACGCCCCGCGCACGGGGCCCCTCATGAAGTTTGTCTGGAGCCTGTATGACCGACCCCTCAGATACATCGGACGCCTCGGACGCCTCGGACGATAACTGGCTGCTCGACGAAGACGACGAGTCCGGCGGCGCCGCCAGCAGCGCCCCGATCGACCAGCGCCTGTGGCGCGTGCTGATCGTCGACGATGATGTCGATGTGCACGCGGTCACCCGGCTGGCGCTGCGCAACGTGGCCTTCAAAGGGCGCGAACTCGAACTGTTTTCCGCCTACAGCGGGGCCGAGGGTTTCCGCATCCTGCGCGACACGCCCGACATCGCCCTGGTCCTGCTCGACGTGGTCATGGAAACCGATGACGCCGGCCTGATCCTGGCGCGCCGCATCCGCGAAGAACTCAACAACCAGCTCGTGCGCGTGGTGCTGCGCACCGGCCAGCCGGGCCAGGCGCCCGAGCAGCGCGTGATCATCGAATACGATATCAACGACTACAAGGCCAAGACCGAGCTGACCACGCAGAAACTGTTTACGACCGTCATCTCTGCCCTGCGCGCCTACGAGAGCCTGATGATGCTCGAACGCAGCCGCATCGGCCTGGGCAAGATCCTGGCCGGCGCCACCAACCTGTACCAGATCCATTCCCTGCGCGAATTCGCCTCGGGCGTGCTGAACCAGGTCAGCGCGATCCTCGACGTCGGCGCCGACGGCGTGCTGTGCGTGATGTCGGCCGTCACCGGCGGGCCGACCGTGGTGGCCGCCACCGGCCACTACACGGCGCTGGCCGACAGCGAGGCGCTGCCGCCCGACCATCCCCTGATGCCGGCGATTGCCAAGGCCTTCCGCGAAAAGCAGAGCCAGTTCGAGCATCCGGCCAACGTGCTCTACATCCATACCCAGGAAGAACGCCAGCTGTGCATCTCGGTCACGCCGCCGTGGCCGCTGGCGCCGATCCAGCGCGACTTGCTGGAAGTGTTTTGCCAGCGCATCGCCGCCGCCTTCGACAACCTGTACATGTTCGGCCAACTGCGGCGCGCCCAGGAAGCGACCGTGGTGGCGCTGGCCGACCTGGCCGAATTCCGCGACCATGGCACCGGCGGCCATGTGCGCCGGGTGCAGGACTTGTCGTCGCGCATCGCGCAGCGCATGAAGCAGCGCGGCGTGGACGATCCGGGCCTGACCCCGCAATTGCTCGAAATGATCGGCCTGGCCAGCATTTTGCATGACGTGGGCAAGGTGTCCACGCCCGACCAGGTGCTGCTCAAGCCGGCCGCCCACACGCCCGAGGAACGGCGCGTGATGCAGACCCATGCCCAGATCGGCCGTTCGATCCTGGAGCGCGCCGCCAGCATGGTCGATGGGGTCAGCTACCTGACCTACGGCGCCCAGATCGCCGGCGCCCACCACGAGCATTTCGACGGCGGCGGCTATCCCGAGGGCCTGGCCGGACGCGCCATTCCGCTGGCGGCGCGCATCGTGGCCGTGGTCGACGTGTTCGACGCGCTGCTGCACCGGCGCCCGTACAAGGAACCGTGGCCGTATCCGGACGTGGTCAGCTACATCGGCGAGCGCAGCGGGACCCAGTTCGACCCCGAGGTGGTGGCCGCCCTGCTGTCGATCATCGAGAGCGCCCCGCCGATGCTGGTCGACGTCGAGGACGATTGATTCGCACCCGTGGCGGGGGACGGTGTCGTATTCCTGCTGCGGTTTCGCCGTTCTGTAAGGCGGAATTCAACTATTTCCTTCCTCTGCCGTAATATACTGAGACCCAGCGTGCCGACTTACTTAGCGGACCCATGGACCGCCACAAGCTGATCGGAAAAACAAGAGATGAACGAACTCGAGGGACTGACAGCGTTGATTGTGGAGCCGCATGCGGGCATGCGCGCCAGCATCCACAACATGCTGACCCTGTGCGGCCTGACCAGGATCGACCATGCCGCCAGTTCCAACGCCGCCATCAAGCACCTGGGCCTGAAAACGTTCGACGTGGTGCTGTGCGAATACGACCTGGAGGGTGGCCAGGATGGCCAGCAGTTGCTGGAAGACTTGCGCCACCATCAGCTGATGACCCTCTCGACCATGTTCATCATGGTCACCGCCGAAGGCAATTACAGCAAGGTGGTCAGCGCGGCCGAACTGGCGCCCACCGATTACATCCTGAAACCGTTCACGGCCGACCTGTTGTTGGAGCGCATCGGGCGCGCGCTCGAGAAGCGCAATGTGTTCATGCCGGTGTATCAACTGATGGATTCCGGCAACCAGCGCGACGCGATCGACGCCTGCATCGACGGCATGCGCCAGCACCCGCGCTACGCGGTCGATTTCCTGCGCCTGCGCGCCGAGCTGCACCTGTTCCTGGGCGAGCCGGAGCTGGCCGAACCGATCTACCAGCAACTGTTCGATGCCAGGGCCATCGCCTGGGCCCGGCTCGGCCTGGCCAAGACCCTGTTCCTGCGCGAGCGCTTCGACGAAGCCAGGGAGATCCTGACGTCGCTGGTCGAGAGCAACAAGAAATTTGTCGACGCCTACGACTGGCTGGCGCGCACCCACGCCGCCATTGGTGAGCTGGACAAGTCGCAGGCGGTCCTCTCCGACGCGGTGGCGGTGTCGCCGCATGCGGTGCGCCGTCTGCGTAAACTGGGCGAGGTGGCGCTGGAAACGGGCGACACCGAGACCGCCGAGAAAGTGCTCAAGCAAGTGGTGAGCAAGGCCAAGTATTCGACCTTCCGCGATCCGGAAGACCACCTCAAGCTGGTGCAGACCCTGGTCAGGAGGGGCGACCCGGTGCAGGCGGCGGCCGTGATCCGCGATCTCGACAAGTCGATGGGCGGGCAAAAGAACACGGCCGTGTGCAGCGCCATTTCGTCGGCCATGGTGCATGAGTACACCGGCAACGATGTGCGGCTGGAAGAGTCGCTCTCCGCCGCGCTGAGCGCCTGCCGCCTGACCAGCGGGCTCTCGCCCGAGGTCAAGATGGAGCTGGCGCGCAACTGTTTGCAAAACAATATGGAAGCCGGCGCGGCCGAGGTCATGAGCGAGGTGATGCGCAACGCCGCCAATGGCGCCGTCATGGCCAAGGCGATGGCGGTGTTCGAAGAGGCCGGGCGCACCGACCTGGCGCTGTCGGTGGCGCACGAGAGCCGCCAGGCCGTGGTCGACCTGGTGGCGGCCGGCGCGGCCAGGGCCAACGAGGGCGACTACCGCGGCTCGGTCGAGCTGATGTTAGAGGCGGTCGGCAAGCTGCCGGACAACCCGCAAGTGGTGTTCAACGCCGCCGTCGCCGTGCTCAAGTGCCTGGAAAACCTCGGCTGGGACGAACTGCTGGCCCAGAATGCGCTGGCGCTGATCGACAATGTGCGCCGGCTCGATCCGGTCAACCCCAAATTGCCGGCCCTGGCCGGCCTGCATCAGCAGATCCTGACCAAATACGACAAAGGCGCGCGCAAGAAAGCCAGCGCGCCGGCCTGATCGTCACTTCCTCCGATTGCCCATGCCCAGCGTTTCTCCTCCTCCGGTTCTGCCCGCTTACGCCGACGGCGACACGCGCCGCGTGCGCGCCTCCCTGATCCACAAGGTCTGCGGCGACGAAGACATGTTCGCCCTGGGCGCCTCGGTGGCGCGCGTGGTCGAGATGGCCTCGTCCGACGACGAGGGCACGCACGACCTGGCCTATTACGTGCTGTCGGACGTGGCCCTGACCCAGCGCATCCTGCGTTTGTCCAACACGCCGACCTACCGCACCAAGTCCGGCACCACCGTCACCACGATTTCGCGCGCCATCTCGCTGCTCGGCTTCGACAATGTGCGCACCACCGCGCTGGCGATGCTGCTGGTGGACGCCTTGTCGAACAGCGCCCACGCCACCAGCGTGCGCATCGAGCTCGAAGCGGCCCTGTGCGCCAGCCTGGTGGGGCGCGAAATGGCGCGTCACAGCTTTTACCAGGGCGCCGAGGAAGCCTCGATCGGGGCCTTGTTCAAGAACCTGGGACCGCTGCTGGTGGCCTCGCACGAGCACGACCGCTATCGCGAGATCAACGCGCTGGTCAAGGGCGGCACCCACAGCGTGGGCCAGGCCTCGCAGATGATCCTGGGGGCGAGCTATGACGCGCTGTCGCAGGCGGTGATGGCCGAGTGGAAGATTCCGGACGTCATCGTCCGCTCGCTCAGCCCGCTGCAAGCGGGGGCGCAGAAGGTGGCGGTCAACCGCGGCGAGTGGATGCGCCAGGTGGCGTCGTTCTCGATGGAGGTCTCGCGCCTGCTGGGACGCTCCGCCAGTCCGGCCGAGAGCAAGGAGTTCCAGGCCTTGCAGCTGCGCTATGGCGTGGCCCTGAACCTGAGCGCCGACCAGATGAAGGGCTTGTTCGAGACGGTCCAGACCGAAATGACGGCGCTGCTGCGCAGCATGAACATGCAAGCCCAGCCGCGCGACGAGGAAACGGCGGATACCGGCGGCTTGCCGAATGTCTTGCTGCTGGCCACCATGGATGCGGGCGGGAGCGGGGAGGGCCAGGCCCATCCGAGCGGCAAGCCGCACAATGCGCGCGAGTTGCTGCTGGGCGGGGTGCAGGATGTGACGCAGCTGCGCGCCGGCGGCGACGCCAAGGTCAACGATGTGATCCTGGCGGTGCTGGAGACTTTGTACAAGAGCATGGGATTCCGCTTCGCCACGGTGTGCCTGAAAGATGCGCGCAGCGGCCAGTACCGGGCGCGGCTGGCGTTCGGGGAGGATCACGCGCGTCTGCAGGCGGGCTTTGCCTTTCCGATGGGCGCCGCGCGCGATTTGTTCCATCTGGCCATGGAAAACGATGCCGACCTGATGATTGCGGACGCGGCCAGCCCGAAGATCCGCGATTTGCTGCCGGCCTGGCACCGGTCGCTGCTGCCCGACGCCAGGAGCTTCATCGTGCTGCCGCTGGTGGTGAGCAAGGTGCAGGTGGGCCTGTTCTACGCCGACCGCGCGGTCACGGCGCCGGAGGGCGTGCCGCCCGATGAAACCTCGCTGATCAAGGCCCTGAAAGGGCAGGTGCTGCTGGCGCTGGCGCCGTAGTGCTGTAGTTGCCGCCGCTGCCGTTGGCCGATGCGCCTGGCCGCGAACCGTAGAGCCGTCTCCCCCGCGCAGGCGGGGGTCTATAGCACCTATGATTCAAGGTGGTATGGGCCCCCGCCTGCGCGGGGGAGACGACTATTAACGCCGCGCACATCACCCCCTCCAAAAAAAGATTTCACCTTTTTTCGCCAAACCCTTGCACATCCCGATATCTTCCCGCTACAATCACGCCCCGAAGCAAGACACTCAGTGAGACAGCAGAAAGCACCCTGCAAATAACATTGACAGCATGTTGATCTTGCTTCATACTCTGCGGTTCCTCGCGGAGGGGTGGCCGAGTGGTTAAAGGCGACAGACTGTAAATCTGTTCTCTATGAGTACGCTGGTTCGAATCCAGCCCCCTCCACCAAGTTGTTGCAGAAGATGTTGTAGTCGGTGAAGTAGTAACTCGCGGGTGTAGCTCAATGGTAGAGCAGAAGCCTTCCAAGCTTACGACGAGGGTTCGATTCCCTTCACCCGCTCCAGTGCTTCATGCAATGCGCGATCGGTGGCAGCAAGATCGCAAAATCGTAATACCATAATCGCCCTTTTAGCTCAGTGGTAGAGCACTCCCTTGGTAAGGGAGAGGCCACGTGTTCAATCCACGTAAAGGGCACCAGAATTCGGTGCTTCACAGCACTCGCAACACTCGCAGTATTCAATAGTCAGTCAGGCGCGTGCCTGGGCACACTCAAAAATCGTTAGGAGTCTAAAATGGCAAAAGGTAAATTCGAACGGACCAAGCCGCACGTCAACGTCGGTACCATCGGACACGTTGATCACGGCAAGACCACCCTGACGGCAGCGATCGCAACCGTTCTGTCGAAGAAATTCGGCGGCGAAGCAAAAGCATACGACCAGATCGATGCGGCACCAGAAGAAAAAGCACGCGGCATCACCATCAACACCGCCCACGTCGAGTACGAAACGGCTAACCGCCACTACGCTCACGTTGACTGCCCAGGCCACGCCGATTACATCAAGAACATGATCACCGGCGCGGCACAGATGGACGGCGCGATCCTGGTTTGCTCCGCAGCTGACGGCCCAATGCCACAGACCCGCGAGCACATCCTGCTGGCACGCCAGGTTGGCGTTCCTTACATCATCGTGTTCCTGAACAAGTGCGACCTGGTCGACGACGCAGAACTGCTGGAACTGGTTGAAATGGAAGTGCGTGAGCTCTTGTCGAAATACGAGTTCCCAGGCGACGACCTGCCAATCATCAAGGGTTCGGCACGTATGGCTCTGGAAGGCAACACCGGCGAAATGGGCGAAGTCGCGATCATGGCTCTGGCCGAAGCGCTGGACACCTACATCCCAACGCCAGAGCGCGCAATCGACGGTGCATTCCTGATGCCAGTCGAAGACGTGTTCTCGATCTCGGGTCGCGGTACCGTTGTGACCGGCCGTATCGAGCGCGGTATTGTTAAAGTCGGCGAAGAAATCGAAATCGTCGGCATTTCCGACACCGTCAAGACCACTTGCACCGGCGTGGAAATGTTCCGCAAGCTGCTGGACCAGGGTCAAGCCGGCGACAACGTTGGCCTGCTGCTGCGCGGCACCAAGCGTGAAGACGTCCAGCGTGGTCAGGTTCTGGCCAAGCCAAACTCGATCAAGCCGCACAATCACTTCACCGGTGAGATCTACGTCCTGTCGAAAGACGAAGGCGGCCGTCACACTCCGTTCTTCAACAACTATCGCCCACAGTTCTACTTCCGTACCACGGACGTGACTGGTTCGATCGAGTTGCCAGCGGACAAAGAAATGGTTATGCCAGGCGATAACGTGTCGATCACCGTCAAGCTGATCAACCCGATCGCGATGGAAGAAGGTCTGCGTTTCGCAATCCGCGAAGGTGGCCGTACCGTTGGTGCAGGTGTTGTTGCAAAGATTCTCAGCGAAGTCGCTGGTAAGTAATAGTAAGGGCGGGCCCGGACATGCGTCCGGCGCCCCGCCGAAATCAGTGATTGCCATCAGCGGCCGCACGATGGTATAATTTCTGATTCCACTGAAGTTTTACGTAGGGACGTAGCTCAATTGGCAGAGCGTCGGTCTCCAAAACCGAAGGTTGGGGGTTCGATGCCCTCCGTCCCTGCCACCGTTCTGGTGCAGGGCACCGAAAGTAAAAACGTATGTCTAATCAATCCGTGCAAACCGTCAGCACGTCAAACGACAAGTTGAAAGTCGCGCTGGCAGTGGTTGCCGCGATTGCAGGGGTCGTCGGGTTCTTCTACCTGAAAGGCCAAAGTAAACCAGCTTGGATGTGCGCTGTCGCACTCGCGGCTGGTTTAGTTTTTGCCGTCCTGCTTTTGTGGACCTCGTCCAGTGGCCGTGAGTTCCTGAGCTTCGCCAAGGAATCGGTTCGCGAAACCAAAAAAGTCGTCTGGCCCGCTCCCAAAGAAGCAATGCAGATCACCGGTATCGTGTTCGCGTTTGTGACCGTCATGGCGCTGTTCCTGTGGGGCACGGATAAGACGATTGAATTTCTGTTGTACGACGTGATCCTGGGTTGGAAATAACATGAGCGAAAATGTGCAAGATGATGCGAGCGCCGCTCCAGTGCCAGGCGAAGATGTGCCTGTGCAAGAAGCTGCCGCAGCGCTGAGCGTCCCAGTCAGTAACAAGCGCTGGTACGTTGTGCACGCTTATTCCGGCATGGAAAAAAGTGTCATGCGTGCACTGACCGAGCGCGTCGAGCGCGCCGGTATGCAAGAACAGTTCGGCCGCATCCTGGTGCCGGTCGAAGAAGTTGTCGAAGTCAAGAATGGCCAGAAGTCGGTAACCGAACGTCGTTTCTTCCCAGGCTATGTGCTGGTTGAAATGGAAATGACGGACGAAACCTGGCACCTGGTCAAGAACACCAGCAAGGTCACCGGCTTTATTGGCGGTAAGTCGAACAAGCCGACGCCGATTCCCGCGCGCGAAATCGACAAGATCATGCAGCAGATGCAAGAAGGCATCGAGAAGCCACGTCCAAAAGTGCTGTACGAAGTGGGCGAGCAGGTACGTATCAAGGATGGTCCGTTCACCGACTTCAACGGCAACGTCGAAGAAGTCAATTACGAGAAATCCAAAGTGCGCGTCTCGGTCACCATCTTCGGTCGTGCAACGCCAGTCGAACTCGAGTTCGGCCAGGTCGAAAAAGTGTAATCGGCAGCAATGCCGATGACATCCCCGCGCCAAGGCGGCACTCGGCGGGGATCCAAGTTTCAGTAAAGCGCTTAATCGGAGCGCCGCGGTGGTTTAGCGAAATCCGGTAAGAGGAGCCCTGCCATGATTGTACCGGCGGGGCGCTACTACTCAATCCAAGATAGGAGCCATCATGGCAAAGAAAATCATTGGTTTTATCAAGCTGCAAGTGCCAGCTGGTAAAGCAAACCCATCCCCACCGATTGGCCCAGCACTGGGTCAGCGCGGCCTGAACATCATGGAATTCTGCAAGGCGTTCAACGCCCAGACCCAGGGTCAAGAGCCAGGTATGCCAATTCCGGTCGTGATCACCGCGTTCGCCGACAAGTCCTTCACCTTCGTGATGAAGACGCCTCCAGCGACCTACCTGATCAAGAAATTCGCCGGCATCACCAAAGGTTCGCCAACGCCGCATACCACCAAGGTAGGCAAGCTGACCCGCGCTCAAGCTGAAGAAATCGCTAAAATCAAACAGCCGGATCTGACCGCTGCCGACATGGATGCCGCAGTGCGCATCATCGCCGGTTCCGCTCGTTCGATCGGCATCACGGTGGAGGGTCTGTAATGGCTAAGCTGTCCAAACGCGTTAAAGCAATCAAAGCCAAAGTCGACCGTAACAAGTCCTATGGTTTCGACAATGCAGTCGCTCTGGTGAAAGAATTCGCCACCGCCAAGTTCAACGAATCGATCGACGTATCGGTCCAGCTGGGCGTGGATCCTAAGAAGTCGGATCAAGTCGTGCGCGGCTCCGTCGTTCTGCCAGCAGGCACCGGCAAGACCGTTCGCGTTGCAGTATTTGCAACCGGCGACAAGGCCGAGCAAGCAAAAGCTGCCGGCGCCGACATCGTTGGTATGGAAGACCTGGCTGAGATGGTTAAAGCCGGCAACATGCCTTTCGATATCGTCATCGCTTCGCCAGATACCATGCGTATCGTTGGTACCCTGGGCCAGATCCTGGGACCACGCGGCCTGATGCCTAACCCGAAAGTCGGCACTGTTACCCCTGACGTCGCTACCGCCGTGAAAAACGCGAAAGCCGGCCAGGTCCAGTACCGTACCGACAAGGCAGGTATCATCCACGCAACGATCGGCCGTAAATCGTTCGCTGACGCTGACCTGAAAGCCAACCTGGTTGCGCTGATCGATGCACTGAACAAGGCCAAGCCAACGTCGTCGAAAGGTGTTTACCTGCGTAAGGTTGCACTGTCGTCGACCATGGGCGCCGGCGTTCGCGTCGACCAGGCTTCGCTGGCAGCTTAAGTTAAGCTAGTACTGAATTAAGTCCACGGTGCAAACCGTGGCGACTCTTTGGGATGTCCGGGTTGCGAAGCCCGGGCAGACAATCAAAGACCGTTGGGCTGATGGCAGCAGGCAGGCCGGAGGTTAATAGACCACCCAACGCAGATGGTGCACCCGAGCAAGTTTTGTTAGTCCCGCTGCGTGAATTCATCCGCTCAGTTGTACTTCTAAACGTCGGACGCCGTTGTTCGAACCGATGCAAGGCATTTGCCGCGTATCATTTTAGGAGGTTGACCGTGGGTCTCAATCTGAATGACAAAAAGGCCGTCGTCGCCGAAGTTTCCGCAAAAGTAGCAACTGCGCAAACGATCGTCGTGGCCGAATATCGTGGCATCCAGGTTGGTCACTTGACGCAACTTCGTGCCAAAGCGCGTACCCAGGGTGTGTACCTGCGTGTTCTGAAGAACACGCTGGCTCGCAAATCCGTTGAAGGTACGCAGTTTGCTAACCTGGCCGACTCGATGGTCGGTCCGCTGATCTACTCGATCTCGGATGATGCCGTTGCAGCAGCTAAAGTCATCGCTGACTTTGCTAAAACCAACGACAAACTGGTTATTACCGCAGGTAACTACGCAGGCAAACAGCTGGATAAAGCAGCTGTTGTCGCGTTGGCAAGCATTCCTAGCCGTGAAGTCCTCATCTCCCAGATCCTGGGTCTGATGTTGACGCCGGTGTCGAGCTTTGCACGTGGTCTGGCTGCCCTGGCAGCGAAAAAAGGCGAAGGCGCCGCTCCTGCCGCAGAAGAAACTGCAGCAGCAGAAGAAGCCCCAGCAGCAGCGTAATCGTTCGCGATTACCCTTGCACTTTTTTAGTCAATACCAATCTATACAACGTATTAGAGGACATCGCCGCACAGCGGCCCTGTCCTCCACAAAATAAATGGAGTTTCAAATGGCAATCAGCAAAGACGACATCCTGGCAGCAGTTGGCGAAATGTCCGTAATGGACCTGAACGACCTGGTCAAGGCATTCGAAGAAAAATTCGGCGTATCGGCAGCTGCAGTGTCGAGCGGCGGCGGCAACAACAACGCTGCTGCTGAAGTCAAAGAAGAGCAGACCGAATTCAACCTGGTTCTGGCTGATTTCGGCGCGAACAAAGTTGGCGTCATTAAAGCAGTTCGCGAAATCACCGGCCTGGGCTTGAAAGAAGCTAAAGACCTGGTTGATGGCGCACCAAAAACCGTTAAAGAAGCGATCTCGAAAGCTGACGCTGAAGCCGGCAAGAAAAAGCTGGAAGATGCTGGCGCGAAAGCCGAAATCAAGTAATAGCAACAAAGCCTTATTTGGCGTTCAGTTCTACGCCGGAGTCAAAGCTTGCGGTCCTCCCCCGAAAGGGGGAGGATGCGGCTTTGGCTCTTTTGTCGTCCCTGTCGTATAAGTAACGCTTAAGCTCTACCCAGTAGTATTCGTATTATCTTCTTATCACCTGGCATAAAGTTCGAGACTTGAGGCCTTTCTAGTGCGCGCCCGGCCCTGGAAATTCCTGAATTCTCATCCTTTCTGTCACTCACGGAGTGTCCATGCACTACTCATTTACTGAGAAGAAACGCATTCGCAAGTCATTCGCGAAGCGCGCCAACGTTCACAACGTTCCCTTCCTTCTGGCTACACAGCTCGAATCCTACGAGAATTTCTTGCAAGCGGATACCATCCCGTCGACCCGCAAGAACGACGGCCTGCAGTCGGCTTTCACCTCGATTTTCCCTATCGTGTCGCACAATGGTTTTGCGCGTCTCGAATTCCTGTCGTATGTCCTGGGTGACCCGGCTTTCGACGTCAAGGAATGCCAACAGCGTGGCCTGACGTTCGCGTCGCCGCTGCGCGCCAAGGTGCGTCTGGTGATTCTGGATAAAGAATCGCCAACCAAGCCTGTGGTCAAGGAAATGAAAGAGCAAGAAGTTTACATGGGCGAATTGCCGCTCATGACGACCACCGGCTCGTTCGTCATCAACGGTACCGAGCGTGTCATCGTCTCGCAGCTGCACCGTTCGCCTGGCGTGTTCTTCGAACACGACCGCGGCAAGACCCACTCATCGGGCAAGCTGCTGTTCTCGGCACGGATCATTCCGTACCGCGGCTCGTGGCTGGACTTCGAGTTCGATCCGAAGGACATCCTGTTCTTCCGCGTCGACCGCCGCCGCAAGATGCCTGTGACGATCCTGCTGAAGGCCATCGGGATGTCGCACGAACAGATCCTGGCGAACTTCTTCGTATTCGACAATTTCAATCTGCGCTCCGAAGGCGCCGAGATGGAATTCGTTGCCGAACGCCTGCGTGGTGAAGTGGCGCGTTTCGACATCGTGGACAAATCCGGCAAGACCCTGGTGCTGAAAGACAAGCGTATCAACGCCAAGCACGTGCGCGATATCGAAGCGGCCGGCATCAAGCACATTTCCGTGCCTGAAGACTACCTGCTGGGCCGTGTGCTGGCCAAGAACATCGTCGATGCCGACACCGGCGAAGTCATCGCTTCGGCCAACGACGAGCTGACCGAAGACGTCCTCGGCCGCCTGCGCGATGCCTCCGTGAGCGAAATCCAGACCCTGTACACGAACGATCTCGATCAGGGTGGCTACATCTCGCAAACCCTGCGTATCGACGACACCGCCGACCAGATGGCCGCCAAGGTCGCCATTTACCGCATGATGCGTCCAGGCGAGCCGCCAACCGAAGACTCGGTCGAAGCCCTGTTCAACGGCCTCTTCTACAGCCCTGAGCGCTACGACCTGTCGGCCGTGGGCCGCATGAAGTTCAACCGCCGCATCGGCCGTGATGAACTGACCGGCGCCATGACCCTGTCGAACGACGACGTGCTGGCCGTAATCAAGATCCTGGTGGAACTGCGCAATGGCCGCGGCGAAGTCGACGATATCGATCACCTGGGTAACCGTCGCGTACGTTGCGTGGGCGAACTGGCGGAGAATCAATTCCGCGCCGGCCTGGTGCGCGTTGAGCGTGCTGTCAAGGAACGTCTCGGCCAAGCCGAAGCGGACAACCTGATGCCGCACGACCTGATCAACTCGAAGCCGATTTCGGCCGCGATTCGCGAGTTCTTCGGTTCGTCCCAGCTGTCGCAGTTCATGGACCAGACCAACCCGCTGTCGGAGATCACCCACAAGCGCCGCGTTTCCGCGCTCGGACCTGGTGGTCTGACCCGCGAACGCGCCGGCTTCGAAGTGCGCGACGTGCACCCGACCCACTACGGCCGCGTGTGCCCGATCGAAACCCCAGAGGGACCGAACATTGGTCTGATCAACTCGCTGGCACTGTTTGCCCGCCTGAACGAATACGGCTTCCTCGAGACGCCGTACCGCAAGGTCGAAAACAGCATGGTCACCGACAAGATCGACTATCTGTCGGCGATCGAAGAAGGCCGCTACATCATCGCTCAGGCGAATGCGACCATCTCGTCCGAAGGCACTTTGTCGGATGAACTGGTGTCGGCGCGTGAAGCTGGCGAAACGATCCTGGTCTCGCCAGAGCGCATCCAGTACATGGACGTCGCCCCAGGCCAGATCGTGTCGGTCGCAGCCTCGCTGATTCCGTTCCTCGAACACGATGATGCGAACCGCGCATTGATGGGTGCCAACATGCAGCGCCAGGCCGTTCCTTGCCTGCGCCCTGAAAAAGCCTTCGTCGGTACCGGTATCGAACGCACCGTGGCGGTCGACTCCGGCACCACCGTGCAAGCCTTGCGTGGCGGCGTAGTCGACTATATCGATGCAGGCCGTGTGGTGATTCGCGTCAACGACGACGAAGCACTGGCGGGCGAAGTCGGCGTGGACATCTACAACCTGATCAAGTACACCCGTTCCAACCAGAACACCAACATCAACCAGCGTCCGATCGTGCAGGTCGGTGACCGCGTCGCCAAGCGCGACGTGATCGCCGATGGCGCATCGACCGACCTGGGCGAACTGGCCCTGGGTCAGAACATGCTGGTGGCATTTATGCCATGGAACGGTCTGAACTTCGAAGATTCGATCCTGATCTCGGAAAACGTCGTCAAAGACGACCGCTACACCTCGATTCACATCGAAGAGTTGTCGGTTGTTGCACGCGATACCAAGCTGGGCGCCGAAGAAATCACGCGCGACATCTCGAACCTGGCTGAAAACCAGCTGGCTCGTCTGGATGAGTCCGGCATCGTCTACATCGGTGCTGAAGTGCAGGCAGGCGACACCCTGGTCGGTAAAGTAACGCCAAAAGGCGAAACCCAGCTGACCCCGGAAGAAAAGCTGCTGCGCGCGATTTTCGGCGAGAAGGCATCGGACGTCAAAGACACCTCGCTGCGCGTGCCTTCGGGCATGGTCGGCACCGTGATCGACGTGCAAGTGTTTACCCGTGAAGGCATCGTCCGCGACAAGCGCGCCCAGCAGATCATCGATGATGAACTCAAGCGTTTCCGCCTCGACCTGAACGACCAGATGCGGATTGTGGAGGGCGATGCCTTCCAGCGTCTGGAAAAAATGCTGATTGGTAAAGTTGTCAATGGTGGCCCTAAAAAGCTGGCCAAGGGCGTGAAGATCACCAAAGAGTACCTCGACGACCTCGACAAGTACCACTGGTTCGATATCCGTCCAGCCGACGACGATGCCGCCACGGCTCTGGAAGCGATCAAGGAATCGATCGCCGAGAAGCGTCACCAGTTCGACCTGGCCTTCGAAGAGAAGCGCAAGAAGTTGACCCAGGGCGATGAGCTGCAACCTGGCGTGCAGAAGATGGTCAAAGTCTACCTGGCCGTCAAGCGCCGCCTGCAGTCGGGCGACAAGATGGCCGGCCGTCACGGTAACAAGGGTGTGGTTTCCCGTATCGTGCCAGTCGAAGACATGCCGTACATGGCGGACGGTACCCCGGCCGACATCGTGCTGAACCCGCTGGGCGTGCCGTCACGGATGAACGTCGGTCAGATTCTCGAGACCCACTTGGGTTGGGCAGCCAAGGGCCTGGGCCTGCGCATCGGCGAAATGCTGAAAGCGCAAGCCAAGGTCGTGGAAATGCGCAAGTTCCTGAACCTGATCTACAACGAAACCGGTAAATCGGAAGACCTGGACAACTTCAGCGACGACGAGATCATGACCCTGGCGCAAAACCTGAAGAACGGCGTGCCTTTCGCGACGCCCGTGTTCGACGGTGCGCACGAGTCGGAAATCCATCGCATGCTGGACCTGGCGTATCCTGACCATATCGCGACCAAACTCGGCATGACACCGTCGAAGAACCAGGTCACGATGTACGACGGCCGCACCGGCGAAGCGTTCGAGCGCAAGGTAACTGTTGGCTACATGCACGTACTGAAGCTGCACCACCTGGTCGACGACAAGATGCACGCGCGTTCGACCGGTCCTTACTCGCTGGTAACGCAGCAGCCACTGGGCGGTAAAGCCCAGTTCGGTGGCCAGCGTTTCGGTGAGATGGAAGTCTGGGCACTGGAAGCCTACGGCGCATCGTATGTGCTGCAAGAAATGCTGACCGTCAAGTCGGATGACGTGAACGGCCGTACCAAAGTGTACGAAAACCTGGTCAAAGGCGACCATGTGATCGACGCGGGTATGCCGGAATCGTTCAACGTGCTGGTGAAAGAGATTCGTTCGCTGGGTATCGATATCGACCTCGAGCGTAATTAATACTGCCACCTCGTCGTTCCCGCGCAGGGCTAGGCGCCCCCGCGGGAGCCCATAGCACCTCGGATCTGCCGTGCTATGGACCCCCGCCTTCGCGGGGGCGACGGCGCAACGCATTGGTGGATGTAATATAGAAGTTCCATCACCTGGAGTGATACATGAAAGCACTGCTCGATCTATTCAAGCAAGTTCAGCAAAACGAAACGTTCGACGCGATCAAGATTGGTCTGGCGTCGCCTGAAAAAATCCGTTCGTGGTCCTACGGCGAAGTCAAAAAGCCGGAAACCATCAACTATCGTACCTTCAAGCCAGAACGCGACGGTCTGTTCTGCGCCAAGATCTTTGGTCCTATCAAGGACTATGAGTGCCTGTGCGGCAAGTACAAGCGCCTGAAACACCGCGGTGTGATCTGCGAAAAGTGCGGCGTCGAAGTCACGCTGGCCAAGGTGCGCCGTGAGCGCATGGGCCACATCGAGCTCGCTTCGCCAACCGCGCACATCTGGTTCCTGAAGTCGCTGCCGTCGCGTCTGGGCATGGTCCTCGACATGACCCTGCGGGACATCGAACGCGTGCTGTACTTCGAAGCATACGTGGTCACCGATCCAGGCATGACCCCGCTCAAGAAGTGCCAGATCATGTCGGAAGACGACTACGCCGCCAAGTACGAAGAGTACGGCGACGACTTCACCGCCTTCATGGGCGCCGAAGGTATCCGTGAACTGCTGCGCTCGATCGACATCCACCGCGATGCCGAAGCCCTGCGCGTGGAGCTCAAGGAATCGAAGTCCGAAGCGAAGATCAAGAAATACGCCAAGCGCCTGAAAGTGCTCGAGGCATTCCAGCGTTCGGGCATCAAGCCGGACTGGATGATCATGGAAGTGCTGCCAGTGCTGCCGCCGGAACTGCGTCCGCTGGTGCCGCTGGACGGCGGCCGCTTTGCGACCTCCGACCTGAACGACCTGTATCGCCGCGTCATCAACCGTAATAACCGCCTGAAGCGCCTGATGGAATTGCGCGCTCCGGAAATCATTACGCGTAACGAAAAGCGCATGCTGCAAGAAGCGGTCGATTCGCTGCTGGATAACGGCCGTCGCGGCAAAGCGATGACCGGCGCCAACAAGCGTCCGCTGAAATCGCTGGCTGAAATGATCAAGGGTAAAGGCGGCCGTTTCCGTCAGAACTTGCTGGGTAAACGCGTCGACTATTCGGGCCGTTCGGTCATCGTGGTCGGTCCTCAGCTCAAACTGCACCAGTGCGGCTTGCCGAAACTGATGGCTCTGGAACTGTTCAAGCCATTCATTTTCAACAAGCTCGAACTGATGGGTCTGGCAACGACGATCAAGGCCGCCAAAAAGCTGGTCGAGATCCAGGAACCGGTCGTGTGGGACATCCTGGAAGACGTGATCCGCGAACATCCGGTCATGCTCAACCGTGCGCCTACGCTGCACCGCCTGGGTATCCAGGCTTTCGAGCCGGTCCTGATTGAAGGCAAGGCCATCCAGCTGCACCCACTCGTCTGCGCGGCGTTCAACGCCGACTTCGACGGTGACCAGATGGCGGTCCACGTTCCTCTGTCGATCGAAGCGCAGATGGAAGCGCGTACCCTGATGCTGGCGTCGAACAACATCCTGTTCCCGTCGAACGGCGAACCGTCGATCGTGCCGTCCCAGGATATCGTGCTCGGTCTGTACTATGCGACCCGCGAAGCGATCAATGCCAAGAACGAAGGTATGCTGTTTACCGACGTCTCGGAAGTGATCCGCGCCTACGACAACAAGGAAGTCGAACTGACGACCCGCATCACCGTGCGTATCGTCGAGAACCCGAAAGATGTCGAGACCGACGAATTCGTGCGCACCGTCACGCGCTACGAAACCACGGTCGGCCGCGCCATCCTGTCCGAAATCCTGCCGAAGGGCCTGCCGTTCTCCGTATTGAACCGCGCCCTGAAGAAGAAAGAGATTTCGAAGCTGATCAACACGTCGTTCCGCAAGTGCGGCCTGCGTGCCACCGTCGTGTTCGCCGACAAGCTGATGCAATCCGGTTTCCGTCTCGCGACGCGCGCCGGTATCTCGATCTGCGTCGACGACATGCTGGTACCGCCACAAAAAGTGACCCTGATCTCCGCTGCGGAGCAGGAAGTCAAGCAGATCGAGCAGCAGTACGCTTCCGGTCTGGTCACGGCGGGCGAGCGTTACAACAAGGTGGTCGACATCTGGGGCAAAACCTCGGACGAAGTCGGCAAGGCCATGATGGACCAGCTCAAAGTAGAAGACGTCATCAAGCGCGACGGCACCAAGTCGACGCAGGAATCGTTCAACGCGATTTACATGATGGCCGACTCGGGCGCGCGCGGTTCGGCAGCCCAGATTCGCCAGTTGGCTGGTATGCGAGGCCTGATGGCCAAGCCGGATGGTTCGATTATCGAAACGCCGATTACCGCGAACTTCCGCGAAGGCCTGAACGTGTTGCAGTACTTCATTTCGACCCACGGCGCTCGTAAAGGTCTGGCCGATACGGCACTGAAAACGGCGAACTCGGGTTACCTGACCCGCCGCCTGGTCGACGTGACCCAGGATCTGGTTGTGATCGAGGACGATTGCGGCACCACCAACGGCGCGCTGATGAAGGCGATGGTCGAAGGCGGTGAAGTCATCGAGCCGTTGCGCGACCGTATCCTTGGCCGTGTCAACGTGCATGACGTCGTCAATCCTGAAACCCAGGAAACCCTGTACGAATCGGGCACCCTGCTCGACGAAGACATGGTCGAAGAAATCGAACGCCTGTCGATCGACGAAGTCAAGGTACGCACGCCGCTTACTTGCGACACGCGCTTCGGCCTGTGCGCCAAGTGCTATGGCCGCGACCTCGGCCGCGGCATGCTGGTCAACGCCGGCGAAGCCGTTGGTGTTGTTGCAGCGCAGTCGATTGGTGAGCCAGGTACCCAGCTGACCATGCGTACGTTCCACATTGGTGGTGCGGCATCGCGTGCGGCAGTGGCCTCGTCGGTGGAAGCGAAGTCGAACGGTACCATCCGTTTCACCGCGACCATGCGTTACGTTACCAATGGCAAGGGCGCCCAGATCGTCATTTCCCGTTCCGGCGAAGTGTTGATTACGGACGACCACGGCCGTGAGCGCGAGCGTCATAAAGTACCGTACGGCGCGACCCTGATCGTCAAGGATGGCATGGTCATCAAGGCCGGTACGGCCCTGGCAACCTGGGATCCGCTGACCCGTCCGATCATTACCGAGTACGCCGGTACGGTTCGCTTCGAGAACGTCGAAGAAGGCGTCACCGTGGCCCGTCAGGTCGATGAAGTGACCGGTCTGGCAACCCTGGTGGCGATCGATGCCAAGCGCCGCGGTTCGCTGACCAAAACGCTGCGTCCGCAAGTCAAGCTGCTCAACGACGTCAACGAAGAAGTCAAGATTGCCGGCACTGAACACTCGGTGGCGATCGGCTTCCAGGTCGGCGCGCTGATCATGGTCAAGGACGGTCAATCGGTATCGGTCGGCGAAGTGCTGGCACGTATCCCGACCGAATCGCAGAAAACGCGCGACATTACCGGTGGTCTGCCACGGGTTGCCGAGCTGTTCGAAGCGCGTTCGCCGAAAGACGCCGGCATGCTGGCCGAAGTCACGGGTACGGTTGCGTTTGGTAAAGAAACCAAAGGCAAGCAGCGTCTGGAAATCACGGACATGGACGGCAATAAGCACGAGTTCCTGATCACCAAGGACAAGCAAGTGCTGGTACACGACGGCCAGGTAGTGAACAAGGGCGAGATGATCGTGGACGGCCCGGCCGATCCGCAAGACATCCTGCGTCTCTTGGGTATCGAAGCGCTGGCGCGTTACATCGTTGACGAAGTGCAGGACGTGTACCGTCTGCAGGGCGTGAAGATTAACGACAAGCACATCGAAGTGATCGTGCGCCAGATGCTGCGCCGCGTGCAGATCGTGGAAGCGGGCGATGCGAACTACATCGTCGGCGAACAGGTCGAGCGTTCGGAGCTGCTGGACGAAAACGATCGCGTGATCGCCGCCGGCAAGATCCCTGCGACGTACGAAAACGTCCTGCTGGGTATTACCAAGGCATCGCTGTCGACCGATTCGTTCATCTCGGCTGCATCGTTCCAGGAAACCACGCGCGTGCTGACCGAAGCGGCGATCATGGGCAAGCGCGACGGTCTGCGCGGCCTGAAAGAGAACGTCATCGTCGGCCGCCTGATTCCTGGCGGTACCGGTCTGGCCTTCCACCGCGCCAAGAAGGAAAAAGAGGCGTGGGAAGTGGAAGAGCGCAAGGCGCTGCTGGACGCTGAAAAAGCCAACATGGCGACCGAGCTGCAAGCCATGGAAGACAACACGGCGGCACAGCACAGCGACGAAGCGTAATCTAGCTTAGACGCACACGAAAACGGCACCGAGGAGCAATCCCGGTGCCGTTTTTTTGTCAATGACCAGAACGCTGTGCGCTAAGCACCACCATGTGCGGATCACTCCTGGACAACAAGGGTACGCTCGACAAATACACCGGCGACGCTGGAATTGATGCGTGCACTGTGATGCCGTTGTCGGACGAGGCATGCTGGCAGATGAGCGCCGAACAATGGCAGTGGCCGGTGTGGACTGGCAGCCGCCTGTGTGCATCAGCTCCAGCGCAGTGGCGCGTGTGAGGACGCAAGCTGTCGCGTTGGTCAACGTGGGACATGCCCTGTAAGCGACATGGCATCAACCCGCCAGGCGCACCCGCCGCCACCAACATCGACCCGGCGCTGCTGGTGAAGGTCCAGGCCTAACTTGGGCGCAAGGCTGAACTGGAGAAGGTTGTCCAGGAGCGGCAACGCCAGGGCGCGCGGTCAGGACCGCCGAAGGACGGGCAGGAGTTGAGCCGCTGAGTTGCATATCTATTTCTTGATTCGTACTGCCTCGAAGAAAACGCCATCCTCTGCAATCATAATATGGTTTTTTCGAATGGGATAAAGAAAATTGCATTTCGCATCAATAATTGTTACCGGATTGGGCAAAGGAGTATCAGTGACATCAGCGCGCCATTCGCGATCAAAGTACTTATCGACATCGTCGACACTTCGGCTATAGGGTGGATGCAAACAAGTTTTTCCGTTAAAAACAAATTTGTCAGCATTGATTATTACGATTTTCCCTATGTACAAACGTGCTTTATGCTCCGATAAACTACTGATTCCCCCGCCCATTACCGACCTTATCTTCCAAAGACCATAGATGTCATCATTTATATCCTTTGCATTTGCGCTTCCTGCGATTGATAAAAAAAATGCCAGCGCCAAAAGACGCCTGATCAATGTCACTAACGAGGTCTTCATTTCTTTTCCCGAAATGGTGCGCTTTCCTCTATTCTGCGGGACACCAGTCCTTTTAATAAAACCATAACAGACTTCCCGTTTTTCTTGGTCCTGCCGTATACCTCGCTGGAAATTCGATTTGTACATAAACTCCGGTTATCATATCAAATTTTCAGACTTGTGGATTAGACAATGTAAAATTCTTGGTGACTGTTCAGCATGAGATTTTTTTTCAAAAAACAGTTGTAAACCTTTTCAAGCCGGCTCTTCATCTTGGTTATGGCAAAAAAACGTACTCCTGCCCACCTCTCCGGCCTTACGCGCGGCGAGCTTGAAGGCGTCGTGTTGACACTGTGGGAACGGCTGGAAGCGCTGGAATCGAAGGTCGCCAAGAACAGCCTCAACTCCAGCCAGCCGCCATCTTCCGATGGCTTGCGCAAGACCAATTCGCTGCGCGAGCCGTCCGGCAATAAGCCGGGCGGCCAGCCTGGCCACAAACGCAGTACGCTCAAGCGGACAGCCGAGCCTACCGTAACGATTGACTACCCGCTGCCGCGCCAGTGTACGCGCTGTCTCAGCACGCTGCCGCTGGCGCAGGCCGTCGTGGCCGAGAGGCGTCAAGTCATTGATGTGCCGGCGGGCGCGTTCGATGTCATCGAACACCGCACGCTCGCCGTCACCTGCTGCTGCGGCCAGGCTCACATGAGCCGCTTCCCCAACGGCGTAAATGAGCCGGTGCAATATTGCCGCAATGTGCGTGCGCTGGCGGTGCATTTGACCCAAGGTCAAATGTTGCCGTACGCGCGCGCCGCCGAGTTGATCGCCGACCTGTACGGCCTGACCGTTTCGCCGGCCACGGTGCTGGCATGCGTGGCCGAGGCGAGCGCGGCCCTGCAACCGACGGCCGACCAGATGGCCGAGCATCTGCGCGCCGCGCCGGTGCTCAACGCCGACGAATCGGGCCTGCGCGTGGCCGGCAAACTGCACTGGCTGCACATCGCCGCCAGCGGACGCTGACATGGTACGGCGTGCATGCCAAACGGGGCCTCGAAGCGATCGAGGCGCATGGCATCCTGCCAAAGCGCTTGGGCGTGCTGGTGCACGATTGCTGGGCTCCGTATTGGCGGCTTGACGATACTCCATTCATGCCCTATGCAATGCCCACCTGTTGCGCGAACTGCTTTACGTGAAGGAAATCACCGGCCAGCAATGGCCCGAGTCGATGATGCAATTGCTGCTCAGCGCCAATCGGGTTTGTACGGCGGCGCGACACCAACAGCGTTCGCTCGACGCCGACGACGTGGCCGCCTTCCGCACCGTGTACGACGCGTTGGTGCGGAAGGGTGAAGCGCTTCATCCCGAAACGGTTCAGTCGCCGGGGCAGCGCGGTCGCGGCAAACAATCGGTCCCGGCCAATCTACTGTGCCGCTTCCGCCTGCACGCCGACGCGGTCCTGCGTTTCATTGGCGATCCGGCCGTGCCATTCACTAACAACGTCGGCGAACGCGCCATGCGCATGCCCAAGGTCAAACAGAAAATATCGGGCTGCTTCCGTACACTCGCCGGTGCCGAGCACTTCTGCGTCATCAGCTCCTGTCTTGACACGTTACGCAAACAAGGCCACAGCATGCTCGCGGTCCTGCAACGCGCCTTCGCCGGCATCTCTATCCCAGTAATTGCTTAGCCGCTGAACAGTCACGCATAATTTAGCTTAGACGCACACGAAAACGGCACTGAGGAGCAATCCCGGTGCCGCTTTTTTTACGTCCATCTTCACGCTGCTGAAGTTGGCAGTACCGTCAGCGGCCAACCCTACTATCAACATGCTGACTTCACTTCTTTGCGTATTGGAATTTTTGCCGCATGTGCTTCCCAAAGCCATGCATCCTCTTCATCCTCACTGTCCGAGAATGAAAAACCGAAGGTATTTTTCGGGTTGATAAAAAGTGATTTGCATCTCTCGCCTATTGAATAGTTCAAGCAAAAAAATAGAACGTCGGCATTGGTCGGATCAATATAGTAGCATAGCGATAATGCCCTGATCGAAAGCTCCGTACTAAAGCACTGACTATATATTGAAGAAACTCCAAAAATATCATCTTCCTCAACTTCAAACCACGGCTCTATTTTCTTGATGGCACGAACATCGATACTCCAGAACGAATTTGCACCAAATTCTAAAATCGTCTCTTCAAAAACAAAATATAGCCGGTCATACATGGGTTTAAATATAGTAATCTCATCACATTCAATATACCCACTTACCAATATATCCTTTAATTCGCTCTTTAAAAATATTTCGAAAAAATTGTCCATTTGCTGGCTGATCTTTCGTCAAAGTCCCCAATCCCTCAAATTTTAACGCACCAGACGCTGTCGCAGTACCAGCGTGCCAGCTCCGTAATGAAAGCCACTCAAACCCATCATGGCGAGGGAAAATATTCATCAGGTAATGCGTTCACTTGCATATCTTTGGTAAGCGATCCTGTACATTCTGGTAGCGCGTTAGTTGGCGTTAACACCACTTCAAACCCATACTTTGCGACGACATACCCGTAAACTGCAGCCTTATCTTCGACTATTTTACGGAAGCCATTAATTGCAACAGAATACAATCCGGGAGAAATAGCAATATCTTGCCATCCTGGCCCCACATCCCAATCCATTAGTACCTCCATGTCAGCAATAACTGCTCTGCCTTTCACGTGAAGGGGGAAGGCGGAGTTGCTTAGCACAATCAAATCCTCGGGTATGAGCGATTCTTCATCAGCCATTCTGACGATAACGGGGTAAGTACTGTCGTTAATGCCCATGATGGGCACCAGAATCCCTTGTTTGACAACCTCATCGCCATCCTCCGTCGTCGTGAATTTTCGATAAAGATTCGTACCTGCCTCAATGCCGGAATAGTAATGTTGGAGGCGCTCTGGATCAAAGATAATGATTCCATTGAAGTCGACGTTAATTTCGAATTGCTGCATTTCACCCCTGCTGTATGAGTTTCCTCGCATCCACTTGTCGGAGCTGGTTTTCCTTGCACTTTTCCCTGCTGTAAGAGCGCAGAGAATTCATCGCTGGAGAATATGTGTCGGAACCCGTCGGATCATGTACGAGTCCAAGCGAAACAGTCACTCATAGATTTTGCCCATCCACAAAATCTGCGCCATGCGGCACCATGGATTTTCCGGGACTGCATAGTATTTCAAGCCATCGGCTGACGCATCCGCCCAGCTATGGGCAGCGTCAAGGAAGTCGCCAAGAGCCGGGTTCTCCCAGCCATTGGCGCCCGGGCCGTAAGGGGAACTTGGATGTTCTTTTTCTTTACGCCGTTCATCCTCCCAGTCCGCGGCAAGCGCTTCCAAAAACGCCAGAAAGGATGGCTCGTCATGGACTTCATCGGCCATTGTCGACAGTTTTACATTCATCATCTCACTCCTTCCAGTGCGCCGGCTCCCGGCTGCTTGCCGTCCATTGTATCGGGCTGCGCGTGGCGGCCTTCGACAGCGCGGCAGCGAGCGCCCAGCGCCGCTTCCACAAGGTCGAGCCCCACGTCTTCCGCGATGCGGCAGGCCCGCATGCCTGCGGACATGCGCTCATCCTGGCACGAAAAATCGCGGAAGCGCAGGCGCGTGTGTTTCCCGAAATACGCAAACTGGATCACCGGCCGCCTGGCCAGCCAGGCAATCAGGGGCCAGTCGAAATCAGCAAACGCTTCGGCCACGTTGGGCGCCACGATATGGTCCTGCTCCCAAGCCAGAAAAGCGTCGAACAATTGTTCGCGCTTGTCGCGTGGATACGCGGTATCGGCCGCGCAGGACGCATGGCAGTCGGCCAGTAATTCCGCGAAACGCGTACCGATCAGCGGGCGGATGACATCGTTGGCGCCATATTGCCGCGTGTAGTGGAAGATGGCGTACGATTCGGCGCAGACCTGGCGGTTAATGCTGCGGAAACGGTCCGCGAACACGGCAACGGCATCGAGCTTTTGCTGGCGCCTGCCGCAGATGCACAGGGACGGCAAGGAAGCGATGCGCGCACCGAGATCTCCCAGTTTAAAATAGCCGGTTGCCCACAAGGACCCGTGCGCCGCGATCAGGGCGAAGGCATGGCGTTTGCCGGATTCGAGGTAAATGCGGTGATACAGCCTGATCCGCTGCTGCAACTCGCGCACCTCGCCGGCCAGCGCATAGCCTTCGTTTCTCAATATTTCGTATGCCGCTGCTGTCATGCTGTCCCCGCCTGCCGATAAGTTTTCGTTACTTACCTGTTTGCAAGCGCCGTGCCATGACTTCGTATTTTTTAAGTGATTGATTTTTATAGGATTGTTGACTGCGCATTCAGTGGGGCTGTCAAGCTCGTGTACAGCAAACGCGGTCTGGCTATCAATGATCCTTACATCGGATCTGGCCCGATGGCGGCGCGATTGCGGCCGCAACGCGCAGGAAGCGGCCAGCATGGGTGCAAACTGGACCGGCTTCCTGGCGCCGGGATCGGTGATCGTCGCCGGTCACAAGCTAAGCCCTGCTCGCCGAGCAATCTCAGTTGCGTTCCGTATGCGCCGAATGGTAAGGTGTGCATTATCGTTCCAATAACATTGGAAAACCGGCAGTCTGCTGTCACGTGTTTATGCAAGGGCTCACTTCATGTATCAACTTGCTCAGCATCAGCAAGAATGTCGTCTTATCGCCTTATCTCGCAGCGGCATCGATCATCACTCCATCGAGGGCTTTGTGCTCGGCTTGTCCGATGAATTGCTGTTGCTTCAATATGTTTCGGATTTCCATCTGGATGGCTTGATGGTCCTCAGAATCGCCGACATTACCGACGTCAGGTGCTCAGCCACCTGCACGTTCCAGCGCGAGTTGCTTGAACACGAAGGATTGCTTCAGCAAGTGCCGTTCGATATTGGCCTCGATCTGCGCAACTGGAACACCGTGCTCGCGCAGTTGTCCACCATGTATCCGCTGATGATCCTCGAATGCGAAAACCTGGACGATCCGGACTTCCTGATCGGCCGGATTGACGAGTTCACGCCCATGGCTGTGGCGATGCAGTGGTTTTCCGGCACCGCCCGCTGGGACGACGAATTGGCCATCCTGGCGTTCGACGACATCACCTGTTGCCAGGCCGGGACAAATTACATCGCATTCTATCAACGCTATTTCGAGCGCACTGCGCACTGACCATGACCATGACCGCGTACCGCTTTCGCCTGCTTCTGTGCCTGCACTTTATCCTTGAGATCGCCCTGGCCGTGGCCGCAAGGTATTCCTCCAACCTCATCTCGCCTCAACTGCAGGCGGCATTGGATGCCGAGCCAGTACATTGGAGCGCAGGTAATCTGGCGCTGTCAGTGTGGATATACGGTTCTTTAGCCATCTGTTCCATGGCAGGACTGATCGGCATGTTCATGTTCAAATCGTGGGGCCGGACATTGTCGCTCGTGACCACTGTGGCTTTCATGACCGTGCTGTTTGTTCCCGGAACCGCAGTCATGTCGTGGCTCGATTACGTGCTCATGGATCTGTTTTCAATGCTCTGGGGCGCGATTTTGGCACTGGCTTACTTTTCGCCCGTCAGCCGCCTGTTTTCCTCCACGCGTCCATCGGCCTGAGCCGGGCGTCCATCCGTTTTCTGCAACCCTCCATGCCACTTCCCATGCCGCTGTCCGCCCGCCTTGCCCAATACGTTCTGTTCGCCGTCCTGGCGTATCTGGCCGCTTGGTCGGGATGGACTTTTGTCGCCGATACACACAATGTGCTCATGCTGGTTTTCTTTTTCTGGCTGTGCGCCACCATCGTCGGCCTGTACCGGCGCGTGGCATGGGGCCGTTTCTACGTCTCGTGCCTGAGCGTGATGGCGGCACTGCTATTAGCACTGTCGACCATTCCGCTTTACCAACCGACGGTGCGCGATACCCTTCTTCACCAGATGCTTATGTTGCCGTTGTGGGGAGCGTGGCTGTGCATTGTGACCCTGGCGATACTGATTCTGACGCCCGCATTCCTGATCGGCATACGCAAAGACTGGTTCCGCAGCGCGTGGTGGTAATGCACCCGGTGCGGCAATTCCCTACAATGAATAAACGAGACAACCACGTTTAATCGAACTGGACGGGCCGTATCGGTGGCCCTGCTGTTATGCGCGCTGACCGTCCCCGCCTGGGGCGCGCAGATCACCGTCTTCAAATCCAAGCGCGTGCTGGAATACAAAGGAGACGGCGTGACGCGCACCTACAGGATCGGCCTGGGCGGCTCCCCGGTCGGCCACAAGCTGCGCCAGGGCGACCGCAAGACGCCCGAAGGGAGCTACGTCATCACGCATAAAAATCCGCAGAGCCAGTACTACCTCTCGCTCGGCATCAGCTACCCCAACCTGGACGATACCGCACGTGCGCGCAAAGCTGGCGTGATTTCCGGTGCGCAGCAGGCGGCCATCGAAACAGCCATTCGGCAAGGCCGCGCGCCCTCCCAGCACACCCCGATGGGGGGCGATGTTTTCATTCACGGCAAAGGCGCCGGCAGCGACTGGACCCTGGGCTGTGTGGCCCTCGACGACAAGCAGATGCGCGAGCTGTACGACCTGGTGCGCCCTGGCGACAAGGTCAGCATTCTTCCTTAGCCCTGTTTCAGCTGGTCGATGAACCAGCGCCCGGCGCGGCCCGGCGGATTGTCGGCCAGGTGGATCGCATGCATCGAAAACCCCGGTCCGGCCGTCGCGAACATGTCCAGCTGGATCGTCACCAGCGCGCCGCTGGCAATATCGGCCTCGACCATGTGCAGCGGCATATGCCCCCAGCCCAGCCCGGCGCGCAGGAACGCATGCTTGGCGCCCAGGTCGGCCAGGCGCCAGACCCGGGTTGACGCCACGCCAAAATTGCGCCCCGCCGTCAGCGCCGAACGGTCGGTCAGCACCAGCTGGATCTGCTCGGCTGCGGCGGCGCGCGGCACCATGCCTTTCAGTGCCGCCAGCGGATGCGTGGGCGCCACTACTGTCACCGCCGATACGCTCAGCAAAAATTCGGACGCGCAGCCGGCCGGAATCTCGGGCAGCGAGCCGATCACCGCGACCCGGCAATGGCCATCGAGCAAAGGTTGCAGCACCGCCCCCAGCGCCTCCACGTACAGCCGCAATGGCGTCGACGGAAATGCCTGGTGAAAAGCCTGCACCGCGCGCGTCAGGTGCGCGATCGGATACATCACATCGACCGCCACGGCCAGCTCGGGTTCCAGTCCCTCCGCCAAGCTGCGCGCCTTGGCCTTGAACTCATCCATGCTGTGCGCCGCCGCGCGCGCCAGCTCCAGCATGGCGCGGCCGGCCTCGGTCAACTGCGGATAGCGCCCGGTCCGCTCGAACAGCGCAAACCCCACCTGCGCCTCCAGATTGGCCAGGGTCGTGCTCACCACCGACTGCGCGCGCCGCAGCTTGCGCCCGGCCGCCGAAAAGCTCCCTTCCTCGACTGCCGCAATGAAGGTGCGCAACTGGTCCATCGACATCCCGTCCAGCATATATCTACTCCTTGGATACTATCAATCTAATTATATAGGCTTCTTGGATGCTTCAATGCGGCATAAGATTCACTCATGCACTACGAACCAACACGGAGAACGCCATGAACATGAATCAATCGCAACTCAAGCAAACCACAACGGCCCAGCGTCAACTGGCGGCGCGCTCTGCGGGCCACAGCCGCGGCGGCATCAACCGGCTCGTGAGCCCTGGCGATATTGGCCAGCTGATCAAGCCGTTCGTCTTCCTCGACCTGTTCCAGCTGGGCGCCAACGGCAGCAGCATGGGCATGCACCCGCACTCGGGCATCGCCACCGTCACCGTGGTGCTCGACGGCGCCATCGCCTACACCGAAACCACCGGCAGCGAAGGCGTGCTGCCCACCGGCGGGGTGGAGTGGATGAGCGCCGGCGGCGGCGTCTGGCACGACGGCGGCGCGGTTCCCGGCCAGCCGGTCACCGGCTTCCAGCTCTGGCTGGCGCTGCCGGAAGAAGATGAAAACGGGCCCGCGCAAAGCCAGTACCTGGCGCCGCAGCAAGTGCAGAGCCACGGGCCGGCCCGCGTCATCATCGGCAAGCATGGCGGCGCCAGCAGCCTGATCCGACCACGCGCTCCGATCAATTATCTGCACGTGACCCTGGCCGACGGCGAGCACTGGACCTACACGCCGCCCGCCGGCCACGACGTAGCCTGGGTAGCGGTCGCCAGCGGCGCGCTGCAGACGGCGGGCACTGTGCTCAGGCGGGAAGTAGCGGTGTTCGAGGAAGGCGAGGGCGCAATCGACTTCGTGGCCCAGGGCCGCACCGAATTCGTGCTCGGTTCCGCTCCCAGGCACCCGTATGAGCTGGTAATGGGTAACTACTCGGTGCACACCAGCGCAGAAGCGCTCGCCAGGGGAGAGAAAGAAATCGACCGTATCGGCGCCCAGCTGCGCGCGGCAAAACTGATGTAAGCGCTGTATCCAACAATCTGACCATGCAATCGAAAGGACTTACCATGAACACCACCAACAACAATACCTCCGTCATTCCCGTCATCGGCCGCGTGCTGCTGGCAGCGATCTTCATCTTCAGCGCGATCGGTAAAATCATGGCGCCGGCGGCCACCATCGGCTATATCGAGGCCATGGGCCTGCCGCTGGCCTCGGTCGGCCTGGTGGTGGCGATTGCGGTCGAACTGGTGGGCGGCCTGATGCTCGCTGTCGGCATCAACACCCGCGCAGTAGCCCTGGGCCTGGCGCTGTTCTCGATCGTGACCGGGCTGGTCTTCCACCACGCGATCGGCGACCAGAACCAGTTGATTCACCTGCTCAAAAACCTGTCCATTGCCGGTGGCTTGCTGCAAGTGGTCGCCTTCGGCGCCGGCGCGTACAGCCTGGATAACAAAGCGGTTCGCCCGGCAGGACAGCTTGCCTGAGGCAGAGACCTGACACCGGGTGGGGACCACAGTCCTGGCGGCTCACGCCGGTTGCTCAGGCGCGCTCAATGCATCGGGCGCCGCCGCTGGGTGATGTCCTGCATCGTGAAGATTGTTTTCCGCTACAATCCTTGCCGCCGGCCCGCAAGCCTTGCAGCTGGCATTGACATGAATGGAGTGGTACATGCGACAAGACCCCAACGCCTGTTGCCCGCTCCACGCCGTCCCACTTCGTGAAGGATGCGTGATCATTTCTTTTGGCACGTATAGCTTTGGCGACGCATTCATCCAGGCCCAGCGTCACTTTTTTCCCAAGGCCGGATTCTTCGCCTGGCAGAGCTATGCGATGCAAGCAGAGAACAAAATTGTCTGCCCCGTACAGTACTGCAGCGCATGCCGCCGGGCTCAACTGTTGTGGGAGAAGGAAAACTCATCGGTAACGTGGTTGCCGCCAACGCTAGAGGATGCCGAACGCACGATTCACGATCATTTTGGCATCGAACGTTCGGTACACAGCGTACCGGCAGAAATCCACGATCTGCTCCGCGCAAATAAGTTATTGGCGGCCGTGAAGCTGCTACAGCAGGCAAACCCCGGTGTGGAAATCCCCAGACTGCGCTCGCACCTGCGCTACCTGGGTTACAGCGCGGAACTTGAGCAAGCGCTACAGGCGATTCGTACGAGTGGCCCGCACCTCGCCTACGCCGACGAAAGATGACCACATGACTTGTCCAAGCTGCAAATCCAAAAAAGTGCTCACCGGCCAAGTCAAGGTCAAGCTGGGTGAAGGCGGTGCGGCGAATGCCTTTTACCCGGACGGCTTGAAGCTCCTGACCTTGAAAAAATCGGTCCCGCTGGTGCACGAGACGCTGTCCGTATGCACGGCATGCGGCCATCTGTGGGGCCGCATCCGGCCCGCCGAGCTGGCGGCCCTGATCGAACGGAGCGGCAAGGACGAACTAAAGAAGCGCCTCGCCGACGGCTGATTGCCGCCGCCCGGCCCTCACCGTCCCACCCCGCGCAGGCTTGTTCTTGCGCGCATACCTGTCCAGCGCCAGATACATCGCCGGCGTCATGTACAGCGTAATCAGCTGCGAAAACACCAGTCCTCCAACGACCGCAAGCCCCAGCGGCTGGCGCAGTTCGGCGCCCGCGCCCCAGCCCAGCGCAATCGGCAGGGCGCCCATCAGCGCGGCGATGGTCGTCATCATGATCGGCCGAAAGCGCAGCAGGCAGGCCTGGCGCACCGCCAGCTCCGGCGCCATGCCTTCCTCGCGCTGCAAATGCAGGGCGAAGTCGATGATCATGATCGCGTTCTTCTTCACGATCCCGATCAGCAGCAAAATCCCGACCACCGCGATCATGGTCAGCTCCATCCCGAACAGCCATAAGGTCAGCAGCGCACCCACCGCCGCCGACGGCAGCCCCGCCAGGATAGTCAGTGGATGAATATAGCTTTCGTACAGCACCCCGAGCAGGATGTAGATGACCCCCAGCGCGGCCACGATCAGCCACACCTGGCTCGATTGCGCCTCCTGGAACACGGCCGCGTCGCCGCCATAGCGCGCCACGATCGACGCCGGCAGCTTCATCTCGCGCGCCATCGCGTCGATAGCGCCGGTCGCCTCGCCCAGGGCCACGCCCGGCCTCAGGTTGAACGACAGCGTGATCGCCTGCAGTTGCCCCTGGTGGTTGACAGACAAGGGCCCGAGCGCGCGCTCCACCGTCGCAAAACTCGACACGTTCACCAGCTCACCGGCCTTGCTGCGCACCGACACACGGCCCAGCGCATCCTCGAACTGGCGCTCGTCCTGCGCCGATTCCAGGATCACCGGATAGGTGGCGGCCGTGCCGTAAATGGTCGCCACCTGGCGTTCGCCAAACGCCGAGTACAGCGCGCTGCGCACATCGAGCATGCGCACGCCGAGCACCGCCGCCTTGTCGCGGTCTATTTTCAAGCGCGCCTGCAAGCCGCGGTTGCGCGCATCGCTGGTCACGTCGGCAAAGCGCGCATCGTCCCGCATCCGCTCCAGCAAACCGGTGGCCCATTCATCCGGGCCGCCGGCCCCCACGCTTTGCAAGGTGTACTGATAGCGGCTCTTGCTGGGCCGTCCACCGACCTGGAAATTCTGCACCGGCTTGAAATACACGCCCACGCCGGCGATCCCGCTGGTGGCCCGTTTCAGGCCCTTGACCACCTCCGCCATCGGCGCGCGCTCCGCGCGTGGTTTGAGCAGCAGGAACAAGCTGCCGTTGTTGTCGCCGCTGACCGACGACGACACATCGCGCACATTCGGATCAGCCTTGACCGCCGCCGCCACCTTCATGTGCAGTGCCAGCATGGCGGACGACGAAGTCTCCTCCGAGGCCTCGGTCGAGACGCGGATCTGGCCCAGGTCTTCCTCCGGCAGCAGGCCCTTGGGAATGGCGACGTACAGCCCCACCGTCAGCGCCAGGATGGCCAGCGCCGCCAGCAGCATCGCGCCGCGCCGCGCGAGCGCCCGCTCGAGCGAGCCCGCATAGGCGCGCTCCAGGCGCCCGAACAGGCTGGCCTTGCCGGCCACGTGCTGTTCATCGTCGTGCAGCAGGCGGCTCGCGAGCATCGGCACCAGGGTGAGCGACACCAGCGCCGACACCAGCACCGCCAGCGACACCACCACCGCGAATTCGTGGAACAGCAATCCCATCACGCCCGGCATGAAGAAAATCGGCATGAACACCGCCGCCAGGGAGATCGAAATCGACACGATGGTCAGGCTCACCTCGCGCGAGCCGGTCATGGCAGCATCAAGCGGGCTTTTGCCGGCCTCGATATGGCGCACGATATTTTCAAGCACCACGATCGCATCGTCCACCACCAGCCCCACCGCCAGCGTGATCCCCAGCAGCGAAAAGTTATTCAGGCTGTAGCCGAGCCAGTGCATCAACAGCAGTGTCCCCAGCAGGGAGACGGGAATCGTCAGTGCCGGAATCATGGTCGCGGCGGCGCGCCGCAGGAACAAAAAGATCACCAGGATCACCAGCGCGATGGTCAGCCCGAGCGTGATGTTCACGTCAATCATGGCTTCGCGCACCGATACCGAACGGTCGTTGATGATGTTGACCGCGACCGACTGCGGCAACTGCCTGCGCATGCGCTCGAGCGTCTGCCTGGCCGCGTCCACTACCGCCAGGGTATTCGCATCGCTCTGGCGGAACAGCAGCAGCACGATCGAGCGCTCGCCGTTGAAGCTGGTGGCCGAGCGCACCGACTGGTAGCTGTCTTCCACCGTGGCCACGTCTTCCAGTCGCACCGGCTGGCCGTCGCGCATGGCCACGATCAGGCCTGCGTAATCGGCGGCCTTGAGCAGTTGCGCGTTACCCTGGATGACCATGGTCTGCGCCGGTCCGTCCAGCACACCGAGCGGCGAATTGGCGTTGGCCGCCTGTAGCGCGGCCGACAGTTCGTCCATCGACAAGTCGCGCGCCTTCATGCGGCCCGGATCGGCGCGCACGCGCACGGCAAAACGCTTCTGGCCCAGCACCGTCATCTGCGCCACGCCCGGCAGGCCGGACAAGGCTGGCGCGATCAGGTTTTCGGCGTAGTCGTTCAGCTCCGACAGGTCCATCGACGGCGACGTCATCTCCATCGACAGCACCGCCGCCTCGGCCGGATTGACCTTGCGGTAGGACGGCAGCTCGGTCATCTCGCGCGGCAGTGCGCGCTGCGCCCGCAGCAGCGCCGCCTGCACGTCGACCGCCGCGGCGTTGATGTCGATGGCCGGCCCGAATTCCAGGGTCAGCGAGGTGGCGCCCAGGGTGCTGGTGGAGGTCATCAGGCTCACGCCGGCCACCGCCGAGAACTCCTTCTCCAGCGGCAGCGCCACCGACGACGCCATCGTTTCGGGGCTGGCCCCAGGCAGGTTGGCCTGCACGTTGATCACCGGCGTGTTGTAGCTCGGGAGCGCGGACACGGGAATGAAGCGGTACGCCAGTAGCCCGGCGATCACCAGGCTGGCCGACAGCAGCACCACCATCACCGGGCGCTCGATGCACAATGCGGAGAGGTTCATCCCTGGCCCGCCTTGATGCGCGCGCCGGGTTTGAGATTCTGCTTGCCCTCGGTGACGATGGCCTCATTACCCGCCAGGCCGCTCACCGCCGCACTCGCTCCGAACGCATGCAGGCGCTTGACCGGCACCTGTTTCACCGTGCGGTCGGCCGCCACCACGTACACAAAGGCGCCGGCCGGGCTGGCGATGATCGCCGCCTGGGGAATCACGACCGCGCCGCGCAGGGTGCGCACGGTGACGCGCGCGTCCACGTACTGGCCCGGCCACATGGCGGCGTCGCCGTTCTCGAAACTCGCCTTGACCCGGATCGCGCCGGCCACCGGGTCGACGCTGTTGTCGATGAAGCTGAGCGTTCCGCTGCGCTGGTTGGCCTCGACCGCCACCGCGCCCTTCTGGTGCGCCGCCAGCAGCTCGCCCACGTTCGATTCGGGCAGGGTGAACGCCACCGCAATCGGATCGAGCCGCGTCACCGTGACCAGCAGGGTGCTGACCTGCACCAGGCTGCCCGGATACACGTTCACCGCCCCGACCCGGCCCGCCATTGGCGCGCGGATCGCGTTAAAACCCGCGTCCACCTGCACGGCGCGCAGCGCCGCCTGGTCCGCCCGCAGCAGGGCGCGCGCCGCATCGACCTCGCTGCGCAGCGTGTCCACGGCGGTCACGGCGATGAACTGCTTGTCCAGCAGTTCCACGCTGCGCCGGTAGCGCTGCTCAAGGCCGGCCAGCGCCGCCTCGTCGCGCATCACCTGCGCCTGCGCGCGTTCCACGTTGGCGCGTCCGGCGCGGTCGTCCAGTGAAAACAGCAACTGGCCTTCCTTGACGAACTGGCCCTCGCGGATATGCACTTGCCTGACCGTGCTGGTGGTCTGCACATGCAGGTCCACCACGCTCGTTGGCGTCACGGTGCCGGTTGCGCGCAGCACCACCGGCACGTCGCGCACCACCGGCGTGACAGTGTTGACAACGATGTCGGGCGGGGAGGGCGGCGTCGCCTGGGCGCGCGCGGGCGTGCTCCAGAAGCGCGCCGCACAGGCCACCGTCACCGCGCCGCACAGCATCGCAATCGCGTATTCCTTTTTCATGCGGCCTCCCTTGCGCGCGGCGCCAGGCGAAACAGGCCGAATGCGGAGAGGAGGCCGACCGCGCAAAAGATCATCCACGGCAGTTGCGGCCATTGCTGCGCACCGGAGAATTCGACCAGCCAGCCGCCGGTCACGTTGCCGATCGCGCCGCCCAGGGCCAGGCTGAGCGAGCTGAAACCGAGAAAAGTCCCCAGGGCCTGCGGATTGGCCATGCTGGCGATCAGGTTCTGCATCGTCGGCCGCACCAGGATCGCGCCGATCGAAAACGCCGCCACGCACACCAGGAAGGCCGCAAAGGTATGCGCCAGGGCGATGGCGCCGGCGCCGAGCGCGATGATGGTCACGCCCAGCACCAGGATCTGCTGGGTCGAGAGCCATTTCTCCGCCACCCGCAGCAGGTGGTATTGCAGCAGCACCGTCAGCGCGGCGCTGAGCGCGAACATGATGCCCACGCTCTCCTGGTTCCCGCTCAGGCGTTCGGCCAGCAGCGGGAAGCTGATATTGATCTGCACCGCCACGAACCAGTAGCCCATCATCAGGCCGGTGAACAGCAAAAAGGGACGGTCGCGCGTGACAAGACCGAGCCGGTGCGTCGTCAAGCGCGGCGCCTCCGGGCGTGCCAGCGGCGGCAGCATCCACAGGGCGATCCCGCAGTTGAGCACAAAGCACGCCGCTGCGGCCAGGCACACCATCTGGAAGTCCACATGCAGCAGCGCTACGCCGACCAGCGGGCCGACGGTGCTGGCAATGCCGCTGACCCAGTTACTGAGCGCGTAGTAGCGCGGCCGCGTTTGTTCCGTCGTCAGGGCCGCAATCGCCGCCTGGTAGGGCGCTTCGAACAGCGCGCCGCCCAGCGCCGATACCACCATCGCCACGCACAGCGTCGCGGCGTCGTCGGCGAAGGCCAGGCTGGCAAAGCCGGCGGCGCGCAGCAGCACGCCGAGGCAGATCATGGGCCGTACGCCGAAGCGGTCGGCCAGCATGCCGCCCACCAGCGCGAGGCCCTGCTGCGTTATCTGGCGCAGCGCCAGCGCGCCGCCGACCACGGCCGCCGCCATCCCGGCATTGCTCACGAAGTGCACGCTCACCAGCGGCATCAGCATGGCAAAGCCGACCACCATCAGGAAGGTGTACACCAGCAGCGCATTGAGCCCGCGCTTGCGGACCTGGTCGGACAGAACGGTCATGATGCGCGGTACAGGTAGACGGACGTCGGATCGGCGCTGAACTGCGAGAACGGGAACGGTTCGGCGCAGACCGCGGCCACGCCGTCGCCAAGGAAGCGCGGAATGATGCCGCTGCCGGTCTGCGCGTACACGATCAGCGCAATGCCGCGCCGGCGCGCCGCCATCAGGATCTGGTCGAACGAGCCGTTGGACAGGGTCATGCCGGTGGCGATGATCATGTCGGCCGTTTCCAGGATCGGCAGCATGTCGCGCGCCACTTCCAGCCCGCTCTGGGTGCGCTCCATGTTGAAGTCGCACGGCAGGCAGATGCCGCCGCTGCGCGTAATGGCGTCCACCAGCGGATTGACCACGCCGATCAGGCCCACGCGCTGGCCCGGCTTGATCGACACCAGCGCGGCAATCGCATTGTCGCGCGCTACCGCCCGCACCGGCGGCGCGCCGGCGGGTAGCGGCATGGCTTGCGCCAGCGCCGATTCGCGCGCCGGACGCACCGCGTTCAGGTACGCGTCCAGCGCGGCGATGCGCACCGGCAGGCGCGGGTCGACCAGCAGGTCGGCCACGCTCGACCCGGCCAGCGCCGGCGCAATGGTCGGGTCGAGCGCATCGCGTTCGATGCAGCAGGCGCCGAACGCCGCGCCCACGCGCAGCACCAGATAGTAGTTGCGGTAGGTTTGCTGGGTACCCGGAAAGCGCGTGCTCTGCGAAATCCACGACGCGCCCACCACGTGCATCGATGCCGGCGCCGGTCCATACAGGCCGGCCTGCACGTCTTCGATCAGGCCCGCCACGTTCCATGGTGCGGCCGGCTCCTTGCCTTCGCCGGCGAAGCTGATCTCGATGCGCGCGAGGGCCTTGTCGGCATATTTGCGCGCCTCCAGGCCATCCGGATCGACCGCGACCACGTGGCCGAGGTAGCAGGCGTTGTCGATCGGCGCTGCCAGCTCCTTGCCGGCCGCATTCGTGATGAGCGCACGCGCCACGTGCGGCGCGCCGGCCACGCTGTCGATGCCGGTCATGGCCTTGACCCGTCCCGCGCCCTGCGGCACCAGGAACCTGATGGCGGCGCTCTGCACGCCGGTGTCCTTGCGCGTCAGGTCGGGCTGGAGCCCGAGCGCCAGGTCGATCTGGGCCGACAGGAATTCAATGCCGGTGACCCGCTCGATCAGCTCCGCAATGTAATTGCCGCCCGGGCGCGGATTGATTTCGACGATGCGCGGCCCCTTGCGCGTGATCTTCACTTCGGTGTGGCTGATGCCATGGTCGAAGCCGACCGCCGCAAGCGCCGCCGTCACCAGTTCGCACACGGCGTCGGTGACGTCGCCGTCCAGCCGCGCCGGGAACATGTGGCCATCCTCGATAAAGTAGGGGAAGCCGGTCAGGCTCTTGTCAGTGACGCCGATGATGGTCGTTTTTCCGCTGAAGGTGCACGCCTCCACGCTGACTTCTTCGCCTTTCATGTACTCTTCCAGCAGCCAGAGCGGCTCGCGCGCCTGCTCGCGGAAGTTGACCGGGAATGCTTCCAGCGCGCTGAAAGCCGCATGCAGTTCGTCTTCATCCTTGACCAGCTTCACAAAAGCGCTCGACGCCAGGTCGGACGGCTTGAGGATCAGCGGGTAGCCGATCTTGCAGGCCGCCGCGCGCGCCGCGTCCCACGACGTCACCGCGGCAAACGCCGGATTGGGCAGGCCGGCTTTTGCCAAAGCCTCGCGCACCAGGTGCTTGCGGCGCACCATCGCCACGTTGCTGCAGAAGGCCTGCGGCAGCTCCAGCGCCTGCGCCACCTGCGCCACGGTGTCGATGTAGTAGTCGCAGATGGTCACCACGCCATCGAACCTGAGCACGCGGTGCTGGGCGCGCAAAAAGGCGATCAGCGCCGGCATGTCGTTCGTTTCGGTGGTGAGCACATTGGCGGCGTGCGCCAGCAGCGGATGAATCGGCGCATCGGCGCCATCCAGGTAGTGGCCCCGGTTGCGCGTGACGAACGTGTAGGTGTGTCCCGCGCCGGTGATGGTGGCGGGGAAAATGCGGCCGGTGCCGCCGACCCAGCTTTCGATCATTAACAGGTGTGCCATGGTTGAAGACTCCTTTTTCAGTTGATTGATTCGGTGGCTACGCGGCGGTTCCAGGCCATGACCGACCAGGGCAGCACAAGGTCTGCGTGCGCGTCGACATGGGTGGGCGCCAGGTCATGCAGTTCCAGCGCGCTCTCGTGCTGCGCGAAGACCGCGTCCACATAGCGGTGGCCGGTATCGGGCGCGATGAACAGCACGTTGCGCTCCGGCCGCCGCTGCGCTTCGCGCGCGGCCGCCAGGTAGCAGCAGCCGCTCGACAGGCCGGCAAAAATGGCGTGCCGGCGCAGCAGGGCGACCGCGCCCGCCAGGCCGTAGTCGAAGCCGATCCAGTGAATCTGGTCGTACAGCGCGTGCTGCACGTTGCGAAACGGGATGCCGGTGCCGATGCCGGCGATGATGATGCCCGGGTCTTCGATGTGCGCGCAGCCGAAGGTGACGCTGCCGAAGGGCTGCACGCCGACCAGCTCCACCGCGTCGTCGCTGCAGCGCAGGGCGCGCGCCAGGCCGCCGGTGGAGCAGCCCGAGCCCACGCCGCCGACAATGGTCAGGCCGTCGGTGCCGAGCAGGCGTTCGATCTCGCTGGCGATCGGCTCGTAGCCGGCGTAGTGAATGTCGTCGTGGTACTGCTGCATCCAGTGCACGTGCGGATTGGCCGCGCGGATCTCGCCGATGCGCGCCACGCGCAGGCTCTGGTCCATTTTCAGGGTGGCCGACGGCGGCACCTGCTCCACGATCGCGCCGAGCAGCTGGAGCTGCACCATCAGCGTCTTGTCCACCGTTTTGGAGGCGATGATGTGGCACTGCATGTCGAACTTGTGGCACGCCAGCGCAAGGGCATAGGCATAGATGCCGCTCGAGCTGTCGAGCAGCGTGTCGCCGCGCCTGACCACGCCCGCCGCCAGCAGGCGCTCCACCGCCACCAGGGTCGAATACACCTTCATCGTCTCGAAGCGGGCGACGTACAGGTTGGGGCCGAGGCGTACGAAGTCCGGCGCCTTGATGGCGTCCGCAATGTGATCGAACATGGTCAGAATCCTGTCTGGACGAAGCGGCCTTGGTATCCCAGGCCGCGAAAGAATGACGAGAGTGCGCCCATTTGCGTGGGCCCCGGTTTGTGAATGAACAGGTAGCCCGCCAGGCTGCCCGTGTGCGCAACAAAAATGCCGTCGGCCCCGTAGCGCGCCTGGTTCTTGAGCAGTACGCCGAGGTTACGCTTGGGGATGGCGTCCTGCCCGAGCACTGCGCTGACCGTGGCGCAGGCGGCAATCGCACCGAGGTCGTTGCGCACAAAGGCGTCGACGGCGTTATCGAGATTGGCCATGTAGGGCGTGAGCCGTTCCTGGTACAGCGCGAGCAGGCGCGTGCCCGTCTTCTCGGTATCGATGCGGTTGCCTTCGTCGATATAGCAGGCGTGAAAAGTCGGGGCGCTGCCGAAGCACTGCACTACTTGCTGGCGCCCGCTCAGGTACAGCGCGTAGGTCTCCAGGAACACGCTGTCGGAGCGCTCGATCGCGCGCAGGGTGGCCGATATCGACTCGCCGCACGACGCAAGGCCGAAAATCGCATCGAGGCAGCGGATGGTGGCCACGATGTCGGCGGTCGAACTGGCCATGCCTTTCCCTTCCAGCAGTTCCGAATCGTGGCTCCAGGTCCCGGGCGGCAGCTCTTTGCCGTGCCGCGCCAGGTAATGGGCGATGGCTTGCTGGCATTTGGTCTTGGTGGCCAGTGCGTTGTCGTTATCGGCCCGCTCGCCATGGGTGAAGTGCATGCAGCTGTACTTCTTGACCGGCAGCGAAATCAGGCTGATCTGCGCTGCGCCGTTCTCGATGTATGGGCCTTGAATCAGCTCGCCCAGGGTGCCGTGGCAGATCCCGCTGCTGATCGTCTCCTCCGTGCCGGCATGCCAGCTGAAGTTGGGGCATGCCGCCGGTGTGTATCTGCTGTCTGCGAAGTCGATGGAAGGCACGGGATTCAAGAGCTTTCGTAGTGAATGTCGAGAGAGAGCGGGAGACAGTGCGGTGACTGCTTGACGTTAACGATAATGCATTATCATTAGCGAGGCAAGCATTTGTTCGGCTTTATGGGATAATGGGTTTTTGCTTCAATAGCCTCGCCATGGAACGTTCTACACGCCAGCGGACAGCGATTCGTACTGTCATCGATGCGGCGGCCCGCCCGCTCACGCCCCAGGAAATTCTGGCCGGGGTACGCGAGACCGTGTCCGAAATCGGTATCGCCACCATTTACCGCAACCTCAAGCTGCTGCTCGACGACGGCACCATCCAGACGGTGAGCCTGCCGGGCGAAAACGCGCGCTACGAAATGAGCCACGCGGCGCACCACCATCACCACCACTTTCATTGCGTGCCGTGCGACCGCGTGTTCGATGTGGAAGGCTGCCCTGGTTCGATGGACAGCCTGGCGCCGGCCGGTTTCGTGATCGACCGCCACGAACTGACCCTGTACGGCGTGTGCGCCGATTGCTCGGCGGAGCGCGCCAAGGCTGCGCCCGTGCCGAAGCGCCGGGCCCGTGCGCCGAAGACGCACTAGCCCGTTTTTTGCGGGGGCGCTTACACCCTGAACGTCCTCCCGCTCCACAGCATCAGCACAACCGCCCCTGCCAGCAGCCACAGATACCCCACCGCGCCGCCGATACCGCCCGCTACGCCATCCAGCGGCCGGTCCGCCTCGAAGCGCGGAATTTTGTCGTGGTCGGTAAAGTTCATTCGTCCCGCACAGCCCTGGCATGCATTGGCCGGATTGGCCGCTTCGGCCATCGCGCGCGGCCAGAAGAACGCCCGCAGTTCGTCCGTGTACGCGCCGGTGCGCTTGATGAAGCGCTTGTGCCGTTCCACGCCGGTTCCCGCCGCCTGTTGCAGCAGGGTGTCGAACACCATCGCCGGCGAGAGCCAGCGCAGCGTGGCCGCCTTGCCGGAAGCGAGTTCGTTCTGGCGCGCCGCGGCCGCGGCGCGTTCGGCCACCTGCCGCTCGACCGCCTGCTGCACCGCGATCTGCTTGGTCGCATACGACACCTTGCCAACCCGCTCCGCCGCCGACGCATAGGCCGGTTCTGCGCGCGCCAGCGCAACGAACAGCGCATCGCGATCGCCCGGCTTGAAGTCGTTCGCGCGGCGCAGGTCGTCCAGATACAGCAGCGGCGACTGCGCCGGATACGCCATGTCGATCAGCAGCGCGCCGGCGGCCGGCACGAAGAACGTGAATCCGATCCACACCGACACCAGCCGCAGGTAACTGCCCACCACCCCGATGCGGTTGGCCACCAGCGCGGTCAGCGCCACCCAGAACAGGGTGAAGCCGGCCAGCGCCGCGCCCAGCAACAGCATGGTGTCCATGGTCTGCATGCTCCAGCAGGGCGTGCCCGCCACCAGCAGGGCCAACACGGTCGCCCCCAGCGTGAACGGCACGCACACGACGGCGGCCACGCTGAACTTGAGCATGACCAGCTGGCGGAACGATGGCAGTTGCGCCGCCATCAGCCGCAGCGCGCCGGAGTCGCGTTCAGCCGCCAGGCGCGAAGCGCCAATGGCGATCAGGGCCAGCGGCAGCACATACACCAGCACGAACGACAGGTCGAAGTCGCCCAGGCTCAGGATGCGCGGGTTGATGAAGTCGAACGCGGCCGCCGGCGGCGCCACGTAATCCAGATCGGTCTTGATATAGAACGGCAGCAGCCGTGACTGGCCGATGGCGATGCCCGCCAGCGGCGACGGCGGCTTGACCGCATACGCGGCCAGCCCATAGCGCATGTAGCCGGCGGCGTCGGACGGGTCTTGCCAGTACGGCAGCACCGCATCAAACGGGCGGCTGTAGCGCGCCACGTCGGCCTGCTGCTTCGCCACCTTGGCCGCCGCGTGTACCTTGACCCGGTCGATGGTGGCCTGCTGCGCGTCCGCGTTGGCCTGGCCGTTGACCGCCCCCCAGCTAAGTGCCGCGAACAGCAGCGCACCGATGATCCATGTAAAGCGTGCCTTGAGCAGCATCGCCAGCTCAAAACCGAACAGTGCGCGCGTCATGGCTGCACTCCTTTCGCTGCGCGCCAGGCGGCAAGGCCGGCGACGAAGCACCATCCGGACAGCAGCAGCAGGGGCGCCGCCGCATTCGCCAGTACGCTGCCGAGCGGTGGCGCCTGGTAGGCAAACGCCGGCACCGATTCCCAGAACTGCTTGCCGGTCGACTTGCTGGCGTCTTCGTGTTCCGTGTGTCCCATCAAATCTCCATTGAGGCGGTTGACCATCGCGCGCCGGTAGGATTCGGCCGCTTCGATAAAATGCCTGTGCTGATAAAAGTCGGTGCCGGCGACGGCCGCACCGGACGCTTGCAGCGCCACGGTCGGCGTGAACGCGCCCAGCCAGCCGAAGGTACGGTCCTGCTGTTCGACCGAATCGTAGAAGCGCCCCAGCACGCGGTCGAACACCGCGTGCGATTCGCGCTCCGACTGGTCCAGCTGCGCGGCGCGCACATTGGTGGCGCCGGCCTTGATCAGGGCCTGGCGCCGCGCTTCCCATTTGTCGGCCCCTTCGTACGCGGGCGACTCGGTTTCAAGGTGGCTGCGCAGCTCCTGGTACGAGGGCACTGGTGCCAGCACCTGCGCCGCGTTGCCGGCGGCGCGCGGCAGCACCACGCACAGCACCAGCCAGAGCACCAGCATGATGGTCAGCGCCGCGCGCGCACTGGGCGCCTTGAGCGAGACGGCCAGTGCGATCAGCAAAAACACCAGCAGGTATAGGAAGTTCAGCAGGCTCCAGAGGGCCAGCCGGCCGGCGCCGCCCCAGCCGGCGTCGGGCAGGACCTGCAGGGCGTACGACCCCATCGCCACCACGGGCGCGAGCGCCATGCACACCAGCAGGCCCACCATCACCGCAAAGCGCGACAGCAGCAGCCGCCCCGGCGTGGCGCCGTTACCGAAGGCCATGCGCAGGGTGCCGCGCTGGCGGTCCTGGGCAAAGCCGGCAAAACCGAGCAGGATCGCGAACATCGGCCCCAGTATTTCGAGCACCTGCGCCACCGAGGCGGCGCTGCGCATGATCGGATCGGCATCCTGGTTGGGACGGAAAATCATTTCGTTGCGCTTGTGCGCTTCCAGCCAGACCGACAGGCCGACAAACGGCTCGATCCCGGGCGCGAGCACCTGCAATGGCGAGGACGGCTTGACCGCCCACACGCCGAAGTGGGCGGCGCTGTGCGGGTCTTTCTGGCCCTGCGCGACCCAGCGCGCGCGCTCGGATGCGGCAAAGCGCGTGCGTTCGTCGGCCATGCGTGCGGCGCTGTTCATCGACGCGAAAAACACGGTCAGCAGCAGCAATGGCGCCAGCATGGCAACCCAGCGCAGGCGCGGTTCGCGCCACAGGCGCTGCGCTTCGGCGCGCAGCAGCGCCGCATGCAGCGTTGTGCTCATCGTGCCAGCTCCGCAATGTAGACCTGTTCGAGCGTCGCGTGTTCGGTCGTCTGCGGATCGATTTCGCGTTCGATGCGGCCCGCGTGCAGCACGCCGACGCGGGTAGCGACTTCCTTGATGCGGTACAGGTCATGCGTGGCCATGAGGATGGCGACGCCGCGCTGCGAGGCGGCGCGCAACAGGCCCGACAGTTCGGACGCGGCCAGCGGATCAAGCCCCGAAGTCGGCTCGTCGAGCAGCAACAGCCTGGCCTCGCGCGCCATCGCGATCGCAATCCCGACCTTCTGGCGCATGCCTTTCGAGTAGTTGCGCGCGTGGCGGTCGTGGGCGTCGGCGCGCAGGCCGGCTTCCAGCAGCAGGCGGCGCAGGGTGGCGTCGTCGAGCTCTTTTGACGCCAGCAGCGAAAAGTAGCGCAGGTTTTCCAGACCGCTCAGTTCCGGATAGATCGCCACCTGTTCGGGCAGATAGGCGATCGCGCTGCGCGTGCGGGCCGCGTCGCCGGCCACCGGCTCGCCGCACACATGGATGCTGCCGCCGTCCGGCTGCAGGAAGCCGAGGATCAGATTGAGGGTGGTGGTCTTGCCGGCGCCATTGGGCGCGAGCAGCGCGTACACCTCGCCCGCCTGCAAAGTGAGCGAGAGGCCGTTCAGGGCCACGCGCTCGCCGAAACGGCGCGTGACCTTGTCCATCTGGAGGGCTGGTTTCATCATGTCCATGGGATGTCTTAACAAAAGAATTGCGAAAGTGTCGGGGACTATACGATAATGAGAACTTATTATCAATAGGAGTCTTGCCGTGAAACTCAGAAAGCTGCCTTGCGCACTGCTTTGCCTGTACAGCCCCCTGGCCGCGTATGCCGACGATGCGCCGGCGCCGATGCAGGTCGTCGTCATCGACAGCGCCCGTGTGCAAGCCGGCAGCGACAGCACGGCCCTGGGCAGCCGCCTCGACCTGACCCTGCGCGAGACGCCGGCCTCGGTCGAGGTGATCGACCGCGCCCTGATCGAGGTACGCGGCGCGCGCAGTCTCGATGAAGCGGTGCGCGGCGCGGTCGGCGTCACTCAGGGCGGCAATGCGACTTCGCCGTCGCAGACCTCGTCGCGCGGCTTCAGTGCGGGTTTTGTCAGCTATCTGTACGACGGCAGCCGCATCGCCGTGCCGACCATGAGCGCGCGTACCCAGGACACATGGAACTTCGAGCGCATCGAAGTCCTCAAGGGGCCGGCCTCGCTCATGTCGGGCGACGGCGCCATCGGCGGCGCGATCAATTTCGTGACCAAGCGGCCGGACCGCGCGCAGGCGTCCAGCGAAGCGATGCTTTCCTACGGGCGCTTCAATACGGCGCGCTTCGGGGCGGGCATCAACCGCCCTGTCGGCGACGCGCATGCGCTGCGCATCGACTACAGCCACCAGCAGAGCGACGGCTTCATCGACCGCAACAAGCAGCGCTACGACAACCTGACCCTGGCCACCACCAGTGCGCTCACGCGCGACATCACGCTCGACCTGAGCCTCGATCTGTTGTCCGATAACGTCAACTCGTACCAGGGTTCGCCCCTGGTCCCGCGTGCGCTGGCAACGGACCCGGTTGGCGCGGTCAGCGACACCGGCGGCCGCGTGATCGACCGCCGCCTCGCCTTCAAGAACTACAACGTCGACGACGCGGTGATGGAGTCCGAGAGCGCCTGGGCGCGCGCCAGGCTGACCTGGAAGCTCGCCCCCGACTGGACCTTGCGCAACGAACTGTCGTACTACACGGCCGACCGCAGCTGGCGCAATGCCGAAAGCTACACCGTGAGCGCGCCGCGCCAGGTGGTGCGCGACCTGGTCGGCGTCACGCACGACCACCAGGTGTTCGGCAACCGGCTCGACCTGTCGTACACCGGCAAGCTGGCCGGCATGAAGCACCGCTTTGCCGCTGGCGCGCAATACAGCAAGACGCGCTTCGCCACCCAGCGCAGTTTTTCGAATGGAGGCGCCGCCACCAATGCCGCCTTGACGGTCGACCTGTTCGATCCCGCCTACGGCACCTTCGACGCGCTCAGCGCCAACAGCGCGCTGTACACCGGCGCCGGCAACCGTTCCAATTTTTCGACCAGCATTCCGACCGCCTCGCTGTACCTTGAAGATGCGCTCTGGGTGACCGACAAGTGGACCATCGTCGCCGGCCTGCGCCAGGACCGCGTCAAGCTCGGGCGCCGCACGGCGGACCTGAACACCGGCGTGGCCACCGCCTATGCGCAAACCTACGATCCGCGCTCGCTGCGCATCGGCACCGTGTATGCGCTCGACAAGGACCTCTCGCTCTACGCGCAGAACACCAATGCCTCGGCGCCGGTCGGTTCGGGCAACCTGCTGCTGCTGTCCGCCGCGAATGCCGCCTTTGAACTGTCGAAAGGCACGCAGAGCGAAATCGGCATCAAGCAGGCACTGTTCGGCGGCAGCGTCGACTACACGCTGGCGTTCTACAAGATCGGCCTCGATAACATCCTCTCGCGCGACGCGGCGGTGCCCACCCTGACCGTCAACAGCGGCAAGCAATCCTCGCGTGGCGTGGAGCTGGCGGCGGCGTGGCGGCCCATGCGCCAGGCCAGCATTAACGGCAACGTGGCCGTGCTGGACGCCCGCTTCGACCAGCTGCTCGAAGCGGGCAACGTGTCGCACGCAGGGAAGCTGCCGCCCAACGTGGCCAAAAAAACCGGCAACCTGTGGGCCGACTACAAGATGGACCAGCTGCCGCTCAAGGTCGGCGCCGCGCTCAATTACACGGGTGAGCGCTACACCAACAACGCCAACACGATCCGCATGAACGCCTTTACCACGGCCGACGTGTACGCGAGCTGGCGCCTGGGCTCGGGCGAGATGACCCTGCGCGTGCGTAACCTGGGCGACAAGCTGTATGCCGGCTGGAGCGGCGCCAACGTGAACAGCCAGGTCATCCTGGGCGCGCCGCGTAGCGCCGACCTGACCTACCACGCGCGGTTTTAAGCGGGTTTTGTTACGTACTGCTTAAAGGCGCACCGGTTTGCTGTGGCGAAGGCGAAAATCAGGGTAAGATTGCCGTTCTTATCAACTTGCAAACCGGAGTACACCATGAGTTTCGACAATTTTCTGACTCGCCTGAAAACCAAAGCCGGTGAAATGAAAACGGAAGTACTGAAATTCAAGAACAAGGATTTCATGAACGCGGCCATGGCCGGTTCGGCGTTGATCGCCATGGCCGACGGTAGCATCACGTCGGACGAGAAGCAAAAGATGGTCAAGTTCATCGAGACCCACGACGCGCTGTCGGTCTTCACGACCAACGATGTGATCAAGGCTTTCCAGGAACACGTGGGCCAGCTCGAATTCGACAAGGATATCGGCGAATCGAAGGCTTACCAGGCACTGGGCAAGATGAAATCGAACGCCGAAGCGGCGCGCCTGCTGGTGCGCATGGTGATCGCCATCGCCTCGGCCGACGGCAATTTCGACGCCACCGAAAAAGCGGTTGCGGTCAAGATTTGCAAGGAACTGGGCGTCCCTCCGGCCGAATTCGAACTGGCATAAAAAATGGGGTGGGCGCGCTGCCCACCCCGTGCTTCTTGCTTGACTCAGTTACTTGGCTGAGGCGCGGATCTTGCCGAAGGCGTCGCCGGCTTTCCAGGTTGGCATCTTCGGCGCGTTCGCCACGCGCAGGCCCAGGTTCAGCGTGAACTGCGCCTGCTGCACCATCCCTGCCAGATCCCACGTCGGATCATATTCGTCGCCTACCTGGTGGTAGCGCGCGCGGTACGACGCCTGCTTGGCCTTCGCGCCTTCGATATCCTTCACGTAGTCCTTGCCGCCTTCGATCGAGAAGGCCGGAATGCCCGCCTTGGCAAAGCTGAAATGGTCGCTGCGGAAGTAGCCGCCGGCCAGGTCCGGCTCGGGCGTGCGCACCGTCAGGCCCATGGCCTTGGCGGTGGCGTCGGCCAGCGCGCCCAGCTCCGTGCGTTCACTGCCCTTGGTGCCGATATCCTTGGCCGCGCCGACGAAATTGAGGCTGTCCAGGTTCAGGTTGGCCGCGGTTTTTTTCGCTGGCCACAGCGGGCTGCTGGCGTACGCCGCGCTGCCCAGCAAACCCTGCTCTTCGGCCGCGACCCACAGGAACATCTGGCTGCGCCTGGCCGGCGCGCGCGCCGCTTCCTGCGCCATCGCCAACAGGCCCGCCGTGCCAGAGGCATTGTCGACCGCGCCGTTGTAGATGGTGTCCGCGCCTTCGCCTTGCTTGCCCAGGTGGTCCCAGTGGGCGCTGTAGATCACCACTTCGTCCTTGAGCTTCGGATCGGTGCCCGGCACCACGCCCGCCACGTTGAACTGTTCGACCATGCGCACGGCAGCCTTCATCTCGCCCTTGACCTTCGCCCTCAAGGCCACCGGCTTGAAGTTCTTGGTCTCGGCGGCGGTGCGCAGCAGGTCCAGGTCTTCGCCGGCGGCGGCGAACAGGGTACGCGCGGCAGCTTCGGTCATCCAGCCTTCCATGCTGGCGCCACGCTTGCCTTGCGCCAGCTGAAAGCGTTCGGCCAGCCAGCTGTTCTGCACCACGCTCCAGCCGTACGACGCCGAGGCGTCGGTGTGAATCAGCAGTACGCCGGCGGCGCCCTGGCGCGCGGCTTCCTCGAATTTGTAGGTCCAGCGGCCGTAGTAGGTCAGGCCCTTGCCGTTGAAGCGATTCGGTTCGGCGGCGGTCGGCGCCGGGTCGTTGACCATCATGACCACCACTTTGCCCTTGACGTCCATGCCCTTGTAGTCGTCCCAGCCCTCTTCCGGCGCGGTGATGCCGTAGCCGACGAAGACCAGCTCCGCATCCATCGCGTGCACGTCTTTGGCGTCGCCCGGCGCCCACACCCAGTCCTTGCCGAAGGCGAGCGACTGCGCCTTGCCGCCGGCTTCCAGCGCCACGCTGCTCGCTTCCGGGGTGGACTTCACGCCGGCGATCTTGACCGACTGGCGGAAGCTGTCGCCATTGCCCGGCTTGAGACCGGCGGCCAGCGCCTGTGCTTCAAGGTAGGCCACGGTCAGGTCGCCGCCGCGCTGGCCGGTGCCGCGCCCTTCGAGCAGGTCGTTCGACAGGAACGACAGGTGGGCGCGCAGCGGCGCTTCTTTAACGGTGGGAGCGGCGGCGCCGGCGGCGTAGGCCGGGAAAGCGACGGCCAGGCTGGTAGCGATGGCCGTGCCCACGAAGGAGGAAAGCATCTTTTGCATGGGTTCCTAGTGCGGTGAAAGGGTGGTAAATACGGCGTCCACGGGGGACGAAGCGAAACATTGTATGCCATTCCGCCGCGCCGTTTGCAAAGGAAATCGCGCCTGGCTAACGCAGTAGCAGCGTGTCTGTCGCCAGGATGCGGCCGTTGCGTGGGGCGTCGATGCGGCGCGTGGGCACGGTGTCTGCCGGCAGGCCCGGGATTGATTCCTCGATCAGGATGCGCGCGGGGCGGCCGCCCTCGAGTTCCAGTTCGATGGGCAGGCGCCGCTCGCCCATGCCGTGCAGGGTCAGCGTCCAGCCGCCGAAGCGCCGGGCGGCCAGTGCGCGGCCGTCCAGGCGCGCGGCCAGCACGCGCGCGCCTTCGACCCGCAGTGCGATGGTCGGCGCGGCGTTGTTGGAGGTGAGCGCAAAAGCCACCTTGCGCCGCACCGGGCTGTCTTCATCCTTGAGCATTTCCACCTGCGGAAAGGCGATGCCGCTCCTCGGCGCTTCGCTGACCGCGCGCGCTGCGGCGCCATCGAGCCAATACGATTTCCAGGTGGTGGCGTCGGCCAGGTAGGTGATGCCGGGCGCCGGCGGTGCAGCTGCTGGCGTGCGTGGATCCGCCGCAAGCGGTAGCAGCAGCACGACCGCCGGCAGCAGGCCGGCCGTTGCGATCGCGCCGCGCGCATGGCGCGACAGGCTGGCCGCCAGCGGCAGGTACAGCGCGCCAACGCCCAGCAGTACGCCGATCAGCGGCCACGCCAGCAGGTAGCTTGCGCCGGGCCTGGCCGCGCTCACGACGATCAGCAGCGCAAGCGCGCCCGCCAGCGACAACGGGGCGATGCGCAAGCCACGGCGCAGCAGCGCCCAGCACACCACCAGGCGCAGCGCGCAGGCGAGGTGAGTGATGTGCCACACCATGTGCTCCGGGTAGTGCAGCACGCCGGCCAGCGGTACGCTGAAGTACAGCCGCTGCGGCGCGGCGATGGCTTCCAGCGGCCGCGCGCCGAACGCGCGCACCAGCGACAGCATCGCTTCGCCGCCGGCAAGCGTCGCGGAAAAACGCATGCCGGCCAGGCCCAGGGTGCGTAGCGGCGAGGTGTCGGCTTCCGGCGCGCGCGAGGAGCCGGCCGTTGGCGCATCCAGGCCGGCCCACGCCTGCACGGTATTGCCATTGGCCCCCTGCGTGCCCAGAAGCGTGAGCGGACCCTCGCCGGCTGCGCCGTCGAAGCGCAGCAGCAGGCCGACATGGCGCGCCCACGGATGCTGATCCACAAAGGCGCGCGCGCCGAGCGAGGCGGCGTGCTCGCCATCGGCAATGAGCACGATCAGGTCCTCGCGCAAAGGCGGGCCGTGGCGCAGGGCGCGCAAGGTGTCGAGCAGGGCGGCCACGGCACCGGCGGCGTCGGGCGCATCGGCCACGCTGTCGTAGTGCGTGGCCAGCATGAGCGGGGTGCGGCGCACCAGTGCGCTGCCGCGCACGCGCAGCACGATGTTGTGCACCACCGCCACGGTGAGCCGGTCGGCGCCGCCCGTCACGGTGGCCGTCTGCACCTGCGAGTCTAGCAGCCTGTCGGACTTGGAATCGTCGGCTGCAAAAATACCTGGGACGGTCCATATTTCGCCGCTTTCTCGGCCAATAGCTCGCGATTGGCACTGCGAAATCGTCAAAATCTGGCCTCGCCCAGCTATTTTTTCGCTTCGACTCCCCAAGTCCGACAGGCTGCTAGTCCGAGCGCGCGCAGTTTTTCGAGCAGGTACTCGCGGGCGCGCAGGTTGGCGTCGCTGGCGATGGGGCGCGGCGTCTGCGCCAGGAAGTCCCGGTGCGCCAGCGCGCGGGTGAGTGAAAAACCGGCCGGCCCGGCATCGCGCGGCGCCGCCGGCGGGGCGGGGTGCAGCGCGAGCCAGGCCAGGGATGCGGCCAGCAGCAGGGCGGCGGCCAGTCCCGCCACGCCGCCCTTGCCGCCAATGAAGCTATCGATCCGCATCGGCGCGGCCGGGGTAGCGGTCGCGCCGATGTACATCGCTTAGTCCAGCGTCCAGACGTAGGCGATCTGCGCCCAGGCCGGTTCGGCCACGCCGCCAACCGTGGCCGGCTTGAATTTGCACAGGCTCAGGGCTGCGACGGCCGCCTTGTCGAGCTCACGCGATCCGCTCGATTTGTCGACGCGGGCATCGGTCACCTTGCCATCGACGCCAACCAGCAGCGCCAGGTTGACCGTGCCGGTGGCGCCATCGCGGGCGGCGCGCGCCGGGTAGTCCGGCTTGACGCAGGCCGAGGCGTCGGCCAGTACGGCGGTGCGTTTCTCGGCGGCCGGGCGGGCCACGGCCGGCACCGCCGGCGGGGCCACCGGGTCGGTCACGCGGGCCGGTGGGGTCACTGGCGGCAGCGGTGCGTCTTTCTTCAAGACCTCGGCGACCATGGTGTCCTCGCGCGGCTCGGGTTCCACGACGAACGGCTTGGGAATCACAAGGGGCGGCTGCACCGGAACCGGCTCGAACGGCTTTGGCTGCGGCGGCGGCTCGACCGGTTTTTCGGGCGTCACCGTGGTGACCGTGATTGGCGGCGGCGAGTCGGTCGGCCCCGGTACCCGGTTCATATTGTGGATCAGCGCACCGCCAACGAGGACGTGCAGCGCGGTGACGATGGCCATTTTGGTGAATTTGTTGCTGGCGCCGATGTGCTGTTGAGAGAAATGCATGGTGTGCTCCGTATTGTTGTGTTCACGAAATGGGTCGCATGGTGGAAGGCCGCGCTGCTTTACTTCCAGTCCATGGACTAAATATATGCTATGTCCTAGCAATTGAAAAGGGTTTTCGTAGTAATTTTTTTGCTTGTGTCGGAGGTGTGCAGGTCATTCTGGTGGTAAATCTTGCTGGCCGGGCCATGGCTCGCGTCGGGGGCCGATGTGTGAAATAATCTGGTAGGCGCGGCGTGCCTGCCGTCGGGTCGCACATATTGATGCGATTCAATGGCAAGGCGGAGTAAGCGGACGCAGCCTTTACCCCTGGAGAGTACAAGTGCAGACAGAGCAAAAATCGATTCGGGTCTTGCTGGCGGACGACCATCCCATCGTGATGACCGGTTTCGCCATGTCGCTGGCCGGTGTGGGAATGGATGTGGTGGGGCAGGCCAAGACGCCCGATGAAGCCGAAGAGATGTATGCCGCCCTCGATCCGGACGTGCTGGTGCTCGATATCCGCTTCGGCACCGAGTTGACGGGACTGGACGCGGCCAAGAGCATCCTGGCCAAGTTCCCGCAAGCGCGCATCGTGTTCCTCAGCCAGTTCGACCAGGATAGCCTGATCAAGGAAACCTACCGCCTCGGCGCGCGCGCCTTCGTGACCAAGGACTGCGACCCGGCCGACCTGGCCACGGCGGTCAGCCATGCGCACGAGGGCAAGCTGTATTTCCTGCCGCAGATCGCCGAACGCCTGGCCAACCTGTCGGTGCGCGGCGACGCCTCGCCGCAGTCGCAGCTCGACCAGCGCGGGCTGGAGATCTTCAAGCTGATGGCCGAAGGCCTGACCAACGCTGAAATCGCCGAGAAGCTCAACCTGTCGACCAAGACCATCAGCAATATCAGCCAGTCGGTCAAGGAAAAGCTGGGCGTGCACCGGCAGGCGTATATCACCAAGCTGGCCGTCAAGTACGGCTTGATCGAACCGTAGTGGGAGCTCGCGTGACGGTCGCGGTGGGCGATGGCGGCGGTTCGCTGCGGCGCGCGTTCAATCGCGCCTGCGTGGCGCTCGGCCTGGCGCTGGCCAGCGTCGCCAGCGCCGCCGGCGTGATCAGCCCGACCCTCTCCACCGACCCCACGGGTTTTCGCTTCCAGATCGTCACCGCCGACGACTCCGGCGTCACGCGTCGCATCGCCGACGATTTGTACAAGCAGCTGATGCCGATTTTCGGGGGCTTTCGCACCGAACTGGCGCAGCACCGGCGCATGGTGTACGTGGCCATCGGTCCGGTCGCGCTGCGCAATGTGGCCGCGCGCAAGTGCGATTGCGTGGTCATTGCCGCCTTCACCTCCAGCCAGGTGTGGCGCTCCGTGACGGAAAACCTGCAACCCGAGCGCGCGCTGTCGATGACGGCGATTTACGCCGAGCCGGCCCCGGTCGACCAGCTGCGCCTGATCGAACTGCTCTACAAACGCCCGGTGCGGGTGGCCGCCATCGTCAGCAGTAATACGGGGTTCCTGAAACCGACCTTGCAAGGCATCGCCGAAATCGAACATTACGATCCCAGTGAGGATATCAACGTGGTCCTGAACCGCATCGGCAAAACCGAGGTCCTGCTGGCCATGCCCGACCGCAGCGTCTACAACACCGAAAACGTGCGCAACATCCTGCTCTCGACCTACCGCCACAACCAGGCGGTGATCGGCTTTTCGGCCGACATGGTCATGGCCGGCGCGCTGGCCACCACCTATTCCACCATCGAGCAGATCAACGCCCAGGTGGCCGACGTGGCCAATGAATTCGTCGCCACCGGCGAACTGGCGCCGCCGCAGTTTCCGCGCTACTTCAGCACCGTCATCAACGAGGGCGTGGCGCGCTCGCTCGAGGTGGCGGTCGACGACGCCGCCCGTCACTTCACGCGTCGTCCACCGGTGAGGCGTCAATGAACCTGCGATTCTGGCAAAGCTGGAGCATCGGCACCCGCATGGCCTTCATTACCATGCTGCCGGTGGTGTTCTTGTTCTCGTCGTTCGTGGGCTACTCCTGGTACTCGCACCGCGCCCAGGTGGCGCTCGAACTCGAAGAGCGCGGCCGCATCCTGGCCAAGGCGCTGGCCGAAACGAGCGAATACAACGTCATCTCGGGCAACCTGTCCGACCTGCGCCTGACCATCAATGGCCTGGTCCAGTCGGACAAGAGCATCCACCGCATCGACGTGGTCGACGCCAACCAGAAAGGGGCGATCAGCGTCATCTCGCAGAACTCGGCCATCGGCGAAGACCGCTTCTACGAAGCCCCGATCAAGAAGCAGATGATCTGGATTAATCTGTTCTCCGACAACGGCGTGCCGCACGTCTCCGGTTCGAGCGACACCAAGCCGACCACCGTGCCGACCGAGGTGGTGGGCTATGTGCGGGTGACCATGTCGCCGACCAACATGCTGCACAAGCAGGCGCGCCGCTTCCAGGTCGAACTGGCCATGGCCGCGCTGGCGCTGGTGGTCAGCGGGGCGCTGGCCTATGTGCTGGCGCGCAGCCTGACCATTCCGCTCAAGTCCTCGATCGGCGCGCTGCGCGAAATCCGCGGCGGGAACTACCAGGTCGAGCTGCCCGTGACCACCGGCGGCGAGGTGGGCGAGTTGCAGGAATCGATTACCGAAATGTCGGTGGCGCTGGGGCGCTCGCGCCAGGACCTGGAAAACAAGGTGGCCGAACGCACCAAGGACCTGGTCGAGTCGCGCAACGAAGCGCTCAAGGCCGACGCCGACAAGCGCAAGCTGATTCAGAAGGTGAACTCGATCGTGGAAGATGAGCGCAAGAGCATCGCCATCGAGATCCACGACGAACTCAATGCCTCGCTGATCGCGGCGCGCCTGGAGTCGCAAAGCATTTTGCACCTGGCCGGCAAGGTGGAGCAGGGGCCGATGATCGACGAGATCAAGCAGAAGTCGCAAGCCATCACCAAGCTCACGCTCGACCTGTACGCCAGCGGACGGCGCCTGGTGCGGCGCCTGCGGCCCGAGGTGCTCGACATGCTCGGCCTGCACGGCGCGGTGGAAGAAATGATCCGCCACTACGACGCCAGCCATCCGGAATGTCATTTCCAGTTCCACTCCGACGGCGATTTTTCGGGCCTCGGGAGCGAACTGGCCATCTCCGCCTACCGCATCGTGCAGGAAGCGCTGTCGAATGTGCTCAAGCACGCCGGCGCCACCCACGCGCAGGTGGCCATGACCCTGTCCGAACAGGACGACACCCTGCACATCGAAATCGCCGACGACGGCGCCGGCTTCAGCACCGCCAGCGCCTCGTCGGGCATCGGCATCATCGGCATGCGCGAAAGGGTGTACGCGCTGGGCGGCACCATCGACTTCAGTTCCGAGCCCGACAAAGGCACCGTGGTCGGCATCGCCCTGCCGATCGCACAAACCGTCTGACGGTAGTATCTTCTTTCCACCGCCTTAACCTTCATCGCAAAACACACAATGTCGAACGAATTGAAAACGCCCTACGAACAGGGCAACAAAAACCAGACCACGACCTGGGCTGAGTGCATCGCATGGTACGAAGCGCTGGCGCGCCGCTATCCCGGCGTGCTCCATTTTGACGTCGTCGGCACCTCCGACGCCGGCCTGCCGATCCACGCCGGCGTGGTGTCGGGCGACGGCGTGTTCGAGCGCCAGCGCATCAAGGACGAAGGGCGTCCGGTCTTCTTCAACAACAACGGCATCCACCCGGGCGAACCGGAAGGTGTGGACGCCTGCATGGCGCTGGTGCGCGACTTCTGCACCGACCCGGTGCGCCTGGCCGCGCTGGGTAAAACGGTGTTCCTGTTCGTCCCGCTGTACAACGTCGACGGCAGCATCAACCGTGCCGACACCTCGCGCGTGAACCAGGACGGCCCCGAGCAGTTCGGCTTTCGCGGCAACAGCCGCCACCTCGACCTGAACCGCGACTTCGTCAAGTGCGACAGTCTCACCGCGCAGGTCTTCAACAAGCTGTTCACGGCCTGGGACCCGGACGTGATGGTCGACACCCACACCTCCAACGGCGCCGACTATCCGTACACGATGACCCTGATCCACACCCAGACCGATAAACTGGGCGGCGCGCTCGGCCGGTTTTTGCAGTCGACCATGCTGCCGCATATGTTCGCCGAGATGGCGCGGCGCGGCTGGCCGACCTGCCCGTACGTCAATCCGGTCAAGGACAGCCCGGACCACGGCATCGCCGAATTTTTGGAGACGCCGCGCTTTTCGACCGGCTTCGCTGCGCTGCACCACACCATCGGCTTCATGCCCGAGACGCACATGCTCAAGCCGTTTGCCGACCGCTACGACTCGATGCGCGCGCTGGTCGAAACGGCGCTCGACTTCACGGTGGCGCAGGCGGCCACGATCCAGGCGCTGCGCCGCGCCGTGCGCGACGAAGGCAAGACCCGGCGCGAGTGGCCGGTGCACTGGGCCATGGATGCCGCCAAGCCGTCGACCTTTCCATTTCGCGGCTACGCGGCCACCTACACGCCCAGCACGCTCGGCAACTACACGCGCCTGTCGTACGACCGCAGCGCGCCGTGGGAGCGCGACATTGCCTACTTCAACAGCTTCCCGGCCGATATCGTGGTGGCCACGCCGCGCGCGTACGTGCTGCCGCAAGCCTGGCGCGAAGTCGTCGAACGTTTGCAGTGGAACGGCGTGGCGATGACGCGCATCGAGGCCGATCGCGTCGAAGAGGTGCGCTGCTACCGCATCGTCTCGGTCGATTCGCGCGCGAACGCCTACGAAGGCCATATGTTCCATGACGACGTGCAGCTGGAAGCATTCACCCAGGCCGTGACCCTGCGCGCCGGCGACTGGATCATTGAGCTGGACCAGGACATGGCGCGCTACGCCATCGAAACCCTGGAACCGCAGGGCCACGACAGCTTTTTCCGCTGGGGTTTCTTTAACAGTGTGTTGGAGAAAAAGGAAGCGTATTCGGACTACGTGTTCGAAGACCACGCGGCCGAACTGCTGCGCGACGAGCCGGCGTTGAAGGCCAAGTTCGAGGCCTGGAAGGCGGCCAATCCGGCGCTGTTGTCGGACCAGTGCGCGGTGCTCGACTTCATCTTCGCCAACTGCGCGCGCTACGTGGAGCCGGAGTGGCGCCGTTATCCGGTGCTGTCGGTGATGTAAGCCGGCGCCAAAAAGGAAAAGCCTGAAAAGGGGGAACGCCTGCGTTCCCCCTGTTCGTTTACTGGTTCTTCTCGATCCAGCGATTGACCTTCACTTCCAGCAGCGACAGCGGCAAGGTGCCGTCTTCCAGCACGATCTCGTGGAATTTCGGCAGGCTGAATTTATCGCCCAGCGCCGCTTCCGCGCGGCGCCGCAGTTCGGTGATCTTGAGCGCGCCGATCTTGTAGCCGAGCGCCTGCCCCGGCCACACCATGTACCGCTCGGTCTCGCTCCTGGCCATCGACTCCGGATAACCGAGCGTGTCGCGCATGTACTGGATCGACTGCTCGCGCGTCCAGCCCTTGGCGTGCATGCCGGTATCGACCACCAGCCGCACCGCGCGCAGCATTTCATCGTTCAGGTGGCCGAAGTAATCCTCCGGCTTGTCGAACAGGCCCATCTCCTTGCCCAGGGTTTCGGCATACAGCGCCCAGCCTTCGGTATAGGCCGTGTTGCCGCTGAATTTGCGGAATTTCGGCAGGTCCAGCTCCTGCAGCAGGGCGATGTGGAAATGGTGGCCCGGCTGCCCTTCGTGCAGGAACAGGGTCACCATGCCGGTGCTGCCGTACTGGGTCGGATCGTTCACCACCGACCAGAACACGCCCGGGCGCGAGCCGTCCATGGCCGGCGCGCTGTAGTGGTCGGACGCGGTGGCACGCGACAGTTCCGGTTCCAGGCGCAGGTCCAGCGGCGCCTTCGGCATCAGGGTGAACAAGGCCGGCAGCTTGGTGCGCAGCAGCGCATCGAGCTTGCGGTACACGTCGATGACTTCCTGGTCGGTCTTGAACGGCTTGTATTTGGCCTGCTGCGACACCCACACCGGCAAACCCGCCGCCGGCCCGGTGTAGCCCATCTTCGGCCCCACCACGCCGTACTCGCCCTGGATGCGCGCCACTTCGGCCACGCCGATCGCATGGATCTGCTCCGGCGTGAGATTGGTGGTGGTGCGCACCGCCACGCTCTTTTCGTACCACTCCTTCCCTTCGGGCAGGGCGCTCCAGCCGGTGCTCTGGCGCGCCGCCGGCAGGTAGTCTTTTTCGATGAAGGTGGCCAGGCGCACCAGCGCCGGCGCTAATTTTGCGTCGATCGCCTTGCGGTAGGCGGCGGTCAGCTGCGCCTTGTCGGCGGCCGAAAAACTGGCCGGCATGTTGCGGATCGGGGTGTAGTAGATGCTCTCTTCAGCCTTGGCGCTGACCAGCTTCTGGTACTGCGGCAGCATCGACACCACCGCCGCGCGCGGCAAGGTGACGTTCACGCGCATCCCTTCGCGCATGTTGGCGATGGCCTGGTCGATCCATCCTGGCAGCTGCGTCAGGCGGTTCAGGTAGGCCTTGTACTGCTTGACCGTTGTCAGGGGCTGGGCGGCGTCGCCGCCGGCGTAGTTGGCGATGGTGACCGGCATGCCATCCATCTGGTTCAGCGGCAGCATCAGTTCCGGCAGGTTGGAGAACGACAGCAGGCTGTTCAACTCGAATTCGAGCACGTCGTAGTTGGTCTGCGAGCGCAGGTCGAGCGCGCGCCGGTCCAGCGCGTGCAGGCGGTTCAGGAACACGTTGTAGCGCGCGTTCTGGCGTGCCCGCTCCTTGGGGCCGATGCTCATGCCGATCTGGTCGTCGAAGCGGTTGTCGCCGCGTTCGGTGGCGTCGACCGGGTCGAAGCGCGCCACCGCTTCATAGTAGTCGGCGGCGAGTGCGTCGAGCTGCTTCTTGGCTTGGGCCGATACCACGCCCGATACCTTACCGGCCAGCGGCGCGGCCGGCGGCGCGGCCAGCGCGGCGGCGGGTGCGAAGGTGAGGGCGAGCGCGGTCCACAGCGCGGTCTGGGCGAAGATTTTATGCATAATAATTATCCGGAGAAAAATGAGCGCGGCAGTCAGGATACGCGATTTTTTTGTTCGCGTACCCTTGGCCGGAGGCGATGGATTTGCCCGATCGGCAGCGCGCGCACGAATGGGAATGTGATGCGAGCCGCTCGCCGCTTGTTGCGGGAGCGGCTTTGTTTTTTCAGCGCACCGCTGGCGCTTCGGTCAGCATGCCGCGCTTCTTGAACCAGATTTCGAGCGGAATCGTCACCAGCGGCGGCACCGCGGCCACCAGGGCGATCAGGGTCGCCCACCATGGCCAGCGCAGGCGCAAAGCGGCCAGCACGGTCACCACCACATACACCATGAACGCGCCGCCATGTACGGGGCCGAAGAAGCGCACGCCCAGGTCGGTGGTCTCGGTCGTATATTTGAGGAACATGCCGATCAACAGGCCGGTCCAGGTCAGGCCTTCGATCAGGCAGACGGCGACGAACAGCTTGCCGATGCCGGTGGGTTTGGTTGTGGTCATGCCAGCTCCGCGATGGTTGTAAGATGCGCGAAGCATAGACCACTCCGGTCCATGCGATCAAGCAAGTTTTTGTAGGGGCGTGATCCGGTAGACACAGCGCGCGGCGCCGGCCAGCACATGCTGCTCGCGCGTGACGGTCGCATCAAGCCCGGCGACTTCGGCGAACAGCTGGAGCTCGGAGCGGCAAAAGCCCTGGCAGGTGCGCGCCGCCACGCAGATCGGGCAGTGGTCTTCGATCAGCAGCCAGCCCTGCGCGTCGGCCTCGACGCGCGCCATATAGCCTTCGTCGGTGCGTACCGCCGCCAGTTGCGCCAGGCGCTCCTGCACAGTGGCGCCGTTGCAAGCTTGCCGGTACAGCAGGCGCGCTTCGTTCTCGCGCTGGGCCACCAGTTTATCGAGTCCCTCTTCGCCGAACAGCTGGCGGATCGATCCGATCAGCTGCACCGTCATCTGCGCATGCGTGTCCGGAAAGCGCCGGTTGCCGGCCTCGGTCAGCACCCAGTCCTGGCGCGGCCGCCCGACCCCGGCCGCATCCTGCTGGCGGCCCTCGATCAAGCCCGCCGCGACCAGCTTCTGCACCTGCTGGCGCGCCGCTTCCGGGGTCATCTCCAGCATCTGCGCCAGGCGCGCGGTGGGGCTCGGCCCCTTCGACTTGATGAAGAACAGGATGCGTTCGGCGGGCTTGCCCTCGGCCGAGTTATCCAACGATTTGCTTGCGTAATTCACGGCTCAGCCTTATTATCCAAACGTTTCCTTGCATATTAAGCCAATCCCGAAGTCCTGTCGATCAAAGAACCATGTCCACTGCTGCTACCACCACACCTGCCACCGCCTCCTGGGGCGCGCTGTTTTCCGGCCAAAACGGCCTGCTGGCCCTGGCCCTCACCGGGGGCGTGGCGCTGCACGCAATCAATGTCCACATCGTCACCACCGTGCTGCCGTCGGTGGTGCAGGATATCGGAGGCCTGGACTGGTACGCGTGGAACACCACCTTGTTCGTGGTGGCCTCGATCATTGGCGCGGCGCTGTCGGTGCGCTTGCTGGCGGGCGCCGGCCCGCGCGGCGCATGCCTGGCGGCGCTGGGCATCTTCGCGCTCGGCTCGGCCGCCTGCGCGAGCGCGAATTCCATGCCGTGGATGCTGGCCGGGCGCAGCGTGCAGGGCCTGGGCGGCGGCGCCCTGGCCGCCCTGAGCTACTCGCTCATTCGCGTGGTGTTCCCCGCGCCCCTGTGGCCGCGCGCGGTGGCGCTGGTGTCGGGCATGTGGGGCGTGGCCACCTTGTGCGGGCCGGCCGTGGGCGGCCTGTTCGCCCAGTCCGGGCACTGGCGCTGGGCCTTCTGGACCCTGCTCCCGGTGGCCCTGTTGCAGGCCATGCTGGTGGCCGTGCGACTGGGACCTGCCGCCGGCGCCTCCGTCAAGCCGGTGATTCCGGTGGCGCAGATCGCCTTGCTGGCCGCCTCCGTGCTGGCGGTGGCGGCGGGCGGCTTGTCGCGCGCGCTGGTGTGGCAGGGCGCCGGCGTGGCGGCCGGCATCGCGCTCGGCGTGGCGGCGATGCTGGTCGAACGCCGCTCCACGGTGCGCCTGCTGCCGTCCGGGACCTGCGAACTGGCGTCGCCACTGGGCGCGGTGTACGCCAGCGTGGCCCTGCTGCTGGTCGGCACCACCACCGAAATTTATGTCCCTTACTTTTTGCAGACCCTGCACGGCTACACGCCGCTGGCCGCCGGCTACCTCACAGCCGCCATGGCGGCTGGCTGGAGCTTCAGTTCCATGCTCTCGTCCGGGCGCCAGGGTAACGCTGCCGTGGCGATGCTGCGCGCCGGCCCGCTGCTGGGCGCCGTCAGCCTGGTGGCGCTGGCGCTGCTGGTGCCGACCGCCGGCGCGCTATCACCCGGCATGCTGATGCTGTTGTATGGCGTGGCGCTGGCCGCTGCCGGCGCCGGTGTGGGCCTGGGCTGGCCGCACCTGCTTACGCGCGTTCTCACCCTGGCGCCGGCGGGCGAGGGCGGCCTGGCCTCGGCGGCGATCACCACCGTGCAGTTGTACGGCATGGCGATCGGCGCGGCGGTGGCGGGGCTGGTGGCCAATGCCGCCGGCCTGACCGAACCGGGAGGCAAGGCCGGTGCGCAATCGGCGGCCCTGTGGCTGTTCGCCAGCTTCGCGCTGGCGCCTGCACTGGCGGCGCTGCTGGCGCGCCGCATTGCCCGCAAACGAGGAGAAGGCGCATGAGCGCTTCCACCTCCATCTGGCTGTTCCAGTCGGTGCACGCGCTCGGGCTGTCGGCCTGGCTGTCGATTGCCGTCATCAATAACCTGCAAGCGTTTGCCGGGTCGGCCGGGGCGGTCGGCGCCACCCTGTCGATGGCGCCCTTGAAGCAGGCGCCGGAAATCGCGACGCCCTTGCTGGCGCGCGCCATCGCCTCGCCCTTGCCGGCGCGCTTTGCCATGTTGATCGTGCTGGCGCTGCAGATCGCCGCCGCCGGCGCCGGCTGGACCGGCGCGTATGCGCTGGCGGTCGGAGGCGACCTGGCGCTCGCCCGTCCCGCACTGAACCTGGCCTTGAGCAGCTTTGCCGCCTTCCTGTTCGCGATGCATCTGGGCGGGATGTGGTTCGCCTACTGGATCCGGCAGGAGGGCCTGCAACTGACGCATATCGCTTTGCTGGTGTGGAGCGTGGCGGCCTTTTTGCTGTTTAACCTGCCGCTGGCATAAGGAGCGCGATGCGCGAACAACTCGAACAACTGCTGGCGGCGGGGCGCGACAACGCGCTGCTGCGCTTCGGCCTGGGGAACGCTTGTCTGAAAGAGGGCGACGCCGCCGCCGCCGCCCTGCATTTGCAGCACGCCACCGAGCAGAACCCCTTGCATTCGGCTGCCTGGAAGCTGCTCGGCAAAGCCCTGCTGGCGCTGGGCCGGATGGATGACGCCGACGCCGCATGGAACAAAGGCCTGGAGGTCGCCGTGAAGCAGGGCGACATCCAGGCCTCGCGCGAGATGACGGTGTTCCTCAAGCGCTTGCGACGCTAAGCGCTTATTTATAGAAGCGCCAGCGCGGCTTGAAGTCGCGCGCGATCTTCTCGTTCTTGAGGCGCGCGCGTACCAGTTCGACCGGCAGCATGCCGCCGTCGAGAATGCGGTCGTGGTACTCCAGCAGTGTCATCTTGCCGCCGTCGACCAGCTCGCGTTTCAGTTCGCGCAGTTGCAGCGCGCCGACCATGTAGCCGGCCTGGTACAGCGGCGGATAGTCGCCGTTGAACGAACGCCGCACCTCGGCGCGCGCATTGTCCGGCTCATGGCCGACGCGCTCGATCAACATCTCGACCGCCTGCTCGGGCGTGACTTTCCCCATGTGGAAGCCGAGCGAAAACAGGATGCGCGCGGCGCGGTGATTACGCCAGAACATCATGCCGATGCGGTCTTCCGGCGTGACCGCGAAGTTGCGCTCGTAGAGCAGCATTTCCCAGTACACGGCCCAGCCTTCGACGTAGAAGGGCGAGTCGAACAGGCGGCGCTGCGGCTGGTAGCGCTCGGCCATGAACAGTTGCAGGTGGTGGCCGGGAATCAGTTCGTGCTGCACGGTCGCGCGCGAAAAATGCGGGTTATTGCCGCGCATGGACATCATCTTCTGCTCGTGCGTCATGTCGGCCGTGGGGTAGGACACCAGGATCGTGTCGCCGCCCAAAAAGAAGGGGCTGATCAACTGGCTCTCGGGCGAGAGCATGTCCATGCGCCAGCTGCGGCGCGCCACTTCGGGCACCGTTACCAGCTTGTTGGCCGCCATGTAGTCGATCGCTTCCTTGGCCAGGCGCCGCACCATGGCGGGCTGCTCGCCCGGCGCCACGTACATGGTTTTCACCTTTTCCATGGCCGCGTGCCAGTCGCTCCCGAACCCCATCTCGGCGGAAGCCTTGCGCAGTTCGGCCTCGCCCCAGGCCAGTTCCTTCTCGGCCAGCGCCATCAATTCTTCCGGCGTGTACGGGATCATCTCGCGCTGCAGGGCGCTGACCAGGCCATCGCGCCCGATCGGGTCGCCCGTCACATTGAGCAGCTTGGCCGAGGCCTTGCCGACCAGCCGTTCGTTGAGAACGGCCGCGTACTCGCTCATGGCCTTGTCCAGGTCCGCATACGGACGCTTGACCCACCAGGTCAGCTGCGGGTCGTACCCTTCGTAATAGCCGTACCAGGCTTTCAGGTCGCGCGCGGTGGTAGCCAGCACCTGCGCGGCGCGGTTGGCCACGCTGCGGGTCGCCATCGGCTTGCGCGCATTGATGTCGGCCCCGGCCAGCAAGGCCTGGTGCGCCTTGCGCACGCCCACCAGCGCTTGCTGGAGAACCGCCGCGCTGGCCGCGCCGTCCTGCGCCTGCATCACGCGGCGCGCTTCGGCCATGTCGATCAGCGCTCGCGCGAACGGCGCCAAAGGTTCGGCTTCGATGAATCGCTGGCGCTGGGCCGCCAGTTCGCGCAGCTCGAAGTCGATCTGGTTGCGCATCATGACCACGTCGATGCGGTCTTCCACGCCGTAGCTGTCGAACGGCAGCGCGTCGAGCGCGGCGCGCCACTGGGTGAAGAAATCCTGCATCTGGCGCGCACGCGCCGTACCGTTGGCCACCGTGTACAGCTTATCCAGACTGGCGTAATCGAGCTGGTAGCGCTGGATAAAGGCCGGCATGGCCTGCTGCGCGATGGCGAAATGCGACAGCGGCGGCGTCAAGGGCGCTGGCGCCTGTTCTTGCCCACCGGCGGCGGCGTGCGTGGCCAGGCCGGCCGCGCCCAGCGCCGCCGCCAGCAGCAGGGAGCCGCGCATCAGTAGGTGGCCAGCGCGGAAGGCACGCCGTTCTTGAAGGTGTAAACGGTGACGGCGGACTTCAACATGTTCCCCTTGTCGTCGTAAGCGTAATTACCGACCACGCCCTTGTAGCTGCTGGCGCGCATGGCCGTGGCCACCACCGACGGATCGAGCGAATTGGCCGACTTCATGGCCTGCGCGATGAACATGGTCTGGTCGTAGAACGAGGCCGCGTAGACATCGGGCGCCTGCTTGAAGCGTGCCTTGTAGCGGGCCTGGAAGGCCGGGCCGTCGGCCTGTTTTTCCAGGATCGCGCCACCCTGCGCGCACAGCACGTTCTCGCCGACGGCGTCGCCCCCGAGCTTGGCCATTTCGGGGCTGCACAGGGTGTCGCCGCCGAGCAGTTTCGCTTTCAGGCCGAGCGCGCGCATCTGGCGCGCCATCGGAGCGCCCTGGGGCGCGTAGCCGCCGAAGAAGATCGCATCGACGTTCTTCGATTTGAGCTTGGTCAGGATGGCGGCGAAATCGGTCGCCTTGTCGGTCGTGAACTCGTGGCCCGCGACCACGATGCCGGAGGCCTTGGCCTGCTTGACGAACTCCATGGCGATGCCCTGGCCGAAGGCGGTGCGGTCGTCGATCACCCCGATGGTTTTCAGTTTCAACTGCTTGGCCGCGTAGCCGGCCATCGAGGCGCCGAGCTGGGTGTCGCTGGCGACGATGCGGAACACGCCCTTGTAGCCGCTCTGGGTGACCTTGGGATTGGTGCCGACGGTGGACATGAGCGCGCCGGCGTCGTCGTACACGCGCGAGGCGGGAATGGCCACGCCCGAGTTGTAGGGGCCGAGCACGAAGCGCACGCCGGCGTCGACCAGTTTTTGCGCCACCACCACGCCGGCTTTCGGATCGCCCTGGTCATCTTCGGACTTGAGTTCGAACTTGATGGCCTTGCCGCCGATGCTGATTTTTTTGGCGTTGAGTTCCTCGAGCGCGAGGCGCACGCCGTTTTCGTTATCCTTGCCGGCAAAGGCGTTGGCGCCCGAGAGCGGGCCGGTCACGCCGATCTTGACGAGCTGCTCCTGCGCCAGCGCGGCTTGGGAAACCAGCAGCAGGGCCGCTGCGGCGAAGGGAATATGTTTACGGTTCGGTGCCATGCGTTTGTCTCTCCTCTGGTCTGGACAGCGGCATCATCGCACGATTCGACTGATTTTTATATGCTGTTTTAAGCCGGCAGGCGCTTCGAAATCAGGTCGAGCGGCAGCGCCGTGGTGTACTTGATCTGCTCCATCGAAAATGCTGACGACACGCCGGTGATGTGCGCCGTCTTGATCAGCTTTTTGTAAAAACGGTCGTAGCCGCCGATGTCGGTGGTGACCACCTTGAGCAGGTAATCGACGTCGCCGCTCATGCGGTGAAACTCCATGACTTCGGGCAGGGCGATGACGGCGGCGGCGAAGCGGGTCAGCCATTTTTCGTCGTGTTCGGTGGTGCGCACGCTTACAAAAACCGTGACCGGCAGGCCCACCTTGTCGCGGTTGATGATGCTCACGCGGCTCTGGATGTAACCTTCTTCCTCCAGCCGCTTGACGCGCTTCCAGCATGGGGTGCTGGTCAAACCGACCTTCTCGCTCAGGCCCGCGATTGACAGGGTGCCGTCGGCCTGCAGGGCCGCGAGGATGGCGCAATCATACTTATCGAGAGAACTCATTCTGCTTTCTGCTTAAATGTGAGATGAATATGCTAAACGAGTACGAATATGAGCAAACTTTGGCATATTTTCTCACGTTTTAGCCGATAACATATCACGCAAGAACGACATACCCATGACACACCCATTTCAGAGCCATGCATACCGAAATCTACCTTGACGCAAATGCCACATCGGCCGTCCACCCTGCCGCTCTCGCCGCCGCCGCCCAGGCCATGCGCGACTGCTACGGGAACCCCAGCAGCAGCCACGCCACCGGCCTGAAAGCGAAGGCCATGCTCGACGGCGTGCGCGCACTGGCGCGGCGCGTGGTCGGCGCGGGGCAGGGCAGGCTGACGTTTACCAGCGGCGCCACCGAAGGCATCCAGACGGCGGTGCTGTCCGCCCTGTGCGAGGTGCGCGCGCGCCGCGCCAGGGGCGAGGCGACTGGCGGGCTGCTGCTGTACGGCGCCACCGAACACAAGGCGGTGCCCGAAAGCCTGGCGCACTGGAATACGCTGCTCGGCACCAATCTGGAGCTGCGCGCGCTGCCGGTCGACGGCGAGGGGCGCCACCGCCTGGACGTGCTGCGCGAACTGGCGCCGCGCGCCGCCTTCGTGTGCACCATGGCTGCGAACAACGAAAGCGGGGCCGTTTCCGATCTGGCCGCGATCGAAGCGGTCTTGAACGAATGCGCGCCGAAGGCGCTGTGGATGGTCGACAGCGTGCAGGCGCTCGGCAAGCTGCCGCTCGACCTGGCCGCCACCCGCATCGACTACGCGCCGTTCTCGGGCCACAAGCTGTACGCGCCCAAGGGCATCGGCATGCTGTACGTGCGCGAGGGCGCGCCCTACACCGCGCTGATGATGGGCGGCGGGCAGGAATCGGCCCAGCGTTCCGGCACCGAGAACATGAGCGGCATCGCCGCGCTGGGCGCGGTACTGGCGGCGCTGGATGATGGCGCGAGCTTTCGCAGTCATGCGCAACTGGTGAACATGCGCGATCGCCTGGCTTGCGCCCTGCGCGAAGCGCTGCCCGGCATCGTGTTCAACGCGCCGTTCGATACCAGCCTGCCGACCACCCTCAATTTCTCCGTACCCGGCCTGGCCAGCAAGGAACTGCTCGACCTGTTCGACGCCGCCGGCGTGCGCGTCAGCGCGGGGTCGGCCTGTTCGGCGGCCAAGGCCGCGCCCAGCTACGTGCTGGCCGCGATGGACCTGGCGCCGTGGCGCTGCGCGGCGGCGGTGCGCATGTCGTTCGGGCCGATGGCCGACGACGCCTTTATCGACGCCGCCTGCGAGCGCATCGCCCGCTGCGGCGCGGCCCTGCGCGCCAGCTGCCTGGTGCCGTCGGCTATTCCCGCGCCAGGTGGCGACGGCGTGATTCAACTCGGCGCCGACGGCGCCTGCACCTGGCTGCTGCTCGACGCCGCCAGCCGCACCTGCGCCATCGTCAATCCGCTCGTAGCGCTGGCATCGCGCATCAACGACGTGGTGCGCTGCCAGGGCTACCGCGTGCGCGCCGTGATCGACACCCATGGCGACGGTGCCGGCCGCGCGGCCCTGGTGGCGGTGCTGGGCGGCCAGCTGGCCGGCGCCATCAGCCACGACGCGCTGGGCTGGCCCGCGCTGGACGATCAGGTCACGCTCGATAACGGCCAGGCCGCCAGCGCGCTGATGTTCGGCAGCCGCCTGCTGGCGCGCGTGCAGCACGGCAGCGGCGCCAGCTACCTGTTCGGCGAGCGTTCGGCCGCCGGCCTGGCAGCCGGCGACGTGCGCTTCGCCTTCACCGGTCCGGACGCCGACATTCAACAACTGGCGGAACTGGTGTCGCGCAAGACCATCGTGTGCCGGGCCAGCGAGGCGTCAAGCCCGGCCTGCACCACCCTGACGGCGGAACGCGGCGGCCCCATTGCGCCCGCCAACCCCTTGACGATGCAGCTCGAGGCACATGGCCTCGAGCGCTTCTTCAACGACCATCCGGACGCGCTGCTGATCGACGTGCGCGAAGCCTACGAACACGCGGCCGCCGACACCAGGCAGTGGCACGGCCATGCCGTCGACAGCGTGCCCTTGTCGCGCCTGGCCGACCGCCTCTCGGTGTGGCTGCGTGCCGAGGAGCGTCCGCTGGTGTTCTTCTGCCGCAGCGGAGCGCGCAGCATCAAGGCCGCGCAGTGCCTGCGCCGCCTGGGCTATCGCAACGCCTGGCACGTGGCGGGCGGGGTGGCATTGGGCGCCGGGCTGCCGCTTGCCGCGTAAAAGGGCGCATTGCTTGCGTCACGGTGCAATGCCGTCGCGCGCGTGCGCCGTGTATGCGATGCGTCCTGGATCTCCATTCTTGGCGGTCGTCATCGTTTGATGCCCGCGGATTACAGGGATGATGGAAGGCGCAATATTTTTGTTGGATTGCATCCAAACTGCCCCCAGTTGCTTCCGGCGGACAAGCCCGTAGTGTTCGCTGGCGCACAGTCGCCACAGTAGCATCGTTATAAGATTGCAACAGCCGTACGACCCGGTCGCAACTCGCTGTCCCGCAGCGTGTTGGCTACTTATGCCCACGCGAGGTCTCTGTTGAATCAAGAAAATACTAAATTAGCCGACACGCTCTATGCCTGGCGCAATGTCCACGACGGCGAACGCCATGGCGGCGACGACGTCCCCCTGCGCTCGGAACTGTTCAGTGCCGCTCAAATGGCGATGCACGGCAAGCATCTGGCCTCGACTCACAAGCTCAGCGAGCGCAGCGGACCGGATCGCCTGCTTCCGCGCCTGACCGAAAATGCCGCCATCATCACCGACACCTGTTCGGAGCTGACCGCCGCCATCAAGGCGGGGCGACAGATTACGCCCGCCTCCGAATGGCTGCTCGATAACTTCTACCTGGTCGAAGAGCAGATCCGCATCGCCCGGCGCCACCTGCCGAAAGACTACTCCAAGGAGCTGCCGCGCCTGGCCAACGACGAAGCCGACGGCAATCCGCGCGTGTACCAGATCGCGCTCGAGATCATCTCGCACGGCGATGGCCGGGTCGATCCCGAAAGCCTGTCGCGGTTCGTGGACGCCTACCAGGAAGCAGCGACCCTCAAGCTCGGCGAATTGTGGGCCATTCCGATCATGCTGCGCCTGGCGCTGATCGAGAACCTGCGGCGCGTGGCCGCGCGCGTGTACGACAACCGTGTCCAGCGCGACCGCGCCAACACCTGGGCCGACCAGATGGCCGAAACGGCCGAAAAGAATCCGAGCGACCTGATTTTGCTGGTGGCCGACATGGCCCGTTCCGGCCAGCCGATGAATAGCGGTTTCGTGGCCGAACTGGCGCGCCGCCTGCAAGGGCAGAGCCCCGCACTGACCCTGGCGCTGCAATGGGTGACCACGCGCCTGGCCGATGCGGGTCTGACCATCGAACAGCAGATCCAGGCCGAAATCGGCCAGCAGGCAGCCGACCAGGTCTCAATCAGCAACAGCATCGGCAGCCTGCGCTTCCTCGGCACCATGGACTGGCAGGAATTCGTCGAAACCATGAGCGCGGTCGAACAGACCTTGCGCCAGGACCCCGCCGGCACCTACGGCAAGATGGAATTCGCCACGCGCGACAACTACCGCCACGTGATCGAAAAGCTGGCCAAGCGCAGCGACTTCACCGAAGTGCAGGTTGCCGAAACCGCGCTCGAACTGGCCACGGCCAAGCGCTCGCCGGCCGCCGGCGGACTCGATGAACGCACGCGCCACATCGGCTACTACCTGGTCGGCAGCGGCCAGGAACAACTCGAAAAACGCCTGGCGGTACGCAATCCGCCGCTCGAAGCGCTGAACAAGAGCGGACGCGCCTCGCCCCTGTCGACCTATTTGGGCGGCATCGTGGTGCTCACCTTGCTGTTTACCGGCACCGCCATCATCCACGCCCGCGCCGATGGCGTGGACGACTGGATGCTGATCGTGCTGGGCCTGCTGGCCCTGCTCGGATCGAGCCAATTGGCGCTGGCGCTGGTGAACTTCATGGCGACCCAGCTCACGCGCCCGCACCCGCTGCCGCGCATGGACTTTAAAGATGGCATTCCGACCGATGCGCGTTCGATGGTGGTGGTGCCGACCTTGCTGTACAGCCGCGACAACGTCGCCTCGCTGTGCGAAGCGCTGGAAGTACGCTACCTGGCCAACCGCGATCCGAACCTGCGCTTTTGCCTGCTGACCGATTTTGTCGACGCCCCCAAGCAGCACATGCCTGGCGACGACGAACTGGTCGAACAGGCCCGCGCCACCATCGACGAACTCAATGCCAAATACGGCTGCGACGTCGACGAAGAAATCCTCGGCCCTGACGGCGAGACGGCCATGGCGCGCTGCCACCTGCTGCCGTTCCTGCTGCTGCACCGCCCGCGCATGTGGAGCGAAAGCGAAAACGCCTGGATCGGTTTCGAGCGCAAACGCGGTAAACTCGCCGCGCTCAACGCCTTCCTGCGCGGCGGCGCGCGCGACCAGTTCTCGATGGTAGCCGGTTCCACCGACGGCCTGGCCAACGTGCGCTACGTGATCACACTCGATACCGACACCCAGCTGCCGCGCGACGCCGCGCGCCAGTTCATCTCCACCATGGCGCACCCGCTCAACCGCCCGACCCTCGATAAAGACGGCAAACGCGTGATCGAAGGCTACGGCATCCTGCAACCGCGCGTGGCCGCTGCCCTGCCGGGCGACAACGCCTCGCGCTATGAGCACATGTGCGGCGGCGAACCGGGCATCGACCCGTACACCCGCACCGTCTCGGACGTGTACCAGGACGTGTTCTACGAAGGTTCGTTCGTCGGCAAGGGCATCTACGATGTCGATACTTTTGAGACGGTGCTCGGCCACCGCCTGCCCGACAACCAGATTCTCAGCCACGACCTGCTGGAAGGCTGCTACGTGCGCGCCGGCCTGCTGAGCGACGCCCAGCTCTACGAAGAATACCCGGCGCGCTACAGCGACGACGTGAGCCGGCGCCACCGCTGGATTCGCGGCGACTGGCAGCTGGCCGGCTGGCTGCTGCCGCGCGTGCCTGGCGCGAACGGCAAGCGCGAGGCGAATCCTTTGAGCGCGCTGTCGCGCTGGAAGCTGTTCGACAACCTGCGCCGCAGCCTGATCGCCACCACGCTTACCGCCTTGCTGATCTTCAGCTGGGCGCTGATGCCTACCCCGCTGTTCTGGACCCTGGGCGTATTGTCGGTGATCTTCCTGCCGACCTTCTTCAGCACCCTGTTCGACATTGTCGAAAAACCGCACGACGTGCTGTGGCAGCAGCACCTGGCGACCGCGTTCAAGAGCGCGCGCCTGATGTTCGGACACTCGGCGCTGCAACTGGCCTTTTTACCGTACGAAGCGCACTTCAGCCTCGACGCCATCGTGCGCGCCTCCTGGCGCATGCTGGTCACGCGCCGCCGCCTGCTCGAATGGCGTCCATCGAGCCTGAACCGCTCGAGCACCGACATGGAGAGCAACTGGCGCAGCATGTGGATTTCGCCGGTGCTGGCCGCAGCCACCGCAATCATGCTGGCGTACTTCCACCGCGCCGCGCTGCCGGTTGCCGCCCCCGTGCTGCTGCTGTGGTTCTTCGCGCCGGTCGTGGCCTGGTGGATCAGCCTTCCGCAGGAACGCGCCGCCACCGCCCTGTCGTCGCCGCAAACCATGTTCCTCGAAACCCTGGCGCGCAAGACCTGGAGCTTCTTCGAGACCTATGTCACGCAGGAGGACAACTGGCTCGCGCCAGACAACATGCAGGAGCACCCGGTCAAGGTGGTTGCGCACCGCACCTCGCCGACCAACATCGGCATGGCGCTGCTGGCCAACCTGACCGCCTGGGACTTCGGTTTCATTACCACCGGGCGCCTGCTCAAGCGCACCCGCGACACGCTCAACACCATGGCGCGCATGGAGCGCTACCACGGTCACTTCTATAACTGGTACGACACGCTGACCTTAAATCCGCTGCATCCGATGTATGTGTCGGCGGTCGACAGCGGCAACCTGGCCGGCCACCTGCTCACGCTGGCGCCGGGGTTGACCGCCCTGGCCGACCAGCCGATCGTCGGCAAGCAGACGCTCGACGGCATTTCGATCACCCTGAACGTGGTGCAGGAACACGCCGGCGAAGCCGGGCCTGCCGTCAAGGCGGCGATCGACGCCATGCGCAGCCACTTGTCCGCCGACCGCGTGCGCGAAACCGAGAGCCTGCCGGGCATGGTGGCCGAACTGGCGCGCCTGTCGGGCTGCGCCGACGCCATTCTGGCCGCGATGCATCCGGTGGGCGAACCGACCCTGCAAGGCTGGGCCGACAAGCTCGCCGACCAGTGCCACAGCGCGCGCGACGAACTGCTGCAGTTCGCGCCGTGGATGCGCTCGGCCCAGGAATATGTGGTCGACACCAGCCTGACCCGCATTCCGACCCTGCGCGAACTGGCCAATTTTGCCCTTACCGGCAGTGCCAGCACCGACCTGGCCCCGAGCGAGCGCGAACGCCAGCAAACCCTGACCGACCTGGTCGCCCAGGGCAGCACCCGCGCCGCCCAGCGCATCGAAGACATCAACCGCATGGCGGCTGAAGCGCGCGAGTTCGCGAACATGGACTTCCGCTTCATGTACAACACCACCACCAATCTGCTGGCGATCGGCTACAACGTCTCCGACCGCCGCCTGGACGCGGCCTGCTACGATTTGCTGGCGTCCGAAGTACGCCTGTGCAGTTTCGTCGGCATCGCGCAGGGCCAGTTCCCGCAAGAGCACTGGTTCGCGCTGGGCCGCCAGCTGTGCATCATCGGCAACGAGCAACTGCTGCTGTCGTGGAGCGGCTCGATGTTCGAGTACCTGATGCCGCTGCTGGTCATGCCGACCTACCAGAACACCTTGCTCGACCAGACCTACCGCTCGGTCGTCAACGCGCAGATCGAGTACGGCAAACAGCGCGACGTGCCGTGGGGGATTTCCGAATCCGGCTACAACACCGTCGACGCCAGCCTCAATTACCAGTACCGCGCTTTCGGCGTGCCGGGCACGGGCCTGAAACGCGGCCTGGGCGACGATCTGGTGATAGCGCCGTACGCAACCATGATGAGCCTGATGGTCCATCCGGATGCGGCGGTGGAGAATTTGCAGCGCATGGCCGATCTGGGCTTCATGGGCAAGCACGGTTTCTACGAAGCGATCGACTACACGGCTGCGCGCCTGCCGCGCGGCCAGACCTTTGCCGTGATCCGCTCCTTCATGGCGCACCACCAGGGCATGGGTTTCCTCGCGCTCAGCTACCTGCTGCACGACCGTCCGATGCAGCGCCGTTTCGAGTCCGACCCGCTGTTCCAGGCCACCATGCTGGTGCTGCAGGAGCGCGTGCCGCGCGCCGGCGCTTTCTATTCCAACACCGCCGAACTGGCCGCCATGCGCGCGCCGGCGCAGGAAGTATCGACCGCCGCCACCCGCATCATCAGCCAGACCACCACGGTGCAGCCGGAAGTGCAGCTGCTCTCGAATGGCCGCTACCATGTGATGGTCACCAGCGCCGGCGGCAGCTACAGCCGCTGGAAGGACCTGGCCGTGACGCGCTGGCGCGAAGATGGCACCTCCGACAACTGGGGTAACTTCTGCTACGTGCGCGATGTGGACAGCGGCCATTTCTGGTCGACCGCCTACCAGCCGACCATGGTCGAACCGCAATCGTATGAAGTCATCTTCTCGGAAGGGCGCGCCGAGTTCCGCCGCCACGACCGGGGCCTGGACCTGTACACCGAAATCGTGGTCTCGCCGGAAGACGACATCGAGATGCGGCGTACCCGCATCACCAACAAGTCGAACGTCAAGCGCACCATCGAGTTCACCAGCTACGCCGAAGTGGTGATGGCGCCGGCCGCCGCCGACAATGCCCACCCGGCGTTCAGCAAGCTGTTTGTGCAGACCGAAATCCTGCGCAACGAAAATGCGATCCTGTGTACCCGCCGTCCGCGCGCCAAGGACGAGCAGATGCCATGGATGCTGAACCTGATGACGGTGCACGACGGCGCGCTGCTGGACGTCTCGTTCGAGACCAGCCGCAGCGAATTCCTCGGCCGCGCCAACAGCACGGTCGCTCCGCGCGCCATGCTCGAACCGCAGCCACTGGGCGGGGGCGAAGGCTCGGTGCTCGACCCGGTGGTCGCGATCCGCTACAAGGTCACGCTCGAACCCGACCAGATGGTGGTGCTGGACGTCGTGACCGGCATGACCGACACGCGCGAACAAGCGGTGCACCTGATCGACAAATACCAGGACCGCCACCTGGCCGACCGCGTATTCGAACTGGCATGGACCCACAGCCAGGTCGTGCTGCGTCAATTGAACGCCACCGAATCGGACGCGCAGCTCTACAGCCGCCTGGCCAGCACGGTGATCTACCCGAACGCCTCGCTGCGCGCCGACGCCAGCATTTTGATCCGCAACCAGCGCGGCCAGTCGGGCCTGTGGGCGTACGCCATTTCGGGCGACCTGCCGATCGTGCTGATGCAGATCAAGGACCCCGCCAATATCGACCTGGCGCGCCAGATGGTGCAGGCGCACGCCTACTGGCGCCTCAAGGGGCTGGTGGTCGACCTGGTCATCTGGTACGAAGACCAGTCGGGTTACCGCCAGCTGCTGCACGACCAGATCATGGGCCTGATCGCCTCCGGCATCGACGCCCAGGCGATCGACCGTCCGGGCGGCATCTTCGTGCGCCTGCTCGACCAGATCGCGCAGGAAGACCGGGTGCTGATGCAGTCGGTAGCGCGCGCCATCATTTCCGACAGCAGCGGCACGCTGGCCGACCAGGTCAAGCGCGCCACGCCGGTGGCGCCGAAACTGCCATTGCTGGTGGTCGAATCGCGCAACGAAGAGTATGAGCTGCGCGCCGATATTCCGGCGGCCGGCGCCGCGGTCTTGGAGCGCGACCTGATCCTGCACAATGGACTGGGAGGCTTCAGCGCCGACGGCACCGAGTACGTCATCCGCACCGATGCGCAAAACCGCACGCCAGCGCCGTGGGTCAACGTGCTGGCCAACCCCAACTTCGGCAGTGTTGTGTCGGAGAGCGGCCAGGCCTACACCTGGAGCGAAAACGCGCACGAGTTCCGCCTTACGCCATGGGCCAACGACCCGGTCTCGGACAGCAGCGGCGAGACGTTTTATATCCGCGACGAGCAGACCGGCCGTTTCTGGTCGCCGACCGCGCTGCCGGTACGCGCGGCGGGCGAATACATCACGCGCCACGGCTTCGGCTACAGCGTGTTCGAGCACAGCGAAGAGGGCATTCACACCGAACTGTCCACGTTTGTGGCGCTCGATGCGTCGATCAAGTATTCGGTCATCAAGATCCGCAACGACAGCACGGTGGCGCGCCGCCTGTCGGCTACCGGCTACGTGGAATGGGTGCTGGGCGACCTGCGCGCCAAGTCGGCCATGCACGTCACCACCGAGCAGGATCCGATGAGTGGCGCGATCTTTGCGCGTAACGCCTACAACACCGAGTTCACCGGCCGCGTGGGATTCTTCCACGTCGACGCGCAGCAAAAAACCTTTACCGCCGACCGCAACGAATTCATCGGCCGCAACCGCACCCTGGCCAGTCCTGCTGCGATGGGCCGCGCGCGCCTGTCCGGAAAAATCGGCGCCGCGCTCGATCCGTGCGCCGCGCTGCAGGTAATGGTGGAACTGCAACCGGGCCAGGAGCGCGAACTGGTGTTCATGCTCGGTGTCGGCGGCCGCCGCAATGCGGACGCCAGCGGCCTGGTACAGAAATACAGCGGCAGCGCCGCCGCCGCCGCTTCGCTGGCGATGGTGCGCAAGCACTGGGACCACACGCTCGGCGCGATCCAGGTGCAAACCCCGGATCCGTCGATGGACGTGATTGCCAACGGCTGGCTGATGTACCAGACCATCGCCTGCCGCCTGTGGGCGCGCAGCGGCTACTACCAGTCGGGCGGCGCTTTCGGCTTCCGCGACCAGCTGCAAGATGCGATGTCGATGATCCACACCGAACCGCACCTGCTGCGCGAGCACCTGCTCATGTGCGCGGCCCACCAGTTCGTGGAAGGCGACGTGCAGCACTGGTGGCATCCGCCATCGGACCGCGGCGTGCGTACGCACTGTTCGGATGACTATCTGTGGCTGCCGCTGGCGGCGCACCGCTACGTCATCGGCACGGGCGACCGCAGCGTGCTGACCGAACCGGCGCCGTTCCTCGAAGGGCGTCCGCTCAAGCAGGAAGAAGAGTCCTATTACGACATGCCCGGCCGTTCCAGCCAGACCGGCGACCTGTACGAGCACTGCGTGCGCGCCATTAAACGCGGCCTGCGCTTCGGCGAACATGGCTTGCCGCTGATCGGCACCTGCGACTGGAACGACGGCATGGACCGGGTCGGCAACGAAGGCAAGGGCGAGAGCGTGTGGCTGGCCTTCTTCCTGTACGAAGTACTGCAACGCTTCTCGGAAGTGGCGGTGGTGTACGGCGACCACGCGTTTGCCGAAACCTGCAAGACCGAAGCAGCCACCCTGGCGGCCAATGTGGAAGCGAACGCGTGGGACGGCCAGTGGTACCGCCGCGCCTACTTCGACGATGGCACCCCGCTCGGATCGCACACCAACGACGAATGCCAGATCGATTCGATCTCGCAGAGCTGGGGCGTGATTTCGGGCGCGGCCAATCCGGAGCGTACGGCGTCGGCCATGAAGGCGGTCGACGAGCGCCTGGTGCGGCGCGACTACGGCCTGGTGCAGCTGCTCGATCCGCCGTTCGACGACGGCGTGCTCAATCCCGGCTACATCCGCGGCTACGTGCCGGGTGTGCGCGAAAACGGCGGGCAGTACACGCACGCCGCGATCTGGACCGCGATGGCGTTCGCCAAGATGGGCGACACCGAGCGCGCCTGGGAGCTGCTGCGCATGATCAATCCGGTGCAGCATGGCAGTACGCCGGAGAGCGCGGCCCTGTACAAGGTCGAGCCATATGTGGTCGCTGCCGACGTGTACGCGGTGTCGCCGCACATCGGCCGTGGCGGGTGGAGCTGGTACACCGGTTCGTCGGGCTGGATGTATCGCCTGATCGTCGAGTCGCTGCTGGGCGTGAGCCTGGCTGGCGACAAGCTGACCATGACGCCGCATCTGCCGGCTGACTGGCCGGGCTTCAAGCTGCAGTACCGCTATCGCGAGACGGTGTATGCGATTTCGGTGCAGGCCGGCGAGGTCGATGCGATGACGGTCGACGGCGTGGCGCAGGAGGCGAACGTGATCCAGATGGTCGATGACGGCCGTCCGCACACGGTGCTGTTGCAGGTGCGCCGCCAGGGTTAAGCCGGGCGTCGAAAAACCGCCGCGATGTTCGATGACAGGAGTAATTCCTGGCCTCGGACATCGCGGCGGTGTTCATTTTTGCGCAGGGTTTGTCTGCGGGTTTTGGTCCTCGGTAGAGAGAAAGATCCGGAACAAAATGTCTCAATCTGGACATTTTCATGTTTCCCGCAACAAACCGACTATTTAGTTTTCCACAGGCGCACGGCGCTGCTCCTCGGCAACAAATCCATCTCCCCCTGCTAAGCCCGCCATTCTTGAGTTGACTCTCGGCAAGGCCCGTGTTGCTTCACCTAACGAAATATCATCTTCCTCCGAAACACATTTCCAAATGTAAATACTTTGTCACGGAAACGTCATGCATAGTTGCGAGAATTCAGTTGTCTGTACCTATCAATGTTAACGGGATTCCCATGCGCAACCTCACCACCTTCAAGCTGTTCCGCCCGCTCGTAATCGCCCTGGCGCTGTCCGCCAGCCACGCCGTCATGGCCTCCGAAGCCGACCACCAGGAATTCGAAGCCACCCTGCACGTGCCGTACGCGGGCGCCAGCGCGGCGCGCACCTTCACGCTCGCCTTCGACTATCCGCATGCCGAACGTGCGCAGGAAGTGAGCTGGAAACTGGAACTGGTCAGCCCGGGCGGCCAGGTGGTCCAGCAATGGACGGGCGTGCAGCGCATGTTCCAGAAGCCGGTCGACGTCAAGGTGCGCTGGGCGGGCAAGGGCGGCCTTGCCGACGGCATCTACAAAGTGCGCATGCAGGCGGTTTCCAACGACGCAGCCGAGCGCGGCCGCGCGCCGGACCAGTCGCCGGAGTCGGTCGAGCGCCTGCTGGCGGCCGGCGCCGACGAGATGGTGGAACAAAGCTGGGACCTGGCGCTCGGCAAGACCGCCCAGGTCGCCATGCCGGCCTTCCGCGCTTTACCCACCAACAAGGTCAGCGGCAAGGCGGGCGAGCTGTCGTCCGTGCAAACGGCCGGCCCCGCGCCGGGATCGCTGCCGTACACCGTGTATTTTGCCAACCTGCACAGCCAGACCAATCACAGCGACGGCGGCGGCGCGATCGGCAGTTGCAGCGGCTCGCAAGCGCCGCAAAGCGCCCCCTTCGGTCCGGCCGACGCGTTCGCCTACGCCCGCAACAAGGGGCTCGATATTCTCGCCACGTCCGAGCACAACCACATGTACGACGGCTCCGACGGCACCAACAGCGGCGCCAGCCCGGCCACGGCCAAGGCCCTGTTCAAATCCGGCCTGAGCGCCGCGGCCGATTTCAATGCCGCCAATCCCGACTTCCTGGGCGTGTACGGCATCGAGTGGGGCGTGATCAACAACGGCGGCCACCTGAACATCTTCAACACGCCGGAATTGTTGCAGTGGGAACTCAATAGCAGCGGCCAGCTGATCGGCGACACGCTCACGCCCAAGGGCGACTACAGCGGCCTGTACACCCTGATGCGCCAGCGCGGCTGGGTGGGGCAGTTCAACCATCCTTCGTCGAGCGGACAATTTCTGGTCGGCGGCGTGCCGCTCGGCTACACGGCTGACGGCGACGAGGCCATGGTGCTGTGCGAAGTGCTCAATACCTCGGCGTTCTCGACCAATACCAGCGAAACCGAAACCGGGCGCAGCAGTTTTGAAAGTGCCTGCAACAAGGCGCTCGAGTCCGGCTTTCACGTTGCCTTTGCCACCAATCAAGATAATCACTGCGCCAACTGGGGCGCGTCCTACACCAACCGCACCGGCGTGTTGATTCCCAACGGCACGCCGCTGACGCAAGCGAGCTTCATCGAGGCCCTCAAGGCGCGGCGCGTGTTCGCCACCATGGACAAGACCTCGCAACTGGTGCTCACCGCCAACGGCAAGCTCATGGGCGAGCGCTTCAGCAACAGCGGCCCGCTCAACCTGATCGCCAACTTCGCCAGCACCAGCGGCAGATTGGCGTCGACGGTATCGATCGTCGAAGGCGTGCCTGGGCGCAAGGGCGCGGTCAGCCAGCTCGCCAGCAGCGCCAACACCACCATTACCCCGTCGGTCGGCGAGCACTTTTACTATGCCAAACTGACCCAGGATGACGGCAAGATTTTGTGGTCGGCCCCGATCTGGGTGACCCAGACGGCGGGCGGCGGCGGAGGCGACACCACGGCGCCGGTGGTCAGCGCGAGCCAGAGCGGTAGCACCGGCAACATCACGCTGGCGGCCACGGCAAGCGATGCCGGCGGCATCAGCCGGGTCGAGTTTTATGTCGACAATGTGCTCAAAGGGGTCGACACCACGGCCCCGTACGCGTTTAGCCTGGACTCCGCGACCCTGAGCAACGGCAGTCACCAGCTGACCGCCAAGGCGTACGACGTGGCGCTCAACAGCGCGGTCTCGGCGCCGGTCGGGTTCAGCGTCAGCAACGGCGGTACGGTGCAGCAGCAACTGCTGATCAACAGTGGCTTCGAAGCGGGCGTGAGCGGATGGGTGGCGTCGGGCGGCGTGATCAACTCGACCGGCCAGGCGGCGCGCGGCGGCAGCTGGAAGGCCGCGCTCAACGGCGAGGGTGCAAGCAACACCGACACTGTGTACCAGCAGGTGGCGATTCCATCGACGGTGACCAGTGCCACCTTGGGATTCTGGGTGAAGGTGGTATCGAGCGAAACCACGACCACCAGTTCCTACGACAAGCTGAAAGTCCAGGTGCGCAGCGGTGGCAACGCCGTGCTCGCAACGTTGGCCACCTACTCCAACCTCAACAAAGGCAGCAGCTACGTGCAAAAGACGTTCGACCTGACGGCCTACAAAGGGCAGACGGTGCGGATCTACTTCGAAGGCGTGGAAGGCTCGACCATCCCGACCGCCTTCCTGATCGACGACGTCACCCTCACGACGCAATAAGCAACACCAAACCGGGGTCAGAGCTCTGACTCGAAACTTTTTGTTGCCGCCACACCGGGGTCAGAGCTTTAACTTGCAACTTTTTTGTTGGAAACGACGATGCGTCGCATTATCACGATAGAACGTTGTCAACTGCGCAGTTATCGAAGCAATTTGCCACGTGCTGCGCAACCGGCAACTTGTGAAATCGGGGCAGGCCGCGAGTTTGCAGTCTTTCGAATTAAAGCTCTGACCCCGGTTGTAGGAGTCGGAGTTCAAAATTGGTAGGAATTCAGAAGCCGAAGCGGGCGCCGGCGCCGAGCAGGGTGAGAATGCCGAGCACGGCAAAAATGGCGGCGGCGATGCCGTGCACCAGTTTTAACGGTACTTTGTTGGCAATCCGCTCGCCGAAATACACCGCCGGCACGTTCGCCAGCATCATCCCGAATGTGGTGCCGGCCACCACCGCCACCATCGATTCGTAACGCGCCGCCAGCGCCACCGTGGCGATCTGGGTCTTGTCGCCCATCTCAGCCAGGAAAAATGCGATCAGGGTCGTCAGGAAGACGCCGTAACGCCCCAATCCCGGCTGTTCGTCGTCATCGAGTTTGTCGGGCACCAGGGTCCACGCGGCCATCGCCAGGAACGATACGCCCAGCACCCAGCGCATCACGTTCGGTCCGAGCAGGGTGCTGATCCACGCCCCCACCGCCGCCGCAAACGCATGGTTGGCCAGGGTCGCCACCAGGATCCCCAGCACGATCGGCACCGGGCGCCGGAATTTGGCCGCCAGCAGAAAGGCCAGCAGCTGCGTCTTGTCGCCGATTTCGGCGAGGGCGACGATGCCCGTTGATACAAGAAAGGCGTCCATACAGATATGATCCAAGCGGCAAGCGCGGATCATAACAGAGCCTCCGGCGTGGCTGTGCGCCACAAGGCGCCGTCAATACGCCCATGCGCGCTTTCGTCCGGCCTGCGGAAGTGATATTCTGCCTGCGCCAATCCACATGCCACCGACCCGGAAAGACCATGAAGACATCGACCCTCCTGCGCGCCACCGCCTGCGCCGTATTCTGCCAATTGAGCGCCCACGCGTACGCCCTCGATCCCCTGAGCTACGCGCGCTACGACCAGGTGAAAACCAGCGCCCTGCACATGGACCTGAAGGCCGATTTCGCAAAAAAGACGCTGTCCGGCCACGCCGAACTGACCTTGAACTGGATCGATAAATCGGCGCGCATGCTCGATCTCGATACGCGCGCGCTGACCGTCTCCAAGGTACAGGCGCTCGATGCCAGCGGCAAATGGGTCGGCGTGCGTCACACGATCGATAAACTCGACGCCGAAAAAGGCCAGGCCATGCACATCGACCTGGCCGCGCTGCCCGCGCAGCCGGAAAAGGTGCGCATCTATTACCGCACCTCGCCAAGCGCCACCGCGCTGCAGTGGCTCGCGCCGGTGCAGACCATGTCGGGCAAGCAGCCGTTCATGTTCAGCCAGTCGCAGACCATCGACGCGCGTTCGTGGGTGCCGCTCCAGGATACTCCGGCCGTGCGCTTCACCTACAGCGCCCACATCGAGGCGCCCAAGAACCTGCGCGTGGTCATGAGCGCCGATAACGATCTCAATGCCACCGGCAAGGGCGGCTGGGATTTCAAGATGCCGCAGCCGATTCCATCCTACCTGCTGGCCATCGGCATCGGCGAGATCGACGTGCGCGCCCTCGGTTCGCGCACCGGCGTCTACGCCGAACCAAAACGCATCGGCGCGGCCGCGTATGAATTCATCGATACCGAAAAGATGGTCGCCGCCGCCGAATCGCTGTACGGCCCGTATCGCTGGGGGCGCTACGACATGCTGGTGCTGCCGCCGTCGTTCCCGATCGGCGGCATGGAAAACCCGCGCCTGACCTTCCTCACGCCGACCATGATCGCGGGCGACCGCAGCCTGGTCGACCTGATCGCGCACGAACTGGCGCACAGCTGGTCGGGCAACCTGGTCACCAACGCCTCGTGGAAGCACTGGTGGCTCAACGAAGGCTTCACCACCTACGTCACCACCCGCATCCTGGAATCCTTGTACGGTGCCGAAGTGGCCGACATGAACCTGCAGCTCGAACAGGAAGAAGCGATCGCCTCGCTGGCCACCATCCCGGCCGCCAAGCAGGCCTTGCTGACCAAGGACCCGGACACTTCGTCGGCCAACTACACCGATGAAGGCCTGGCCTACCCGAAAGGCGCCTGGTTCCTGCGCACGCTCGAGCAGCGCGCCGGCCGCGCGCTGTTCGATCCCTTCCTGCGCGGCTGGTTCGACCAGCACGCGTTCCAGAGCGTGACCACCGAGCAGTTCGTGGACTACCTGCGCAAGAACCTGCTGGCAAAAAATCCCAAGCTCCTGACAGAGGCAGAACTGACCGAGTGGCTGCACGGCCCCGGCATCCCGGCCAGCGCCAGGCGCGTGGTCTCGACCCGCCTGGCGGCACTGGACAAGGCGCGCAACAGCTGGCTCTCCGGCGCCACGCCGACCGCTAAACTCGATACCAAAAAATGGAGTTCCACCGAGTGGATGAAGTTCCTGAACGATATCGATAACAAGGCCAGTGCCGCCCAGCTCAAGGAACTCGACCAGGCTTTCAACCTCGCCAAGAGCACCAATAACGAAGTGGCCTTCCGCTTCTTCCGCGCGTCGATCAACGCCGGGTATGCCGATGTGCGAACCCCGCTCGAAGCCTTCCTCATGAGCGTGGGCCGCCAGAAGTTCGTGGTGCCGCTGTACGCCGCACTGCGCGCCAAACCGGCCGACAAGGTGTTCGCGGAGTCGGTCTACAAAAAGGCGCGCCCGCGCTACCATCCGGCCACGCAGACCAGCGTCGACAAGAAAATGGCAGCCAATTAAGGGGACCGGAACTGTGCACCATATGAACCGTATCGCGGCGGCGACCCTGCTTGCGTTCTCTAGTTTTGCGGCCGTCGCGCAGGCGCCGGCCGCGCCAGGCGCTCCGCTGGCGGCCAGCGCGCCGGCGCGCGCCTATGACCTCGAGGCCGATGTCGCGCGCGCGATGAAAACCTTCGATGTTCCCGGCATGGCGATCGCCATCGTCAAGGATGGCAAGGTGGTGGCCGCGCGCGGCTTCGGCGTGCGCAAGCTGGGCGAGCCGGCGCCGGTCGACGGCAAGACCATTTTCGAGGTGGCGTCCAATTCCAAGGGCTTCACCGCCGCCGCGCTGGCCATGCTGGTCGACGAAGGCAAGCTGGAATGGGACGACAAGGTTATCAAGCACCTGCCCGACTTCCAGATGTACGATGCCTACGTTACCCGCGAGATGACGGTGCGCGACCTGCTGGTGCACCGCAGCGGCCTGGGACTGGGCGCCGGCGACTTGCTGTGGTGGCCGACCACCAGTTTCACGACCGACGAAATTATCGGGCAGCTGCGCTACGTGAAGCCGGCCACGAGTTTTCGCAACAGCTACGCCTACGATAACCTGCTCTACATCGTAGCCGGCAAGATCATCGCGCAAAAGGCCGGCAAGCCGTGGGGCGATGCGGTGCGCGAGCGCATCCTCACGCCGCTTGGGATGAACACGACCACCACCAGCCTGGCCGACAACGCGGGCAATCCCAACGTGTCTTCTCCGCACAGCAAAATCAACGGCAAGATCAGCGCGGTGCGCGCGCTGCCTGTGCCGAACGCGGTCGGCGCGGTCGGCATCAATACCAGCGCCGAGGATATCGCGCGCTGGATGACGGTGCTGCTCGATGGCGGCGCCATCGCGTCCGCGCCGAAGGATGCGCAGGGCAATCCGGCGCGCCTGTTCAGCGAGGCGCAAGGCCGCGAAATGTGGACCGCGCAAACGCCGATGAAAATCAGCGAGCCGAAACCGACGCTGGAGGCGACCAGGCCGAATTTCTTCGCCTATGGCCTGGGTTTCCAGCTGCGCGACTACAAGGGCCGCAAGCTGGCCATGCACGGCGGCGCGCTGCAGGGATTTTATTCGCGCGTGGTGATGGTGCCGGAAGCGAAGCTGGGCATTGCGATCCTGACCAATGCCGAAAGCGGCGGGGCCATGACGTCGCTGCAGTATCGCCTGCTCGATCATTACCTCGATGCGGAACCAAGCGACTGGATCAAGTTGATCAGCGATGTGGAAGCCGAGATGCGCAACAAGGATTTGGCCAGGCAGAAGACGGCCAGCGCCACCCGCGCCGCCGCCTCGCGCCCCTCGCTGCCGCTGGCAGCCTACGACGGCGAGTATAACGATGCCTGGTACGGCGCGGTGAGCATCAAGCCGGTCGGCGGCAAGCGGGTGATGAGCTTTACCCGCACGCCCGACCTGACCGGGGAACTGGAGCACTTCCAGCACGATACCTTCATCGTGCGCTGGAAGGAGCGCAACTTCAACGCCGACGCTTACGTGACGTTTTCGCTGAACCCGGACGGCAGCATCGAACGCATGAAGATGGCGCCGGTGTCGTCCGAGACCGATTTCAGCTACGACTTCGCGGACCTGCTGTTCACGCCCGCGAAGAAGAAGGAAGTCAAGGAAGCGAAGTAACCATCAACCCTTCGGCAGTGCGGCGGTCAGGTCAACCCAGCTTTTCGGCTGCGGTTGGCCGCGTTCGCGCACGCCGAAAAAGCTCACCACCTGTTCGCCCTCGTTGTCGTAGAACTCGACCGAGGTCACGCCCGCGCGCCGCACTACCCAGCCGCTCTTGAAGGCGCTGTCGCGCAGGTGCAGGTTAAAGGCCGGGTCGAGCACGTTGTACCAGCCCGCGCTCGGCGCTGTCTTGGTGATCTTGCCGCTGAAGATCTGGATCAGCGCGCCGTTGCCCAGGAAGGACATGATCGGCAGCTGCTGTTTGGCCGCTTCGTCGAGCAGGGTACGTACCGCTTCTGGCTTGAGGCGCTGCACCATACCGGCCGGCGCCAGACGCATCGCCTGTTCGCGCGTGATCTTGAATTCGGTCAGCAGGCGGTTGAACTGGTGCACGTCGCTCATCTCGTTCCAGGCTTGCTGGAATTCCTTGACATCGACTTTGCTGTCGGCCAGTTCGGGGGCTTTTGGCGCGCGCGCGGCCACCTTGAGCGCCGCACTTTGCTCTGGATGGCGGAAGTCGGCCACCAGCTTGTCGAACACCGCCACGCCGGTGGCGTCTTTCGGATAGATCTTGTGGATCGCGGCGCCGTTCTCGTCGAAGAATTGCAGGCTGCGTTTGATCACGCCGTCGGCCCCCGGCTGCACCACCGCAAAGGCGTGCTTCCATTTCGAGAAGGTGAAGCGCAGGTCGATCTCGCCACCGAGGTAGCCGCCGGCGATGTTGCGCTGGCGCGCTTCGCGCTCTTCATCTTTCACAACCTCCTTGTCGTCCTCCGGCTGCGGCTTGACCTTGGTCGCCACGCCGGTGCGTTCGATCACGCCGTTCTCGTTGCGCGTCAGCGCCAGCACGGTGCCCAGGTCGAGCGCGCGGCGCATGATCTCGCGCGGGTCGTTGCCGTCGCTGCGCAGGCGCGTGACGGTGCTGCCGATGCCCGTCGCCAGCAGTTCGGCTTCGGACACGCCGAGCGTGCGCGCAGCGTCACGGATCATCACCTTGGGCTGTTCGGCGCGGAGCAGGCTCCAGCGCTCGGCCAGGGTGGCGGCGCCGGCGTGGCCGGCCAGCACAAGCAGGGCGCCGGCAATGGCCAGCGGAAGGGTGCGTAAGCGTTTCATGGGAGTCTCCAGATGGTGAAAAAGAGTAGTTAGTATTGGAACGACAGCATGGCCGCGGCATTGCGGCCGGGGCGTGTCTGGCGTTCGATGTCGGCCAGGGTGGCGGCGTCAAGGCCTGCGGCCAGCGAGCGCGATGTGGCGTAGTCCCAATAGCGCTTGTCGCCCAGGTTGTAGATGCCGACGTTGAGTTTGATGTTCTTGCCGATGTTCCAGTACGCCGCCAGGTCGGCCACGGTGGCGCCGGCGATCCGGAAGCGCGGCACGCTGGTGTCGCCGATGGTGTCCGAGGCCGGCTGCTTGCCGGCGGTGGCCACGGCGCTCAGCGAAACGCCCCAGGCCTCGCCCGGCGCATCGTAGGCGAGGGTGGCGCTGGCCTTGCGCGGCAGGGTGGAGGCCAGTTCGCCTTCCCTGCCGGTGCTGCTGTCGCGCGCCTTGCTGTGCGAGACACCGGCGGCGGCCGCAATGCTGTAGCCGGCCAGCGCCGGCGCCCACGTACCCAGCTCCGCGCGCAGCGACGCTTCGCCGCCCCAGGTGCGCGCGCTGCCGTTGTTCTCTGGCCGGTACAGGCCGCGCGTGACGGTCGGGTAGTTCACCGGGTCCGGCGCCTGCGCCACGTAGTCGATGAAGTTCTTGTACTCGGTGCGAAACACCGATGCGCTGAGCTGCATGCCCTTGGCCGGGCTGCTTTTGATGCCCGCCTCAAAGGCCTGGCTGGTTTCTTTTTTCAGGTTCGGGTTACCCAGCACCGCGTAGCCGACACCCGATCCGGTGTAGCTGAACGAGTCGTAGGTGCCGGTGCGCTCGGCCGCCGTGGGCAGGCGCGCGCCGCGATTGAGGCGCGCATAGACCGACAGATCCTGCGACAGCGCAAGCGACAGATTCAGGCTCGGGGTGGCGTAGGCGTCGCTCTCGGTCTTGATTTCGCCGGCCGCCGATGGCACGGCCACCACGTAGCCGCCCAGGTTCCTGGGCGTGAGCTTGCGGTGCTCAAAGCGCAGGCCGGGCGTGAGCGTGGCCTTGTAACCGCCCAGCGCAAAGCCGAATTCGCCGCGCAGGTAGGCGCTGGCTTTGTCGCTGTCCATGTCGGCCATGCGGTTCTTCATGGTGAACTGGTGCGCACCGGTGGCGATGACGGTACGGTCTTCCAGCCACGGACGGCGCGTCTCGGTTTGCTCCCAGGCGGCGCCATAGGCCAGGCTGAGCGAATCATTGAGCTTCAGGGTGGCGTCCGCCCCTGCGCCGGCGCTCTTGTTGAAGTAGCCGGTGTCGATATTGCGCAGGTAGGGCTGGTTGCCGGTGATGTAGCGCGCGCGGGTGCGGTCTTCCACGCTGGCGTCCTGCACGTACAGGCGGCTCTCTAACGTGTCGAAGATGCCGTTGGTGGCGCCACTGATGCGGTGTTCAAGGCTCACGCGCGTGCGCTTGGTGTGCGAATCCTGTAGCACGCCGTTCGGATACAGGCCGCCGGTCTTGTTGACGTAGCTGCGCGCGTTGTCGCGTTCATAGCCGTCCAGTGTCAGGCCGATGCGCTGGCCCTGGCCTGGGGTCCACTGGAACTTGGCCAGCAGCGCGTTCGAATCCCAGTCGTCCGGGTTTTCCGCCACGCTGCCCTTGTTTTCAAGCTCCTTGCCGCTGCGGTGCACGGCCACGGCCAGCGCATCGAGTGCGCCCATGCGCGCCGCGCCCGTCAAGCTGTGCGAGCGGCTCTTGTTGGCGGCGCTGTAGCCGAGCGCATAGGCCAGGTAGCTGCGCTTGTCGTCGCTCAGGTAGTCGGAAGGCGATTTGGTGGCAAAGGCAACGCTGCCGGCCAGGCCGGGCGAGCGCGCCGCAGCCGGGCCGGTGCCGGAGCCGATGCGCACTTCGCGGAACATGGCAGGGTCAAAGTAATCGCGCCCGATGCCGAAGGTGTTCATGGCGGTGCCGTCCGGCTTGGGGGCGGCGTCGGGCAGGGCGATGCCGTCGATATCGAGGCTGACGCGGTTGCCTTCGACCCCGCGGATATTAAAGCCGGTGTTGCCGGCGCCGTCCCACACGCTGCCGCTGCCGCTGAAGGCGGCCGGTACGCTGACCAGCGGCTCGTAGCGCGCGATGGCGCTCATGTCGCCGGCGTTGCGGCGCGCCAGTTCCTCGGCGCTGATGATGGCCACGCTGCCTTGCAGCGCATCGGGCGCCTTCTCCTTTTCGCGCAGCGGCGTGACGACGATATCGGACAACTGCTGCGGTGCGCGCGGGCCTTGCGCATGCGCGCTGGCGGAGCTCAGCATCGCCAGCATGGCGGCATTGAGGGTGGTATTGAGAAGGCGGCGCGCTGGTGCGGCGGCGGGCCGGCGCGCATTCGCGCGTGCCGGCAGCGGGAGCTGAGTGGTCATGGTGGTCCAGGTCGGAGAGTGTCAGGCTGGCTCTCGGACCTGGCGACGCGGGCGCGTCGCGCAGGAACACTTGCTGGCGGGTGTCAAATGATAACAAGAATCATTATCATTTGCAATGCATCCCCGCCGGGCGCTTTGCTACCAGTTGCTTACTTGCGGTTCCAGACGTCCATCATGTCCTGCGTGCCCTGGAGGCGGATGCCGTTATCGGACAAGATACTTTCGGTCGCGTCGACCATCTCCTTGCGGCGCAGGACCATGTTTTCGCCGCCGCGCTGGTCGAAATGGATCACGATCAGTTCGTCCTTCGAGTCGCGCAGCAGCTGCACCATGTGCGCCAGGCTGCGCACCGGGACCTTGTTCACCGAATAGATCACCGAGCCGAAACGGTTGGAGTAGCCGGCCACCGATTTATGCGGGAAGAAGGGCGAGCTGACCACCACCAGCTCCTGGCGGTCCGGCGTCGGCGGGTCGCCGCGGCGCGTTACCAGCGGGCTGGCAATGTAGCTGGCCGTCGCCATCACGTTGACGCTCGAGTTGAGGAAGGCGAGGAAGTCGGTGCTGGCGCGCGAGAACACGATCGGGCCGTAGATGAAGTACGACGGATAGCCGTTGTTCAGGTCTGGAATGAGCAGCTTGCGCCCACCCACGGCCGGTACCTTGACGTTCATGCTTTTGCCGGCGCGGACAATCGTCAGCGGCACCGCGCCATCCCTGGTTACCTGCTGCACGCGGTACTGGAAGCGCACGCGCAGGTTGGTGCCCAGCTTGACCATGCCCTGGTTGTCGATAGGCGAGTCGCCGATGTGGGTGATCACGTCCCACTCCTTGAGCGGATAGGCCGCGTCGTTCTGGTTGGGACGCTGCACCACGGCCCCGGCGACGTTTTTATCGAGCTTGAGGAATTCGCGCAGGACCGGGTTTTCCAGGGTCTGCACTTCGTCGGTCAGCGATGGCTTGCCGTCGTATTTGCCGTCGGCGACATCGCGCAGGAACAGGTCGACTTCTTCGTTCGGAATGATGTAGCCGATATTCTGGGTGTTGGCGGCGCCGCCGAAGGCCAGGCCCACCATCTTGTCGTTGGCAATCGCCGGGCCGCCGCTGTTGCCGGGGTTGATGGCGGCGTCGATCTGGATGCGCAGGCCGGTGGTGCCCATGCTGTAGTTGGCGAATTCGATGCGCGAGACGATGCCCTTGGTGATCGAGAGCGAGGTGCCGCCGGTCGGGTAGCCGTAGGCGAAGACCTGGTCGCGCACGTCCGGCAGCACGCTGGCGCGCGCGACCGGCGCGTGGGTGTCGAAGAACGATTCGTCGTCGAGCTTGAGGATGGCCAGGTCGATCCCGCGCGCGACCGCCACCACCGTGGCCGAGACCTTGCCGCCGGCCTGGCTGGCCTGCACCTGCACCTGGCTGGCGTAGCCGACCACGTGGGCGTTGGTGAGAATGCGCTTGCCGTCGATGACCACGCCGGAGCCGGTTACTTCTTGCGGCGAAGCCTTGGTCCATGGTTTGTACGGGTCCGGACGGCGCAGGGTGGCGAACACCTTGACGACCGAGTTTTCCAGGTTGGCGGGAATGGCGGCCACCGGTGCGGCCGGTGTCGAGCCACTCGTGACGTCCTGTGCTGCCTGGGCCAGTGAAGCATGGGCCAGCAGGCTTGCCGCGGCAAGGGCGGCGGCGACGGCGATACGCGATATGTTCATTGGGTAATTTATGGTTGGGAGAAGGGCGGCGAGCGTTAATCATACACGCGCGCGGCGCGCCGTTCCAGCGCCTGGCCGTGCGGAATCGGCAGGCAAAAAAACGGCCCCTTGCGGAGCCGTTGTACCTGTTACTGCTTCACGAACTTGAGCGTCATGCGGTCGCTCTCGCCGATCGCCATGTACTTCTCGCGGTCGACATCCTTATTGGCCAGCACCGGCGGCAGCGCCCATACGCCCTTGTTGTGGTCCGCCTTGTCTTTCGGATTGGCGTTCACTTCCGATTTGCCGGCCAGCTTGAAGCCGGCGCTTTCGGCCATCTTGATCACGTAGGCTTCCTGCACGTAGCCACTGTCTGCCTTAGGCTCCTTGCCGGCCGGCGCGCGGTGTTCCACCACGCCGAACACGCCGCCCGGTTTCAGGCTCTCGTGGACCTTCTTGAAGATTTCCTTGACCTTGTCGTCGCCATTGCCGGTCCAGTTATGGATGTTGCGGAAGGTGACCACCAGGTCGGCCGTACCCGGCTTGGCGAAGTCGTACGCGGTCGGCACTTCGAACACGCCGCGCTGGACCTTGTCGAACATGGCCGGTTTCGATTCGAGCTTCTTGGTCAGGTTGGCGGCGTATTTGCGCGCGCCTTCCTTGGCCGAGGTGGGGGACTCGCCGGCGGCGATCAGCTTGCCCTTCTCGCGCAGGTAGGGCGCCAGGATTTCGGTGTACCAGCCGCCGCCCGGCGACAGCTCGACCACGGTCATGGTCGGTTTGATGCCGAAGAAGGTCAGCGTTTCGTAAGGATGGCGGGCGCTGTCGCGCGCGGCGTTGGCAGGGGTGCGCTCGGTGTTGGCGATGGCTGCCTTGAGTGCGTCGTCGGCGTGGGCTGCGCCGGCCATGCCTGCGGCCAGCATCGCGGCCAGGATCAATCGTTTCATGTTGTCGTCTCCGGTATCGGTAAGTAGTGCAGGGGAAGCTGCGGGAGGCGATGCAATCTCGCCAACCAGCGCGATGATCGAGTATGCACGCTTGCAGGTCAAGCCGAATCTGCATATGTACATACTGTCCGATACAGCGGGCGGACACTGCTCCGGACACTGCGGACAGCCTGTCCCGGACACTCCAGGATTTCCAAATCAAGCACTTAGGAAATGGCATAAGTTTTGCGTATTCTTTTCGCCATTTTGCTGGTAAGGTTCTTGTTGATTTTTTGGTTCAGGCCAGCGATCGGCATGGTCCCGGTAAGTACAAAAACAAAGAGCGCTCGCGGCATTTGCGGGGCGCATACCTTGGTGGTGATTGTCAGGAGATACTATGGAACGACGTGCTTTTCTCAATATCAGCGGGCTCGCACTGGGCACGATGCTGGTGCCGGTGTTCGGCAACGCCATCGCCGCTGAAGAATTACTCAATCCCCTTGCAGCAAAGTTCAAGAAGACCCTGGCCGACACGGCCCTCAGCGCCGCCACCGGCGCCGGTGCGACCTACTGCGACGTGCGCATCGGCCGCTACCTGAATCAGTTCATCACCACGCGCGACCTGAACGTCGAAAGCGTGACCAACACCGAATCGGCCGGCGTCGGCGTGCGGGTCATCTGCAACGGTGCCTACGGCTTTGCCGCCACCTCCGACATGTCGCCCGATGCGGTGGCCGGCGCCGCGCGCCAGGCGGTCGCCATCGCCAAGGCCAACGCCAGGCTGCAATCGGAACCGGTGCGCCTGGCGAGCGTCAAGGGCGTGGGCGAAGTGGCCTGGGCCACCCCGATCAAGAAGGACTGGCGCACGGTCCCCATCAAGGAAAAAGCCGAGCTGCTGATCGCCGCCAACAAGGCCGGCATGGACGGCGGCGCGAGCTTCATGCAGTCGCTGATGTTCCAGGTGAACCAGCAAAAGTACTTCGCCTCGACCGACGGTTCCTACATCGACCAGGACGTGCACCGCATGTGGATGCCGGTGTTCGCCACCGCCGTCGACAAGGCCACCAACAAGTTCCGCTCGCGCCAGGGCTTGTCCACGCCGGTCGGCATGGGCTACGAATACCTGGACGCGCGCGCGGAAGACAAGATCAAGGCCGCCGGCGGCGTCTGCACCCTGTACAAGAATTCCTACGACCTGATTGAAGACGCGCGCGCCTGCGGACGCCAGGCCAAGGAAAAGCTGACCGCCAAGTCGGTCGCGCCGGGCAAATACGACCTGGTGCTCTCGCCCGAACACCTGTACCTGACCATCCACGAATCGGTGGGCCATCCGACCGAGCTCGATCGCGTGCTGGGCTACGAGGCCAATTACGCCGGCACCAGCTTCGCCACGCTCGACAAGTGGGAAACCAAGAAATTCAAGTACGGCTCCGAGCGCGTGAATATCGTGGCCGACAAGACCACGCCAGGCTCGCTGGGCGCGGTCGGCTACGACGACGAAGGCGTGCCGGGCAAGCGCTGGGACATCATCAAGGACGGCATCCTGGTCAACTACCAGGCCACGCGCGACCAGGCCCACATCATCGGCGAGAAGGAGTCGCACGGCTGCTCGTACGCCGACAGCTGGAGCAGCGTGCAGTTCCAGCGCATGCCTAACATTTCGCTGGAAGCGGGCAAAACCAGGCTCACGCCGGACCAGATGGTCAAGGATGTCAAGAAGGGCATCTACATCGTCGGCGCGGGTTCGTTCTCGATCGACCAGCAGCGCTACAACTTCCAGTTCGGCGGCCAACTGTTCTACGAAATCAACAACGGCAAGATCGGTGCGCCGCTCGAAGACGTGGCCTACCAGTCGAACACCCAGGAATTCTGGAACGCCTGCAGCGCCATCTGCGACGAGAGGGACTGGCGCATGGGCGGCTCCTTCTTCGACGGCAAAGGCCAGCCAAGCCAGGTCAGTACGGTGTCGCACGGGTCGAGCACCGCCCGCTTCAATGGCATCAACGTCATCAACACCGCACGCAAGATCGGCTAAGCCAGGGGACCGCACATGAAGATTCTGACTCAAGAAGAAAGCAAGCGCATTGCCGACCGCGTGATGGCGCTGACAAAAGCCGACGAATGCACGGTGCGCGTTTCCGGCGGGCGCACCGGGAACATCCGCTACGCGCGCAATAACGTTTCCACCGCCGGCCTGGTCGACAACGCCGACCTGGTGGTGCAGGTCGCCTTCGGCAAACGCCAGGGCACCGCCACCATCAACGAATTCGACGACAAGTCGCTCGAAAAAGTCGTGCGCCGCGCCGAAGACCTGGCGCGCCTGGCGCCGGAGAACCCGGAGTTCATGCCGGCCGTGGGCAAGCAGGCGTTCAAGGCGTCGCAGACCTTCAACCGCGCCACCGCCGCCATCGATCCGGAGTTTCGCGCACAGACGGCGGCCTACAGCATTGAGGCGAGCCGCAAGAACAAGCTGGTATGCGCGGGCTTTTTCACCGACAGCCATGCGTTCCAGACCATTGCCAATTCGAACGGCGTGTTCGGCCACCAGGAAGAAACCAACGTCGACTTCACCTGCACCGTGCGTACCGAAGACGGACGCGGCTCGGGCTGGGTCCAGCGCTTGGCCACCGATGTGGCGCGCTTCGATGCGCGCGAAGCGTCCGACGTGGCCATCGAAAAGGCGCTGCGTTCGGTCGACGCCAAGGCGCTCGAGCCGGGCCGCTACACGGTGATCCTGGAGCCGGCCGCCACCTCGGACCTGATCGGCTTCATGCTTGGTGGTTTCGACGCGCGCCAGGCCGACGAGGGCCGCAGCTTTTTGTCGAAGAAGGGCGGCGGCACGCGCCTGGGCGACAAGCTGTTCGACGCGCAGGTCAATATCTGGTCCGACCCGTGGGACAAGGATGTGCCGGTGCTGCCGTGGGATGCGAACACCATGCTGGCGCGCGAGCGCATGAACCTGATCAAGGATGGCAAGGTCTCGGCGCTCGACTATTCGCTGTTCTGGGCCAAGAAGAAAGGCGTGCGCGCCATTGGCGCGCCGGGGAATATGATCATGGGTGGGACCGACAAATCGACGGCGGAACTGATCGCCGGTACCAAGCGCGGCGTGCTGGTCACGCGCACCTGGTACATCCGCGAGGTGGACCCGCAGTCGGTACTGCTGACCGGCCTCACGCGCGACGGTACCTTTTACATCGAGAACGGCAAGATCAAGCATCCGATCAAGAATTTCCGCTTCAACGAAAGCCCGGTGACCATGTTGAACAATATCGAGGCGATCGGCAAGCCGCAGGTGATCGCGGGCGACGAGGTGCCGTATTCGATGCTGATTCCGCCGATGAAGGTCAGGGATTTTAACTTTACGTCTTTGTCGGACGCGGTGTAAGCCCAGACCAGGCAACGAAGCTGATCTAATCGATAACTCGTCGTTCCCGCGCCAAGGCGGCCCTCGGCGCGGGGACGACGGAGCCTTGCAAGCAGGAGTAAATAGTGGAACGACGTACCTTCCTCAAGATCAGCAGCGGCGCCGCGGGCGCCATCCTGGTCCCGGTCTTCGGCAACGCCATCGCGGCCGAAGAATTAATGAACCCGGTCGCCATCGCATTCAAGAAGTCGCTGGCCGACGCCGCCATGAACGCCGCCACCAAGGCCGGCGCCACCTACTGCGACGTGCGCATCGGGCGCTACCTGAACCAGTTCATCACCACGCGCGACCTGAGCGTGGAGAACATCGTCAACACCGAATCGTCCGGCGTGGGCGTGCGCGTGATCGCCAACGGCGCCTACGGCTTCGCCTCCACCAACGACATGTCGCCGGACAGCATCGCCGCCGCCGCGCGCCAGGCGGTTGCCATCGCCCGCGCCAACAGCAAGCTGCAAAGCGAGCCGCTGCAAATGGCGCCGGTCAAGGGCGTCGGCGAAGTGGCCTGGGCCACGCCATTCACCAAAGACTGGCGCACGGTCCCCATCAAGGACAAGGCCGAGATGCTCATCGCCGCCAACAAGGCGGGCCTGGACGCCGGCGCCAGCTTCATGACCTCGACCCTGTTCCAGGTCAACCAGCAAAAGTACTTTGCCTCCACCGACGGCTCCTACATCGACCAGGACATCCACCGCCTGTGGGCGCCACTCACCGCCACCGCCGTCGACAAGGCCAGCAACAGGTTCCGCACGCGCGACGGCCTGGCCTCGCCGGCCGGCATGGGCTACGAATACTTCGACGCGCGAGCTGCCGATAAAATCAAGGCCGCCGGCGGTGTCGCCACGCTCTACACCAAGTCCTACGACATCGTGGAAGATGCGCGCGCGGCCGGCCGCCAGGCACGCGAAAAACTCTCCGCCAAGACGGTCGAACCGGGCAAGTACGACCTGGTTCTCGCGCCCGAACATCTGTTCCTGACCATCCACGAGTCGGTCGGCCACCCGACCGAACTCGATCGCGTACTGGGCTACGAAGCCAATTACGCCGGCACCAGCTTTGCCACGCTCGATAAATGGCAGACCAAGAAATTCAAGTTCGGCGCCGACCGGGTCAACTTCATCGCCGATAAAAACGAACCGGGTTCGCTCGGCGCGGTCGGCTACGACGATGAAGGCGTGCCCGCCAAGCGCTGGGACATCATCCGCGACGGCGTGCTGGTGAACTACCAGGCCACGCGCGACCAGGCCCACATCATCGGCGAAAAGGAATCGCACGGCTGCTCGTACGCCGACAGCTGGAACAGCGTGCAGTTCCAGCGCATGCCGAACGTGTCGCTTCAAGCCGGCAAGGAGCGCCTCACTCCCGACGAGATGATCAAGGACGTCAAGAAGGGTATCTACATCCTCGGGCGCGGTTCGTACTCGATCGACCAGCAGCGCTACAACTTCCAGTTCGGCGGCCAGCTCTACTTCGAGATCAAGAACGGCAAGATCGCCGGTCCCCTGGAGGACGTGGCCTACCAGTCCAACACCCAGGAGTTCTGGAACGCGTGCAGCGCCATCTGCGACGTGCGCGACTGGCGCATGGGCGGCTCGTTTTTTGATGGCAAAGGGCAGCCCAGCCAGGTCAGCGCGGTCTCGCACGGGTCAAGCACCACGCGTTTTAACGGCATCAACGTCATCAACACCGCCCGTAAAATCGGCTAAGCCGGCTAAGGAGACCACGCAATGAAACAGTTGAACCAGGAAGAAGCAAAACGCATCTGCGAGCGCGTGCTCGGGTTTTCCAGGGCGGACGAATGCCGCGTGGCGATCAGCGGCACCCGCACCGGCAATATCCGCTACGCCCAGAACAGCGTGTCCACGGCGGGCCTGAACGAAAACATGCAGATGACCGTGAGCGTCGCCTTCGGCAAGCGCCAGGGCACCGCCTCGATCAATGAGTTCGATGACAAGTCGCTCGAAAAAGCCGTGCGCCGCGCCGAAGACGTGGCGCGCCTCGCACCCGAGAATCCGGAATTCATGGCAGCCATCGGCAAGCAGGAATACAAGGCGTCGAATGCGTTTGCGCGCGAGACGGCCGCCATCGACCCGGAGTTTCGCGCCGAAGTGGCATCGCACAGCATTCTGGCGGGGCGCAAGAACAAGCTGGTCACAGCCGGCTTCTTTGTCGATAACACCGGTTTCGAGACTATCGCCAACTCCAACGGCGTGTTCGGCCACCATGAATTTACCAACGTCAGCTTCACCTGCACCGCGCGCACCGAAGACGGCCGCGGTTCCGGCTGGGTGACCCGCTCGGCCAACGACGTGCGCCGGTTTGACGCGCGCGAAGCATCCAGCGTGGCCATCGAAAAGGCATTGCGGTCGGTGGACGCCAAGGCGCTGGAACCGGGCCGCTACACCGTGATCCTGGAACCGGCCGCCACCTCGGACCTGGTGGGCCGCATGTTCGGCGCGTTCGACGCGCGCCGCGCCGACGAGGGCCGCAGCTTCCTGTCGAAAAAAGGCGGCGGCAATCGCTTGGGCGAAAAGCTGTTCGACGAACAGGTCAACGTATGGGCCGACCCGTGGGACAAGGATGTGCCGGTGCGTCCGTGGGACACCGAATCGATGCTGCCGCGCGAACGCACCGACATCATCAAGAACGGCAAGATCGTCTCGCTCGACTACTCGCTGTTCTGGGCCAACAAGCAAAAGATGAAGGCGCGCGGCCGCCACGGCAACATGATCATGTCGGGCGGATCCAAGTCGCTCGACGAATTGATCGCCTCGACCAAGAAGGGCATCGTGGTCACCCGCACCTGGTACATCCGCGACGTCGATCCGCAGTCGCTGCTGCTCACGGGCCTGACGCGCGACGGCACCTTCTACGTCGAAAACGGCAAGATCAAGCATCCGGTCAAGAACTTCCGCTTTAACGAAAGCCCGGTCTCGATGCTCAATAATCTCGATGAACTGGGCAAGCCGCAGATCCTTGGCGGCGACGGCATGAACTTCCAGATGATGATCCCGCCGATGAAAATCCGCGACTTCAACTTTACGTCGCTGTCGGACGCGGTGTAAGGCGGGGCCGGGCGATGCGCAACTACGATTTCTACTTCACGCGCCTGATGTACGAGTCGGGCGACTGGGACGTGGATATCCGCATGCCCAGCAACGTGCTCAATTCGCTGGTGGAGTACACCACGCTGCGCGTCGATCCGGTGGAGCGGGTGATTGCGCTGGCGGACGCCAAGATGCTGGAGTCGCCCTTCTGCTACCTGGCCGGGCACAAGCTGGTGCAGTTCACGCCGGCCGAGCGCAAGAACTTCGAGCGCTATGTGCGCGGCGGCGGCTTTGTGTTCGTCGACGACTGCAACCACGATATCGACGGCCTGTTCGCCAAATCCTTCGAGGCCGAACTGGCGCGCATTTTCGGCCCCAGGGCGCTTAAAAAAATCCCCAACAGCCATCCGGTGTATTCGAGCTTCTTCCAGTTCGACGGCCCGCCCAACACCGGCAATGAGCTCAATGGCTGGGGCGACGACCTGGTGCACGAGTACCTCAAGGCGATCGAGATCAACGGGCGCGTGCGGGTACTGTATTCGAACAAGGACTACGGCTGCGAGTGGGACTACGACTTCCGCAACAAGCGCTGGCTGGTGGTCGACAATACCCGCTTTGCGGTCAATATCATTCAGTATGCTTTGGGAGCGTGACAGTGTCAGTAGCCTGGGAAGAAAAAGAAATCGCCGACCTCACGGCCAAGATCGGCGCGCTCAAGGCGAGCATGTCGACCGTGATCATCGGGCAGGATGCCGTGATCGAGTCGCTCGTCATCTGCCTGCTGGCCGGCGGCCACGCGCTGGTCGAGGGCGTACCGGGCCTGGGTAAGACCTTGCTGGTCAAGTCGCTGGCGCAGGCCACCGAGCTCACCTTCCAGCGCGTGCAGTTCACGCCCGACCTGATGCCGTCCGATATCATCGGCACCGAAATCCTTGAAGAAAACCAGGCCACGCGCCAGCGCCTGTTCCGCTTCCAGCCCGGTCCCGTATTCACGCAGGTGCTGCTGGCCGATGAAATCAACCGCGCCCCGCCCAAGACGCAGTCCGCACTGCTCGAAGCGATGCAGGAACGCGCGGTGACCTTTGCCGGCGTCACCCACACGCTGCCCAAGCCATTCTTTGTGCTGGCCACGCAGAACCCGATCGAGCAGGCCGGCACCTACCCGCTGCCGGAAGCGCAGCTCGACCGCTTTTTGCTGCGCATCGACGTCGGCTACCCGACCGAAGACGAAGAAATGATGATGGTCTCGCGCACCACCCATGCGGGCCTGCTTGATGCGCCGCGGGTGATGGACGTGGACAGCCTGCTGCGCCTGCAAAAGCTGGTGCGCGATATCGAAATCGGCGAACATCTGCTGCGCTACGCCACGCGGCTGGTGCGCGCCACGCGCCCGCAGGAGTCGCGCGTGGCCGCCGTTGCCAAGCATGTGGGGTGGGGTGCCGGTCCGCGCGCCGGGCAGGCACTGGTGCTGGCCGCCAAGGCGCGCGCGCTGATGCACAAGCGCCTGGCGGTGACGCGCGACGACATCGGCGCCATGCTGCTGCCGGTGCTGGCGCACCGCGTGCTGCGCAATTTCGAGGCCGAAGCCGACGGTGTATCGATTGCCGACATCCTGCTCGCCCTGCGTGCCGACGTCAAGGCCGACAAGGATTAGTCATCGCATGCTGTCGACGTCCGCGCTGCTCGCGCACACCAATGACCTGAACCTGATCATCCGCCATGTACTGGCGGGGCTCGGTCACGGCATTCATGCGGGCCGCGAGCGCGGCGCCGGCGTCGAATTTTCCGAATACCGCGCCTATGCGCCCGGCGACGAATGGCGCCGCATCGACTGGAAGCTGCTGGCGCGCGCCGACCGTTACTACGTGCGCGAAGCGGAGCGTGACAGCCACGTGGCGGTCTGGCTCTGGTTGGACGCCACCGCATCGATGGCGGAGCCGAGCCGCAGCGGCGTGTCGGGCCTGGACAAACTCTGGTACGCGCGCACCGTGTTAGCCTGCATCGCCGCCATCGCGCAGCGCCAGGGCGACGCCTTCGGCCTGGTCATCTGCAGCGGCGAGCGCGTGCAGTTCACGCCCGCTGCGCGCGGACCGCGCCAGATGCAGCGCGTGCTGGCGCAATTGCAGCGCATTGAAGCCGGTGGCACCCTGCCCGATGGCGAAACCCTGCGCGCCAGCATGCCGTTCGTGCGCGCACCCAGCCTGGTGTTCGCCGCCAGCGATTTTCTCGACTGGCCCTCCAGCCAGGCCGAAGCCCTGCTGCGCCTGCGCCGGATGCGCCACGACGTGCGCCTTCTGTGCCTGCAAACGCGCGCCGAGTGCGACGCCAGTTTTGAGCTAGACAGCATCTGGCGCGATCCCGAAAACGCCGACGGCGTGTTCCGCTTCGCATCCGACACGGTTGGGGTCTATCGCAAGAACCGCGACGAACACCTCGAGCGCATGCTGGCGCAATGCCGTCACAACGATATTGCGGTGCTGGCCGCCTGCATCGAAGAGCCGCTGCCTGCCGTGCTGCGCACCTGGTTGCGCCGGGGCGCACGCGCATGAATACGTTTTGGTGGCTGGGACTGGCCCTGCTGGCGTTGCCGGTCCTGTGGCACCGCCAGCGGCGCCAGCGTGTCCACCAGGAGCCGCTGGCCACCGCCCGCTTCCTGCCGCGCACCGATCCGCAGCAACTGCGCGTGTGGCGCTGGACCGAACGCATGCTGCTGCTCGCGCGCTGCCTGTTGATTATCGCCGTTCTTGCCTGGCTGGCCGACCTGGTACTGCCATGGCGGCGCGACGCGGTGCTCATTGCCGCCGGTACCGACAGCGACTGGGCCGAGCGCCAGATCAGGCAGGCCGGCTTTTACGACGCCAGTTGGATCGCCGTGCCCGCTGAAGATCCTTTTGCGTGGCTGGCGCGCCACGACCGCGAATGGCGCGCCGATTCGCGCCTGCTGGTACTCGGTAACGTGCCGATGCCCGCCACGCCGCCACGCTCGCGCCACCGGATCGAGGTGCGCAGCAAGGCGCCGGCTTTCGCGCAGACGGAACAACGCGTGGTTATCGTCAGCAAGCGCGCGGCGCAATGGCGCGCTATGTTCGCCGCGCTCGACGGTCCACGCCGCTACAAGGTCGACGAGGCGCCGCAAGGCGAGGCGGAGCTGGTGATCTGGGATGTACCGCAAGCGGCGCCCGCAGGCCTCTCCGCCCCGCTCTGGTGGGCTGGCGACACGGCCTCGTTCCCGGAACTGGAGAAGGCGGCACAGGTCGACGGCATCCGCTACGCCGGCGGCGCGCGTGGGCGCGTATGGGCCGCCAGTGCATGGCCGCCGGCCGGGCCGGACGCGGCGCGCCGCCTGTTCGAGAACTGGCAGCGGCTGCACTACGCGCCGGTGCCCTACACGATGCCGCCGCAAGTGATCGCCGCCATGTCCACGGCCACGCCGGCGCAGTCCAGCGGCGCCTTGCGCTATCTGCTCACGCTCGTGCTGCTTGGCCTCTTTGCCATGGAACGGATACTGGCCCATGCAAGCCGACGCTGACATCTGCGGGCGCTTACAGTTCGCCGCCACGCGCCGGCGCGCGCCGCTGTGGATCGCGGCGATCCTGCCATGGTTGCTGCTGCTGTCGCTGCCCGGCATCCTGGTGTGGAGCGCATGGGCGGTATGGGATTGCCGCCGCCTGCGCGCGCGCGTGCAGCGCGACTGGACCGGCTGGATCGACGCCACCGTGCCCGCGCTGGAAGACAGTAGCGCGCTGCTGGCCGGCGCCACCAGCGCCATCGGCCAGCTCCAGCGCCGCCGCCTGCTGGCACGCATCGCCACCACGCTCACCGACGACGTGCTGGCGGCCATCGCCAGGGAACGCGTGCGGTTCGACGCGCGCTGGCTCGCGTTAAGCGTGTGCGCGGCGCTGGCCGTGTTCGCATGGCGGCTGGTAGAAGCCGCGCCACTCACGCCGCACGAAGTCAAAGCCCTGGTCGCAAAGCAGACCAGCGAGATCACGGTGCGCGTAACGCCGCCAAAATACACCGGTATGCCCAAATCTGACGGCCCGCCGCGTGAACTGCAGGTGCCGGAGCACAGCGTCGTCGAATGGTGCCTGCGCGCGCCGCAGCCGGTCGATACGCCGATTGAGCTGAGCGACGGCCAGTCGCTCAAGATCGGCCGCGAGTGCGCGCGCTGGAGTGCGACCGAGTCGGTGTTCTGGCGCTGGCGCGGGGCGCGCTACAACTTGCGCGTCATTCCCGACCGGGCGCCCGAGGTCACCTTGACCGCACCGCGCGAGATGATCCACACGCTCGCCCCGGACGCCGCCAGCGCCACCATCACCCTGGCGGTGCGCGACGACTATCAGGTACGGCGCGCCACCCTGCACCTGACCCTGGCGCGCGGCAGCGGCGAGAATATCCGCTTCAGCGACCGCGAACTGCCGCTGCCCGAATCGAACGACCCGCGCACGCGCAACTGGCACAAGCAATGGACGCTGGCCGAACTGGGCATGGAGCCGGGCGACGAACTGTTTTTCTTCGTGCGCGCGACCGACAACGCCGAGCGGCCGCACACCACCGTCTCGCCCACCTATACCCTGCGCCTGCCAGGGCCGGTGGAAGAAACCGACGAGTCGTCGGCGCAGCCGATGCTGGTCAAACCCGAGAGCCTGCGCAGCCAGCGCCAGATCATCATCGACACCGAACAACTGCTGGCGGACCTGAAGGCGACGCCCGGCATGAACCCGGCCACGCTGCGCGAGCGTAGCGAGTCCATCGCCGGCGATCAGGCCCAGTTGCGGCGCCGTTACGGCCAGTTTCTCGGCGAAGAGTCGACCCTGTTCGGCGGCGAAGAGCATCACGACGACGATGAAAAACACGACGTGGTCGCCGAATTCGGCCACGCGCACGACCAGGCCGAAAACGCGACCCTGTTCGACGAGTCGACCAAAAAGATCCTGCGGCGCGCCCTGAGCGCGATGTGGGATGCCGAAAAAGCCTTGCGCGCCATCACGCCGAAGACCGCGCTCGCGCCCGAGCACAAGGCGCTCGAGGCGATCAAGCAGTTGCAGCAGGCCGACCGCATCTACCTGCACAAGACCGCGTTTGTGCCGCCGCCGCTCAAGGAAGAGATCCGCATGACCGGCGACGTGGATGGAACCAAAAGCTACCGCCGCGAGCAGGCAACGGCGGCCGTGCCGATTCCCGAGGAGGTGCGGCGCCTGATCGAAGCGCTCGATGGCGATGGCGCCTTGCCGGCCCTGTGGAGCCGCGGCGCGCACGAGTGGATTCGCTCACGCATCACGAGCGATGAACAGCGCCTCGAAGCGCAGCGCGCCGTGCAGGATGTGGCGGACGGCTGCGCCACGTGCCGCCCGCTGCTGCGCGCCTGGCTGCGCGGCGCCATCACCCAGGCGCCGGTGCTGCTGCAGGCCAGGCCCGCCCCGCAAACCCCATTCACCCGCGCGCTGCGCAAGGAAGTTCCACGATGATCGCCGCAGGCCTGATTTTCCTGATCGGCGCCGGCAGCGCCGCCGTCTACCTGTGGCGGCGCCAGTGGATCGACGCCTTGCTGATCCTGCTGGCCGCTGCGGCGCTGGGCGTGATCGTCGGCGACGTCAAGCTGCCGGCGGGGGTGGGTGGGACACTGTCAATCGATTCCGACGCCGAAGCGATCGACCTGAACGAGGCTGCGGCGGTGCGGCTTTCCGGCGACGGCTTGTCCGCCGCCCAGTGGCACGACCTGCCGGCGCGGCCCGTGCTGTGGGAGGCGCCCACCAGCGAAGTTCTGCATCTGGATTTTCCGCGTGAGCTGACGCTGGGGCGCATGTTCGCGCTGACCGTGCGCCGCAGCCAGGCTGCCAGCTGGCGCTTGCAGCTGCTGGCCGAGAACAAGCAGGTGATTGCGGACGTCGCCGGCAGCGGCGCGGCGCTGACGGTGCAGTGGCTGCCGCCGGTGGCCGAAACGCTGGTGCTGAGCGCGCGCATGCTCGACGCCAGCGGCAAGGTGCTGGCGCAGGGGCCTGTGCCGTTTTCGGTATCGGCGCCGGTGCCGCTGCAAGTGGTGGGGCGCTTCGGCGCGCCATCGTTCGATGCGCGCACGCTCAATGAACTGCTGGTGGGCAGCCATGCGGTGATTGACTGGCAGGTCGTGCTGGGCAAGACCGTCACCCGTAACGAAGGCCCGCGCGCCGCGCTCACGCAGCCCGATTTGCTGGTGGCCGACGCCGCCCACGTGGAGCGCCTGGGCGACGGCGCGCGTGCGGCGCTGCTGGCGCAGGTGGCGGCGGGCACGCCGCTGGTGATCCTGGCGGCCAACGCGCAGGACAAGCAGCTGTGGTCACGCGCGCTGCAGCTGGAACTGCGCGAGCAGGCCGAGGCCCGGCCTTCCGGCACCCCGCTGGCACTGGCATCAAGCCCGCTCAATCCGGCCGGGGCCTCAGGCCAGTGGCGTACGGCGGGTGACCGCATCTGGACGCGGCCGTGGGAAAAGGGCCGCATCGTCTGGCTTGGCGTGGCCGACTGGCACCGCTACGCGATCAGCGAGCCGCAGGCGCTGGCCCTGTGGTGGCAGGGGGTGCTCGACCGCGCCGGCATTGAGCGCGCGCAGGATGTGGCCTGGCTCGATCCGCAAGAGATGCCGCTGCCCGGCCGGCGCCTCGAAGTGTGCGCGCTCGGCGTGCAGGGCAACGTCACCTTCCCGCAACTGAAACAGACGCTTGCCTGGCAGCGCCGCCCGGACAAGGCCGATGCTTCCTGCGTGGCCGTGTGGCCGCGCAAGGCCGGCTGGCTGGCGATGGAAACCCAGGGCGCAAAGCCGGTCGCTGGCAAGCTGTATGTGTACGACAAGGCCGACTGGCTATTGTGGCAAAAGGCGCAGCGGCGCGAGGCCACGGCGCGCTACGCCGCGCGCACGCCGGTGGCGGCGGCGGCGGGCACGGCGCCGCTGCCGGCGTGGCCGTTCGCGCTGCTGTTCGCGGCGGCGATGCTGCTGCTATGGTGGCGCGAGCGGCGCTGACAGCTTGGCAGGGTCGCAACTTCGGTTAAGATGCCGCTGCCAATCTGGCCATCCCTTTCATCCTGGAGTTTCGTCCGCATGGCCGCCCACATTCTGTCACGGCTGTTTTCCTTGCGCCCAAGCGCGCTCGACGCGCATCTGCTGGGGTTTCAAGCCCGGCCCGGGCTCACCGGACTGACCCGCTTTGCGGTGGAGTTTCTCTACTTCGGCATCAAGGAAGCGCGCGCCTGCCTGTTCGCCGGGCTGTTCTTCGCGGCGGTGTTCCTGGTGCCGCGTACCGGCTTGTGGGGTGTGGCGCGCTACGATGCGCTGCTGATCGTGGCCCTCGCCATCCAGGGCTGGATGATCTGGTCGCGGCTGGAGACGCTCGATGAACTCAAGGCCATCACGCTGTTTCACCTGATCGGTTTTGCGCTGGAGGTGTTCAAGACTTCCGGCGCGATCCAGTCATGGTCATATCCGGATTTTGGATGGACAAAGGTGTTCGGCGTGCCGCTGTTCTCGGGCTTCATGTACGCGGCTGTCGGCAGCTACATCATCCAGGCGTGGCGCCTGTTCGACTTGCGCGTCGAGCATCACCCGCCGTTCTGGATGGGGGTGGTGATCGCGCTGCTCATTTATATCGATTTTTTCACCCACCACTACATCGGCGACTATCGCTGGTATGTGGCGGCATGCGCGCTCGGCCTGTATGCCCGCTCGTCCGTCATTTTCCGTCCGCTCGACGTCGAACGCCGCATGCCCTTGCTGCTGGCGTTCGTGCTGATTGGTTTTTTCATCTGGCTGGCCGAAAACCTCAGCACCTTCTTCGGCATCTGGAAGTACCCCAACCAGCTTGGCGCATGGTCGATGGTGCATGTCGGGAAGTGGAGTTCGTGGTCTCTGCTGGTAGTGATGACGTTTACGATCATCGTCAACCTCAAGCACATCAAGGCGCGGATTCACGTGCCGGCGTAAAAAAGGCCACGCCGTCGCCGGCGTGGCCTGTTCATGCAACGAGGACCAGCTTAGAACGCCCAGTCAACCTTCGCGTACATCTGACGGCCGTTGATGCCGATCGGGCAGGTTTCCCAGCAGCGGGTGAAGCCCAGTTGCGGGAACGGTGCGGCGCGGGTTTTGTCCCACTCGGTAGGATAGGTGTCGAACAGGTTGTTCACGCCGAACGAGGCGCTGAGCTTCTTGGTGAACGAGTAGCGCAGCGACATGTCGACCAGCCATTTGGCTTCCCAGGTCTGGATGAACGGGGCGGTGAAGCCCTGGCCCTGCACTGCGCCGTAGTAGTTGGCACGGGTGTTCACGTTCCATGCGCCGGTGGAGTAGTCGGCGGCGATCACATGCTTCTTGCGCGGCTGGCCGCGTTCGATCAGGGTCACCTGGGCGTCGTCGAACAGCTGGGCGCCGGTCAGCACCGGCGATTGCGATTTGCGGTTCTTGACTTCGGTCTTGTTAAAACCCATCTGGCCCGACAGCACCAGGGTCGAACCGGGCCACTTGGTGGTGTGCTCGGCCACGATGTCCAGGCCATCGGTGGTGGTGTCGATCGCGTTGGTGAAGAACTGGGCCTGGCCGACCTTGAGCGGATCGAGGATCGACTTGATCGGGCACTTGGAGGCCGGTACGCAGTTACCGGATTCCGGTGCGATGTTACTCGAGAAGACGATGCGGTCGTCGATGTCGATGCGGTACAAGTCGGCGGTGACCGAGAAGTTCGGCATCGGACGCAGGATCACGCCGATGCTGGCGCTCTTCGAGGTTTCTTCCTTGAGCGGCGAAATGCCGAAGGCGCGCGTGACGGCGCTGCCTTCGCGCGCGGTCAGCGTTTCGGTCAGCACGCCGGCCGAATTGAGGTTGGTCGAGACGGAGCTGTAGAACTTCTGCTGCACGCTCGGTGCGCGGAAACCCGTCGAGACGCTACCGCGCAGGCCGATCTGGCGGGACGGATCGTAACGCATGCTCAATTTGCCGGTCGTCGTGTTACCGAAGTCCGAGTATTTTTCGAAGCGCACCGCGGCGGCGACCAGCAGCTTTTCGGTGATGTTGTGTTCCGCATCGAGGTACATGGCGATGTTGTGGCGGCCCTGGTCCACTTCGGTGCCCGGCGTGTAGCCCGGGAAGCCTTGCGCCCCCGATGCTGCGATGCCGCCGACCTGGTCGAAGATCTTGATGGCCGGGTTGTTGGTGCGGCCGTACTGGTACGAGACCGGGTCGCCCGCTTCGATCGCGTAGTTGTCGCTGCGGTACTCGAAACCGGTCGCCAGCTGCACGGTACGGTCGCCGAACTTGAGCGGGCCGCGAATGTCGGCGTTGAAGGTAGTCTGGTTGAATTTGAGCGTGCCGGTGTCAGCTTCGAGGGGCGACTCGGCGTAGATGCCGCCACCCGGTTTCGGTTCATACCAGTAGCTGACGTTGATCGAATTGCGTTCATGGAAACCGAGCTGGCTGCGGCCGTGGTTCACGCTCACGTCGAACTTCCATTCGTTGGCCAGGTCGCGCTTGTAGCCGACGGCGAACGAGGCGTCCTTCACGGTGGTCATGATGTTCGGCAGGTAGCCGTTCGGGTACACGGCCGGCACAGTGCGGCCGTCGCCGGGCGAGCGGAAAAAGCCCGCCGAGTCGCCGGTGCGCTTGGAGACGCCGCCGAAGGCATAGAACTCGCTGCTGTCGTCGATCGGCAGGCCGGCATTCCACCACAGGTAGGCATCCTTGGCCAGGCTGTCGCCGATGCGCTGGGTCACGCGCGGCGGATTGACGCGCTCGGAGTCGACGCCGGCGCGGTTGGTCTCGTTGCGGCGGCGGCCTTCGACCGACAGGTTCAGGTAACCGCTTTCGCCCAGCTTGACGCCGGTGTTGGCGCTGCCGGAGATCAGGTCGCCGTCGCCTTCGGAGGTGGTGCCGACGCTGCTGCTCAGTTGCGTCTCGTTGGTCTGCTTCTTGAGGACGATGTTGATCACGCCGGCGATGGCGTCCGAGCCGTATTGGGCGGCCGCGCCATCGCGCAGCACTTCGATGTGGTGGATAGCCGACAGCGGAATGGCGTTGATGTCGGTACCGGCCGAGCCGCGTCCAATGGTTTGCTGCACATTGACCAGCGCCTGCTGGTGGCGGCGTTTGCCGTTCACCAGCACCAGCAGCTGGTCGGGACCGAGGCCGCGCAGGGTTGCAGGGCGGATGATGTCGGTGCCGTCGCTGATAAAGGTCGAGGTGAAGTTGAACGACGGGTCCAGCGTTTGCAGCAGCTTGCCCAGTTCAAGGGGACCTGCGGTCTGCATGTCCTTGATGTTGATCAGGCCGACCGGCGCGGCGGTATCGAGCGAGGTCTTGGCGGTCGAGCGCGAGCCGAGGATCACGACGGAAGCGGGGCTGTCTTCGCCGCTGCGGGCCGCTGGTGCTGCGCCCTGCTGCGCATAGGCGCTTGTCAGCGCGAGCAGGAGCGCCGATGCGAGCAAGGTGCGTTTAAGGTGAGGGCTGCCTGGGGTATTCGTCATGTAGATGTCTCGTTTTCGTTTTCATTTTTAGGGAATTCACTGGACACACCCTCGTGGGGCCAGCCAATGTGAAAACGATACTACCCGACGAGTTTTGCGACGCGCAACGAGTCATGTGAGAGTGTTGTAAATGCGTGCAATAGTGGCAAACCGCAGCAAAATGTAGTGCTTCGACCTAAAAAACGATGTAATCTCGACTACGTACCCCGCGCGCGCGCATCACTTATACGCCCACGCTATATGCTTAGAACCTGCGTCGGTAGAACGGCGCCGGGCGCCTATTCCTGCTGGTCCTGCATCCAGCCCTTCAAACCCGTCACCCAGTTCTTGGCCGGCAGGTTCATGCTCTTTTTAATCGCCCCGGCGCGCTCGTACAACACGCTGAAGTCGATCGACGGCGCGCGCTTGAACGCCACCACGATAATGTTCGCGTCATGCACTTCGGGTAGCCACACCACCGCATCGAACACCAGTTCCATGTTCTGCAGGTTCTTGTCGTAGCTGGCGAAGTCGCCGAACACATTGGTAGTCATGATGCCCTCTTCGGACAGGCAATCCATGCAGGCCTGGTAGAACTCGGGCGAATCGAGCACCGGGCCGCGCGCATCTTCGTCGTACAGGTCCACCTGCAGCACGTCGACCTTGCCGTGGTTGGCCGGGTCGAGCACGAAATCCATCGCATCCATCTCGCGCACGTCCAGGCGCGTGTCGTTCGGCGGCAGGCCGAAATGTGCGTGGCAGATGTCGATTACATTGGGATTGAGTTCGGCCACCGTCACCCGCGCCTGCGGGAAGCGCTGGTAACTGAACTTGGTCAGCGCCGCGCTGCCCAGTCCCAGCTGGACGATGTGCTTCGGATTGTCGAGGAAGAGCATCCACATCATCATCATCTGCACGTATTCGAGCTCGATGTTGTCCGGCTTGGCCAGGCGCATGGCGCCCTGCACCCACGAGGTGCCAAGGTGCATGAAGCGCACGCCCTTGAATTCGGTGATGGTGGCCGGCGGGTGGCCGGGTGCGTCGAAACGGGTGGAAGTGGGGGTGTCGGACATCGCGCGCGCAGAAGAAGGGGAAGCGCGATTTTATCATCCGCCCGCCGCCGCTTACACCGGCAGGATCATGGTCACCGTCAGGCCGCCGCCATCGCGGTTGCCGAGCGTGATGCGCCCGCCATGCGCTTCGGCGATTTCGCGCGCCAGCGCCAGGCCCAGGCCGGTGCCGCTGCGCTTGGTGGAGTAGAACGGCACCAGCGCATTGGTCAGTACCGCGTCGTTCATGCCCTGGCCGCGGTCCATCACCTCAATGCGCAAGGTGCCGTGCGCCTGGCGCACCTGCAGCGCCACGTCGCCAGCGGGCGAACCCGATTCGTGGGCATTCTTGAGCAGGTTGAGCAAGGCCTGTTCCATCTGGGCCGGGTCGAAGCGGGCGCTTTCCTGCGGCAAGGCGCCTGCCACCGTCAGCGCCACCTGCGACGCCAGTCGTTCGACAAACGCAGGCCACTGGCATTGTTCGATGCGCGGCGAGGGCAGCTTGGCGAAGCGCGCGTAGCCGAGGATGAAGCTCTCCAGGTGGCGCGTGCGCTCTTCGATGGTTTCCAGGATCTGCGGCAGGCGCTCGGTCTGGCCGCGCCGCACCAGCTCCGCGCCCGAGTGGGCCAGCGAGGTGAGGGGAGCGAGAGAATTATTCAGTTCGTGGCTGATGACGCGGATGACCTTTTTCCAGGTCTGCACTTCCTGGCGCCGCAGCTCGTGGGTCAGCTGGCGCAGCAGCAGCAGTTCGTGCTTGCGGCCATTGAGGCTGAAACTGCGGCGCGCCAGGTGGTAGACCTCTTCTTCCTCGCCTTCGCCGGCGGAAAACAAGCCGTCGCCGCCGCGCGCCAGCGCGTCCACCAGCGCCGGCGAGGCCTGGCCGAGGATCTCGGACAGGCGCTGGCCTTCGAGCTTGCGGCCCTGGCCCAGCATCTGGCGCGCCGACAGGTTGGCGTAGACGATGGCGCCGGGGCTGCCCGCCGCGTCGTCGACCAGCAGCATCGCCACCGGCGTGTTCTGGACCATGGTATCGAGCAGCAGTTCGCGCTGCACCAGCGCCAGGCGCTGTTCGCGCAGCACGTTGCCGAGTGCGTTGTGGGCCGCTACCAGGTCGGCCAGTTCGTCGTTCTGCGGCCAGTGCAGGCTGAAGGAAAAGTCGCCGTCCTTGTAACTGGTGACGGTGCCTTCGAGCGCGCGAAACAGCGACAGGATCGGGCGGATCTGGGCGCGCATGGTGATCACCGCGAGCGGCACCACGCAGGCCAGCGAGAGCGCCACGACCAGGACCAGGCGCCCCGGCAGCAGGCGGTCCAGCCCGAGCGCGATCAGGATGCCGAGTACCAGCAAGGTGCCGACCAGCGCCGAACAGCGTGTGATCAGCGATAAACGCAGGGACGGCCGCATCGGCTAGCGCGCGATCCCGAGCCGCTCCATGCGCCGGTACAGCGCCTGGCGCGACAGGCCCAGGTCGGCCGCCGCCTGCGCCACCACGCCGCCCGCGCGCGCCATGGACTGCACGATGGCGTCGCGGTCCGGCTCCACCTCGACGCTTGCCGCAACCGTGACCGGCAGCCCCAGGTCGGTGGCCTTGATGATGTCGCCGGCGGCCAGGAGGCTGGCGCGCGCCATCACGTTTTTGAGTTCGCGCACATTGCCGGGCCAGGCGTGCGCCAGCAGCGCGGCCTGGGCGCAGTGGTGCAGGCTCTTGCCACGCGGGAGAAAAGCGGACGCCAACGGCAGAATGTCGGCCGGGCGCGCCGCCAGCGCCGGCAGGCGCAGTTCGATCACGTTGAGGCGGTAGAACAGGTCTTCGCGGAAGGTGCCGGCGCGGATCATCGCGCCCAGGTCGGCGTTGGTGGCGCTGATCACGCGCACCTTGACCTGGCGTTCGCGGTTCGACCCAAGGCGCTCGAAGCGCCCGGTCTCGAGCACGCGCAACAGCTTCATCTGGCCGGCCAGCGGAAGGTTGCCGATTTCATCCAAAAACAGGGTGCCGCCGTCGGCCGCTTCGAACTTGCCTTCGCGCGCGCGCGAGGCGCCGGTGTAGGCGCCCGCTTCCGCGCCGAACAGTTCAGCCTCGATCAGTTCGGCCGGCAGCGCGCCGCAATTGAGCACCACGAACGGGCCGTCGCCCACCAGCGAATTGGCCTGGATGATCTCGGCGATGCGTTCCTTGCCGGTGCCGTTGGGACCACTGATCAGCACCGGCACGTCGGCCCGCGCCACCTGGCAGGCCAGGTGCAGCACCCTTTCGGTGGCGGCGTCCTGCCACACCATGCCGCGCAGGTCGAAGCCCTGTTCCAGGTCGCGCCGCACGCGCCGTTCCTGCTGCACGCGCTGGCGCAGCGAGCGGTTGGCCTGCCCCAGTTCGATCAGGTTGGTCACCGTGGCGATCAGGCGGTTGTCGTTCCAGGGTTTGGACAGATAGTCGGCTGCACCCGACTTGACCAGGTCGACCGCCGCGTCCAGGTGGGTCCAGGCGGTCAGCAGGATCACCGGCAGGTCGGGGTGGCGCCGGCGGATGTCGCGAAACAGCGCCGTGCCTTCTTCGCCCGAGGTGGTGTCGGCCGAAAAATTCATGTCCTGGATGACCAGGTCCACGCTGGTTTGTTCCAGGATGGCCAGCCCTTCTTCGGGGGAGGCGGCGCGCAGCGCACCGATGTCGTGCAGCGAAAACAGGACATCGAGTGCGATGGCGACGGCGGCGTTGTCGTCGATGATCAATACAGTAGGCATGGGCGACAGCATACCATTGGAACCGTCAGACACTGCGGGTGGCGCTGGCCGGCGAGATCGAGGCGGCGCGCCAGGCCGGCCCGTACACCGCCGCCATGCCCAGCACCCAGAACACGCCCGCGCCCACCACCAGATAGGCCAGCGGCAGGCGCGCCATCGCGAGCTGGGTTACCAGCAGCTGGTTCAGCGCGGCCGACAGCGCCACCCCGCAGGCCACGCCCACGCTGGTGATCATGAAGTTCTCGGTGATGAAGTAGCGCAGGATGTCGGCCCGGCGTGCCCCCAGCGCGCGCCGCACGCCGATCTGCTTGCGGCGCTGGGTGACCCACAGGCTGGCCATGCCGACGATGCCGCTGGCGGTTATGAGCAGCAGCAGCGCGCTGACCACGATCAGCATCCATGACAGCGCCATGTCGGTCCGGTAGCGTTCCTTGCGGTGCTGGTCGACGGCTTTCATGCTGATGATGGCGCGGCCCTGGTTACTGGCGCGCATGGCCGCTTCCGCCTCCTTCATGACGCGCTCGCGCTGCCCGGCCTCGGCGCGCACGGCGTACATGATGGCGCCGAACGACTTGCGCATCGGGGCGATCAGCGAGTAGGCGCCGCGCGGCGCCACTTCCGCGCTCTGGGTTTGCAGCGTGTCGATCACGCCGACCACGGTGGCCGCGTTGGCCTGCGCCCCGGTGCCGAAATAGACGGTCTTGCCGACCGCCTGGGTCGAGCCCGGCCACAGCGCGGCTGCCAGCGCCCTGGTAATGAGCACGGACTTGGGAAACAGTTCGTCGGGCGAGGTATTGCCGTCGATGTCGACCACGTCGGCCTGTGTGAAGTCGCGTCCTTCGGCCAGGTTCAGGCCCCAGGTCTTGACCAGCGAATCGCTGGTGTAATACATCGAGGCGGAAGCGCTGTCCTTGCGCGAGGTGCGCGAGTTGGCCAGGTTGGTGGTCCAGCCGGACTGCGACATCGGCGCCTGGCTGGCAAACGCCACCGAGGTAACGCCGCCGATGGCGCGCAAAGCCCTGGTTTCAAGCTCCTGGCGCGCCAGTTGTTCCTCGTGGCTGCCTTCGACCAGGTGGCGCACGCGTATGTAGAACACGCTGGCCTCATCGGCAATGCCGCTCGGGCGCGCCGCCACTTCCTGGCGCACGCTCACGATGTGCAGCGCATTGGTGAGGATCGCCAGGCTGATGGCCACTTGCAGCGCCACCAGGATGGCGCCGGTTTTGCTGCGCATGAGCGCTGACAGGATGGGACGGATTTCCATGACGGGTCTTTCGTAAATCACTGCGATTTAAGTTGGATGGCGGGCGTGACCTGGCACGCGCGCCAGGTCGGCAGCAGGCCGGCCAGCATGGCGGCGCCGAGCGCCATCAGGAAGGTCATGCCCAGCATCTGCCAGTCCATGTTGGCGATGGCGTTGAGTTCCTTCGACTGCGTGCGGATCAGGGCCAGCGCGCCGCCGGCCAGCACCAGTCCGAGCACGCCGCCGGCCAGGCCGATGACGGCCGTCTCGGTCAGGAACTGGCGAAAGATCTCCTTGCGCGAGGCGCCCAGCGCACGGCGGATGCCGACCTCGGAGGCGCGCACCGAGAATTTGGCCAGTAGCAGGCCGATGGTGTTGACCAGGCAAAGCAGCAGGAAGCCGAAGGCCAGCCAGGCTGCCAGGCGGCTGTCGTTGGCCACCACCTTGCGGTATTCGAGCCACTGCATCACGTCGTACAGGCGGTTCGGCTGCTTGCGCTTGAGGCGCCCCAGCTTGCGCTGTTCGGCGGCGTAGCTATCGAGGTAATCCTGCAGTTCGGCGCGTCCGGCGGCGCTCTTGGTCTCGAAGAACACTTGCATCCAGTTGCATTCGGAATCGAGAAAGCCCTGCCATCCCGGTTCGGCGCGGCCGAGGCAACTGACGCTGCCTTCCGGATCCGTCCGGTGCCGGATCGCGGTGGCGAAGGGCAGCATGATCTCGTCTTCGTCGGCGAAGGCGCCGCTGCCGATCAGGCGATAGAACTTGGGTACCGGCAGCCAGGGTTTGAGCACGCCCACCACCTGGTACTGCGTGTCTTTCAGGCGGATCCGCTTGCCGACCGGGTTGGCCGCGCCGAACAGCTTCTCGGCCAGCGCGTTGCTTAATATGACCACATCGGCAGCGGCCCGTTCGTCGGCGTCGGTCCAGGCCTGGCCGTGCAGGAAAGGCACGTCCATCATGGCGAAGAAGTCGCGCGTCACGGCGATGCCCTTGACCGACATCACCGCCAGGTCGCGGCGCTCGGTCTCGAGCGGCATCGACACGCCATACAGCACTGCGCGCCGTTCGCCCTGGCCGCTCTTGAGGAAGTTGGTGGCGTCGGTGTAGCTGGCCTGCGGGTCGCTGCGGTCTTCGTCCTCGGGATTGAAGCCTTCGAGCGGGCCATTGTCGATCCTGGGCACGAACAGGCGCTCGCTTTTTTGCGGAATCGGATTGCCCGCCATGACGTGCAGGATGGTCAGGGTCGAGACGCTGGCGGCCACGCCGATGGCGAGCGTGAGCACCATCAGCGCGGTCAGGGCCGGATTGCGGCGCAGGCTGCGAACGCCCAGCAGAAGATAGTACGAAAACATGGATGCTCCTTATGCGGCCTGGCCGGACGCTTTGGCGCCGGCCAGGGTGGACGGCGCGCGCACCAGGTCCGATACCTGGCCGTCGATGATGTGCACATTGCGCTGCGCGCGCACCGCCAGTTCGGGGTCGTGGGTGACCATCAGGATGGTGGTTCCCTGGGCGTTGATTTCTTCCAGCAGTTCCATCACCCCGCGCGCCATCTGCGTATCGAGGTTGCCGGTCGGTTCATCGGCCAGCAGCAGCTTGGGCGAGCCGGCCAGCGCGCGCGCGATCGCCACGCGCTGCTGCTGGCCGCCCGACAGTTCGGCCGGATAATGCTTCATGCGCGATGCCAGTCCGACCTTGGAAAGCGCGTCTTCGATGCGCTCCTTGCGTTCGGCGGCGTTAAAACCCCGGTAGCGCAGCGGCACGTCCACATTGTCGAACAGGGACAGGTCGGGAATCAGGTTGAAACCCTGGAAAATGAAGCCCAGTTTTTCATTGCGCAGGCGCGAGCGGGCGTTGTCGTCCATGCCCTTGACGTTGACGCCATCGAGCACATACTCGCCATCGGTGAATTCTTCGAGCAGGCCGGCGATGTTCAGGAAGCTGGTCTTGCCCGAGCCGGAAGGACCGGTGACGGTAACGAATTCGCCCCTGGCGACGTGGATGCCGAAGCCGCGCAGGGCGTGGGTTTCGATCATGTGGGTGCGGTACACCTTGCTCAGGTTGGTCATGCGCAGCATGGGATTTCCTTTGGTTGAAGTTCAATTCGTGATGGAGACGCGGGCCGCGTTGGCGAAGGTGTCGGTGCCGGCGATGACGACCTTGTCGCCCGGTTTCAGGCCGCTGACGATTTCGACCGACGACACGCTGGTCGCGCCCAGGGTGATCGGGGTGCGCACGGCCTCGCCGCCTTGCACGACGTAGGCGAAGCGCCCGCCTTCGCTCTCGACGAAGGGGCCGCGCGGCAGCAGGATGACGTCGCGCTTTTCTTCGATCAGCAGGCGCGCGCTGACGCGCTGGCTCTGGCGCAGGCCCTTGGGCTGGGCGCCGTCGAAGCGCACCCGCGCCAGCACCTGGTTCTTGACCACTTCGGGCGAGAGGGCCGACAGCTTGCCAGTGGCGGTGGCGTTGCCGAGCGAGATCTCGGCGCTCATGCCCAGGCCCATGTCGTCGACATAGGTTTCCGGGACTTCGAGTTCGACTTCGAGGCGCGACAGGTCGACCAGGGTCATGAGGGCCGCATTGGCCGCCACCACGCTGCGGTTTTGCACCGACAAGGTACCGATGAAGCCATCGACCGGCGCGCGCACCGACAGCTCATCAACGCGGCGCTGGGCGTTGGCCATCGAGAGGCGCTGGCGATCGAGTTCGGCCAGCTTGGTTTGCAGCGCCAGGCCGACGTCGTCGCCTTCCAGCGCGGCCGCCTGCGTGGCGTGGCGCGCGCGGATGCCGGCCGAGTTGAGCGCGTCCTTGGCTTTCTGGTAGTCGATCTTGGCGATGATGCCTTCCTGGACCACGCTGTCGTAGCGCTCCAGGGTGCGCTGGGCCGACAGGCGGTCGATTTCGGCGGTGTCGGCTTCGCGCTGGGCCAGCAGCTTCTGCTTTTTGGCCAGGATGCGCTGGCGCGCCACTTCCGCCTCTAACTGCTGGTAGCTCGATTGCTCGCGTTTGAGCGCGTCCGACAGATCGGGCGATTCGAGCAGGGCCAGGACCTGGCCTTTCTTGACAGTGTCGCCGGCGGCCACCTTGAGCGTGACCGTGGCCGGCGCCGTGGCGTACAGGGTGGGACTGACGGCGGCCACCACGCGGCCGTTGACCGAGGCGTCGCGCACCAGGGTGCCGCGCGTGACCTCGGCCACGCGCAGGCGCGCCGCGCTGACCGCATGCTCGCTGCTGCGCCAGGCCGACAGCAGCAGCGCCGCGCCGCCCAGCGCGCCCAGCACCAGTGCGGCGGCGAGGATGCGGCGCCTGGCCTTGTGCGCCGGCGACGCGCTGATGGTGGCGTCCTGGGAAGAGGTATCTCGGATCATGGATCTTGTCTGAACAGTAAATGACAACACCAATGCAGGAAGCATGCCATGGATTAAGTCTTTGATTCATAAGAGGTTTAATACCGGTGAACGCCTGTCCGCGCTGTCCGGACAATGCGTATGGACAGGCGCCGGACAGTGCGGACTTGCATTTTGTCAATTTATCCACATCTTGCAGGCAGGCAGCGCAACCCGCGCCGCCGCAGGCCAGAAAGGCAGTATGTCCGCGTTCGTCTCGAAGTTGTCCGCCCTGTGGGTGCTGGTGGCGAGCCACTTGCGCGCTTTGCTGATGATTCCCGACCGGGAGCCGGTCGACCATGGTTTCGTCGCCAGCGACGTGGCGCAGCTACACCGGCTCTGCGCGGACCCGGCGCGCGGCGCGCTCGACGACGCCACCTGGAAGGACCTGCTGCTCGATACCTACCGCGCGCAGTTATCGAAGGAGGTCAGCATCTTTGGCCAGCAGGTGCTGTACCGGCGCCTGCGCGCAGGGCTCGGTGACGCCGCCTGCGCCGCCGTGGGCGAGCGGGTGCGCGCATTGATGCGCGAGCCGGCGCGCCTGGCCGCGCTGCACCGCGACTGTACCTCGCTGCGCCATGCGGAACAGGAAATCGCCACCTTGCTGTTCGAAGACGCCGCGCCGCCCGTGCCCTGGTGGGTAGGCAAGACCTGGCCGCTGCCGATCCTGCTGCTGGCGTCGATCGCCGCCGTCATCGTCACGCCGGCCGCGTGGCTGGCCACCGGCGTGGTGGCCTACCTGTTAATGAGCACCCAGATGCGCTACTACGAGCGGGTGGACGAATGGGACCGCTCGATGAACGCGCTGCAGATGCTGCTGCGGACCTCCAGCATCCTGGGCGCGCGCGGCGATGCGCTGCTGCTGCCGTTCGCCGAAGCGGCTGCGGCGGCGGGCAAGCTCAATCGCCAGCTGTCGCGTCCGCCCATGGTGATGCTGACGCCCGGCGCGCGCACTTACCTGGACTGGTTCATGCTCGACAACGTGAACCATTACTACAAGGGCGTGCGCCTGGTGCATGGCCATCTGGATTTTTTGCGCGCGTGCTTTGCGCGGATGGGCGAGCTGGAAGCCGATATCGCGCTGGCGCGCCATCTGCTTGAGGCTCCGGTCCTGTGCTGGGCCGAACGGCATGCGCACGGCGCGCTGGCGCTGGAAGGGACCGTGCATCCGCTGCTGCCGCAGGCGCAGGCGCTGTCGGTCAGGCTGGCTGGTGGCGGGGCCTTCATCTCGGGCCAGAACGGCATTGGCAAGAGTACTTTGCTACGCACCGTGGGTGTGAACCTGGTGGCGGCGCGGGCGTTCGGCTTTTGTTATGCGCACAAGGCCAGCGTGCCGGACCTGCCGGTCTACACCAGCATGCAGAGCGAGGATTCGCTGTTCGGCGGCGAAAGCCTGTACATGGCCGAACTGCGGCGCGCGCAGGAACTGCTGGCGGCGGCCGACGGGCCGCATCCGGGCATCTGCATCATTGACGAGATTTTCAGGGGCACCAACCACCTCGAATCGGTGTCGGCGGCGGCCGCGGTGCTCGATGTGCTGGCCGCCAAGGGGCTGGTGATGGTCTCGTCGCACAACCTGGTGCTGGCGTCCCTGCTGGCGCAGCGGCTCGCGCCCCTGTGCGTGCGGCTGGACGCGGACGGGCGCCTGGTGCTGGAAGCGGGCGTGCTGGCCCATACCAACGGCATCGCCCTGCTGGCGCAGCGCGGCTTCGGCAGCGCCATCGAAGAACGCGCGGGCCGGGTGTTCGACTGGCTCGATGGCTACCTGGCGCATCCGGGCGATTGCGACGGGGTGCTGGCCGGCGCTCCCGTGTCAGGGTAGCGGCCCGGCCGGTGCTCAGCACGATTTCGCCATATTTATAATTAACGAATTTCCAACTCAGGACACGAGCCGCAGGCCGATGCCGATGAATTTTTTCATTTTTCGCGCTTGAGCGGCGTGCCCTTGTCGATCACTTCGCGGCAGTCGCCCTTGAAGGTGGCGTTGTCGTAGTCGCTCCAGCCGTAGCTGTCGACGTAGCGCTTGTGCTGCTCGAAGCCGGGGTTCACGAAACTCCACGCCAGGCGCTCGCCGGGATAGCGGATGTCGGCCAGGTCGAGCAGGGTGTGGAACATGTTCTCGGTCGCCAGGCGCGCGCCCCGGTGGCGCTGCAACTGTTCCACCTTGCCCGGATAATGCGCCTGGTACTGGTCGGAGTACCAGAGCAGCGCCGGTACGTGGAAGTCGTACTGGGTATTGTGGCCGTGGAAGGCCAGCTTGCAGCTGTTGTCGTACAGCGCCTGGCCATGGTCGGACACGTACAGCATGGCGCTGCGCTGCTGCGACGCCTTGAGCTGCCCGATCACGCTGGCCAGGAACCAGTCGGTATACAGAATCGTGCTGTCGTAGCTGTTATTGAGCTGCGTCTTGAGCGCCGGGTCGCTGTAGACCGGCTTGTCGATGCCGAACAGCGATGGCTGCCAGCGGTCGAACTGCTTGGGATAGCGCTGGCTGTAGTTCCAGTGGCTGCCCAGCGAGTGCAGCACGATCAGTTTTTTCGGGGCCGGGTCGGCAATGGCGCCGCGCAGCGGGTCGAACAGGATCTGGTCGAAGTTCGAGCTGTTGGTAAAGCCGCCCAGGTTGAGGAACTGGATCACGTCGGCCTCTTTGGCGAATACCGACACGGGCGTGTCGAATTCGCCGAACGAGATCTGGTTCGACAGCCAGTAGGTCTTGAAGCCGGCTTCCTTGTAGGCGGTCAGGAAGGATTTTTCGGCGAAACCGTCCTTGAGGCTCTGGGTGGCCGGTTTGCGCGAAATGATCACCGGTACCGACAGGCGCGTGGCCGAGACCGAGGTGATCACGTCGGGCAGGGTCACCAGGTTGCTTTCTTTTCCCAGCAGGGGATTGGTCTCGCGCGCGTAACCGTTCAGGCTCCAGCGGTCGAAGCGCGACGATTCGCCGATCACCATCACCACGATCTCGGGCTCGGCGTCGGGCGTGGCCTGGCGCGCGCCGAAGCGAAAGTGGCTGTTGCGCTCAACCAGTGCGGCCAGGTGCTTGCGTTCTTTATAGAAGTCGACCCCGCGCGCGGTGATGCCGAACGGCCAGGTTTGCGCGAAGGCGCCGAATTCGAGCGGCAGCACGGCCCAGTGCGGCAGGGGGGCGGACTTCCAGCCGGTCCAGGCGGCGCCGATGCCAGCGCTGGCCTTGCTGGCGCTGGCGGACGCCCTGGCGGCGGCGGGCGTGCGCGGGGAAACGCCGAATTCGTGGCCGTAGGCCCACAGGCCGGCGCCGATGGCCAGCAGGCCCAGGGTCAGCCAGCGCGAGCTGTCGTCCCAGTCGAGTTCGCGCGCGCGGCGGGCCGCCTGGAAGGAGGTGAGCCACCAGGCGATGACGGCGGCCATGACGGCCAGCATCAGCCACACCGTTTTGCCGAGAAACTCCAGCGCTTCCTTGGGACTGGTCTCGGCAATGATGCCCAGATGATGGGTGGAAATGCTTTGGCCGTAGAAACTGAACAGGTAGAGCTCGGTGGGCAGCGCCAGGAAGGCGGGAATCAGCAGCCAGTGGAACCAGGCGGGACGCTTGAACAGCGCCCACACCGCCACCCACGCCACCGCTTCGATGCCGAGCACCTGCCATGGACGGTCGAGCCGTTTGCCCAGCAGCATGGGAAAGAAGGGGATAGCGGACAGCGCCGCGTAGGTCAGCAGCAGGTACAGCGGGGCGGGGCGCAGCAGGTGTCGCATCAGGGAAAGGTGGGGCCGGCGAAATTGGCCATTATCCGGGGTTTTTCATTCTGATTGCCAAATATTCGAGTTGGCATACCTGTCTGCGACGTGCAGCGAGTCCTCCAACAATGCATATTGTATAAGTTGAATAATGTTTGGTTATAATGATATTGTTCACAAGTTCATTATTCTGGGGCGGCAATGAGCGGAAACCTGGCTGGCCCCTGACAATCTGGCAAACAACAACATCGTTTAAGGGCTGACTATGGCACTCGATTTGGAAAAATTTGTAAAACATTTGAAGGACAATGCGCTGCCGGGCTTCGGGCAGGGTAAGTGCGCCACCCATGTACGCAAAGCGCTGCAAGCCGGCGGCGCCTTTGTGACGCCGAATGTCGCATCTGCAAAAAATTACGGTCCGGTCCTGCTGCAAATCGGTTTTCGCGAAATCGAGGTCAAGGACCCGGGCAGCTTCCATTTCCTCAAGGGCGATGTGATGGTCATGCAGCCTTATACCAACGGTAATATCAACGGGCATGTGGCCGGATATACCGGAACCAAATGGATTTCCGATTTCGTTCAAACCGATTTCTGGGCAGGTCCCGGATACCGCGCAGAAAAGCCCGCTTATGTCGTCTACCGTTATTAAGCGCCTGTGCGCGGCCGTCGTCCTGGCGGCATTGAGCGCCGTTGCGGGCGCCGCCGAGAGCAACCAGCCGCCCAAATTCGTGCAGGACCCGATCCTGGGCCTGCGCTTGCCCGTGGCGAAGCTGAAACTCGATCCGGTATCTGAAGAGATCCGGGCCCTGTGCACCCAGATGGCCGACAACGAGAACTGGACCGCGCGCCAGTGGACTTTTGGCGAAGCCAAGTCTTCCGAGGCGACGTATTACCTCACCAGCGGGTATTTCCAGCGCCGTCATCCGCAACGCGGCCAGCGCCGGTATTTGCAGGAAGAAGGCGGCGGCGTGTATCAGGTAGCGGGCGGCAAGTGCAATGGCGACCCGGCACGCGAAACCTTCGCTGTGCGCGATGCCAAACAAATCCCGCATGAGGTGCTGCAACAGCTTGCCGCCGATCTGGTCAAGCGGCTCGAAGGTGCCGCCGGCGGCCCGGATCGACTGCGTGCCGACATCAAGAAGCAGCGCATCGACCTGCGCAAGCTCTCGCCCGAACTGCAGGAAGCATTCAAACCGTATATCGGGCCCGCCAGGTAGTTTGCCGCATGGCGCATGGCAACGCCCCGGATAGCATCCGGGGCGTTCTTCGTTTACCCGGTGTATTTGTCAATCGTGTTATCAGCGAGGTAAGTCGCGGTATCAAAATGGCATGAGTGATGCACGAGACTGTTATAATGGCAATGTTTGTATACTAATAACCTGACTGAGAGCACATCCATGAAAAACCCTATCCGTATTGCCGCGCTGACCATGTTGATCCTGACCGCGGGCGCCGCCCCGGCGATCGACCTCGGCGGCATGCTCGGCGCAGGCAAGGACCTGGCCAAGGCCGCCACCATCAGCGACAAGGACGTGATCGAAGGCTCGCGCCTGATGATGCGCCAGATGGACAAGGAAGAAAAAGTCGCCCCGGCCGGCAGCAAGTACGCCAAGCGCCTGGCGATGCTGACCAAGGGCCTGGAAAACGAAGACGGCCTGAAGCTGAACTTCGCGGTCTACCAGTCGCCCGAAGTGAACGCCTTTGCCACGCCGGACGGCAGCATCCGCATTTACACCGGCCTGATGGACCTGATGAACGACGACGAGCTGCGCGGCGTGATCGGCCACGAAATCGGCCACACCAAGCTCGGTCACTCGGCCTCGCAGATGAAAAAAGCATTGTTGCTGTCGGCCGGTACCAAGGCGGCGGGCGCGAGCGGCAACCAGATCGGCGGCATGGTCGCGGCCAACGAAGAAACCATCAAGGCCTTCGGCAATGCCCAGTTCTCGCAGTCGGACGAGACCTCGTCGGATGACTATGGCTTCAAGTTCATGCAGAAGCATAAATATGACGTGCGCGCCATGGAATCGGCCTTCCGCAAGCTGGCCAAGGGCGAGTCGGGCGAAGGCAGCATGATGGCCAGCCACCCGGGCTCGAACGCGCGCGCCGACCGTATGAAAGCGGCCGCCGACAAGCTGTAATCGAGGGATCAGACCCCGGTTTTTCCGTTGGGGGTCTGACCCCGGTGTCGCTTGCAGCTGTGTTGGGCCGACCGTTGGTCAGAGACCGGGGTCAGACCCCTTCCCGGTGTCTCAACCCGGCCACATCGCCCGTCCCGCCTAGCATCTTCGCCCCACATTCGCATTGCCAGGCGTTAAACTGTTTGACTGCCTGCCACTTCGCGTCTATACTCGCGAGTTCTCGATTTTATTCTGCGCATTGTTTACGCATTCAGCGCCGCTCCTCGCAGAGCGGCTGTCGGTGCCTCCCCTGCGCAGTCCTCGGGACTCCGTTTTAGTCCCCGGACAGTTTGTCCGGGTTATTCATGTTGTAATTTTGTTGGATTTATAACGATGCCAACCATCAATCAACTGATTCGCAATCCACGTGTCGCTCTGACCGTGAAAAGCAAATCGCCGGCGCTGGAAAACAGCCCGCAAAAACGTGGTGTTTGCACCCGTGTATACACGACGACTCCAAAGAAGCCAAACTCGGCTCTGCGTAAAGTCGCCAAAGTTCGCCTGACCAACGGTTTCGAAGTCATTTCGTACATCGGCGGTGAAGGCCACAACCTGCAAGAACACAGTGTCGTGCTGCTGCGCGGCGGTCGTGTTAAGGATTTGCCGGGTGTGCGTTACCACATGGTTCGCGGTGCACTGGATACTCAGGGCGTTAAAGACCGTAAGCAAGCTCGTTCGAAATACGGTACGAAGCGCGCTAAAGCAGGCAAGAAGTAATTTTTCGCCCCGCTTTCACTAGAAGTTTAACGAGTTGAACCGATCGTAATGGTCGAGTAAGTGGATGGCTATGATGGCCTCCGCGAGTGCGCACAGCGCGCTCAACTGAAGATAGGAAGGAATTGATATGCCACGTCGTCGTGAAGTACCCAAGCGCGAAATCTTGCCAGATCCAAAGTTCGGTAACCAAGATGTCGCCAAATTCGTCAACGTACTGATGCTGTCCGGTAAAAAATCGGTCGCAGAAAACATCATCTACGGTGCATTTGAGCACATCAAGCAAAAGTCCGGCAAAGACCCGCTCGAAGTGTTTGCAACCGCGATCAACAATGCCAAGCCGATGGTCGAGGTTAAGTCCCGCCGCGTCGGTGGCGCCAACTACCAGGTGCCAGTTGAAGTTCGTCCGGTTCGTCGTATGGCGCTGTCCATGCGTTGGTTGCGCGAAGCCGCAAACAAGCGCAGCGAAAAATCCATGCCGCAACGCCTCGGTGGCGAATTGATGGAAGCCGCTGAAATGCGCGGTGGTGCTATGAAGAAGCGGGACGAAGTTCACCGCATGGCAGAAGCGAACAAAGCGTTCTCGCATTTCCGCTTCTAATCAATTGGCCAATCCCCGGTTTGCACGATTGTGTAAGCCCGGGTGCGGCCATGTATCTGTTGTTCGAGGCCGGGCTCATTTTGTTCACAAAATGCCGCTCGGTTTTGTCCATTAAAAGATTTAGGAATAATTATGGCACGCAAGACCCCCATTGAGCGCTACCGCAATATCGGTATCTCGGCTCACATCGATGCTGGCAAGACCACCACGACCGAGCGCGTCCTGTTCTACACGGGCGTGAACCACAAGATCGGCGAAGTGCATGATGGCGCGGCCACCATGGACTGGATGGAGCAAGAGCAGGAACGCGGTATCACGATTACCTCGGCTGCAACGACCTGCTTCTGGAAAGGGATGGCTAACAATTTCCCTGAGCACCACATCAACATCATCGACACCCCGGGCCACGTTGACTTCACGATTGAAGTTGAACGCTCGATGCGCGTACTCGACGGTGCTTGCATGGTTTACTGCGCAGTGGGCGGTGTTCAGCCACAGTCGGAAACCGTATGGCGCCAGGCGAACAAGTACAAGGTGCCACGTCTTGCTTTTGTCAACAAGATGGACCGTACCGGCGCCAACTTCTTCAAGGTCTACGAGCAGATGCGTGCTCGCCTGAAAGCGAACCCGATTCCGCTGCAGATTCCTATCGGCGCCGAAGACAACTTCAAGGGCGTCGTCGATCTGGTCAAGATGAAAGCCATCTACTGGGACGACGCGTCGCAGGGCATGAAGTTCGACTACCGCGAGATTCCTGCTGAGTTGCAAGAGCAGGCTGCCGAGTGGCGTCTGAAGCTCGTCGAAACCGCTGCTGAAGCGAACGACGAACTGATGAACAAGTACCTGGAAGAAGGCGACCTGTCGGAAGCCGAGATCAAGGCCGCCCTGCGCCAGCGTACCATCGCGTCGGAAATCGTCCCGATGATGTGCGGCACCGCGTTCAAGAACAAGGGCGTGCAAGCCATGCTCGACGGCGTGATCGAATACCTGCCATCGCCAATCGACATCCCGCCAGTCAAGGGTATGGACGAAGATGACCAGCCGACCACGCGTAAAGCAGAAGACGACGAGAAATTCTCGGCGCTGGCATTCAAGATCATGACCGACCCGTTCGTGGGCCAGCTGATCTTCTTCCGCGTCTACTCGGGCATGATCAAGTCGGGCGACACCGTCTACAATCCGATCAAGAACAAGAAAGAACGTCTTGGCCGTATTTTGCAGATGCACGCGAATCAGCGCGAAGAAATCAAGGAAGTCCACGCCGGCGATATCGCTGCCGCGGTCGGCCTGAAAGACGCGACCACGGGCGAAACCCTGTGCGATCCATCGTCGATCATCACGCTGGAAAAAATGGTCTTCCCTGAGCCGGTGATTCAGCAGGCTGTTGAGCCAAAAACCAAGGCTGACCAGGAAAAAATGGGCCTGGCGCTGAACCGCCTGGCACAGGAAGATCCTTCGTTCCGCGTAAAAACCGATGAAGAATCGGGCCAGACCATCATCGGTGGTATGGGCGAGTTGCACCTGGAAATTATCGTTGACCGCATGAAGCGCGAATTCGGCGTTGAAGCGACCGTCGGCAAGCCACAAGTGGCTTACCGCGAAACGATCCGCAAGGTGTGCGAAGAATCCGAAGGCAAGTTCGTCAAGCAGTCGGGCGGTCGTGGTCAGTACGGTCACGTTGTCCTGAAGATCGAGCCGCAAGAAGCCGGTAAAGGTTTCGAATTCGTCGACGCGATCAAGGGCGGTACCGTTCCACGCGAATACATCCCTGCGGTTGAAAAGGGTGTGCGCGGCACGCTGAACGCCGGCGTGATGGCTGGTTATCCAGTGGTCGACGTCAAGGTCACGCTGTTCTTCGGTTCGTACCACGATGTGGACTCGAACGAAAACGCGTTCCAGATGGCCGCTTCGATGGCATTCAAAGATGGCTGCCGTAAAGCATCGCCAGTCATCCTCGAGCCAATGATGGCCGTGGAAGTGGAAACGCCGGAAGACTACGCCGGTACCGTGATGGGCGATCTGTCGTCCCGCCGCGGTATGGTGCAGGGCATGGACGAGATTCCAGGCGGCGGCGGCAAGATCATCAAAGCCGAAGTGCCACTGTCCGAAATGTTCGGTTACTCGACCTCGCTGCGTTCCGCAACGCAAGGCCGTGCTACCTACACGATGGAATTCAAGCACTATTCGGAAGCGCCTAAGCACGTGACTGACGCAATCGTTACGGCCAAGGCCAAGTAATTCAGTCAGGGCCGCGCCATAAGTGCGGCCCTGCTCATCGAACAAAAATTGTAAAAATAGTCTTTAAAGGAAGATCAAAATGGCAAAAGGTAAATTCGAACGGACCAAGCCGCACGTCAACGTGGGCACCATCGGTCACGTCGATCACGGTAAAACCACCCTGACGGCTGCGATCGCAACCGTTCTGTCGAAGAAATTCGGCGGCGAAGCAAAAGCATACGACCAGATCGATGCGGCACCGGAAGAAAAAGCACGCGGCATCACCATCAACACCGCCCACGTCGAGTACGAAACGGCTAACCGCCACTACGCTCACGTTGACTGCCCAGGCCACGCCGATTACATCAAGAACATGATCACCGGCGCGGCACAGATGGACGGCGCGATCCTGGTTTGCTCCGCAGCTGACGGCCCAATGCCACAGACCCGCGAGCACATCCTGCTGGCACGCCAGGTTGGCGTTCCTTACATCATCGTGTTCCTGAACAAGTGCGACCTGGTCGACGACGCAGAACTGCTGGAACTGGTTGAAATGGAAGTGCGTGAGCTCTTGTCGAAATACGAGTTCCCAGGCGACGACCTGCCAATCATCAAGGGTTCGGCACGTATGGCTCTGGAAGGCAACACCGGCGAAATGGGCGAAGTCGCGATCATGGCTCTGGCCGAAGCGCTGGACACCTACATCCCAACGCCAGAGCGCGCAATCGACGGTGCATTCCTGATGCCAGTCGAAGACGTGTTCTCGATCTCGGGTCGCGGTACCGTTGTGACCGGCCGTATCGAGCGCGGTATTGTTAAAGTCGGCGAAGAAATCGAAATCGTCGGCATTTCCGACACCGTCAAGACCACTTGCACCGGCGTGGAAATGTTCCGCAAGCTGCTGGACCAGGGTCAAGCCGGCGACAACGTTGGCCTGCTGCTGCGCGGCACCAAGCGTGAAGACGTCCAGCGTGGTCAGGTTCTGGCCAAGCCAAACTCGATCAAGCCGCACAATCACTTCACCGGTGAGATCTACGTCCTGTCGAAAGACGAAGGCGGCCGTCACACTCCGTTCTTCAACAACTATCGCCCACAGTTCTACTTCCGTACCACGGACGTGACTGGTTCGATCGAGTTGCCAGCGGACAAAGAAATGGTTATGCCAGGCGATAACGTGTCGATCACCGTCAAGCTGATCAACCCGATCGCGATGGAAGAAGGCCTGCGTTTCGCAATCCGCGAAGGTGGCCGTACCGTTGGTGCAGGTGTTGTTGCAAAGATTCTCAGCGAAGTCGCTGGTAAGTAATTCGTAGTCAAAGGCAGGAAAGCAGGTATACTTGCTTTCTTGCCTGATGTGCCCAAGCAAAAAATTCATATCGCCGGCTTCATGCCGGTTCGTTCTTTTTAAGGGAATTACCATGTCCGCACCAAACCAGAAAATCCGCATTCGCCTCAAAGCGTTCGACTACAAGCTGATCGACCAGTCCGCACTGGAAATCGTTGACACCGCCAAGCGTACCGGCGCTGTTGTCAAAGGCCCAGTCCCACTGCCAACCCGCATCCAGCGTTTTGACGTCCTGCGTTCGCCGCACGTCAACAAAACCTCGCGCGACCAGTTCGAAATCCGTACGCACCAGCGTCTGATGGACATCGTGGACCCAACGGACAAGACCGTTGACGCGCTGATGAAGCTGGACCTGCCAGCTGGCGTCGACGTCGAAATCAAACTGCAATAATCATTGCAGTGTTGCCGCCAGCGCATTGATATGCGCGGGCGAGTCAGGGCCGGGCGAGTTCGCTGTCAGCGAACGGACCCGGCCCTGATGCGTTTACGCGCACAGCTTGCCGGCCTCATCCAGCACATTCTCCTGTGCACTTTCCTGGACGACATCCTGGCAGATCGCCCCCTGCTGCAACACCACCACCCGCTGCGCCATGGCGATGGTTTCCGGCCGGTGCGCCACGATGATGCGGGTCAGGTTCAGTTGCCGGATCGAGGCATTGACCGCCACTTCGTTCCACACGTCGAGGTGGCTGGTGGCTTCGTCGAGCACCAGCAGGCGCGGCGTCTTGTACAGCGCGCGCGCCAGCAGCAGGCGCTGCTTCTGTCCGCCGGACAGGCCGGTGCCGATGTCGCCGACCAGGGTGTTGTAGCCCATCGGCATGGCCATGATGTCCGCATGCAGCGCGGCGGCCTGGGCGCTGCCCTGGACCCGCTCCTCGTCGCGCGTTTCGGCAAAGAAGCTGATGTTGTCGGAGATCGAGCCGGCGAACAGATGATCGTCCTGCATGACGGTGCCGATCATCCGGCGGTAGTTCGACAAGCCCAGCTGGCCCAGCTTGACCCCGCCGATCAGGATCTCGCCGCTGGTCGGCTCCAGTAGCCCGAGCAACAGTTTCATCAAGGTCGTCTTGCCGCAGCCGGATGGCCCTGTCACCGCGATGCACTGGCCGGCGGGGATGGTCAGGTCCAGGTCGTGCAGGATGAACGGTTCGCCGTCGGCGTAGCGGAACGACAGCTTGCGCATCTCGACCGATGGCGAGACCGAGGCCGGATCGATTTCGCATTCCGCCGTTGTTTCTTCCGGCGCCGAGAGGACAATATCGGCCACGCGCTCGCCGTGCAGGCGCAGCATGGCGAATTCGAACACCTTGTCGACCAGGCTGGCCATGCGGTTGCTGAACTGGTCCTTGTAGCTGATGAAGGCAAAAATCATCCCCACCGAAAAGCGGTTGTCGAGCACCAGCAGCGCCGCCATCCAGATCACGATCACCCTTTCGGTATTGAACAAAAACGTATTCGCGCTCTGGTACGACACCCCCATCCTGGCGATCCGCAGTTCGGCATTGACCTGGTCGACCAGGGTATTGAGCCATCCCGCGTGGCGCGCATCGTGGCGCCCGAACAGGCGGATGCTCTGCACTCCGCGCACCGATTCGAGAAAATGCGTCTGCTGGCGCGCGGCGTGGATAATCTGTTCGGCGTTGGCTTCGCGCAGGCTGCGGAAGATCGCGCAGCGCATGGCGATGTAAATGAGTACCGCGATGCAGGCCAGCGCCGACAGCTTTCCACTGTAGGCAATCATCATGGCCAGGGTTCCCAGCACCAGGAAACCGTCGATGATCCCCTCGACGAATTGGGTGGTCAGGCTTTCCTGGATCGCGCGGATCGAACTGAAACGCGACACGATGTCGCCCGTGTGGCGCTTTTCGAAATACGACAGCGGCAGTTTCATGAGGTGGCCGAAGGCGTTGCTGAGCCACTGGACGTTCAGATTGGTCGACAGCACCGTGGTCACCCACGAGCGTACCGCGCCGACCGCGGTTTGCAGCAGCACCAGCAGCAGAAAGCCGCAGCCCAATACCGTGATCATGTCGCGGTCGGCCGAGAGCAGCGCTTCGTCGATCATCCATTGCATATAGAAGGGCGCCACCAGCGCGCACACCTGCAGCACCAGGCCGAGCACCAGGATCTGCGCCAGGCCGCCCTTCAGGCCGGTCACGCCGCCCATCAGCGAATACAGTGAGAATTGCTGGGTCTCATTGTGCGGCTTGAATTGCTGCGACGGCAGCAATTCAAGCGCGACGCCGGAAAAGTGCTTGCCGCATTCCGGTAAAGGCAGGCGGCGCATGCCGACCGCCGGGTCGTGAACGACGGCGTGGGTCGCCGAGACCGATGTCAAGACCACGAAGTGATTCAGGTCCCAGTGCAGGATGCAGGGCAGTTTCAGCTGCGCCAGCTGGTCCAGCTCGAGTTTCAGGGGACGCGGCTGCAGCGCCAGCGCTTGCGCCATGGTCATCAGGCTGCGCAGGGTGGCGCCCTTGAGCGAGACCGAAAAACGCCGGCGCAGATTGGCCAGGTCGACCCGGTGTCCCCAATAGCTGGCGACCATGCCCAGGCAGGCCAGCCCGCATTCGGCGGCCTCGGTCTGGAGCAGGATGGGCAGCGATTTGCCGGGCCAGAAAGCGTGTTGCAGGCGTTCGTGGAAATGCATGGTGGTTCCGATATCGTGAGAACGCGGTCGGTCCGGGCCGCCCGTCAACGCCCGGAAATGGTGAACAGGGGTTCCAGCACCCACTCGTAGAGGCGGCGATGGTCGAGCGCGATGCTGGCGTCGACCAGCATGCCCGACTTGAGCGGCACCGGCTTGCCGTAGGCTTGCACCGACTGCCGCTCCAGCGTCAGGCGCAGGCGGTACATCGGTTCGGCCGCGCCCGTCGACGCCAGGGCGGTGTCGGCCGGGCGTGACGAGGTGTCCGCCACATCGCGCACGCGCGCTGTGTGCTGGCCGAATTTCTGATAGGGGAAGGCCGCGTAGCGCAGCGAGACCGCCATGCCCGGCTTGATAAAACCGATCAGGCGCGAGGGCACGTAGATCTCCGCTTCCAGCTGCGCGCCGGCCGGCAGGATGGCAGCCAGGCCGGTCTCCGGGGTAACGGTCTGGCCAATGTCGCCGCCAAGCGCGGTGAGCACGCCGTCGATCGGGGCGCGCAGCACGATGTCGCTTTGCGCCTGGTTTTCGGCCAGGTCCTGTTCGAGTGCGCGCATGCTGCGCTCCAGGGCTGCGCGTTCACGGTCCGCCTGCGGCGCGATGTCCTGCATCTGCGCGCGCGCTTCGCTGGCGGCGCGTTCGGTCACCGTCTTGATACGCACCAGTTCGGCCAGGCGCTGGCGTTGGTCGAGCAGTTCGGCGCGCTTGTCGCTTAACTGGTTGGGCGATATATAGTTGGTCCGGGCCAGGCCCTCGTAACGGCCGAACGCTTCGCGCGCCAGGGCCAGCCGGTCTTCCTGCAGCGCGATCTGCTCCACCACGCGCGCCAGTTCGGCGCCGATATCGTCCACCCGCCGCCGCGCCGCGCCGCTGCGCTGGGCGGCTTGCGCGATCACCTTGTCGAGCTCGGCGCGGTAGCTGTCGCGCCGCTGGTGCAACAGCGCGGCCACGGTTTGCTCGGTCGATCCGGCCGCCGCGATCGTGCGTTTTCCCGATAATACGAACAGCACGTCCCCGGCGGCAACCTGCTGGCCTTCGCGCACGCGCCTTTCCATGATCACGCCGACGCGGCCGGGGATCACGCGGATCACCCCGCCCGTGGGCAGCAGCAATCCTTGCGACTGGGCCTTGCGCGTGGTGCTGAAACAAAAGAAAAAGGCCACGATGGCCAGCGCCAGTGCGGCGAACAGGATCGTCAGCGTGCGCTGGCCGGGCGCGCGCGCCAGGATGACCTGGCCGTACTGGCGGGAGCCGGCGTGCTCCAGCGCCTGAAGGCGGAACAGGGGGCGCGGCGGGGATGGCTGTGCCTGGGCGGGCGATGACGGATCAGGCATGGAAACTCCGTTGATGGAGTCGTCATCCTTGCATGCATATTTACTTAAGGCAATTCAAGCAGGCCCATATTCGCGCCGGTCCAACACCGTCCTGTCATAACGTTGAGCCAGCGCAAACCAGGCGCTGGCTCGCTGGCGCTATCGGACCGATCGCGACCGGCGGCGTGCGCCCAGCATCGCCAGCGCGCCCAGGCCCAGCAAGCCCAGGCTGGCCGGTTCCGGCACGGCCGCCACGGTACTCATCGAAAACTCCTCGATCTCGCCATAGAACACGATCGAGCGTCCCGAGGCGACGTCGGCATGGCCGAACTGCGCCTGCTTGCTCATGTACTCATACAGGTCGGGGCGCAGCTTGGCCGAGAAGGGCGTGGTCAGGCTGGCATTGGCCCCGGCAAACAAGTGCTCCGCCGATTCGATGCCGTGGTAGGCGTACAGGCTTTCCTCGCGCGTGGTCCAGTTCACGCCGGCAAAGGCCTGGTCCGATCCAAACGGGCTCGGGGCTGAGGCGCCGTTGGCGGTCTGTTGCTGGAAATTGCCGGTACGCTGGTAGTGGCGCGTCACGCCGTCGACCGTGATGCGGGCGCTGAACAGATTCATGCCGTACAACCCTTCATACTGGTTCAGGTAGCTGTTGCGGGTGGCGCTGCTGTCGTCGAAGGTGAGCGTCATCTGGAATGCTCTGCCGGCCAGATTGCCCGGACCGAAGTCATCGAGCGTGTTCTGGACCACGCTGCTGACCACCCCGCGCGAGGTGGTGGTGAGGATGGTGGCGTGGGCGCTGGAGATCCAGGCGGAGGCGAGCAGGGCGATTGCGAAGAATGATGTTGAAGACAAGATATTCTTTCTTATACTTTGGTTAAGATGGCATCGTGTTCAAGCAAAAAACATACCATTTGGAAATTATCGTTTGGTATCATCAGCTTAGGATTTTCTATGAAGAAATTTCGTGAGCATCTGTAAGGTTTTCCGACAAGCAGGCTGCTGTTCCGCCGGTTGACTGGTCCGGCCCGGCCCCGGATACTGTCGCCATGACCATTCTTGAAACCCGCGCATGCCCGTAACGATCCTGATAGTCGAAGATGAGCTGGCCATTGCCGACAGCATCGCCTACGCCCTGCGCACCGACGGCTTCGTGCCGCGCCACGTGAGCCTGGGCGCGCAGGCGCTGCAGGCCATGCGCGAGAGCGATCCGGCCACCTTGCCGGCGCTGGTGGTGCTCGACGTCGGCCTGCCCGACATGAACGGCTTCGAGGTGTGCCGCCAGCTGCGCCAGTTCTGCAACGCCCCGGTGATCTTCCTGACCGCGCGCAGCGACGAGATCGACCGCATCGTCGGGCTCGAGATCGGCGCCGACGATTACGTCACCAAGCCGTTCTCGCCGCGCGAGCTGGTGGCGCGCATCCGGGTCGTGCTGCGCCGCCTGGCGCCGCCGGGCGCCGCGACCGCTGCCTTCAGCGTGCCCGCCGCCCGCTTCGAGATCCGCGAGGCCGAGGCGCGCATCCTGTACCGCGCCCAGGCGCTCGAGCTGACCCGCTACGAATACCTGCTGCTCAAGGCCCTGTGCGAGCGTCCCGGCCACGTGCTCTCGCGCGCGCAGCTGATGGACCGGGTCTGGGCCGACGCGCCCGATACGCTCGACCGCACCGTCGACGCCCATGTCAGGTCGTTGCGCGCCAAGCTGCGCCTGGTCGACCCCGCCGACGACCCGATCCAGACCCATCGTGGCATGGGCTACAGCCTGGCAGGCACATGAGAATCGGCCTGCGCATCCTGCTCGGCTATTTTCTGATTGTCGGGCTGGCGGCGTGGTTCTTGCTCAATGTGTTCGTGGCCCAGGTCAAGCCGGGCGTGCGCTCCACCCTCGAAGACACCCTGGTCGACACCGCCCACCTGCTGGCCGAGGTCGTCGCCGACGATGTCAAGGCCGGGCATCTGGACGAGTCCCAAGTGCTGGCGCGCCTGCAATCGTTCGGACGGCGCCATGTGGACGTCTCCATCGACGGCTTGAACAAGCGCGCCCTGAACTACCGCGTCTACATCACCAATGTGAACGGGCAAGTCACCTTCGACTCCAGCGGCAAGGATGTCGGCAAGGATTATTCGCGCTGGAACGATGTCTACCTGACCCTGCGCGGCGAGTACGGCGCGCGCAGCACGCGCGACGTCTACTCCGACGACAGCAACGCAGTGATGCACGTGGCCGCGCCAATCATGGACGGCAAGCAGATCATCGGCGTGCTGACCGTCGCCAAGCCGGTCTCGACCGTGCAACCCTTTGTCGAACGCAGCCAGCGCATCATCCTCACGCGCGGCGCGCTGCTGCTGGTGCTGTCGCTGCTGATCGGGATGGCCTTCGCCTACTGGCTCAACCGCTCCCTGCGCGTGCTGATGCTGTACATCGCCGATGTCGAGGCGGGCCGCAAGGCCACCTTGCCGGCGCTCGGCAACAACGAGATCGGCACGCTCGGGCGCGCGCTTGAAGCGATGCGCAACAAGCTCGAAGGCAAGGAATACGTGGAAGAGCTGATGCACACCCTGGCGCACGAGCTCAAGAGCCCGATCGCGGCGATCCAGGGTTCGGCCGAGCTGATGCAGGAAGACATGCCGGACGCCGAGCGCCGCCATTTCCTGAACAATATCCTGAACCAGAACCTGCGCCAGAAGCAGCTGATCGACAAGCTGCTGGCCCTGATCCGGGTGGAAAAGCAGCAGCGCCTGAGTGCGCCGGAGACGGTCGCGCTGCGCAGCCTGGCCGGGGAAGTGCGGGCCGATGTGTCGGCGCGCTTGCTGGCGCGCGGCCTGACCCTGGAAACCTTCATCGACAACCTGATCGTCAAGGGCGACCCGCTGCTGCTGCGCCAGGCGGTGGGCAACCTGCTCGACAACGCCATCGATTTTTCGCCGCCGGGCGGCGTGATCACGCTGCGCGCCGAGACGCTGGGGGACGAGGTGATCATCAGCGTGAGCGACTGCGGTAGCGGCATTCCCGAGTTCGCGCGCGAGCGGCTGTTCGAACGCTTTTACTCGCTGCCGCGTCCGGATGGCGCGAAAAGCACGGGTCTGGGCTTGCCCTTCGTGCGCGAGGTGATGGCGCTGCACGGCGGCCGAGTGAGCGTCGAGAACGCCGAGCCTGGTGGCGTATGCGCCGAACTGCGCCTGCCACTTGTTTTGGTTTCTTAACCTTCGCGTCAAAGAGAGTTATCCGCGCACGTTGATTTTAGTCAACTAAAATACGCAAATGGATTTTTGACAAAGTGCATATTTTACTTCGGCCTACACTTCAACGCTGAGTGAGCAAATAAGCTTGCTTATGGTATTTTGGGTATAAACGAGTGGCCGTTAATGGAGAGGGTCATCATGAATGGAATATGTAGAGATCTATCTGCTTTCATTAGTGCTTTACCTGTCCTGATGCAGTATTTCTTGAACGGAATTGCAGGGGTATTGCTTTATCTGATGGCCGAGCACGCTGGGGGCACCATTGGTAAAGCCGTGTATCTCATCTCGCAGACTTGATTGTTAACAGACCAGCATAGATAGGGAGTTGCATTGGGGCGCGCAGTCTACCTCATGACCCATAAATAGTTTCCTTGATTCGACTGAGAATAATGAGGTTTGGCTGGCTAAAATTTCCTGGTGACGTTTTAGCCAGCAAGCTGCCTGGTTTCGCACGCTAAAACAGCTTTCTTTCCTGCTTCACATCCACCGCACATCAACGCACATTCAGCGCATACCCAGCGCACACACGCTCCCTACACTGGCGCCATCACCAATCGGGAGCTTCCATGCAAAAAACACTGTTGTACAAGATACTCGCCATCCTGGCGCTCACTGTGCTGATCTGCCTGCCTTTGGCGATGATTCAGAGCACCATCAGCGAACGCAGCGATTTCCGCGCCCAGGCGGTCGCCAGCATCGCCGCCGATTCGGTGCGCGAACAGTCGATCGTCGGGCCGGTCATGGTCATTCCCTACACCGACGAGTTCGACGTCACTGTTCCCGCCGCCAACGATGCCAGCAAATCGGAAACCGTGAAACGCTCGGTCAGCCGCGTGCACCTGGTGTTTCCGAACCAGCTCAACGTCGAAGGCAAGTTCGATACCGATTACCGCTATCGCGGCATCCACCGGGTGCTGTTCTACAGCGGCCAGCACAAGCTGACGGGCGACTTCGACCTGCCGCTGAAATCGGCGCTGCCGCGTGCTAACTCGCTCTCGCGCATCACGCTCGGCCAGGTCAGCATCGCCGTCGGCATCGAGGATGTGCGCGGGATCCGGAATATCCCCACCATCGCCTGGGGCAAGCAGTCGATCGAATTCCAGCAGGGCACCGGTTCCATCGCCCTCGGCAGCGGCCTGCATGCCGACCTGCCGGCCATGGACCTCGAACAGACCGCGCGCGTCCCGTTCGCCTTCAACCTCGGCCTGGACGGCATCGAACGCCAGCATTTTGCCCCGGTCGGACGCAATAACCAGATCAGCCTGACGTCGAAGTGGCCGCATCCTCAGTTCGCCGGTAACTTCTTGCCGTCGACCAAGGACCGCGTCATCAACGATGACGGCTTCAAGGCCAATTGGGCGATTTCGTCCTTGTCGACTGCCGCCCAGCAGCAGTTGCTCGCCTTGCAAAACGGGGCGGCCAACGCCGATGCCGTGCCGGCCGGGCAAGTCGCCGCGGCACGCGCGGCGGTGCAGGTGGACCGCTTCAGCGTGGCCTTCATCGAACCGGTGAATGTGTATTCGCTGGCCGAGCGCGCCACCAAGTATGGCTTGCTGTTCGTGGCGCTGACCTTTGCCGCCTTCTTCATCTTCGAAATCCTCAAGCGCCTGCCAATCCACCCAGTGCAGTACCTGCTGGTCGGCATGGCGCTGGTGCTGTTCTTCCTGTTGCTGGTGGGCTTGTCGGAACATATCCAGTTCATCGTCGCGTATGCCATCGCCAGCACGGCGTGCATCTTGCTGCTGGGTTTTTATCTGAGTTTTGTGCTGCGCAACTGGCAGCGCGGACTGGGTTTCGGCGTGGCGCTGACCGTGCTCTACGGCGCGCTGTATGGCTTGCTGGTGTCGGAGAACAATGCGCTGATGCTGGGAAGTATCCTGCTGTTCGCCGTGCTGGGCGCGATCATGGTGGCAACCCGCAAGGTCGACTGGTACCAGGTCGGCAAGAGCGACGCGGAGCCGGTCACGGTGGTGTCGTAAAAAACCGCCGCCGGGCCCGCATTGCGCAGGTCCGGCGGCTTCAACGCTTAGTCTTTGGTGCCGGTGGTCCAGCGCAAGCCGAAGCCGAAGCGGCGGTCCATCAGTTCGTGCGCGCTTTCGCGGCCGACCTGCGAGAAGTACTCGGCCAGCTTGGTCACCTGCATGCTGCCGCCCCGGTTTTCGATCATGGCAATCGCGCACATCATCTGGTTGCCGCCCTGGTCGAGCCGTACTTCGATCGGCGCCTGGTCGGGCATGTTGATGGTCACCACGCCGTCGGTGGCGGCCCAGTTCGGTGCGCCGTCGTAGATGAAGGCGAAGATCAGGGCGCGCTTCATGTCGTTGAAATGGTCGCCGTTGATGCTCAGGTTTTCACCGTCGCTCGATTGCCCGGTGCGGTCGTCGGCGGCCAGGCGCATGTATGGCGGACGGTCGAAGTCGCCCCAGGCGTTGCCCAGCGCCTGCACCAGGCCCGGACGGCCGTCGGCCAGTTCGTACATGCAGCCGAGATCGAGGTCGACGCCCTTGTTGCCGCCACCGCCGGTCAGGCGCGAGAAAAAGCCTTGCTTGGGCGCAGCCCCGGGGGCGGCGCCACGGTTCCAGTTCAGGTTGACGTGGATGCGGCCGAAACCCTGGCTGCCGCCGCGCTTGTCGAGCGAAACCTTGTCGCCGCGCTTGTCGAGCGTGACTTTCGACAGCGACACCGGCTTGTGCGGTGGTGGCGCCGGTGGCGGAGGCACCGCAGCCGGTGGCGTTGGCGCCGACGTCGGCGCAGCCTCGGTGCCGCCAAAGTGCTTGAGCAGGGCCGACAGTCCGCCATTGAAACCCTGGCCGACGGCGCCAAAGCGCCAGATGCCGTCTTTACGATAGATTTCGCCGACGATGACGGCTTTTTCATCCTGGAAGTCGGCGCCCGACCACGGGAACTGCACCGCCTCGCCCAGCTTGATGCTGCTCGCGCCCACGCTGCGCATGGTGCCGTTGCCGTCGATCGCGGCCACGAACACCAGCTTGGCGATCGAGGCCGGCAAGGCGTCGAGGTTGACCGCGAAGCTGGCGGCGCGCCCGGCCAGGGTCATCTTGATTTCATTGGCGGGGCTGGCCAGCTGGTTGTAGAACACCATGTAGCGTTCGTCCGAGAGCTTGTCGCTGCCGTCCAGGCCGAAGCAGGAGATGTCGACCACCAGCCCGGCCGTGTCGATATCGACCATGACGGTGAAGGGGGCGCTCAAGCCCAGGTCGGCCAGCTTGCCTTTTTGTCCGCGCGAAAAATGTGTCACGTTGTGGTCCTTTTCACTCAAGTGATGGTCAGAGTTCCCGTGGGATTGCCGGGCTCATCGGTGGGAGGTCGTGATGAGCGCCAAATACTTTCGACTGTTCGATGGTGCGTTCGGCCCAGGCGCGGTGGGTGGCCACTTCGCACATGGAATCATGCATCTTGAACACGGCTGGCGCATCGACGTCGAGGATGGCGCGGGCGGCCGCCAGGTCGTTCGGCTTTACCCGGTAATGCTGCTCGATCGGCGCGATCTGGCTCGGGTGGATGGCGGTCTTGCCGACCATGCCGTGGGCCAGGTCTTCCAGCACTTCCTGGTCCAGCAGTTCAGGCAGGTCGAGGTGTTCGAACACCGGCGCGGTGAGCACGAAGCCGTACGGGCGGAAGGTGGTCACCAGGCGCGCCATGACCGGCCCCAGCGGCGTGCGGTACAAGGTCATGCTGCGCGGACGGCGCAGGCCCAGCAGGGCCAGCAGGTCGTTGCCGCCGATCCGCAGCGCCAGGATGCGGTGACGCACGCCGGGCGCTTCGAGCATCTTGCGAAATTGCCGCATTTCCCAGTCGTTGAAGACTTCGGCCGTTTCCAGGGTCGGCATGAGCATGTGATCGGTATTGCGGATCTGCTTGAAGTAGGCGTCGAAGTTGGTGCGCGTCGCTTTCGGGATCACGAAGCCGGTCAGCTTGTCGGCGCCCGGCATGGCCAGCACGCGCGCCATGACGTCGGGATTGCGCACGCGCACGAAACGCTCGGCCGTGCCGTCGCTGCGCATATTGGCCAGCACCACGGACAGGTTGAACAAGGCCCAGCTCAGGTCGGCATCGGCGACCGCGTCCTCGGTGCAGAAAATCAGCGAGCGCACATGCCCCATGCGCTCGCCATTGGCCACATCCATCAGGTATTTGTGATTCGCCGGCACATACAGCGACGCTCCCATCGACTTAACCATCCAATGCACTCCTGATCAATGAAACGGCGTGATACGGCAACGTAGCGTCGACGATCACGGGAATTGCTTTTTCCTGCGCCAGCAGGGCCAGATGCGCCACGTCGGGCGCGCCGGCGTCACGCAGGATCAACAGGCGCGGACTACGGCGCAGCAACACGCGGGTTGCTTCGCCGATGCCGGGCTTGATCATGTTGACGTCGGTAATGCCATGTTGTTCGAGCGCGGCCAGCATGTAGGCGCGCGAGACGGCGCCGGCGGCTTCACGGTCGACCGCTTGGGCGTCGGGCGTGCCGTCGGCGGCGGCGATCTCCAGCGCGGCGGCCACCAGGCCGTCGGCGAAACTTTGCGACTGGTCGTGCGCTTCGAACTGCTGATAGTACACGCAGCCGTGGAAGTCCCCGGGTCCGATTGCCTCGTTCAGGATCGAACGGCTGATCAGGCCGGAAACGGTGGCGTTCAGTATGCTCGACGGAATCAGGTAGTCGTCGCAGGAGGCGGCGCAGGCGGCGCTGCCGGCCAGGTCGGACAGCACGTACAGGCCGCCGTCGATGGCGGTGCCGCGGCGGCGGTTGAATTCGTCGATGGCGCTTAATAATTCGCGCGAGATCACGCCCTTGCCGGTCCAGCCGTCGATGAAGACGATCGATTCAGGGGCGTGGCCCTGCGCCAGGATATGTTCGAGCGCCACCTGGTCGATGCCGCGGTCGCGGATGATCGAGACCGAATAGTGCGTGCTGGCGCGCCCGAACACCTTGGGCAGCAGGCTGTTCAAGACCACGCCGACCGGGGTGCCGGCGCGCGCCAGCGAGACCAGGGTGACCGGGCCGCTGCGGCGTTGGGCGATCAGGCCGGCCAGGGTCAGGCAGTCGCGCGCCATGCGCGCCGTGTTGGCGGCGCAGGCTTCGCGAAACACCGCCAGGTAGCGCTCCGAGGGCAAGGATTCGGGCGAGAGCATTTCGCTGTAGTGGCGCTGGCCCGACTGGATCAGGAATTCTTTTTCGGGAACGTCGACGAAGTCCTGCATCGCCAGCGGCTTGAGCAGGAAGCTGACGTCTTCCGAACGGTAACTGCCGGAAAAATTCATAGGGTCTCCAGGGTCAGGCCCGCCAGCTGGGTGTGGCGCGGGGTGATGGCATAGTCGCAGGCGGCCATGAAGCGCGCGTCGGACTTGCTGTCGCCCATGCCGAAGGTGAGGATATCGCCGTGTTCGGCGCGCAGGCGCGCGCTCACGTGCGCCACCGCATGCGCCTTGTTCAGCGCGTTCGGCAAAATCGCCAGGTTGTTGCCGTTGCGATGGATGAAGTAATCGCGATTGCCATTGTCGATCCACGGCTGGACCACGTCACGCTCGATCGGTTCCAGGTTGGCCGCGATTTTTTGCGGGTCTTTCACCACCAGATAGAACGGCGTCTCGAAATCCTCGATCAGGCGGGCGCGGTTGCCGAAACCGGTGCGCTCGGCCCAGGCGTCGATCAGGCCGGCCAGTTCCTGCAGGCCGGGCAGGGCAGCCTGCATGGCGCCGCGCATGTGTTCCAGCCATTCCTGGTCGACCGAGCCGTCCGGCAGCAGGATGATCCCGCCGTAGTCGAGCACGGCATAGCTGTGGAAGTCGATGCCCACGCGCTGGAATGCATTGACGTTGCGCGCCGTGGTCGGAATCACCGTCATGCCATCCTGGGCAAAGGCCAGGAAGGCGCGCTGGCCCGGCGTGGTGTACGAGATCGGGCTGCCGTCCTTTAAAAAGGCGGCCGCTTCGATGGGCGTACCGCGCCCCTCGCACTTTTCCAGCGACTGGAACAGGGTGTCGTCCAGGTCGGCGAACAGGAATTTCTCAAACTTCTTCAATATGGGTCTCGGTCTTAAAGTGGAAAAGACGCGCGCTGAGCGTGTCCGCAAGGCCCCGCAGCGCCTCGGTGGGGGCGGTTTCGTGGCAAATGAATACGTGCCGGTACTGGCCGGGGGTGACGTTATACAGGAAATTGGCCACACCCTCGCCGTAATTGTCGGGGAACGTGAGCGCGGCCCCGACCGCGCCCCAGGTCAGGATCGGCGAGCGCGTGGTCGATTGCACGACCACGTCCACGCCGAGCCGCTCCAGGGCGGCGCCGAGCAGGTAGGACGGGTGCATGAACTCGCCGGTGCCGAGCACCAGCACCTGGTCGCCCGGCTGCACCTCGGCCGCCAGCCGTGCGGCCAGGGCGGCCGGCGCCGTGAGCGCGCGGTGCAGGCCGTAGCGGCCGAAGTCGCCGCTGGCGCCGCGGTCGGCCGAGGGGTCGAACAATTGCGCCGGGGCGCTGGCGCTGGCCAGCTGGCCGGGCGTAAAGCGATATTCGCCGCTGACCGGCGCGCCCATCGTCACCGGCAGGCCGAAGCGCGCCGACAGGGCTTGCGTGGCGGGGGCGCCCATGAAGTTGGTAATCGTCGCCAGGTGCACGTGGGCGATGCCGGGATTGAGCTTGCGGCAGGCGTCGGTCAGGTTCAGGAAGGTGTTGCCGGTGCTGGCTTCATCGTCCACCAGGACCAGTGCGCGGGCGCCCAGCAGCAGCTCGCGCGTGTGCGCGTCCGGCGGCATGTGCAGGAACTGGCGCGGGGCGTGGCTGTGCGCTTCCTCGAATTCGATGATGGGGGCCTCGCCCACCCGGTAGCGCGAGGTGTGCAGGAACAAGCCTTCGCGCCCGGGATGGGCGGCCAGCCAGGCTTCGAACACGCCCTGGCCCAGGCCAATGGCGGTTTCGGCCATGGCGATGAAGACCACCGGGCCGGGCAGTTCGGGCACGGTGTCGGCCAGGCTCTGGTGCACGGTGCGCATCATGCTCGGGGTGACCGGCCAGTGCTTGCCCAGCACCTTGCTCAGGAACAGGAAGCCGCGCTTGGCGTTGGCGCGCGCGGCAAAACCCATCACGTCGTCCAGGGCAAAGGCGCTGTCGTGGATGTCGAGTTCGAGCTCGCCGGTGGGCAGGCTCAGGCGGTGGCGCTGCACCTGTGGCGCTGGCATCATGCTCACAGCAGGTCCACCGAATGCAGCTCGGCCGGCGCGCTCAGTTCGGCCACGCGGATGCCGTCGCGCACCGGCGGCACCGTCACCGTGTCGAAACCGTCGGCAAAGCCTTTCAGGGCGATGTAGGGCAGGTTGGGGCCGGCTACGCAGGCCATGCCGATGCCGCCCGACATGCGCGGATTGATTTCGAGCAGGTGCAGCTTGCCGTCGCCTTCGCGGAACTGGACATTGAAGGCGCCGTTCAGGCCGTGGATGCGGGTCAGCTGGCTGGTTGCTTCAAGGATGTCGGCGCGCATGTCGATCAGCTGGCCGCGCCCGGGCGTCATCGGTTTCTTGCGTGACACGGCGGTCACCAGGCGGCCGTTGTCGCCCACGCAGTCGACGCTGTATTCATGGCCGTCCAGGTAGGCCATCAGCAGCATGGTGCGGAACTCGCCCAGCTCGGCCAGGCCGCGCCGCATGTCCTGGTAGCCGATGTGATATTCGGCGCCGGCCAGCAGCAGGGCGGCGCTGCTGCGCTCTTCGTCGAGGATGGCGAACCCGAGGCCGTACACCGAGCGCGAAGGCTTGACGCACAATGTCGGATAACGCGCGCGCAGTTCGGCGTAGTGGGCGTCGAACTGGGCGATGTTTTCAAACACGCGGAATTCGGCCACCGGGGCGCCGGGCAGGTTAGTGGTGGCGTAGAAACGCGCCTTGTCGTGGATCAGTTCGAGCTGCTCTTGCGTGGCGGCGCTGAGCACGCGCGTGCCTTGGGCTTCGAAGCGGGCGTGGGCGCTGGCCAGTTCGGTCGACAGGCGGCCGGCAATGAAGATCTCCACCCGGTGCTCGCGGCAAAAGGCCAGGCACCAGTCGATGTATTGCTCGTTATCCAGGCCGGTCGGCTCGATGAAGAATTCGTGCGCCACGCGCCCGGCCAGGGCGTGCGGATTGGCATTGCTGTAGATGAGGTGGAAACGGCCTTCCAGATCGGCTTCACGGATGAGGCCAATCGCCGCGTACACGGACGAAAACGTCCTGTTGAACCAGACACGCATGAGTTGCTTTCTTATTAAATCGGAATTGTTGTTATTGTTGCTGTCGTGCTAGGCGAGCAGGCGGTGTTGTTTTGCCAGTGTGATCCAGCCCGGGTATTCTGCCATGAGCAAGTCGTACAACGCCGAATCTGAATGTTCGTCGGGCGATTCGACCGAAAAGTAGTCGGCGTTGTCGATCAGGCGGCCGGGCAGTTCGTCGAGTTGTTCGAGAAAGGGGAAGTCGGAGTGGGCGAATGCCGCCAGCTTCTTGCTTTTCGATTTCTTGCCTTTGCCGATGCCCATGAATTGCCAGAAAATAGGCTCCTGGCTGGCCCAGCGCAGCTGTTTTTCGGTCACGGATTTGTCCGAGGTGGAACCGTCGGTGACGAACATCACGAACACCGGCACCGGTGCCGACTGCACGCTCTTGCGCTCGCCGCCGTTGGCGTCGGGGAAGTAGAAACGGCGTACCGCTTCCATCGCCTTGCCGTAGCAGGTATCGGCTTCGAGCGGATGGGCTTCGACCACGTCGCGGATGTAGTTGCGCGCGTTGGCCAGGGTCATGGGGGCGGGCTGGTGGACATTTTTGCCGAACAGGAAGACGTCGATCTCGCCGTCGTCGTCGAACTTGCAGCCCAGGGCCAGGATGCGGTCGGCGAATTGCTGTACCAGGCCCTTTTTGTAAAGCGACCTCATGGACCCGGAAATATCCAGCACCAGGGCGACCTTGGCGCGGTGCTCGGACAGGCCGGCCTTTTCCAGCGAGACGGTGGCGTGCTTGACCAGGCTGACCAGGTGCGGCGCGCTGCTGGCGATGCGTTTTTCGAGCGAGATGCGGGCAGGGGCAGGGGCGGGCGCGGCTGCCGGGGCCGGTGCGGCGACGGCGCCGCCGAAGTGCGCCACCAGCGCGTCCAGGCCGCCGTTGAAGCCCTGGCCGACCGCCATGAAGCGCCACTGGCCGTCTTTGCGGTACAGCTTGCCCAGCATGATGGCGCGTTCCTCGGCAAAATCTTTTCCGGAAAAGGCGAAGCGGGCTTGTTCAGCGCCGCCGGCGAGCAGGCGCAGGTGGCCGCTGGCCAGCTGCGACAGGGTGCCGTCGCCATCGACGCTGGCGGTGATGGCCAGCTGGTCGATGTTGGCCGGCAGCAGGCCGGTATCGATGGAAAAACCGCTCAGGTCGCCGGGGATGTCGGCCAGCACGGCGCCGCCGCAGGGCGTGCGCGGCTGGTTGAAGAAGGTCATGTACGACTCATCGAGCAGCTTGCCGTCGGCGCCCAGGCCGAAGCAGGCGAAGTCGAGGCGCAGGCCGCTGGCGGCCAGGCCGATCTCGATGCGGCCGTTGGGGGCGATGCCAGCCAGCGGCAAGCGCTGCCCGCGTGATAAGTTTTCCATGGTGTTTGTTTTCAGGAAGAGTCAGGTAAACGGTACGACGTGTTGTCCGTCGCCCTAAAGACGACTCTACAGCTGGAGCTTGTCGACGCGCACAAATATACATACGCAGGTCCACACGTCACAACGCCCGCAAGGCGCCGCTCTGAAGCAGCGATCCTTGCGGGCGCAAACCTGCGGGTCGGGCGGGTCGGGCTTTACGCGTCGACGCCGAACGACTTGGCCAGAGGCCCCAGGCCGCCAGCGAAGCCCTGGCCGATCGCCTTGAACTTCCACTCGGCGCCGGCGCGATAGAGCTCGCCGAAGATCATCGCCGTTTCGGTCGAGCCGTCTTCGGACAGGTCGTAACGCGCCAGTTCCTTGTCGCCGTCGGCGTTCAGGCAGCGGATGTAGGCCTTGCCGACCATGCCGAAGTTCTGCTTGCGCGACTCGGCTTCGTGAATGGTCACGCAGAACGAGATCTTGTCGATGTCGGCCGGTACCGCGCTCAGGTCGACATTGACCTTCTCGTCGTCGCCTTCGCCGGCGCCCGAGGTGTTGTCACCCGCATGCACCACCGAACCATCGCTCGACTTGAGGTTGTTGTAGAAAATGAAATCCGCATCGGCGCGCACTTTACCGTCAGCCTTGAGCATGAAAGCGCTGCCGTCGAGGTCGAACGCGCTGCCGTCGGTCGCGCGCGGATCCCAGCCGAGGCCGATAACGACCTTGGTCAGTCCCGGAGCTTCCTTGCTGAGGTTGACGTTGCCGCCTTTTTGCAAACTGATTGCCATGTAGAACTCCTTGTAACGGGTTGAGGGACACTTTCACGCCAGCATCCTGGCGGTGATAACAAAATTACAGTGTTGCAATTTCCGGTCGTAATATACAACGTGCCAGCCGCACTGTATATGGGCGCACATGATTAGTAGGCAAGCGCTAAATTCTGTTTTTGAGGTTTTCGCGTCACGCCGCTCTGGGCGTTGCTGGACAGAAATCACCGCTGGCCATAAACTGGCGAGGTTACCTCCAGGCTTTACCATACTGTCCATGACCCCAGATCTTGCTATCCGCCGTTCCATCCGCAAGGTCTCGCATGCCGACTTTGCCGCCTATCCTATCTGGGAATGGGCGATCGACGAGGAAGTCAACCTGGGCAATGGCGAGTCGTTCGTGCGCCCGACCAGCCTGGACGCGGTGCCGCTCGATCCGCTCGGCCATTATATTGTGGCGGCCAACACCACCCTGAGCGATGGCGTGATCCTGCCGTCCTGCGTCGAAGTGAGCACGCGCGGCAAGAAGCAGCATGTCGAGCCGATGTTCGTGTTCCTGCTGGACCGGCACCTCGATTTCGCCGGGGTCGAGACCACCGCGCTGTTGAGCCGCTACACCAAGCGCGTCAATATCTATCCGGTGCGCTGGGAAATGGCGGTGCCGATGGCGGGCGAGACGCGCCTGCGCAGCGGCAAGGTGCGGCGCGGGCTGTGGGAGCGCCTGGCGCAGTTCTGGGCCCGCCTGCGGCTCGGTTCGGGCGGACAGCCGCTGGCGCGTTAATCAACCTAATAACGCAAACCAACGCAATAACGCAAACGCAATAACGCAAACGCAATAACGCAAACGCAAACGCAAACGCAAACGCAAACGCAAACGCAAACGCGTTTCGAGCCACGAACCGCAAGACCGTCTCCCCCGCGAAGGCGGGGGCCCATAGCACCTTTGCTCAGAGGTGCTATGGACCCCCCGCCTGCGCGGGGGAGACGGATAAAAAGCTAGCGAAAACAATGGCAATATCCGTTTTTGTGCGCTTTTGCGCCCCCCTCGAATACCTCGCGCATCACACCTGCCTCACCCGCCGTACAACACATCGACATACCTCCAACTAAGTTGTTGCGTCAAGCCTTTTTGCGTGCTATCCTAGCCGGCTTCGGTATGGATTCGTGTGTTTTTGAATCTGTCCTTTACTTGGTAGTTAAACAGTCAGCCCCGCCCAATCGCAGGTGGGAATGGAGAAAAAATGAGCCTAGGCCTTCTCGGTCGCAAGGTTGGAATGATGCGCATCTTTACGGATGAAGGGGACTCGATCCCTGTCACCGTTCTGGACGTGTCGAACAACCGTGTCGCACAAATCAAAACCCCTGAAACAGATGGTTATTCCGCTGTCCAGGTCGCATTCGGTCAACGTCGCGCTTCCCGCGTGACCAAAGCTGTTGCGGGTCACCACGCTAAAGCCGGCGTCGAAGCTGGCACCATGTTGCGCGAATTCCGCGTCGACGCGGGTAAAGCAGCCGAACTGAAAGCTGGCGATGTTGTCGCCGCTTCCCTGTTCGAAGTCGGTCAGAAGATCGACGTCCAGGGCGTTACGATCGGTAAGGGTTACGCCGGCGTCATCAAGCGTTACCACTTCGCTTCCGGTCGCGCAACGCACGGTAACTCGCGTTCGCACAACGTTCCAGGTTCCATCGGTATGGCGCAGGATCCAGGTCGTGTTTTCCCTGGTAAGCGCATGACCGGTCACCTCGGTGACGTGAATCGTACCGTACAGAATCTCGAAATCGCCCGTATTGATGCCGACCGTCAGCTGTTGCTGGTCAAAGGTGCCGTACCAGGTGCGAAAAATGGCCAGGTGATCGTTTCGCCAGCTATTAAATCCAAAGTTCAGAAGGGAGCTTAATTATGGAACTCAAGCTTCTGAATGAGCAAGGTCAAGCAGGTTCGAACGTCGCCGCAGCCGATACCGTTTTCGGTCGTGACTACAACGAAGCGCTGATCCACCAGATCGTCGTCGCCTACGCTGCCAACGCACGTGGCGGTAACCGCAAGCAGAAAGATCGTGAAGAAGTTCACCACACGACCAAGAAGCCATGGCGCCAAAAAGGTACCGGCCGCGCGCGTGCTGGTATGTCGTCCTCGCCACTGTGGCGCGGCGGCGGTCGGATTTTCCCGAACTCGCCTGACGAAAACTTCACCCACAAAGTGAACAAGAAGATGTATCGCGCAGGTATCTGCTCGATCCTGTCGCAACTGGCCCGCGAAGAGCGCCTGGTTGTGGTTGAAGGCATGAACATCGATGCTCCTAAAACCAAGCTGCTGTCGCAAAAGCTGCAGGGCATGGGTCTGGAATCGGTCCTGATCATCGCTGACAACCTCGCGGATAACCAGAACCTGTTGCTGGCATCGCGCAATCTGCCGAACGTGCTCGTCGTTGAGCCGCATCAGGCCGATCCGATGTCGCTGGTGTTCTACAAAAAAATCGTGGTCACCAAAGCAGCACTGGCCAAGATCGAGGAGATGTTCGCATGAGCGGCGTAATCAAATTTTCCGAAGAGCGCCTGATGAAGGTGCTCCAGGCGCCGGTCATTTCCGAGAAGGCCACCATGGTCGCGGAAAAGAACGAGCAGATCGTGTTCCGCGTATTGCCGGATGCGACCAAGCCTGAAATCAAGGCAGCCGTTGAACTGTTGTTCAAGGTTGAAGTGCTGTCGGTGCAGACAGCCAATCGCCAAGGTAAACAAAAGCGTTCGGGCCGTTTCAATGGCCGTCGCAACCATACCAAGCGTGCTTTCGTGTGCCTCAAGCCTGGCCAGGAAATCAACTTCTCCGAGGAGGCTAAATAATGGCACTCGTAAAGATGAAACCAACCTCACCAGGCCGTCGCGGCATGGTGAAGGTTGTGAACCCGGACCTGTACAAAGGTCGTCCGTTCGCAGCCCTGGTTGAAAAGAAATCGAAAACTGCCGGCCGTAACAACAACGGTCACATCACCACCCGCCACATCGGCGGTGGTCATAAGCAGCACTATCGCCTGATCGACTTCAAGCGTCAGAAGGATGGTATTCCGGCAAAGGTCGAGCGTATCGAATACGATCCAAACCGTACCGCGAACATCGCCCTGCTGTGCTATGCAGACGGTGAGCGCCAGTACATCATCGCAACCAAGGGCATGTCCGTTGGCGATTCGGTGATGAACGGTTCGGAAGCGCCGATCAAGTCGGGCAACTGCCTGCCTATCCGTAACATCCCAGTCGGCACCGTGATGCATTGCGTCGAGATGCTGCCAGGTAAAGGTGCCCAGATGGCACGTACCGCCGGCGCTGGTGTTGTTCTGATGGCGCGTGAAGGTACCTACGCTCAAGTGCGTCTGCGCTCGGGTGAAGTGCGCCGCGTGCACATCGAATGCCGTGCAACGGTTGGCGAAGTCGGTAATGCCGAGCACAGCCTGCGCAAGATCGGTAAAGCTGGCGCGATGCGCTGGCGCGGTGTTCGTCCTACCGTTCGCGGTGTGGTCATGAACCCGGTCGATCACCCGCACGGTGGTGGTGAAGGTAAAACCGCAGCTGGTCGTCATCCAGTGTCGCCTTGGGGCCAACAGACGAAGGGTAAGAAGACGCGCCGTAACAAGCGTACGACTTCGATGATCGTCTCGCGCCGCGGCAAGAAATAAGGATAAGACATGACACGTTCATTGAAAAAAGGGCCGTTTATCGACGCCCACCTGGTGAAAAAAGTCGAAACCGCGCAAGCGAACAAAGACAAGAAGCCAGTCAAAACCTGGTCGCGCCGTTCGACGATCTCGCCAGACTTCATCGGCCTGACGATCGCAGTGCATAACGGCAAGCTCCACGTGCCGGTATACATCTCCGAGAACATGGTTGGTCACAAGCTCGGCGAATTCGCACTGACCCGTACGTTCAAGGGCCATGCCGCTGACAAGAAGGCGAAGAAATAATGGAAACCAAAGCTATCCTCAAAGGTGTGCGCCTGTCCGACCAAAAAGGTCGTCTGGTTGCCGATCTGATCCGTGGCAAGAAAGTTGACGCAGCACTCAACATCTTGCAGTTCAGCCCGAAAAAAGGTGCAACGATCATCAAGAAGGTTCTGGAGTCCGCCATCGCGAACGCCGAGCACAATGATGGCGCTGACATCGACGAGCTGAAGGTCGTCCAGATCTACGTTGAAAAGGGTCCTATCCTGAAGCGCTTCACTGCACGCGCTAAAGGCCGGGGTGATCGCATCTCAAAACAATCCTGTCACATCTACGTGACTGTCGGCAACTAAGGGGTCACGATGGGACAGAAGATTCATCCAACAGGCTTTCGCCTGTCAGTAACCCGTAACTGGGCATCGCGTTGGTACGCGGGCAATGGTAACTTTGCCCAAATGCTGAACGAAGATCTCAAGGCACGTGCGTTCCTGAAAAAGAAACTGAAGAACGCTTCGGTTGGCCGCATCGTCATCGAGCGTCCTGCCAAGAACGCGCGCTTCACGATCTACAGCTCGCGTCCAGGCGTGGTCATTGGTAAAAAAGGCGAAGACATCGAAGTACTGAAGTCGGCGCTGACCAAGATCATGGGCGTTCCTGTGCACGTGAACATCGAAGAAATCCGCAAGCCGGAAATCGACTCGCAGCTGATCGCCGATTCGATCTCGCAGCAGCTGGAAAAGCGCATCATGTTCCGCCGCGCTATGAAGCGCGCCATGCAAAACGCCATGCGTCTGGGTGCCCTGGGCATCAAGATCATGTCGTCGGGCCGTCTGAACGGCATCGAAATCGCACGTAAAGAGTGGTACCGCGAAGGCCGCGTGCCTCTGCACACCCTGCGCGCCGATATCGATTATGGCACCAGCGAAGCAGCAACGACCTACGGCATCATCGGCGTCAAGGTCTGGGTATACAAGGGTGACCGCGCGCCGAACGGCGACGCACCAGTCATCGATACCCCGGCTGACGAGAAGAAGAGCCGCGGTCCGCGCCGTGATGATGGCAAGCCAGCAGGTCGTCCGCGTCCAGCCGGTGCTCCAGGCGGTCGTCCAGGTTCAACCCCAACTGGCGCTCCAGTCGTCCGTGCTCGTCCTGCAGTCGCAGTGAAGAAGCCGGAAGCGGCTGCTGCTGCACCAGCTGAGAAAGCAGGAGAATAATCATGCTGCAACCAGCACGCAGGAAGTATCGTAAAGAGCAGAAAGGCCGTAACACCGGCATTTCGCACACACGCGGCACCGCTGTCTCGTTCGGTGAATTCGGTCTGAAGGCAGTTGCCCGCGGCCGTATCACTGCTCGTCAGATCGAAGCAGCTCGTCGTGCCATGACCCGTCACATCAAGCGCGGTGGTCGTATTTGGATCCGTATTTTCCCGGACAAGCCAATTTCGAACAAGCCAGCTGAAGTCCGTATGGGTAACGGTAAAGGTAACCCGGAGTACTACGTCGCTGAAATCCAGCCAGGCAAGGTACTGTACGAAATGGACGGCGTCGATGAGACGCTGGCCCGGGAAGCGTTCCGTCTGGCCGCCGCCAAACTGCCACTGGCAACGACGTTCGTCGTACGCCAGGTCGGCCAATAAAAGGAGTCGTATATGAAAGCAACAGAACTCCGCGGCAAAGACCAGGCAGCTCTTCAGAAAGAGCTGAATGATTTGTTGAAGGCACAGTTCGGCATGCGCATGCAAATCGCTACGCAGCAGCTGAGCAACACTTCGCAACTCAAGAAGGTACGCCGCGACATCGCGCGTGTGAAGACTGTCATGAACTCGAAGGAAGCCAAATGACCGAAACTACTAAAGTCGCCCTGAAGCGCACCTTGGTCGGTAAAGTGGTTTCCGACAAGATGGACAAGACTGTTACCGTCCTGATCGAGCGTCACGTCAAGCACCCGTTGTACGGCAAGATCATCATGCGTTCGAACAAGTATCACGCGCATGACGAAACCAACTCGGTCAAGACCGGTGATACGGTCGAGATTCAAGAAGGTCGTCCGATCTCGAAGACCAAGGCTTGGACTGTTACCCGCGTTGTGCAAGCAGCGCAGGTAATCTAAATCGTTGCGGGACAGGGCATGGTTCATCGCCGTTGCCCTGTCCTCAACTGACTAGAGATTGGTTGCGGGACAGGGCATGGTTCATCGCCGTTGCCCTGTCCTCAACTGACTAGAGTCTGATCAGACCAGCCTAGTAGCATCAGAAGTACCAGTAGTGCCGGATGGGGGTGTCGCTTTTTTGAGCGGCAGCCAGCTTCCGGATAAAAGTTCTTGCGGGTCCGCCAGTATTGTGTGATACTAGCGGGCTTCGTTCATGTAACGCCGCATTTATCAGTCACCCCGGTGGCAGCGGCCTGCAACGAAAGTTTTTGGAAAGTCCATCACCCAATCAATCGACCCAGCAGGGGAGGTTGGCGGGACCAAGACTGACCGCAGGCCCACATTGTGGGGATTCTTCGGCTTAAGTTGGGAAAGAGAATACTATGATTCAAACTGAAAGCCGGCTCGAAGTAGCCGACAATACCGGTGCCAAGGAAGTCATGTGCATCAAGGTATTGGGCGGTTCCAAGCGCCGTTATGCTGGCATTGGCGACGTGATCAAGGTAACCGTCAAGGTTGCTGCGCCACGCGGCCGTGTCAAAAAAGGTGAAATTTATAACGCTGTGGTTGTGCGTACCGCTAAAGGTGTGCGCCGCCAAGACGGCTCCCTGGTGAAGTTCGACGGCAATGCTGCTGTTTTGCTCAACGCCAAGCTCGAGCCGATCGGTACCCGGATTTTTGGACCAGTCACGCGCGAACTGCGCACTGAAAAGTTCATGAAGATCGTGTCCCTGGCACCTGAAGTCCTGTAAGGAGTCGTAATGGATAAGATTCGTAAAAACGACGAAGTCATCGTTCTGACCGGGAAAGACAAGGGCAAACGCGGTGTTGTTCAGCAACGTATCGATGCTGAGCATGTCGTGGTTGAAGGCGTCAACGTCGCTAAAAAAGCGACCAAGCCGAACCCAATGACCGGTGTAACTGGTGGTATCGTCGACAAGACAATGCCGATTCACGTGTCCAACGTTGCATTGTTTAATGCAGCGACTGGCAAGGCAGACCGCGTGGGCTTCAAAGACGTAGACGGCAAGAAAGTCCGCGTTTTCAAGTCCTCCGGCGAAGTAGTGAAGGTTTAAGACATCATGGCCCGTCTCCAAGCATTTTATAAAGATAAGGTCGTTGCCGACCTGGTCGCCAAATTTGGCTACAAATCGGCAATGGAAGTCCCGCGCCTGACCAAGATCACCCTGAACATGGGTGTTGGTGAAGCCATCGCCGACAAGAAGGTTCTCGAGCACGCTGTCGCCGACCTGACCAAGATCGCCGGCCAGAAGCCAGTGACCACCAAGTCGCGCAAAGCTATCGCGGGTTTCAAAATCCGTGAAGGTTACCCGATCGGTACCATGGTCACCCTGCGCGGTGCCCGTATGTACGAATTCCTGGATCGTTTCATCACCGTGGCCCTGCCGCGCGTGCGTGACTTCCGTGGCGTCAATGGCCGTTCGTTCGATGGCCGTGGTAACTACAACATCGGTGTCAAGGAACAGATCATTTTCCCTGAAATCGAGTACGACAAGATTGACGCGTTGCGCGGTATGAATATCAGCATCACGACAACCGCCAAGACCGACGACGAAGCGAAAGCTCTGCTCGCCGCCTTTAAATTTCCGTTCAGAAACTGAGATCATGGCAAAACTAGCACTGATTAACCGCGAACAGAAGCGTGCAGACCTGGTGGAGAAATTCGCCCCGAAGCGTGCCGCTCTGAAAGCCATCATCGACGACCAGTCGAAGTCGGAAGAAGAACGTTATGAAGCCCGTCTGAAGTTGCAGGCTCTGCCGCGCAACTCGGCCCCGACCCGCCAGCGTAACCGCTGCGCCGTGACCGGCCGTCCACGTGGCACATTCCGTAAATTCGGTCTGGCCCGTATCAAGCTCCGTGAATTTGCCATGCGTGGTGAGATTCCGGGTATGACTAAAGCAAGCTGGTAATAGGAGAATAAGCAATGAGTATGAGCGATCCTATCGCCGATATGCTGACCCGCATTCGCAACGCACAAGGTGTTCAAAAGACGACCGTGGCCATGCCATCGTCGAAAGTTAAAGTAGCGATTGCTGTCGTCCTCAAGGACGAGGGTTACATTGAAGATTTCGCCGTCACCGCAACCGGTGGCAAGGCGGAACTGAAGATCGGTTTGAAGTATTACGTTGGCCGTCCGGTCATCGAGCGCTTAGAGCGCGTGTCCCGTCCGGGTCTGCGCGTCTACAAAGGCAAAGATGACATCCCTACCGTGATGAATGGCCTGGGTGTGGCGATCGTGTCGACCCCGCAAGGCGTCATGACCGACCGCAAAGCACGCGCCACCGGTGTCGGCGGCGAAGTTATTTGCTACGTGGCTTAAGGAGTATCGACAATGTCCCGAGTAGCTAAAATGCCGATCGCTGTCCCAGCTGGCGCCGATGTGGCGATCACTGCAGCAGCGATCACCGTCAAGGGCCCGTTGGGCACCATGACCCAGGCCCTGAACGGCCTGGTAAAAGTAGAAAACAAAGATGGCACGCTGAGCTTCGACGTCGTCGACGACAGCCGTGAGTCGAACGCGATGTCCGGCACCTTGCGTGCCCTGGTCAACAATATGGTGACCGGCGTGACCAAAGGCTTCGAGAAGAAGCTGTCCCTGGTGGGCGTGGGCTACAAAGCCCAGGCCGCCGGCGACAAGCTGAACCTGTCGCTGGGTTTCTCGCACCCTGTTGTGCACTCGATGCCAGCAGGCGTGACTTGCGCCACCCCAACCCCGACCGAAATCATCATCAAGGGTATCGATCGTCAACAGGTTGGTCAGGTCGCTGCAGAAGTGCGCGCTTACCGCTCCCCTGAGCCTTACAAAGGCAAGGGCGTCCGCTATGTGGACGAAGTGGTTAAGCTTAAAGAAACCAAGAAGAAATAATAGGGCTGACCATGGACAAGAAAGAATCACGTCTGCGTCGTGGACGCCAGACCCGCATCAAGATCGCGGAACTGAAAGTAAATCGTCTGTCGGTACATCGTACCAACCAGCACATTTACGCCAACCTGATCAGCCCGGACGCGAAAATCCTGGTCTCGGCGTCCACCGCCGAAGCCGAAGTTCGCGCCGAGCTGGCAGGCAAGTCCGGCAAGGGTGGCAATGCCGCCGCTGCCGCCTTGATTGGCAAGCGCGTCGCCGAGAAAGCACTGAAAGCAGGGATTACCGAAGTTGCGTTCGACCGCTCCGGTTTCCGTTACCACGGCCGTGTGAAGGCGTTGGCAGAAGCCGCGCGTGAAGCCGGTCTGAAGTTCTAAGGAAGAATCGTCATGGCAAAAATGCAAGCGAAAATGCAAAGCGACAAGCCGGATGATGGCATGCGCGAAAAGATGATCGCGATCAACCGCGTGACCAAAGTGGTCAAGGGTGGTCGTATCATGGGTTTTGCAGCACTGACCGTTGTGGGCGACGGCGATGGCCGTATCGGCATGGGCAAGGGCAAATCGAAAGAAGTGCCAGTGGGCGTGCAGAAGGCAATGGAAGAAGCCCGTCGTAACCTGATCAAGGTTCCTCTGAAGAACGGTACTTTGCACCACACAGTTACCGGCCGTCACGGCGCATCGAAAGTAATGATGATGCCAGCCAAGCCAGGTACCGGCGTGATCGCGGGTGGCGCCATGCGCGCTATCTTCGAAGTAATGGGCGTAACCGATGTCGTGGCGAAATCCACGGGCTCGTCGAACCCTTACAACCTGGTCCGCGCTACCCTGGACGGTCTGTCGAAAATGAGTACTGCTTCCGATATCGCTGCGAAACGCGGCAAGTCGGTTGAAGACATTCTGGCTTAAGGCGGACAAAATGACACAAGCTACCAAAACAGTCAAAGTTCAGTTGGTCATGGGCCTGATCGGCACGCGCGAATCGCATCGCGCTACCGTTCGCGGTCTGGGTCTGCGTCGCGTCAACTCGGTTTCCGAGCTGGAAGACACCCCTTCGGTGCGCGGCATGATCAACAAAGTTTCGTACCTCGTTAAAGTTGTTTCGTAAGCCTTCGGGCTTATGAACGGAGAAAACAATGGAATTGAATACAATTCAACCAGCTGAAGGCGCCAAGCATTACAAGCGCCGCGTAGGCCGTGGTATTGGTTCGGGCATCGGTAAAACCGCTGGCCGTGGCCACAAAGGTCAGAAGTCGCGTTCGGGCGGTTTCCACAAGGTCGGCTTCGAAGGCGGTCAGATGCCTCTGCAGCGCCGTTTGCCTAAGCGTGGTTTCAAATCGCTCAATGCAACGTTCAAGGCTGAAGTGCGTCTGTCCGACTTGAACAACCTGGCGGTCGGCGATGTCGACATCCTGGTGCTCAAGCAAGCAGGCGTTCTGCAAGTGCTGGCGCGCGATGTGCGCGTGATCCTGTCCGGCGAGATCACCAAAGCGGTGAACCTCAAGGGCTTGAAAGTAACGGCAGGCGCGAAAGCGGCCATCGAAGCAGCTGGCGGCACGGTAGCGTAAGTTGCAGGCTAACAGCTTGATCGGAGCATAAATTGGCGACTAATTCACAACTTGGTAAAAGTGCAGCAGCCGGTTTCCCATGGAGTCGGCTCTGGTTTTTGCTCGGCGCGTTGGTCGTGTATCGTCTGGGTGCCCATGTCCCTGTTCCAGGGATTAACCCGGATGTACTGGCTGAGACGTTCAGCAGGAATCAAGGCGGCATCCTGGGCATGTTCAACATGTTCTCGGGTGGCGCGCTGGAGCGTGCAGCAGTCTTCGCTCTCGGTATTACGCCGTACATTTCGGCTTCGATCATCATGCAGTTGGCCGGCCTCGCAATTCCGGCCGTCGAGGCATTGAAGAAAGAAGGCGAAGCCGGACGCCGCAAGATCACCCAGTACACGCGCTACTTCACGGTGGTGCTGGCACTGGTGCAGGCAACTTTCATCGCTGTCGGCCTTGAAGCATTGCCGGGCCTGGTGATTGATCCTGGCATGGCTTTCCGTTTCGTGGCGGTCGTTTCGCTGCTGACCGGTACCATGTTCCTGATGTGGCTGGGCGAGCAGATTACCGAACGAGGCCTCGGCAACGGGATTTCGATCATTATCTTTGCGGGGATTGCCGCTGGTTTGCCATCGGCGCTGAGTAGCTTGTTCTCGCTCGTGTCGAACGGTGCCATCAGCAGCCTGTCAGCGATTTTCATCATTCTGCTGGTCGGATTCGTTACTTTTGGTGTGGTATTTGTTGAACGTGGCCAGCGCAAGATCCTGGTCAACTATGCGAAGCGCCAGGTTGGCAACAAAGTCATGGGTGGTCAGACCAGCCATTTGCCTTTGAAGCTGAACATGGCAGGCGTGATCCCGCCGATCTTCGCATCGTCGATCATCTTGTTCCCGGCCACCATCGTGGACTGGTTCACGAAAGGCAAAGATTCCAGCACACCGGTAGTCGGTTTCCTGAAAGACTTGGCAGCATCGATGGGGCCAGGCGAGCCTATCCATGCTCTGTTGTATGCAGTGGCAATCGTGTTTTTCTGTTTCTTCTATACGGCGCTGGTCTTTAACAGCAAGGAAACAGCGGATAACCTGAAGAAAAGCGGTGCCTTCGTGCCGGGGATTCGTCCCGGCGACCAGACGGCGCGTTATATCGACAAGATCCTGATGCGCTTGACACTGGCCGGAGCGGTGTACATCACTTTAGTGTGCTTGTTGCCGGAATTTATGCAGGCCCGTTGGAAAGTGCCATTCTATTTTGGCGGTACTTCCCTGTTGATTATTGTGGTTGTCACCATGGACTTCATGGCTCAAGTACAAAACTACGTCATGTCGCAGCAATATGAATCGCTGCTGCGCAAGGCAAATTTCAAGGGCGGAATTCCGACGCGCTAACCGGCGGTTACCGCGAACCAGGAGTGTACAGACCGAATGGCAAAAGACGACGTCATACAAATGCAGGGCGAGATTCTTGAGAATCTCCCTAATGCAACGTTTCGAGTAAAGCTGGAAAACGGGCACGTGGTGCTCGGACACATTTCGGGTAAAATGCGGATGAACTACATCCGCATCCTGCCCGGCGACAAAGTCACGGTGGAATTGACGCCGTATGACTTGAGCCGGGCCCGCATTGTGTTCCGGACCAAGTAAATTTAAGTAATCAATCCGAACATAAGAGAGTGCAAATATGAAAGTTCTCGCATCAGTCAAGCGGATCTGCCGCAACTGCAAGATCATCAAGCGCAAAGGCGTCGTCCGCGTAATCTGCGTGGAACCGCGTCACAAGCAGCGTCAAGGTTAATTTAACGTTATTTATTGAGGAATAACGAATGGCACGTATTGCAGGGGTTAATATCCCCAATCATCAGCACACCGTAATCGGCCTCACGGCTATCTACGGTGTTGGCCGCCCGCGCGCACAGAAGATCTGCGCACAAACGGGTGTTGCGACCAACAAAAAGGTCAAGGACCTGGACGACAGCGAACTGGAAAAACTGCGTGATGCCGTCGGCACTTTCGTAGTCGAAGGCGATCTGCGTCGTGAACTGTCCATGAACATCAAGCGTTTGATGGATCTGGGCTGCTACCGCGGTATGCGTCACCGTAAGGGTCTGCCTTGCCGCGGCCAGCGTACACGCACCAATGCCCGTACTCGCAAGGGTCCGCGCAAGGCCGCACAATCGCTTAAGAAATAATAGGACAACACCATGGCTAAGCAACAAAGCAGCGCCGCAGCAGCGCGCGTTCGCAAAAAAGTTAAAAAGAACGTCGCTGAAGGCATCGCACATGTCCACGCATCGTTCAACAACACCATCATCACGATCACCGATCGCCAGGGCAATGCCCTGTCGTGGGCGACGTCCGGCGGTGCTGGCTTCAAGGGTTCGCGTAAATCGACCCCGTTCGCAGCGCAGGTTGCGGCAGAAGCAGCAGGCAAGGTCGCTGTCGAATGCGGCGTGAAGAACCTCGAAGTACGCATCAAGGGCCCAGGTCCTGGTCGTGAATCGGCTGTTCGCGCTTTGAACAACCTGGGTATCAAGATCACCGAAATCCAGGACGTGACGCCAGTGCCGCACAACGGCTGCCGTCCACCGAAGCGTCGTCGTATCTGATACGGCCCGCTGGCGACCGGAACACCGTTTCCGGCCGTTTGTTGTAAATTAGTCGTTGATGATCGCCGGCGCAGTCCCCGAATAGGGTATACTGCCCGGCTGTTGTCGCCTGTCGCGTATTTTTCGCACAGGTATATTGTCAGCCACCGTCTGGCGCATCGCGTACGGACTAGCGCCTGGCCAGCATCACAGGATGCCGCCGGGGCGTCATTATTCTAAAGGAAACATTGTGGCACGTTATATCGGACCTAAAGCAAAACTGTCCCGCCGTGAAGGTACGGACCTGTTCCTCAAGAGCGCACGTCGCTCGCTCGATTCGAAATGCAAACTGGACGTCAAGCCAGGCCAGCACGGTGTCAAATCCGGTGCTCGTACCTCGGACTACGGTAACCAACTGCGCGAAAAGCAAAAAGTCAAGCGTATGTACGGCGTTCTCGAGCGTCAGTTCCGCCGCTACTTCGCTGAAGCAAACCGTCGCAAGGGCAACACCGGCGAAGCGCTGCTGCGTTTGCTGGAAGCGCGTCTCGACAACGTCTGCTACCGCATGGGCTTCGGCTCGACCCGCGCTGAAGCGCGTCAGCTGGTCAGCCACAAAGCGTTCACCGTCAACGGTAACGTTGTGAACATCGCCTCGTACGCTGTCAAGACCGGCGACGTCATCGCTGTTCGCGAAAAGTCGAAAAAGCAAGTGCGTATCGTTGAAGCCCTGTCGCTGGCTGAACAAGTTGGTATGCCTAGCTGGGTTTCGGTTGATTCGAAGAAAATGGAAGGCACCTTCCGTTCGTTCCCAGAGCGTAACGAAATCGCTAACGACGTCAACGAATCGCTGATCGTCGAACTGTATTCGCGTTAATCGGCCACGTTGCGGGCAGCCTGGCTGTCCGCATACTGGTTGCCCCGGCCTGTCCGGGAGCCAATTGTCGGCTTCCCGCCACGCGGGGGGCCGTCCCCACGAAGGTGGGGAGCCAAGTTTCTCGCGCAAGCGAGAATTTTCATTTCTAATGCCATCAGCCTTATCGGTGTAACGAGCCGAGGGTATTGAAAAGGACATTTCATGCAAAACAGTCTGTTGAAGCCACGTATTATCGATGTTGAAACGCTCGGTGCCGGTCACGCCAAAGTCGTGATGGAGCCGTTCGAACGTGGCTATGGCCACACATTGGGTAATGCGTTGCGCCGCGTACTGCTGTCGTCGATGGTCGGCTACGCGCCAACCGAAGTGACGATCGCCGGCGTTGTCCATGAGTATTCGTCGCTGGACGGCGTGCAAGAAGACGTGGTCGACCTGTTGCTGAACCTGAAGGGCGTGGTCTTCAAAGTCCACAACCGCGATTCCGTCACGCTGACCCTGAAAAAGGAAGGCGAGGGCGCGATCCTGGCTTCCGACATCGACCTGCCGCATGACGTCGAACTGATCAATCCAGACCACGTGATTGCCCACTTGACCGCTGGCGGCAAGCTGGACATGCAGATCAAGGTCGAAAAAGGCCGTGGCTATGTGCCGGGCAACGTCCGTCGCCTGTCGGAAGACACCAACAAGACCATCGGCCGCATCATCCTGGACGCGTCGTTCTCGCCGGTGCGCCGCGTGTCGTACTTCGTTGAATCGGCCCGCGTCGAACAGCGTACCGACCTCGACAAGCTGGTGATCAATATCGAAACCAACGGCGTGATCACGCCGGAAGAAGCGATCCGTCAATCGGCGCGCGTGCTGGTCGATCAACTGAACGTGTTCGCGGCGCTGGAAGGCACCGAAGCGGCTGCCGAAGCGCCTTCGCGTGCACCGCTGGTCGATCCGATCCTGCTGCGTCCGGTCGACGACCTGGAACTGACCGTGCGTTCGGCCAACTGCCTGAAAGCCGAAAACATTTACTACATCGGCGACCTGATCCAGCGTTCGGAAAACGAACTGCTCAAGACGCCGAACCTGGGCCGCAAGTCCCTGAACGAAATCAAGGAAGTGCTGGCATCGCGCGGCTTGACCTTGGGCATGAAGCTCGAAAACTGGCCACCAGCCGGCCTCGAGAAGTAATTTTTGCAGCACCGTCCGGGACAGGGGTTCCGGGCGTATCACTCCATACCAACCGGCCCGCGCTGATCCAGCAATGGAAACGCGATCGAAGAGCTGGATTTAAACAACTCGAAAGGAATTACCATGCGTCACCGTCACGGCCTTCGCAAGCTGAATCGTACTTCGTCCCACCGTCTGGCAATGCTGCGCAACATGACCGTTTCCCTGCTGCGTCATGAAGCCATCAAAACCACCGTGCCAAAAGCCAAGGAACTGCGCCGCGTTGTCGAGCCAATCCTGACGATGGGCAAGACCGATACCTTGGCCAACAAGCGTCTGGCATTTGCCCGCCTGCGCGACCGCGAAATGGTGTTGAAGCTGTTCGCCGAACTCGGCCCACGTTACGCAAACCGCAACGGCGGCTACCTGCGTATCCTGAAAATGGGTTTCCGCGTTGGCGACAATGCACCAATGGCTTACGTTGAACTGATGGACCGTCCAGAAGTCACCGAAGTTGAAGACGCACCAACCGCTGAGTAATCGGCGCGGTACGTAAAAAAAGCCAGGCCCAGCCTGGCTTTTTTTACGTCTGTACGCCGGCGGGAGCCTATGCATCGCCTTAAAAAGTGATGAATGTATGCATTCTGGGTGGAAATATCGCAAGAAAAAAGCATAACAAGAGATGCTAAATACCTATCTGAAAGTTGGGTATTTACATAAAGATAATACTTTACTGCAAGACTTTGAGCCTCTACACTGTTGCCTCCCGGAATTTATACATATAAACAGGAGATAACATTGAATACAACAAAACGTATCGTAGGCGTGGCGATTCTTGCAGCCTTCGCCGGTTGCGGCGGCGGATCCGGCAATAAGGACGTCGTTGGGACGCTTGGCGGCGCCATGCAGCCCGGTGTCGCCACGCCGCCGCAGGCCGCTACGCCAGCCGTGCCCGAGGTGACGCCAGGCGCCCCCGTGCCCCCGGTTAGCGCCACGCCCCCGGTCGATAACGTGCCCCCGGTTGGCGATACGCTACCACCCGGCACCGTCATTCCTGATGGCTACCTGCCCCCGGTCAGCGGGGTGCAGCCAGGCGCCAGCGCGCCCGAGGCTGCCGTACCGCCGGCAGCGGGCGTGCCTCCTGTGGCCGTCGTGCCGCCAGCCGTCGTCGTGCCCCCGGCGGTCGTGCCCCCAGCGGTCGTGCCCCCAGCAGTCGTGGCGCCCCCAGCGGTCGTGCCGCCAGCGGTCGTGCTGCCCCCGGCGCTCGTACCGCCGGCGCTCGTGCCGCCGGTGGTCGTACCGCCGACGGTCGGCGTGCCTCCGGTGGTGAGCGTGCCGCCGGTTATCGTGCCGCCGGCGCCCGCCCTTGCTTTCCCCGAACCAAACTCGGCCACATACGACCGCAGTACGGCGCTCGCCTTCTACGACACCACGCCAATGGCCAGCCGCGTGCCGTACGCAAAGACCTGCAAGGGTCGTTCGGCGCAATGGTCCAGTTCGTCCAAAGCCACGCTGTCAACCCGTCCGGCAACGAAGCGGCGAACTTGCCGCGTCTGACCACCGAGCGCGATGCACTGCTCCTGATTACCCCCGACGCCGCTTTGGGCAATGTGGAAACCCTGCAACTGACCGTGACGGTCGATGGCGCCGCCAGGCCGCTGCTGGCCATGCGCGCGCCGCAGGCTTTGTTCACGGCCGACCGCCCCGGCGCCGACGAGCGTCACGACGTGGTCTACTCGCACAAGGCCTGGTCGGTCGTGCTGCCCTGGAATTGGGTCAAGCCGGGCATGACCTTGAGCGTCCGTGACGACAAGGGCCGCACCGGCACGCTCGGCGCTGCCGCGATCGACTTCGCCGCACCCGCCGAACTGGTCATCGCCAGCATCCAGCTCGGCATGCTCGCAGACCCGCCGGCCAGCAGCGGCCACTACATGCTGACCGATGCCGCCGCCGCCGCCACCGACTATTTCCAGACGGTCCCCATATCGAAGCTGACCGTCGCCTCCTACGAGCCGCTCAAGCTGGCCCGCGTCATGGTATCGAGCGGCGTCATCTATGACGTGGCCAGCGCCACCAGCGGCGACGTCTACGGCGGCGACATGCGTGCCGATACGGCCAAGTCCACCTTCAGTACCGGCATCAACATGGCGAACTGGGGCGTTACCAGCTCGAATATGCAAAGCCAGAAGCAGCCGCACATCACCCAGGCGGCCACCATCCATCATGCGCGCGGCAAGTACACCAACGGCCTCGTCACCCACGGCCTGAGTGGCGGCAATGGAATCCTGACCCTGATCGACTCGGTGGGTAACGAATTCAGCCATGAGATCGGCCATCATTACGGGCTCGGCCACTATCCTGGCCAGGTCGGCGCCAACTGTTTCGATTGCGCGCATCACCATGACAGCGGCTGGGGTTTCATTGCCAACCGCAACCACATGCGCGCCAACCTGAACTGGGGCAGCAAGAGCCTGGGCGACGGCAGCAACGGCGTTCCCAATTTTGCCAAACTGTACCCGTTCGGATGGGACTCGATGGCCGGCGGCTTTTCGTCGAGCAGCATGTCGCGCTACACCCACTACACCGGCTACAGCACCAGGCAGAAGATCCAGCCGGCGCTGGACAAAGCGGTGTTTTCTGCGGACTCGCCGACCGGCTACCGCAAGTGGAATGCCACCCTGCGTGCCATGGAGAACACTGCGCCAGCGCTGCCAAGTTCGACTACCGAGTGGTACAACACGAGCGGCGGCAAATTTGCGCCGCCGCGCAAGCATGGCGTACCGGTCTGGACCATTCTCGGCGGCTACGACCCGGTCGCCGCAGTCGGCCTGCTGTATCCGGCCGCACGCGGCAACTGGGGCAACACCTTCGACCTGCCGCAACCGGCCGCGAATGCCAGTACGCGCCAATGCTGGCTGAGCGTCGACTTTGCCGCCGCGGCCAGCAAGAAGATTGCGCTGGCACCCAACCGGATGGGCGTCAACGCCAACAAGCTGCACGTCCAGCTGGCCCAGGACGAACAGCCGACCCAGGTGAAGCTGTTCTGCCAGGAACCGGGCGCGACGGCCAGGGAACTGTCCACGATCGCCATTCCCGGCAATCTTGCAGCCATGCCGCCGGCAGTACGGGTCGGGCGCGAGTTCGGCTACGCGGCGCTGCGCAAGGCTGAGATGCCGCGCTTCCAGACCGCACTGCTAGCATTGTCCGGACGCAAGGTGCTGGCACTCGACACCAGCGCGGCCCTGTTATTCGACAGTTATGCCGACAACTTTGCCAACGAATTGAGCAGCGCGGCACGGGCCCAGCTCGAACGCTATCAGACCCAGAACGACATCGCACGCCGCCTGAACCGCTGGATGGTTGCCTACGCCGCCAAACTGGACCAGAAGGATCCTGCGGCCCACAGTGCCTTGCTCGCACTGATCGAGAAACTGGGATTGAAAAGCACGCCGCAGATGCCGGCCGGCCAGTTGCTCAAGAATGGAAGCAATTGCCTGAAGACTGAAACGGTCGGCAACGCATTGCAACTGTTTATTTCGAATGCGGCCGGCTGCAGCGGTCAGCAAACCGAAAGCTGGGTCCAGGACGCCGCCGGCCGCATCCGTAGCGGGGCCCAGCTCGACCAGTGCCTGACCGATATGGGCGGCAGCAATCGGGTGACCTTGTCGACCTGCAGCCCGCGTGCCGACAACCAGGTATGGGATACCACCGTTGCAGGGTCGGTCAAGCGCGGTACTCGCTGTTTCGACCTGGCCAATGGCTTCCTGACCAACGGCCGTGGCAACCTCATCACTTATGGATGTACCGGCAACGCCAATCAGAAGTGGACGGGGCTGACCATGAGCGAGAACTTGCTGTTGCCGCTCACCGACGCGGCCAACGTGAAAAACTTGCCGTCCAGGTAAGGCGCCGGCGCGCCCTTCCTGGTCTTGAGGGTCGGAAAATCCGGCCCTCATCCGCCCTGGATGAAATCTTCCGCCACCTGCCCGATGTCGGGATAAATCCAGTCCGCCTCGATGCAGTCGGCCGCGTGCTGGCCAATGAAACGCACCAGTTCGCGCGCCGCGTACGGCAGGCGCCGGTCGCGCGGGGCCACCAGATACCAGTTGCTTTCCAGCGGAAAACCCTCCACGTCGAGCACCGCCAGCCGTTCGCGGCCCTCCTGCAAGGTGTGCTCGGAGATGACCGACAAGCCCAGTCCCGAGGCGACGCTGAGGCGGATCGCTTCGTTGCTTTCGATTTCCATGCTTTTCTCCAGCCCCAGCCCGCGCCCGGACAGCCACGCTTCGAACATCATGCGCGTGGCCGACCCCGGTTCGCGCATCAGGAAGCGTTCGCCCGCCAGGCGCGCGAACGGCAGCCTGGCCACGCCGGCCGCCCAGTGCCCCAGCGGCGCGATCAGTTGCAATGGGTTCTTGAGCATGCGCGCGCTGCGCACCGACGGGCCGCTCGGCGGATGGCTGAACAGATACAGGTCGTCTTCGCGCTTGTCGAAACGTTCCAGCACCCTGGCCCGGTTGGCTACGCTCAGGCGCACCTCGACCTCGGGATAGCTGGCCGCAAACGGACCCAGCAAGCGCGGCAGCACATATTTGGCGGTGGTGACCACGCAGATCCGCACATGCCCGGCATGCCCCCCCCGGGCGCGCTCCAGGAAGCCGGCGAAGTCGTCGAAGCGGTCGAGCACATCGCAGGCCGCCCGGTACAGTTCGCGGCCGGCCAGGCTCGGCTCCATGCGCGCGCTGCCGCTCTCGAACAAGGGTTCGCCGACCGCTTCGGCCAGCCTTTTGAGCTGCAGCGACACGGTCGGCTGGGTCAGGTGCAGCACGCGCGCCGCCGCCGAGACGCTGGCGCAACGCACCACTTCCACATACACCTGCAACAGCCGGAAACTCAGGTGCCGCACATTCATTGATGATCCTCTATGGGGTGTGGTTGAACAATTTATTATCCAATATACGTAACTTTCGGCAAACTCGCGATCCTGTCTTTGCCGGAGTGCACATGTTAGATATCGTCATTGCTTTTTTCGCGCTCGGGCTGGTCGCCGGGCTGGTCAAGTCGGACCTGAAAGTCCCGGTGGCGATTTACGACACCCTGGCGATCCTGCTGATGCTGGTGCTCGGCCTGAAAGGCGGCATGGCCTTGCACGGCGCCCTGGGCGCGGCCCTGCTGCCGGAACTGCTGGCAGTCGCCGCGCTCGGCCTGGTGCTGCCGGTCGCGTGCTATCCGGTGCTGCGCCGCCTGGTGCGGCTCTCGTCCGACGACGCCAGCAGCGTGGCAGCCCATTACGGCTCGGTCAGCGCCGGCACCTTCGCCGTCGTGGTGGCACTGGCCGAACGCTCCGGCCTGGCGCTGGCGCCGCAGACCACCTTGTATCTGGTGATGCTGGAACTGCCCGCCATCGTGCTGATGCTCCTGTGGCAGCGCCATCTGAGCGGCCGCGACGGCGGCGCCTGCGTGCTGTGGGAAGCGCTGACCAGCCGCGGCGTACTGCTTTTGGGTGGTGGCGTGCTGATCGGGTATCTGTACGGCCCGGTGGGGCTGGCCCCGCTCAAGCCGGTGCTGATTGACGGCTTCAAGACCATGCTCTCGCTGTACCTGCTGGAAATGGGACTGTGCACCGCGCGCAGCTTCACGGCCTCGTCGCCGCTGCGGCACTGGCGCCTGATGGTGTTTGCGGTGCTGGCGCCATTCGCGCTGGCCTGGGCCGGGATTGCCGTCGCGCTGTTATTGCGACTGCCTGAGGGCAGCGCCCTGGTGCTGGCCGCGCTGGCCGCCAGCGCCTCGTACATTGCGGCGCCGGCGGCGATCCGCAGCGCCATTCCGAATGCCGACCTGGGATTGGCGACCTTGGCCGCTCTGGGCATCACCTTCCCGGTGAACGTGTTGTTGGGCCTGCCGGTTTATCAACGCTGGGTGCATTGTTTTTACTGAAGACACATGACCGGCTTCCCTCCCGCGGCGACTGGCAACAAGCGTCATCGCCTCCCTAACCTAAGAGTATGTGGAAATCCACTCGTTATGTTCGTCATCGAGAACAGGGTCCGCGAAGTCAACATACGGCTCGTCTTTATAGTCCTTTCCGCTCCGGATTCTCGCCCCGAAACGCAGATTCAAAGCCGGGCTATCGAGGTCAATATTCAAGTCGGATCGCAGCTTGCGTTTGTAATACGCAAAATCTTTCGGATAGAACGAAACGCGGCTGAGCCGGTTGTTGAAGAAGTGTAAGCGAGCAGTTCCCAGGGCTCCGTGGTCCATCACATTCTCAACTGAAACAACTAGCAAGTGGTACGGCGGACGCTTGTCGGATGGACCAGTTTTGGTATTTTCGATCACTTTCCAATCGGCTGGCTTGACTGCGAGGCTTTGCATGACCGCTTGCGGCGAATCGTAGCTATGAACGGTCAGCGTCAGCATTACCGGCCTTGGGTCGGCCGGACGGCAGCCTGACAGAAAAACGCACACCAGAAGAAGCAGATATTTTATGAGTGACATCGGTGAGCTTGATTTGTGATGGAGATAGCCTGCTGGATCGAAAGCGCTTTGCGGGATATCTTCCCGCATTCCCGGGCTGTTCGTGCCCGACGGGCTGGGGGCGACGCGCCATGCCATTGTGACGACGCGCTTCAGCCTCGATTATCCCGTCGCACCAGTGAGCTTTTCCACGAGCGTGGCGGTCAATTCATCAGGATTGGCATGCATGCCATCCTCACATTTTGTCAGCGAGTCGCAGAAACGGAATACGGTCTCCTGGATGCGTGAGCGGTCTCCCAACTGAAGCATGCAGCACAAAAGCAGTTCGGCGACCTTGGCATCGCGCCACACCTGTCCCAGTGCGGAGAATTCGTCGTCCTTGAGACTGGACAATGCCGCAAGCGCGTCGGCAAATCGCCGCCGGTCGTAGTAATAATGGCCCAGGTAGAGACGCGCGAACCGGTGGCCGGGATCGATCTCCAGGGACTTTTGCAAATGCCAGGTCACCTTGCTGTTACGTGTCTGCGTCTCTTGCGGATGCAGATACCATGCGTAGCCAAGCGCATAATGGGTTTCGGCAGTGTGCACAGTGTCTGGCGCTGAAAGAGCGCTGATTGCCTGCTCAAGCAGCTGCGAGCGAACCAAAGGATCAATCTCGCCGTCCGCGTCGCCGATCGCCTGAAATGGATTAAATACGCAGTTATTCATCATGAGCTTTTATCATCAACGCGCCGTCCATGTTGGCATGTGTATTCAAGAGTCGATTTCATGCTGACGGAAACTCCTGATCGTGATTAACTATAGCGTCATCGAGCGAATCGAACCAAGAACAACGCTCGGTCGGCGATGTTTCGATGAGCAGCTCCACAAACTGTGCGGCGAAGTTGTGCGCCGAAGCGGGAGTCAGTGGCAATCGAAAAAAATCCGCGCTTTGCAGCGCGAACTTGTCGTTGTGCAAATCTTGAAGGCACGTGTATCGAACAGCCGAGACAGCGTCAAGACGTCTCCACACCATGACTTCTTTGAATAGCTCGGTCATCCTGCATCCCCTTGCGTAATCATGCTCTGGTGCCAATACCACCGTTCGTCCGCCAGCCAGGCAAACCTCTTGTTTTCCGCCAGCGGGGCCAGCGGCGCCATTGGAATCTGATATCGATAGAACAGGGCAATCAACTCCCGCAGCGTATTGTGGTTGAGGTGCTTCTGAACGATGCTCACTTGCAGTTGGTGCGCTATTCCCCGGTATCCGGACACTGCCGGGTTGTCGCCCAGCCCCTCAAAGAAGCGACGTTCGTCTCCCGCCGAGTAGAACGAATTCAGGTCGATCATCAGTTTCATAGGCAAGTCCTCAATCCACCGTCTGGTTTTACCGGTCGTGCTCGCGCAAGGCGCATCGGCGGGCACTTCAGGCGAGCCATTATAGAGCCCCGGCCATGCCCCAGCGCAGACGAGAACTCTTCCCCGGGTGTACTATTCTGCTTCGCATCCCGCTAAGGAAGTCATGTTTGCCTCTTCGTTGAAAGCGTTGAAAGCGCCGGCCCAGGCCTTCGCGCTGTTCCTGCTTGCCCTCGCATTCCTGTTCGCCGCCCCCGCGCGCGCGGAAGAAGACTATCTCGCGCCCGAGGTCGCCTTCAAGTTTTCGGCGCGCATGGTCGACCCGCAAACCGTCGCCGTGACCTACGACATCGCCGACGGCTACTATATGTACCGCGAGCGCTTTAAATTCACGGCCGCCAACGCCACCCTCGGTACCCCGGTCATCCCGGCCGGCAAGATCAAGTTCGACGAAACCTTCCAGAAGGATGTCGAAAGCTACCGCAAGAGCGTCACCATCACCATTCCGGTCGAGTCGTCCGGCATGTTCACCCTGACCGCCTCTTCGCAGGGCTGCGCCGACGCCGGCCTGTGCTACGCGCCGCAGGAAGCGGTCGCGCGCCTGGTCGGTTCCGGCGGTTCCTCGCCCGTGCCGGGCCTGAAACCGGGCATCGCTATCCCCGGCGCCATCCAACCCATGCAGGACAGCGGCAACCCGGCCATCCTCGACCGCCGCGTCGACGCACCCGCGACCGCCTTCACCCCAGCCCCGGCCGCCGGCGACGGCGCCGCGCTGCTCGGCGGCGGCAAGCTGTGGCTGATCATTCCGGCCTTTATCGTGCTCGGCCTCGGTCTCTCGTTCACGCCCTGCGTGCTGCCGATGGTGCCGATCCTGGCGTCGATCATCGTCGGCGAAGGCGAGGGGACCTCCCGCGCGCGCGGCTTCATCCTGGCGCTGGCCTATTCGCTGGGCATGGCCCTGGTCTACACCGCGCTCGGCGTGGCCGCCGGCCTGATGGGCGAAGGCCTGGCCGCCGAACTGCAAAAACCGTGGATCCTGATCGGCGTCGGCATCATGATCGTCGGCCTGTCGCTGTCGATGTTCGGCGTCTACGAGCTGCAAGTGCCGACCTTCCTGCAAAGCCGCCTGGCCAGCGCGTCCGACCGCCAGTCGGCCGGTAAACTGGCCGGCGTGTTCGTCATGGGCGCCATGTCGGCCCTGATCGTCGGCCCCTGCGTGGCGGCCCCGCTGGCCGGCGCGCTGACCTTCATCTTCCAGACCCGCGACGGCGTCATCGGCGGCGTGGCCCTGTTCTCGCTGGCGGTGGGCATGAGCATTCCGCTGCTGCTGGTCGGCTTGTCGGCCGGATCCTTGCTGCCGCGTACCGGCGGCTGGATGAACAAGGTCAAGAAGTTCTTCGGCGTGGCCATGCTGGGCATGGCCTTGTGGATCACCGCGCCGGTGCTGCCGCCGCTGCTGCAAATGCTGCTGTGGAGCGCGCTGCTGCTCGGCTATGGCGTATATCTCTTGCGCGATACCCGCCACTGGGGCGCGATGGCGCTCGGCGCCGCCTTTGCCATCCTCGGCGCGGTGCAGCTGGCTGGCCTGGCCACCGGCGGACGCGATCCGCTCGCGCCGCTGGCCCATCTGGGCGTGGGCGGGCAGCAGCATGGCCTGGCGTTCACCCGCATCAAGACCGTGGCCCAGCTCGACGCCGCGCTGGCGCAAAACGCCGGCAAGACCGCGATGCTCGATTTTTACGCCGACTGGTGTGTGTCCTGCAAGGAGATGGAAAAGCTGACCTTCGTCGATCCGCGCGTCAAGCAGCAACTGGCGGGAAGCTTGCTGTTGCAGGTGGACGTGACCGCCAACGATGCCGACGACAAGGCCATGCTCAAGCGCTTCGGTTTGTTCGGGCCGCCGGGGATCATCCTGTTCGACAAGAACGGCCGGGAAATCGCCGCCAGCCGCGTTATCGGCTACCAGAATGCGGACAAGTTCACGGCCTCGCTGAGCAAGCTGAACTGAGCCGCACCGACGTGAGCAATGCTACGGCAGCTTGAAGTCGTCGTGCTCGGGGGCGCCGCCGAGCAGTTCGTCGAGACGGCCGCGCAGGCTGCGCGCCATCTCGCTGCCCTTGGCCTTGAGCACCGCTTCCAGGTACTGCAGGCGCAGCGCGCGGAAGTCGGCCACGTTGTTGCACTTTTCAACCTTAAGCTGCAGCATGATGCCGCGCAGGCCGATGGTGCTCTTGATGGTCTGGTTGTAAAAATCGTACAGGTGACGGAAACGCGTAGCGTCGTCGAGCTGGCTTTCGGCCAGCGCCTGCGGCGATTGCAGGGGGGAGCTGGCCACCTGCGCCAGCGGCGCCGGCGCCGCTACCGCAGTCTCGTCCGCCACATCGGCTTCCTGATGCGCGCCCTCGACCCCGGCCGCGCGCCGGGCCAGCTGGCGCGCGCGCGCCGACATCGGCAGTTTCGATGGCGGTCCGGCCAGATCCGGTTCCGACCCGCTGGCGAGGAAGATATAGCCTTCTTGCAGCAATTCCTTGACGCTGTCCCCGGTCACGCCCACGCCGCCAAAATTGCGCAGCAAATCGTCGAGCGTATGGCGACCGTCGATCATGACCAAGAGGGTACGCAGGCGCGAGGCCAGCTGATGTTTTCGCGTGGAAATTTCCTCTCGACCCTTGTCGGTCTTGTCGTACACCATTGTGCCCATGCTGCCCCCGGATTGTGGTTTTTTAGTGCCGCAGCCGGAAACTGGTTGTGGATTGCCGCGCGGATAGATTTTCCTCAGGATACACCACGTACCACTTTGTGAGAATGCCGCAGCGCCTTTATTTGAGGCAGCGGGCAACAACTGCGGTGTAAGTACAACATTGTTAAAAATTAAGCCCTCCGCGCCGGGCTGGCGGGGAGGGCTGTTTTAACTGCCTGTGTACCGGTTACCTGGCCCGACAGGCGGTCCGGGCGACAGTTCAGGCAGGGCGTTTGTGCTTGCCATGATGGCCGCGCCGCATGCCTTGCTCGTCAAACACCTTCTTTTGTTCCGGCGAGAGCGTCGCATAGAAGGTGTTCAGCGCGGCCAGCCGGGTTTCCATGCTGGCCACATGCTGTTTAGCCATGTCCAGCTGCTGTTCCATGCGCTCCGGCGCGCTTTTGCTGGCCCACTGGCCGCGTTCGCCACGGGCAGGGCGCTCGCCCGGCTTGCTGGCGGCGTTCCAGGCGGCCCAGGCCGGTTCCTGCTCGGCCGTCAGCTTGAGCTGCGCGTGCAGGCGTGCCTGGCGCTCGGCCATGTGGGCCTGGCGCTTGGCCATGTGCGCGGCCCGGTCGCCGTGGTGGCGCTCGACGCTGGCCGCTTTCGGGTTGCTCTCCTGGGCGTGCACGGCAACGGCGGCGCCGCCCATGCCCAGTACGGCCAGGCTGATCACAAGGGTGTTGCGGACGGTAGTGAGGACGTTCATGGCGTTTCCTTTGGTTGAAATGTGCGGGGTGCAACTGCATCATGTGACCTGCATGTTTCCATGCGGTTTCTGCTACCAATGAGTTTGTATCTATTTGTATCGCCCTCATGCCAATATACATGACGATACAAAACCGCTATCCGGGGCCGCCCTAAGTGGGGATAATTGCGGGCATGGATACTCCTTCTACCATTCTCATCGTCGACGACGACCGCGACATCCGCTCGTTGCTGGCCGATTACCTTGAATCGAACGGCTACCGCGCCCTGGCCGCCGCCGACGGCACCGCCATGTGGAAGACGCTCGACGAAGCGCGTCCCGACCTGATCGTGCTCGACCTGAACCTGCCGGGCGACGACGGCCTGACCCTGTGCCGCAAGCTGCGCGCCAATTCGACCCTGCCGGTGATCATGCTGACCGCCCGCAACGAGCCGCTCGACCGCATCCTGGGCCTGGAAATGGGCGCCGACGATTACCTGCCCAAGCCGTTCGAGCCGCGCGAGCTGCTGGCGCGTATCCGCAGCGTGCTGCGCCGCAGCCACGCGATGCCGTCCAACGCCCCGTCCGACAATGCCCAGCAGATGCGCTTTTCCGGCTGGACGCTCGACCTGACCGCGCGCCACCTGCTCAACCCGGAAGGCATCGTGATCATGCTGTCGGGCGCCGAATTCCGCCTGCTGCGCGTGTTCCTCGAGCATCCCAACCGCGTGCTCAACCGCGACCAGCTGCTCAACCTGACCCAGGGCCGCGACGCCGACCCGTTCGACCGCTCGATCGACATCCAGATCAGCCGCCTGCGCCAGAAGCTCGGCGAAGACGCGCGCCTGCCGCAGATCATCAAGACAGTGCGCAACGGCGGCTATGTGCTGGCCGGCCAGGTGACGGTGGAGCCGGGCACGTGAAGGCCTTCTTCGGTTCGATGACCGGGCGCGTGTTCCTCACGCTGCTGCTCGGCGTCGTGATCACGGCCGTGCTGACCCAGCTGCTGGCCGAAAACGAACGCCAGCGCGTCATCGAAGCCTTCCGCGACCAGCACGCCATGGACCGCGCCGAACAACTCATCACCGCCACTGAAACCGTACCCGCCTCGGCCCGCCTGGCCTATCTGGCGGCGGCCAATCGGCCCGGCATCCAGCTGGTCGTCATCAACGACGGGCTGCCGGTCAAGCCGGCCCCGTCGCCCTTCACGGCGGCCCTGGCGGTGCGCATGGGGCCGCAGTACAAGCTGGCCACCATCGCGGCCCGGCCCGCCGCCTGCGACGTGCCGCGCATCCAGAACAGCATGTTCGGCCCCACCGAATCGCAATGGAAGGGCGTTTGCGAGAGCATCAACGTGCGCCTGCGCGATGGCGAACTGCTGCGCCTGCTGGTGCTGCCGCCGCCGCCGTCCGTGATCGCCCACGAAACCGATTACCGCATGATCATCGGCATGTTCCTGGTCAGCATCGCTTTCCTGGCCTACCTGGTGGCGCGCATGACCACCCGTCCGCTCAAGCAGCTGGCGCAGGCCGCCAAGGACCTCGGCAACGACATCAACCACCCGCCGCTGCAGTTGTCCGGCGCGAGCGAAATCCGCCAGGCCAGCGCCGCGTTTAACGCCATGCAGGCGCGCATTCGCCAGTACATTTTCCAGCGCACCCAGATGCTGGCAGCGATTACCCACGACCTGCAAACCCCGCTCACGCGCATGCGCCTGCGCCTCGAAAAAGTCGGCGACGGCGAGCTGCGCGACCGCCTCGTGGGCGACCTGTCGGCGATGCAGGAAATGGTGCGCGAAGGCCTGGATCTGGCGCGCAGCACCGACACCACCGAAGCGATGCAGGCGCTCGACCTCGACTCCCTGCTCGATTCGGTCAGCTGCGACGCCACCGACGCCGGCCAGCAGGTGGTGGTGCACGGCCACGCCGGCATGGCCCTGCTGGGACGGCCGATGGCGCTGCGGCGCTGCCTGGTGAACCTGATCGACAACGCCGTCAAGTACGGCCAGCGCGCCGATGTGACGGTGGAAGCGGGCGCCGGTGCTGCGCGCATCCGCGTGCGCGACAACGGCCCCGGCATCGCCCCGGGCGAGCTGGCGCGCGTGTTCGAACCGTTCTACCGCGTCGAAACCTCGCGCTCGCGCGAATCCGGCGGCACCGGGCTGGGATTGACGATCGCCCGCAACATCGCCGAGCAGCACGGCGGCAGCATCGCGCTGATCAACCATCCGGAGGGCGGGCTGGAAGTGAGCCTGGTCCTGCCGGAGTATTACGCCGGCACTTAAGGAACACCAGCACGCCGGCGCGCCATCGCCTTCGCCTCAATGAATTGAACCGAGCATAAGCCGCCCGCAGTGGCGACCAGGGAAACGCATGAAAAAGAAGAGCATCGTCATCGTCGCCGGCCTCGCCGTCCTCATCGGAGCGGGCGTGTGGTATGTGGGCCGTGATGACAAAGCCGCCGGCGCCGGGCAGGCCGGCAAGGGCACAGCCGGTCCCAACGGCGGCGCCCAGCCGCCGGCCATCGTCAACGTCATCGCGCCGCAGCGCCAGGATGTGCCGGTGGTGCTGCAGGCCAATGCCAGCGTGACCCCGGTTAGTACGGTCGACCTGCATCCGCAGACGACCAGCACGATCCGCAAGGTGCATATCAAGGAAGGCCAGTTCGTCAAGGCCGGTGAGCTGATGTTTTCGCTCGATGACCGCAGCGAGCGCGCCAATATCGACAAGGCGCGCGCCCAGATGGCGCGCGACGCCGCCAGCGCCGCCGACCTGGAACGCCAGTACAAGCGCAGCGAGGAACTGTTCGCGCAAAAGTTCATCGCCCGGAGCGCGGTCGACACCCTGAAAAGCCAGCTCGATGCGGCGCGCGCGCTGGTCGGCGCCGGCCAGGCCGCGCTCCAGGCCGAGCAGGTCAACGCCAGCTACAGCGCAATCCGTGCGCCGATGGCGGGCCGGGTCGGCGCCATCAACGTGTTCCCGGGCAGCCTGGTGCAGCTGGCCACCTCGCTCACCACCATCACCCAGCTCGACCCGATCAACATCGCCTTCAATGTGCCCGAAAGCGCGCTGGGCGACCTGCTGGCGGCCCAGAAAAACGGCGCGGTCACGGTCGACGCGCTGGCCGGCCCGAACGCCAGGGCGGTCAGCGGCAAGCTCAGTTTCATCGACAACACGGTCGACCCGCTGGCCGGCTCGATCAAGGTCAAGGCCCTGTTCGACAACAAGGATGCCAGCCTGTGGCCAGGCCAGTACGTCACTGCGCGCGTGACGGTGCAGACGATGAAAAATGCGGTGGTCATTCCGCAGGCGGCCATCATCAGCAATACCCGCGGCACCTTCGTGTACGTGATGGGCGCCGACCAGAGCGCGCAGCAGATGCCGGTCGTGCGCCTGCACGCATTCGGCCTGCACGCGGCCGTTTCGGGCCTGAAGGGTGACGAAAAAGTCATCACCGAGGGCAAGCAAAACCTGCGTCCGGGCGCGAAGGTCAAGCTGGCCGACGCCGCCGCGGCGAAACCTGGCGCGGCCACCCCCACCACCACGGTGGCGGCCCAATGAATTTGTCCGAACTGTGCATCCGCCGTCCCGTGATGGTGATACTGCTCTCGCTGAGCATGATTCTGGTGGGCGTGCTGTCGTACCTGGCCATTCCGGTCGCTGCGCTGCCCAGCTATAACACCCCGGTCATCAACGTCCAGGCCAACCTGTCCGGCGCCAGCCCGGAAACCATGGCCTCCTCGGTCGCGCTGCCGTTAGAGAAGCAGTTCTCGACGATCGCCGGCATCAACCTGATCACCTCCACCAGCACCCAGGGCCAGACTTCGCTGACCCTCGAATTCGACCCCAGCATCGATGTCAACGTGGCCGCCATCGATGTGCAGGCGGCACTGCTCGGCGCCCAGCGCCAGCTGCCGCAAGAGATGACCGAACTGCCGTCCTACCGCAAGGTCAATCCGGCCGACGCCCCGGTGCTGTTCATGGCCATGACCTCGCCCTCGATGAACCTGTCGGAACTGAACGACTACGCCGAAAACCTGGTCGCCCCGAGCCTGTCGACCCTGCCCGGCGTGGCCCAGGTGACCGTCAATGGCCAGAAGCGCTTCGCGGTGCGGGTGCGCGCCAAGGCCGACCTGATGAACGCGCGTAACCTGTCGATGGATGAACTGGCGCTGGCGCTGCGCGCCGCCAACTCCAACGCGCCGCTGGGCGTGCTCGATGGCCCGAGCCAGACCATGACCATCCAGGGCAATGCGCAGCTGATGAACGCGGCCGCGTTTTCGGACCTGATCGTCGCCACCCGCAACGGCGAACCGGTGCGCCTGAAAGACGTGGCTTCGGTCGAAGACAGCTACCAGTCGGTCAAGGCGGCCGGCAGCTACAACGGCGAGCGCTCGATCGTGCTGCTGGTGCAGCGCCAGCCCAACGCCAACACGGTGCAGGTGGTCGACGCCGTGCGCCAGCTGCTGCCGCGCTTCCAGGCGCAGTTGCCCGCCTCGATCAAGATCAGCCTCGTCAACGACCGTTCGGTGTCGATCCGCGAAGCGATCCACGACGTCAACCTGACCCTGGCCGGTACCGTGGCGCTGGTGGTGCTGGTGATCTTTTTGTTCCTGCACCGCGCCGCCGCCACCTTCATCCCGGCCGTGACCATGCCGATTTCGCTGCTGGGCGCCCTGTCGCTGCTGTACGCCTTCGGCTACAGCCTGGATAACGTGTCCCTGCTCGGCATCACCCTGGCCGTGGGCCTGGTGGTCGATGACGCCATCGTGGTGCTGGAAAATATCGTGCGCCACATCGAGATGGGCAAAAAACCGGTCGACGCCGCCCTGATCGGCTCGCGAGAAATGGGCTTTACCATCGTCTCGATTTCGATTTCGCTGGTGGCCGTGTTCATCCCGATCTTCTTCATGCCGGGCGTGATCGGCCTCTTGTTCCACGAATTCGCGGTGGTGGTCGGGCTGTCGGTGCTGGTGTCGGCGCTGGTGTCGCTCACGCTCGTGCCGATGCTGGCCAGCCGCCTGCTGCCGGCCCATTCCGGGGAAGAGGGCGGCGAGAAGAGCTTCATCGGACGCCACTTCGAAGCCGGTTTCGCGCGCGTGCGCGACGGCTACGCCAAATCGCTCGACCTGGCGCTGGCGCACCGCTTCATCGTGCTGGCGGTGGCCGTCGGCACCTTTGTCCTGACCATCATCCTGTACACCACCATCCCCAAGGGCTTCTTCCCCGAGGAAGACCTGGGCCAGCTGCGCATGACCATCGAAGCGGCCGAAGACACCTCGACCGACGCCATGCTGATCCTGCAAGAGAAAGTGGTGGCCGTGATCCGCGCCGACCCGAGCGTGCAGGATGTGACCTCGTTTACCGGCGGCGGCAACACCGGGCGCGGTTTCATCGCCTTGAAGCCGCGCGACGCGCGCGTGAAGATGCCGCTGGTGGTCGAGCGCTTGCGCAAAGCCACGCGCCAGGTGGCCGGCGTGTCGGTGTTCCTCTCGCCGATCCAGAACCTGCAGCTGGGCGGACGGCCAAGCAAGAGCCGCTACCAGTACACCCTGCAAAGCGTCAGCTCCGACGCGCTGGGCGACTGGGCCAACAAATACCTCGAGCGCATGCGCGCCGACCCGGCTTTCCGCGATGTGACCAGCGACTCGCAGAACCGCGGCCTGCAGGCGACCCTGAAAATCGACCGCGACAAGGCCAACGCCATGGGCGTGCAGATCGCCGACGTGCGCACCGCCCTGTACGCGGCCTTCGGCGAGCGCCAGGTCTCGACCATCTATTCGGCCGCCGCCAGCTACAACGTGATCCTGGAAGCCGAACTGGCCGACCGCCAGTCCGAAGACGCCTTGGGGCGCGTCTCGGTGCGCAGCAAGGACGGCCGGCTGGTGCAGTTGTCGAGCTTTGCCACGGTGGAACGCACGGTCGGCCCGACCTCGGTCAATCACCAGGGCCAGCTGCAGGCGATCACGCTCTCGTTCAACCTGCCGGCCGACGTGCCGCTGGGCGTAGCCACCGGCAAGATCGACCAGATGGGCGTGGACATGAAGCTGCCGGCCTCGGTCATCACCAAATACGGCGGCGACGCCGCGGTGTTCCAGGATTCGCAGTCGAGCCAGATCATCCTGATTGTGGCCGCGCTGGGCGTGATCTACGTGCTGCTGGGCGTGCTGTACGAGAGCTTCATCCACCCGCTGACCATCCTGGCGGGCCTGCCCTCGGCCGCCGTGGGGGCGCTGCTGACCCTGCGCATCTTCGGGCTGGACCTGACCATGATCGCCATTATCGGTATTTTGATGCTGATCGGGATCGTGAAAAAGAACGCCATCATGATGATCGACTTCGCCCTGCATGCGCAGCGCAACGAGGGCCTCAGTCCGGCCGAAGCGATCCGCGAAGCCTGCATACTGCGCCTGCGCCCGATCCTGATGACCACCCTGGCCGCGCTGATGGGCGCGCTGCCGATCGCGCTCGGCCTGGGCGCCGGCGCCGAACTGCGCCAGCCGCTCGGCCTGGCCGTGGTCGGCGGCTTGCTGTTCTCGCAAGTGATCACCTTGTACATCACCCCGGTGATCTACCTGTTCCTCGACAAGTACAGCGGCAGCGGTCCGATGACCGACGACCAGCTGGCCAATGTCGAAAAAGCCCACTGATATTTCCACAAGGTATTTAATTGACTGGAAACAACACGACGATTTGACCGCCTGCCACCATGGAAGCCATGCATCTTCATTGACAGGCGGTCACCATGAAACGTTACAGCGTCACCCTTATCGGCATGGGCCCGCGCGGCCTGTCCCTGCTCGAGCGCATCGCCGCCTTCGCGCGCGCCCACAACACCCCGCTGCAAGTGAACCTGGTCGACCCGGGCGAGTGCGGTCCGGGCGTGCATTCGCCAAGCCAGCCGCAGCACCTGTTGATCAACACCGTGGCCAGCCAGGTCACGATCTTCCCCTTCCGCGAGGCGGTCGAGCTCGCGCCCGTGTGCGCCACGCCCTCGCTCACCGAATGGGCCCACGCCGAAGGCTACCGCCGCTTCGGCGACCAGTTCGTGCAGGTCGAGCCAGGCGACGAGGAGGGCGCCGCGATCACCGCGCTCGACTACCTGCCGCGCTACCTGCTGGGGCGCTACCTGGTGTGGGCCTACGACACCATCCGCGCGGCGCTGCCGCCGACCGTGAGCCTGACCCACCTGCGGCACCGCGCCATCGACATGTTCCAGATGCCCGACAGCAGCTTCATGGTGGAGCTCGACAGCGGTTTTTCAGTGAACAGCGATTTCGTCTTCATGACCACTGGCCACAGCCGCAATAACCTGACCGACGAAGAAGCCTGGTGCCACAAGTTTGCCCAGGACCATGCGCGCTACAACGGCAAACTGTCCTTCATCCGCCATGTGTATCCGCTCGACAAGCTGGTCGGCATCGCCAGCGACGCCCGGGTCGCCATCGAAGGGCTGGGCCTGACCGCGCACGACGTGGTCTCGCAACTGACGGTGGGCCGGGGCGGGCATTTCGAGCCGTCCGGCAGCGGCCTGCGCTACATTGCCTCGGGGCGCGAGCCAAAGCTGCTGCTGTTTTCGCGCAAATGCCTGCCGGCGGCGGCGCGCGGCATCAACCAGAAAGGCTTGAACGGACGCCACCAGACGCGCTTTTTCACGCGCGACGCCCTGCGCGTCCTGCGCCAGCAAGCCCAGCGCGAGCGCGGCAGCCCCCAGCTCGACTTCGACCGCGAACTGCTGCCGCTGCTGACAAAGGAAATGGGCTATGCCTGGCGCTGCGCGCTGGCCGAAGCGAAGGGCGCGCCGCTGCTTGACCCCTTGAACTACGAGCTCGGCGCCGAGGAACGTGGGGCCATCGACGCCATGCTGTTCCCCTTGCAGGGGCGCCACTTTGCCACGGCGGAAGACTTCGCCACCTTTTTCACCTGCATGATCGCCGACGACCTGTCGGAAGCGCGCCGGGGCAACCTGGGCAGCCCGATCAAGGCCGCCGCCGATGTGCTGCGCGACGCCCGTACCGTGCTGCAAGACATGATCGAGCATGGCGGCCTGACCGCCGCCTCGCACCGCAAGTTCCTCAGCGTCTACAATCCGGCGATCAACCGGGTCACCTTCGGCCCGCCGAGCCAGCGTAACGAACAATTGCTGGCGCTGCTCGAAGCCGGGGTGCTGAGCGTGGCCGCCGGTCCCAACGCGGCCGTGCGCATCGACGAAGACCGCTCCCAGTTCGCCCTGCACACGCGCTTTGCCTCGGGCGCGGCGATCCAGCATGTGGACGCGCTGATCGTGGCGCGGCTCGATGTGTTCTCGCCCGAGACCGATGACAGCCCCTTGATCCGCAACCTGCTCAAGCGCGGCACCATCCGCCCTTATTACAATGGCACCTTCCATCCGGGCGGGGTGGACATCGACCAGGCCAACCATCCGCTCGACAGCGCGGCGCGTCCGGTGGCCAACCTGTGGGCGCTCGGCTTCCTGGTGGAAGGGCCGCATTACTACACGCACGCCTTGCCGCGCCCGCACATGCATTCGCGCCAGGTGCTCGACGCCGAACGCTGCGTGCGCGAGCTGTTCGCGCAACTGGCCGAACGCGACAGTGCCCGGCGCCAGGTGCGTCCGCGCGTGTTTGCCCGCGCCGAGCGGGTTACCACCTGAGGCCGGGGGCGGCCCTATTGTTGCAGCGCTGATACATATAGTAACAACCATCAAGACACTCATCTTGTAAGCTGCACAGGGTGAGCTTGCCAATGCGCAAAAACCACAAAACGGTTAGACTTCGGCTCCTGAGCCCCTTTTTGCTGGCGCCGTCCCCTGGAAAGTTGTTTACATTTTGCGCGACCATTCCCACCATTCGACCGAAAACAGCGGCTACTGCGAGCATTGCGGCCAGCCTTTGCCCGGTGTCGCGGTGCCCAGTTACGAAGTCAAGCGCTTCAACTCGGTCGGCGTGGCCGTCACGGTCGCCTTGCATGTGCTGCTGGTATTGCTGTGGGTGTTAAAGCCGCAGGAAGAGAAAAAGGCGCCGCCGCCGAATTCGGGCGGGGAAATTACCTACGTCACGCCGCTGCCCGAGAACAAGCCGGTGCCGAAAGTGCAGCCGAAGCAACAGCCGAAGACGACACAAAAGCCGACCACCCAGGCGCGGCCCAAGCCGCCGACCGTGGCCAGGGTGCGGCGTTTGCCGGACACCATCACCATCCCGAATGAAAAACCGCAAAAGGAAGCCGACGTTCCCGAGCCGCCCAAGCCGGTGCGCCCGACCGCAGTGGCGCCCGAGACGGACATGGCGGCCGCGATCGAAGCGCGCCGGCGCGCGCGCGGGCAGACCGAGAGCGAGCAGCCGGCCGAGGAAAGCGCGGCCGAGCGCGGCATGCGCATCGCCAAGGCGAATATCGCGGCGGCCAACGGGCGCAGCATGGGCGACGACCGCAACGATACGGGCGGCGTGTTCGAAGTGAAAAAGAATGCGATGACGGCCACCGTCAAGTTCCGCGGCTGGAATCCGAGCTTCAAGCGGCGCTGGCTGCAGGAAGTCACCGTCGAGATCGGCAACGAGCGCGATCTCGAGACGGCCGTGATCAAGAAGATGATCGAGATTATCCGCAAGGAAAAGACCGGCGACTTCGAATGGGATTCGCACCGCCTGCAGCGCGTGGTGAAGCTGAGCGCGCGGGTGGAGGATACGGCGGAACTGGCCGATTTCTTACAGAAGGAAATGTTTCCGGAAAACCGGCGCGGGCGCTGACTGCGAGCATACACCGTCGTTCCCGCGCAGGCGAGAACCCGATTTTTGGTCACTCCTATGCTGCATGAACTTGCAAAACCGGGGTCTGTCCCCGGTTCGCCGGCCGCCGGTTTTGCAACGATTCAGGCGCGTGCCTTGAGCAGGCGCGCAATATCGAGCGCAAAGTAGGTCAGCACGCCATCGGCGCCGGCGCGCTTGAACGCCATCATCGCTTCCATCATCACCTTGTCGTGGTCGAGCCAGCCGTTCTGCACGGCCGCCTTGATCATCGCGTACTCGCCGCTGACCTGGTAGGCAAAGGTCGGCACCTTGAACTCGTCCTTCACGCGGCGCACGATGTCCAGGTAAGGCATGCCCGGCTTGACCATGACCATGTCGGCGCCTTCGGCGATATCGAGCGCCACTTCGCGCAGCGCTTCATTGCCGTTGGCCGGGTCCATCTGGTAGGTGAACTTGTCGCTTTTGCCGAGCGACGCCGCCGAGCTGACCGCCTCGCGGAACGGACCATAGAACGCCGACGCATACTTGGCCGAATACGCCATGATGCGGGTGTGGATGTAACCCTGCTCTTCGAACGCGCCGCGCAAGGCGCCGATGCGCCCGTCCATCATGTCCGACGGCGCCACCACGTCCACGCCGGCCTCGGCATGGCACAGGGCCTGGCGGATCAGCATGGCGGTGGTGACGTCATTGAGCACGTAGCCGTTCTCGTCGATCAGGCCATCCTGGCCGTGGCTGGTGTACGGGTCGAGCGCGATGTCGGTCAGCACGCCCAGTTCCGGGAACCGCGCTTTCAGGGCGCGCACGGCGCGCGGAATCAGGCCGTCCGGGTTGGTCGCTTCGATCCCGTCCGCCGTTTTGAGGGACGCATCGATCGATGGAAACAGGGCCAGCACCGGAATGCCGAGAGCGACGCATTCCTGGGCCACGTCCAGCAGCAGGTCGACCGACAGGCGCTCGATCCCCGGCATGGCCGAGATCGGCTGGCGCTGGTTGACGCCGTCGACGATGAAGACCGGATAAATCAGGTCGGAGGAGGTGATCGTGTTTTCGCGCACCATGGCGCGCGAAAACGGGTCGCGCCGCATGCGGCGCATGCGCGTGGCGGGGAACTGCACTGGCAGAGTAGACATCGTTTTTTTCCGAGTGAACAAAAAATCAGGCAATCAGGCCTCGTCGTCGCTGTCGACCGGGTCGACCAGCGGTGTGTCCGGATCGGTCTCGATCGCGGTCAGGCCCAAGAGGTCGATGATCTTGTCGTTGGCTTCGTCGATGCCGACGCGCTTGAGCGCCGAGAACAGTTGCACCGTGAAGGGGAAGCCTTCGCCATCTTCGTCGACATAGCTTTCGAGCATCATGCGCGCCTGGCGCAGGGCATTGGTCGATTCGTTGCGGTTGAGCTTGTCGGCCTTGGTCAGGATGCAGTGGATCGGTTTGCCGGTCGGGGCGAACCATTCGAGCATCTGCACGTCCAGTTCGGTGAACGGACGGCGCGAATCCATGATCAGCACCAGGGCGGCCAGCTGTTCGCGGCGCTGGACGTAGTCGCCCAGCAACTTTTGCCAGTGCAGCTTGGCCGAACCGGACACTTCGGCGTAGCCGTAGCCGGGCAAGTCGACCAGCAGCGCCTCGATTTCCTCGACGATGGTGGCATCCTTGCGGTGTTGCCCGACGTGCGCGCCACCGATCGAAAAATAATTAATGTGCTGGGTGCGGCCCGGCGTTTTGGAGGCGAACGCGAGACCTTTCTGATTTGTCAGAATGTTAATGGCGGTCGACTTTCCCGCGTTGGAACGCCCGGCGAAGGCGATTTCCGGTGCCTGCGTATTGGGCAGGTCGCGCAGTTGGTTGACGGTCGTAAAGAAGCGGGCTTGCCAGAGTTTGGACATGGGATGGGCAGAAAATGCAACAAGAGGGGCGATAACGCGAGAAAGCTATTGTACAATAAGGGGTTACGAATTGTTGTCACGCAAAAGCCATGGCGAGCACACAAGATCGTTTGCACTACATTAGAACCGAATTGCCGGGGTCTGTTTAACCGGGAATTTTCAACAAAACCAATTTTCGACTTGTCTCAGGGTGTTTGAATGAATCGTGCGTTTTTACCGGCCGCCGGAGCGGCGTTTGTGAAATCCTTGCTGGTGGCTACCTTTGCCGTGTCGGGCCTCGTGTCCGCTGCCGAGCATGCACCCGCCCCAGCCAAGGCCGACGCCGCTAAAGGCGCTACCCTGTACGACAACGGCGACGCCGCGCGCGGCTTGCCTGCCTGCGTGTCGTGCCACGGTGCGGCCGGCAATTCGACCATCGCCGCCAATCCCAAGCTGTCGGCCCAGTTCGAAGCCTACACGAACAAGCAATTGATGGATTTCAAAACGCCGCACCGGGTCAATCCGGTCATGACGGGCTTCGCCAAGATGCTCTCGGACGATGAGCGTAAAAACATCGCAGCCTATCTGGCCACGCAAACCGCGAAACCGGGCGCGGCCAAGAACAAGGATACCGTCCTGCTGGGCAAGCAAATCTACCGCGGCGGCATTCCGGCCACCGGCGTGGCCGCCTGCGCCAGCTGCCACGGCGCCAACGGCAACGGCATGCCGGCGCAATTCCCGCGCCTGTCCGGCCAGCACCAGGACTACACGGTCAGCCAGCTGCAAGCCTTCAAGGGCGGCGCGCGCAAGAACAGCGTGCAGATGACCACCTTGGCCAAGCGCATGTCCGACGACGAAATGAAAGCCGTCGCCGATTACATCGCCGGCTTGAAGTAAGCAAGACGATAGCAACAATGCGCGCGCCGCACGGTGCGTGTTTTGCCAGGGAAGGTCGAAAGGGCGGCGGCGCAAGCGGGCTGCCCTTTTTGTTGGTATCCTCGCGGGTTAAATCAGCCTGCACATAGGGATCTGTAGAGAATGAGCACCACCGGAATCGTAGTAAACACGCGCCGTCCCTTCCTCGACGAGGCGGTCGAGCTGGTCTCGTCGATGCGCTTTGCCATCAGCTTGCTGACCATCATTTCGATTGCCGCGATGATCGGCACGGTGCTCACGCAAAACCAGCCGATGCCGAACTACGTCAACCAGTTCGGTCCGTTCTGGTTCGATGTCTTCGACAAGCTCGGCCTGTACGCCGTGTATTCGGCCTGGTGGTTCCTGCTCATTCTGGTGTTCCTGATCCTCTCGACCGCCCTGTGTATCGTGCGCAACGCGCCGAAAATGATCAAGGACATGCGCAGCTGGCGCGAAAACGTGCGCGAAACCTCGCTGCGCAATTTCCACCACAAGGCCGAGTGGACGGCGCAGCTCTCGCGCGCCGAACTGGCGGCCCAGAGCGCCGCCCGCCTGGTCGACGCCGGCTACTCGGCCAAGATCGTGGAAAAAGAGAACGGCACCCTGGTCGCGGCCAAGAAGGGCGCTGCCAACAAGTTCGGCTACATCTTCGCGCACAGCTCGATCATCATTATCTTGGTCGGCGGCATGCTCGATTCGGACATCCCGATCCAGTTCCAGGAGTGGTTCCTGGGCAAGACGCCGTTCGTCGGCGGCGGCCTGATTTCCGAGATTCCCGAAAAGCACCGGCTCAGCCTGGCCAATCCGACCTATCGCGGCAATACCCTGATTCCCGAAGGCCAGTCGAGCGATATCGCGGTCATTCCGCGCTCGGAGGGTTCGCTGCTGCAGCCGCTGCCGTTCACGATCCAGCTGAAACGCTTCAATATCGATTTCTACTCGACCGGCATGCCCAAGCTGTTCGCCAGCGAAGTAGTGATCCGCGATCATGAAACCGGCAAGACTTTCCCGGCCACCATCAAGGTCAACGAACCGCTGATCTACAAGGGCGTGGCGGTGTACCAGTCGAGCTTCGAAGATGGCGGCAGCAAGCTCAAGCTGGTCGGCTACCCGATGAGCGGCACCGACCAGGCTTCGTTCACCATGGATGGCGAAGTCAACGCCTCGACCCCGCTTCAGCGCGGCGCCGACGAATACACGGTCGAGTGGAGCGCGTTTCGCGCGATTAACGTCGAAAACACGGTCGGCAACCAGGACCTGCGCGCGGTCACCAAGGGCCAGAGCCTGAACGAGCAGTTCGCCGCCAAGCTCGACAAGAATTCCGGTTCGGCCGGCAAGAACGCCGACAACAAGAACCTGAAAAACGTCGGGCCGAGCGTGCAATACAAGCTGCGCGACAAGACCGGCCAGGCGCGCGAATACCAGAATTACATGCAGCCGGTGACCATCGACGGGGTCCAGGTGTTCCTGGCCGGCGTGCGCGCCTCGCCCAACGATCCGTTCAGCTACCTGCGCATTCCCTCGGACGAGGCGCACACGGTCAAGGAATGGATGCGCCTGCGCGCCGCCCTGGCCGACCCGGCCCTGCGCGAGCTGGCCGCCGTTCGCTATGCGCGCCGTGCCATGCCGGCTGCCAGCAACACCCCGGCCGCCACCCTGGCGCGCCAGTTGCAGGAGTCGTCCTCGAAGAGCCTGGACATCTTCGCCGGCGACGGCAAGCAGGGCGGTTACGCGGCGGTCTCGCGCTTTCTGGAAAAGATTCCCGCCGCGGAGCAGGAAAAGGCCGCGAATATCTTCATGAAGATCCTCAACGGCACCCTGTGGGAGCTGTGGCAGGCCGCGCGCGAAAAAGAGGGGCTGGCGCCGGTGGCCGGCGACGAAAAGCAGGCGCGCTTCCTGCAACTGGCGACCAACGCCCTGTCCGACAGTTTCTTCTACGGCGCCCCGGTCTACCTGCAGCCTGACGAGTTTGTCGAAGTCAAGGCGTCGGTGCTGCAGGTGACGCGCTCGCCGGGCAAGGCCGTGGTCTACCTCGGCTGCGTGTTCCTGGTGCTGGGCGTGTTCGCCATGTTCTACATCCGCGAACGGCGCCTGTGGATCTGGGTGCGCGACGGCGAGGCCGGCGGTCCCGCGCACGCCCTGATGGCAATGAGCACGCAACGCAAGACGCTTGATTTCGAGCATGAATTTAACGATCTGAAAGCCAAGCTGCCGCAGTTGGCGTAAGCTGTGCCGACAGCGTATCAGCAGGACTGGAGAACATGATGCAAGCTACACATACACCGCAAGGCGCACCAGCGCAGACTTACCAGCAGGCGCCCGGCTACTTCAAGCGGCTGACCCCGGTCGACTGGCTGTTCGCCGCCGTGCTGCTGGGGGCGGCGCTGTTCGCGCTCAACCGCTACGGCGCCTACATGGACATTTACGAAAAGGTGATCCTGGTGCTGGCCGCGCCCACCTTCGCCGCGCTCGGCTGGCACTGGAAACCGGTGCGCTGGCTGATGCCGCTGGTGGCCTTGCTGTCGTTCTTGGCCATCGCGCTGTACGACCACGAGCTCGCCATGGCGAACAAGAAATTTTTCCTGAAATACATGCTGTCGAGCCAGTCCGCGATTTTGTGGATGAGCGCCCTGTTCCTTTTCTCGACCGTGTTCTACTGGGTGGGCCTCGCCAGCCGCGCCAATTTCGGCTTCTCGGTCGGCTCCAAGCTGTGCTGGGCCGCCGTAGTGCTGGGCTGGACCGGCATGATGGTGCGCTGGTACGAGTCCTACCTGATCGGCCCCGATGTCGGCCACATTCCGGTGTCGAACCTGTATGAAGTGTTCGTCCTGTTCTCGATGATCACCGCCATGTTCTATCTGTACTACGAGAAACACTACGCCACGCGCCAGCTGGGCGCCTTCGTGCTGCCGGTCATCGCCGCCGCCGTCAGCTTCCTGCTGTGGTACGCCGACTCGCGCGACGCCGCCGACATCTTGCCGCTGGTGCCGGCCCTGCAGAGCTGGTGGATGAAAATCCACGTGCCGGCCAACTTCATCGGCTACGGCACCTTCGCGCTGGCGGCCATGGTCGGTTCGGCCTACCTGATCAAGTCGCACGGCTACCTGCAAGACCGCCTGCCATCGCTGGAAGTGCTCGACGACGTCATGTACAAGTCGATTTCGGTCGGTTTCGCCTTCTTCACCGTGGCCACCATTCTGGGCGCCCTGTGGGCCGCCGAAGCCTGGGGCGGCTACTGGTCGTGGGATCCGAAGGAAACCTGGGCCCTGATCGTCTGGCTCAACTACGCGGCCTGGCTGCACATGCGCCTGATGACCGGCCTGCGCGGTCGCGTGGCGGCCTGGTGGGCCCTGATCGGCCTGCTGGTGACCACCTTCGCCTTCCTGGGCGTGAACATGTTCCTGTCCGGCCTGCATTCTTACGGCAAGCTTTAATGACGAAACTGTAATGCGCCGGCGCGGCAAGTTGGTGTAAGGTAGCTCTACCCTATCTGACTTGCCGGAGCCGCCCATGCTGATCAAACGTCGTCCCAATGGCATCGACCTGCCGTTGTCATCCGAAATCACGCCGCAGGCGGTGTACGAATCGCGCCGCCGCTTCATCGCCCAGATGGCGGTCGGCGCCGTCGCCGGCGGCGCGCTGTGGGAAATGGCCAACCGCGAAGCCTTTGCTGCTGGCGCGCCGGCCCAGAAGCTGGCCAGCAAGCTCAATCCGGCCTACGCCGCGCTCGACAAGCAAACCCCGTTCAAGGATGCCTCGACCTACAACAACTTCTACGAATTTGGCCTCGACAAGTCCGATCCGGCCCAGAACGCCCATACCCTCAAGACGCGGCCGTGGACGGTGACCATCGAAGGCGAAGTCAAGAAACCGATGACGCTCGATATCGACGCCCTGCTCAAGCTGGCGCCCCTGGAAGAGCGCGTGTACCGGCTGCGCTGCGTGGAAGGCTGGTCGATGGTAATTCCCTGGGTCGGCTATTCGCTGTCCGAGCTGATCAAGAAGGTCGAGCCGACCGGCAACGCCAAATACGTCGAATTCGTCACCCTGGCCGACAAGGCCCAGATGCCGGGCGTGGGCAGCCGCGTGCTCAACTGGCCGTATGTGGAGGGCTTGCGCATCGATGAAGCCAATCACCCGCTGACCTTGCTGACCCTTGGCATGTACGGGCAGACCCTGCCGAACCAGAATGGCGCGCCGGTGCGCCTGGTGGTGCCCTGGAAGTACGGCTTCAAGTCGGCCAAGTCGATCGTCAGGATCCGCTTCGTCAAGGACCAGCCGCGCACGGCGTGGAATGTGTCGGCCCCGTCCGAGTATGGGTTTTACTCGAACGTCAATCCCGAGGTCGATCACCCGCGCTGGTCGCAGGCCAGCGAGCGCCGCATCGGCGAAGACGGCTTCTTCCAGAAGAAACGCAAGACCCTGATGTTCAACGGCTATGACGTGGGCTCGCTGTACAGCGGACTCGACCTCAAAAAGAACTTTTGAGCCGATGGCGTTCAATCCCGCTCCGAAGCAACTGTCGGCGATCAAGGCCGTCCTGTTCGCGCTGGCGCTGGTGCCGCTGGCGCGCATGGTCTATCTGGCCGTCAGCGACCAACTGGTCGAACCGACCGAATTCATCACGCGTAGCACAGGCGACTGGGTGCTGTACCTGCTGTGCATCACCCTGGCCATCACGCCCCTGCGCCGCCTGAGTGGCTGGAACTGGCTGGTCAAGCTGCGCCGCATGGCCGGCCTGTTCACCTTTTTCTACGGCTTCCTGCATTTCCTCACGTTTTTGTGGTTCGACCATTTTTTTGATGTAACGGAAATGTTCCGGGATGTCATCAAACGGCCCTTCATCACGGTCGGCTTCATTTCCTTCGTGCTGCTCATTCCGCTGGCCGTAACCAGCACCAACGGCATGATCAAGCGCCTCGGCGGCAAGCGCTGGCAGTGGCTGCACCGGCTCATCTATGTGATCGCGCCGCTGGCGATCCTGCATTTCTGGTGGATGAAGGCCGGCAAGAACAACTTCACCGAACCGCTGATTACCGGCGCCATCGTCGCGCTACTGCTGGGCCTGCGGGTTTACTGGAACCGCAAGAAGGCTGCCGCGCACGTTTGAGGTAGCGCAAAGGCAGGGCAGGGGCGCTGGCTAGAATGCCCCATGACTACGCAACAACACGACCTTGGCTATCGCGCCCTGTTCGCGCACCCGGAAATGGTGCGCGAGCTGGTCACCGGTTTTACTGCCTTCAAGCTGTTTGACGGGGTCGCCCTGTCGGCCTTCGAGCGCGTCAATGCGGACTACGTGAGCGAGCGGCCATCGGCACGCCAGGGCGATGTGGTGTGGCGGGTCCGGGTCGGCGACCATGTCCTGGACGTGGTCATCCTGCTCGAATTCCAGTCCGGCGTGGACCGCTGCATGGCGCTGCGCATGCAGACCTACGTCGGCTTGCTGTGCCAGGACCTGGTCGAACGTCATCAGTTGTCACCAGAATTGCTGTTGCCGCCAGTGCTGCCGCTGGTGTTCTACAACGGCGTGCCGGCCTGGAGCGCGCCCAAGGAGTTGGCCGAGTTGCTGACGGCGCCGCCCGCCGAGCTGGCGGCCTTGCAGCCATCGCAGCGCTACGCGCTGATCGACCAGTGGCGCCTGGACCGGGCTGCGCTCGACGCTAATGATGATTTGCTGGCGCTGCTGTTCCGGATTGAACTTTCGCGCTTCCCCCGATGGAAGGCAAGGCGGAAGGCAAGGCGGAAGAACTGATTGCCTTCCGCAGCATGCTCAAGAACATATTGCGCATCAAGTTTGGTGAGGTGCCGCCCCTGGTTTTGCAGCGCATTGACCAATCCGCGCAAGCGGAACTTGCAGGCTGGATCGAGCGCAGCATCAGCGCGCCGACCCTGGCGGCACTGTTCGGTGACGATGCGGCGCCCGTCCAGGCAGGCCGCACCTGAGTTTGCATATGCGTTACCTGAGCATCGATTCCAGCGCGAACAGCTCGGCCGGCGCTTCGCGCCGGCGCACCAGGTGCACGCTCTCGCCGTCGACCATGACTTCGGCGGCGCGCCCGCGCGTGTTGTAGTTCGACGACATCGTAAAACCATAGGCGCCGGCCTGCATGATCGCCAGCAGGTCGCCCTGTTCCACGCTCAGCTTGCGCTCGCGCGCCAGCCAGTCGCCCGATTCGCACACCGGCCCGACCACGTCGTAGCTCAGCGCGGGCGCGCTTCCCGCGCGCACCTGCTGCACATCCATCCAGGCCTGGTACAGCGCCGGGCGCATCAGGTCGTTCATGGCGGCGTCGACAATGCAGAAATTCTTTTCGGCGCCCGGTTTTAAAAACTCGACGGTGGTCAGCAGCACCCCGGTGTCGCCCACGATGGCGCGGCCCGGCTCGAAAATCACTTTGATCGGCGCGCCGCCATGGCTGGCCGCGCGCCAGGCATCGATGCGCGCGAACACGCGTCCGAGGTAGTCGGCCACCGCCACCGGCGCGGCATCGCCCTCGGCGCCGTAGTTGATGCCGATGCCGCCGCCCATGTCGAGATGCTCGAGCACGATGCCTTCGGCGCCGAGCGCGTCGACCAGTTCGATCAGCTTGTCGAGCGCTTCGAGCAGGGGCGCGTCGTCCAGCAGCTGCGAGCCGATGTGGCAATCGATGCCGACCGGGGTCAGGTGCGGCAGGGCGGCCGCCGTGCGGTAGGTGGCCAGCGCATCATCGAAAGCGACGCCGAACTTGTTCGCTTTCAGGCCGGTGGCGATGTAGGGGTGGGTCCTGGCGTCCACGTTGGGATTGACGCGCAGCGACACGCGCGCCTGTTTGCCCATCGCACCGGCCACCTCGTTCAGGCGGTGCAGCTCGGGAATCGACTCGACGTTAAAGCACAGGATATCGTGCGACAGCGCCAGGCGCATTTCGTCGACCGTCTTGCCGACGCCCGAAAAGATCACCTTGGCCGGGTCGCCCCCGGCGGCGATCACGCGCAGCAGTTCGCCGCCCGAGACGATGTCGAAACCGGCGCCGCGGCGCGCCAGCAGGTCGAGGATGGCCAGGTTCGAATTGGCCTTCATCGCATAGCAGACCAGCGCATCGCGCCCGGCGCAGGCGTCGGCGAAGGCATCGAAGTTCTCCAGCAATGCCGCTTTCGAATACACATAGGTCGGCGTGCCGAACTCCTCGGCGATGCGGGACAGGGGGGTGCTTTCGGCGTGCAGGACGCCGTCCAGATGAAAGAAATGCGGCATGGATTTAGATGGGAAGCGTTATTGGGCGGCTGGGATGGATGCAGGCGGCGGGGGTAGGGCGGCGGCGGGTGCGGCAGGCTTGGCCGGTGGCTTGGGCAGATACAGCGGACCGGTCTGGCCGCAGCCTCCCAGCAAGCCAAAGACCACGGCGGCGATGCCGATATTGAGCGCGGATGAAGACTTCACGATTAGAATCACGGTTTGATTGGCAGACCTTGGAGTGTAGCATGAGCGAAAAAGAATTTTTGGACCTGGCCGAAACGACCTTGAACACGATCGAAGAAGCGATGGACCGGCTGAACGACGAGGATGTCATCGATGTCGAATGCAAGCGCAGCGGCAATGTGCTGGAGATCGAATTCATCGACAACGGCAGCAAGATCATCGTCAACAGCCAGGCGCCGATGCAGGAACTGTGGGTGGCGGCCAAGTCCGGCGGTTTTCATTACAAGCGGGTTGACGGCGCCTGGATCAACACGCGCGACGGCAGCGAACTGTTCGCCGCGCTGTCGGAACTGGCCAGCGCCCAGGGCGGCGCCAGGGTCACGCTGGTGTAAAAGCGGACGACCGGGGAAAAACCAGGGTCAGACCCCAACCGGTAACACCGGGGTCTGACCCCAATTTTTCCCCGGTTGTCCGCTTTTACACCCCGTCAGAACAGTTCGTTCTTGACCGCATCCTTGACCTTTTCCTCGGCCGCCGTGCCGCGCGTGCCGATGTCGAGGCTCTGCACTCCCGTGCCGGGCGGGTTCTCGGCATAGTAATAGTCGTCTCCCGCCATCACCAGCCCCTCGGGCACGACCCGCTCCTCGCTCGGCACGCCCTTGAGCGCCTTTTGCATGAAGCTGATCCAGATCGGCAGGGCCAGCCCGCCGCCGGTTTCCTTGTTGCCCAGGTTCTTCGGCTGGTCGTAGCCGATCCAGGCGATCCCCACCAGCTTCGGCGTGTAGCCGGCGAACCAGGCATCGATTGAATCGTTGGTGGTGCCGGTTTTACCCGACACATCGGTGCGCTTGAGCGCCAGCGCCTTGGTGGCGGTGCCGTAGCGCACCACGTCCTTGAGCATGCTGTCGACCAGGAAGGCATTGCGCGCATCGATCACCCGGTTTTCCTCATTGCCGGCCTTGTCCGGCGTGGCTTGCGACAGGATCTTGCCGTTGCTGTCGGTAACCTTGGAAATCAGGTAGGGACTGACCCGGAAACCGCCGTTGGCGAACACCGCATAGGCGCCGGCCAGCTGCAGCGGCGTGGTCGAGCCGGAACCGAGCGCCAGGGTCAGGTAGGGCGGGTTCTTGTCGGCCTCGAAGCCGAAGCGGGTTGCGTATTCCTGGCCGTACTTGGCGCCGATCTTGTTGAGGATGCGGATCGAGATCATGTTCTTCGACTTGGTCAGCCCGCGCCGCATGGTCATCGGCCCTTCGTACTTGCTGTCGTAGTTCTTCGGCTCCCAGGCCTGGCCGCCGGTCTGGCCGGCGTCGAACGAGATCGGGGCGTCGTTGATGATGGTGGCCGGCGACAGGCCGCGCTCGAGCGAGGCCGAGTAGATGAAGGGCTTGAACGAGGAGCCGGGCTGGCGCCAGGCTTGCGTGACATGGTTGAACTTGTTGCGGTTGTAGTCGAAGCCGCCCACCAGCGCGCGGATCGCGCCATCGGTGGTGTCGGCCGCCACGAACGCCGATTCGATCTGCGGCATCTGGGTGACCGACCAGGCGGTCCCGCCATCCTGGCTGATGCGGATCACGGCGCCGCGCTTGACCCGGCGGTTGGCTGCGGCCTTGCTCGATAACCAGCCCTGGGCGAATGCCAGGCCCGGACCGCTGACCTTGACTTCCTCGCCCGAGGCGGTCACCGCCGTGATGCCGGTGGGCGTCGCTTCCAGCACCATGGCGGCGATGATGTCGTCGCTGTCGGGATGCTCGGCCAGTTCGTTTTCGATCGCTTCGTCGGCTTCTTCCTTGGACTTGGGAATGTCGATATACGCTTCCGGACCGCGGTACGGATGGCGCTTTTCGTAGTCCATCACGCCGCGCCGCAGGGCCAGGTAAGCCGCATCCTGGTCGGCCTTGGTGACGGTGGTAAACACGTTCAGGCCGCGCGTGTAGGTTTCTTCCTTGAATTGCTCGTACACCAGCTGGCGTGCCATTTCGGCCACGTATTCGGCGTGCACCCCGAATTCGCTGCTGTCGGACTTGATGCGCAAGTTCTCGGCCTTGGCCGTTTCGAACTGGGCCGGGGTGATGTAGCCCAGCATGTGCATGCGCTGCAGGATGTACTGCTGGCGCGTGCGCGCGCGTTTCGGATTGACCACCGGGTTGTAGGCCGACGGCGCCTTGGGCAGGCCGGCCAGCATGGCCGCTTCGGCCACGGTGATGTCTTTCAGGTTCTTGCCGAAGTAGATCTGGGCGGCCGAGGCGAAACCGTAGGCGCGCTGGCCCAGGTAGATCTGGTTCATGTAGACCTCGAGGATCTGGTCCTTGGTCAGGCTTTGCTCGATCTTCCAGGCCAGCAGCACTTCATAGGCCTTGCGCTTGAGCGTCTGCTCGCTGGACAGGAAGAAATTGCGCGCCACCTGCTGGGTGATGGTCGAGGCGCCCTGCTTGGCGCCGCCGGTGGCGTTGTGCCAGGCCGCGCGCAGGATGCCGGTGTAGTCGACCCCGCCGTGCTGGTAGAACCGGTCGTCTTCGATCGCCAGCACCGCCTTTTTCATGACCTCGGGAATGTCCTTGATGTGCACCAGGTTGCGGCGCTCTTCGCCGAACTCGCCGATGAGCACATTATCGGCCGAAAAAATCCGCAAAGGCATCTTCGGACGGTAGTCGGTCAGGGTGTCGAGCTGCGGCAGATTCGGGTACGCCATGGCCAGCGCGAAGACCACGATCAGCAAGCCCACCAGGGCCGTGCCGACCAGGCTGCCGAGGACAATTAACAACAGTCGCTTGGGCGAGCGCTTGCGCGCGGGGGAGGTGTTGCTGGCGTCCGTTTTGGAAGGGCTCATGCGGGTCGAATCTTTCGCTTTTATGGGTGCCCCTCATTATAATGCACCGCCACTGCCTGCGGCAGCCCGCCGAGTACTTGCCTTTAGGAACATTTGTACCCCTCCGACAACTGTGATGACGACCAGTTCACAGAGTGTCGTATTCCAGCCCACCGGCATAAAATTTCAAAACAGAAATACCTTTACATGGGATCACGCTTATTGCTACGATTTAATGTACTGCCTTCTGTTATAGATGCTAAATGGCGGTTTCGTAACAAATTTCCCGCGTCGGGCACGTCATTTTTGGTTCTGCAAGGCCCGTTTTGCAGCGTAAGCATTGAGTGATTTTAGGTAGGTAAGGGAGTACGGTCTTGATGGTCAATTTAGGTTCCTTGTTCGGTCAATCCAGCCCGCCTTTGCTCGGCCTGGACATCAGCACGTCGGGCGTGCGCCTGGTGGAGCTGGTCGTGGTCGGCAAAAACGAGCTGCGCCTCGAACGCTATGCGTCCGAACCGTTCCCGCGCGGCGCGGTCGTCGACGGTAACATCGAAAATATCGAGCAGGTCTCGGAGGCGGTACGCCGGGTCTGGAAGAAGAGCGGCACCCGCGTCAAGCTGGTCGCGCTCGGCATGCCGCCGGCCTCGGTGATCACCAAAAAGATCATCCTGCCGGCCGGCATGTCCGAAGACCAGCTCGAGGTCCAGGTCGAGTCTGAAGCAAGCCAGTATATCCCCTTCGCGCTCGACGAGGTCAGCCTCGACTTCGACGTGATCGGACCGGCCGCCAATTCGGTCGACGACATCGACGTCATGCTGGCCGCCTCGCGCAAGGAAAAGGTCGAGGACCGCGTGGCGATCGCCGAAGCGGCCGGCCTGACCGCGGTGGTGATGGACATCGAATCGTACGCCGCCCGCGCCGCGCTCGAACGCGTGACGTCCCAGATGAAGGGTTCCGAAGGCCAGATCGTGGCGCTGTTCCAGATCGGCGCCCAGGTCACGCATATTTCGGTGATGCTCAACGGCGAGACCATCTATGAGCGCGAGCAACCCTTCGGCGGCAACCAGCTGACCCAGGATATCGTGCGTTCGTACGGCCTGTCCTTCGACGAAGCCGACGCCAAGAAGAAAGCGGGCGACCTGCCCGACAACTTCCAGGCCGACCTGCTCGCCCCGTTCCTGGAAAACGCGGCCCTCGAAGTGACCCGCGCGATCCAGTTCTTCTACACCTCCACGCCCTACACCCGGATCGACCAGCTGTTCCTGGCCGGCGGCTGCGCGCTCATTCCCGGCCTGCTCGACATCGTGGCCAGCCGCACCAAGATTTCCAGCGCCGTGGTATCGCCCTTCAAGGGCATGTCGCTGGGCCCGTCCGTGCGCGAGCAGCAGCTGCGCAGCGAGGCTCCCGCCTATCTTGTCGCCTGCGGGCTGGCACTGCGGAGGTTTGGCTGATGATTAAAATTAACCTGCTTCCCCACCGGGAAGAAAAGCGCAAGCAAAAGAAAAGCGCCTTCGTGGCCCTGATGGCTTTGTCGGCCGTGCTCGGCGTGCTGGTCGTGATCGCCGTCGGCGGTTACAACGCGCGCCGCATCTCGATCCAGGAAGAACGCAACGGCGTATTTACCGCGGCCATCGTCGAACTCGACAAGAAGATCGTCGAAATCGCCAACCTGAAACAGGAAATCGAAGCGCTCAAGGCACGCCAGCAGGCGGTCGAAGACTTGCAGGGCGAGCGCAACCAGCCGGTCTACCTGCTCGACGAACTGGTCCGCCAGACCCCGCAAGGGGTGTACCTCAAGTCCTTCAAGCAGGAAGGCCAGCGGGTCACCGTGGGCGGCTTCGCCCAGTCGCAGGAACGGGTCGCCGAATTGCTGCGCAATATCGCCGGCAATTCGCCATGGCTCGAACGTCCCGACCTGACCGAGGTGCGCGCCGCGCTGCTGGCGCAGAGTAAATCCGGCAAGAAGGTCGTCGAATTCACGCTGAACCTGTTCATCAAGCGCCAGCGCGAGAAGGATGAAGCGCTCAAGCCAGGCCAGAAACCGGCTGCCCGCGCTGCTGCCGCTGCCGGCTCACCGGCTCCCGCGAAAGCGGCCCCCTAGCCAGATCGGATTGAAAGAATGACTAAAGACTTCAAATCGCTGGGTGGCTCGCTCAGCTCCCAGTTCCAGAACCTGGGCGATCGCCCGCCGGGACAGTGGCCGATCGCGCCGCGCATCCTGTGCGGCATCGCCGTCATGGCGGCCGTCATCACCGGCGGCCACTTCCTCTACTGGAGCACCCAGTTCGAGGAATACGACGCGCTGGCGGCCAAGGAACTGACCTTGCAGGCCGAGTACAAGACCAAGGTGGCCCAGGCCATCAACCTCGACGCCCTGATCGCCCAGAAAGCCCAGGTCGACCAGTACGTCGAGCGCCTGCAAAAGCAATTGCCGAGCAAGGCCGAAATGGCGGCCCTGCTGTCGGACATCAACCAGGCCGGCGTCGGCCGCGGCCTGTCGTTCGACCTGTTCAAGCCGGGCCAGGTGGTGGTGCGCGATTACTACGCCGAACTGCCGATCGATATCCGGGTGGCCGGGACGTACCACGACATCGGCGCCTTCGCCAGCGACATGGCCAACCTGCCGCGCATCGTTACGCTCAACAATATGTCGCTGACGACCAACAAGGATGGCGGCCTGGTGCTCGAAGCGGTCGCCAAGACCTTCCGCTACCTCGATCCCGAAGAAGCCAATGCCCAGCGCAAGGTGCGCGCCGACCGCGACAAGCTGGCCAAGAGCAAAGGGGGTGCCAAATGAGCGCCAAACGCAATTGCCTCGCGCTGCTGACCGGCGCCGTCCTGCTGGCCGGCTGCGGCGACAGCGACGTCCAGGAAGTGAACCAGTGGATGGAGCAGACCAGGAAGGAAACCAAGGTCGACGTGCCGCCGCTGACCGAACCGACCACCTTCGTGCCGTTTGCCTACAGCAGCGTGGGCCAGATCGATCCTTACGACCCGAACAAGCTGCTGGCCGAGCTGGCCCGCACCTCGGGCGCGAACAATCCGCTCAAGCCGGACGACAGCCGGCCCAAGGAAGTCCTCGAGGCGTTCCCGCTCGACACCATGTCGATGGTGGGCAGCATGAAATCGAAAGGCGTCATGTATGCGCTGGTACAGATCGACAAGACCATGTACCACGTCAAGCCAGGCGACCGGGTGGGCCAGAATTTCGGCATCATCACCGGCGTGAGCGATGAAGCAATCAGTATCAAGGAAACGGTCCAGGATGCCGGTGGCGAATGGATCGAACGTCCCACCAAGCTAGAGTTGCAGGAAAGTAAGGAGAAGAAATGATCGCACTGAGAATGAATGGCACCGCGCTGATGGGCACGGTGATCCGCATGGGCGCATTATTGGCTCTGGCCTTCGGCGCCAATAGCGCCCTGGCCCAAGACAACGCGATCGAATCGATCACGGCTAACCAGCAGGGCTCGAACGTGGTGGTGAACGTGGCGATGAAAAACGCCCCGACCAAGCTGCCGATCGGTTTTTCGATCACCAATCCGACCCGCATCGCCCTCGATTTCGGCGCCACCGTCAATGCCACCGGCAAGACCGCCCAGGACGTGAACCTGGCCGACGTGCGCGGCATTAACGTGGTCCAGGCCGGCGCCCGCACGCGCCTGGTGCTGAACCTGAAGCGTCCGCTGAACTACGCCACCGCTATCGATGGCAAGTCGATCATCGTCACCATCGACGGTTCCGGCGGCGTGGCCCAGGCCGTCGACAGCGCCGGCCAGCCGGTCCTGAACGGCGTCTCGTCCTCCTCGGCACCGCTGCCGGTGCCGCAGGGCGCCAAGCGCCAGGTCTTGCGCGACCTCGATTTCCGCCGCGGCGCCAACGGCGAAGGCCGGGTCGTGGTCGACCTGCCGAACAGCCAGGTCGCGGTCGATGTACGCCAGGTTGGCAACACCGTGGTGGTCGATTTCATGAAGACCGGCTTGCCGGAAACCTTGCGCCGGCGCCTGGACGTGACCGATTTCGGCACCCCGGTGTCGCAGATCACCACCGTGACCCAGGGCGACAACGTGCGCATGACAGTCGAAGCGCGCGGCCTGTGGGAACAGACCGTGTACCAGAGTGATACCCAGCTGGTAATCGACGTCAAGCCGATCAAGGAAGACGCCAACAAGCTGACCCAGGGCACCCAGGGTTACCGCGGCGAGAAAATCTCGTTCAACTTCCAGAACGTGGAAGTGCGCGCCGCGCTGCAGGCGATCGCCGACATCTCGGGCCTGAACATCATCACCAGCGATTCGGTCAGCGGCAACCTGACCCTGCGCCTGAAAGAAGTGCCATGGGACCAGGCGCTCGACGTGGTGCTGCAGGCCAAGGGCCTGGACATGCGCAAGAACGGCTCGGTCCTGTGGATCGCTCCCAAGGATGAACTGCTGACCAAGGAAAAGCTGGAACTCGAACAGCGCGCCCAGATCGCCGATCTCGAGCCGCTCAAGTCGGAAATCTTCCAGCTGAACTACCAGAAAGCCGAAGCCTTCCGCACCGTGTTCGGCATCAACCCGGACGGTTCACAGAAGGACGACGGCGACAGCAACCGTTCGCGCGTCCTGTCGAAACGCGGCAGCGCCGTGATCGATCCGCGCACCAACCAGCTGTTCATTACCGACATCTCCTCGAAGCTGGAAGACTTGCGCAAGCTGATCCAGAAAACCGACGTCGCCTCGAAGCAGGTACTGATCGAAGCGCGCCTGGTCGAAGCCAATGACGGCTTTTCCCGCAACCTGGGCGCCAAGATCGGCTTTGCCGACCTGCGCACCCTGCGTGGCGGCGATTCGGGCTACGCTTACCGCGGCAACGAACGGGTTGCCATCGGCGGCAACCTGGTCGGCATCGGCCAGGTTACCGGCCAGACCCCGGACAAGGGCGATGGCTACACCAATACCACCATGCTGAACCTGCCTGCGGCCAACATCGCCGGCAACCCGGCCGCTTCGCTGGCCGCCAGCCTGTTCTCGGCCGCCTCCAACCGCTTCCTGAACCTGGAACTGTCGGCGCTGGAAGCGGACGGCAAGGGCAAGGTCATCTCCAGCCCGCGCGTGGTTACCGAAGACAAGAACGTGGCCGTGATCGAACAGGGTATCGAACTGCCGTACGAAAAAGCCACCAGCAGCGGCGCCACCTCGATCGAGTGGAAAAAAGCCAATCTGCGCCTCGAAGTGACCCCGCAGATTACGCCTGACGGCAACGTCGTGCTGGAAGTGAACGTCAACAAGGATACCAAGGGCGATGAAACGCGCGCTGGCTTTGCGATCAACACCCAGCACGTCCAAACCAAGGTGATGGTCGAAAACGGTGGTACGGTCGTGCTGGGCGGAATTTACCAGCAATCCGAAACCAATAACGTGACCAAGGTGCCGCTGCTGGGCGACCTGCCGGTGCTCGGCAATCTGTTCAAGTCGACCTCGCGCCAGAGTACCAAGACCGAACTGCTGGTCTTCATCACCCCGAAAATCGTCGCAGATCGCCTGTCGACGCGCTAACACCCGAATACATTTAATCAGGACTTAACATGCTGCCCACTTATTTACAACGCGCTTTTGCGAACCCGGTTCGCGTGCTGACCTGCGTCTCCATGGCCACGGCCCTGGTGGCCTGCGGCGGCGGCGGAGGCAATCCCGGCGGAACCAGTTCGGTTACGCCGGGCACCCCGACCACCCCGACTCCGGGCACGCCGACCCCGACCACCCCGGTGGTCCCGGCCGAGCCGAAAATGACCGTGCAACTGATCGACGCCGCCGGCCTCCCGATTACCACCCTGTCGGGCGGCCAGGCCGGCCAGGTGAAAGTCACCCTGCTCGACGCCAAGGGCAATATCGCCCCGAACGAAGTGGTTAAATTCACCACCGACGATACCCTGCTGCAGTTCACGCCAGTGTCGGGTTCGGCACTGACCGATGCCTCGGGCGTGGCGGTCATTACCGTCAAACCGGCCAGCGTCACCGCGGCCGGCGCGGTCAATATCGCCGCTGTTGCAACTGCCAGCGGCAAGGCGGTCAATGGCGGGATCAACCTGGCTGTTGGCGCGGCGCCGCTGACGCTCGGCACCATCAAGTTCTTGCCGGAACGCAATGAAGCCGAGATCCTGCCGGCTTTTGGTACCGCTGTGTTGCAGATTCCTATCACCACCGGCAACGTGCCGGCGGCTACCGCGCCAGGCCTGACCATCAATTCCCTGTGCTCCAACGATGGCACCGCCAGCATCGTGCCGGGCGCGCTGGACAAAGGCATGCAGTCGGTCACTTACACCAACAAAGGATGCCTGCGCGGCACAGATACCATCACCGTATCGCTCGGCAATTTCAACCAGACAATCAAAATTGGCGTGGGCAAGGCCAATATCGGCACCATCCAGTTCGTCGGTTCCGACCTGGCGGGCAGCTCGATCGTCCTGCGCGGCTCCGGCGGCTTGGGCCGCAAGGAATCGTCGATCCTGACCTTCCGCGTGCTCGACCAGAACAGCATCGGCTTGCCTGGCGTGGACGTCACCTTCACCGCGACCACCACCACCGGCGGCCTGATCGTGCAACCGGCCAAGGCCACCTCGGACGCCACCGGCGCCGTCACCACCACCGTGGCATCGGGTACGATCCCGACGCCGGTGCGCGTGGTTGCCCAGGCAACGCGCAACGGCACCACCATCAGCGGTCTGTCCGACAGCCTGATCATCTCGACCGGCCTGCCGATCCAGAAATCGATGTCGCTCAGCGCCGACAGCTACAATATCGACGGCTTGAACTATGATTCGGCAATTGCCAAGGTCACCGTCCTGATGGCCGACCAGTACGGCAATCCGATCTCCGACGACACCGCTGTCAATTTCGTCACCGAAGGCGGCGCCATCGCCACCCCGAGCCAGGGCGGTTGCAAAACCAAGGATGGCGGTTGCACGGTCGAACTTAAGAGCCAGGCTTTCCGTCCGCTCAATGGCCGCGTTACCGTGCTCGCTTATGTTCAGGGTATCGAAGACTTCATCGACGCCAATGGCGATGGCGTGTACACCTGCGGCAAGCCGATCCCTGCCGACGAGAAAGATCCAACGCCGTACCGTCCGCTCGTCGACAGCTGCACGTTTGGCACCGGCGAAATCGCGAAAGACCAGGGCGATCCGTTCCTCAACGTCGGCAACCTGGCGATTATTCGCGGCAACCCGGGCGGCAACACCTTGCAACGCGACATTGACCCGGCAAAAGACAGGCAGTACAACAGCGCCATTGGCGATCTGCCTTTCCCATACAATCACGCCAAATACGATGCAAAAGGCAATCAGCAGTGGGGCTTGAACTACATCTGGCGCGAGGCCGAAATCGTCTTCAGCGGCGATGATCCAACCTTCATCCGCCAGTTCCGCGACGCGGAAGGCAACCTGAGCGACTGGACCACGGCCAACGGCCCGGTCGACACTATCGCCGGCTTGAGCGGTCCTGGTTGCTCGAATCAAGTCTTGTACTTCCGGATTGTCGATGTCAACAACAATCCACTGCCAAGCGGCACTACCGTCTCGGCTGGTGATTCCGACAAGGTGCAGCCACAAAGCGTGTCGCCGAATGTGATTCCTGCCACCAACCGCCTCGGCGGTACCCAGCACTGGGTCAACATCAAGGCAGAAACGAACTGTGCCCCTGGCGAATTCTCGATCAAGACCACGACGCCACGCGGTAAATCGGTCGCGAAAGGCTACAGGTCGGGTCCGGCAGCTCCTTGAAGTCGGACAACATCTTCTTGGTAGGGCTGATGGGGGCGGGAAAAACCACCATCGGCCGTATTCTTGCCAGGAAGCTAGGTAAACGCTTTGTCGATTCCGACCACGAGATCGAGGCCCGCACCGGCGCCACCATCCCGTGGATTTTCGAAATCGAAGGCGAGGCGAGTTTTCGTCGCCGTGAGGCCGAGGTCATCCGTGACCTGACGGCGCAGGACGGACTCGTCCTCGCCACCGGCGGCGGGGCCGTGCTCGACCCCGCCAGCCGTGCCTATCTGAAACAACGTGGTCGCGTGGTCTACCTGCGCGCCAGCGTCAACAGCATCATGCTGCGCACCACCCACGACAAAAGCCGGCCCTTGCTGCAAACGGCCGACCCCCGCAAGAAACTCGAAGAATTGACGGCCCAGCGCGAGCCGCTGTACCGCGAGATTGCCGACCTGGTGATCGACACGGGCCGACCTAACGTACAATCGATGGTCCAAACAATTCTGACGCAGCTGTCCGCGCTCGGCCCCGCCGCCGCGAGAACGGCGCGTGGCTCCACCATGCACACTCTGCAAGCATCGCCAGCATCAACCGTTTCATCATCCACAGCGGCACCGGATAGCGAACCGGCCCGGATCTTCCTCAATGTCGACCTGGGCGAACGCAGCTACCCGATCACCATCGGCGCCGGCCTGCTGTCCGACCCGGCGCTGCTCGAGCGCCACATCGCCGGACACAAGGTCGCCATCGTGACCAACACCACGGTGGCCCCGCTGTACCTCGAGCGGGTGGCCGCGCCGCTGCGCGCGGCCGGGCGCGACGTGCTCGAAATCGTCCTGCCCGACGGCGAACAGTTCAAGAACTGGGACAGCCTGATGACCATCTTCGACGCCCTGCTCGAACACAAGTGCGACCGCAAGACCACCATGGTGGCCCTGGGCGGCGGCGTGATCGGCGACCTGACCGGGTATGCCGCCGCCAGCTACATGCGCGGCGTGCCCTTTGTGCAGATGCCGACCACCCTGCTCGCGCAGGTCGATTCCTCGGTCGGCGGCAAGACCGGCATTAACCATCCGCTCGGCAAGAACATGATCGGCGCCTTTTACCAGCCGCGCGCGGTGCTGGCCGATACCGCCTCGCTCGGCACTCTGGCGCCGCGCGAACTGTCGGCCGGCCTGGCCGAAGTGATCAAGCACGGCGCCATCATCGACGCCGCGTTTTTCGACTGGATCGAAGCGAACATCGGCAAGCTGATGGCGCGCGATCCAGCCGCGCTGGCGCACGCCATCTCGCGCTCCTGCGAAATCAAGGCCGAGGTGGTGCGCCAGGATGAACGCGAGGGCGGCCTGCGCGCCATCCTCAACTTCGGCCACACTTTCGGGCATGCGATCGAAGCGGGCATGGGCTACGGCGCCTGGCTGCACGGCGAAGCGGTCGGCTGCGGCATGGTCATGGCGGCCGACCTGTCGCACCGCCTGGGACTGGTCGACGCGGCCACCGTGGCGCGCATGCGCGCCCTGGTCGGCGCCGCCGGCCTGCCGACCGTGGCGCCGGATCTCGGCACCGAACGCTGGCTGGAACTGATGGAAGTCGACAAGAAGAACGAAGGCGGCGCCATCAAGTTCATCCTGATGAAGCCGCTGGGCAGCCCGAACATCACCAGCGCCCCGCGCGAGCAACTGCTGGCCACCCTGGCCGCCTGCGTCGGCTGACATGAGCCCGGACGCCCACCTCGCCCCGTACGCCGTGCACTCGGAGACGGCGCGCGGCCGGCGCCATCCTGAAACCTCGCACGCCTCGCGCAGCCAGTTCCAGCGCGACCGCGACCGCATCATCCACTGCTCGGCCTTCCGCCGGCTCGAATACAAGACCCAGGTCTTCCTCAATCACGAGGGCGACATGTTCCGCACGCGCCTGACGCACAGCCTGGAAGTGGCGCAGGTGGGCCGCTCCATGGCGCGCAACCTGCGCCTGAACGAAGACCTGGTCGAAGCGCTCGCGCTGGCGCACGACCTGGGCCACACGCCGTTCGGCCACGTCGGCCAGGATGTGCTCGACGAGTGCATGAAAGACCATGGCGGTTTTGAACACAACCTGCAAAGCCTGCGCGTGGTGGACCAACTTGAAGAGCACTACGGCGCCTTCGATGGCCTGAACCTGATGTTCGACACGCGCGAGGGCATCCTCAAGCACTGCTCGATCACCAACGCCAAGCTGCTCGGCCCCGTGGCGCAGCGCTTCATCGACCGCACCCAGCCCTCGCTGGAAGCGCAGCTGACCAACCTGGCCGACGAAATCGCCTACAACAGCCACGATATCGACGATGGCCTGCGTTCCGGCCTGATCACGATTGCGCAGCTGGAGGAAGTCGACTTTTTCGCGCGCCGCTGGCACGATGTGCAGAAGGCGTATCCGGGCCTGTCGGGCCGGCGCGCCATCTACGAAACCTTGCGCCGCCTGATCACCGTGCTGGCCGACGATTTGATTGAAACGTCCAGCGTGCTGCTGGCCGAAGCCGCGCCGGCCGACCTTGACGCGGTGCGCGCCAGCGGGCCGCTGATCCGCTTTTCCGACCCGATGCGCAAGGATGCGACCGAACTCAAACGCTTCCTGCGCGCCAATCTGTACCGCCACTTCAAGGTCAACCGGATGCGCGTGAAAGCGAGCCGCATCGTGCGCGAACTGTTCGACGCCTTCATGTCCGAACCGGTGCTGCTGCCGCCCGATTACCAACTGGCTGGTGGAGATGCAGTTAGTCACACCTCGCGCCAGGCGCGCAAGATCGCCGACTACATCGCCGGCATGACCGACCGCTACGCGATCCGCGAACACCGGCGCATTTTCTCGCTCGACGATCTGTAACTAGAACAGGGACGGCGCGGAGAGCTCGAGCAGCAGCTTTTTGACCGGCGCCGGCAGCGGTGCGCTGTCGATGCGCGCCAGGTCCCACCACAGGTAGGGCGCCGCCAGTTCGGCGCGCCGCGACAAGGTGGCCTGGAACGGCGCGATGTGCAGGCGGTAGTGCGTGAACACGTGCACCAGCGGCAGTAGTGCGGAAATCGCTTCCACTTCACCGAAGGCCCCGGCCACCGGCGCCACCGCGTCGACGGTGAGCGCGCCGAGGGCGCCACGTAGCGCATGGCCGTCCACTTCCGGCAGCGACATTAATCCGCCCCAGATGCCCGCCTGTGCGCGCTGTTCCAGCAGCACCTGGCCGCCTTCGATCACCACCAGCAGGGCGGCCTGTTTTTCAGGGATGGTCTTCTTCGGTTTGCGCACAGGCAGTTCGGCGGTGCGGCCGGTGGCGTAGGCCACGCAGCGCTCCCGCAAGGGGCAGCGCGCGCAATCGGGTTTGCTGCGGGTGCACAGCGTTGCGCCCAGGTCCATCAGGCCCTGGGTATAGGACTCGATTCCTTCAGCCGGCAGCAGCGCGTCCGCGCGCCGCCACAAGCCATCTTCGACCGCCTTCACGCCCGGGAATTCATCGATGCCGAACACGCGCGCGAACACGCGCTTGACGTTGCCGTCCAAAATGGCCGCGCGCGTCCCGCTGGAAAACGCGGAAATGGCCGCCGCCGTCGAGCGCCCGATGCCCGGCAAGTCGGCCAGCAGCGCCGGGTCGCTCGGGAACACGCCGCCGTATTCGTCGACCACGCGCCGGGCGCAGGCGTGCAGGTTGCGCGCCCGCGTGTAGTAGCCAAGCCCGCTCCACTGCGCCATCACATCCTCCGATGGTGCGGCCGCCAGGTCGTGCAGGGTAGGGAAGCGTTCCAGGAAACGCGCATAGTAGGCCAGCACCGCGGCCACCTGCGTCTGCTGCAGCATGATCTCGGAGAGCCAGATTCGGTAAGCGTCGCGCGTGTTCTGCCACGGCAGGGCGTGCCGTCCGTGCGACTTCTGCCATTTGACGACGGCAGCGGAAAACGAGGGGTCTTCCAGCTGCCCGAACTCGGTCAGTCTCTTCACGCAGCCGCTTCGAATGCTTGCGCGGTGGTGCGCTGCATGGCCGCGTCCACGTTGCCGGCCAGGTCGGTCAGGCGGCCCTTGACCTTTTCCAGCGCGAACTGGCTCGCTTCGAACGATTCGATCTTCGTTTCCAGGCTGTCGGTGGCATCGTGGATGCGCTGGATCGAGGCCAGGCGGTGCTTGAGCTGGTCCTTGTGCTGGCGGATCTGCGCCTCCAGCGGCGACATGATCACCTTCAGCCACGCTTCGACATCGGCGTTGGCGGCGCGGTAGCTGCGCCGCACGCGCGAGGCGATCGAATCGAAAAAGCGCTCGATCACGGCGTCGCGGCTGGTAATCAACAGGGTGGTGGTGCCGAACTGCTTGACGTACACCTCTTCGATGGCGTCGATCTCTTTGCGGTACTTGTCGAGCGAGAGCGTCATCGGCACCGCCAGGCTCAGGCCATGTTCGGCGGCGAATTTTCGGTACATCATTTCCATCATCTCGCTGATCTCGGAAATCTTGCGGTTCGAGATATCGAGATTGGCGCGCGCCTGATCAAAAAAGTGCTTGACCGGACCACGGATGCCGGTGGTAACAAAACGCGATGCGGCCATCGCTTCGCGCACGGCGGCGATTTCCTTGTGCACGATGTCCATGCCGAGCGTGGTGTAGAGCTCCGTCGACAGGCGCGCGAACACGGCGCGCGTGCCCTGCAGCTTGAACAGGCTGCCGTCGAATTCCTTCTTCTCGACTTCGACGCGGCGCATCATGTGCGCGATCACGCCCTGGTTCTTGCCGCGCAGGCTTTTCAATTCCTGCAGCTGCTCGACGATGTCGCGGATGCGCGCGCCGATGGTCGCTTGCTGGGTGCCGACCACCGCGTTCAGATCGTCCGAGAGCTGCTTGCGGATGATCTCCTGCTTGGCCGGAATGAGTTCGTTGAACAGGGCCGCTTCCAGCGCGCCCAGGCGGCTTTTTTCGAGCAGCGCCATGTCGCCATTGATCTTGCCGACCAGGGCTTTTTGGGCCGACACCGGGAACACCTGACGGGGTTCGAGCGCCAGCATGTGGGCCACCGTGGTTTGCTGGCGTTCGATCTCGGCGTCGTTCTCGCTCTCGGTCTTGAGCTCGTCCCACATGGCGTCGATCTTGTTCATGACCACGATGCGCCCGGCGCCGGCGCCGATGTGGGTGCGCCAGACTTCGATGTCGCTCTTGGTCACGCCGGTTTCGGCGGCCAGGATGAACAGCACCGCGTGCGCGTTGGGAATCAGGTTCAGGGTCAGTTCCGGCTCGGTGCCGATCGCGTTCAGGCCAGGCGTGTCGAGGATGACCAGGCCTTGCTTCAAGAGCGGGTGAGGGAAGTTGATGATCGCATGGCGCCACAGTGAAATTTCGATCATGCCGTTGTCGTCGAGCGTGGCGGCGACATCCGGATCGGTTTCATCGAACAGGCCGTAGCGCTTCGCTTCCTCGACCTTGACGTGCTTGGTCATGCTGACCTGCTTGAAGGTCTCGTGCATTTCCTCGCCGGCGCCCAGCGAGAGCGGCAGCACGGTCCAGGCGGCCGGATCGTCGCGGTAGTCGCTGGTCGACAGGTTGCTGGCGCGCGTTTCGATCGGCAAGAGGCGGATGCAGGGCGGGAACGCCGGGTCGTACATCAGCTCGGTCGGGCACATGGTGGTGCGCCCGGCCGCCGACGGCAGGATGCGCTGGCCGTAATCGGCAAAGAAAATCGCATTGATCAGTTCGGATTTGCCGCGCGAGAACTCCGCCACGAAGGCCACCGACAGCCGGTCATCGGCCAGGCGCGCCAGCGCGCGCGCAATGCGCTGCTCGGTGGCCGCGTCGGTCAGTTCGGCCGCAGTGACCCACCCTTGATACTTTTCCAGCGCCATCGCCACGTCCTGACGCCACGCGCTGTACTGCTCAAAATCTTGCACCATTATGCTCACATTGCCCTCGCGTACAGGTTCTTGCGAATCCTGCTCGATTGTCATTTTTGACAATTTACACAATAAAAAGTCGACCGCTGCCCCTGCTTGATCTGACGAATCTCTGCCCCACAGTTGCGGCAAGGCACTCCAGCACGATCATAGACGAAATATGTCTGTTGGAAATAGCCCGATTGCCCATTTACAGCAATAAAGTCACGTAAAGTACTGCCCCCTTGCACAATAGCCTCAGACAGGATAAGGCGGATGGCCTCGGCCAGCCGCTTGTAGCGTTCGCGGCCGATGCGCGCCGCCGGTGTTTTCGGGTTGATTCCGGCCCGAAACAGGCTCTCGCAGGCGTAGATATTGCCTACGCCGACCACAATATCGCCCGCCAGCAACACCTGTTTGATCGGCGCCGAGCGCTTGCGCGTCTCGCGGTACAGCAATTCGCCCGAAAAACCGTCTTCCAACGGTTCGACGCCGAGGCCGCGCAGCAGGATGTGCTGGTCGAGTTCGCCGTCATCGCCGGGATGCCACAGCACCGCCCCGAAGCGGCGCGGATCGTTCATGCGCAGCACTTGCGCACCCGCGTCGCCGGCCACCACCAGGTCGAAATGGTCGTGTTTTTTCACTGCCGTGTCCAGCGGCAGCACGCGCAGGTGGCCGGACATGCCCAGATGAATGATCAGGGTGCCATGATCGAAGGCGATCAGCAAGTATTTGCCGCGCCGCCCGGTGTGCAAAATGCGCCGTCCGGCCAGCAGTTCGGACAAGCCCGGCGGGAACGGCCAGCGCAAGCCTTCGCGCCGCGTCAGCACGTTCTCGACCAGGCGGCCGTCGATATGGGGCGCGACGCCGCGCCGGGTAACTTCTACTTCGGGCAGTTCAGGCATATTTGATAAGAAAATTCATATTTGTGACGCGGCGGTCCCGCACGCGAAGCGTGGGTTGGGCGTAGAATCGGACATCAGCTGTCACTCTGGAACCACCTTGAAAAACGCTTTCGTCATTGTAACCCTGTCCGGACTGCTCTCGGCGTGCGCCGTGGCGCCCACGCCTCACACCGATGCCCCGGCAAGCGCCCCCGCGCCCAGCCCGACGGCGGCGGCGGCCATGGCCGACACCCCCATGCCATCCTCCGCCGAGGTGATGGCCGAAGGCGAGCGCGCCTCCGCGCCGGACGAGCCGGCCCCCGACCTCAAGCTGCCCAAGGTCGTGCTGACCAAGGACATGCTCTACAAGCTGATGAAGGCCGAATTCGAGTTTCGCGGCGGCGCCTGGCAGGGCCCGTACATGACCATGCTGGGCCTGGCCCAGCAGACGCGCGACCCGCGCCTGGCGCAGCGCGCCGCTGAAATGGCCCAGGCCGCCCAGCAGGGCAATGAATCGCTGGCCGCGATCCGCCTGTGGCGCGAACTGGCGCCCGAGTCCGACGAAGCGACCCAGTACTACATCGCCGCCTCGGTGATGGCCGAAGACCTCTCCGAAGCCGGCGAGCTGTTCGCTGCGCGCCTGCGCGACGCGCCGCCGGCCAACCGCGGCCTGGTCATGTACCAGATCCAGCAATTGCTCACCCGCGCGCGCGACAAGGCCGCCGCCGGCGCGCTGCTCGAGCGCCTGCTGGCGCCCTACAGCGCCATGAGCGAAGCGCGCGTGGTGCTGGCCCAGTCGGCCTACAACCGCGGCGCCAACGACGTCGCGCTGGGCCATGCGCAGGAAGCGCTACGCATCAAGCCCGATTCCGAGATCGCCGTATTGACCCTGGCCCAGGTCAGCGGCGAGCAGGCCGACGTGGCCGCCTTGCTGGCAAAATTTCTTGCCGCCAATCCGGGTGCGCGCGAAGTGCGCGCCGCCCACGCCCGCATCCTGGTCACGCAGAAGCAGTACGAAGCGGCGCGCAAGGAGTTCGTGGCCCTGCTCAAGGAACAGCCCGACAATCCGGGCACCTTGTACGCGCTCGGCATTTTGTCGATGCAGCTGAACGACCCGGCCTCGGCCGAAACCTACCTGGCCAGCTTCGTCAGCGTGCTCGACAAGAACCCGGGCGACGAGCGCGATCCGGCCAAGGTGCTGATGATGCTCTCGCAACTGGCCGAAGAGCGCGGCGATGTCGCCGCCGCCCGCGCCTGGCTCGACAAGATCGACCAGGAAGACGCGCCGACCTGGTTCGCGGCGCAACTGCGCACCGCCCAGCTGATGGGCAAGCAGGGCGACCTGGCGGGCGCGCGCGACTTCCTGGCGGCCCTCAAGCCCGACGAGCCGGCCCAGCAGGTGCAAGTGGTACTGGTGCAAAGCCAGGTCCTGCGCGACGCCGGCAAGGTGACCGAGGCGTACGCCGTGATGGAGCAGGGCGTCGCCCAATTGCCGGGCAATCCCGACCTGCTGTACGATTTTGCCCTGCTGGCTGAAAAAATGGGCAAGGTCGAGGTGATGGAAAAGAACCTGCGCCAGGTCATGCAGCTCGCGCCCGACAACCACCACGCCTACAACGCGCTGGGCTACTCGCTGGCCGAACGCAGTGTGCGCCTGGACGAAGCGCTGGCGCTGATCGACAAGGCCCTGAAAATGGCCCCGGCCGATCCCTTCATCATGGACAGCATGGGCTGGGTCCAGTACCGCCTGGGCAACCTGGACGAAGCCGAGGCCCACCTGCGGCGCGCCTACGCCCTGCGCAACGATGTCGAAATCGCCGTGCACCTGGGCGAAGTGCTGTGGCACAAGGGCAAAAAATCCGACGCCCAGCAGCTGTGGCGCGAAGCGCGCGCCAAGGACCCCAAGAACGACACGCTCAAGAGCACGCTCGCGCGCCTGCAGCTCAAGCTGTGATGGGTCATAATGCCGCGCATCTTCCTCACGCCGCCCGACTGCCATGATGCTTAAAAAACGCTTCCTCCTGCTCGCCTTCGCCTCCGTGCTGGCCGGCTGCGCCACCACCGACGCCAACCTGTCCAGGGACAGCGTGGCCGCCTACCGCGAGACTGTCGAGCTGGGTGGCCGCCTGACCGTGAACTACCAGAAGGATGGCCAGACCGAGACCCTGACCGGCAAGTTCAACTGGAACCAGACCCCGGCCGCGGTCAACGTCAGCCTCGCCTCGCCGCTGGGCCAGACCATTGCCACCATTACCGTCACGCCCGAGTCGGCCACCCTGACCCAGGGCGACCGCGCCCCGCGCGTGGCCAGCGACATCGACACCCTGACCGCGCAAACGCTGGGCTGGTCGCTGCCGGTTTCGGGCCTGCGCGACTGGCTGCAAGGCTACGCCACCGGCGCCGACGGCCAGCGCTTTGCCGCTTCGCCGGCCGCCAACACGGTCACCACCGCCGACGGCTGGCGCCTGACCTACGTGAGCTGGCAAGACGCTTCCGGCGCGGCCAAGCCGATGCCGAAACGCATCGACGTCGCCCGCGTGGCCAGCGCCACCGTGGAAGCGATGGAAATCCGCATCGTGATCGACCCGCAAGGCTGACATGCGTGCCACGTCCCTGCATGACTGCCCGGCCCCGGCCAAGCTCAATCTGTTCCTGCACGTAAACGGGCGCCGCGCCGACGGCTACCACCTGCTGCAAACCGTGTTCCAGATGGTCGACCATGGCGATCTGCTGCACTTCGACCTGCGCACAGACGGGCGCATCCGCCGCACCACCGAGGTGCCCGGCGTGCCGGAAGAGAGCGACCTGATCGTGCGCGCGCTGGTGCTGCTGCAAGCGGCCTGGCAGCGCCGCCACGGCCCCCCGGCGCCCGGCCTCGACGTCGCCATCGACAAGCGCCTGCCGATGGGTGGTGGGCTCGGTGGCGGCTCCTCGGACGCGGCCACCGCGCTGATGGCCGCCAACGTCCTGTGGCAAGCGGGATTCACCCGCGAAGAACTGATGGCGCTGGCCTTGCCGCTGGGCGCCGACATTCCGTTTTTCATCTTTGGCCAGACCGCCTTTGCCGAAGGCGTGGGCGAGGCGCTGCAAGCGGTGGCGGCCCCCGATTGCTGGTATCTGGTGATCGAACCAGGCGTCGCGGTTCCGACCGCAGCAATATTTTGCTCGGAACAGTTGACAAGAAGCACGGAGCCGGTCAGAATAACGGACTTTTCCAGACACACCGAAAAACACACAGTGTTCAAGGGGTTCGGGAAAAATGATTTGCAAGCAGTGGCAGTGAGTTTGTTCCCGCCGGTAGCACAGGCGATCGACTGGCTCTCGGCTCACGGGGATGCTAGAATGACTGGCTCCGGAGCGTGTGTGTTTTGCGCGTTTTCCAGCGAAGCGGAAGCCGACACGGTACTTCAACAAGTGCCAGGCATCTGGAAGGCATGGAAAGCAAAAGCGCTGATGCATCATCCTCTTAACTCGGTGTTGCAAGTTAGTGTGGTTTTAGAATAGAATTTGGCCTGGCGTTGTGTTTGACGATAAAATGTCAAGTGTGACGACAAGCAGTCAGTTGCGTAGGGGAATCGCCAAGCTGGTTAAGGCACTGGATTTTGATTCCAGCATACCAAGGTTCGAATCCTTGTTCCCCTGCCATTCGTTTTGCCTGGTCTGTCGATGCGAAGTGCGCGTCCAGCAGGCGGACTCGGTGGCCTCGCTCTCGCGAGTCACTTGTTAGCTTAGCGTCAGCCGGCCGGTTCTGTCCGGCGACATCATTCAAAGAAATCAACGCTTACCTCTTGGGACTCCCATGGCTTACGAAAACCTGATGGTTTTTACCGGCAACGCTAACCCTGCGCTGGCTGAAGGAGTCGCAAAAAATCTCGGCATCCCTCTCGGCAAAGCAGTCGTCTCCAAGTTCTCGGATGGCGAAGTCATGGTCGAGATCAACGAGAATGTCCGCGGTAAAGACGTTTTTGTCCTGCAATCGACCTGCGCACCGACCAACGACAGCCTGATGGAAATCATCCTGATGGTCGACGCGCTCAAGCGCGCCTCCGCCGGCCGCATCACCGCAGCAATCCCTTATTTTGGTTATGCCCGCCAGGACCGTCGTCCGCGTTCGGCGCGCGTGGCCATTTCGGCCAAGGTGGTGGCCAACATGCTCGAAAAAGCCGGCGTCGAACGCGTCCTGATCATGGATCTGCACGCAGACCAGATCCAGGGCTTCTTCGATATCCCGGTTGACAATATTTACGCTTCCCCGATCCTGCTGGGCGACCTGCAAAAACGCAACTACGACGACCTGCTGGTGGTCTCGCCGGACGTCGGCGGCGTGGTGCGCGCGCGCGCCCTGGCAAAACGCCTCGGCTGCGACCTGGCCATCATCGACAAGCGCCGCCCGAAGGCGAACGTGTCGGAAGTGATGAACATCATCGGTGAAGTCGAAGGCCGTAACTGCGTCATCATGGATGACATGGTCGACACCGCCGGCACCCTGACCAAGGCCGCCGAAGTGCTCAAGGAGCGCGGCGCCAAGAAAGTGGTGGCGTATTGCACGCACCCGGTGCTGTCCGGTCCTGCGATCGACCGCATTTCGGCCTCGCCGCTGGACGAACTGGTGGTCACCGACACGATTCCGCTGTCGGCCGCCGGCCTGGCCTGCGACAAGATTCGCCAGCTGACCTGCGCACCGCTGCTCGCTGAAACGTTCAAGCGGATCAGCAAGGGCGATTCGGTGATGTCCTTGTTCATTGACTGAACTGCGCGACTAAACCAGTCAGCGCAAGTACCCGATTCACAGGGTGGCAAGGCGGGAGCACGCAGCTTCCGGCCCTGCCACCCTGAAGTTTATTTCAGTACCCATTTTTCCGGCCACGCCAGCGTGACCGTTTTCGAGTACCCCTGGTCGCGGGGGCGCTCACACCGCAGGGCAATCAAGCCCCGCACATTTTGGAGCAACACATGAAAGTTATCGCATTCAATCGCACTTTGCAGGGGTCCGGAGCGAGCCGCCGCCTGCGTATCGCTGGTCAAACCCCAGGTATCATCTACGGTGGCGCTGACGCCCCGGTCATGATCCAACTGGACGGCAACGCGCTGTACCACGCACTGAAAAAAGAAGCGTTCCACGGTTCGGTCCTGGAAATGGAAATCGACGGCAAGACCCAGCCAGTGCTGCTGCGCGACTTCCAGATGCACGCATTTAAGCAATTGGTCCTGCACGCTGACTTCCAGCGCGTCGATGCCAACAGCAAGCTGCACAAGAAAATCGCCCTGCACTTCGTCAACGCCGACGTCTCGCCAGCAGTCAAATTGCACGGCGCGATCGTTTCGCACGTGCTGCAAGAGTTGGAAGTGTCGTGCCTGGCAACCGACCTGCCAGAGTTCATCACCGTTGACCTGACCAACATCGACGTTGGCCATTCGATCCACGTTGCTGACCTGGTCCTGCCAAAAGGCGTGACCGCGATCACCCACGGCAAGAACCCAACCGTTGCTACCGCTGCCGTTCCAGCTGGCCACGTGTCGGCTGAAGCTGACGCTGCCGCTGCTGCTGCCGAAGCGGCACCTGCCGCTGCTCCTGCCAAAGGCAAGGGCAAGAAGTAATCATTCGCGCGCCGCGCAAGCGGCGTGTTGAAGAACAACCCGCTTGGGCTCGCGTCCAGCGGGTTTTTTATCGTCTGTTATCCTTAGACTCCACTATGTTGAGTAAAACACCATGCCCATTCGCCTGATCGTCGGCCTCGGCAACCCCGGCCCCGAGTACCAACAGACCCGCCACAACGCCGGTTTCTGGCTAATCGACCAGCTCGCCAACAGCCTGCCTGGCTGCCGCTTGCAACGCGAGTCGCGCTTCAATGCCTTCGTGGCGAAAACCATGATCGCCGGCCAGGAAGTGTTTTTGCTCGAACCGCAAACCTTCATGAACCTGTCCGGGCAATCGGTGGGCGCGCTGGCGCGTTTTTACAAGATCGTTCCCGACGAGGTACTGGTCGTGCACGACGAGCTCGACCTGGCGCCCGGCGTGGTCAAGATGAAAAAGGGCGGCTCCAGCGGCGGACATAACGGCCTCAAGAGCATCACCGCCTCGCTCGGCACCCAGGATTACTGGCGCTTGCGCATCGGCATCGGCCATCCGCGCACCCTCGGTTCGCAGCAGCCGGTGGCCGACTTCGTGCTGCACCGGCCACGCAAGGAAGAGCAGATCCTGATCGAGGAGACCATCGACAAGAGCCTGCGCATCCTGCCGCTGGCGGTCGAAGGCAAGTTCGATATCGCGACGATGCAGCTGCATACCGCCTGATGCCGATTTTTAGCCGGTTTTGACCATGATCCGGCTGCGCAGGTCGCGCTGCATGCGTTCGAGCGGCGCGCGCATGCGCAGGTAGTCGGCCGGCGTGCAGGTGCGGCCGGCATGGCGAAAACGCAGGCTGCGCGTGACCAGCACCCGCTTGCCCTGGCGCGCATAGCTGGCCTGGTACGACAGCCCGGCCTGGTTCAGCGACAGCGCTTTCGGCAGCGCCACGATGCGGATGCCGGGCGCGAAGGTGATCACGGTCTCGTCGGCGCTATCGAGCGCGGGACAGATGAAGTCCTGGGTGCGCCTTGTTTCCTCCGCCATGGCGTCGACCGATTCGCCCGTTCCGCCCCAGAAATTGAAGCTGGTTGCCACGCCGGCCGGCCCCGGCAGGTCGGCCAGGTTGTCGCTCACGCCCGCAAACCCCATCCGGTACTCGTCGCCCGCGCCATCGAGCAGGCCGGCATCGAAACTGCCGTCGCCGTGCTGGCCCAGCGCTTCGAGCATGCGCTCGACGAAGCGCGCGCGCTCGGCCGGCGCCGTGTCGCGCACCGCCTGGCGGTACGCTTCGGCCAGCGCGCCGCCGGCCGTGCGCACCACCTCCAGCACGCCGCGCCCGTTGCGCCCGATCTCGACGCGCGCCAGCATGCGGTTGACCTCGGGCTGCATCGAGGGCGTGTGCGCCAGCTTGCCGGTCGCGGCCAGCAGCACCGGTTTGCCGAGCAGGGCGGATGGCAGATAGCCGGCCTCGACCGCATCCGAACTGGCATCGAGAAACAGCGCGAGCGCCGGAATATGCGTGATCACGTGATTCAAGATGCCCAGGGTGGGCGCATCCGGCAGGCGGTAGGCATTGCTGGCGTTGACCAGCGCGGCGCCGCTGTCGATGCCGGCCGCGCCGAGCAGCGCTTCGAGCAGGATCGCGTGGTCCCTGGCGTTGCCGTAGCGATTCTCCAGCACGGTGGCGGCCGCATGGGGCACCACGCCGCCGGCGCCGACGGGCACGGCCACGTGGCGGATCTGACGGCGCACCCATTCCGACAGCGCCAGCGCTTTGGCGCGCGGGGTGTCGATGCCGGCCGTCACTTCGCGCGCCAGCGCGGCGATGGCCGGCGTGACTGCCGCCTGCGTTTTTACGCGGGCATGATAGGCGCGCGCCAGGGCGGCGTAGTTGGGAAAGGTCGACACCGCCAGCCGCTTGCCGTAATCGAGATAGCTGACCGAGTCCGACTCGATGCGCCGGTTCGGCCCGCTGACATAGTTCCATTGGTAGACCTGGCGTCCCGCTGCGCTCGTTGCCGGCAGCGCTGCGAAGCCGGCCGCATCGGCATACAAGGTCATCGACGCCGGCATGTCGTAGATCAGGTGAAACTGCTTGCTCGCGTAAAACTGCGACGAGGACAAATCCTCGAAGTGCCCGGGAAACAAGGCCTTCTTGCGCGTGAGGACGTAACGGATGGCCACCTGGTCGCCCGCGGCGACCTCGGAAAAGGTGATGATTTTCAGGCGCGCGTCCTGGAACATGGGTGCGTCGCTCGCGGCCGGGTCGCTCCGGTCGTTGACCTGTTGCGGCAACGCCGCGATGCGCCGGCCGTCCGGCTTGATGGTGAAGGCCTGCACCTCGCCCAGTTCGTCCAGGCCGGCGTTGTAGCTGATCACGTACTGGCTGTGCGCCTGTACCGCGCGTGCCAGCACGAGGGTCTTGACGTTGTCGACCGTGAGGCGGTAGCTGCCGTCGGTCTCGACCACATAATGCTGGAGGTATTTGTCGATCACGATCGAAGGATCGGTGCCGGTATCGGCGGCGGGGGCGGCGGCTGCGCTGGTGTTGGCAAGGAGGAGGAGGGCGCTCAATACTGCGGCAAGGCAAGTGGGCATGAAGGGCTCCGGATGAGACATCAGCGGACCATGTTACGCAGGCGCTTCCGGCCGGATTTGACCTGCCGCAATCGTGCTCGGGTGGCGGGATTGCTTGACATGATGCAGAGCGGTGCATACGCGTGACCATCTTGCTATGGAGAATGGCGGTTGGAAGCAGTCGATCATTCAGCGAACCATGCTCTGAACCCATTCAGGTCGCGCTACGACTTGCCGCGCCATCCTACTTATCGCCATAATCGCACCATGCACGCACTTTCCTTCCACGCCGGCCCGCACGCGCTGGCCCACATCCGCCAGCACGGCCTGCGCGCGCGCGACATTGCCGTCGTTCCCGCCGCCGCCGGCGGCCCCAAGGGCCTGATTTTCCAGGCGCTCGACCAATGGCTGTTCGGCCACTGGTTCGCGCAGTCGCCGCGCGAGCGCGCCCTGATCGGCGCCTCGATCGGCGCCTGGCGCATGGCCGCCGCCTGCCAGGCCGATCCGGTCGCCGCCTTCGCCAGGCTGGGCGAGCTGTACTGCGGCCAGCGCTACACCGCCAAGCCGTCACCAAAGGAAATCGACAGCGTCTGCCGCAAGCTGTTGCAAGAGCTGGTCGGCGGCCACGAAGCGCAAGTGACCGCTCACCCTCACCACCGCCTGCATGTGATCGCGGCGCGCGGACGGGGTTCGCTGGCCGCGCCGGCGCACCGGCGCGCCGAAGCGACCGGTTTCGCCGCCGCCGCGCTGCTCAACCTGGCCTCGCGCGCCGGCCTGTCACGGATGGCCGAACGGGTCATCGTCAGCGACGCGCGCGGCGCCCCGGCCTGGATGGCACCCGGCTTCGACAGCTTCACCACCCATTTCGCCACGCTCGACAGCGCCAACCTGGTCGACGCCCTGCTCGCCTCCGGCACCTTGCCGATGCTGATGCAGCCGGTGCGCAATATCGCCGGCGCCCCGCCCGGCGCCTACTGGGATGGCGGGCTGGTCGACTATCACCTGGCGCTGCCGTACTCGAATCTGGCGCCAGGCGAACTCGTGCTGTACCCGCACTTCAGCGAGCACATCGTGCCGGGCTGGCTGGACAAGGCGATGCCGTGGCGGCGCATGGCGCGCGGACCCCGGCGCGGCTGGTTAGATAACGTGCTGCTGGTCGCGCCAACGGCGCAGTTCCTCGCCACCCTGCCGCGCGGCAAACTACTCGATCGTAAGGATTTCACCTATTACGGACTGGACCACGACGCACGCATCCGCCACTGGCAGCAGGCGATCGGGCAGGGCCAGCGCCTGCGCGACGAGTTCGCCGCGTTTGTCGAGCGGCCCGACCTGTCGCGTATCCGGGCGTTCTAGAAAGCAACACGGTCAAAGGCCTGGCGCCGGAGAGTGGCCAGGCCTGCTTGCGCATGCCCGGATCGGCGTGTGCCTCGCGGGCATGGCAAGCCCAAACCCGGTTTTTACGGCCCCCGGCCCCGTCCAAGGTTACAATATGGGGTTTTGGGGCTTGCGTGTTTGAGCGCCCCTCGTCCATCGAACTAGAAAGTCTTCCCATGAGTCTCCAATGCGGCATCGTCGGCCTGCCTAACGTCGGCAAGTCCACCCTCTTCAACGCCCTGACCAAAGCCGGCATTCCGGCTGAAAACTATCCGTTCTGCACGATCGAGCCGAACGTCGGCGTGGTCGAGGTGCCGGACCCGCGCATGGCTGCGCTGTCCGATATCGTCAAGCCGGAACGCATGGTCAACGCCATCGTCGAATTCGTCGACATCGCCGGCCTGGTCGCCGGTGCCTCGAAGGGCGAGGGCCTGGGCAACCAGTTCCTGTCGCACATCCGCGAAACCGACGCCATCGTCAACGTGGTGCGCTGCTTCGAAGACGACAACGTGATCCACGTGGCCGGCAAGGTCAGCCCGCTGGACGACATCGAAGTCATCCAGACCGAGCTGGCGCTGGCCGACATGGGCACCGTCGAAAAAGCCATCCACCGCGAGAACAAGAAAGCCCGTTCCGGCGACAAGGATGCCGCCAAGCTGGTCGCGCTGATGGAACGCATGATGCCGTTCCTGAACGACGCCAAGCCGGTGCGCGCGATGGGCCTGGACGCCGACGAGATGCTGCTGATCAAGCCGCTGTGCCTGATCACCGCCAAGCCGGCCATGTACGTGGCCAACGTGTCCGACACCGGTTTTGTGAACAACCCGCTGCTTGACCAGCTGACCGCCTACGCCAAGTCGCAGAACGCACCGATCGTGGCCATCTGCGCCGCCATCGAAGCCGAAATCGCCGACCTCGACGATGCCGACAAAGGCGCTTTCCTGGCCGACATGGGCATGCAGGAGCCGGGCCTGGACCGCCTGATCCGCGCTGCCTACAAGCTGCTCGGCCTGCAAACCTACTTCACCGCCGGTGTGAAGGAAGTGCGCGCCTGGACCATCCATGTGGGCGATACCGCGCCGCAAGCGGCCGGCGTGATCCACACCGACTTCGAACGCGGCTTCATCCGCGCGCAAACCATCGCCTACGACGACTATGTCGCCTACAAGGGCGAAGCGGGCTCCAAGGAAGCGGGCAAGATGCGCGCCGAGGGCAAGGAATATGTGGTCAAGGATGGCGATGTGCTGAACTTCCTGTTCAACGTCTGAGTTGAATTTGCAATAGTTACAGAGTTGGCCGCAATGCGGCCGGTTCCGCTGACAAGAAACCCCGTACATCCTGGTGATGGCGGGGTTTTTTATTGCCGCAACGATTTTTCGCAACGCTTGACTCCATTCTGCATGGACCGATGCTGTGACACGCGTCATGGGCGCGCAAAAGTAACAACCTACAATCAATAATCTATTTGCAACAGCAGCAACATCGGTCCGGCGCCGTTGGCGGGCGGCGGCAGGCAGGATGACGTGGCGGCGAACGGAAGCGACGACGATGGTAATGGCGGACACCCCCCTGGACAAGGACGCGGCCTGCGCGGCGGCCCAGTCCGACGTGGCCTACAGCCAGCTGGTCGCGCGCATCCGCCTGGTGTTGACCGTCTCCGCCGTCCTGGTCGCGATCCTCGACCACGCCGGCCGCGGCTCGGCCAACCTCACCGCGCTGATGGTCCTGTCGGCCTACGCCGTGCTGTGCGCGGCGGTCTACCTGTGCCCCCAGTGCCAGCCGCGCTGGACCCGCGGCAAGCTGCGCCACCGGCTCGACGTGGCCGTGTCGGCGGCGGTGGTGGCCGCCGTCGGCCAGGCCGACATCTTCCCGCTGGTGTTCCTGTTTTTCGCCATCGTGGTCGCCTCGCTGCGCTATGGCCTGGCCGAAGGGGGGCGCGTGACCATCGCCACGGTCCTGCTGTACTACCTGGCCGCCCTCATCACGCTGCCCGACGTGGCGCCGGGCCGGGTGCTGCTGCGCGCGGTGGTGCTGCTTGCGTTCGGGCGCGTGATCGCGCAACTGGGCGAACTGCATATCCTGGCGGCGCGCCGCCAGGCCTTGCTGCGCGAATTGAACCAGGTGGCCAACCCGCGCTTCGGCATCGAACGCAGCATGACCGCCGCGCTGGAGCGGGTGCGCGCCTTCTTCATGGCCGACAGCTGCCTGATGCTGCTCGCCGACCCTGAGCAAGGGCAAGAGCGCGGCGTGTACGCGCTGCGCGCGGTGCGGGCCGGCAGCCCCGACGTGGTCCCCGCCATCCCGCTCGACGCCGCCCTGGCGCGCGCCATGCTGCCCGAAGCGCGCACCGATGTCTTTTTGTATGTGCGCGGGTGGCGCGCGTTTGGCGGCTGTGCGCTCAGTTACGCCGACGACAGCGCCGCCTGGAGCGCGCAGGCGCGCGCCAGCCTGGGCGAACTGGCCGAGCTGCTGGGTGCGGCCTCCTTCATCAGCGTCCCGGTGAGCTTCGGGCGCGCGCAGGGCCGCATCATCGTGGCCGCCGGCACGCGCCACCTGGGCCGCGGCGACGCCCTGTTTTTGGCGCGCATCGCCGAGCAGGGACTGCGCGCCATCGAGCGCATCGACCTGCTCGACCGCATCGCCTCCGACGCCGCCGCCCTGGAGCGCAAGAAGATCGCGCTCGACCTGCACGACACCGCAATCCAGTCCTATATCGGCCTGCAGCTTGGCCTGGTCGCGCTGTGCCGCAAGGCCGCCCCCGGCAATCCGCTCGCGCCCGATCTCGACCGGCTGGTAAGCATGGCGGCCGAGGTCATCGCCCAGTTGCGCGACGACACCCAGCGCGCCTGCGCCACGCCCGGCGCCGGCGACGCCATGTTCCTGGCCGCGCTGCGGCGCCAGGCGGCGCAAGCGATGGCCGCCTACGCGGTCGAGATCCGCATCGACGCCGCGCCGGATCTCGCGCTGGGCGACCGGCTTGGCGCGGAAGTGCTGCAGATCGTCCGCGAAGGCATCAGCAACGTGTGCCGCCATACCAGTGCCGCCACCGCCACCGTGGCGCTGCGCTGCGCCGGCGCCATGCTGCGCATCGACATCATCAACCCGCACGACGGCGCCGCGCCGCCGGCGTTCCAGCCGCGTTCCCTGAGCGAGCGCGCCGCCGCTCTCGGTGGCGCCGCCGTGGTCCACCACCACAGCGCCAACGAAACCATTGTCACCGTGGAGATCCCATTATGAAAAGTGAAGCGCACGACACCGTTAAAGTGATGCTGGTCGAAGACCACCAGACCATGCTGTGGGGCCTGCAAACCCTGGTCGACGCCGAACGCCCGCGCATGGCGGTGGTGGGCACGGCGCGCACCTGCGACGAGGCGCTGGCGGGCGCCGCGCAACTGGCGCCGGACGTGATCCTGCTCGACCTCGACCTGGGCGGTGTGTCCACCGTCGAATTCCTGCCCGAGCTGCTCGCCAACGGCGTCTCGCGCGCGCTGGTGCTGACCGCCGCGCACGACCCCGAGCTGCTCGACCTGGCGGTGCGGCGCGGCGCGCGCGGCGTCCTGCACAAGGAAGTCACGGCCGACCAGGTCATCAAGGCCATCGCCAAGATCCACCGCGGCGAACTGTGGTTCGACGCCGGCACCATGGACCGCGTGTTCGGCCAGATGCTGGGCTGGCGCCGCGCGCTGCGCGCCGATCCGCCGGCCGAAAAACACGCCGCCCTGACTGCGCGCGAACGCGCCATCGTCAGCGCCGCCGTCGAACACAGCGGCAGCGCCAACCACGAGGTGGCGCAGCGCCTGTTCATCTCCGAGCACACCTTGCGCAACCATCTCAGTTCGATCTACCGCAAGCTCGATGTGCCCAACCGGCTCGGCATGTACGTGTACGCGATCCGCCACGGCCTGGCCGAACCCGGAAAAAGCGGGCAGCGGCCGGAGCGCATCACTGGCTACTAAGTACCGGCATGATGGTGCGCACGATGATGATCATCGCCGGTCCCAGCACCACCATGATAATCGCCGGGAAAATGAACAGGGCCAGTGGAATGAGCATCTTGGTCGGCACCCTGGCCGCGTGTTCCTCGGCGCGCACTTGGCGCTTGTGGCGCAGGTCTTCCGAAAACACCCGCAGCGATTCGCCGATGCTGGTGCCGAATTTGTCCGACTGCGCCAGCATGGTGGCGAAGGTGCCGACTTCCTCGATGCCGGTGCGCAGCGCCAGGTTGCGCAGCGACTGCGCGCGGCTGGCGCCGGCCCGCATCTCCAGGTTGGTCAGGTGCAGTTCCTCGGCCAGCGCGCGGCTGCTCATGCCCATTTCGTCGGCCACCCGGATCAGGGCCGCGTCCAGTCCCAGGCCCGCTTCCACGCACACCAGCATCAGGTCGGCCGCGTCGGGAAAGCGCTCGAAAATCTCGCGCTTGCGCTCGCGCAGGCGCAGCCACAGCGCCAGGTTGGGAGAATAGCAGCCAAGCAGCGCGGCGATCCCCAGGTTCATCAGCACCGTCATGTCATCCATGCCGGTCAAGGCGCGCAGGAGCAGCCAGGTGGCGCCGGCAAACACCAGCGGCAGCACGGTCTTGAGGCCAAAGTAGATCAGGCGCGCGTCGGGATGGCGGATGCCGGCATTGATGAAGCGCAGGCGCAGGGGCGAGCTTTCCCAGTCGCCGGACGGCGCCAGCACGCGCGCGAACGGGCCGACCGCCTGCGCCACCGTGGCGCTCCAGTCGGTGGCTGCGGCCGGGTTGCCGATGGCGTCCAGGCGCCGCAGCAGGCGGCTCGGTACAAACAGCATGAACAGGCCGGCGATGGCGGCGCTAACGGCCAGGCAAACCAGGACAGCGAGCACGAACATGATGATCTCCCCAGAAAAAATCAGATACGGATACGGATGATGTGACGCAGCAGCAGCACGCCGAGCGCCATCGAAAACAGCATGCCGCGCACCAGGTTCTGGCCCATCGGGTCGGTCCACAAGGGCGCCATGAAGGCCGGATTGAACACGCTCATGAGGCCACCGATGGCGAACGGCAGCAGCGACAGCAGCCAGGCCGACATGCGGCCCTCGGCCGAGAGCACGCGCACATGCCAGAACAGTTTCAGGCGCTGGCGGATCAGGCGGCTCAGGTTGCCCAGTACCTCGGTCAGGTTGCCGCCCGAATCGCGCTGGATCAGCACCGCCACCACGAAGTAGCGCAGGTCGGTAATCGGCGCGCGCACGCTCAGGTTGCCCAGCGCCTGTTCCAGCGAGACGCCGAAGTTGATCTCGTCATGCACCAGGCGGAATTCGGCGGCGATCGGATCAAGCATCTCTTCGCCGATCATCTGCAGGCCGGCTCCGAAGGCGTGGCCGGCGCGCAGGGCCCGCGCCAGCAGGTCGAGCGCGTCGGGCAGCTGCTGTTCGAGCCTGGCCAGGCGCCGCCGGCGGCGCCGCTGCACCCAGGCCAGCGGCAGCCAGGCCAGCACGCCGGCGGCCATGGCGCCGGCCAGGAAGGGCTGGTGCAGCAGGCTTGTGACCAGCAGGAAGCCGGCCGCCGCCAGCGCCACGCAGCCCAGCAGCAGCTTGGCGACGGTCCAGTTCAGGTTCGCCTGCAGCAGGTAGCGGTCCAGCTGGTGGGCGCGCGGCAGGCGCAGCAAAAAACGCTGGAACGGCGGCAGCTCGCTCATCATGCGTTCGCGCAGCAGGTGCGACTGGGACGAGCCGTCGCCGGCCGCCGACAGGGCGTTGAGGCGCTGTTCGATCTTCCTGGCCTGCGGTCCCTTGTAGGTCTTCCAGATCAGGTACAGGCCTTCGAACAGCAGCACCACCGCGACGAAGACCAGCACCGACAGCAGCGGCGACAAGGGGCCATGGGATTGAGAGAGCATGCTGGCCTCCTATTGGTAGCGGCGGGTGCTGTCGAACATGGCGTCGGGCAGGGTCACGCCGAAGGCGCGCAGGCGCTCGCTGAACTTGGGGCGCACGCCGCTGGCCTGGAAGTAGCCTTCGACCGCGCCGTCGGCCCCGACCCCGGTCTGGCGGAAGGCGAAGATCTCCTGCATGGTGATGATGTCGCCTTCCATGCCGGTGATCTCCTGGATGCTGGTGATCTTGCGGCGGCCGTCGATCAGGCGCAGGCCCTGCACCACCACCGTGATGGCCGAGGCGATCTGCTGGCGCGCCGCCTTGTGCGGCAGGTTCAGGTTGGCCATGCCGATCATGTTTTCCAGGCGCGAGAGCGCGTCGCGCGGATTGTTGGCGTGGATCGTGGTGAGCGAGCCGTCGTGGCCCGTGTTCATCGCCTGCAGCATGTCGACCGCCTCGGCCCCGCGCACCTCGCCGATGATGATCCGGTCCGGACGCATGCGCAGCGCATTGCGCACCAGCGCGCGCTGGGTGATTTCTCCCTTGCCTTCGATGTTGGCCGGGCGCGTCTCCATGCGCACCACGTGCGGCTGCTGCAGCTGCAGTTCGGCCGCGTCTTCGATGGTGACGATGCGTTCGGCCGGCGGAATGAAGCCGGACAGAATGTTGAGCAGGGTGGTCTTGCCGGCCCCGGTGCCGCCGGCGATGATCATGTTGACCTTGGACTTGCACAGGCCTTCGAGCACGGTCGCCATGTCGGGCGTGAGGCTGTGCAGGTCGTGGATCAGGTTCTCCATCTTGAGCGGAATGTGGGCGAAGCGGCGGATCGACATCATCGGGCCGTCCAGCGCCACCGGTGCGATCACCGCGTTCACGCGCGAGCCGTCGGGCAGGCGCGCGTCGACCATCGGGCTCGACTCGTCGATGCGGCGCCCCACCAGCGAGACGATCTTGTCGATGATGCGCAGCAGGTGCTTTTCGTCGGTGAAGCGCACCGTGCTCAGTTCCAGGCGGCCGCGGCGTTCCACGAAAATGCGGTTGTAGCTGTTGACCAGGATATCGGAGACGGTCGGATCGGCCATCAGCAGTTCGAGCGGGCCGAAGCCGAGCATCTCGTGCTGGATGTCGCGGATCAGCGAGCGCCGTTCCGCTTCGTTGATGGCGGCCTGCTCTTCGTCGAGCAGGCGTTCGGCCATCACCGCGATCTCGGCGCGCAGCATCGGCCCCGGCAGCGCTTCGAGCGCGGCCAGGTCGAACTTGTCGAGCAGTTTCAGGTGAATCCGCCCCTTGATGGCGTGGTAGTCGTCGCTCGCGCCAAGCGCGCTCACGCGCAGGTCGGCCTGGCCGTCGATGGCATTGAGTTGTTCACGGAAGGACATGGGATTCTCCAGGATGAGGCCGGGACGAGCGTCCGGACAGGCGTCCGAACAGGCGCGCCAGCAGGCGCGAAGGCGCGCGCTCCTGCGCTGTGCGGGCGGCCTGCGGCAGCGCCGTCAGCGCCTCGGCCAGGTCGGCCACGTCGTGCAGCACCGGATTGGCGCGCGCGCTGATCGTCAACGGCTCGCCATGGTCGATGGCGGCCGTGATCTGCCGGTACGAGTTGGACACCGTGTGAAGCGCGAACTTGCCCAGCGCCCGTTCCACGTCCGCCACGCCGATCTGGCCCTTGCGCTCGAAGCGGTTGATGATCGGTTCAATCTTGTCGGCGCTGTAATCGAGCGACTTGAAAATGGCCAGCATTTTCTTGGCGTTGCGGATCGAGCTCAATCCGGCCTGCAGCACCGGATAGATGCGGTGCGCGCGATCGAGCGCCTTGATGCTCAGGGTGGTGACCGGGCGGCCGATATCGAGCACCACGTAATCGTAATGCTGCACCGCCAGCGCCAGCACCGCATCGACATGGGCGGCGCTGATCTCGGCCGCCTGCGCATGGTCCTCGGGCGCGGCCAGGATGCTGAAATTGGGCGCCACCTTGACCGTGCTGGCCGCCAGGAACGAGGCGTCCAGGCGCGCGATCGCGCGCGCCACGTCGGCCAGGGTCGAGGGCGCGCGGCCTTCGTGCACGAAGGCGAGGGCGTCGCCGAACTGCAGGTTCAGGTCGACCAGCAGCACGGAACTGGTGCGCGCCAGCTGGAGGCTCATGCTGGTGGCCAGGAATGTCGCGCCGCTGCCGCCCTTGCAGGCGATGAAGGCGAGCACCTTGCCCTCGCTGTGCGCGCGGGCGCCGCGCAGCTTGGCGCCGACCCGCGCGAGCGCCGCCTCCAGTTCGGCCGGCGCGAGCGGCGCGGGCAGCACCTCGCGCACCCCGGCGCGCATGGCGTTGATCAGGAAATCGGGCGAGCAGGCGGCGCACAGCAGCACCACCGCCATGGCCGGATGGCGGGCGGTGACGGCGGCGATGGCGGCCAGGCCGGCGGCGTCCGAACAGCCGTCGACCAGCAGCAGGTCGGGCTGTTCGCGCTCGGCCAGCGCCGCCAGGTCGGCGGCGCCGCCGGCGGTGGCGCTGACCGCGTGCGCGCCGGCCTGCAGCAGCTGGCCGATCTCGGTGAGGCGGGTTTTGTCGGGCGATACGAGGGCGACTTTCATGGCGGGTTCCTCAGGTTGCGTTTATTGGCAAATCAGCGCGTTGTTGGGGTCGCGCCGCATCATTTCGCGCGGCAGGTAGGTGCTGAAGGTGGGCAGCGCGCGCGCCGGCACCAGCGCCCCGGGCAGGGGCGAGAGCCAGCGGTAGTGCAGGCTGGTGATGGTGAGCGTGACCCCGGCGCAGCTGGCGGCGTCGCAGCCGGCCGGCTGCCACGCCAGCGCCACCGCGCCGATCTCGGGCACCATCATGCGCATCTTCTGCAGCACCTGGCCGCTGTTGGCCGGGTCGGCGCACACCACCGCGTAGCGCGCCCCGGCGCGCGTGGCCTCGGTGGCCGCGTTCCAGGTAAACAGCATGCGCGCCATGTCGGTCGCACCGAGCAGGAACATGAAGAAGATCACCAGCACGAAGGCCAGTTCGATCGTGGTCGCGCCGCGTGGAATGGGTTTCATAATGGGCTGCGCATGGTGGCGCTGATGTCGTTGAAGGTAATGACCGAGAACCTGGCGCCGAACATGTTCGCCATCATCGGCCGGAACTGGTAGCCCGACACGCGGATCGTGACGGTGTTCATGAGCGGGTCGCTGCCGGCTGTCTGCCAGGTCGGCGCGGGCACGTTGGCGGCGGTCAGGGCCGGGTCGAGCAGGGCGCCGCTGCCGGCCACGTTCCCGTACAGGATCAGGTTGCGCGCCTCGGCCACATGGGTGCCGGGCGTCTGCACCGCCAGGTAGCGCACCGCGTCGCGCACGGTCTTGGCGGTGCTGTTGTAGCGGTACACGGCGCGTCCGAGTTCGGCGCACAGCAGCGAGACGATCAGCAGCAGCGGCAGCACGAACGCGAATTCGACCAGGGCCACGCCTTGTTGACGGTGTCTGATGGTCATGGCGCTTACCTCACCAGTACCGGCACCAGCGGCCCGCTGGCGCCGCCCGGCGTGCCGGCCGGTGCGCAGGGCGAGCTCGCGATTCCGGCCAGGCCGCGGTATTCCAGCCTGGCCGGGTCGTTGGGGCCGCTCAATGGATGCAGCATGAACATGCACACGAAATCGGTCACCTGGGACGCGCCATTGATCACCGGGACGATCACCAGGCGCCGGTTGGTGCCGAACTGGCGATGCTGGCCGGAGGCGCCCGGCGTGGCCAGCTTCTGAAAGCTGTTCAGGCGGTTGGTGTCGCCAAAGGCGATCTGCGAACCGGTCTTGATATTGGTGCCGGTGTCGGCCAGCGAGGCGTAAGCGGCGCGCTTGGTGACGTAGTTTTGCGCGCTGGCGTGCGAGCCGGCCGCCGGGGTGCCGGCAAAGGCGTTCTGCGGCACCGTATTCTTCCAGTTGGCGCTGGTGTACGCATAGCCGCTCTGGTCGGGATGGTTCAGGCTGGGCGAGTCGCTGTTCTTGTAGACCCCGAAGCGGAAGTTCCATGGGCGGTCGACGCTGGTCTGCGCGCCCGGCGTGCCGAGCGTGTCGCCCAGGCGCGTGCCGCAGTAGCCTCCCTCGGCTAGTTCGGCGGCCGTTTCGCTGGCGCTGTTGCTGCCGTCGAGGTTATACCAGCCCATTTCGCCGGCCGCTGCCGCCGCGCCGCCCTTGTCGAACACGGTGATCCATTCGCCGATCAGAAATCCATAGTTGTTGGAGGCGCTGCCGCCGATCCTGGCCTTGACCGCCACCGGGATCGGGCAGGTGCTCTGCGCGCTGCCGCGCGTGGCGACCGCGCTGGCCAGTACCGCGCGCGTGGCCGGATGGGCGGCGCTATTGCCGGTAAAGGCCCCCAGCGCATGCAGGAGCCACATTCTCACGCCATTCTGGCGGTGTTCGCACTGCGCGTAGCGCGCGCTGGCCGGCGTGCCGGTGGGCGTGTAGGCCGCGTCGCGGAAGCTGATGCCGGTGTCGGGAAACTGGCCCTGGCCATCCCAGTTGGCCGATTGCAGGTTAACCCGGTTCAGGTTGGCCGCAGTCGTGCCGGCGCGGCGCGCGCGCGCCAGCGATCCGGACTGGCCGTCGAGCTCCTGGGCTGCCGCCAGCGCGCAGCTGTCCATGGCGGTCTGCAGCTCGGTCTTGACGATGAACAGGCGCCCCAGGTCGAAGGCGATGGCGACAAACCCCAGCAGGAAAAACAGCAGGAAGCAGACCGTCAGGATCACCGCACCAGGCTGGCGCTGGTGAACGGCGTATCGCGTGTGCGGGATCATGGTTTTTATCCGAAAAATGACGGGCAGCGGCAGGCCGTGGCCCGTCGGCTGGGCTTAGGCGCAGGAGGTGCCGGTCAGGCAGTTGCCGACGCGGGTGATGAAGCCGCTGAAGTCGGCGCCGGTCAGGTTGCGCAGCGCGACCACCAGGATGATCGAGACGACCGCGATGATCAGCGCGTATTCGACCACCTGGGCGCCTTCATCGTCGCGCAGAAAAGTGCGCAGTTTGCCGCTTGCGGTGTTGAGCATGGTGTTCATGGTAGGGACCTTTCAATGGCGTTGGTTGGAGTGGGGGCGGGAGGTGCTCAAGCGCAGGTGCCGCCGGTCAGGCAGGTGCCGACGCGGGTAATGAAGCCGCTGAAGTCGGCGCCGGTCAGGTTACGCAGCGCCACCACCAGGATGATCGAGACGACCGCGATGATCAGCGCGTACTCGACGACCTGGGCGCCTTCGTCGTCGCGGGCGAAGGATTGGACCGACTGGCTTATCGTTTTCAAAAAAGCGTTCATTTTGTGACCCTTTCGATTGAGATGGATGGGCAAACATGCCCGCCCCTGCGGGCGGGGTACTGCGCCGGCGGCGGCCCCGTGGCCGCCGCCGGATGCTTCACCGGGCGGCGGGGCCGCCGGCGTTAATCACCGTGATGACCGGTGGTGGCGTCTTGAAGCTGTCGTGGTAGCGCGCCATGGCTTCGCGCGCGGCCTGGCCGTCGATGCCGGCTGCGGGGTCGGGCCGGGCGCCGGCCTGCGGGTCGGCCGTCATGGCGCTGCGCGCCTGGCGCACGGCGTCGCCGAAGCGCGCGTCGTAGGCGGGGGCGCTGGCGCAGCCGGCCAGCGCGGCCAATGCGGTGCAGATCATCAGTTTGTGCATGGCGCTCTCCTTATTTGCGGTTGGCGGGGGCGAATTTGCTCTCTGCCTTGCCTTCGGTCTTGCCCATGAAAATCAGGTCGGCGCGCTCGCCCGGCACGTGGTTGTCGGTCGGCGCCGCCAGCGCGCCGGCCGGCTTGACCAGGCGCGGCGTGATGATGAAAATGAGCTCGGTCTGGTCCTTCTGGAATTCGGTCGAGCGAAACAGCGCGCCGAGTACCGGAATGTCGCCCAGGCCCGGAAAGCGCGACAGGGTTTCGGTCACGTTGTTGCGGATCAGGCCAGCGATGGCGAAGCTCTGGCCATCGTTCAACTGCACGGTGGTATCGACCCGGCGCGTGGTAATCGACGGCAGCACCGAGGTCACGCCGCCATTGGTGGTGAAGGGCGAACCGCTTTGCGCCAGCTCCGACACTTCCGACACCAGCTTGAGGTTGATGCGCGAGCCGCCCAGCACCGTCGGCGAGAACTTCAGCCCGACCCCGAATTCCTTCTCTTCCAGGGTGACAGTCGAGCCGCCGGCCTCGCGCGCCTGGGCCACCGGGATGAAGATCTTGCCGCCCGACAGAAAGCTGGCCGACTGGCCGCTGATGGCCATGATGTTCGGCTCGGCCAGCACCCGTACCAGGCCATCCTTTTTCTGCGCATCGACGCCGAACAGGGTGGCGCCGCGCGCGCCCGCCGCCAGCCTGGCGCCGGCGCCCGCATTGCCGCCGCGCACGGCGGCGTCGGCCACGATGCCGAGCGTGGCGCCCGGGCCCGTGTGGCTGAAGCTGCCGGCCAGCGCCGGCGCGCCGCCCAGGATGCCCGAGATGACCCGTGAACCCAGGCCGTCGGCCGAGGCCACCATACGGGCGAAGTCGATCCCGAACTTGTCGAGCAGGGTCTTGCTTACTTCGGCGATTTTCACTTCCAGCATGACTTGCTGGGGCGAGCTCACGCGCAGCAGGTTCAGCACGCGCTTGCCGCCGCCGTAGGCGCCGGCCACGCGCAGCGCCTCGTCGAGCTGGCCGGCGTCGCGCACGCTGCCGGTCAGTACGATGGCGTTCTCGGCGCTCTTGACCACGATGCCGGTTTCCTCGGGCATCAGCTCGGCCAGCTTGGCTTGCAGGGTGGCCGGGTCGATCGCCACCACGATGTCGCGCAGGGTGCACACGCCGCTCGTATCTTGCAGGATCAGGCTGGTGGCGCCGGCTTTTTTACCGAGCAGGAACAGGTCCATCGGGCTGAGCAGGAGAACCTCGATGTCGGCCACGCTGTCGGCGTCGGCCGCATCGGCGCCCGCCACCGGGGCTGCCTGGGCCGGCTGCTTGCCGTCGCGCTGGCCGCTGGCCACGATGCGGACCGCCGGCGCCTTCAGGGGAATCACCGATGACTTGCCGAGCATCACCTGGACCGCTGGCGCCACCACCACCGACTTGCAATGTTTGTTGCCACTGCCACTGCCACTACCGCTGCCGCTGGCGCCCGCCGCCGCCGTGGCGCAGCAGGGGGCGGCAACCAGGCCAGCCGTCGCGACGCAGAGGGTCGCCATGCGAATGTGCTTGTTCATGAGTCATCTCTCCGTGGCGGTTCAAAAGCAATTCACTGCCAGCACGCCGTGCTGGATCACTTCCACGCAATGGGCGCGGCTGGCCGGCTGGGCTGCTAACTGCGCGGGGCGCGCCTGGCGCACTGCCGGGGCCGGCGCCGGCAGGGGCGCGGTGGCCTTGCTGGCGCCGAACAGCGCTTCCTTGGTGATGCCGGCGGTGGCCACCGTTTTCTGGTCGATCTGGTTGCGCAGCACCAGCGACAGGGTGCCGACGCTGCGCGCCAGGTCCAGCTTTTCGGCGTCGTCCAGGCTCAGTTCCAGGGTGACGGCGCTGACCACCTTCGGCTTGGTATCGTCGCGCCCGGCTTCCTGGGCGACCGCCAGCACCAGCACCCGTTCCAGCACCGTCTTGCTGATCTGCTTGCCTTCTTCGGTGCCGGATTTTTCCTGCTGCGCATTGACCATCACGTCGACATAGTTGCCGGGCAAGGCAAAGCCGGCCACGCCCACCACATCGTTGACGCGCACCGTCATGGCCCGCTTGCCCTCGGCGATCACAGCCGACAAGCCGCCCTTGGTGCCCAGCGGCGCCAGTTTGCCGTCGAGCAGCGGTTCGCCGCGCAGGATGCTGACCCGGGCGATACGGTCCTGCAACTCGGCGGCGTTCTTGAATGCGCCGGGCGGCGTGGCGCCGGCCGGCCAGTCGAGGAGGGACAGCATTTCGGCGTTGATCTTGCTGCCCGGTTCGATGTCGACCGCCGCCACCACCACTTTGTTGACGGTGACGCCGCCCTGGCGCGCTACCCAGCCGGCGGCATACACGGCCGCGACCAGCCCGATGACGAGGGCAAACGCAATCAGCCCGAGTGCCTTGAGGTTTTTCATGGTGATGTCTTTGGCGGTGTTGTTGGCTGAGGGTTGGCCGGCAGTCAGACCAGGTTGAACTGCCGAGCCACCAGGAAGCAGGCGGTGCCGATGGCGATGCTGATGCCGTAGGCGAGCTTGCCGACCGAGGGCATGGCGGCGGGCGCCAGCTGCGGCTTGCCGCTGGCGATGGCGGACCAGAACATGCCGCGCATGGCGGCGCCGGCGTTGGCCAGCATGCGCCCCATGACGCGCTTGCGCAGGCCGAAGGCGAGGGCGGCGATGCCGGCCGTGAGCACGCAGAACAGCAGCGCCTGCAAGGTGGCGTGAAAGCCGAGGAACGCGCCCACCATCGCCATCAGCTTGACGTCGCCGGCGCCCATCACGCCCATCGCGTACATCGGCAGCATGGCGCAAAAGCCGAGCAGCATGCCGGCCGGCGCCCAGGCCCAGCCGGCGTTCCAGGCGGGCGGCACGAGGCTGTTGTAGAGCAGCGCGAAGACGATGCCGCCGCCCGTGACCAGGTTGGGAATGCGGAAGGTGCGATAGTCGGCCACGGCCGCCGCCAGCAGCAGGGCCAGCAGCACCCCGGTACGCGGGTCGGTGACCAGCATGCCGAGCAGTTCGAAGAAGTAGGCTGTTTCGTTCATGGTTATGGGCCGCCAGGTTGTCGGCGATCCGCAAGGCCCCGTGGCGTTTGCGTGATCGATGAGACGAGTATATTTAGGCGGGCTCGGCTGCGAATCGGCCGGATGTCCTGTTCGGCATGGGAGGAAAGGCCTGATTTGCGCTGGTGCGGGTAGTACGAATGTCATGCGCCGTGGCGCTCAGTCCGTGCTGTTTAAGGTGTAATATTGCAAAATTGGCATCAGGCGCGTCAGCGTCATTCGTGATTGGAGGTAAGCAATGGCAACATCCTGCAAGCTGGCACTGGCCCTGGCGCTCGTGGCGGCGGGAGTGACAGCGGCGCTGGCCAATGACGACGTCAAGTGCGCCATGTGCGAGGAATGGAACCAGCCGCAGCAGCCGTTCCAGATCGTCGCCAATACCTATTACGTCGGGCCGCGCGGCTTGTCGGCGGTGCTGATCACCGGCGAACAGGGCCATATCCTGCTCGACGGCGCGCTGCCGCAGTCGGCCCCACTGATCATCGGCAACATCAAGACGCTCGGATTCCGCATCGAGGATGTGAAGCTGATCGTCAATTCCCATGCGCACGACGACCACGCCGGCGGCATTGCCAGATTGCAGCGCGCCAGCGGTGCCACCGTGGCCGCCAGCGCAGCCGGGGCGCAGGCGCTGCGCGCCGGCCTGGTCGGGCCGGACGATCCCCAGTACAAGGCCAACGGCCCGGACCGCTTTCCCAGGGTGGCGCAGGTGACCGAGGTGGCCGACGGCGCCATCCTGCGCGTCGGCCCGCTGGCGATCCAGGCGCATATGACGCCCGGACACACTCCTGGAAGCACCACCTGGACATGGCAATCGTGCGAGCCGAAGCGCTGCCTCGACGTGGTCTATGCCGACAGCCTTAATCCCATTTCGCAGGATGGTTTTCGCTTTTCGGGCAGCGCCACCATGCCGGAACGGGTGCGCTCGTTCCGGGCCAGCATCGACAAGGTCGCGGCACTCAAGTGCGACGTGCTCATTTCGGTGCATCCGGGTTTTTCGGACCTGCTGGAAAAGCACGCGGAGCGCAGCGCCGCCGGCAATCCGTTTATCGACCCGGGCGCGTGCCGCGCCTACGCCGCCAATGCCGGCCAACGGCTGAACCGGCGCCTGGCCAGCGAAGCGTCGCAATGACAGGCCGTTCATGATTACGCGTCTCGCCGTGCTCGGGTTGCACCTGCTACTGCTGTCCAGGCGTTCGGATCATCGCGGATGGCATTGAAGCGGCATGCGCTTGTAGTACGCCCCGCGTTTCCCTTTTCTTCAGCCGCGCCAGCCGTGGCTTTTTTATCGCTGGAACTGCCGCACAGAAAGGATAGACAGGTTACTACACAAGCGTATAATAATTCGCATGAACCGCCCATCCCAAAAAATCGATGCCCGGCTGCTCGCCTCCGGCATGGTCCTGCTGCCCCAGACCGGCTGCGCCGGCCTGTCGGTGCGCAAACTGGTCGATCACGCCGGCGTGAACCTCGGCATGTTTCATTACCACTTCAAGAACAAGGACAATTTCCTGCGCGTACTGCTGCAGCACATGTACGAAGACATGTTCTCCGCCCTCACGCTGCGCGCGCAAGCATCCCAGGGCGGCGCCCGCAGCCTCGATGGCGCCCTGCGCGTGCTGGCCGGCTTCGCCAGCGGCCACCGCCATCTGCTCCTGATGCTGCTGTCCGAAGCGATGCGCGGCGAAGCGCTGCCGGTGGCCTTCCTGCGCGAGAACCTGCCGCGCCACATCGCGGTGCTGGCCCGGCTGCTGCGCCAGGGCCAGGCCGAGGGCGACATCATCGACGCCCCGCCCATGCAACTGCTGCCTTTCGTGCTCGGCGCCATCGCCGGCCCGGTGTTCGCCGGCGGCGCGCTCGAACGCCTGCCCGCCGCTGAGCCCGAACTGGCGGCGCTGGCGCAGCAGGCGCTGTTGTCCGACCAAGCCATCGGCCTGCGCATCGACCTGGCCATGCGCGCCATCCTGACCGCCCCAGAGGAGTTTGCAGCGCCATGAAACCATTCCCGTTCGCCGCGTCGGTGCCGCTGATCCTGTGCGCGGCCTGCGGCCCGGCGCCCGACGACGCCTTTCCCGGCTACGCCGAAGGCGAGTACGTGCGCCTGTCGGCACCCCTGGCCGGCACCCTGACGGCGGTGCACCTGCGCCGCGGCGACCGGGTCAAGGCCGGCGCGCCGGCCTACGTGCTGGAACAGGCCAGCGAAACGGCGGCGCGCCAGGAAGCGCAAAGCCGGGTCGGACGCGCCCAAGCCCTGCTGGCGGACTTGCGCAAGGGCGCGCGCAGCGATGACATGGCGGCGCTGGCGGCGGCATTGCGCGAAGCCGAAGCGGCGCAGGCGCTGTCGCAGGCCAACCTGGAGCGCGAGCGCAAGCTGGTGGCCGACAAATTCCTCTCGCGCGCCCGGCTCGACCAGTCGGCGGCGGCGCTGGCGGCCGACCGCGCCCGGGTGGAGCAGGCCCGCGCGCGCCTGCGCGGCGCCGCCGCCAGCGCCCGCGGCGACCAGGTGGCGGCGGCCGAAAAAGAAGTCGAGGCGGCGCGCGCGCAACTGGCGCAGGCCCAGTGGAAGGTCGACCAGAAAGCCCAGGCCACGCCGGTTAGCGGCATGGTCAGCGATGTGGCCTACCGCAGCGGCGAATGGGTGCCGGCCGGCGCGCCCATCGTCACCTTGCTGCCGGCGGCGAACATCAAGGCGCGCTTCTTCATTCCCGAAACAGAACTGGGCAAGATCCGCGTGGGGCAGGGCGCCGTCATCGCCTGCGACGGCTGCCCCAAGCCGCTCAAGGGACGCATCACCTTCATCGCACCCGAGGCCGAGTACACCTCGCCCCTCATCTACAGCAAGGAAAACCGCGCCGCGCTGGTGTTCATGGTGGAGGCCTCGCTTGATGCGGGACAGGCCGCACTCCACCCCGGCCAGCCGCTGACGGTGCGTGCGGAACGACCATGATCGCGCCCGCGTCAGACATCGTCATCGACGTGCAGGGCCTGACCAAGTCCTATGGCGCCCGCATGGTGGTCGACCATGTCGATATCCGGGTCGAGCGTGGCCGCATCTACGGCTTCCTGGGGCCGAACGGCAGCGGCAAGACCACCACCATCCGCATGCTGTGCGGCCTGCTCACGCCCGACGAAGGGCAGGGCCGCTGCCTCGGCTACGACATCCGCCTTGAGGCGCGCCAGATCAAGAAGCAGGTCGGCTACATGACCCAGAAATTCGGCCTGTACGACGACTTGAGCATCGAAGAAAACCTCGACTTCGTGGCCCGCGTGTACCAGGTTGCCAAGCGCCGCCAGCGTATCGCCGATACGCTCGATCGGCTTGGCCTGGCCAGCCGCCGCGCGCAGCTGGCCGGCTCGCTCTCGGGCGGATGGAAGCAGCGGCTGGCGCTGGCCGCCTGCCTGATCCACGACCCGCAACTGCTGCTGCTCGACGAACCGACGGCTGGCGTCGACCCGTCCGCGCGGCGTGCATTCTGGGACCAGATCCACGACCTGGCCGCCGCCGGCATGACGGTGCTGGTCTCGACCCACTACATGGACGAAGCGGAGCGCTGCCACCAGCTGGCCTACATCGCCTACGGCAAGCTGCTCGCGCGCGGCAGCGTGGCCGAGGTGATCGCCTCGGCCGGCCTGCACACCTGGTCGCTCACCGGCCCGGACCTCAACAGCGCCGCCCACAGCCTGCGCGGCGCGCCCGGCATCCGCACGGTGGCGCCGTTCGGCATGACCTTGCATGTGAGCGCCAACTCGGCCGAGGCGCTGGCACAGGCGCTGGCGCCGCCGGCACTGGCGCGGCTGGCCGCCACGCCGATCGAGACCAGCCTGGAAGACGTCTTCATCGCGCTGATGCAGGACGCACAGGATAACTTCGGCGGAGCGGCGCCATGAACTGGCGGCGCATGCTGGCGGTGCTGCTCAAGGAACTGCGCCAGGTGCGGCGCGACCGGCTCACCTTCGGCATGATGGTCGGCATTCCGGTCATGCAGCTGATCCTGTTCGGCTTTGCCATCAACAGCGATGTGCGCCACTTGCCGCTGGCGGTGGCCGACCATGACCGCAGTGTGTTTTCGCGGCGCCTGGTGGCGGCGCTGGAGACGTCGCAGTATTTCCGCACGGTGCGCCACGTGCGCGGCGCGGCCGAGGGAGACGCCCTGCTGGCGCGCGGCGAGGTGCAGTTCGTGCTGGTGGTGCCGGGCGACTTTTCGCGCAAGCTGGTGCGCGGCGAACGGCCGGTGATCCTGCTGGCCGCCGACGCCACCGATCCGGCCGCGACCGGCAACGCGCTGGCGTCGGTCAATGCGATCGCCGCGCGCGCCATCGGCTCGGAACTGCGCGGGCCGCTGGCGCGCCTGCGGCCGGGTGAGGCGCCTTACGAAATCCGCAGCCAGCGCCGCTACAATCCCGAAGGGCTGACCCGCTACAACATCGTGCCCGGTCTGATGGGCGTGATCCTGACCATGACCATGGTGATGATGACGGCGCTGGCCATGACGCGCGAGCGCGAACGCGGCACCATGGAAAACCTGCTGGCCACGCCGGTCTCGCCGCTCGAAGTCATGATCGGCAAGATCGTGCCGTATATTTTGATCGGTTACATCCAGGTCGGCGTGATCTTGCTGGCCTCCTGGCTGGTGTTCGATGTGCCGATGGTGGGCAGCCTGGCGCTGTTATCAAGCGCGCTGGTGCTCTTCATCGCCGCCAACCTGGCGATCGGCTTCACCTTTTCCACCATCGCGCGCAACCAGATGCAGGCGATGCAGCTGACCTTCTTTTTCTTTTTGCCGTCGATGCTGCTGACCGGCTTCATGTTCCCGTTCCGCGGCATGCCGGGATGGGCGCAGGCGATCGGCGAAGTGCTGCCGCTGACACACTTCCTGCGCATCACGAGGGGGATCATGTTGAAGGGGAACGATCTGGCCGACGTGCTGCCGCACGTCTGGCCGATTGCGCTGGCGATGGGTGTCGCCGGCACGGTGGCCATGCTGCGCTACCGGCAAACCCTCGATTAATCGGCTGCCGGTTTTGCAACTTTCGGCTTAGCCGGCGTTCGGGCGCGGCTTGCGGCGGCGCCGGATCAGCGCGCCGATGCCGATCGCGCCGGCCAGCGCGATGCCGGCTACCGGCAGCGGCACAGGGCTCGATGCCTTCGGCGGCGGCGTATTGGCGTCGCGCAGCGCGTCAGGGAACGGGCGCGCTCCGACCGGGACGATTTTCCAGTCGGCCTGGTTGGGCGGCGTGCGCTTCATGTATTCGCTGAACGAAAACACCGGGTTCGATCCCATCACGCGGCTCGACGGAATTTGCGGAATGCGCACCAGCACCAGCGCCTCGATATCGCCCTGCAGCTGCTTTTCATACGCCGTCAGCTTGCGCGCCTTGCCCTTGGTCGCGCCGACCAGTTGCAGCAGGTCGTTGCCGGCCGCCTCGAACGCCACCGCCGGGTACAGGCGCACCTGTTCTTCGGTCAGGTAATCGTAGATCTTGCGACCGCTGGCCAGGCTCCTGTCCTTGGCCGACAGGTAGGCGTACGCGCCCAGCGCCTTGAGGTTGCTGGTCGGTCCGCGCTGCGGGACGTTCCAGCCCAGCCCCTTGAACACGTCCAGGCTGATGCCGGTGCAGTTGGCCTTGGCATGCTGGTAGGTGAAGTCGTGACGGTAGAATTGGTTGAACACGCGCTGCACGCCGCCCTGGTAGGCCGCCGCCGTGCGCGCGTTGTTCAATACCGCCACCAGCATGTAGGACGGACGGTAATACTGCTGGCCGCTGTTGAGGTCCATCAGGTAGTTATCCATCGGGACCGGCGCGGCGATGATGCCTTTTTCGCTGACCGAATCGAGGTTGTAGAAGTTATTGACGATCCAGTCAGACCACTCGCCCTGGCGGCCAAGATAGCCGGTGGCGACCGCGAAGTGGCCGCCGTAGGCTTCGTCGTCGTCGCCCTGGGCGCCGTTGAGCATCACGCCGATGACCGGTTTTTCCTGCCACTGGCGGGCCTGGCCGGGTTTGCGCTCCCACAGCAGGCGCGTCGAGAACGGGCTCGAAGCGCCGCCGCCTTCGGCGCGCACGTAGGTGGCGAAGCTTTCGTCCTTGCCCAGCGGCTGCGCGCGCATCTTGCTCTGGTCGATCGCGAAGTCCTTGGGCCAGACCGTGCGCGCGACGAACGACGATTTGCCTTCCGCTTCGCTGTAGGTGCCGCGCATGCGCACCTCGCGCCGGGCGAAGAAGGCGGTGGTCTTGGGGTCCCAGTACGACAGGTTGCTGGCCAGTTGGGGCGCCAGCGTCAGGCTGGTGACGGCATCGTCGCTGCTGCGCACATGGGCGCCGTCCGCCAGGATGCGGGCGTCGTCGAGGATGTGCGGGGCGCCCAGCCACACCAGGCCGGGCAGCGCCAGCTGGTCCCTGGCGCCTTCCGGCGCCCATTCCTTGGTGCCACGGACGATATCGGCGCCCTGTTTGAAGCTCGAGACCGGCTGCGACGGCAGCGGTACCGCCAGCACTTCGTTCTGAAAATACCACAAGCCTTGCTTGATCGTGACGCAGTCCGGGCAGTTGCCATTGCTGAGCCGAAATTGCATGGCCGGCAACAGCCCGAGTCGTTCTCCGGCGAGGGCGCTTTTCAGGCCGGCCGGTTCGGTTGCCTGCGCGCCTGCCGAGATCAGCAGCACGCCGGCACCGAGTAAAGAACGGGTTTTCGACATAAATTGTCCTTGAGCGTTAATGGGTAAAACCACAAGCTTGCAAATCTACACGTGTTGAGTGACATCGCCATGATTTAAACTGCTTCAGGGCAAGAAATAGGCGGGAAAAGACACATTTTCGTCTGTTTCCCGTGGTCGCGCAGACAAGTGGTCGACCTGTATTTCATGGTCGGCAATACAAGCGCCTGCTTGTCGCGGGATCAATCGCGTGTCCAGATGTGTTGCATCCTGATGACATCTGGCACCGGCTTGCCATCGATGCGGCCCGCCCGGAAGCGGCACCTCGACAGCGCCTTGATGACGGCCTCGTCCCACAGGCGATGACCGGCGCTGTGCTCGATGGTGGCGTTGCGCACGCGGCCGTCGGTCCCGATGAGGAAAGCGATTTTGGTGGGCAAGATCTCTTCCAGGCGGATGGCGGTATGCGGCCATTGCGGCGTGGGGCAGGAGCCGGCGACAAGCGACGCCGCGATGCGCTCATGGGGCGGGCGGGCGAAAGCGGGTGCGGCCAGCAGCAGGCAAGCGGAAAGCAGAAGACGGCGCATAAATCGGGCTGTGTCGGACAGGGAGGCACTTGCGAGGACGCTAATGTACACCATCCTTGTCCGAATGGCGCCAGCGGACGGAAACTGGGATAGACTTGGCGTTTCTCCAACCCTCATTACAGCGTAAACACGATGGCGATCCTGTCCGAACTGGTTCTGTACCCGATCAAATCCTGCGCCGGCATCTCCGTGCGCGAAGCCACGCTGACGCGTTCCGGCCTGTCGGTCGACGCGGTGTACGACCGCGAATGGATGCTCATCGACGAGCACGGGCAGGGCCTCACGCAGCGCGAGCATCCGCGCATGGCGCTGATCGTGCCGCGCCTGTTGTCCGACACGCTCGAACTGCGCGCGCCGGGCATGCTGCGCCTCGAAATTCCGCTCGGCCTGCCCGACCCCGACCACGAAGTCACGCGCGAAGTGACGGTATGGGAAGACACCGTGCTGGCCTACGACTGCGACGAAACCACCGCCACCTGGTTCTCGAAAGCGATCGGCGCCCCGTGCCGGCTGGTGCGCTTCCACGCCACCGCCACCCGTTTTTCGAGCACCAAGTGGACTGGCGGATCGGCCGAACCGACCCTGTTCTCGGACGGCTATCCGATCCTGGTGGTGGGCCAGGCCTCGCTCGACGACCTGAATCAGAAAATGCAGGCGGCCGGGCGCGATGCGCTGCCCATGAACCGCTTCCGCCCGAATATCGTCATTGAAGGCATCGACGCGTTCGAGGAAGACTACGCCGACCATTTCGCGCTGGGCGCGGCGCGCGTCAAACCCGTCAAGCCTTGCTCGCGCTGCCCGATTCCGGCCATCGACCAGGCCAGCGGCGAACCCGGTCCCGATCCGCTCGACATCCTGCGCACCTACCGCAGCAAGGCGGCCATGGACGACAAAATCTGTTTTGGCATGAATGCGATTGTGACCGAGGGTGATGGCGAGCGCCTGCAGGTGGGCCAGCCGGTGACCATGACACTGGCATTCTGAAGCCGCCGCGCGGCCGCGCGCGGGCCGCGTAAATACGACGCGGCGCATTTTTTCGTTTTCAAGGCGGGCCGGATGGCGTAAGGTGGCACTATTGTCGAGGTCGACAGGAAAAAGGTGGGAACCGTATGCATGATCCCGGCGCTCCGGCGCGCGATGTGGAAGCCGAAAACGAGTCCTTGCGCGCGCGCCTGGATTATCTGGTGGAGCAGGCCGAGCGCAATCACGAGATCATGTGCCGGCACCAGGCGTTCGACCTTGAGATCGTCGGCTCCGACAGCTTCCAGGCGCTGATCGGCACCATCTTCGGCAGCCTGCCGGCGATTGCCGGTCTCGATATCGTCACCCTCAGCCTGGTCGACGAAGAGGCCGATATCCGCACCGTGATGGACAAGCTGGGGGTGGACTTCAACGATTTTCCGCACATGATTTTTGTCGACGCGGTGGCGGCGCTGGGCTTCGTGCCGTCGCGCAGCGAGGTCTTCACCGGCCCGCCCAAGCCGATGCTGGGGCCTTACCATCCGGCCGTGCACCAGCCGATGTTCCCCCACCAGCGGCCCGGCCTGCAAAGTATCGCGCTGGTGCCGCTGCTGCGCAACAAGCGCCTGATCGGCAGCCTGAACCTGGGCAGCTTCGATGCCACCCGTTTCACGCCGGCCATGGCCACCGACTTCATCGAGCACATGGCGTCGATCATCTCGATCTGCCTCGAGAACGTGATCAGCAACGAGATGCTCAAATATATCGGGCTGACCGATTCGCTCACCGGGGTGTACAACCGGCGCTACATCGACCGCCGCCTGCTCGAAGAAATCGGCCGCGCGCGGCGCCAGGCGTACCGCATTTCGTGCCTGTACATCGACATCGACCATTTCAAGCAGGTCAACGACAGCAGCGGGCACCAGGGCGGCGATGAAGTGCTGCGCGAGGTGGCCGCGCGCATCAAGGCCGAACTGCGCATCTCGGATGCGCTGGGACGCTTCGGCGGCGAGGAATTCGTGGTGCTGCTGATCGACGCGAATCTCGACAGCGCGACCCAGGTGGCGCAGCGCATCCTGCACAGCATCGCCGGCACGCCGTTCATCTTGTCGGGTGGGGAAAGTCTGGCTATTTCAGTGTCGATCGGGGTGGCCACCCTGGACGATTTCGAGCGCGATCACGCCATCGAGGGCGTGGCGCAGGCGCTGGTGGCGCATGCCGATTCGGCGCTGTACAAGGCCAAGGAGGGCGGGCGCAACCGGGTGGTGTCGTTTAGCTGAACGACGGGCCGGCCGCTAGTGCAGCAAGCGCTCCTCGGCGCGGTTCACCGCATCGGCCGAGCCGCGCAGCACCACCACATCGCCCACTTCCAGCTGCGTGTGCGGCGTCACATCGAGCCGCTCCTTGCCGCGCCGGACCGTGGTCACATCGGCCCCCAGTTCGGCCAGTTCCAGCTGGTCGATGCGTTTGCCCACCGACGCCGCATCCTCGCGCAAGATCACCGAATGCAGGCGCACGAACAAATGCTCCGGATCGTCGCTGGTGTCGTTGGTGCCATGAAAATACCCGCGCAGCGACGCATAGCGCTCGTCGCGCGCGCTCTGCACCCGGTGCACCACGCGCCGCAGCGGCACGCCCATCATCACCAGCGCGTGCGAGGCGAGCATCAGGCTGCCCTCCAGCGCTTCCGGCACCACTTCGGCCGCACCGGCCTTTTTCAGCACATCGAGATCGGTATCGTCATAGCTGCGCACGATCACCGGCAGGGTCGGCGCCAGCTCGTGCACCAGGTGCAGCACCTTGATCGCCGAGGGCGTGCTGGCATACGTGATCACCAGCGCGCTGGCGCGGTAAATCCCGGCCGCGACCAGGCTTTCGCGGCGCGCCGCGTCGCCGTACGACACATGCGCGCCGGCCGCCTGCGCTTCCTGCACCCGCTCCGGGTCCAGGTCGAGCGCCTGGTAGGCCACTTTTTCTTCGGTCAGCAAGGTCGCCAGGGTCTGGCCGCTGCGCCCGAAGCCGGCGATGATCACGTGCTTCTGGGTCGACATGGTGCGGCTGGCGATTTGCGTCAGTTGCAAGGACTGCATCATCCACTCGTTGGACGAAACCTTCATCACGATCTGGTCCGACTTGGAGATGATGAACGGCGCCACCAGCATCGACAGCACCATCGAGGCCAGCACCAGCTGGATGATGAAGTCGTCGATCAGGCGCGCGCCGGAGGTCAGGTTGAGCAGCACGAAGCCGAATTCGCCGGCCTGCGCCAGCGCCAGGCCGGTGCGCATCGAGACGCCGTCGGAGGCGCCGAACAGCTTGGCCAGCACCGCGATCAGCGCGAACTTGAGCAGCACCGGCAGCACCAGGAGGAGCAGCACCAGCCACCAGTTTTCCAGCACCAGCCCGACATTGAGCAGCATGCCGACGGTGATGAAAAACAGCCCGAGCAGCACATCGCGGAACGGCTTGATGTCTTCTTCCACCTGGTGCTTGTACTGGGTTTCGGAGATCAGCATGCCGGCGACAAAAGCGCCGAGCGCCAGCGACAGGCCGGCGTGTTCGGTGATCCAGGCCGCGCCCAGGGTAATGAGGAGCAGGTTGAGCATGAACAGCTCCTGCGAGCGGCGCTTGACGACGATGGTAAACCAGGTGCGCATGATCTTCTGGCCGATGAACAGCAGCAGCACCAGCACGATCACCGCTTTCACGCCGGCCCAGGCCAGCGTTTCGGCCAGTTCTTCCGGAGGTTTGCCGAGCGATGGAATCAGGATCAGCAGGGGCACCACCGCCAGGTCCTGGAACAGCAATATGCCGATGATCTTGCGGCCATGCGGGCTTTCGAGTTCAAGCCGCTCGGTCAGCATCTTGACCACGATCGCGGTCGACGACATGGCCAGCGCGCCGCCCAGCGCAAAGGAAGCCTGCCAGGTGATTTTGAGCCCGGGCAGCTGGGTCGCCAGCAGCCAGCCGAACAGCATGGTGGCCACGATGGTCATGACCACCTGGGCCATTCCCAGCCCGAACACGATGCGCCGCATCGCCATCAGCTGCGAGAGCGAGAATTCGAGCCCGATCGAGAACATCAGGAACACCACGCCGAATTCGGCCAGGGTTTCGGTAGTCTTGCTGTTTTCGGCCAGTCCCAGGGCATGGGGGCCGATCAGGATGCCGACCGCCAGGTAACCGAGCATGGGGGGCAGGTGCATCATGCGGAAAGCGACCACGCCCAGTACGGCGCTGCCTAAAAGGAGGAGGGTGAGTTCTAGTCCTGAAAACATGCGGTGCCGTGTAAAGGGATGATGGAAGCCGGGCGAAAACACGGGGCAAATACGATTTCTGCGTCTGGCAAGTTTTTTGCTTTCGCAATTCGTTTATACTTCTGCCATGAGTGTAACCCATGAAAAAACAATGCTGAAAGCTTTTGACAAAAACCTCACGCAACGCGCCATGCAACTGGCCCGCGAGACGCTCGAAATCGAAGCGGACGCCATCCGCGCCCTGCACGCGCGCCTGGAGACCGACGACAGCGTCGGCCAGGCCGTGGGCCTGTTGATGGAGTGCGGCGGCCGCGTGGTGGTCTCCGGCATGGGCAAGTCGGGCCATATCGCGCGCAAGATCGCCGCCACCCTGGCCTCGACCGGCACGCCGGCCATGTTCGTCCACCCGGGCGAAGCTGCCCACGGCGACCTTGGCATGGTCACCGCGCAGGATGCCTTCATCGCCATCTCCAACTCCGGCGAAACCGCCGAACTGATGTCGATCCTGCCGATCATCAAGCGCATGGGCGCACCGCTGATCGCCATGACCGGCAATCCGCAATCGAGCCTGGCGCTGCTGGCCGACGTGCACCTCGACGTCTCGGTGGCCAAGGAAGCCTGCCCGCTCAACCTGGCGCCCACCGCCAGCACCACCGTCACCCTGGCGCTGGGCGACGCGCTGGCCGTGGCCCTGCTCGACGCGCACGGCTTTAAAGAAGAAGACTTCGCCCGCTCGCACCCGGGCGGCGCGCTGGGACGGCGCCTGCTGACCCACGTGCGCGACGTCATGCGCAGCGGCGACGCCGTGCCGCAAGTGACTGCCGACGTGTCGCTCTCGGTGGCGCTGCTCGAGATCACCCAGAAGGGCATGGGCATGACCGCCATCGTCGACGCTGCGGGCCATCCGGTCGGCGTGTTTACCGACGGCGACCTGCGCCGCCTCATCGAACGCGTGCAGGATTTTACCAAGATCACGATCCGCGACGTGATGCACGCCGATCCGCGCCGCGTCGGTCCCGACCAGCTGGCGGTCGACGCGGTGGCGATCATGGAAGAATTCCGCATCAACCAGATGCTGGTGGTCGATGCCGACGGCAAGCTCGTTGGCGCCCTGCATATCCACGACCTGACCCGCGCGAAGGTGATCTGACATGACAGCTTCCCCCAACCAGCTCGAACATATCAAGCGCGCCGCCGCCGTCAAGGTCATGATTTTCGACGTCGACGGCGTGCTCACCGACGGCAGCCTGACCTACGGCCCCGATGGCGAAGCGACCAAGACCTTCAATGTGCTCGACGGCCTGGGCATCCAGCTGCTGCAAAAGAGCGGCGTGGCCACCGCCATCATCAGCGCGCGCCAGTCGCCGATCGTGGTGCGGCGCGCGGCCGACCTGGGCATCATGCACGTCCACCAGGGCATCCACGACAAGCGCGTCGCCTTTGCCAGGCTGCTCGAAGCGACCGGCTTCACCGCCGCGCAGTGCGGCTACATCGGCGACGACGTGATCGACCTGCCGCTGCTGCTGCAGGTCGGCTTTGCCGTCACCGTGCCGACCGGGCATCCGGAAGTGCAGTACCGCGCCCATTACGTCACCAAGGCCGGCGGCGGGCGCGGCGCCGTGCGCGAAGTGTGCGACATGGTCATGCGCGCGCAAGGCACCTACGACGCGGCGCTGGCGCCGTACTTCGCCTGATGCACGCCACGGGAGACCACCATGCATAAGCGCACCGCACACCGCTGGCGCCTGACCGCGATCATGGTGGTCGGGACCTTCTTCGCCTTCGGCACCTTCTGGCTGGTCCAGCTGGCGCAGAACGGCGACACGTCGGTCGATCCGAACAGCTTCAAGAATGAACCAGACTACATCGTCGAACAATTCAGCTTCGTGCGCATGACGCCCGAGGGCAAGCCGCGCTACCTGGTGTCCGGCGCCAAACTCACGCACCGCCCGATCGACGACACCTCCGACGTCGAGCTGCCGGTGCTGCAAGGCGTCGCGCCCGGCCAGCCGGTCACCACCATCACCTCGCAGCGCGCACGCATCCGCCACGCCCAGAACCAGGCCGACCTGCTCGGCGACGTCAACGTGGTGCGGCCCGAGTCGCCCACCAACCGCGCCATGCAGCTCAAGACCGAAGCGCTGACGGTGTACACCGACGAAGACCGCATGACGTCCGACCAGCCGGTCCAGGTCACGCTGGGCAGCTCCACCATCAGGGGCACCGGCATGGACGCGAACAACGCCACGGGCGAACTCAAATTCGCCAGCCGCGGGCAGATCGTCTATCCACCGAAAGCGGCGCGCGCTGCGCCAACCACACCAGGTAAACCACAATGAAAAAATTCCTAGCCTTCGCCCTGCTCGGCCTGGCCGCGGCAAGCGCGTCCGCCGAAAAGGCCGACGCCGCCAAACAGGCGGTGATCGGTTACGATTCGCTCGAAACCAATGAAGTGACCCAGATCACGATCCTGACCGGGAACGTGGTCGTCACCAAGGGCACGCTGATCCTCAAGTCGGACCGCGCCACCATCAAGGAAACCCCGGAAGGCGACATGTTCGTGACCCTGACCGCCGGTGCCGGCAAGGCCGCCACGTTCCGCCAGAAGCGCGACGGCGGTCCGGACCTGTGGATCGAAGGCCAGGCCCAGCGCATCGAATACGATGAACGCAACGACATGATGAAGCTGTTCTCGAACGCCAGGATCCGCCAGCTCGAAGGCGCCAAGCCGACCAATGAAATCGAGAGCGAATTCATTTCCTACGACAGCCGCAAAGAAGTTTTCCTGGCGCGCAACGACGCCAGCGGCACCAACAAGCCGGGCCAGGGCCGCGGCACCATGATCATCGCCCCGCGCAAGCCGCGCGCCGCGCCGGCCACGCCAGCGGCGGGTGCGCCCGTCACGCCGGCACCCGCGCCGGCGCCGGCGCCGACCACCACGCCAGCGGTGATCACCCAATGATCGAACCGAAAAATTGCGGCAGCCGGCTGATCGTGCGCGGCCTGCAGAAAAGTTACGGCAAGCGCCTGGTGGTGCGCGACGTCTCGCTGCAGGTCGACTGCGGCGAAGTGGTCGGCCTGCTCGGGCCGAATGGCGCCGGCAAGACCACCTCGTTCTACATGATCGTCGGCCTGGTGCCGTCGGACGCGGGCACGATCGACATCAGCGGGGTCGATATTTCGAGCCTGCCGATCCACCGCCGCGCCGCGCTCGGCCTGTCGTACCTGCCGCAGGAAGCGTCGGTGTTCCGCAAGCTGACCGTGGAAGAAAACATCCGCGCCGTGCTGGAGCTGCAAAAGGTCGACGGCAAGTCGCTCACCAAGGCGCAGATCAACGAACGGTTAGACACCCTGCTGGCCGACCTGCAGATCGAAAAACTGCGCGAGAACCAGGCCATGTCGCTCTCGGGCGGCGAGCGGCGCCGGGTCGAGATCGCGCGCGCGCTGGCGACCAACCCGCGCTTCGTGCTGCTCGACGAACCGTTCGCCGGGGTCGACCCGATCGCCGTCATCGAGATCCAGCGCATCGTGCGCTTCCTCAAGCAGCGCGGGATCGGCGTCCTGATCACCGACCATAACGTGCGCGAAACGCTGGGTATCTGCGACCGCGCCTACATCATCAACCAGGGTGCGGTGCTGGCCTCCGGTCGTCCCGACGATATCATCGCGGATGAATCGGTGCGTCGGGTCTACCTGGGCGAACACTTCCGGATGTAGGCATGAAACAGTCCCTTCAACTACGCACTTCCCAGCACCTCGCGCTCACGCCCCAGTTGCAGCAGTCGATCCGGCTGCTGCAACTGTCGACCCTTGAACTGCACCAGGAACTGGAACAGCTGTTGAGCGACAATCCGCTGCTCGAGCGGCTCGACGATCCGCTCGATCATTCGGTGCGCCTGCTGGGCGATGGCGCCATCAGCAGCACCTCGACGCCGACCGAAGCGGCGAGCGAGCCGGGTGCGCAGGATGCGCCGGCGCCCGCCGAAGGCGAAGGCTTTGAAGGCGGCGAAGCGGACAGCCCGGCCAGCAACGACAACGATGGCGAGTGGGGCGACCTGGGTCGCGCCAAGACCTCCGACGACGAGGATTCGCGCCCGCAGCTCGAAGCCTCAGGCACCACCTTGCGCGAGCACCTGATGGAGCAGATGCGCGTGACCGTGCTCGAAGCGCGCGACCGGGCGCTGGTCGAACTGATCGTCGACGCCATCGACGACAACGGCTACCTGACCGAGTCGCTGGAAGAGATCCACGAGCGCATGCCGCCCGAGCTGGAGATCGAAATCGAAGAACTGCGCACCGCGCTGGCGCTGCTGCAAAGTTTCGACCCGAGCGGGGTGTGCGCGCGCAATGCGTCCGAATGCCTGGCGCTGCAGATCCGGCGCATGCCCGGCGTGCCGATGGTGACGCGGCGCATGGCGCTGACCATCGTCGAAAACCACCTGACCTGGTTCGCGCAGCGCGAATTCAACAAGCTGAAAAAAGCGCTCGACTGCGACGATGAAGACCTGCGCGAAGCGCAGACCGTGATCCGCCAGTGCAATCCGCATCCGGGTGCGGAGTTCGCGTCCGACGTATCGGACTACGTGGTGCCGGACGTGATCGTGCGCAAAGCGAAGAACGGCTGGTCGGTGATGCTCAATAACGACGTGATGCCGCGCCTGCGCGTGAACAGCATGTACGCCGCGCTGCTCAAGCAGGGCAAGGGCGAAGGCCAGATGGGCGCGCAGCTGCAGGAAGCCAAATGGCTGATCAAGAACATGCGCCAGCGCTTCGACACCATCTTGCGTGTGTCCGAAGCGATCGTCGAACGCCAGCGCAATTTCTTCTCGCACGGCGCGGTGGCGATGCGCCCGCTGGTGCTGCGCGAAATCGCCGACACGCTCGGCCTGCACGAAAGCACCATCTCGCGCGTGACCACGCAAAAGTACATGATGACGCCGCACGGCATGTTCGAGCTGAAGTATTTTTTCGGCAGCCACGTGGCCACCGAAGCGGGCGGCGAAGCCTCGTCGACCGCGATCCGCGCGCTGATCGTGCAGCTGACCGGCGCCGAAGATCCGAAGAGCCCTCTGTCGGACAGCAAGATCGCCGACATGCTGGGCGAGCAGGGCATGGTGATTGCGCGCCGCACGGTCGCCAAGTACCGCGAAGCGCTCAAGATTCCCCCGGTCGCCCTGCGCAAGTGCCTGTGACAGGGCGAGCGGTTTCGCGCAGCGTCTACAGGAACTGCGGGTACTCGCGCAAGAGCGACTGTTCCAGTTGGTCGACGTTGCCGAACAGGTCGAGTTCACCGCCGTTCGAGATGCGCCGTCCCGCATCCCAGCTGCGCCAGGCGCGCACCGTGTCCTCGCTTCTGTAGAGCGCCATTCCCAGGCCGGCGTAGGCCGACGCCAGCGCAGGATTGGCCTGTAGCGCCTTGGCGTACAGTCCGGCCGCGGCACGGTGTTCGCCCAGTTTTTCGCGGGTGTCCGCTTCGTACAATGCCAGCATGTGCTGCTTGCGCGTGGTGTGCTTGCGCAGTTCCTGAAGGGTGGCGAGGGTCGCTTCCAGTTCCGCCTTGGTGTCTTGTTTGCGCATCACCGCCGCAAGGCTGCTCAACTGCGGGTTGGCCTGGAACAGCGCCCGCTGCGCAGGCGTCGACACGATCGGATCGCCCCCGGAGAATACCCATTCGTTCATCCCCAGCATGGCGTCCAGCACGCGATCGTCGGAGAATGCCTGCGCGGTTTCGCGCTCGAACGCCTGTCTGGCCGCCGCCGTCGGCGGTGCCGCGCTGATGGCTGCCTTGTCGAGTACCTGGTCGATCTCGTCACCTTGCGGCGCGCGCAGCTTGTACGCGGCCAGACTGTAGCTGGCCGGTGCGCCTTGCTTGACGGCGCTGACCGTATACGTACGCGTTTCGCTGTAGCCTTCGATCTGCTTGTGGTACGTGACCAGGCTGGCCGGCAGGCGTTGTTGGGCGGAGAGGCGCGCCAGCACGCGCGGATGGGTGCCGAAAGTGCGCAGGATGCGTGCGAACATGGCTGCGTCGCCGGCGCTGACGCTGGTTCCGCCGGCGCCGATACTGGCCAGGCGAGAGCCGTCGACAGCCAGCACTGTGGCGCCGCCTTCGGTCGATTCGGTCAGCGTGCGCGCCGTCACCTCGACCGACAGATTGTTTTCCAGCTCGATCAGGCCGTAGGTCGGCGTGAAGCTGCCTTTCTTTTTGACTGCGAGCAGCCGATAGGCGATGGTGTCGAACATCGAATAGGCCACGTAGCTGCGGCTTGGCTCGTCGATCTGGTAGCGGCGCCGCGTAACCAGGTCGACAATCGTCGTTTCCTTCGCGTCTTGCACGGTCAGATAGCGTTCGCCCTGCGTGACCTTGAATTTATGCGTCTCGTTCGGTATGGGTACGCCGCCGCGCGTTGCACCGGTGTAGTTGACGGCGACATGCAGGTCGAAGGTGATGGCGGCGCAGGCTGGCGCGCCGGCGGCGCCCAGGGTGCCCAGCATCGCCAGGCGCAGCAGGGAAGTGGAGGTGTATCGCGTGAACATGGTGGCCCGCTATGGTGGTGATAGACGGGCCATTATAGGACGAAGGACTTGTCGTAACGCTATCTTCTGGCGGTCAGCCGGCGGCTGCGCGCAGCGTAGCGCAGCCCTATACCGCCAGTATCGGAGCGCCATCCTTCTTGCGCGCAGGCTCAAAAATATTCGGGATGCTCGCGCAGCAGGATCTGCTCGCGGTAGCTCACGGCCCTGGACAGGTCCAGCGCGGGCGCCATGCGCCGTCCCGCGTCCCAGCTGCGCCAGGCGCGCGCCGCATCGAAGTTCTTGTACAGCGTGTCGCCCATATCCTTGTAGGCCCCGGCCAGCGCCGGATTGGCGCGCAGGACGTTAACATACAAAGGCAGCGCGCCGCGCACGTCGCCCAGCCTGTCGCGCAAATTGGCTTCGAACAGCATCACCATGTGCTGCTTGCGCGTGGTGGACTTGCGCAGTTCCTGCATCGTTGCCACCCCCGCTTGCTGGTCCGCTTTCGACTTGGATCGAATCGCTTTCAGATAGGCTTGGGTTGCCGGATCGGCGCGCAACAGGGCTGTCTGTTCCGCGTTCGGCTTCAAAGGTGCGCCGCTGGTGAAACTCCATTCGGCCATGCTGAGCATACCGTCGAAGGCGCGCTTTTCGGCGAAGGCTTGCGCAATCTCTGCCTCGAACGCCTGCTTGACGGCCGCCGATGGCGGCGCCGCATTCGCCTGCGCCTTGTCGAGCAGCAGGTCGATTTCATTCCCCTGCGCGGTACGCGCCGTGTACGGCTTGAGGTCGTAGCTGGCCGCAGCGCTTGGCTGGAGCGCGCTGATGGTGAAGGTGCGCTCCTCGCTGAAACCGATCAGCTTGTGATGCATCACGAAGCCGGCCGGCACCCGCTTTTCGCCCGACAGGCGCGCCAGCACCAGCGGATGGCCGCCGAAACGGTAGCGCAGCATGCGCTCGAACTGGGCCGCGTCGGCGGCGCCGATGCTGGTGCCGCCGGCCGGAATGCGCGCCAGCGGGTTGCCGTCGACCGCCAGCACGGTGGCGCCGGCCTCGGTCGATTCGGACAGCTTGCGCCCCGCTGCCGTCAGCGACAGATTGTGCTCGTCGAAGACCGGATCGAACACCGGCCCGACCCCGGCCTTGCGCAGGTTCTCGCCGAGGAGTGCGCGGTGAAGCAGTTCCGCTTTGCGAAAGCCAATGCCATCGAACAGCGAGTAGTCCACATAGCTGGCGCTGGGCAGGTCGACCTGGTAGCGGCGCCGCTGCGCAAAATCGTAGATCATCGATTCGTCCGCCGTGCTCACCGACAGATAGCGCTCGCCCAGCACCACCTTGTACTGCTTGATCTCGTCCGGTGGCGGGTTGTCGCCATGCGTGGCCACGGTGAATTTGGTGGTCACGCTCATGTCGAAACTGAGGACGGCCAGCGCCGGTGCGGCGCTGGCGCACAGGGCGCCGGCCAGGGCCAGGCGCAGCAGGAAAAAGGGGGCGTTTAGCTTGAACATGATCGGCTCGGATAATTGGCGGGGGGACGATTTTAGGTGAATCCGCCGGCCGTCAAAACATGATCCGGTTTTTGCTACTTTTCGATCCTGCCGGTATCGCGAGCTTATACCTCGGAGAATATACCGGGTATTTTCCCTTGAATCTTTGGCGCTTTGTGCTTACCTTGTGCTATGCCAAATAACTGATACACTTGGTCTACACGAGAGAAAGTTGCTCGGGTACAAAACGAAGGAGTTGAATACCATTAAACCCATTAATCGATTGGCAATTTTGCGGACGTAGCAGAATCACATCGTCCGTGTGGTAATACAGCTGTTCCTCTGCGCTGCCAAGCGTACGAACCGATAGTAACAAGAAGTGCCATTATCATTAGGAGTGTGTGTATGAATCTCACAATCAGTGGACATCATCTTGAAGTAACGCCAGCCATCCGTGAATACGTACAGAGCAAGCTTGAGCGCGTAAGGCGCCATTTCGATCAAGTGATCGATATTGCAGTCATCCTCACCGTCGATAATCTGACGGAAAAAGAAAAACGTCAAAAGGCCGAGATCAACCTGCGCCTGTCGGGCAAAACCGTGTATGTCGAAAGCCTGTCGCACGATCTCTACGCCGCCATCGATACCCTGGTCGACAAACTGGATCGCCAGGTCATGAAGTACAAAAACAAAGTCCAGGACCACAATCACCAGGCCATCAAGCACATGCCTGAAGAAATGCCGGAAGACCTGCCTGAAGAAGAGACGCCGTCGGCCGCATAAGCAGGCCCCGTCCCATTCTCAAAGGGCGCCCGCGTGGCGCCCTTTTTGCATCCATGCGCGATAAAATAGCGCTCCTTATCTTCTTCCGGCCAGCCCCATGAGCGAATTCGTCCAGACCCGCATTGCCAATCGTACCGGCGTGATTACCCTCGACCGTCCCAAGGCCCTCAATTCGCTCTCGCTGGCGATGGTGCGCGACCTGACCGGGGTCTTGAGCGCATGGCGCGATGATCCAGCCATCGACGCCGTGGTCATCGGCAGCAGCAGCGACAAGGCGCTGTGCGCCGGCGGCGATATCCGCTTTTTCCACGATTGCGGACATGCCACGCCAATGGGCGGCAGCGCGCTGCTGGAAGATTTTTTTACCGAAGAATACGCGCTCAATCACCTGATTCATTTTTATCCCAAGCCGTATATCGCGCTGATGGATGGCGTGATCATGGGCGGCGGCATGGGCATTGCGCAGGGCGGGCCGGAATGCCGCCTCCGCATCGTCACCGAGAAAACCAAGATGGCCATGCCGGAGGTGAATATCGGCCTGTTTCCGGATGTCGGCGGCAGCTATTTTCTCTCGCGCGCACCGGGCAAGCTGGGCCAGTACCTGGGCTTGAGCGGCCTGACCGTCGGCGCGGCCGACGCCTTGTATGTCGGGCTGGCCGACCTGTTCGTGCCGCAGGCGCAGATGGGCGCCCTGAAGGAATTGATCGAGACGACGCCGGGCGCCGGCCTGCGCGCGGCGATTGCGGCCTTCGCGGCGCCGTTCGCGGCGGACGCGGGCGCGTCCACCTTGCAGGCGCAGCGTGACGGCATCGACCGCCATTTCGGCGCCGCTTCGGTGGCGGCCATCATGGCTTCGCTCGAAGGTGACGATGGCGAGTTCGCGCAAAAGGCGCTGGCCGCGATGCGCCAGCGTTCCCCGCTGATGATGTGCGTCACGCGCGAACTGCTGCTGCGCGGCGCGGCGCTCGATGTGGCCGACTGCCTGCGCATGGAACGCACCGTGGTGCGCCATAATTTCGAGCATGGCGAAGTGCTCGAAGGCGTGCGCGCGCTGGTGATCGACAAGGATAATGCGCCCAAGTGGAACCCGGCCAGCCTCGATCAGGTGGACGCGCAGATGGTGGAGCGCTTCTTCGCCCAGGTGTGGCCGGCGGCGGCGCATCCGCTGCGCCACCTGGCATAAGGTCATGCGCGGCGGCCGGCATGGCATATGAGCTCTTCGTCGCGACCGGATGGCGCGCACCGCGGCGCGACTTCATTGCCGTCATCGGGTTCGATGAATTACCTGCCTTTTCACGCCTCATCAAGCGGGGCGACTTCGATTTCCTCGAACGGATCACGAATCTGTTCGAGGACCAGGAATTCTCGCTTGATCAGGTGAACCAGGCGCTCGACTCGCTGCTGCCGCTGATGCACGCTATGCTGCATCCGGATGAACGCCTCCTGCTGCACAAATTGGTCGCCGTACTTTCCTTTGCCAGCCGCAGACAGGTAGGACTGTATGGAATCGCCGACTGAGGGTGGCCGCCATGGCCTATGACCTCGTCGTCGGCCCCGGCAGCGAACATGGCGCAGCACCCGATTGCGCCGCCAGCATCGACTTCCATGACCTGCCGGCCCTGGCGCACCTGAAGCAGCGCGCCAGGCGAGGCGGCGAATGCGACTTCCTGGAACGGATTTCGCATCTGTGCGAGGACCAGGCGTTCGACCACGGCGAAGTCGAACGCGCGCTCGCCACCCTGCTGCCGCTGCTGCGCGCCGGCCTGCATCCCGACGAACGCGCCTTGCTGCTCAAGCTGACCGGCGTGCTGTCGTTCGCCAGCCGCACGCAACAGGGCGTGCACGGCATCTGCGACTGACCCACATGACGCTTGACCTTATGTGACAACTGTCGCATACTTGCCCCATCAGTCACAATGTGGAGCATCATCATGTCAGTCATTCCTTCGGTTTCAGAACTGAGCCTGCTCAAAGTCCTCTGGAAGGACCAGCCCCTGAGCACGCGCGAGATTCACGAGCGCGCCGTGGCGGAACTGGACTGGTCGTTTTCCTCGACCCGCAAGACGCTCGAACGCATGCTCGACAAGCAGATGGTGGCGCAAGACATGCAGCACGGCGTGCAGGTCTACCGCGCGCAGCTCGACAAGGTCGCCACCCTGGCCGCCTTTGCCCACGACTTTGGCCGCCGCGTGATGGAAATCGACGCGCCGCTGCCGGTCAATATGTTCACGGGCAGTAAACTGGTCGACCGGCAGGAACTGGCCGAACTCGAACAGATGCTGCAGGACTGGCCCGACGCGAAGGACTGAGCATGTTGAACGCGATCGCCTTTTCCTTCCTCAAAGCGAGCATCACCTGCGGCATTGCCGCCGCCGTCATCCTGGCGCTGCTCACGCTGGCCACGCGCGTGTGGCCGGTGCTGGCCGGGCACCGCTCGGTGTGGCTCTGGGCGCAGGCCGCCATCGCCTGCGCCTTCGTGGCGGCGCTGCTGCCGCACAGCGCCGCGTACAGCGTGGTCCCGGCTATCGAGATCGCCCGTCCCGCACCTGCCGCCGCGCAGCCCTCCGTGCAGCCGGGCTGGGATGGGTCCGAGGCCGATGGCCTTGACGACGACATCGACCCGTTCGAACTGCTGGCGCAAGCCTGGCTGGCGCTGTACGTGGCTGGTTTGCTGGCCGCCGGTGCGCGCTGGGTGCACGCGCAGCGCGGCCTGCGCGCCTTGCTCGCTCATGCCCGTCCGCTCGACGCGACGGCACTGGCGCAGCACGCCGGCTTCGATGCCGAACCGGTGGCGCAGCTTTTGCGGCGCGGCCTGCGCGTGTGCGAAACCGATGCATCCATCTCGCCCATGCTGGCCGGCCTGGCCCGTCCGCGCCTTTTGCTGCCGCGCCATCTGCGCAGCTTCAGCGACGAGCAGCAGCGCCTGATCGTCGCCCACGAACTGACCCACTGGAAGCGCCATGATCCCTTCTGGCTGCACGCCAGCATGCTGCTGCAAACGCTGTTCTGGTTCAATCCCCTGCTGGCGGTGCTGACCCGGCGCCTGAACTGGGCGCAGGAACTGGGATGCGACCACGCCGTGCTCGATGGCCGTCCGGCGCAGCAGCGCAAGCAGTACGCGGCCGCGCTGGTGGCCCAGCTCAAGGTACAGCAAGAACTACTTGGCGCGGGCATCGCCTTCGGTCACGGCAGTCCCGCGTCGCTGCGCACCCGTGTGGGCCTGATCCGCGAGCCGGGCATGCGCGCTCCCGGCTTGCCGGGCAAGGCCGCGGTGGCCACCGCGCTGGCGTCGGTGCTCGGCGCGAGCTTGTTGCTGCAGCCGGCGTTTGCGTGGCGCGCAGCCGAAACTGGCGTTCCCGCACCGTCGTCCACCGTGGCGGCGCCGTCCGCCGTCGCGCCGCGCCAGCAGTGGCAAATGCCGCTCGAGCGCGTGCGCGTGACCAGCTTTTACGGCGCCGCGCGCAAGAACTTGGAAGGCGGCCATCACGGCATCGACTTCGCCGCCCGCAGCGGCACGCCGGTCCTGGCCGCGGCCGGCGGCACCGTGCTTGCATCGACCGCGCAGTACGAGGGCGGCCCGCAGTATGGCGATGTGGTCCTGATCGAACACGCCGGCGGCGTGCGCTCGCTGTACGCGCACCTGAGCGCGCGCTCGGTCAAGCCGGGGCAGGTGGTGCGCGCCGGCGAGACGATTGGCCTGGTTGGCGCTACCGGCAAGGTCACCGGTCCGCACCTGCACCTGGAAGCCTTCAAAGATGGTGAGCGCATCGATCCGCAGCAGATGTTCACCGGCCTCGACGCGTTCGCGACCTCCGGGGCGCTGCGCAAGCGTCCCTCCCGAATCTAGATAACCCTCCCGTTCAGGCGCGGTTTCCCGTGCGGCGCAGCAGCGCCGTGCGAGCGCGCTCGTCCCTCCACAACACCGAAGGAAACCCATGCAGATCCGTCCGTATGCCTGCGCCTGCGCGCTCGCTTTTTGTTTACCGGCGCTGGCCGAAGAAGTCCTTCCCAAGATTGAAATAGCGGGCGCGCGCTACGACCAGCGCAGCGAGGAAACCGCCGCCAGCCTGGTGGTTGGGCGCGCGGAGCTGATGCGCCACGGCGACCGCTCGCTCGGCGACGCCCTCAAGCGCGTGCCCGGCATTACCATCGGCGACGGCGGCGGGCGCACCAGCGACATTCGCCTGCGTGGCCTGGGAAACGGCTACACGCAAGTGCTGCTCAACGGCGTGGTGGCACCCGCCGGCTTCTCGCTCGAATCGCTGGCGCCGGAACTGATCGAACGGGTCGAGGTAGTGCGCGGTGCGTCGGCCGCGACCAGCATGCAGGCCATCGCCGGCAGCGTGAACATCGTGCTGCGCACCTCGGCCACGCGCCGGCAATCGACCATCAAGGCGGGGCTGGACGCGCAGCACGGCCGGCGCGCCTCCAGCCTGAGCGGGGAAGTGAGCGGCAAGAGCGACGCGTTTTCGTACTCGGTGCCGGTCAGCCTGTCGTATGGGCCAATTCCAGCGCCATCGCGCGAAGAAGAGACCGCGCCCGGCCTGCGCCGCAGCACGCGCCTGGACGAAATCAACACCACGCGCCTGGCCAGCCTGTCGCCGCGCGCCAGCTGGAAGCTGGCCAATGGCGACACGCTCGGCTTGCAAGCCTTTATCAGCAACAGCCGGCGCGCGACCGATGCCTGGGCCGTTGAAACCACCCACATCGGCGTGCCGACCCTGCACCCGGAGCGCGCCGCCGTCCTGAACATGGCGGCGATGTGGCTGCGTACGGACCTGGAATGGACGCGCAGCCTGGGCGAGGGCGCGCGCATCGACGCCAAGGGCGGCATCCACCGCAGCCGGCGCGAGTCGGATTTCGAGTTTGGCGACATGATCAACGGACGGCGCGCGCCGGCGCTGAACCTGGTCACCTCCGACCTGCGCGAGGGCGGCTACCACCTGGGCGCGACCTGGACGCGGCCTTTGGGCGGCGGCCATGTGCTCAGTGCCGGCTGGGATGGCGCCCACACCACGCGCAGCCAGACCCGCGTGGGCAGCGAGCGCGACTCCTTCGACGAGGCGCCGCAGTTGAGCGACAACCGCTATCGCGGCGTCATCGACCGCTTCGGCGCGTTCGCGCAGGATGGCTGGGAAATCAACCCGGCGTGGTCGCTCTCCATCGGCGCGCGCTGGGAAACGCTGCGCACCTCGGTGGCCGAAGCCGGCGTGGCGGCGGTCAGCCAGCGCAGCGCGATTCCCGCGCCGGTGCTGCAGGCGCTGTACAAACCGGCCGCAGGCCACCAGCTGCGCGCGGGGCTGGCGCGCACATACAAGGCGCCCACCATGGCCCGCCTGATCCCGCGCCGCTACACGGTCGACAACAACAACAGCGCCACCAATCCGCACAGCGAAGGCAACCCCGCGCTACGCCCCGAAAAAGCCTGGGGGCTCGACATCGGCTACGACCGCCAGGTCGGCAAGGATGGCTTGCTGGCCGCCAGCGCGTATGTGCGCAAGATCGATGACGTGACAGTCACGCGCCTGTTCCAGGATGGGACCGAATGGGTATCGACGCCGGCCAACCAGGGCAGGGCGAGCGCGCGCGGCATCGCGCTGGAAGCAAAGCTGCCGCTGCCCGGCTTTGCGCCGGCATCGTTGAACGGTAACGTGGCGCGCAACTGGTCGCGCATCGACAAGGTGCCGGGCCCGGATAACCGGCTGGCGGACCAGTCGCCCTTGACGGCCAGCGTGGGCATCGATGTGCGTACCGCGATTGCGTTCGGCGCCAGCTTCACCTACGAGCGCGGTGCGCGCACACGCTACGCCCCCGAATGGAGCGAATCGAACGGCGGCACGCGCCTGCTCGATCTGTATGTCTTGTGGGGAGCCGGCAAGCAGACGCGCTTGCGCCTGGGGCTGACCGATGTGCTGGACCGGCCGCGTGTATCGGCATCGTATTACGGCAGCCGCAGCACCCGGCGCGAGCTGATGCCCGGCACGGCGCTGCGCATCACCTTTGAACATGATTTTGAGCGGCCCAAATGAGCCTCCCGGTCAGGATTGTTCGCGGTGCCGCAGCACGACCCGTTCGGTCGGGCTGAAGTAGGCGGCCAGGCGTTCGGCCATGTACACCGAGCGATGCTGGCCGCCCGTGCATCCCAGCGCCACGGTCAGGTAGCTGCGGTTGTCGGTCTTGAACGACGGCAGCCACTTCTCGACGAAGGCGCGGATGTCTTCCAGCAGATCGGCCGCGCTGGGCTGGGCGTCCAGAAAAGCGATCACCGGCGCGTCCATCCCGGTCAGCGGGCGCAGGGTCAGGTCGTAGTAGGGGTTGGGCAGGGCGCGCACGTCGAACACAAAGTCGGCGTCGAGCGGCACGCCCAGTTTGAAGGCGAACGATTCGAAGAACAGCGTCAGCGGCGCGCGCTCGATCTCGACCAGTTCCTTGATCCACGCGCGCAGCTTGTTGGCCGACAGGTCGGACGTGTCGATTACGTGGCCAAGCTGTTCGATGGCCGACAGGCGCTCGCGCTCTTCGAGAATGCATTCGATCAGGGTGCGGCGCGAGGCCGGGTTTTCGTCCGGGCGCAACTGGTGCGAGAGCGGATGACTGCGCCGCGTTTCGGAAAAGCGCGCCACCAGCGAGTGCGTGTTCGAGGTCAGGAACATGACTTTAACGTCGTGTCCCTGGTCCTTCAGCATGCGGATGTTGACCGGCAGTTCGACCAGCGACTGGGCGCTGCGCGCATCGACCGCGACCGCGGCGCATGCCGTGCCGTCGGCGATGAGCGCGTCGATCAGGCTCGGTAACAAGGCTGGGGGAAGATTGTCGACGCAGTAGTAGCCTGCGTCTTCGAGGACATTGAGGGCGACCGACTTGCCCGATCCGGAAATACCTGTAATGAGTACGATGCGCATAGGTCCGATGATACCCCATGCGGGTGGGGTTTGCTTAGGCACTACGTATCATTCTCATTAGGCAACAGAGATTTTACAACGGATCCTATACGTTCTGATTGGTTTAGTCTGAACTCATGGCTTGACGCTGGCGCTCCATGAACTCCTGAAGCGTATCGATGCCTCTTAACTGAAGAATCGTATTGCGTACTGCCGCTTCCAGCAGCACTGCGATGTTGCGGCCTGCTGCCACGGGGATGACGACTTTGCGAATCGGCAGCCCAAGCACATCCTCGGTCGGGAACAGGAACGGCAGGCGTTCGACTTCTTCTTCCAGCGCGCTGCGCCGCACCAGATGAACGATCAATTTAAGGCGCATCTTGCGCCGCACGGCCGTCTCGCCGAAGATCGCTTTGATATCGAGCAGTCCCAGTCCGCGCACTTCCAGCAGGTTTTGCAGCAGCGCCGGGCAGCGCCCTTCGATCATGTTCGGGGCGATGCGCGAGAACTCCACCGCGTCATCCGCCACCAGCCCGTGGCTGCGCGAAATGAGTTCGAGTCCCAGCTCGCTCTTGCCCAGGCCCGAGTCGCCGGTAATGAGCACGCCCACGCCCAGCACGTCCATGAACACGCCATGCATGATGATCCGCTGCGCCAGTTTCTTGGACAGGTACACGCGCAGGAAGTCGATTACCTGCGCGGCCGGCAGCGGCGTGGAAAACAGCGGGATATTCTGCTCGTCGCAGATGGCCAAAATATCGGGCGGGGTATCGAGCCCCTGCGCGATGATCAGCGCCGGCGGCCCGCCCGAAATGAGCTCGCCAATCACGTGGCTGCGCGAACCCGATTTGAGGCGGTGATAATAAGTCAGCTCCTGATGCCCGAACACCTGGATGCGGCCCGGGTGAATCAGGTTCAGGTGGCCGACCTGGTCGGCGGCGGAGGCGACGTCGCCCGAAATGAGGCGTTCGCCGCCCGGAAAGCCGGCGAACCAGCCCAGCTGAAGACTTTCGCGATTGTCGTCGTACAGCCGTTGGATGGTCAGCGGAGTTTGCAGCATGAACGGGTCTTCAGAAAAGTGAGGGCGCCAACGCGCCCGGCACCTTGAAGTTTAACCCAGCGCTTGCAGACTTGGTTGCCAATTGATGATGCGCGAGTGAACCGATTTCGGGTCGGGATCGGTCGCCAGCGCCGTGCGGAATCCGTCGTCCGAAAACATCTCGGCGATCTCGGACAAAATCTCGAGGTGCTGCTGGGTCACGTGATCGGGAATGAGCAGGAAGAACAGCAGGTTGACCGGCTGGCCATCGGGCGATTCGAACGGAATCGGTTCGAGCAGGCGCACAAACGCGGCCAGCGGCGACTTGAGGCTCTTGCTGCCCTTGATGCGGCCGTGCGGCACAGCCACACCATGGCCAAGGCCGGTAGAGCCAAGGCGCTCGCGCGCAAACAGGTTGTCGGAGACGGTCGAGCGGGCGATTCCGCAGTTGTTCTCGAAGATCAGCCCGGCCTGTTCGAAAGCGCGCTTCTTGCTGGAGACTTCGAGATCAAGCAACACGTTCTCGAGCGATAAAATTTTGCTAAGATTTGTCATAACGCTGAGTATTGATGCGATGCACAGGGGTGCTTGCGAGCCAGAATTATAGGCCTGTTTGCCAGCTGTGTAATCGGAATTCGTCGTCGATTCATGTCAGGCCTGCATTGACATATCGCAAACTGAATAGCGATTCATGCAAGACGGGAAAACCGCTCCCAAGCCGGGAGTGGAAAATTTGAATTTCCGGCACGAAATTGAGGATTTTGCACATAAATGCTGGTCCTTGATGCAGTTCGCCATTTTTCCTGTGCTTGCTGCCCGTTTTTTCAGCGCTCGGAAACGCCACCGCGCTTGTTGTTTAAATATAAAGTTGATGGCTTTTTCCTGTCGCCCGAAAAGCACACTCGTTCCCTTGCCGACCAAGGTATTCCCGCATGGCAATGGAGTCAAGCGTGCGCGCAGGGGGAAATCCATCTCCTTGCGCTGCCTCAACTCACTGGCGCGCGGTGCGCAGATTGGGTGGGCGGCCCGAGCTGAAGTTGCTGCGCCACGGGTTGATGTCCAGTCCGCCGCGTCGCGTGTAGCGCGCGTAAACGGCCAGTTTTTGCGGTGCGCACTCGCGCAGGATGTCGGTAAAAATGCGTTCGACACATTGCTCGTGGAATTCGTTGTGCTCGCGAAAGCCGATCAGGTATTTCAGCAAGCCGCCCTGTTCGATCTGCGGGCCGACGTAATGGATCTGCACGCTGGCCCAGTCGGGCTGGCCGGTGACCAGGCAGTTCGACTTGAGCAGGTGCGAGACCAGTTTTTCTTCGACCGGCGCGCCGTCTTTGGCGGCGGTCAGCAGCGCGGGCGAGGGCGAGTAGTTGTCGATCTCGACGTCCAGGCGGTCGAGCAGCATGCCATCGAGTTCGCCCATCCTGACGGTGCCGAAGTCGTGCGGTTCGGTCAGGGTGATGTGGACCGGCGCGCCGAAGCCGCCGGCCAGGTCTTCACGCAGCAGGGCCAGCAAGGCATCGCTGTTGGACAGGCGCGTCTGGTTGAACGAATTGAGGTACAGCTTGAAGGATTTCGATTCGACGATGTTGGGCGAATCGGCCGGCACCGTGATCGTGGCGATCGCCACCTGCGGCTTGCCGCGCATGTTCAGCCAGGAGATTTCGTAGGCGTTCCAGATGTCGACGCCGAAGAAGGGCAGGGTGCCGGTGAGCTGGAGTTCATCGCGTTTGCCCTGGCGCGGAATCAGAAACAGCAATTCCGGCGCGTACTGGGTCTGGTAGGCGGAGGTTTTGCCCAGGGGGGATAGATCGGCGGTGTTGGTCATATATATTCAGTTAAATTCAACCACCGTCGTCCCCGCCTGCGGGGGGACGACGGAGCGTGGTGCGGGGGCTCATTGTCACGACGATTGGCCGTGCATCACCCCAAAAACATCTTATATACCGGATTGGCACTCTCATCCCAATACCGGTATCCGAGCGTGGTGAGGAACTGGCGGAATTCTTCCATTTCCTCCGCCGGCACCTGCAACCCCACCAGAATGCGCCCCACATCACCGCCTTGATTACGGTAATGGAACAGCGAGATATTCCAGTTCGGCGCCATGCTGTCCAGGAAGCGCATCAGTGCGCCCGGACGCTCGGGGAATTCGAAACGATACAGCAGTTCGTCATGGGCCAACGCACTCTTGCCACCCACCAAATGGCGGATGTGCAGCTTGGCCAGTTCATCGTGCGTCAGGTCCAGGGTCTTGAAGTCGCTCTGCTCGAAGGTGCGCGCCAGCACGCCGGACTCGCCGCGGCTGGCGATCTGCACGCCCACGAACACGTGCGCCTGCGTCGCATCGCTGACCCGGTAATTGAACTCGGTCACATTGCGCGGCCCGATCAGCGCGCAGAAGCGCTTGAAGCTGCCGCGCTGCTCGGGAATGGTCACGGCGAACACCGCCTCGCGCGCTTCGCCCAGTTCCGCGCGTTCGGCCACGAAGCGCAGGCGGTCGAAGTTCATGTTGGCGCCGCAGGCAATCGCCACCAGGGTCTCGCTGCGCACCGGGTTCTTGCTCATCGCCGAACGCTCGATATACGCCTTGGCCCCGGCCACCGCCAGCGCGCCGGACGGCTCGAGAATCGAGCGCGTATCCTGGAACACGTCCTTGATCGCGGCGCAGATCGCATCGGTATCGACCAGGATGATCTCGTCCACATACAGCTGCGCCAGGCGGAAGGTCTCTTCGCCCACCAGGCGCACCGCGGTGCCGTCGGCGAACAGGCCCACGTCGGGCAGGGTCACGCGCTCGCCCGCTTTCAGGCTGCGCGCCATCGCGTCCGAATCGGTCGACTGTACGCCGATGATCTTGATGTCCGGGCGGATCTGCTTCACGTAGGCGGCAATGCCGCCGATCAGGCCACCGCCGCCGATGGCGACAAAGATCGCATGGATCGGACCCGAATGCTGGCGCAGGATCTCCATGCCCACCGTGCCCTGGCCGGCGATGACGTCCGGATCGTCGAACGGGTGCACGAAGGCGAGCTTCTGTTCTTTTTCAAGCGTGAGCGCAAAGTTATAGGCGTCGGTGTACGAGTCGCCGTGCAAAATCACTTCCACGTTGGCGCCGCCAAAGGCCTTGACCGCATCGACCTTCACGCTCGGGGTGGTGGTCGGCATCACGATCACCGCGCGGCAACCGGCTTTGGCGGCCGACAGCGCCACGCCCTGGGCATGGTTGCCGGCCGAGGCGCAGATCACGCCGCGCTTGAGCTGCGCCGGCGCCAGGTTGGCCATCTTGTTGTACGCGCCCCGCAGCTTGAAACTGAACACGCTCTGCATGTCTTCGCGCTTGAAGTAAATGCGGTTCTCCATCCGCTGCGACAGGATCGGCGCAAATTCGAGCGGCGTTTCGGTGGCGACGTCATAGACGCGGGCGGTCAGGATTTTCTTGAGGTAGTCGATAGTCATAGTCTGCAAACAAAGTGATTCTGGGCCGGAAAATCCGGAACGCGATGCTGTTGACGCTGGACTGTGTTGTCGGCGGATGACCGAGGCGTGCAGTGCGATACGCGTCTCCGGGTGACGGTCTCGGCGTATCGTGTCGGTACAATCATTTTTCCTCATTATAATGGACGGCTTCAGCAGTCATCAAAGTGTCTCCATGATCGAATCCGCTGTCCTCTGGCTGCTCAAATTGCTGGCCGCTCCCGCAGTCGGGCTCAGCTCGGTCTTCGTGATTGCGTTCGTGTCCGCTACGCTGGTGCCGCTCGGGTCCGAGCCGGCCGTGTTCGCCGTCATCAAGGCCAATCCGGCCATGTTCTGGCCGGCCATCCTGGTGGCGACCCTGGGCAACACGCTCGGGGGCGCGCTCGACTACTTCATCGGCTACCGCGCCAAGGTGGCGTTTGCCAAAGAGCGCAAGTCGCGCTGGTTCGCCTGGCTGGCGCGCTATGGCGCCAAGACCATGCTGCTGTCGTGGGTGCCTGGCATTGGCGATCCGCTGTGCACACTGGGTGGCTGGCTGCATCTGCCGTTCTGGCCGAGCCTTGGCTATATGGCGATCGGCAAATTCATGCGCTACCTGACCATGACTGCCGCGCTGCTGTATGTGCCGGACACTTTCTGGAAGAAGCTGGCCGACATGGTCAACCATGTCTGGCACATGCTGTTCTGAGGCCTACAAGCTCGTTTCCAGCACAATCCGCAGCACCGCCGCCGCCGACGCCCGCCCCGCGCGCGCGTTGCTGCCGTCGGCGTCGGCATACGCGCTGCCGCTCCGGCGGTCACGGTGCAGCGCATTGGCCACCGACAGGCGCAGCTGCGTCTTCGCCTCCATTTTCCACACCCCGTACACATCAAACAGGCGCACCGGCCCCGTCTCGCTGCGCAGGTAGCGGCTCATTTGCGTCGCCCCGCCATACTGTAAATTGAGGTTCATCCCCACCGTGTAGGCGGCTGCGATACGCGCATCGACGCCGATGTTGGCCGTGATGCGCGCCTGATCGCCCAGCCGGTTGTCGGGCCCCGGCACCGCGTCCAGGCGCGACCAGTTGCGCGCGGCGTTGGCGCGCAGGTCCATGTCCGGCGCCGACGGCAGCACGCTGCGCAGCGGGAAGCGGGCGTCGAATTCGAGTCCGGCCACCTTGGCCCTGCCGTTGTTAAAAGGCGTGGAGATCCAGGCGCCGTCTTCCTGGTACAGGGTCTGCACCGTCACCGCGTCGATCCGGCGCGCATAGGCCGACACGCTGACCACGCCGCTCTTGCCGAAATACGATTCGTAGGCCGTGTCGATCCCCCACGCCAGTTCTGGCTTGAGTGCCGGATTGCCGCGCACGTCCGGATTGGTCGGCCCGTTGGCGTTGTTGACCGTGTAGCGGCGCGGCACCAGGTTGCGCACCGTCGGCGCCTTGTAGGTGCGCGAGAGCGAAAAGCGCAGCTGGTCCTTGCCATCGAGCTTCCACAGCAGCTGGGTGATGGGGCTGAGTACCGACGACTTGCTGCTCACTTCATCGAGCGTGCGGCCTTCGGTCGCGGTGCGCAGCCCTTCCCAGCGCAGGCCCAGGTAAGCCTGCAGGCGCGGCGAGACGGTCCATTCGTCCTGTGCGAACAGCGCCACGCGCTTGATCACGGCGCTGTAGTCTTCGTCGAGCTGCGACAGGAACTGGCCGGCGGCCGTACTGTCATTCTGGCGCCGCGATTCGGAGCGCCGCGTGCGTCCGCCTTCCCAGCCGATGCCGGCATCGTGGCCGGGAACGAGCGGCGCCAGGTACTTGCCGCTGAAGATGGCGCTGTTGTCGAGCGCATCCGCCGGCACCTTGCGCGCCAGGGTGCCGCCGGCGCCCGCTCCACGGAACAGATAGTCGGTCTTGCGCTTGTTGTGGGTCAGGCCCGCCTTGACCGTCAGCTTGCCGTCGGCGCCGACCGGGCGCACCAGGGTCACGTCGCTGCGCGCCGACCTTGTATCGAAGCGGGAACGGTAATCATTGACCGGATACTCGGTGCTGCGGCCCGACACGGTGGTTTCGATCGCGTTGCCGTTGTTGGAGTTGCGGAAAACGTCGATGAAGGTTTGCCACGCCAGGCTGCCGCCGCCGGGCAGGGTCCAGTTCAGGCGCGGGGTCAGGTTCAGGCGTGTATTGCGATACGAGACCCACTCGCGCAGCTCGCGCCGCGCCAGCGGCGTGCCATGGGCGTCGTTTAGCGTCTCGAAGGTCATGTAGGTATTGTCGCTGGTGGTGCGCGTCATGTCGGCCGCCAGCGAATAGGCCAGTTCGCCGGACCGCGCGCCCCACTGCAGCGACGCCGACGGGTCGGCCCGTCCCGCCAGCAGGCCCGTTCCAAGCTTGATGTCGCGCTGGCTGCGCGCACTGTCCTTCTTGAGGATCACGTTGATGGTCCCGGCAATCGCCTGCGCTCCCAGTTCCGCCGTCGCGGTGCGTAAAATGTCAATACGCTCGATCATGGCCGGGGCGATGCTGTCGATCGAAAAGCCTGCCGCCACCGGGTCGCCGTTGACCAGCAGCTGGGTGTATCCGGCGCCCAGTCCGCGCATGCGGATCTCGCCTCCGGTGAGCGACACGCCGGGCTGGCGCTTGAGCACCGCCGACAGCGAGGCGTCGCCATACTGCGCGATCTGGTCGCGCCCGACCACGATGCGGGCGGCGCTGTCGTCGCGCCGGACCTTGGTGGTCGCGCCGTTCACTTCGACCTGGGCGATCGTGCCGGCCGCATCCTGGGCGCGCGCGGCGTGACTGAAGCAAGACAGCAGGGCGAGCGCCTGCGCGGACAAAGCGAGAGAGGATTTCATGAACGGTCACGTGGTTGAGAGGAGCGCCGATTGTGTCCGCTCGCCCAGCCGCGCAATACCGGTATGTGACGAGTCGCCGGAACTGGATGACGAAGGCGGCAGCATGCCAGAAAAATGCCCCGCTGGCGCTGGTATACTTTGCTTCGATGAGCACCGCACCCAATCCCCCCGCGCAAGCCCCTCTTTTCAAGGCCTTCCTCGCGATTGTCGCGATCTGGACGCTGCTGTGCGCCATCGGCGCGGCCGGCGATCATAACGACGGCCTGCAACGCGCCGATTACGCGCGTCCCTACGCGCAGACCTTCTGGCTCTGGTGGCGCGAGCACCTGTTGTTGATGGCGATGAGCACTGGCTGCTACGCCTTGTTCACTTCGCGCCCGGCGCTGCTGGGCAGCGTGCCGCGCATCCTGGGGGTGTACCTGCTGATCGCTGCCGTGTTTACGCCGCTTGACCTGGTCTACGGTGGCATGCTGGCCCTGCTCGACAGGGGCCAGCTGACCGGTGTGCCGGCGGTGCTCGATGCCGCGCTGGCGCGCTCGGGATTCGGCCAGTTCATGGCGCTGATGTGGGTCAGCTTTACCTGCATCACCATCATTGCCGCCTGCAGCTGGGGCGAGGGACGCCTGCGGGAACGGGCCTGGATGCAGTCGCAGAGCGACAACCTCGCGCTGCGCCTCGAACTCGAACAGCAACGCCTGCTGGCGCTGCGCGGCCAGCTCGAACCGCACTTCCTGTTCAACGCCCTCAACGCCATCAGTGCGCTGGTGCGCTGCGACGACAAGCGGGTGGCGCTGGACGGCATCAATCACCTGAGCGCTTTGCTGCGCTACGCGCTGGAAGCGGGCGCGCGCGATCATGTCAGCGTGCGCGAGGAGCGCCAGTTCCTGGACGACTACCTGGCCTTGCAGCGCCTGCGCTACGGCACGCGCCTGAACGTGCGCATCGACGGCGACAGCGAGTCCGTGCTCGGTGCCGACATACCGCCGCTGCTGCTGCAACCGCTGATCGAAAACGCCTTGCGCCACGACCTCGATTGCCACGACCGTCCGAGCGACATCCGCGTCGTCTTTGCGGCCGATGCCGACAGCCTGGCGATCCATGTGTCCAATCCCGCCAGCGACGTGCGCTCGGCCAATCCCGGCCTTGGCCTTGGCCTGCGCCACGTGCGTGAACGCCTGCACCTGGCCTATGGCGATAGCGCCGTGCTGCAAATCGGCCTGCACGACGGGCGCTTTGTAGTCGATATCCACATGCCGCTGCACACGCCAGAACCATGACGGTGCGCGCACTGATCGTCGACGACGAAGCACCGGGCCGCATCAACCTGCGCTACGCCCTGGCCGAGCATCCGCGCTGGCAGGTGGCCGGCGAGTGCGCCAGCGCGGCCGCGGCCCAGGCGTTCATCGCCGCGCAGGATGTCGACGTGGTCTTCCTCGACATCCAGATGCCGGGCGACTCCGGCCTGGTGCTGGCGCGCGCGCTGGCTGCCATGGCCACGCCGCCGCTGGTCATTTTCGTCACCGCGCACAACGCCTTTGCGCTCGACGCCTTCGAGGTGCACGCCCTCGATTACCTGCTCAAGCCCGTGCACGACGCGCGCCTCGCCACGGCGCTGGCGCGCGCCGAAGCGATGCTCGACCTGCGCCAGCGGCCGGCCTACGGCGCCGCCCTGCGCGCCTGGGCCGACCCCGGCGCCCCGGACCAGTACTGGCGGCAGGTCAGCGTGCGCTCGGTCGGCCGCATCGAGTGCATCCAGCTGGCCGACATCGACTGGATCGAAACCTGCGGTAATTACATCAATCTGCACCTGGCCACGCGCAGCGTGATGCACCGGCTGCCCCTGAGCCGCCTGCTGCGCCATCTCGACCCGGCCTGCTTTTTGCGCGTGCACCGCAGCGCCGTGGTGCGCATCGGCCAGGCCGCCAACCTGGAAGTGGTGGGCGACGGCGCGTATCGCCTGACCCTGCGCTCCGGCGCCCGGGTCCCCGTCAGCGAGCGCTATGTTGACGCGCTGCGCAAGGCGATGGGCGAGTGCTGATTCAGTATTTCATATTGGAAATTAACGAATTGTCTGAACTTTGATCGTCAGAAGGCTGATCTGAATCTTAAAAATATTGTCAATTTCTCACATTGCCATCGTTTTGTTTGTGCACATTCCCCCGCTCTCCTATGCAAAAGCGATGGGGGTTCCTGCGTGGTGCAGCGCAATACGCTAGAATGAACTCCCTTAGGGTCAGTCCACATAGTCCACCAATACATGAACGCCCCCGCACAAATCCAAGCACTCCTGGCCGAAACGCCAAACGGTCACGCCGCGACCCGCCTGCGCGAAATCCCCTATAACTACACCTCGTTTTCGGACCGCGAAATCGTGATCCGCCTGCTGGGCGAGTCGTCCTGGGAGCTGCTCGACGAATTGCGCGCGTCGCGCCAGACCGGCCGCTCGGCGCGCATGCTGTACGAAGTGCTGGGCGATATCTGGGTGGTGCGGCGCAATCCGTACCTGCAGGACGACATGCTGGACAACCCGAAACGGCGCCAGGAACTGATCGACGCGCTGCATCACCGCCTGGCCGAAGTCGAAAAACGCCGCGCCGGCTTCGAGGAGGACGGTGGCGACCCCGCCGCCTACGAAGTGGCGCGCGCGCGCAGCGCCAACGTGGAAAAGCTGCTCAGGGCGGCGTCGAAAGCGGTCGAAGACTTCGGCAACGAATTCCGCCAGACCTGGGACCTGCGCAAGCGCACCACCAAGGTGCTGGGCCGCTACACCGAAAAGCACAACATCTGCTTCGACGGCATGAAGCGCGTCGCCCACGTGACCGACGCCACCGACTGGCGCGTCGAATACCCGTTCGTTGTGCTCACGCCCGACACCGAAGATGAAATGGCGGGCCTGGTCAAGGGCTGCATCGAACTGGGCCTCACCATCATTCCGCGCGGCGGAGGAACCGGCTACACCGGCGGCGCCATTCCGCTCACGCCCATGTCGGCCGTGATCAACACCGAAAAACTGGTCACCCTGGGCGAGGTCGAAATGACCATGCTGCCCGGCGTGGACCACGAATACGCGACCATCCACTCGGGCGCCGGCGTGGTCACCAAGCGCGTGTCCGACGCCGCCGAAAAGGCCGGCTTCGTGTTCGCGGTCGACCCGACATCGGCGGAAGCGTCCTGCATCGGCGGCAACGTCGCCATGAACGCCGGCGGCAAGAAGGCTGTGTTGTGGGGCACCGCGCTCGACAACCTGGCCTCGTGGAAGATGGTCGACCCGAACGGCGACTGGCTGGAAGTGACGCGCATCGGCCACAACCTGTCGAAGATCCACGACGCGCCGACCGCCACCTTCAAGCTCGAATGGACCCACCCGAACGCGCGCGGCGAAGCGAAGGACGCGCCGTTCAAGACCGAGATGCTGGTCATCGAAGGCAAGCGCTTTCGCAAGGAAGGCCTGGGCAAGGACGTTACCGACAAATTCCTCTCCGGCCTGCCGGGCATCCAGAAAGAAGGCTGCGATGGTCTGATCACGTCGGCGCGCTGGATCTTGCACAAGATGCCGAAGTACGCGCGCACCGTCTGCCTCGAATTCTTCGGCCAGGCGCGCGATGCGATTCCATCGATCGTCGAAATCAAGGATTACCTCGACGGCTTGCCGGCCAAGGGCGGCGCCTCGTTCGCCACCATCCGCCTGGCGGGCCTGGAGCACCTGGACGAGCGCTATCTGCGCGCGGTCGGCTATACCACCAAATCGAAGCGCGGCGTGCTGCCGAAAATGGCGCTGTTCGGCGACATCGTCGGCGACGACGAAAACGCGGTGGCGCAAGCCGCTTCGGAAGTGGTGCGTATCGCGAACACCCGCGTGGGCGAAGGCTTTGTCGCGGTCAGCCCGGAAGCGCGCAAGAAGTTCTGGCTCGACCGCGCCCGCACCGCCGCCATTGCGCGCCACACCAACGCCTTCAAGATCAACGAAGACGTGGTCATTCCGCTTAACCGCATGGGCGAATACACCGACGGCATCGAGCGAATCAACATCGAACTGTCGATCAAGAACAAGCTGCAACTGACCGACGAACTGCGCGCCTTTTTCGCCAGCGGTAACCTGCCGGTCGGTAAAAGCGACGACGCCTCGGGCGAGTCGATCGGCGACGAAGAAATGCTGGGCGACCGCGTGCAGCAGGCGAACGAACTGCTCGGCGCCGTGCACGCGCGCTGGACCTGGCTGCTGGCGCAACTCGACCAGCCGCTGGCCGGCGCGCGCGACGCCCTGCGCGCCATCGGATTGGCCCGCCTGGACGTGGTGTTCGACGAGCGCCTGGCGCAGCAGCCCGACGCCACCCTGTTCGACGTGGTCCAGGACCGCACCGTGCGCATCACCTGGAAGCAGGAGATCCGCGCGCAGCTGCGCCAGATCTTCAATGGCGCCGCCTACAAACTGATTCTCGACGAGTCGACCGCGATCCACCAGAAGGTGCTGCGTTCGCGCGTGTTCGTCGCGCTGCACATGCACGCCGGCGACGGCAACGTGCACACCAACCTGCCGGTCAACTCCGACGACTACGACATGCTGCAGGATGCGCACGAAGCCGTGGGCCGCATCATGAAGCTGGCGCGTTCGCTCGACGGCGTGATCTCGGGCGAGCATGGCATCGGCATCACCAAGCTCGAATTCCTGACCGAAGACGAAATCGGCGAATTCCGCGACTACAAGCTGCGCATCGATCCGGAAGGGCGCTTCAACAAGGGCAAGCTGCTCAACCTGCCCGAGTTCGGGGCCGACCTGCGCAATGCCTACACGCCGTCGTTCGGCCTGATGGGTCACGAATCGCTGATCATGCAGCAGAGCGATATCGGCGAGATCGCCAACAGCATCAAGGATTGCCTGCGCTGCGGTAAATGCAAACCGGTGTGCACCACCCACGTGCCGCGCGCGAACCTGCTGTATTCGCCGCGCGACAAAATTTTGGCGACGTCCTCGCTGATCGAAGCCTTTTTGTACGAAGAACAGACCCGGCGCGGCGTCTCGATCAAGCACTGGGAAGAATTCGAAGACGTGGCCGACCACTGCACGGTGTGCCACAAGTGCGTCACGCCATGCCCGGTCAACATCGACTTCGGCGACGTGTCGATGAACATGCGTAACCTGCTGCGCAAGATGAACAAGAAGACCTTCCGCCCGGCCAATGCGGCGGCGATGTTCTTCCTCAACGCCACGGACCCGGTGACCATCAATGCCACGCGCCAGGTCATGGCCGGCTGGGGCTTCAAGGCGCAGCGCTTCGGCCACAATGTGCTGAAAAAATTCGCCAAGAAGCAGACCCGCGCCCCGCTGCCGACCACCGGCAAGACGCCCGTGCGCGAGCAGGTGATCCACTTCATCAACAAGAAAATGCCGGGCAACCTGCCCAAGAAAACAGCGCGCGCGCTGCTCGACATCGAAGACGACAAGATCATCCCGATCATCCGCAACCCCAAAGTGACCACGGCCGATACCGAAGCCGTGTTCTACTTCCCCGGCTGCGGGTCGGAGCGGCTGTTCTCGCAAGTGGGCCTGGCCACGCAGGCCATGCTGTGGGAAGTGGGCGTGCAAACCGTGCTGCCGCCCGGTTACCTGTGCTGCGGCTATCCGCAGCGCGGCGCCGGCCAGTACGACAAGGCCGACAAGATGATGACCGATAACCGCGTGCTGTTCCACCGCATGGCCAACACGCTCAATTATCTCGACATCAAGACCGTGCTGGTGTCGTGCGGCACCTGCTACGACCAGTTGGCGACCTACGAGTTCGACAAGATCTTCCCGGGCTGCCGCATCATGGACATTCACGAGTACCTGCTCGAAAAGGACATGAAGTTAGAGGGCGTGTCCGGCACGCGCTACATGTACCATGAGCCTTGCCACAATCCGATGAAGCTGCAGGATTCGGTCAAGACGGTCAATGCGCTGGTGTCGACGGTGGACAACGTCAAGATCGAAAAGAACGACCGCTGCTGCGGCGAGTCCGGCACCTTCGGCGTGTCGCGTCCCGACATCGCCACCCAGGTGCGCTTCCGCAAGGAAGGCGAGATGGAGAAGGGCGCCGACAAGCTGCGCGCCGATGGTTTCACCGGCGACGTCAAGATCCTGACCAGCTGCCCATCGTGCCTGCAAGGGCTGTCGCGCTACAACGACGATGCCGGCACCACCGCCGACTACATCGTGGTCGAAATGGCGCGCCACAAGCTGGGCGAGAACTGGCTGCCCGAATACGTGGCCCGCGCCAACAGCGGCGGCATCGAAAGGGTGTTGGTATGAGTGCGGTCAACACTTGCGAACTGTGCCAACTGGCGGTCGAACCGATCTGGCATGACGACAAGCTGTCGGTCATCCTGGTCGATGACGCTGCCTATCCGGGCTTTTGCCGCGTGATCTGGAACGATCACGTGAAAGAGATGACCGACCTGGCGCCGGGCGACCGCGCGCTGTTCATGGACGCGGTCTGGCATGTGGAACTGGCACAGCGCGATGTCTTGAAGCCGGCGAAAATCAACGTCGCCAGCCTTGGCAATATGACGCCGCACCTGCACTGGCACGTGATTCCACGCTACGCCGACGATGCGCACTTTCCCAATCCTGTGTGGACGGTGGCGGTACGCGCAACCGACGAAGCAACCCTGGCGGAGCGCCGCGCGCTGCTGCCGAAACTGGCGGGCGACATCGTCCGCCGCATGGAAAAAACAGCATGAACCCGACCGCACTGACCGTCCACCAAAAATCGCGTGTGCTCGATATCTCGTTTGACGACGGCAGCAGTTTTTCGATTCCGTTCGAACTCCTGCGCGTGTACTCGCCGTCGGCCGAAGTGCGCGGCCACGGCCAGGGGCAGGAAGTGCTCCAGCTGGGCAAGCGCAATGTGGGCGTGACGGCGCTCGAACCGGTGGGGAACTACGCGGTGCAGCCGACCTTCTCGGACGGCCACAACACCGGTTTGTTCTCGTGGGATTATCTGTACAAGCTCGGCAGCGAGCAGGCCAGCCTGTGGGCCGACTACATGGCGCGCCTGCATGCCGCCGGTTTTGAAGGCGATGCGGGACGCGAGCCGGGGGCCGAACTACCTGGCGCGCAAACCGGGCACAAGGGCTGCGGACACGCTCACTAAGGGCGCCCGCCTGGCACAATCCTGGCGGTGTCCTGGCGCGCCTTGTGCGCGTGGCCGGCAATCGCCAGGCACATGAAGGTCAGCGCCAGCGAAAAACTCACCGTCGACTGATCGGCGCCCGGCGTGGCCTGTTGGACCAGCCCGCAAAAGCTCCACACGGCCGCCGAAAACAGATTTAGCCTGGTAACTGATATGCGCATCGTGTTCCTCTGCTTGAATGGGTGTCCCGAACGACAAGAGCGATTACCTGGCCAACCGGCCGAGCGTTGATCTTTTTCTTGCAATTGCAGTCTCGGTTGATCCCGATGGCTTGTCAAGACATATCACTTACCTGGCCGGCTTCGGGAGCAGCTTCTCCGGGTAGAACAGATTACGCCGCCATCGCCTGCGCCGGCACGCCGGCCGACTGCATCGCGCCGGCACGGGCGTAGATCGCGGCGGGCACCGGGGAAGTCAATTCGACCACCAGGCGGCGCCGGTCCGCCGGCGCCAGCTGCTCATTGATCTGCTTGAAGATCTCCAGCGGCCCGAGTTCCTGCGCCTTGAGCTGCACGCCCAGCGCATCGACCATCGGATACTCCGCCAGCTTGGCGATGACGTCGTCGACATGCATGCCCGCGTGGATGACGATCAGTTGCGCCTCCAGCTTCGACCAGGTGTCGACGGTCAGTTTCAGCTTGCGCCTGGTGTTATCGAGCAGTGCCACCTGCACGGCGTCGCGCCAGGCCACCTGGTTGATCTCCAGTGCGTGGTCGAGCTGCTGGCCGTGCAGGGTATCGGCGGCGCCCTGCGCGGCGGCGTGCGACTTGATTTCGGCGAGGGTCGGCGCAGCCTTGAGCTGGTGATCCATGCGCGCCGAGTGCACGCGCTCGAACAGCACGATCAGGTTGTTGACGTCGAGCGAGCGCCCTTCCGCGGTGGAGGCAAACGCTTCGACCGCCGAACGCCACGCCGGATTGTGCTTCGGTTCGACCGTCAGGGTGGCCAGGCGCATGGCGCGCGCGCCCGGCGCGCCGCTCAGCACCCCCACCGTGCCGCTGCCCGAGAGCTTGAAGAATTCGACGAACGGGCGCATGCCGCGCTGCAGTCCCACCAGGCCGACGATCTTGTTGTCCGGGTGCTGGCCGATGATATATACGCGCTGGTTTTCATCGGAAGCAAAAGTGCCGATCAGTTTCATGCGGTGCTTGGTCATGCCCGACCAGAGTTTTTTCATCTCGGCGTAGGCGGCGGCATCTTCTTCGCCGATGTATTCACGTCCCAGCGGCTGCACGCGCAGGCGCACGCGCGCCGTTTGCTCAATCAGGTACGGCGCGTACAGCTTGAAGTCGCCCGCCAGCCTGCTCACTTGACTGCGCTGCAGGTAGAAGTAAGCAGCCGCTCCGGCGCCCGCCACGATCGCAAGCACCGCAATAATCATCAGAAAAGTGAACATGCTCATTCGCTAACAAAACAGGGGGAGACAGGGTAACACCAATCATCCCCCAAAAACCGCCAGCGGCCCAGCGCCCAGGTCAATTATTGCGCAATTACAACATTAACCTTGGCCTCGCGCAGTACCCGGGCCAGTGCCTCGGGCGGTTTGGCGTCGGTGAACAGCACGTCGATCTGCGAGGCGTGGGCCATGCGCATCAGGGCCTGGCGGCCGAATTTGTCGTGGTCGGCCACCAGCCACACGGCGCGCGACTGTTCGATGATGGCCTGCGCCACCTTGACCTCGCGCGGGTCGAAGTCGCGCAGGGTGCCATCGGGCTCGATGCTCGAAATGCCGATGATGCCGATATCGACCTTGAACTGGCGGATAAAATCGATGGTGGTTTCGCCGACGATGCCGCGATCGCGCCCGCGCACCACGCCGCCGGCCAGGATCACTTCGCAACCCGGGCTGTCGCACAGGATGGCCGCCACATTGAGGTTGTTGGTGACCACGTGCAGTCCTTGGTGATGCACCAGCGCGCGCGCCACTTCTTCGGTGGTGGTGCCGATGTTGATCAACAGCGAACAGTGCGAGGGCACCTGCGCGGCGACCGCGCTGGCGATGCGGCGCTTGGCGTCCACGTTGAGCACCTGGCGGGCGCTGTAGTCGATGTTCTGGACCGACGAGGGCAGGCCCACGCCGCCGTGGTAGCGCGCCAAGAGGCCCGCTTCTTCCATCAGCTTGACATCGCGCCGCACGGTTTGGGGCGTTACTTCCAGCTGCTGCGCGAGCGCTTCGAGCGACACCGTCACCTGCTGGCGCACGGCGTCGAGAATACGGCGCTGGCGTGGATTGAGCGTCATGTGGGCTCCTGTAAAAGCGCCAAATTTATCACAAACGAACTAAAACGAAAACAAACACCTAAATTGTTGTTTCATTTTTTTCGTTCTTGTCGTATTGTTTATCTTTGCAGTGGTTCCAACATCCCCAATTGAAGCGAGAGCGGCATGGACAAGGCGGGCAATATTGCGTGTGATGTACTGGTGGTCGGCGGCGGCGTCAATGGCGCTGGCATCGCCCGCGACGCGGCCGGGCGCGGCCTGTCCGTGGTCCTGTGCGAGAAGGACGACCTGGCCTCGCACACCTCGTCGGCGGCCACCAAGCTGATTCACGGCGGCCTGCGTTATCTGGAGCAGTACGAATTCGGCCTGGTGCGCAAGGCGCTGATCGAACGCGAAGTGCTGCTGCGCGCCGCCCCGCACATCATGTGGCCGATGCGCTTCGTCACCCCGGTCGACAAGGGCCAGCGCCCGGCCTGGATGATTCGCGCCGGCCTGTTCCTGTACGATCACCTGGCGCGGCGCGAACTGCTGCCCGGATCCGAAGGCATCGACCTGCGCCGCCATGCGGCCGGCGCGCCGCTTAAATCGGACTTTACGCGCGGCTTCGTGTATTCAGACGGCTGGGTCGACGATGCGCGCCTAGTGGTGCTCAACGCGATCGACGCCGCCAGCAAAGGCGCGCACGTGTTTACCCGCACCGCCTGCGAGTCGGCGCGGCGCCAGGGCGAGCGCTGGGAAGCGCGTCTGCGGCGCGCCGACGGATCGGCCATGGATGTCAGCGCGCGCTGCATCGTCAACGCCGCTGGACCATGGGCCTCGCGCTTTTTGCAGGGGACCAATCCGGGGCCGGCCGACAAATCGGTGCGCCTGATCAAAGGCAGCCATATCGTGGTGCGGCGCCTGTACGACCATCCCTACGCCTACATCTTCCAGCACCCGGACGGGCGCGTGGTGTTCGCCATTCCGTACGAGCAGGACTTCACCCTGATCGGCACCACCGACCTCGAATACCATGGCGACGCCGGCAAGGTCGAAATCGACCAGGCCGAAATCGACTACCTGTGCGCGCTGTCGAGCCGTTACTTCAGCAATCCGATCACGCCGGCAGATGTGGTGTGGAGCTACTCCGGCGTACGCCCGCTGCTCGACGACGAGTCGAGCGACGCCTCCGACGTCACCCGCGACTACACCTTCGAGCTCGATGACAAGGGCGCGCCGATGCTCTCCATCTTTGGCGGCAAGATCACGACCTTCCGCAAACTGGCCGAGCAAGCCGTCGACCTGATCGCACCCAAGCTGGGCAACAGCCACGGGCCATGGACGGTCAACGCCTGCCTGCCCGGCGGCGACGTGCACGGCCCGCTGCCGGACAACCGCAGCGTGCTCGAATTCGACCGTTTCGTGGCCGGCTTGCAGAAGCAGTACGCATGGCTGCCGGCGCCGCTGGTGGCACGCTACGCGCGCGCCTACGGCACCCGCATCCACCTGGTGATCGACCAGCGCAGCAGCGTCGCCGCCATGGGTGCGCAGATCGTGCCCGGCCTGTATGAAGCCGAGGCGGTGTACTGGATCGATCATGAATGGGCCACCACGGCAACCGACATGCTGTGGCGCCGTTCCAAACTGGGCTTGCACCTGCCCGCCGATGCCGCCATTGCCGTCGATGCCTGGATCACCGAATTCCGAAAATAGAACAAGCAGATACAAGCAAATCCCGCTACAGGGATGCAGTAAAAGACAAGAAAAGAGGCCTCGAAAAACCGCGCAGCAGGTTGGTCGAGGCCCCGACAACAGGAGACGAAATGCAGCTGTCATTGGAAAACGTGAGCACGAAGTATGGGGCGCAGGATCACCTGTACCCGATGTCGCTCGAACTGGTACCCGGTACCATCAACGTCCTGCTGGGCACCACGCAGGCCGGCAAGACCTCGCTGATGCGGGTCATGGCGGGCCTGGACCGGCCCACGCACGGCAAGGTGATCGCCGGCGGCAAGGACGTGACCGGCCTGCCGGTGCGCCAGCGCGACCTGGCGATGGTGTACCAGCAGTTCATCAACTACCCATCGTTTACGATATTCGAGAACATCGCTTCGCCGCTGCGCATCAAGCGCGTGCCCGAGGCCGAGATCCGCACCCGCGTCACCAGCATGGCCGAGCGCCTGCATATCTCGGCGCACCTCGACAAGCTGCCGGCGCAGCTCTCGGGCGGCCAGCAGCAGCGTACCGCGCTGGCGCGCGCGCTGATCAAGGAATCGGCCCTGCTGCTGCTCGACGAGCCGCTGGTCAACCTTGATTACAAGCTGCGCGAGGAACTGCGCAAGGAGCTCGGCGCCCTGTTCGCGGAAGGTAAAACCACCGTCGTCTACGCCACCACCGAACCGCTCGAAGCCTTGCAGCTGGGCGGCCACACGGTGCTGCTGCACGAAGGACGCCTGCTCCAGCATGGCGCCACGCTCGATGTGTTCAACGCACCCAATTCGGTGCAGAGCGCGCGCACCTTCAGCGACCCGCCGATCAACCTGGTCACCGCCAGCGTCGGCGCTGACGGCATGGCCCGCGTAGCCGGCGACCTGGCGATTCCCCTCAACGAATCCCAGCGCCGCCAGGCCGCGCAGCATGGTGAGGTGGTGCTCGGCCTGCGCGCCCACAGCCTGCGCCTGGCACCTTTGCACGCCGACGATTTTCCGATCCAGTGCCAGGTCGAACTGGCCGAAATCAGCGGCTCGGAAACCTACGTCCACTTGCAACGCGGCCCGATCGGGCTGGTGGCGCAACTGACCGGAGTGCATAACCTCGACCTTGGCGTGCCGTGCACCGTATACCTGCGTCCGGACGACTTGTTCGTGTTCGCCCCCGGTGGCGCCTTGCTGTTTGCGCCACCGCAGATCCAGGAGGCAGTGTAATGGCCCGCATCGAACTGCCCGACCTGGCGCATGCCTACAAACCGAATCCGCAGAAGCCTGAAGACTACGCCCTGCGCCCCATGAACCTGACCTGGGACGACGGCGGCGCCTACGCGCTGCTCGGCCCCTCCGGCTGCGGCAAGACCACGCTGCTCAACATCATCTCGGGCCTGGTGCGCCCGTCGCACGGAAGGGTGATTTTCGACGGCAAGGATGTCACCGACCTGCCGCCCGAAGCGCGCAACATCGCGCAGGTGTTCCAGTTCCCCGTCATCTACGACACCATGACGGTGTTCGACAACCTGGCTTTCCCGCTGCGTAACCGGGGCTGGAAAGAGGCCGAAGTGCGCAAGCGGGTCGAACACATCGCAGGCATGCTGGAACTCTCAAGCGACCTGAAACAGCGCGCCAGCGGCCTGGCGGTCGACGCCAAGCAAAAGATCTCGCTCGGGCGCGGCCTGGTGCGGCCGGACGTCGCCGCAGTGCTGTTCGACGAGCCGCTCACGGTGATCGACCCGCACCTCAAATGGCTCTTGCGCCGCAAGCTCAAGGAAATCCATCACGAACTCAAACTCTCGCTGATCTACGTCACCCACGACCAGGTCGAAGCGCTGACCTTTGCCGACAAGGTGGTCGTGATGACCCAGGGCGAAGTGGTGCAGACCGGCAGCGCGCAGGAACTGTTCGAGGAGCCGGCGCACACGTTCGTGGGCTACTTCATCGGCAACCCCGGCATGAACCTGCTGGCCTGCCCGGTGCGCGACGGCCGCGCCTACCCTGGCGCGGACGGCATTGCGCTGCCGGCCAAGGCACAAAGCGCGCTGGCCGGCGGCGCCAGCGTTACCATCGGCATCCGTCCGGAATTCGTCGAATGCGCCCCCGCCCAGACCAGCGACACCGTGGCCGCCACGGTGGCCAGCGTGCGCAACATGGGCACGCACTTCATGGCCGATTTTGCCGTGGGCGGTCACACCGTGACGGCCAAGCTGCGCAGCGCGCCGGCACGCGCCGGCGAAGCGGTGTGGCTGCGCTTTCCGCCCGAGCGCACTCTTTACTACGTCAACGACAAGCGGGTGGCCTGACATGAAAACCTATAACAACCGCGCCTGGCTGCTGGTGCTCCCGGTAATCATCTGCGTGGCCTTTTCGGCCGTGCTGCCATTGATGACGATCGTGAACTACTCGGTGCAGGATATTCTCAGCCCGACCAACAGTGTTTTTGTCGGCACCGAATGGTTCAAGATGATCATGCGCGACAGCGAGCTGCATGGCGCGCTGGTGCGCCAGCTGGGATTTTCGATGGCGGTGCTGCTGATCCAGCTTCCGCTCGGTATTTTGATCGCGCTGACCATGCCGGCGGCCGGCTGGCGCGCTTCACTGGCGCTGGTGCTGATCGCCTTGCCGCTGCTGATTCCGTGGAACGTGGTCGGCACCATCTGGCAGATTTTCGGGCGCGATGACATCGGCTTGATGGGCAATACCATCAACCGCATGGGCATCAGCTACAACTACACCGGCAGCGTGGTCGACGCCTGGGTGACGGTACTGGTGATGGATGTGTGGCACTGGACGCCGCTGGTGGTGCTGCTGGCCTACGCCGGCCTGCGCTCGATCCCGGACGCCTACTACCAGGCGGCGCGCATCGACGGCGCCTCGCGCTTTGCGGTGTTCCGCTACATCGAACTGCCGAAGATGCGCAACGTGCTGATGATCGGCGTGCTGCTGCGCTTCATGGACAGCTTCATGATCTATACAGAACCGTTCGTGCTGACCGGCGGCGGGCCTGGCAACGCCACCACCTTCCTGTCGCAATACCTGACGCAAAAAGCCGTGGGCCAGTTCGACCTGGGTCCGGCCGCCGCGTTCTCCCTGATTTACTTCCTCATCATCCTGCTGTTCTGCTTTGTGCTGTATAGCTGGATGCAACGTCTCGGCACGGGAGAGTCCAAATGAAGCGCATCTCCACACCGCTGCTGGTGTTCTACCTGGTGCTGGCGATGCTGCCCATCTACTGGATGCTGAACATGTCATTCAAGACCAACGAAGAAATCACCGGGGCGCTCACCTTGTTCCCGCGCGAGTTCACGCTGGCGAACTACCGCACCATCTTTACCGACCCGTCCTGGTACAGCGGCTACATCAACTCCATGATTTACGTGATGATGAACATGGTGATGTCGGTGGCGGTGGCGCTGCCAGCCGCGTATGCGTTCTCGCGCTACTCCTTCATCGGCGACAAGCACCTGTTTTTCTGGCTGCTGACCAACCGCATGACGCCACCGGCGGTGTTCCTGCTGCCGTTCTTCCAGCTCTATTCCACGGTGGGCCTGATGGATACCCACCTGGCCGTGGCGCTGGTGCACATGCTGTTCAACGTGCCGCTGGCGGTGTGGATACTGGAGGGCTTCATGTCCGGCATTCCGAAGGAGATCGACGAGACGGCCTACATCGACGGCTACAGCTTCCCGCGCTTCTTCTTCAAGATCTTCCTGCCGCTGATCAAATCGGGCGTGGGCGTGACCGCTTTCTTCTGCTTCATGTTCAGCTGGGTCGAACTGCTGCTGGCGCGCACCTTGACCTCGGTGGACGCCAAGCCGATCACCGCCATCATGACGCGCACCGTGTCGGCCGGCGGCATGGACTGGGGCGTGCTGGCCGCAGCGGGCGTGCTGACCATCGTACCGGGCGCGCTGGTGATCTGGTTCGTCCGCAATCATATTGCCAAGGGCTTTGCCATGGGGAGGGTGTGAGATGGAAAACCTGTTTTCATGGATGGCGTGGACCGCGCCGGTGGCGATTTTCTTCAGTTGCATCGGCCTGATGCTGGCCGGGATGACGATCTGGCAGGTGCGTTCGCCGTCGATCGAGCGGCGCGGCTTTTTGCCGATGGCGACCACGCGCGGCGACCGTTTGTTTATTGGCCTGTTGACAGCCGCGTATGTTAACCTCGCGTGGGCAGGCCTGTCCGATCTGCATCAGGGTTTCGGCGCGGCGATCGGGTTTGTGGTGTTGTTGATTGTGATGCGCTGGGGCTGACCTGCTACCTGCGCACAGGTGGGGTACTTTCTTAACGATGTACATATAAAAAAAGGCGGAGACATGAAATTGAAAATGACATTGATGGCGGCTGCATTGCTGGCCACGGCGAGCGCTTGGGCCGACACCAAGGAAGCCGAAAAATGGATTGGCCAGGAATTCCAGCCGTCCTCGCTGTCGAAGCAGCAGCAAATGGAAGAAATGAAGTGGTTCATCGACGCCGCCGCCAAGCTCAAGGCCAAGGGCATCAAGGAAATCAGCGTGGTTTCCGAAACCATCGATACGCACGTCTACGAATCGAAGGTGCTGGCCAAGGCTTTTGAAGAAATCACCGGCATCAAGGTCAAGCACGACATCATCCAGGAAGGCGACGTGGTCGAGAAGCTGCAGACCTCCATGCAGTCCGGTAAAAGTATTTACGACGGCTGGGTCTCGGACTCGGACCTGATCGGCACCCACTACCGCTACGGCGCGATCATGCCGCTGTCGGACTACATGACCGGCGAGGGCAAGGCTTTCACCAATCCGGGCCTGGATTTGAAGGACTTCATCGGATCGAGTTTCACCACCGCGCCGGACGGCAAGCTGTATCAGCTGCCCGACCAGCAGTTCGCCAACCTGTACTGGTTCCGCGCCGACTGGTTCGCGCGCAAGGACCTGAAAGACAAGTTCAAGGCCAAGTATGGCTACGAGCTGGGTGTGCCGCAGAACTGGTCGGCGTATGAAGACATCGCCGAATTCTTCACCAACGATGTGAAGAACATCGACGGCAAGAAGGTGTTCGGCCACATGGACTACGGCAAAAAGGATCCGTCGCTGGGCTGGCGCTTCACCGATGCCTGGCTGTCGATGGCTGGCGCCGCCGACAAGGGCATTCCGAACGGCCTGCCGGTCGACGAATGGGGCATCCGCGTGGCGGCCGACAAGTGCACGCCGGTCGGTGCGGCGGTTGCGCGTGGTGGAGCGACCAATTCGCCGGCCTCGGTGTTCGCGCTGACCAAGTACGTGGACTGGATGAAGAAGTACGCGCCGCCGCAGGCGGGCGGGATGACCTTCTCCGAATCCGGCCCGGTGCCGGCGCAGGGTGAAGTGGCGCAGCAGATTTTCTGGTACACGGCGTTTACCGCGTCGATGATGAAACCGGGCCTGCCGGTGGTGCAGGCGGACGGCAAGCCGAAATGGCGCATGGCGCCGTCGCCGCACGGCCCGTACTGGAAAGAGGGCATGCAGAACGGTTACCAGGACGTGGGCGCGTGGACCTTCTTCAAATCGACCCCGCCGGACCGCCGCGCTGCCGCGTGGCTGTATGCGCAGTTCGTGACGTCCAAGACGGTGTCGCTCAAGAAGTCGATTACCGGCCTGACCTTCATTCGCGAGTCGGATATCAAGCACGAATACTTTACCAAGAACGCGGATAAATACGGCGGCTTGATCGAGTTTTACCGCAGCCCGGCGCGGGTGGCGTGGAGCCCGACCGGAAACAACGTGGCCGATTATCCGAAGATGGCGCAGCTGTGGTGGAAGAACGTGGCCACCGCGGTCAGCGGCGAGAAGACCCCGCAGGCGGCGATGGATAACCTGGCCGAGGAAATGGATTCGGTCATGTCGCGCCTGCAGCGCGCCGGGATGCAGCATTGCCCGCCGAAGTTGAATCCGAAGGTCGATCCGGCCACGTATTTGAGCGACAAGGCCGCGCCGTGGAAGAAGCTGGCCAACGAGAAGCCGAAGGGCGAGACGATTGCGTATGATGTCTTGCTGCAGGCGTGGAAGGAAGGGCGGGCGCGCTAGGCGCTGGCGTTTTCGACCTCAGACCCCAAAACTGTCGTTCCCGCGCAGGCGGGAACCCAAGTTCGTCGAGCCGCCTGAGGCTGCGGTGCGAACTTGGGTCCCCGCCTTCGCGGGGACGACGGATCTACCAGCGACCCCAGCATGACCAAATTCATTCTCGCCATCGACCAGGGCACCACCAGTTCGCGCGCGATCCTGTTCGACCGCGCCGGTCACATTCACGGCGCGGCGCAGCAGGAGTTCCGCCAGTTCTTCCCCCAGCCCGGCTGGGTCGAACACGACGCCAACGAGATCTGGCAGTCGCAACGCGCCGTCATCGACGAGGTCCTGCGCACCAACAAGGTGCCGGCCACCGACATCGCCGCCATCGGCATCACTAACCAGCGCGAAACGACCGTCCTCTGGGACCGCGCCACCGGCGAACCGGTGGCCCCGGCCATCGTCTGGCAGGACCGCCGCAGCACGCCCTGCTGCGAAGCCCTGCGCGCCGCCGGCCACGAAGCGCTGTTCCAGCAAAAAACCGGCCTGGTGCTGGACGCCTACTTCTCCGGCCCCAAACTCAAATGGCTGCTCGATAACGTGCCCGGCGCGCGCGCGCGTGCCGACAAGGGCGAACTGGCCTTCGGCACCGTCGACAGCTGGCTTATCTTCAAAATGAGCGGCAAGCACCTGACCGACCCCAGCAACGCCGCGCGCACCCTGATGTTCAACATCCATACGTCCACGTGGGACGATGAACTGCTGGCCCTGCTCGACATTCCCGCCGGCCTGCTGCCGGCAATCGTCCCCAGCAGCGGCGTGGCCGCCCATACCGATGCCAGCCTGTTCGGCGTGGCCCTGCCGATTGCCGGCATCGCCGGCGACCAGCAGGCCGCCACCTTCGGCCAGGCTTGCCACAGCCCCGGCATGGCCAAGAATACCTACGGCACCGGCTGCTTCATGCTGATGCACACCGGGCAGGTGGCCACGATGTCGCAAAACAAGCTGATCAGCACGATCGGCTGGTCGCTCCCGGGCCAGACCGCGAATCGGACTGACTACTTGCTCGAAGGCAGCGTCTTCATGGCCGGCGCCGCCATCCAGTGGCTGCGCGACGGCCTCGGCATCATCGAGCACGCCGACCAGGTCGAAGACCTGGCGCTGGCCGTGCCCGACAACGGCGGCGTGCTGTTCGTCCCCGCCTTTGCCGGCCTCGGCGCGCCGCACTGGGACGCCTACGCACGCGGGACCATGGTCGGCATGACGCGCGGCACCAACAAATCGCACATCGCGCGCGCCACCCTGGAAAGCATCGCCCTGCAAAGCGCCGACGTGCTCGACGCCATGCAGGCCGACGCCGCCATGCCGCTGACCCAGCTGCGGGTCGACGGCGGCTGCGCCCGCAACAACCTGCTGATGCAGTTCCAGGCAGATATCCTGGGCGTGCCGGTGGTGCGTCCGGTGGTGACCGAAACCACGGCCCTTGGCGCGGCCTTCCTGGCCGGGCTGGCGGTGGGCTTCTGGGCCTCGCAGGAAGAAATCGCCGCCCAGTGGCAGATGGAGCGCCGCTTCGATCCGGCCATGGCGGCGGACGAGCGGGTGCAGCGCATGGGCGAATGGCGGCGCGCGGTGGAGCGTTCGCGCGCCTGGAGCCAATAGGAAGCGCATCGCGTGCCGCTGCCGTTGGTCGCTTGTATAATGCACGCAGACAAACGGCAGCCCTACTATGACAAACAGCACACATTTCGGTTACAAAACGGTCTCCGAGGACGACAAGGTCCACGAAGTGGCCAAGGTGTTCCATTCGGTCGCATCCAAGTACGATGTGATGAACGACCTGATGTCGGGCGGCTTGCACCGGCTGTGGAAGACCTTCACCATCGCCAACGCGGGCGTGCGCCCCGGCTTCAAGGTGCTCGATATCGCCGGCGGCACGGGCGATTTGGCCAGGGCCTTCGCCAGACAGGCCGGCAAGACCGGCGAAGTCTGGCTCACCGACATCAACGAATCGATGCTGCGCGTCGGCCGCGACCGCTTGCTCGACAAGGGCCTGATCACGCCAACCCTGCTGTGCGATGCCGAAAAACTGCCGTTCCCCGACAATTACTTCGACCGGGTCAGCGTGGCCTTCGGCTTGCGCAACATGACCCACAAGGACCAGGCGCTGGCCGAAATGCGGCGCGTGCTCAAACCCGGCGGCAAGCTGCTGGTGCTGGAATTTTCCAAGGTCGCCGCTCCCCTGCAAAAGCCGTACGATGTGTATTCGTTCTCGGTGCTGCCGTGGCTGGGCCAGAAAATCGCCGGCGACGCCGACAGCTACCGCTACCTGGCCGAATCGATCCGCATGCATCCGGACCAGGAAACCCTCAAGACCATGATGGAAACGGCCGGCCTGGAGCGGGTCCAGTATTTCAATTTGACGGCCGGGGTGGCGGCGTTGCACACCGGTATCAAGTTCTAGGAACTGTACGATGAAAAAATTTGTTGCAAGCATGGTTTTTGCCTCGGCGCTGGCCGCCTCGGCACTGTCCGGCGTGGCCAGCGCGCAGCAGGCTCCGGCCGCTGCCGCCCCCGTCACCGCCCCGGCGTCCGAATTGCCGCCCACGGTCTACATCGGCGGCGCGGTCATGCTGTTCGGCCTGGCCGGTTTCTTCGCTTACCGCAGCAAACGCCGCAGCGACGCTGCCGCCAGGCCGGTGGCGGCCCCGGTCAGCGCCAAGCCGGCCATTCCGCCCGGGGTCGACACCGGCGCCTTGCTGCGCCAGGCCAAGGCCACCTTCATCCGCATGCAAAAGACCTGGGACAAGGCCGACGCCAACGACCTGCGCCAGTTCACCACGCCGCAGGTGTATGCCGAGCTGCAACCGCAAATGCAGGCGCCCGGCGCCAGCGTGACCGACGTGGTGGCGATCGAGTCCGAACTGCTGGGCGTGGAAACGGTTGGCGACAGTTACCGCGCCACGGTCCGCTTCAGCGGCCAGATCCGCACCGCGCCGGGCGCGGCGCCCGAAGCGCTGGCCGAGGTGTGGAATATGTCCAAGCCGGTCAAGGGCGGCGGCGACTGGAAGCTGGCCGGCATCGGGCAGCTTTCCTGATTATTCTTGCTCAAAGTAACAGTGCTGCGGGAAAAGTGCCCGCCGAACTGGTAAGATCAAAACCGCCTTGTTCCCCGGCGGTTTTGTTTTTTAAGCGTGCCCACATGTCACCACCGAACTCGTTTAGTCCCCAATTCTCGCTGATGGCGCCCGCCATCGCCGCAATCAACCATTTGCTGGCGCAGGAAGCGTGGGCCAGGGATGCACTGGCGCTGCACAGCGGCAAAGTCGCCTGCATCGACGCCAGCGGCATTGCGCTGCGCCTGCTGGTCACGCGCGACGGCATGGTCGAGGCCGCTCCCGCCGATACGGAAGAGGGCGCCAACGTCACCATCCGGATCAAGTTGGCCGACCTGCCGCTGATCGCGCAGAACCGCGACCGTGCCTTTTCTTATGTCAAGATCGAGGGCGACGCCGAGTTCGCCAACACAATTTCGCAACTGAGCAAGGGCTTGCGCTGGGAAGCCGAACACGACCTCGAACGGGTGGTCGGCCCGATCGCCGCCAACCGCCTCGCCGGCGGCGCCCGCAGCGTGCTCGACGGCGCGCGCGCCTTGCACGGCAAGGTGACCGAAAACCTGGCCGAGTACTTTCTCGAAGAGCAACCCCTGCTGGTGCGCCCGAGCGCCGTCGAGGCCTTCGGCGCCGACGTGAGCCGCCTGCGCGACGATGTTGAACGCGCCGCCAAGCGTCTCGCGCGGCTGGAACAAACGCTGGCGCCCGCGCGCGCCGCACCGGCTGCAATCAATGCAGTCGGGCAACAGAAACTGGATCATTAATGGTATTGAAATTCCTGCGCCTGCTGAAAATTCTCCGGGTCGCGGTCAAGTACGGCCTCGACGAAATCGCCATCTCGGGCCTGAAAGTGCCGCGCACGGCCAAGCTGATCGACAATGTGATCTTCTGGCGCGATATTTCCGCCCCGCGCGGGGTGCGCCTGCGCATGGCGCTGGAAGAACTGGGACCGATTTTCGTCAAGTTCGGCCAGGTGCTGTCGACCCGGCGCGACCTGATGCCGTTCGACATCGCCGACGAGCTGACCCATCTGCAAGACCGGGTGCCGCCGTTCAGCTCCGACCTGGCGATTGCCCAGATCACGCGCTCCTTGCGCGCCCATCCGGACGAATTGTTCGCCAGTTTCGACCGCACCCCGGTGGCGTCGGCCTCGATCGCCCAGGTCCACTTCGCCACCTTAAAAGATGGCAAGGAAGTCGCCGTCAAGGTGCTGCGCCCCGGCATGAAAAAATCGATCGATGAAGACGTGGCGCTGATGCACATCGCCGCCGAGTGGATCGGGCGCATCTGGGCCGACAGCAAGCGCCTGAAACCGCGCGAAGTGGTGGCCGAGTTCGACAAATACCTGCACGACGAACTCGACCTGATGCGCGAGGCCGCCAACGCCAGCCAGCTGCGCCGCAACTTCGCCGGCTCGAACCTGCTGATGGTGCCCGAGATGTACTGGGATTACTGCGCCAGCAGCGTGATCGTGATGGAACGCATGCACGGCATTCCGGTGTCCCAGATCGACCGCCTGGCGGCCGAGGGCGTGGACCTGAAAAAGCTCTCCAGCGACGGCGTCGAGATTTTCTTCACCCAGGTGTTCCGCGATGGCTTTTTCCACGCGGACATGCACCCAGGGAACATCCTGGTTTCGGTGGCGCCGGAAACCTTCGGCCGCTACATCGCGCTCGACTTCGGCATTGTCGGTACCCTGAACGACTTCGACAAAGATTACCTGTCGCAAAACTTCCTGGCCTTCTTCCGGCGCGACTACAAGCGCGTGGCCGAAGCCCACATCGAATCGGGCTGGGCCCCGCGTGAAACCCGCGTCGACGAGCTCGAATCGGCGGTGCGCGCCTGCTGCGAACCGATCTTCGACCGTCCGCTCAAGGATATTTCGTTCGGGCAAATCCTGCTGCGCCTGTTCCAGACCTCGCGCCGCTTCAATGTCGAAGTCCAGCCGCAATTGGTGCTGCTGCAAAAGACCCTGCTCAATATCGAAGGCCTGGGGCGCCAGCTCGACCCCGATCTCGACCTCTGGAAAACCGCCAAGCCTTACCTGGAACGCTGGATGGGCGAGCAGGTCGGGGTGCGCGGCATGGTCGAGCGCCTGAAAGCCGAGGCGCCGCGCTATACGCACATCCTGCCACAACTGCCGCGTCTGGTTCACCGCGCGCTGCAGCAAGCCGCCGAGCCATCCACCGTCAACCAGGACCTGCTCAAGCTGCTGGTGCTCGAACAGCAGCGCACCAACCGCCTGCTCTCGATGGCGCTGGGCGGCGCCGCCCTGATCGTGGCCGGCGCGACAGCCGTGCTGGCCTACGGACGCTGGACCCATCTGTTCTGATGTTCCCCTGAGATGAATGACTTCGCCAGCCGCGATCCGCAATCGCCCGCCTTCTGGGACGAACGCTTCGCGCGCGGCTTTACGCCCTGGGACCGGGGCGGGGTGCCGGCCGCGCTGCGCGCCTTCGTGGAGCGCTCCGCGCGCCCGCTGCGCACCCTGATTCCCGGCTGCGGCGCCGCCTACGAACTGGCCTACCTGTGCGAGGCCGGCTGGGACGCCACCGCGATCGACTTTGCGCCGGGCGCGGTGGCCACCGCCAAAGCGGCGCTGGGACCATGGAGCGCGCGCGTGCTGGAGGCCGATTTTTTCACCTACGCCCCGGAACAGGCACTGGACTTGATCTACGAGCGTGCCTTCCTGTGCGCCTTGCCGCGCGCCATGTGGCCGCAAGTGACGGCGCGCTGGGCCGAACTGCTGGCGCCGGGCGCCTTGCTGGCGGGATTTTTCTTTTTTGACGATGCGCCCAAGGGGCCGCCGTTCGGGATCAAGGAGGCTGCGCTCGATGCGCTGCTGACGCCGTCATTTCGCTGCGTGGAAGATGCTGCGGTGGAAGATTCGATTGCCGTGTTTGCCGGCAAGGAGCGCTGGAAAGTGTGGCAGCGCAAGTGAGCCGATCCCCTTGACAGGGAACGGCAGGGATGCACGCGCGGCGCGCATCCCGTCGTGAAGCGATTACTTCGATGCCGCCGGAGTGGCTGCCGCCGGTGCCGCAGGCGCTGCGCCGTGATCGTGGCCGTCGTTGGCCGCCGCTGGCACTTCCGCAGCCGCTGGCGCTGCCGGAGCGGCCGGCGCCGCCGATGGGGCGACACCCGACAAGACCGGCGTGGCCGGATTGGCCTTGATCTCGATCTTGGCGTCGGCCTTGAGCTTGTCGAGGTAGTTTTTCATGTTGCTGCGCTGTTGCTGCTGCTTGATCTGTTCCTTGACCTGCTCGAACGGCGGCGGTGCGATCGGACGCGAATCTTCCAGCATGATCACGTGGTAGCCGAACTGCGACTTGACCGGCTCTTCGGTGAACTTGCCTTTTTCCAGCTTGGCCACGGCCGCGCCGAACTCGGGCACCATGCTGGCCGGATTGAACCAACCCAGGTCGCCGCCGTTGACTTTCGAGCCCGGATCCATCGACTTTTCCTTGGCCAGGCCGGCGAAGGCCTTGGCATCTTTTTTCAGCTTGGCGACGATGGCTTTTGCATCAGCCTCTTCCTTGACCAGGATATGGCGCGCCTTGTATTCGATGCCGCCGGCCGAGGTGACCATCTTGTCGTAGTCGGCCTTGACCATGGCGTCGGTCACCGGATTGGCCTTGAGCCAGTCCTGGATGAAGGCGTTGGCCGTCATCGACTGCTTGATCAGTTCCAGCTGGCGCGTCACGTCGTCGCTCTTGTCCAGGCCCTTCTTGATGCCTTCGTTGGCCACCAGGGTCTGCATGGTCAGGTTGTCGATGATCGCCTTGCGCAGTTCCGGGGTGTCCGGCTGGCCCTGGGCGGTGCGTTCCTTGACCATCATCTCGACCGTGGCGGTCGAAATCGGGGTGCCGTTGACGGTGGCGGCTACGCCGACCGCAGGCGCGGCGGTCGAGGCCGCCGGTGTTGCAGCCGGCGCGCCCGCTGGCTTGGTCGCATCTTTTGGGCCGCAGGCGGCCAGAGCCAGCGCCGAGGCAGCGCCGATGAGCAGAACACGAGACTTAATCAACATCGTTCAATTTCCTTTTTCAAGTTAGCCCGGCGCATGCCGCGCAGCAGGCACGCATCTTACCATCCCCGTGGCTGGGCATTTATGCTTGCGATCTTGAAAAAAGCTTATAATTCAGGGTTTTGACGATTTTTGCGGAGTATTCAATGCCGATTTACGCCTACCGCTGCGATGAATGCGGTTTTGCCAAGGATGTATTGCAGAAGATCTCCGACCCGGTGTTGACGGTCTGTCTGTCCTGTGGCAAGCCTTCTTTCAAGAAGCAATTAACCGCCGCCGGCTTCCAGCTCAAGGGAACCGGCTGGTACGCCACCGATTTCCGCGGCGGCGCCGCGCCTTCCACCGGGACCGCCAGCGGTCCGGCCGAGGGTGGCGCAGCCACGTCCGCGGCGCCCGCAGCTCCTGCGGCCGAGTCATCCGCGCCGGCGGCCCCGGCCAAGCCGGCGGCCACCCCCGGCAGCGGCACGACCTGAGCCAAGGGACGCCGCGCGCGTCCCGCCAATCACCGAGAGCCGAATGCGTAAATATTTCATTACCGGATTGCTGGTCCTGGTCCCGCTGGCGATCACCCTGTGGGTCCTGAACCTGGTCATCAGCACCATGGACCAGTCGCTGCTGCTGGTGCCCGAGCGCTGGCAGCCGCACACCCTGTTCGGGCGCGAGATTCCCGGCCTGGGCACGATCCTGACGATCGCCATCGTGTTCCTGACCGGCCTGCTGGCCAATAACCTGGTCGGCAACTACCTGGTGCGCCTGTGGGAACGCCTGCTGCACCGCATTCCCGTGGTCAGCTCGCTCTACGGCAGCGTCAAGCAAGTCTCGGACACCCTGTTTTCCTCGTCCGGCAACGCCTTTCGCAAGGCCGTGCTGCTGCCGTATCCGCATGCCGAGTGCTGGACCATCGGCTTTCTGACCGGGGTGCCGGGCGGCGACGTCAGGAACCACCTGGTGGGCGACTTCGTCAGCGTGTACGTGCCGACCACGCCCAACCCGACCTCCGGCTTTTTCCTGATGATGGAACGCAGCAAGGTCGTCGAACTCGACATGACCGTCGACGCGGCCCTCAAATACATCGTCTCGATGGGCGTCGTCGCCCCCGAGCATTTGCCAACCAAAGAGTAAGCGTGCGGTTGTTGCCGCGCCCCTTGAATAACCAACCTAGACTGAAAACACTATGTCCTCCATGCGTACAAACTACTGCGGCCTTGTCACTGAAGAACTGCTGGGCCAAACCGTCAGCCTGTGCGGCTGGGTGCACCGCCGCCGCGACCACGGCTCGCTGATTTTCATCGACCTGCGCGACCGCGAAGGCCTGGTCCAGGTAGTCTGCAATCCGGAGCAGGCGGAGATGTTCAAGGTCGCCGAAGCGGTGCGTAACGAATACTGCCTGCGCGTGACCGGTGTGGTCACCGCCCGTATCGGCAACACGGCCAACAGCAACCTCAAGTCGGGCAAGATCGAAATCGTCGCCAGCGCCGTCGAAGTGCTCAACGCCTCGGTGCCGGTGCCGTTCCAGCTGGACGACGACAACCTGTCGGAAACGACCCGCCTGACCCACCGCGTGCTCGACCTGCGCCGTCCGCAGATGCAGAACAACCTGCGCCTGCGCTACAAGGTGACGATGGAAGTGCGCAAGTACCTCGACAACCTCGGCTTCATCGATATCGAAACGCCGATGCTGACCAAGTCGACCCCGGAAGGCGCGCGCGACTACCTGGTGCCGTCGCGCGTGAACGCCGGCAGCTTCTTCGCGCTGCCGCAGTCGCCGCAGCTGTTCAAGCAGCTGCTGATGGTCGCCAACTTCGACCGTTATTACCAGATCACCAAGTGCTTCCGCGACGAAGACCTGCGCGCCGACCGCCAGCCGGAATTTACCCAGATCGACTGCGAAACCTCGTTCCTGACCGAACAGGAAATCCGCGACCTGTTCGAAGACATGATCCGCATCGTCTTCAAGAACACGCTCGACATCGACCTGCCGAACCCGTTCCCTGTCATGGACTTCGCCACCGCGATGGGCCTGTACGGTTCGGACAAGCCGGACATGCGCGTGAAGATGGAGTTCACCGACCTGACCGAAGTGATGAAAGACGTCGACTTCAAGGTCTTCTCGGGTGCCGCCAACATGGTTGGCGGCCGCGTGGTCGGCCTGCGCGTGCCGCAGGGCGGCGCCATGCCGCGTTCGGAAATCGACGCGTACACCCAGTTCGTCGCCATCTACGGCGCCAAGGGCCTCGCTTACATCAAGGTCAACGAAAAAGCCAAGGGCGCGGAAGGTCTGCAGTCGCCGATCGTCAAGAACCTGCACGCCGACGCACTGGCCAAGATCATCGAGCAAACCGGCGCGCAAGACGGCGACCTGATTTTCTTCGGTGCCGACAAGGCCAAGGTCGTCAACGACGCCATCGGCGCGCTGCGCGTGAAAATCGGCCACTCGGACTTCGGCAAGAAAGCCGGCCTGTTCGACGATGTGTGGAAGCCGCTGTGGGTGGTCGACTTCCCGATGTTCGACTACGACGAAGAATCGGATCGCTGGACCGCGACCCACCATCCGTTCACGGCGCCGAAAGACGGCCACGAAGACATGTTGGAGACCAACCCTGGCGCGTGTATCGCCAAGGCCTACGACATGGTCTTGAACGGTTGGGAACTGGGCGGCGGTTCGATCCGTATCCACCGTGAAGAAGTGCAGAGCAAGGTGTTCCGCGCTTTGAAGATCGATGCCGAAGAAGCCCAGCTCAAATTCGGCTTCCTGCTCGACGCGCTGCAATACGGCGCGCCGCCGCACGGTGGCCTGGCTTTCGGCCTGGACCGCATCGTGACGATGATGACCGGATCGGACTCGATCCGTGACGTGATCGCCTTCCCGAAAACCCAGCGCGCCCAGTGCCTGCTGACCAACGCCCCGTCTGAAGTCGACGAGAAGCAACTGCGCGAACTGCACATCCGCTTGCGCAACGCCGAACCGAAGATCGTTTAAACTGAAAAGCACGGTTCGCCGTGCTTTTTTTTGGTCCCGATCCTGGCCCTGGTCTTCATTACGATTCATGCCCATAAAAATCCCGGAATCTGTCCTCGTCGTCATCCACACGCCCGCGCTCGAGGTGCTGCTCATCGAGCGCGCCGACAAGCCGGGATTCTGGCAGTCCGTCACCGGTTCGCTCGACGCGCCCGATGAACCGCTGCCCGCTACCGCCGCGCGCGAACTGTTCGAGGAAACCGGCATCGTGGCCGATGGCGAGCGCATTGCGCTGTGCGACTGGCATCTGTCGAATATTTATGAAATCTATCCGGTCTGGCGCCACCGCTACGCGCCCGGCGTGACTCACAACACCGAGCACGTCTTCAGCGTGTGCGTGCCGCGCGAGACGCCCATTGTGCTGAGCCCGCGCGAGCATTTGCGGCATCTCTGGCTGCCCCATGTCGAGGCAGCCGACCGCTGTTTTTCAGCGTCCAACGCGGAAGCGATTTTGCAGCTGCCGCGCCGGATGAACGAAGCGGCCTGAGCGGCAGGGCAGCGTCGCCTGCGCCTTATGCGAGCGGCGTGGCGTGGCCGATCAGCGCTACATCGACTTGGGCCGACGGTGTCTCCAGCCACGCCGCGCTGGCCGGGACCGGCGTGGTATCGGCCAGCAGCTCGGCTTTGATGCGCGCCAGATCCCAGCTCACGCCATCGGCGAAGGAGATTTTTTGCAGTGGGTTGAACATTGGCGCCACTTCCAGCTCCATGAAGTTCTTGACCAGGATCTGGTCGCTGGTGCCCGCGATTTTGATGAGCAGCGATCCATCGGTCGTACTCAAGTCCAGGTCACTGCCCGTTATGCCAATACCGAACGCCAGTGTGTCGAAACTGTTCAGGCTGCTGCCGGCAAACCGCTCGATGCTGAGATTGAAGGGGAGAATGATGTCCTGGCCATCACCCCTGCCGAATACATAGGTGTCATTACCAAAGCCTCCTTCCAGCGTATCGTTTCCGATGCCGCCTTCAAGCGTGTCGCCGCCTTCCCTGCCGTTGAGGTTGTCGTTACCGGCTTGGCCGGTAATCGTGTTGGCAGCGGTTGTGCCATTAACTGAGTCATCGATCTCCGTTCCTGCAAAGAGTTTGGCCTGAATGTAGTCAAGATTCCAGACTGTACCGTTAGCAAACGTGATTTTCTGCAGAGGATTGCGTTCGTTAATCGGATTGTCTTTGTATAGAAACGCGCTTGAGGTAACGATGCCGCCGTCTTTGATCGTGATGTCAAGCCAGCTTCCCGAGGCCGACAGATAGATGTCGGCCGGGACAATGCCGGCTTTGAATTGCAGCGTATTAAGCGCTCCGGCTTCTTCATAGGCGTTGGAACTAATTCTATCGTAGCCGTCTTCCTTGCCATAAATATACGTGTCGTCACCAAGCCCGCCATTGAGCCAATCGACGCCCGCGCCGCCTTCCAGCGTGTCGTTGCCATCCCATCCATTGAGGAAGTCGGCGCTACCGCCCTGGCCGTACATGCGGTCGTTGCCGTTAGTGCCCTCGAGGTCGTCGCGGCCATCGGTTCCTGCAAACAGCGTTGCCTTGATCGCCTCCACGTCCCAGCTGCTACCGTCGGCAAACAGGAATTTCTGCAGCGGGTGTGCGAAGGTAGTGGCATCGCCCCATCCAGCGAAATTATCGACCGCCAACTGATCCTCGCTTCCCTTGATCGTGATGATCAATGTGCGCTGCTTTGTCGTCAGTTCGATGTCAGTGGGTAATACTCCGGCCTTGAATGCGAGCGTGTCGATCATGCTGTCTTGACGATCGTATGTGGTGATGCTGTCTGCGCCATCGCCTTTTCCGAACAGATAGGTGTCGCTGCCCTCGCCGCCATCGAGGGTATCCTTGCCGGTACCGCCATCGAGAACGTCGTTACCTGCATCGCCGCGCAGCATATCATTTCCGTTGCCCCCAAACAGGCTATCGTTTCCTGCTTTCCCGCGCAACGTGTCGGCGCCGTCCAGGCCGTCGATCCTGTCGTTCAGGTAGGTGCCGTTACGCGTATCTGCGCCTGTCGTACCGGCGTACAGCGCCGCGGTAATCGCGGTCAGATCCCATGTGGTGCCATTGGCAAAGATGATCTGTTGCAGGGGATTTGCCGTGTTGCTTGTGCTGTCGCCGTAGAGAAAGCCGTCGACCCGAAACTGGTCGCTCGTGCCGTTTATATTGATGAGCAAGGAGGTGCCGCTCATGTCGAATGCGATATCGGCCGGCAGCACGCCAGCCTTGAAGCGCAGGGTGTTGATCTCGCCGAGCAGGCGCACGCCGTTGTCGAACACGATATCGCGCCCGTCGCCGCGGCCGAAGAGGTAGGTATCGTTGCCGCGGCCGCCATCGATGGTGTCGTTGCCGGCACCGCCGTCGAGGATGTCATTGCCACCCAGTCCGGTCAGTTTGTCGGCCCCGGCCAGGCCGTCGAGTGTGTCGTCGGTGTCGCTGCCGGTAAGGATATCGTTGCCCGCAGTGCCGAGGTAGGCTGCGGCGGTGACGGAAAGAAGGGCGTCGCGCGTGTTGGTATGCATGTGATTTTCTGGGTTATTGTTGAACTTGCCGATATGGCTATCTACATTGTCAATTTCGAGAAACTTGACTTTAAGATAATATCACTCCGGAATTAATTCGAAATGAAATCTTAACATTTGAATAATTTGAAGGAATGCGATCCGACCGGCATGCCGGGTGCCGGCCGGATCGGCGCTCCCGCGACTGCGCGCAGGATGCGCCAGCGGAAACTGAGGGCAGGGCGCCGGCCAGTTGCCCGCTTTCTGCCAGGCTTACATCACGAGCGGCACGGCGATGCCGACCAGGCCGATGTCCAGTTCGGGCGCCGCCATGCTGGCGAACGACACCGACGCCGATGCCGGCGTGCTGTCGGCCAGCAATTCGGCGTTGATCCTGGCCATATCCCAGCTCACGCCATCGGCGAAGGTGATCTCTTGCAGCGGATTGGCCGGATTCGGCGTGCCCGCTTGCGACAGGAAGTTGACGACCGTCAGCTGGTCGGTGCCGCCCGCAATCCTGATCACCAGGCTGGTGCCCGACTTGCCCAGTTGCAGATCGGCGCCGGCGATGCCGGCGTCGAATTGCAGGGTGTCGATGTCGCCCAGTGGCGTGCTGTTGTTCCCGGACAGGATGTCCTGGCCATCGCCCTTGCCGAACAGGTAAGTGTCGTTGCCGCTGCCACCGATGAGCTGGTCGTCGCCAGCGCCGCCCCGGATCGTGTCGTTGCCGGCCTTGCCGTCGATCGCATCGTTGCCGCCTTGGCCGCTGATAAGGTCGGCCTTGATGGTGCCTCGGATCTCCTCAGCCCCGTTGGTACCGGCGTACAGTACGCTTTCCATCTTGGCCAGGTTCCATACGGTGCCGTCGGCAAAGCGAATTTCTTGCAGCGGGTTACCGTCGTTGGCGGTATGGTCCTGGGCCAGGAAACTCCCGACCCGGACCTGATCGCTGCCGCCGGCGATCTTGATGAGCAGATTGTCGTACGACGTTGCCAGCGTGATGTCGGCTGGTGCAATGCCCGCCTTGAACTGCAGTACGTCGACCTTGCCAAGGGAATAATCGTAGGTAGGCATCAAGGTATCGGCGCCATCGCCGCGGCCGAACAGATAGGTATCGCTGTCGCCACCGCCTTTGATCGTGTCGTTGCCCAAACCGCCATCGATGGTATCGTTGCCGGCGTTGCCTTCCAGGAAGTCATCCCCGCCCAAACCGAACATGATATTGGCATTCGCGGTGCCCGCTACGCGGTCCGCGCCGGCGCTGCCGCCGTACAACTGCGATTCGATCTTGGCCAGGTCCCATGTGGTGCCGTCGGCAAAGCGGATCTGCCGCAGTGCATTGATGGCGGTGCTGGTATCGTAATTGGGCATGAATTGCTCGACCTTCACCTGGTCGGCGCTGCCCTTGATCTTGACCAGCAGCGCGCTGTAGGGCGATGCTTCGAGCAGCACGTCGCCCGGCAGCACGCCTTGCTTGAACTGCAGCGTGTCGACGCCGCCGCCGTTGTAGACGGTGATGTCGTCCTGGCCATCGCCTTTGCCGAACAGGAAGGTATCGTCGCCGGCACCGCCGTTGAGGGTGTCGTTGCCGCTCCCGCCATCAAGCGTGTCGTTGCCGCCGCGGCCCTCGAGCTTGTCGGCGCCACCGAGCCCATTGATCAGGTCGGCGCCGCTGGTGCCGCCGATGGTGTCGTTGGCGTCGCTGGTGGCGTTCAGCTTGGCGACGATCGTCGCGGCATCCCACGCCGTGCCGTCGTCGAAGCGGATTTGCTGCAGCGGATTGAAGGAATTGCCGATATCGTCGCCATTGAGGAAAAAGCTGACCGTCACCTTGTCGGTGCTTCCCTTGATGCTAACGATCAGGTCGGACAGGTAGCGGCTGAGGGCCACGTCGCCAGCGGCGATGCCAGCCTTCAATTGCAGGGTATTGAGCTTGCCTGGCGTGGCATCGTCCGTCACGCGAATCTCATCCTGTCCGTCGCCTTTGCCGAACAGATAGGTGTCGTTGCCGAGGCCGCCATGAATGATGTCATTGCCCAGGCCGCCATCGATGGTGTCGTCGCCGCCTTTGCCGTCGATCCAGTCGTTGCCGCCCTGGCCGGTGATCAGCTCGCCTTTGACGGTGCCTTCGAGGCGGTCGGCATCCTTGGTTCCCGTATACAGGGCAGCTTGCATGGCGTCCAGGTTCCAGGTCGTCCCGTCGGCAAATTTGACTTCCTGCACTGGATTGTAGGGCAAGGACGGGTCGTTCTGGTTCAGGAAACCCTCGATTGTCACCTGGTCGGGACTATCCTTGAGCTTGAACACCATGCCGCCGTAGCCAGCCGGACCGGCGGTAACGATGACGTCACCCGGCAAGACGCCCTCCTTGAACTGGAGCGTGCCCAGGCGGCCGGTTTGAAAGGTCATGCCCATCGAGATGGTGTCCTGGCCGTCGCCTTTGCCGAACAGATACACGTCCTTGCCGAAGCCACCCGTGAGGCTGTCGTTACCAGCGCCGCCGTCGAGCGTGTCGTTGCCATCGTCGCCATACAGTTTGTCGTTGCCGCTGTTGCCCAGCAACAGATCGTTATCGCGCCCGCCTTCCAGGTGGTCGTTGTCCGCGCCGCCATCGAGCGAGTCGTTTCCGACAGCGCCAATCAGCCGGTCATCGCCGGCGCCGCCGTCGAGCTTATCGGCGCCGTCGTCGCCCGACAGGCTGTCGTTGCCGGTGGCGCCGGACAATTCGTCGTTGCCGAGGCCGCCGATCAGGGTGTCGGCGCCGGCGCCGCCGTCGATGGTGTCGTTGCCAGCTTTGCCGTCGAGCAGATCATTGCCGCCCAGGCCGGTGATGGTGTCGCCCAGATAGGTGCCGGCGCGCACGTCGGCACTGGCGGTGCCGGCATACAACTTGCGCTCGATCTCGGGAAGATTCCATGTATTGCCATCGGCGAAGATCATCTGTTGCAGCGGATTGGCGCTGTTGGCGGTGTTGTTTCCGTACAAGAAACCGTCGACCCGGAACTGGTCGCTGGTACCGGCGATGTTGATCAGCAGGGAAGTGCCGCTCATGTCGAACACCAGGTCCGACGGCAGCACGCTTTCCTTCAGGCGCAGGGTATTGACTTCGGTCAGCGGGCGCACATCGTTCATGTAGACGATGTCACGCCCGTCGCCGCGGCCGAACAGGTAGCTGTCGTTGCCCAGGCCGCCGTTGAGGACGTCGTTGCCGGCCAGGCCGTCGAGCACGTCATCGCTTGCGCCGCCGTTGAGTGTATCGTTGCCGCTTGTACCGTTGACAGAGGTGGTGAGGTTGTTGATTGCAGTATTGCTCGTGATCAGGGGCATGGTCTCTTTCTGGCAGTGGGGAAGGGTGCCGATTCGCTATCTACTTGCATGCGCAGTGTCAGCGTGAATTTGCTACCACGCTAATGTTATGTGCACGCAGAAATAATATCATCTGTGCAATGTGAGAAAAGTTCAAATTTGAGGAAAATATATTTTTCAGTAACACATGCTGCTGAAGCAAGAAACAGATATACAAACGCAAAATAATTCGTTTGGTTTATGCCGCATTCGCGCTAGGCTCGGCTGATGAAAAACGACCTTCCCGAACCTGCCAGCTGCCGCGCGCCGCACTGGAACCTTGGCCCCGTGATCGAGCAGTTGCGCGTCTCGCGCGAAGCCACGCATAACATCCGCCACCACGGGCGGGTGCGCGAACTGCCCTCGCGCGAGGCGCTCACCGTGATCGTGAACGGCCTGTCGGCGGCGCTGTTCCCGACCCATTACGGACGCCCCAACCTGACCGACGACAGCATCGACTACTTTGTCGGCGACACCCTCACCACCACCCTGAACCGGCTGGTCGAACAGGTGCGCCGTGGCCTGCTGTTCGCGGCCCAGCCGGAGGAAGCCGGCGAAGAAGAGCTGGTGCACAAGGCCAGCGCCATCACGCGCGACTTCGCCGCCGCGCTGCCGGACATCCGCGCGCTGCTGGTGTCGGACGTGCAGGCCGCGCTGGCGGGCGACCCGGCCGCCACCTCGGTGGCCGAGATCATGCTGTGCTACCCAGGCACTATCGCCATCCTGTATTACCGCTTCGCGCACCGCCTGCACCAGCTGGGCGTGCCGTTCCTGGCGCGCCTGGTGTCGGACATCGGCCACTCGCTGACTGGGATCGACATTCACCCGGGCGCGCGCATCGGCGCCAGTTTTTTCATCGACCACGGCACCGGCGTGGTGATCGGCGAGACCGCCATCATTGGCGAGCGTGTACGCCTGTACCAGGCCGTCACGCTGGGCGCGAAACGCTTCCCGGCCGACGAGAACGGGGTCCTGATCAAGGGCGTGGCGCGCCACCCGGTCGTCGAGGATGACGTGGTGATTTATGCGGGAGCGACCATCCTGGGACGGATTACCATCGGCGCCGGTTCGACCATCGGCGGCAATGTGTGGCTGACCGACAGCGTGGCGCCGGGCAGCACGGTGTCGCAGGCGCAGATGCGCAGCGACTAGAGCGTTGCGACCAAGCCGCGGCGCCGGCCTCGCGGCCGGCCCCGTGGTGCTTACCAGATCGGCGCGGCCGCGTCCGTGTCGATCCCGATCACGCTCGGTGCGACCTCGGGCGCTGCGTCGGCTGACCAGGGCGCTGGGAATCTGCTGTCGTCCAGCAGCTCGGCCTTGATGCGCTCGGTGGTCCACACGACGCCATTGGCAAAGGCAATCTCGTCGAGCTGGCTTGGCCGCGGGAAGGCGACGCCATCCTGAATAAAATCGTTCACCGTGATCTGGTCGCTGCTATTGCGGATCTTGATGACCAGCGCGGTGCCGGACGCACTGAAGTGCAGGTCGATGCTGCCGATGTCGGCGTCGAACCGCAGCGTGTCGATTCCCGCATCGGCGGCGGTGGAGAGCATGGTATCTTTGCCGTCGCCGCGGCCGAACAGCACCGTGTCGCCGCCAGTGCTGCCGGTGATCACATCGTCGCCGGCGCCGCCGCGGATGGTGTCTTTGCCACCCTTGCCATCGATGAAGTCGTTGCCGCCCTGGCCGTTGAGCACGTTGTTGCCCAGGTCTCCGGTGATCGTATCGGCGCCCGCGGTGCCTGCATACAGCCGCGCAGTGATCTCGGCCATATTCCACAGCGTGCCGTCCGCAAAGGCAATTTGCTGCAGCGGGACGAAGGCGTGATAACTGGGGTCGAGTTCCGAAAATCCGTTGACCGTCACCTGGTCGGTCGTGCCCGCGATGCCGATCTTGAGCGCCAGGTTGTCGCTGTTGAGGACGATGTCTGACGGTGCAATGCCTTCCTTGAACCGCAAGGTGTCGACTTTGCCTGGTGCCTCGTCCAGCGAGGTGCCGATGGTATCGCTGCCGTCGCCCTTGCCGAACACATAGGTGTCGCTGCCGGTGCCGCCGTAGATCGTATCGTTGCCCGCGCCGCCTTCCAGGGTGTCGTTGCCGGCGTTGCCGCGCAGGATGTCGTTGCCGTCCAAGCCGCGCATATGATTGCCGCTGACAGTGCCAAGCAGTTCGTCCGCACCCGCGCTGCCGCCGTAGAGCATGGCTTCGATGGCGGCCAGGCCCCAGGACGTGCCGTCGGCAAAGCGGATCTCCTGCAGCGGGTTGAGCGGGTTGGGAGTATCGTTGTCGGGAAAGAAGCGCGCGATCTCGACAAGGCCGTCGCTGCCGGCCACGTACACCAGCAGGGCCTTGTAGCTGCTGGTCGCTAACGTGACGTCGCCGGGAAGCACGCCAGGCTTGAACTGCAGTACGTCGACCTTGTCGTCGTTGGAAAGGGTAATGCGGTCCCGGCCATCGCCCTTGCCGTACAGGTAGGTATCGCTGCCGGCGCCGCCATTGACGATGTCGTCGCCCGTGCCGCCATCGATGGTATCGTTGCCGCCGAAGCCGTTGAGACTGTCGTTGCCCCCCAGGCCGCTGATGAAGTCGGCGTCGCTGGCGCCGCTGAGACTATCGTTGCCCTCGGTCGCGGCCAGCTGTTTTGCGAGAATGGCGGCGCTGTCCCAGATCGTGCCGTCGGCGAAGCGGATTTGCTGGAGCGGATTGAAGGCGTTGTTGATATCGGCGCCGTTGAAAAAGAAGCCGGCCGTGACTTTGTCGGTGCTGCCCTTGAAGCTGATGACCAGGTCGGACAGATTGAAGGCCAGGCTCACGTCGTCCGGAACGATGCCGGCCTTCAATTGCAGCACATTGAGTCTGCCGGCGGCCTTGTCCTCGGTCGGGCGCAGCTCGTCCTGGCCGTCGCCTTTGCCGAACAGATAGGTATCGTTGCCGAGGCCGCCAAAGATGACATCGTTGCCCAAGCCGCCGTCGAGGGTGTCGTCGCCGCCCTTGCCGTCGAGCCAGTCGTTGCCTGCCTGTCCCGCGATCAGCTCGCCCTTGACGGTGCCCAGCAGCTGGTCGGCCTGGGCGCTGCCGGCGTACAGCGCGGCCTGGATGGCCGCCAGGTCCCAGCTGCTGCCGTCGGCAAACCTGAAGGTCTGTACGGGGTTGTAAGGCAGCGACGGGTCATCCTGCGACAGGAAGCCGTTGATGGTGACCTGGTCGAGCGTGTCCCGGATCTTGACGATCACGCCGCCGTAGCCGACTGGCGCGGCGGTGAGGACGATATCGCCCGGCAGCACGCCCTCCTTGAACCGGAGCGTGCCCAGGCGGCCCGCTTCCAGGGTCTGGCCCATCGAGATCGTGTCCTTGCCATCGCCCCTGCCGAACATATACACGTCGTTCCCGAAGCCGCCCGCCAGGATGTCGCTATCGCTGCCGCCGTCGAGCGTATCGTCGCCGTCGTTGCCCTTGAGATCGTCGTTCCCGGCGCCGCCCAGCAGCAGGTCGTTGCCGAGACCGCCGAGCAAGGTGTCGTTGCTGGCGCCGCCGTCGAGCGTATCGCTGCCTTGTCCGCCATCGAGCCGGTCCTCGCTGGCGCCGCCGTCGAGCTTGTCGTTGCCTTCGTTGCCAGTCAGGCTATCGTAGCCGGCGCCGCCCGACAGTACGTCGTTGCCGAGCCCGCCAATCAGGGTATCCGCATCGGCGCCGCCATCGATGGTGTCGTCGCCGTCTTTGCCGTCGAGCAGGTCGTTGCCGGCCAGGCCGCCGATCGCATCGGCCAGATAGGTGCCGCTGCGCACGTCGGCCCCCTTGGTGCCGGCATACAGCCTGGCCTGGATCTCGGGAAGGTTCCAGGTGTTGCCGTCGGCGAAGATAATCTGTTGCAGCGGGTTGGCGCTGTTGCTGGTGTTATCTCCATACAGGAAACCATCGACCCGGAACTGGTCGTAGCTGCCGATATTGATCAGCAGGGAAGTACCGCTCATGTCGAACGCCAGGTCGGACGGCAGTACGCCTTCCTTCAGGCGCAGGGTGTTGACTTCGCCCATCGGCCGCACATCGGACATGTACACGATGTCGCGCCCGTCGCCACGGCCGAACAGGTAGCTGTCGTTACCCAGACCGCCGTTGAGGATGTCGCTGCCCGTGCCGCCATGCAGGATGTCGTCGCCATCGAGGCCGAACAGTTGGTCGTTGCCGGACAGGCCGTTCAAGGTGTCGTCATCGGCGCTGCCGTTGAGCGTGTCGTTGCCGGTTGTGCCGTTCAGTACGGCGCTGAGCTGGAGGTTTGCGATGCTGCTCGTGGTGGTTGTTACTGGCATGAATCTCTTTCTGGCGGTGGAGAGGTCGATATGTTGGTGCGGCGTGCTTGCACAACATCAGAAAGAAATCAGGACATTGCCGTCTCTCTCATGTGATGTCATTAAAAAAATAATATCATGTGAGTAATGGGCAAAAAGTTCAAATTTGAGAAAAATAGTCCCCGCATGCGACGGCGCTGCGCGCACTTGCTCAGATGGCGTGCGCCGCTTCCAGGCGCTGCAAGATGGCTGCCTTGAGCGGCGCTTGCGCCAGGTCGCCGCGCAGGCGCGGACGCGCCAGCGGCACCGCAAATTCGGCCGCCACCGGGCCGGCGGCGACGTCGAGCAGCAGCACGCGGTCGCTCAGGTACAGCGCCTCGTCGATGTCGTGTGTGACCAGCAGCAAGGTGAGCGCGTGTTCGCGCGTCACGCGCAGCAGCAAATCCTGCAGCTTCATGCGGGTAAACGCATCGACCGCCGAAAACGGTTCGTCCAGCAGCAGCACGCGCGGGCGCATGAACAGGCCGCGCGCAATCGCCACGCGCTGCGCCTGCCCGCCCGAGAGCTGCTTGGGCAAGGCATCGGCATAGCCTTCCAGTCCCAATTCTTGCAGCAGGCGTTCGACCGTGGCGCCGTTGCCCGCGCCCGTACCCTGGCCGAAGGCGATGTTCTGGCCCACCGTCAGCCAGGGGAACAGGCGCGGTTCCTGGAAGATGACGCCGATGTCGCGCTGTACGCCCGTCTGCGCCACGCCAGCGAGCAGCACCTGGCCGCGATAGGCCCGGTCCAGCCCCGCCGCGATCGACAGCAGGGTGCTCTTGCCGCAGCCGCTGGCGCCGATCAGGCTGACGATCTCGCCGGCGTACAGTTGCACGTGGGCGTCGCGCAGCACCTGGCGCGCGCCGTGGCGCTTGTCGGCGATGTGCGCCTCGAACAGGGGCGTCATGCGGCGCCCCGCCCGGGGTGATTGTCGCGCCAGGCCAGCAGGCGGGTTTCGAACAGCGCCATTGCGCTGTCGCTGGCTTTGCCGAGCAGCGCGAGCAGCACAATGGCCGCCAGGACGATGTCGGCGCGGCTGGTTTCGCGTCCGTCCGAGAGCAGGTAGCCGAGGCCGCGGCTGGCGGCGATCAGTTCGGCCGCCACCATGAACATCCACGCCAGCGAGAGGCCATTGCGCAGGCCCGTGGTCAGGGACGGCAGCGCCGCCGGCAGCAGCACCCGGCGCGCCAGCGCGACGCCGCTTAGCTGGTACAGGCGTGCCACCTCGACCAGTTTGCGGTCCACGCCGCCAATTCCGGAGACAACCCCCATGTACACCGGGAAGAAGGCGCCGATCGCGATCAGTACCAGCTTGGGCAGCTCGTCGATGCCGAACCACAGCAGCAGCAAGGGCACCCAGGCCAGCGAGGGAATCGCGCGCAGCGCCTGGAACGTGGGGTCGAGCAGCGCTTCGGTGCGCCGGCTCAGGGCCACCGCCGCGCCCAGCACCACCGCGAGGCTGGCGCCGGCCGCAAAACCGGCCAGCACGCGCGCACTGCTGGCCGCCACGTGCGCCGCCAGGCCGTTCTGCGCCAGATAGAACACGGTGCGCAGGACCTCGCTCGGCGCCGGCAGCAGGTTGGCGGGAATGACGCCGCTGCGCGCACCGGCTTCGGCGCCCAGCAGCAGGGCGCCCGGCAGCACCAGGCCGAGCGGCACGCGCAGCGCCAGGCGGCGCGCCGGCGCCGGCAGGCCAAGGGAACGGGTTGTCATGGCTTACGCGCGCGCGATGACGGTTTGGGCGAAGCGCGTGTCGACCAGGCCGGCGATGACTTTGTCGAGGTCCGTGCCCGGCTTGACCAGCGCTTCGTCGCGCAGGATCGGGGCCGCCAGTTGCAGCGCCCTGACGTGTTCCGCCGATGGCTGCGGGTTGCTGAAATCGCTGCGCAGCTTGATCTGCAAAAGCGCTACCGGCAGCGACACCTTGGCTTCTTCGGCCAGGATTTTCGCGGCCTCGGTCGGGTTGGCGCCGACCCATTTGCGGGCGCGCTCGTAGGCTTTGATGACGCGTGCTGTCTCGGTCGGGCGCGCCGCCAGGAAGTCGTCGCGCACGTTCAGGAAGCCGTAGGTGTTGAACGCCACGTTGCGGTAAATGAGGCGCGCGCCGCCTTCCAGTTCGCTCGCCGCCATGTGCGGATCGAGCCCGGCCCAGGCGTCGACCCGGCCCTGTTCCAGTGCCGCGCGCCCGTCCGCGTGCTGCAGGCCGACGTGTTCGATGTCGCTGCGTTTCAGGCCCGCCGTCTTGAGCGCGCGCAGCAGGAACAGGTAAGGGTCGGTGCCCTTGGTGGCGGCCACCTTTTTGCCTTTCAGGTCGGCCAGGGTGCGGATCGGCGAATCCTTGCGCACCACCAGCGCGGTCCACTCGGGGCGCGAAAAGATATACGGCGTGCGGATCGGATTGCCGTTGGCCCTGGACAGCAGGGCGGCCAGGCCGGCGCTGGAACCGATGTCGATGCTGTTGGCGTTCAGGTATTCGAGCGCGCGGTTGCTGCCCGCGCTGTGCACCCATTTGATGGCGGTGCCGTCGGCCTTGAATTCCTCTTCCAGCCAGCCGAAGCGGCGCAGCACCAGGCTCGTTGGCGAGTAGTAGGCGTAATCGAGGCGCAGTTCGCGCAGCGGCGCCGCGCTGGCGACACCGGGAAGGACCGACAGGGCGGCCAGTTGCAGGAGGTTGCGGCGTTTCATGGGGTCCTTGGGTGAAGTCAGGCTGCCGATTGCAGCGGTGGGGTGATGCGGACCTGGCGGCCGTGGTGGCTGGCCGGCAGGCGCGAACCCTTGCCGGTCAGCCGATGGCGCAGGGTGGCGCCAAGGCTGTCGCTGTCGCCGGGGTAGCGGCCGCGTCGTTGCAGCTCCGGCACGATCAGCTCCACGACGTCGCGCATGGTTTCGTGGGCGAGGGCGAAGGCGAGGTTGAAGCCATCGACGCCGGTTTGCTCCATCCACAGTTCGAGCTGGTCGGCCACCTCTGGCGGCGAGCCGACCAGGATCGGGCCGCGTCCTCCCAGTCCGATGAAACGGGCCGCTTCGCGCACCGTCCACGTGCGCGAGGGATCGGCCGCGCTGAGCGAGGCAAGGGCGGAGCGGCCGGCTTCGGTCTCGATGTACTCGATGGTGGCGCCCGGCGGGATGCGGCTGAAATCGACCCCGGTCCAGCCGGACAGCAGCACCAGGGTCGCCTCGATATCGACATGGCTTTGGTAGTCTTCGTATTTGGCGTGCGCTTCTTCCGAGGTGGGCGCGGTGATGACCAGCGCCTGCGCGTAGACCAGCAAGGCGTCGCCATCGCGGCCGGCGGCGCGCACGGCGGCGCGCGTGTCGTCCACGTAGCGCTTGACCACGTTGATGCTCGGGCCACTGACAAAGGTCGCCTCCGCGTGGCGCGCCGCAAACGCCATGCCGCGCGGCGAGGCGCCGGCCTGGTACAAAAAGGGCGTGCGCTGCGGCGATGGTTCGCACAGGTGGATGCCGGGTACGGTGTAATGGCGGCCTGCGTGGTTGATCGGGTGGACCTTATCCGGATCGGCGTACACGCCGCGCGCCTTGTCGCGCACTACGGCGTCGTCTTCCCAACTCTTTTCCCACAGTTTATAGACCACGTCGAGGTATTCGTCGGCCAGGTCGTAGCGTTCGTCGTGGCCGAGCTGCTGTTGCAGGCCCAGGTTGCGCGCCGCGCTGTCCAGATAACCGGTCACGATGTTCCAGCCGATGCGCCCGCGCGTCAGATGATCGAGCGTCGAGATGCGGCGCGCGAACGTGTACGGATGCTCGTACGTCAGGGCGGCGGTGACGCCGATGCCGAGGTGGCGCGTGGCGCCCGCGATGATCGGCACCAGTGCCAGCGGATCGTTCAGCGGCGCCTGCACCGCGTGGCGCAGGGCCGCATCGGCGCTGCCCTGGTACACGTCGTACACGCCCAGCACATCGGCCAGGAAGATGGCATCGAAATGGCCCGCTTCGAGCAACTGCGCCAGTTCGGTCCAGTAGTCGGCCTCGAGGTAGCGGTGGCTGTTGTCGCGCGGGTGAGTCCACAGTCCGGGGGACTGGTGGCCGACGGTGTTCATCTGGAACGCGTTGAAGCGAATCGGCTTGGCCATGATGCTACTTGGCTGCCGCTTGCAGGGCCAGCTGGTAATCGGTCTTGGCGTAGCCGGCGAAGTGCTTGTTGGTCACGGCCAGGAATTCGGGCGAGCGGTAGGCGGCCGCCAGGTCCTTGGCAAACTGCTTCTGCTTGTCGGCGCTGCGCACCGCGACCAGGTTGATGTAGTTGGGCGAGATCTTTTCGGTGACCAGGGCTTCAGTCAGTTTCAGGCCCGATGCCAGCGCGTAGTTCCCGTTGACGAAAGCGTAGTCCACGTCTTGCAGCGAGCGCGGAAGCTGGGCCGCTTCCAGCGGCACCAGTTTGATCTTCTTCTGGTAACTGGCGATGTCTTTTTCCGACGCGCGCACCGGATCGAATTTCTCGCGCAGCTTGATCCAGCCCAGCTGGTCGAGCAGCACCAGTGCGCGCGCCTGGTTGGTCGGGTCGTTCGGCAGCGCCACGGTGCTGCCGTCCTTTACGTCGGTCAGCGACTTGTGCTTCTTGCTGTAGATAGCGATCGGTGCGGTAGGAATCGTCACCAGGTCGGTCAGCGCCAGTTTGTGCTCGGTCGCGAACTTGGTTAAATAGACGATGTGCTGGAATACGTTGGCGTCGAGCGAGCCTTCAGCCAGCGCGAAATTGGGCTGGATGTAGTCGTTGAACTCGATGACCTTGATCTTGTAGCCCTGTTTTTCGAGGATCGGCTTGATCCCCAGCTTGATCTGGTCGGCGTACGGGCCGGCGCTGGTGCCGATGACGATTTCTTTCGGGTCCTTGGCGGCGCTGGCGGAAGCGGCAAAGGCCAGGCCGGCAATGGCGGCAAGGATGGTACGGCGTGCGATGAACATGGTGTCCTCTGAAGTGAAGTGAAATTAGCGCTGGTCGATGCGGCGTGCGATGCGGGTGCCGGTGAACTGGATGATCTGCACCAGCACCACCAGGATGGCGACGGTGACGATCATGATGTCGGTCTCGAAGCGGTAGTAGCCGTAGCGGATCGCCAGGTCGCCAATGCCGCCGCCGCCGACCACGCCGGCCACCGCCGAATACGATAAAAAGCTGATCGACAGCACCGTCAGGGCAAGCACTAGGCCGGAGCGCGCTTCCACCAGCAGCACGCGGGTGACGATCTGGAACTCGGAGGCACCCATGGCGTGCGCCGCTTCGATCACGCCGCGCGGCACATCGCGCAGGTTCTGTTCCACCAGCCGTGCAAAGTAGGGAATGGCCGCGAACGAGAGCGGCACGGCGGCCGCCAGCGGGCCGATCGAGGTGCCCGCGATGATGCGCGTGAACGGCACCAGCGCGACCAGCAAAATGATGAAGGGGAAGGAGCGCACCGTGTTGACGATCCACCCGAGGACCAGCGCGAGCGGGCGGTTTTGCAGCGACTGGCCGTCGGCCACCAGGAACAGCACGATGCCGAGCGGGCCGCCCAGCAGCACCGCGGCGGTGAGGCCGATCGCCAGCATGGTCATGGTCTGGCCGAGCGCCACCCACAGTTCGGGCAGCAGGGTGACGACATTGTCAAACATGTTCGATTCCTTTCCAGGCGGTGGCGGCGAAACCTTCGCTGCCGTAGTAGGCCAGTTCGCGGCCCAGCGCCGTGATGCGCGCGCTGCTGGTGTCCGCCAGCGCGAATTGTTCGGCCAGTGCGCCGTCTTCGATCACCGCGACCCGGTTGCAGATGGCGCCCAGCACCGACAGCTCGTGGCTGACGATGACGATGGTCACGCCCAGGCGCAGGTTGATGTCGCGCAGGGTATCGAGCAGGGAGCGCGTGGTTTCGGCGTCGAGTGCGGATGTGGGCTCGTCGCACAGCAGCACGTCGGGCCGGCTGGCCAGCGCGCGGGCGATGGCGGCGCGCTGTTTCTGGCCGCCCGAGAGCTGGGCCGGATAGTTTTCGGCCTTGTCGGCCAGGCCCACCAGCTCCAGGCATTCGAGCACGCGCGCGGCCAGACGCGGCGCGTTCAGGGTGCCGTGGATGCGCAGCGGGAAGGCGACGTTCTCGTACACGGTGGCGTTTTGCAGCAGGTTGAACTGCTGGAAAATCATGCCGATGTTCTGGCGCGCGTCGCGCAGTTCGCGCTTGTTCAAGGCCGTTAATTCGCGCCCGGCCACGGTAATGCTGCCGCTGTCGGGGCGTTCGAGCAGGTTAATCAGGCGCAGCAGGGTCGATTTGCCGGCGCCGCTTTTGCCGATCAGGCCAAACACGTCGCCCTTGTCGACGGTGAGGCTGACGCTCTTGACGGCCTCAAAAGTGCCGCCGCGCGGCAGGGCGAACGACTTGCTGGCGCCGTCGATGCGGATCAGCGGGTCGCCGGGAGTGGTGTGAGTGCTCATGGTGTCAGGAGTAGGCGGTCGGTTCGGGGACGCTGCCATCGAGGACGTAGCGTCCGAGGTCGCGCAGCTTGTAGTCGATCGGGTCGTGCAGGGTGTGCACGCGCACGTTGCGCCAGAAACGGTCGTAGCCGAATTTGGCCGAGGTGGCGCGCGCGCCGGTCAGTTCGAACATCTGGCTGCTGATTTCAATGCCGGCGCGGTGCGACAGGGCTTTCGCTTCGGCCACGGCGACCGCCACTTCGCCGCGTTCGCGCGCGGTGAGCAGGGCGCCCTTGTTAAAGGCGCGTTCCAGCTCGTGCGCCGCATGGTCGGCCAGCACCTGCGCGGGGCGCAGCAGCAGCCACAGTTGGCCGTAGCGGTGCTGGATGAGCGGGTCGTCGGCAGCGCTGTCCACGCCGGACGCGAACCACGGGCGCGACTGCTCGCGCGTGTACTCGCGGGCGCTATCGAAGGCGCCGCTGGCGATGCCCAGGTACAGATTGGCCATGATCAGCTGCGCCACCTGCGAGCGCAGGGTCGCCTGCGCGGTCGGAGCCAGGCCGGGCGCTTGCAGCACGTACTGCGCAGGCAGGTGCACTTGGTCGAAGTGGACGTTGCCGCTGTCGGTCTGCTTCTGGCCGAAGGCGTCCCAGTCGGCCTGCACGCGCACGCCGGGCTGCGCGGTCGGCACCACGCCGATCAGCGCTTCGCCGGCGGCGGCGTCCCAGGCCGACACGGTCAGCCAGTCGGAACCGACCGAGCCCGATGAAAAGCTCTTGACGCCATTGAGGATAAAGCCGTCGGCGCCGCGCAGCGCGGTGGTGCGCTGGTCGAGCGGGTTCAGGGCGTTACCCCAGAACAGACCCTGTTCGACGGTGGCTGTCAACAGGTGGCGCTGCTGCTGCGCGCTACCGTACAGGCGAATCCCGGCCAGTTGCAGGTGATGGAAGCCGAAGACATGCGCCAGGGCGCTGTCGGCGCGCGCCAGGATGCGGATCGTCTGGTACACCACAGGCCAAGGCGCCCCCTGGCCGCCGAATTCGGTGGGGATCGACAGGGTCAGCAAACCGGAGGCGCGGATCCATTCGCGTTCATCAAACGCATGGCCGCCGTCACGGTCGCGCTGCACCGCGGTGGCGGCAAGGCGTTCGGCGAGAGCGGTGGCCACAAGCAGCGGATCGCTGGGGGCAGCATCTGGAATGGAGCGGAGCAGGGTGGCTGACATGATGGAACAAGCCTTGAAAGACAGTCGAGGGGGCCAGTATTGCACCGGCCCTGGGGCGGCGTGAACGAAGATATCCGCCCTTCCTTATGCGAAAACCGATGGAACGAAAAGCGCATATCGAAGCGCAAAAGCATTCGTTCCGATTTACCCGCGCGCGCCGTAGCCTGTGCTCATTCGTTTGCTATTCGTTTGTTTGACTTCTCACCGGATCGGAAAAATCATGAGCGTACTTTTGCTGGGCGGGAGCCCGTCGATAGCGTCGAGCGGCGCCAGGCTGTTGCAGCACGTGGGCGACAAGCTGACCCTGCACGGGCACCGCTGCAACACCCTGCAAGTGCGCGACCTGCCGGCGCAAGCGCTGCTGCATGCGAGTTTCGACGACCCGGCCATCGTGCGGGCCACGGCGCTGCTGCTGGACGCCGACGCCATCGTCATCGCCACGCCGGTGTACAAGGCATCCTACACGGGCATCCTGAAAGCCTTCCTCGACCTGCTGCCGCAAGATGGCCTGGAGGGCAAGCTGGTGCTGCCGCTGGCCACCGGCGGCAGCCAGTCGCACATGCTGGTGCTCGATTACGCCTTGCGGCCGGTGCTGGCGTCGCTCTCGGCGCGCTTTATCCTGCCGGGGATTTACGCCACCTCCGACCAGCTGCGCTGGAACGCCGCCACAGGCTTGAGCCTCGACGCGCCGATAGCTGCGCGCGTGGCGCGCGGTGTCGAACAGCTCTCGTCCGAGCTGTTCGCGCTGCCGCAGCGCCGCCTGCAAGCGCAACGCGCCCAGCATTCGCTGGCCGCCTGACCATTCAAGAGAGGCCGCAATGACTTCACATCTGGAACAACGCAGTGCGCGCCGCCGCACCCTGGGAATGCTGTTCGCCGCCGCCGTTGCAGGGGCCTTGCCCGGCGCCGCCAGTGCGCAAAGCGCGAAGGAGGTGCGCATCGGTTATCAAAAATACGGCACGCTCACGCTGCTCAAAGGGCGCGGGACGCTGGAAAAACGGCTGGCCCCCAGGGGCGTGACGGTCAAGTGGACCGAGTTCCCGGCCGGCCCGGTGCTGCTCGAAGGGCTCAACGTGGGCAGCATCGACTTCGGCACGGTGGGCGAGGCGCCGCCGATTTTTGCGCAGGCTGCGGGGGCCGACCTGGTCTACGTGGGCAACGAGCCGCCGTCGCCGGGCTCGGAAGCGATCGTGGTGCCCAAGGGCTCGGCGATCCGCACGCTGGCCGATTTGAAGGGCAAGAAGATCGCGCTGAACAAGGGGTCGAACGTGCACTACCTGCTGGTGCGGGCGCTGGAAAAGGCCGGCATCGACTACAAGGATGTGCAGACTGTTTTCCTGCCGCCGGCCGACGCGCGCGCTTCCTTCGAGCGCGGTGCGGTCGACGCGTGGGTGATCTGGGACCCGTTCCTGGCCGCCGCCGAAAAGCAGCTTGGCGCGCGCGTGCTGGCCGATGGCAAGGGACTGGTGTCGAACCACCAGTTCTACCTGGCGGCGCGCCCGTATGCCGAGGCGCAGCCGGAGATCGTGCGCATCGTCATCGACGAACTGGCCAAGGTCGATGAGTGGGGGCGCCAGAACATCAAGGAAGTCAGCGCCATCCTGGCGGCGCAGACGGGGTTAGACAGCAGCATTGTGGAGCTGGCCGCGCAGCGCTATTCGTACGGCGTCAAGCCGGTCACGCCGGAAGTCATTCGCGAGCAGCAGAAGATCGCGGACGTCTTCGCCAACCTTAAACTGATTCCGAAGCCGATTGTCGTCAAGGATGCGCAGCTGGCGTTCAAATTATAGATTCAGGAGTATGTCATGTCGTTGAATGTGTTCTGGTTTATCCCCACCCATGGCGATAGCCGCTATCTTGGTACCAGCAAGGGTGCGCGCAGTGTCGATGCCGACTATCTGCGCCAGGTCGCCGTTGCAGCCGATACCCTCGGCTACGATGGCGTCCTTCTGCCAACCGGGCGTTCCTGCGAGGACGCCTGGGTGGTGGCCTCGTCGCTGATGGCCGTCACGCAGAAGCTCAAGTTCCTGGTGGCGATCCGTCCCGGCCTGTCGACGCCGGGACTGGCGGTGCGCATGGCCTCGACCTTCGACCGTTTGTCGAACGGGCGCCTGTTGATCAATGTGGTGACCGGTGGCGACCAGGGCGAACTGGAAGCGGACGGCCTGTTTGCGGACCACAGCAAACGCTACGAAATTTCGGATGAATTCTTCCGCATCTGGCGCGCCACCATGGCCGGCGAGGGCGGCGCGGCCGGCTATGATTTCGAGGGCAAGCACTTGCAGGTCAAGGGCGCCAAAACCCTGTACCCGCCGGTGCAAAAGCCGTATCCGCCGCTGTACTTCGGCGGTTCGTCCGAGCCCGCGCACGAACTGGCGGCCGAGCAGATGGACGTGTACCTGACCTGGGGCGAGCCGCCGGCCGCCGTGGCCGAGAAACTGGCCGACATTCGCGCGCGCGCCGCCAGGCACGGACGCACCCTGCGCTTCGGGATTCGCCTGCACGTGATCGTGCGCGAAACGAACGAAGCGGCGTGGCGCGCGGCCGATGAATTGATCAGCCATCTCGATGACGACGTCATCGCCAAGGCGCAGGCGGCGTTTGCGAAAATGGATTCGGTCGGCCAGCGCCGCATGGCGGCCCTGCATGGCGGGCGGCGCGACAAGCTGGAAGTGTCGCCCAATCTGTGGGCCGGCGTGGGCCTGGTACGGGGCGGCGCCGGCACCGCGCTGGTGGGCGACGCCGAAACGGTGGCTGCGCGCATGCGGGAATATGCGGACCTGGGGATCGAGACCTTCATCCTGTCCGGCTATCCGCACCTGGAAGAATCGTACCGCTTCGCCGAACTGGTGTTCCCGCTGCTGGGCAAGGGCAAGCAGGCCGGCGAGCAGTCGATCACCGGCCCGTTCGGCGAGATGATGGCCAGCGATATTCTGCCGAAAAAGGCGGCTTGAGCATGGCCGGCGCTGTCGCAAGCGCGCGCGCCCCGGACCGGCCATCGGCACTGGCGCCGTGGGCGCTGCCGCTGGGCCTGATCCTGGCCTGGCAGATTGCGGCGCAGGCGGGCTGGCTGTCGAGCCGCATCCTGCCGGAGCCGTGGGCGGTGGCCAAGGCGTTCTGGACGCTGACCGTATCGGGCGAGCTGTGGCAGCACCTGCGCACCAGCCTGTGGCGCGCGGTGACCGGGTTTGCCATCGGCGCCGGATTGGGCTTGCTGTTGGGATTGCTCAACGGCAGCGTCAAGCGGGCTGAAACCTTGCTCGATACCACCTTGCAAATGATCCGCAACATTCCGGCGCTGGCTTTGATTCCGCTGGTCATTTTGTGGTTCGGCATCGACGAAACCGCCAAGCTGTTCCTGCTGGCCATTGGCGTGTTTTTTCCGGTGTACCTGAACACTTTTCACGGCATCCGCTCGGCCGACCAGGGCCTGATCGAGATGGCGCGCAGCTATGGCCTGTCGGGCTGGCCGCTGTACCGCGATGTGATCTTGCCGGCGGCGCTGCCGTCGATCCTGGTGGGCGTGCGCTTTTCGCTGGGGCTGGTGTGGGTGCTCCTGATCGTGGCGGAAACCATTTCGGCCCAGGCCGGGATCGGCTACATGACCATGAATGCGCGCGAATTCCTGCAAACCGACATCGTGCTGGTTGGCATTTTGCTGTACGCCCTGCTGGGCAAGGCCGCCGATCTGTTGTCGCGCGGCCTGGAAAAACACTTCTTGCGCTGGAATCCGGCGTACCGCTAATCGCTATCGGGAATCAGCATGCAAATCAATCGGATCGAAGAAAGCACCGTCGGCGCCGCCGCCGCGCTGGGCCAGCATGGCGTGGGCGTGTCGCTGCGCGGCGTGACCAAAAGCTACGCCGGCCGTGACGTGCTGGGCGGAATCGACCTGGAACTGGCGCCGGGCGAGTTCGTGGCGGTGATCGGGCGCAGCGGTTGCGGCAAGAGCACCTTGCTGCGCACCATCGCGCAGCTCGAGAGTCTGGACGCCGGCCAGATCCGCATCGGCGATGGGGTGCGCGATCCGGACGTGCGCATCATGTTCCAGGAAGCGCGCCTGTTGCCGTGGAAGAGCGTGCTGGAGAACGTGGCGCTGGGTTTGCCGGGTGCCCGGGAGCGTGCCGCAGCCGCGCTGGAGACGGTCGGCCTGGCGGCGCGGGCCGGCGACTGGCCGACCGAATTGTCCGGTGGACAGCGTCAGCGAGTGGCGCTGGCGCGTGCGCTGGTGCATGAGCCGCAACTGTTGCTGCTCGACGAACCGCTGGGCGCGCTCGATGCGCTGACCCGCATCGAGATGCAGCAATTGATCGAATCGCTGTGGCTGGCGCGCGGTTTTACCGCCGTGCTGGTCACGCACGATGTGCAGGAAGCGCTGGCCCTGGCCGACCGCGTGCTGCTGGTCGAGGACGGGGGCATCAGCCTGGACCTGCACGTGGACTTGCCGCGCTCAGGCCGGCGCGGCACGGCGGCGTTTGCCGCGCTGGAGCAAAGCGTGCTGGCCAGGGTGCTGCACAAATAGACCAGCGGGGCGAACTGCGCGCTGGCGCTATTCCTTGCCGATGCTGCGGCGCTGTTGCCGGGCGTCCGCCTGGCGCACGCGGTCGAGCACCGCATCGAGCGCGACCAGGTCATCGGCGTTCGGCCCCAGATCGCTGGTCTTCACGTTGCGGATGCTGCGCAGTTTCTTTGACTCGATGTAGATTTTGCCGTCCTGCACGTGCGCGGGCGACCATGAAATCCTGTCGCCTTCCTGGCTGACAACGACCTCGCCACGCCAGTCGGTGAAACTCGGCCCCCATTCCCCGATGCCCTTCTTGAACACCCTGCGTGTGCCGCCAGCCTCGCCCAGGAAAACCTGGTTCACCTCGACGTCCATGTGCTCGCAGCCACCGCCGTTGTTGATGCAAACCCATGGCCTTCCATCCTGCGGCGCGCGCGCGGCGCAGGGATCGGGGCATTCCTGCGCACCATAGGCCAGCAAGACCACGCGCTGCGCCTTTCCAGCCAGCAGTACGTCTTGTGCCGATGCGTGCGCGGCACATGCCAACAGTACCAGCGCGCATGCTTTGAAATTGATCATCACAGCCTCTTCACATGAAATATTGCTCCAATATTAACATTTCTCCCGTTCAAAGTTGGTTCAAGCTGGCTTGTGACCGATCAAACGCTGGCAAAAGCGCTGCACGGTAGGTCCGCACAGCATCACGATTGTGAACGCGGCCGGCCATGCGGCCAGGAATGCGCGCATCCAACGCACTGTGTAGTCCGGACCAAATCCCAGATTGAGCCACGTTACCCACCCTGTCATAAGAAACGACATCAGCGCCGACATCACGATGCTGAACAGCAGCCGTGTCTTGAATGGATTGGACATGCAGTTAGCCTCGAAGTTCCAGAAGCCGATCAGCATAATCAATTGCATACCGTTATACTAGAGCGACAAGATGAATCTGTAATTCCAAAAACGAGATCATGATGCTCGACGACCTTTCCCTGTTCATCGCCATCGTCGAAGCCGGCAGCCTGGCGACGGCGGCCGACAGCATGCAATTGCCGGCCGCGACGGTAACGCGCCGATTACAGGCGCTGGAGCGTGCGCTCGGCTACAAATTGCTCAACCGCAGTGCGCGCCGCATGCAGCTCACGGCCGAAGGTGCGCAATATTACGAACAGTGCCGTCCGCTGATCCATGCGCTGCGCCAGGCCACCCAGCGCCTCGATGCCACCCTGGGAGCCATTTCCGGCAATATTCGCGTGCTCGCTCCCGTGCATCTGGCGCAGGGTTACTTCCGCCAGGCGTGGTCGGGCTTCCTGCGCTCCTATCCCGAGGTGACGCTGGAGGTGGAGATGTCGAACGAGCTCGTCGACGTGGTCGGCAGCGGCGCCGACCTGGCGATCCGGGTGGGCGAACAGCAAGATTCCAGCTTGAACCAGAAGCTCCTGGCCAGCACCGACCTGATGCTGGTTGCCTCGCCGGCCTACCTGCAAGCGGCCGGCGTGCCGCACACCCCGGGCGAGCTGGAAGCGCATGCGCGCATCGTCGGCCGTCCGCTCACGCGCTGGAAACTGCGCGATCCGGCCGACAGCGCGGAGGTCGTGGTGCAGGGCGCACCGCGCTTCCAGGCCAACCAGATGGACCTGGCGCTGTCGATGGCGCTCGACGGCCTGGGCATCATGCTGTGCCCAGGCACCATGGGCCGCCGCCACGTGGCCTCCGGCGCGCTGGTCCTGGTGCTGCCTGGCTGGAGTACCGAGCGGCGTCATATTTATGCGGCCTGGTCGCAGCAGCGCTACCTGCCGGCGCGGGTGCGCGCCTTGCTCGATTATCTGAGCCAATTTTGCGCAGTGCATTCGCTGTGAAGGCGCAGCGCGTGCGCACGATAGGGTTCCTTCTGAAGAACATTCCCCGAAGGGGTTAGAATGTTCCCATGAAGATTCGTGTCGCTACCTATAATATCCACAAAGGCGTGTCCTCCATCCGGAGCACACCACGCGTGCTGGCCCTGAAAAAGGCGATTGCCCAATTCGATGCGGACGTCGTGTTCCTGCAGGAAGTGCAGGGCAAGCACGACCGCAACTCGGCCAAGTTCGGCGACGAGAGCCGCGGACACCGCCATTGGCCCGAACGTGCCCAGCACGAATATTTCGCGGGCGACTCGCATCATTCGGCCTACGGCATGAACGCGGTCTACGATCACGGTCACCACGGCAACGCCTTGCTGTCGGCCTACCCGATCGGCGGCACCCACAACCATGACGTGTCGGACCATGCGTATGAACAGCGCGGCATCCTGCATTGCATCCTCGATACGCCCAAATGCCAGGTGCATTGCTATGTGGTCCACCTGGGGCTGTTCGAATCGGGGCGCGGCCGCCAGACCCAGGCGCTGATCGACTGCGTCAAGGCCTCGGCGCCGAATGGCGAGCCGGTCATCATCGCGGGCGACTTCAACGACTGGCGCAACACCCTCAGCGACAAGCTGCGCAATGAACTGGGCGTGGTCGAAGTGTTCGACGAACTCGGTGCGCGTTCGCGCCTGGGCGACCTGGTGCGCAGCTTTTCGGGACGCGAAAAGCCGGTCACGCCGGCGCGCACCTTTCCCGCCGCGCTGCCGTTTTTCCGCCTCGACCGCATTTATGTGCGCGGCTTCAAGGTGGACGCGGCCGAGGTCTTGCATGGTACCTTATGGGCGAAATTATCCGATCACGCCCCCATCGTGGCCAATCTCAAGCTGGCCTGAGGCTCTGCAACCAACCTGAAGCACTATGCGCTCGGTCCATTACACCGCCCACAACGACATCGCCCTGCTCGAAACCGGACTGGAATTCTTCCCCGCGGTGATTGCGGCAATTGATGCGGCGCAGTACGACATTTACTTCGAAACCTATATTTTCGCCGACGATGCCACCGGCCGCTCGGTGGCGGACGCCCTGTGCCGCGCCGGGCAGCGCGGCGTCAAGGTGCGCGTGGTGACCGACTGGTGGGGCACGGGGCACGCGCAATCGACCCGCCTGGGCATTGCCTTTGCCGCCGCCAACGTGCGCTTTCGCGCCTTCAATGCCTGGTTCAAGCGTGGCGTGGCGCGCACCCACCGCAAGATCGTCGTGGTCGACCGCGAGGTGGCCTTTGTCGGCGGCATCAACGTCAACGATGACTGGTTCTGCGATTACGATCCGGGCAGGCGCCTGCCGGCGCCGCGCTGGGACTTCGCGGTGCAGGTGCGCGGCCTGCTGGTGGCCGCCATCCACCACGAAATGCAGACCCAATGGGCGCGCGTGGGCCATCTGGGCCTGATGAAGCGGATCGGCCTGTTCCGCGAAATGCGCAAGGAACAGTCGCAAGAAGGCGACAAGCCGATGCAGGCCGCCTTCGTGGTGCGCGACAGCTTGCGTAACCGCCACACCATCCAGCGCGCCTATCTGCACGCGATCGGCCATGCCAAGAAAAGCGTGCTGCTGGTCAATCCTTACTTTGCCCCCGGACATAAATTCCGCAAGGCGCTGGCCATCGCGGCCGAGCGCGGGGTCGAGGTGAAGCTGCTGATCGGCGTGGGCGAAATCAAGCTGCAAGACATGGTGGCGCGCTCGTTTTACCCCAAATTGCTCGACAGCGGGGTCGAAGTCTACGAATACCGCAAGACCCAGCTGCACGCCAAGGTGGCGGTGGTGGATGACGACTGGTCGACGGTCGGGTCGAGCAATTGCGACGGCTTGTCCCTGTTTTTGAACCAGGAAGCCAATGTGGTTGTCAAAGACCATGAATTCGCCCGGACCATGCGCGAACACATCCGGCGCGGGATCTCGGAGGGCGTGATGATTTGCCGGGAAGATTTTGAACACGTGGGATGGGTACGGCGCAGCGGTTACGAGGTGGCATATTTTTTCTATAAGATGGCGATGCGGATCTTCGCTATCGGATATGCCTGATGGGAAATGATGGGTACGGCGCAGCGGTTACGAGGTGGCATATTTTTTCTATAAGATGGCGATGCGGATCTTCGCTATCGGATATGCCTGATGGGAAATGATGGGTACGGCGCAGCGGTTACGAAGTGGCCTACTTCTTCTATAAAATGGCGATGCGGATTTTCGCTATAGGATATGCCTGATGGACAATGTAAGAATCGATAAATGGTTATGGGCGGCGCGCTTTTTCAAGACGCGCTCGCTGGCGACGGATGCGGTCGATACGGGCAAGGTGCGCCTCGACGGCGAGCGCATCAAGCCGGCGCGCGCGGTCAAGCTGGAGGACAAGCTGTTGATCGACAACGGGGCCGACACGTGGGAAGTGCGGGTCCTGCGCATTTCGGACGTGCGCGGCGGCGCGCCGATCGCCCGGACCTTGTACGAAGAGACCGAAGAGAGCGTGAGCAAGCGCGAGAACGATGCCGAGGCGCGCAAGCTGTACCGCGAGCCGGGCACCACCATCAAGGGCCGCCCGACCAAGCGCGACCGTCGGGCGATCAGCAAGGCCGGGGAGTAAGGGCTGGCCGGTTGCGCGCAGCGCCACCGTCGCCCCCTTCATTCCTGGCCGCAATGGCTCAAAATCATCGTCTATTGCTGCAACGCAGCAATAGACCCCCACCTCTAAGTTCCCGTTTGACATTTGCTTTGTAGTGGATAATAGTACGAGCGTTCGGATTTATATTCAGCGGGTCGCATTTTTAACTACCAACGGGACCATCTATTAACACTTCAGTCAAATTCATGCGCAAGGGCGAGCTCACGCGGGCCGCCATCCTGGACGTTGCGCTCGACCTTTCCAGCCGCGATGGCCTGGAAGGGCTGACGATCGGCTTGCTCGCGGACAAAATGAACATGAGCAAGTCGGGGGTGTTCGCGCACTTCGGTTCGCGTGAAGACTTGCAGATGGAAGTGCTCAAGCTGTATCACCACCGTTTCGAGCAGGAAGTGTTTTTCCCGAGCGTCAAGGAGCCGCGCGGCCTGTCGCGCCTCAAGGCCATGAATGCCCGCTGGATCAAGCGCGTCAGCGTCGAGATCGCTTCCGGCTGCATCTATATCAGCGGCGCGGTCGAATACGACGACCGTCCCGGCCCGATTCGCGAAGAACTGGTGTCGATGGTGCGTGCGTGGCAGGGAGCACTGCTAAGATGCGTGGAGCAGACCATCGAGTGCGGCGACCTCAAGGCCGATACCGACGCCAACCAGATGGTCTTCGAGATGTACGGCCTGATTCTGGCGCTGCACCACGATGCGCGTTTCCTGCGTCGTCCGGGCAGCGTCGATCGCGCGCGCAGCGGCTTCGAGCGCCTGATCATGAATTACCAGAATCCGTCCAAGAGTCAACCGAATCAAGCGCAGTAACCGAATCAGATCGCAGTAATCGAATCAAGTACCGAGTCATCACTTTGCCGGGTCCAGCAGTCGCTGGCCTGGTCATCAACCATACGTTCGTCAGGAGAAAATCATGGGTCAATACGTCGCGCCAATTCGGGATATGCAGTTCGTGCTGCACGAGTTCCTCAATGTATCCGACGAATTGAAGCAGTTGCCGAAATTCGAAGATGTCGACGCCGACATCATCAACCAGGTACTGGAAGAGGGTGCCAAGTTCACGCAGGACGTGCTGTTCCCGCTGAACCACTCGGGCGACCGCGAAGGCTGCCACTATGATGCGGCGACCAAGTCGGTGACCACGCCAAAAGGCTTCAAGGAAGCCTACAAGCAGTACGTCGACGGCGGCTGGGCTGCGCTCGCGTGCGATCCGGAATACGGCGGCCAGGGCTTGCCGGTCGTGCTGAACAACTCGTTCTACGAAATGCTCAATTCCTCCAACCAGGCCTGGTCGATGTACCCGGGCCTGTCGCACGGCGCCTACGAGTGCCTGCTGGAGCACGGCACCGACGAACAGAAAAAAACCTATCTGCCGAAACTGGTCTCGGGCGAATGGACCGGCACCATGTGCCTGACCGAAGCGCACTGCGGCACCGACCTGGGCATGCTGCGCTCCAAGGCGCTGCCGCAGGACGACGGTTCGTGGCTGATCACCGGCTCGAAGATCTTCATCTCGGCCGGCGAGCATGACGTCGCCGAAAACATCCTGCACCTGGTGCTGGCCCGCGTGCCGGACGCACCGGAAGGCTCGAAAGGCATTTCGCTGTTCCTGGTGCCGAAGTTCCTGCCGAACGCGGACGGCACCCTGGGCGAGCGCAATCCGATTTTCTGCGGCGCGATCGAAGAAAAGATGGGCATCCACGGTAACTCGACCTGCCAGATGAACCTGGACGGCGCAAAAGGCTGGATCATCGGCCAGCCGAACAAGGGCCTCAACGCCATGTTCGTGTTCATGAACGCGGCCCGCCTGGGCGTGGGCATGCAGTCGCTCGGCCTGACCGAAGTGGCGTACCAGAACGCGCTGGTGTATGCAAAAGACCGTATCCAGATGCGCAGCCTGTCGGGCGTCAAGGCCCCTGAAAAACAGGCCGACCCGATCATCGTGCACGCCGACGTGCGCCGCATGCTGCTCACCGCCAAGGCCTACGCCGAAGGCGCGCGCGCATTCACGTCCTACGCCGCGCTGCAGATCGACCGCGAACTGAATCACCCTGACGAAGAAGTGCGCAAGGACGCCGCCGACGAAGTCGCGCTGCTGACCCCAATCATCAAGGCCTTCATCACCGACAACGGCTGGATCGCGACCTCGGAAGCGATGCAGGTCTACGGCGGCCACGGCTACATCTCCGAGTGGGGCATGGAGCAGTACGTGCGCGACGCCCGCATCAACCTGATTTACGAAGGCACCAACACGATCCAGTCGCTCGACCTGCTGGGTCGTAAAGTCCTGATGGACAACGGCGCCAAGCTGCGCAAGTTCGGCGAGAAGATCAAGAACTTCGTCGAAGAAAACGGCACCGACGAAGCGCTGTCGGAATTCATCACGCCGCTGGGCGACCTGGGCGACAAGGTCACCAAGCTGACCATGGAAATCGGCATGAAGGCCTTCCAGAATCCCGATGAAGTGGGCGCGGCGGCGGTTCCTTACCTGCGCGTTGTCGGTCACCTGATCTACAGCTACTTCTTCGCGCAGATGGCGAAGATCGCGCTGGCCAAGGAAGACTCGGGCGACAACTTCTACAAAGCCAAGCTGGCCACCGCGCGCTTCTACTTTGCGCGTCTGCAGCCTGAAACGGCGATGCTGATCCGCCAGGCGCGTTCCGGCTCGGCCAACCTGATGGCGCTCGACGCCGACTTGTTCTAATACGCTCAATGCTCCCCGCGCTGCCGATGTATCGTGCAGCGCAGGGACGCAATCAGTCATCCGGAAAAACAAAGGAAAGCCATGACCAATTTCATCGTTAAAAAAGTCGCCGTGCTCGGCGCCGGCGTGATGGGCGCGCAGATCGCCGCCCACTGCGTCAACGCCAAGGTACCGGTCGTCCTGTTCGACCTGCCGGCCAAGGACGGCAACAAGAACGGCATCGTCCAGCGCGCCATCGACAACCTGAAAAAACTCAGCCCTGCGCCACTCGGCAACAAGGACGACGCCGCGCTGATCGAAATCGCCAACTACGAAGACAACCTCGAACTGCTGGCCGGCTGCGACCTGATTATCGAAGCCATCGCCGAGCGCATGGACTGGAAGCACGACCTGTATAAAAAGGTCGCACCGCACATCGCGCCGAACGCGATCTTCGCCTCGAACACGTCGGGCCTGTCGATCACGACCCTGTCCGACGGTTTCGACGCCGAACTGAAAGCACGCTTCTGCGGCGTTCACTTCTTTAATCCGCCGCGCTACATGCACCTGGTCGAAATCATCCCGACCGAGTCGACCAAGCCGGAAATCGTCGACCAGCTCGAAGGCTTCCTGACCACCACCCTGGGCAAGGGCGTCGTGCGCGCCAAGGACACCCCTAACTTCATCGCCAACCGCGTCGGTATTTTCGGCATGCTGGCGATCATCCACGAAGCCGAAAAATTCGGCCTGACCGTGGACGTGGTCGACGACCTGACCGGCGCCAAGCTCGGTCGCGCCAAGTCGGGCACCTTCCGTACCGCCGACGTGGTCGGGCTGGACACGATGGGCCATGTGATCAAGACCATGCAGGACAACCTGGCCGACGATCCGTTCTTCGCCGTCTACAAAACCCCGGACGTGCTGGCCAAGCTGGTCGCCGCCGGTGCGCTGGGCCAGAAAGCCGGCGCCGGTTTCTACAAAAAAGTCGGCAAGGAGATCCAGCGCCTCGATTTTGCCAGCGGTGACTATGTCGCCGGCGGCGGCAAGGCTGCCGACATCGTCGCCCGCATCCTGAAAGAAAAGGATCCGGTCAAGAAGATGAAAGCGCTGCGCGAGTCGACCAACCCGCAAGGCCAGTTCCTGTGGGCGATCTTCCGCGACGCCTTCCACTACATCGCCGTCCATCTCGGTTCGATCGCCGACAACGCGCGCGACGTCGACTTCGCCATGCGCTGGGGCTTCGGCTGGAACGTCGGTCCTTTCGAAACCTGGCAGGCATCGGGCTGGACCCAGATCGCCAACTGGGTCAAGGAAGACATCGACGCCGGCAACGCCCTGTGCGCAGCGCCCCTGCCGGCATGGGTGTTCGAAGGCCAGGTCGCCGAGAAAGGCGTGCACACGCCTGAGGGTTCGTTTTCCGCGTCGAAAAACGCCTACGTGCCGCGTTCGACGCTGGCCGTGTACGAGCGCCAGCCGTTCCGCGCACCGGTGCTGGGCGCCGGCGCTGTCGACGGCAAGACCGCCGGCGTGACCTTCCACGAAGACGACTCGGTGCGCATCTGGCACCAGAACGACGACGTGCTGATCATCTCGCTCAAGACCAAGATGCACGTCATCGGCGAAGGCGTGATCAACGGCCTGAAAATGGCGCAAGCCGAAGCTGAAAAGAACTTCAAGGGCCTGGTCATCTGGAATACCGACGCAGCCGAAGGCGGCGCCTTCTCGGCCGGCGCCGACCTGCAAGCCGCACTGCCGCTGTTCATGCAAGGCGGCGCCAAGGCCATGGAGCCGGGCATCGCGCTGCTGCAAGATACCTTCATGGCGATGAAATATTCGAGCATTCCAGTGGTTGCCGCGGTGGCGGGCCTGGCACTGGGCGGCGGCTGCGAAATGGCGCTGCACGCGTCCAAGCGCGTCGCTTCGATCGAATCGTACATCGGCCTCGTTGAAGTCGGCGTGGGCCTGATTCCCGCCGGCGGCGGCCTGAAAGAAGCGGCTGCACGCGCTTCCAACGAAGCCAAGGGTTCGGACATCCTGCACTTCCTGAAGACCGGCTTTACCAACGCGGCCACGGCCAACGTCTCGAAATCGGCGCTGGAAGCCAAAGCAATGGGCTACCTGAAAGAAGACGACGTCATTGTCTTCAATCCGTACGAACTGCTGCACGTGGCCAAGGTGGAAGCGCGCGCCATGTTCGACGCCGGCTACCGTCCTCCGATGAAGAAGACGATCACCGCGACCGGCCGTTACGGCTGGGCGACCATCCGCGCGCAACTGGTCAACATGCGCGACGGCGGCTTTATTTCGGCGCACGACTACAAGCTGGGCGACATGATCGCCGAGATCGTGAGCGGTGGCGACATCGACCAGGGCAGCCAGTTGAGCGAACAGTGGTTCCTCGACATGGAGCGCAAGGCCTTCCTCGAACTGCTGAACCATCCGAAATCCCAGGAACGGATCATGGGCATGATGCAGACCGGTAAACCGGTACGCAACTGATCAAGCAATGTCGATCCTGAGCTTAGCGTTCAAACTTTTACTGCGAGTGAGGCCAGGCATGGTGTATGACCGTATCAAGCAGCAAATGATGGACACGCTGCCGTTTGTGCAGCTGCTGGGAATCCGGATCGACGCGATCGGCAACGGCACCTCCGAGGTGTCGATGCCGGCCGACCCGAAACTGAACAACCACCTCGGCACGCAGCACGCCGGGGCCCTGTTTACGCTGGCCGAAACGGCCTCCGGCGCGGCCATGGCGGGCGCCTTCGCCGACCTGATTCTCGGTCTGCGGCCGGTGGCCAAGGAGTCGCGCATCCAGTACCAGAAAGTGGCCAAGGGCGCGACGCGCGCCAGCGGCCGCGTTCCGGGCGATGTGGCGGCGCTCAAGGCCACGCTGAAAGCGGACGGCAAGGTGGCCTTTCCGGTGCAAGTCGATATCTTCGACGAACACGGGACCTTGGCGGCGCAGGTGCAGGTCGACTGGTATTTGTCCGAAAAACGGTAATCAGTTCATCCCCATTTCGAACCACAGAATTTTTGAGAGAACACTATGAGCAAACAACTTCAAGACGCCTACATCGTCTCCGCAACCCGCACCCCGATCGGCAAGGCGCCGCGCGGCATGTTCAAGTCCATGCGTCCGGACGACCTGCTGGTGCGCGCGATCCAGTCCGCGATGGCGCAGGCGCCCGGTCTCGATCCGGCGCTGATCAACGACGCCATCATCGGCTGCTCGTTCCCGGAAGCCGAACAAGGCTTTAACATCGCCCGCATGTCGGTGCTGCTGGCCGGCCTGCCGAAAACCGTCGGCGGCGTGACCGTCAACCGTTACTGCGCATCGGGCATCACGGCGATCGCCATGGCGGCCGACCGCATCCGCGTCGGCGAAGCCGATGTGATGATCGCCGGCGGCGTCGAATCGATGTCGATGGTGCCGATGATGGGCCACCACCCATCGATGAACATGAATATGTTCACCGACGAAAACGTCGGCATGGCGTACGGCATGGGCCTGACCGCGGAAAACGTGGCCAAGCAGTGGAAAGTGACGCGCGAGCAGCAGGACGCGTTCTCGGTCGAGTCGCATCGCCGCGCCATCGCCGCGCAGCAGGCCGGCTTCTTCAAGGACGAGACCACCCCGGTCGAAATCATCACCCGCACGCCGAACCTGGCCACCGGCCAGGTCGACATCAAGACCCGCACGGTCGATACCGATGAAGGCGCGCGCGCCGATTCGACCATCGAATCGCTCGGTAAATTGAAGCCGGTGTTCGCGGCCAAGGGCACCGTCACCGCCGCCAACAGCTCGCAGATGTCGGACGGCGCCGGTGCGCTCCTGATCGTCAGCGAAAAAATCCTGCGCGAGCATAACCTGACCCCGCTGGCCAAGTTCTCCTCGTTCGCGGTGCGCGGCGTGCCGCCTGAAATCATGGGCATCGGCCCGAAGGTGGCCATTCCCGCAGCGCTGGCCGCCGCCGGCATCACCCAGGACCAGCTGGACTGGATCGAACTGAACGAAGCCTTTGCCGCACAGGCGCTGGCGGTGATCGGCGACCTGGGTCTGGACCCGGCCAAGGTCAACCCGATGGGCGGCGCGATCGCGCTGGGCCATCCGCTGGGCGCGACCGGTGCGATCCGCGCCGCGACCGTGATCCACGCGCTGCGCCGCAATAACCTCAAGTACGGCATGGTCACGATGTGCGTCGGTACCGGCATGGGCGCGGCAGGCATTTTCGAACGCGTATAAGCGTCGGTTACACTATTAGTCATCAAGGGCGCTGTGGATTATCCCCGGCGCCCTTTTCACTTTTTGGAGAGTACATGGATATTTTGACGAGCAAGGCCGACGGCATCCTGACGATCGAATTCAACCGCGTCGAACGCAAGAACGCGATCACCGGCGTGATGTACCAGGCCATGGCCGACGCCCTGGTCGACGCCGAAACCGACGACGCGGTGCGCGCGATCCTCATCGTCGGCAAGCCCGAGATTTTCACGGCCGGGAACGACCTGGACGACTTCATGAAGAACTCGGCCCCGGTCGAAGGCGTGCCGGCCGAAATGCGCCCGGTATTCCAGTTCATGCGCGCGCTCTCCGGCAGCAGCAAACCGGTGGTGGCGGCGGTATCGGGTGCGGCGGTGGGTATCGGCACCACGCTGTTGATGCACTGCGACCTGGTCTACGCGGCCGACAACGCCAAGTTCTCGATGCCGTTCTCGCAGCTGGGACTGTGCCCTGAATTCGCATCGAGCCTGCTGCTGCCGCAGTTGGCCGGTTTTCCGCGCGCGGCCGAAAAGCTGCTGCTCGGCGAAGCGTTCCTGGCGCAGGAAGCCTACGACATGGGGCTGGTGTCGAAAGTGCTGCCACTGGAAGAACTGCGTCCGTACGCGGCGCGCCAGGCCGCCAAGCTGGTGGCGCTGCCGGCCGCTTCGATCCGCGCCACCAAGTCGCTGATGAAGCGCTCGCGCAATGCGGCCATTACCGAAACCATGGGCGCCGAAAACGCCTTGTTCGGCGCCATGCTGCTCGCGCCCGAAGCGAAGGAAGCGTTCACGGCGTTCTTTGAAAAGCGCAAGCCGGATTTTTCGAAGTTTGCGTGATTAAAGCAAAGACCTGCGACATGTGCGGCGCCGGCTCGTTCGCCGGCGCGCCATGCTGCACCGGTTGCGGCATGAAGTTCGGTGTCGATGCCTTTGCCGTGCCGTCCGTACCTCTTGCGCCGGAAGGCGCCGGCCAGGAACCCTGCCTGTTCGTGAGCCTGCGCGAGTTTCTCGCCGATGGTAGCTTCGGCGGCATCCGGCTCGGCATGGACAAGAACCAGATATTGGCGCGCGCCGGATATCCGGCGCTGTCCGGTAGCTGTTGCGGCACAGTGTCACTGATGGATCCTCACAGCAGTTGGATAAACGGAAAAACCACTTTCTGGTTCAGTGCCGGGAGACTGGAGCGCATCGGCGTGTATTACCTACTGGACTACCCCTTCAACAACGCCATCGCCTACGATGCTCAGTTTCCCGAGCGCGGCGCGGACAAGGCTTGGCTGCAATCGTTCATGCAAGAACATGACATCGGCTTCGGGCCAGAGCCTGATGCGTTCCGTTCTTCCTGCGAGAATATTGTCACGGCCGGTGGCGTGCAGGTCATTGTCAGTGATGGCAACGTCAGCAGTCTCGCGTACCCGGCTGTGCTTGGGAGACACGGGCGCAAGCGGCGCGTTTCCGATCCGGTGCCACTGATTCGCTGACAAAGCGCTTGCTCGCAGGTCATCTTTGTACCCTCGGCGCAGAAGGTGCCTGAGCAGCCTCCCGCAAACTCTTCAGGCCCACATCAAATCTTCCAGTATTGCGATAAGGCAAGACTCATGCCCTCGGGTTTGTGTTTAATGTGTCTTCAGGACGCGGTCAGGCTAGCACTTCCGGATCGGCCGTTCTGCAATTTAAAGGAGAAATTGATGGCGGCAACTTCAATAATCAATTTGCAAAGGCTGAGTGGCGCGCATTGGTTTTCGCGGTTCCCGGGCAGTAATGACATTCGTGCCTTGAGCATGCCGTTTCGCCACTATGCCCAGGCATTCATCGAATCGCTCCAATGTGCCGGCGCAAAAGTAGCGATTGCAGCCACGTACAGACCAGTTGAAAGAGCCTATCTCATGCATTGGGCGTGGCGTATCGACAGAGAGAACGCTGATCCGAAAACCATTCCTCCCTGCGATGGCGTTGATATCGTCTGGGCACATCGGGATGCTTCGGGAAAGTTTTCTCTCTCTAAAAGCCGAGCTGCTGCCAAGGAAATGTGCCGTGTTTTTAGTTTGCGGAATTTAGCAGCGCGGCCCTCGTTGCAGTCCAGGCATACCGCAGCCAAAGGCATCGATATGTCGATATCGTGGAGGGGCGCGTTGTCGATCGTCGACGCTACGGGTGCAACAGTGGTGATTACCACCAGCCCGAGAACTGGACTAAACAAATCTCTGCGGGCCGTTGGGGCAACCTACGGTGTCATTAAATTCCGCGGGCCGAAACGCGATGATCCCCACTGGTCTGATACAGGATTTTAATCATGAAAAATACAATATTCGTTTTTCTGCTTGCCGCATCAACGATTTGCCATGCGCAAGAGACGGCGCGTCTTCCCAAAGACGTTGTCAAATTCATGGAGCGGCGAGATGGTTGCGATTACTTCAGAGGCGAAGTCGTGAATGTGGACGATAGAAAGCGGCTGCAAGACATCATCAGGAAAGCCAACAGCCTTTGTCGCGGAACCGACAAGCAGCTGGCGAAGCTGCGCAAAAAATACGCGGCAAATGCCGCCGTGATCGACGGCTTGAAGGATTACGAAGAAACGGTGAACGCACCAGCGCGATAACCGTGGGCCTGCCGCGATCGCGGAAGATATTAAGGAGCATCCGATCCGTTCCGCGTTGCCGATCTTCAGGACACGCTCCCATAGGCCTCGCGGCAGGCGCATTGGCGACGTTATCGGACGTCGCCTTTCGTGCCACGGCCGTATCGCACCGGCCTCGCCAAAGTACGTCTCCTTTACGGCCAGCTGATCGTCGGCCCATTCTGGATCGAACGCACCAGGATCGGCGCTACATGCTGGATCTTGTTCCAGTCAAAATAATAGCGGTCCATGGTGGCCGGCGAGGCGATGTGACGCTTGACGCCGTTGTCGATCAGGTACACCGCCGCATCGCCCTGCGCCTGGGCCAGCACGGCGCCGTGGCTGAGCGGGGTGCCGGTGTCGATATTGTTCAGATGCGGGTCTTGCACGATGCCATTCCAGTCGCGGAACAGGTTGTTATAGGTGAGCGGATCGGGAATGTGCCGCTTCCTGCCCTGGTCGATAAGATAGACTTCCGGCGCGCCGGGCTTTTGCATCCGCAGACCGTTGAGATCGTTTCTGATAGCCATGATGTTCCTCCGATGGGTTGCGCCGCAAGCACGTTGCCAGCTCCTCGCCACGCGCCGCGCCGTTGCGGCAAGGCAGCCGCAGCGTTCGGGCGAGGACCTGCCAGGCGCGCCGCATGCACGGACGGCATGCCGCACTGCCTGTCCGCCCAGACTACAAGCCGGCCGCCCACCTAAGCTTGTGTCCGCTCAAACGCCGGCTTGCCCATACGCGGGTGACTCGCTCCTCTATACATACCAGTGGGAAGGCAAAATTGGCGCGGTACAATCTGACCGTGTGGCGTCGCCGCCATCGTATTACGCTGTTCATCCAGAGGAAACCCGCATGCCCACCCTTGTTGCGCGCTGCCTGGCAATTGCCTGTGCCGTGCCCGTCCTGCCCGCCGTTGCGGCATGTCCCGACTACATCACGGCCGCCAATCCGCCGACCTTGGTCGGGCCCGTCAAAAAGCCCTTCGCCAGTATCAGCAACCTGGTCCTGACGGGGAGGTACGCGCCCTGGCACATGGCGCACGACGCCATCGTCAAGGTGGGAACGCCAGCGCGCATGAGCGCCAAATTCGACTATGACGTCGCGCTGCACAAGGACCTTGAAGGCGAGCGCGTGCACGCGTATCTGTACGGCACCGGCATGAGCGGCTGGCAGTATGTGGGCAATTTCCTCACCGACAGCGACGGCAAGATCGACGTAGCGCTGGGCACGCGGCCGGCGGGCGAGTATGTCGTGCGCTTCGTGGTGGAAGGGGACCTGAGCGGCACCAGCGGCTACCTGAGCGTGGTCGACCCCGGGCGCGACACGATTGTCTTCGATATCGACGGCACCCTGACCACCAGCGACTTCGAGGCGTATGCCGATTACGTGGGCGTGAGGAACGCCAGGCCGTATCGCTACGCCCCGGAGATGGTCAATGCCTGGCGCGACAAGGGCTACCAGTTGATCTTTCTGAGCGCCCGGCCATACTGGGTGACCAGGGATGGACGCGCGTGGCTGGAGCTGCAGAAGATCGCCCCCTGGCATTACCACAGCAATCCCTACAGCGGTGGCCCGATGCCGCCCGATACCCAGAAGTTCAAGGGCGATTATGTGCGCCATTTGCGCGATGCGGTCGGCCTCAATATCGTGCGCGTGTACGGCAATGCCCTCACCGATATCGGCGCCTATGCGGACGCCGGGATGGCCAAGGCCGATACCTATATCATCGGGCCGCATGCCGGTGTTGCCGGCACCCGCCCGGTTCACGGCGAGTATGGGGAGCACTACCGCCTCCTGGTCAGGCCGGCGCCGCCGGCGCGCTGCCGCGCCGATGCGACCCTTCCCGCACCATCCTGACCGTCTCGCCGGCCCTTACCTGGCGGCTTTGCGGCGGCGGGCGCACCAGCCCATCATCGCCAGCCCGGCCAGCAGCATGGCGTAGGTTTCCGGCTCGGGCACTGCCGAAATGACCGCTGCTACGTTGTTGGTCTCAAACTCGAGATGACCATAGCCACCGGTGCTACCTGATTCCAGATAGGCGGAAACAGTGTAGGTTTTCGTGCCGCTCAAGCGCGCGTAATAGGACTGGTAGAAGGTCATTTCTTCACCGGGAGTCTGGCCTTCCTGGTCGCCGAGCCTGCCCTTCAGGCTGAAATACGCCCATCCCCGCGAGTCGATGGCCGGATTGGAGACGTCGTTGCTGACGGTGCCGAGCGCGGAAATGATCATCCCCGTGTTCGGGCTCAGCTTGAATCTGTCGAGGTGGAAGGTGCCGGCCTGCATGGTACCCCTGGTCGGCGCCGTGGCGTTGGCGAAGGTGGTCGAACCCCAGTTCGCGGCATCCGTACTGGTGCTCGCGGTGCCGCCAGCGTGGCTCGCCGAGGTGCTGCCCAGGGTGCCGATGCTCTGGGAAGTGACTTTCCCGGTTTGCGCGTCGGTGAAGTAGCTGAAGCTGCTATCGGAGTGTTCCGTAAAAAAAATGCTCGGGGAGATGTTGTCGCTCAGGTCCAGGTCGACCAGTTGGTAGGAGAACTGCGAAATGGAGGCGGACGTGCTGATCGATTGCGCATGGGCGGAGCCCGTTGCGATCGCCGCAGCGGCGAGGGCGCAATAAGCGAGCCTGGAAGAGGTGTTGGACATGGGGTGCTTTCGCGAGAGGGCTGCCGGGTATCGGCTGGCTCGCCTCAGTATAAACCTGTCAACCATGACATATTATTAATGGCGTATATGCATAGGGGATTTTGTTGTTTTTTTGGTCAATACTATCGTTGCCGAACATTTATTCCGGAACATGTTTTACCGGGCGCATGGCGCCGGCGCCGAAAGCGGGGTGTCCGTCCACGCGATACAACACTCATCCTTGTTTTTTGAACATCGCTGGCGAAAAAATCACAATGTCATTTTAGAAATTCTCCCGGCAGGGTAATGTTGACGAGGCACAATCGTTAAGTTTGTGTCGTCGTGATCTGATTATTCCAATCATCCTGCGGAGACCCCCATGTTGAAACCCGTTGCGCGTTGCATTGCGATTGCCTGTGCTTTGTCCGCCTTGCCTGCCGTTGCCGCCTGTCCCGATTACACCACCGCAGCCAATCCGCCGGCCTTTTCCGGGCCGGCGAAGAAAGCCTTTTCGAAATTCGGCAATACCATCCTGGCCGGTCTGTACAAGCCCTGGCACATGGCGCACGACACCATCGTCAAGGCGGGAACAACGGCGACCATCACGGCCAAGTTCGATTACGACGCCGTGCTGCACAAGGACCTCGAAGGCGAGCGCGTCCATGCGTACCTGTACGGGACCGGCATGAGCGGCTGGCAATACGTCGGCAATTACCTGACCGACAGCGACGGCAAGATCAACGTGCCGCTGGGCGCGCGCCCGGTGGGCGACTATGTGGTGCGCTTTGTTGTTGAAGGCGACTTGAGCGGCACCACCGGCTACCTGAGCGTGGTCGACCCCGGGCGCGACGCGGTCGTGTTCGATATCGACGGCACCCTCACCATCAACGACTTCGAAGCCTATGCCGATTATGTGGGTGTCAAGACCGCCACCGCGTATTACTCTGCGCCGCAGGTGGTCAACGCCTACCGCGAGAAGGGCTACCAGGTAATCTTTTTGACGGCGCGCCCGTACTGGGTTACCAAGGATGGCCTGGAGTGGCTCGATATCCAGAAGGTCGGGCGCTGGCACTATCATTCCAACCCGTACGGCGGCGGTCCGATTCCGCCCGATACGCAGAAATTCAAGACCGATTACGTGCGCCACCTGCGCGATGTGGTGGGCCTGAACATCGTGCGCGCCTATGGCAATGCGACCACCGATATCGCGGCGTATGCCGACGGCGGCATCGCCAAGGCCAATACCTATATCATCGGGCCGAATGCGGGCGCCTCGGGCACCCAGCCGATTCATGGCGAGTATGGTTCGCACTTGTCGTTCGTGGTGACGCCGACGCCGGTGGCGAGCTGCCGCCGCTGATGCGACAAGCGTGAGCGGTCCGGCGCCACGCCGGCAGGCTAAGGAGCAACGTGGTCCCTGGTCGTGGCGCCAGCGTTCGTGAATACCTCGCTGCCGAGGAAGTCGATCAGCGCGCGCAGCTTCGGCGACAGATGCTTGCTTGATGGCCACAACACCTGGAACACCCCATTGTGACGGGTGTGCTCCGCCAGTACGGCGTGCAGGCGGCCATCGGCCAGTGCCGCGCCCACGGCGAAGTCGGGCAGGCAGGCGATTCCCATTCCCTGTTCGGCAAAGTACATCAGGGTGTCGATCGTACTGCATTCGAGCACCGTCGGCAGGCCGGCGCCGACCAGCTGTTCCCATCCGCCGACCGGCCACGGCTCGCTCTTGCCGGTGCTGGGGAACTTGTACAGCAGGCAGCGCTGGCGCGCCAGGTCGGCCGGCAGCGACGGCCAGCCATGCCGGCGCAGGTAGTCGGGCGAGGCCACCAGCTGCAAATGGAAGGTGCCCAGCTTGCGGCTCATCAGTCGCGAATCGGCGGTCTCGCCTACGCGTACCACCGCGTCGAAGCCTTCTTCGATCAGGTCGACGCGGCGGTCGGTGCAATCGATATCGAGCTCGATGTCCGGATAGCGCCGGGAAAACGCCACCAACACTGGATTGAGCAAGCCGCCCACCAGGGGCAGGCTGATCTTCAGGCGTCCGCGCGGCGCCATCCTGGTGCTGGACAACGCCTGCTCGGCTTGTTCGATCTCGAGCAAAATGCGGCGGCAACTTTCAAGGAACAGCGCGCCTTCGGCGGTCAGGGCGATACTGCGGGTACTGCGATGAAACAGGCGCACGCCCACGCGCGATTCCAGGCGCGCGATGCTTTTGCCGATGGCCGAGGCCGACACGCCGAGCATGCGCCCTGCCGCGACAAAGCTGCGCGCCTCGGCCGCCTGCACGAAGGCGGCGATTCCTCCCAAATGATCCATGCTGTTCGATTCCCGATGCCCGATTGCGGATGGTGACGTCCGTTATGAGCGGAACTGTAGCCCATTTTTCTTTAGTTCGCACAAGGCTAAGCTGGATTTCCCTCGTTAACAAGGAAATCCCATGTCCGATTCCACCCCGCATACTTTCACTCATCCCGACACGGCAATGCCGGCGCGCCTCGATGCCGTGATCGAGCGTGCCCTGGCCGAACGGCGCCTGGTCGGCGCCGTGGTCCTGGTCGCCCAAGACGCTCGCCTGATCTACCGCAACGCCGCCGGGATGGCCGACCGCGAGCAGGGTCGGCCGATGGCGCCCGATACCCTGTTCCGCCTTGCCTCCGTGTCCAAGCCGATCGTCTCGGTGGCGGCGCTGGTGCTGGTCGCGCAGGGGCGCCTCGACCTCGATGCGCCGGTGACCGCCTACCTGCCTTACTTCCAGCCGACCCTGGCGGACGGCACGCCGGCCGTCATTACCATCGCCCAACTGATGACCCATACCGCCGGCCTGGGTTATCGCTTCTTCCAGGAAGAGGACGGTCCCTACGCGCGCGCCCAGGTCTCCGACGGCATGGATGACAGCGGCCTCACCCTGCGCGAGAACCTGGTGCGGCTGGCCAGCGTTCCGCTGTTGTACCCGCCGGGCACGCAATGGCGCTATTCGCTGGCGACCGATGTGCTGGGCGCGGTGATCGAGCAGGCCTGCGCGATGCCGCTGGCGCAGGCGGTTGCGGCACTGGTGTGCGAACCGCTGGGCATGCGCGACACGGGTTTTGGCGTGGCCGACCCGCGGCGGCTGGCGCAAGCCTACGCCAACGCCAGTCCGGCGCCGCGCCTTCTGCGCGGCGCCGAGCGGCTTGCCTTCATCGACGGCACTGCAGGTTTTCGGCTGGCCCCGGGACGCGCGCTGGACGCCGCCGCCTATGCGTCCGGCGGCGCCGGCATGGTGGGGTCGGCGCCCGACCTGCTGCGTTTGCTGGAAATGCTGCGATGCGGCGGAGCGCCGCTGCTGCCGCCAGCGCTGGTGCGGCAAATGACCGGCAACCGGATTGGCGAGCTGCCGATGGCATACTGGCCTGGACGCGGCTTCGGCCTGGGCGTGACCGTGCTGAAAGATCCGCGCGCGGCCGCCAGCCCCGAGTCGACCGGCACCTGGCGCATGGGTGGCACCTACGGCCACTCGTGGTTCGTCGATCCGCAGCGCGCGTTGAGCGTGGTCGCGTTCACCAACACCGCGCTCGAAGGCATGTCGGGCGCGTTCGTCGACCAGCTGTGCCAGGCGGTCTACGGCAGCACGGACAGCGCCGCCGGGGTGCGGCCATGAAGGGCCCGCATCCCATTTTCTTCCTCGCCCTCGGCCTGTTCGGCCTGTACTGCATCGAGTTCGGCGTGGTGGGGATCCTGCCACTGGTGATCGAGCGGTTCCACGTGTCGGCCGCGCGGGCCGGGCTGCTGGTCGGCCTGTTCGCCCTGGTGGTCGCGCTGGGCGGGCCGCTGCTGGTGCTGCTCGCTTCCCGATTCGAGCGCAAGCGTTTGCTCGCCGGGGCGCTGCTGCTGTTCGCCGTCGTCAGCGCCCTGTGCGCCTACGCGCCGACGTTCGACACGCTGCTGGCGCTGCGCATGCTGGCGGCGCTGCTGCACCCGGTCTACTTTTCGCTGGCGATGGTCGCCGCAGTCGCCATGTATCCCCCGCGCGAGGCCACCCGTGCCAGTGCGCGCGCCTTCATCGGTACCAGCATGGGCATGGTCTTGGGCATACCGCTGACCGCCTGGATTGCCGCCGCTGTCGGCTATGAGGCATCGTTCCTGTTCTGCGCCGCCGTGAACCTGGGCGCAGGCGCGGGACTGCTGGTGTGGCTGCCGCGCACGCACGGCGGCGCCATGCTCTCCTACGGCACGCAATTGCGCATCCTGCGCAAGCCTGCGCTCTGGCTCAATATCGGCGCTGCCACGATGGTGTTTGCCGCCATGTTCTCGGTGTATGCCTACACGGCGCACTTGCTCAAACGCGCCGGCATGGACGGCAACACGATCAGCCTGATGCTGCTGGTGTTCGGGCTGGGCGGTTTGTCGGGTAATGCGCTGGCGGGACACCTGCTGGCCAAACGCCTGGTTGCGACCGTCCTGCTGCAGCCGCTGGTGCTGGCTGTGGCGTATGCCGCCTTGTATTTTTCCGGCACCGCCAGCGTGGCGGGGATGGCGGCGATCATGCTGTTCTGGGGAGCCGCGCATACCAGCGGCCTGGTCGTGACACAGGTATGGCTGAGCTCGGCGGCGCCGGAAGCGCCCGCGTTTGCGGCCGGCTTGTATATCGCCTTCATCAACCTGGGCGTAACCATCGGTTCCGTCGCCGGCGGCGCGTTCATCGCGCATGCCGGCATGCACGGGAGTTTGTTCAGCGGCATGCTGTTCGCGCTGCTGGCAATGCTGCTGGTAGGGCTGAAGGTGGTGTTGTACGGCGGCGCGGGCGGGCGGCGCCGCGTCATCGCTTAGGAGGAGAGCGGCGCTGGCTTTTTGATTAATATTGCATCCAATGCATCGTGCGTGGCATACTCTTATCCATTGGAAATCATTTCTTGGGACGAAAAGGTATGAGAACGACGATGTTGAAGAAATCCCTGGCTTGCGCGGGCATGGCACTGGCGTGCGTGGCGTGCACCGTTCCGGCGGCACGCACGACCGGCAATACCAGCCCTGGCGCCGCCAGCCTGGTCAGCGGGAACACGATCTTTGTGACGAACCGCTACGGCCCGAGCGCGATTTACTTCGATCCTTCCGGACGGTTTCGCGACACTGGCGGCAGCAGCGTGTCGGAAGGCTCCTGGCGTGCCGACAAGGACCAGGTTTGCACCACCAAGGATCCCACGCCGGCGCGGGTAACGCCCGAATTTTGCCTCGATCTGGCAGGCAAAAAGGTGGGCACGGGATGGACCGGAGACGATCCGCAAAACGGCAAGCTGCTGTTCCTGATCACGCCAGGGGACAAAAGCGAACGCCATTAATCGGCGTTGGCCGTGAACGCTGCTGGCATTGGGCGGCTGCCACCGCTGGCGCGGCGTCAGGTCGCAGCGGCGTAGTCGTCCTGGTCCTGCCACACGCCGTCGTCCCACCAGTGTTCGGCCAGGACGATGGCGACATCGTAGGCGTCGTCGTCATCATGGCGATAGATATCGATGCTAAGGGACGCCGCCATGGCCTGGTCGAAGGCATGAAACGCGCGCAGCAGCGCTGCGTTGGCATTGAGCGGGTAGACCGAAAAGCACACCAGCCGGTCGCGTTCATCGATTGCCAGCAACTGGCGCGCCAGCACCCGGCCGGCGCCGTCGCGCGCGTACACCACCTGCTTGTTGGCGTCGAGCAGGCAGGCCACGGCGGAATAGTCGCACAAGCCGCCCAGACCAAGGCAGCTGCCCACGTGGGTGCCCAGCATCAGGATGTCGAGCGGATCGCTTGCCACCGTCAGCCGCGCGCCGGGCAGGCCATCCACGTCCACGCAGAGCGCGCTGCCTTGCCACGCCAGCGCGTCGATGCGCGGATGACGTGCGAACCAGGCGCGGTTGAGCGGGTGCTCAAGGTAGGCACCGGTTTGTCCCTCGGCCTGCTCGCGCAGGACGCGCCGCAATCCCTTGCGGTTGATGTCGATGCCAGCGGCCAGCCGCACCGCGTGGCTGGCCGCGCCTGACCGGTCATGCAGCTTGAACGGCTGGTCGATGCTGCGCAGGATCGCCTGTTCCAGCGCCGCCAGCAGCACCTGCGGCAAACGCGACATGGCGAGGCGGCAGTGGCGCGCGACCTGCGCATCGCTCAGGATGAATTTCCCTTCGAAGTGCTCGCGCAAGCGCCGTGGCACCGGGCTTTGCACGCCGCAGTCGAGGCACAGGCGGTACAGCGTGCGGCAGGCGTCGTCCGGGACCAGTTCGCTCCAGCGGGTGGAAAACCAGACCGTGTGCGCGGTCTCGGACAGGAACTGGCGGCGGCGTTCCCATGCGATGTATCCCAGCAGCCGCGCGACGCGCATCAGGCGCTGTGGCGCCACGCTCAAGCTGCGCATGGTGAATGCCGGCCAGCATCGCGCCAGGCTGACCAGGCCGCGTCCGATCATCCTGCCATCGTCCTCGCGCCGGCAGGCCCGTTCCACTGTCAGCCAGGTGCGCTCGCTGGCGGCGGCCAGTTGCTGCCAGCCTTCCACAGGAAAGGAGTTGGCCATGCTGGAAAGTGGATGCCCAATGTCGATGTCGGCTGAAAACGGTGCGCTGCACAGCCGCCGCAGCAAGGGCGCCAGGTGCGCTAAGCTCTCGCGCAAGGTATCGCCATCGTCCCACCCGGTCGTGTAGTCGTGCAACATGCGGGCATATTTTTCTTGCCAGGCTCCCGACAAGGCGATCAGGTCGGCGTGCCAGGCCGGAAAAAGCGCAAGATGGGCGCGCCAGCGCTTGTCGTTTTGTTTTTCGGTCTGACCGTCGCCGTACCATACCGTGCTGGTGAAGATCGACAGCCAGGTGTCGGCCGCGCCGGCGCTGAGCTTTTCCCAGCAGGTCTCGCGCAGCAGCTGCGCCAGTCCGGGTGCGTGTGCGCAGTCTTCCCAGAGACGCAGAGTGCGGTAATCGCCATCCGGACCAAGCGTGACGCGCATGCGGGCAATGTCGCTGACACGAAAGTCCGGGCATGCTTTGCCCACGCTCAGCCTGGACCTCAACTCGTGCGGGAGCAAAGGATCGACTCTCTGGCTGGCCAGCAGGCAGCCTTCCAGCGAATACGCCACACTCACCTTGCGCTGAAGGTTATCGAGCACGGCGTCGAGGTAGGCGGAAAAACAGTCGTCGTCCGCGTCAAGCGCATCGATGGCGGCCAGTTGGCTTTGGTCGAGAGCGCCCGGCGCCAGCAGGTACGCGCGCTGTTTCAGCAGGACCGTTAAAAAGATGATCTGGCGCGGCGGAGGCAGCATGAGCGCCAGCGCGGCCCAGGCATGCGCGTGCGGGGCCAGTGCGCACAGGGTCGCGGGCACGATCAATGCCGGCCCCTGCGCCGCGCCGCCGAGTCCGCGCCAGAGGTGCAGCCATGCCAGCAGCTCGTTCGATGGCCGCGTGCGCAGCCGCCACAGGAAGGCGCGGCGGAAGGCGTCCGGGATCGCCGGCCATTGGCCCGCTCCCCGCGCCAGCAAGCTTGCCACGGTCGGCGCCCGGTCTGTATCGGAAGTCAGCGCGAGCGGCGCGCCATCGGCGCCGGGAACCGGCAGACGCGGGTGGTCGTGACGCGCCAGAAAACCATCGAACAGGCGCTCGTCCGCCAGCCAGGCGGCCAGGTCGAGCACCGGCGCAGCGGGTTTGGGCGGCTGGAATTTGGTGCCGCGAAAAGCGCGCGGGTGAGCGGCGCTGGCTTTCGGCGCTGGCGCTGGTGCTATGCGCTGCGGCATCGGCGCGGCCTGCTCGCCGGACTCGGACAGCGTGGCCCAAAACACGCGCCACAGGGCCGGCCACACGGCATCGAGTTCGCGCGCCGCGCAGACCTGGCGCCAGTCGGCCAGCAAGGCGTCGCGCTGCGGATACAGGCCGGCGGGCAGGTCGGCCAGCGCCATGCGGCGCAGGGCCGGCGCGCCGCCGGACGCGTCGGCGACCCACGCGAACAGGCCGTCGGCGCCGCGCATCAGGGCGAGCAGCAAGGGAGCTTGAATCGCTTGCGTATCAGGCGGCATGGAAGATCAATCCTGGTCGCCCTGCACCGGCGGCTTCTTTTTGCCGGTGATCATGGCGAGGACCAGGTTTTCACGATGCTGCAAGCTGGTAAACACCACGCCCGAGACGTGCAGCACCACCAGTCCCACCAGGGTCCAGGCAATGGCCACGTGCAGCCGCACCGGCCAGGCATACCCCCACAGCAAATCGGTGCCGAGCGCCCAGCCGCTTACCGCCAGCAGGGCCACGCAGGAGAGCAGGGCGAGCACCATCGCGCCACCGAGCGGATTGTGGCCCAGGTGGCGCGCGGCGCGCCCCTGCGCCACCGCCCGCAGATAGGCGACGGTGGGGCCGGGCGCGCGCACGAAATGCGAAAAGCGCGCGTAGCGATTGCCCGCGAAGCCCCACAGCAGGCGCGCCGCCACAATGGCGGCCGAGGCGTAGCCGATGACTTCGTGCCACCCCTCGACCTGCTCGCTGGTCACCCAGGCCGCGACGATACTCGCGACCAGGCCCCAGTGCAGCAGGCGCACCGGCGCATCCCAGATTGTTTGCGAGGGCTGGCTCAGATCACTTCTCTTCGACGCGGGCAAAGGTCACCGGGTCGAAAAACGCTTCGATGCGCTTGCCTTGCGGGTCCTTGGCATAGACTTCGTAGCAGCTCGGGGTCTGTTCCATGCGGCGAATCACCCAGCCTTCCTTGGTCAGTTTTTCGTGCAGTTCGGTGTGCGGCTTCCATTCCGCTTTTGGACGGGTGGTGCATTTCACGTCGCCGTGGGCCCAGGCGCCGTTGACGGCGAAGGCGAGGACGAGCGGTACCAGTTTGGCGAAGGTCGAAGTCATGTTGTTTCCTTGTTAGTGAAAAATCAAACGAAAAATCAGGTCGCTGCCCAGCGGCGCAGCAGGTTGTGGTAAATCCCGGTCAGCTTGAGCAGGTTGCGGTCGTCCGCCGCAAGACCCGGGGTCAGGTTCTGGATGGTCTGGTCCAGGTCGAACAGCAAGGTGCGCTCGGCCTCGTCGCCGACCAGGCTCTCGATCCAGAAAAACGAGGCCACCCGCGCCCCGCGCGTGACCGGTGTAACCCGGTGCAGGCTCGAAGCCGGATACAGCACCATGGCGCCGGCGCCCAGTTTCACGGTCTGGACGCCGAATTCGGTGTCGATTTCCAGCTCGCCGCCATCGTATTCATCCGGCTCGGCCAGGAACAGGGTGGCGGCCAGGTCGCTGCGCAGGCTCAGGTGCGTGCCGGGAATCTGCATCACAGCACTATCAACGTGCGTGCCGTAGGTTTCGCCGACACTGTAGCGATTAAATTTTGGCGGATAGATCTTGCGCGGCAGGGCGGCGGCGATGAACAGCGGCGTATTGCCCAGCGTGCGCAGGATATGGTTGCCCAGGCTGACGGCCACTTCGGCGCCATCGTCGATCTGGGCATTGTTCTTGGCCGAACGCGCCAGGGTGCCGGCGGTGGCCGCGCCGTCTTGCCAGTCGGCTTTGTCGAGGTAGGCGCGAAACTGGCGTACTTCGTCCTTGGAGAGGACCGCGTCGAGCGTGGTCAGCATGGCGCGTCCTGGCGGCGCAGCAGGGTGCCGCTGTCGATCTCGCCCACCGTGGCGCAGCCGGCCAGCGCCATGCACACTTCGAGTTCTTCGCGCAGCAGCTTGAGCATGTGCGCCACGCCGAGCGCGCCGGCCACGCTGAGCGCGTACATTTGCAGGCGCCCGACCAGCACCGCGTCGGCGCCCAGGGCCAGCGCCTTGAAGATGTCGGCGCCGGAGCGGATGCCGCCGTCGAACAGCAGCGGAAACGCCGGGCCAACGGCATTGCGGATGGCCGGCAGCACGTCCAGGCTGGCCGGGGCGCCGTCGAGCGTGCGCCCGCCGTGGTTCGATACCACCAGCCCGGCCACGCCGATGGCGCGCAGGGCAATCGCATCGTCGGGATGCAGTACGCCCTTGACCAGCACCGGCAGCGTGGTCTGGCCGAGCAGCCAGCGCAGGTCGTCCCAGGTCGGCGCCGTGCTCATGATGCCCTGGAAGATGCGGCTCTGTTCCGGCGCGAGCGGGGGCGTGGCGGCCGGGGCGTAGCCGCGCAGGTTGGCCGCCACGCAGTCGGCCGGCATGCGGAAACCCGCATCCAGGGCGCGCTTGCTGGGCACCTGGATCGGGGCGTCGAGCGTGACCACGATGGCCGTGTAGCCGGCTTGCACGGCGCGGCGCAAGAGGTCTTGCGTGTGTTCGCGGCGCAGCTGGAAGTAGAGCTGGAACCAGCGCTGCGGACCGGCGCCGCGCGCCACGTCTTCCAGGGTGCAGGACGAGAGCGTGCTGCTGATCAGGCAACTGTCGACCGCGTGCGCCGCGCGCGCGCTTTGCAGTTCGCCGGCGCCGTGCGCCAGGTTCTGGAAGGCGACCGGCGCCAGGAACACCGGATGGGCGAACTGCTGTCCGGCCACGGTCACGCGGGTGTGGCCGGCGCCGACGTCGCGCAGCAGGCGCGGATAGATGTCCCAGCGCGCAAAGGCGGCCAGGTTGGCGGCCACGGTCAGGTCGCGCCCGCTGCCGCCGGCCACGTAGTCGTAGCTGGGCGGCGCCATGAAGCGCTGCGCCAGCACTTCGTAATCGGCGGCGCAGCCGATGTCGGCGGGGATCTTGCCAAGAGGCGGCTGGGCGCCAGGGAGTGGTGGTGTCATCATCAAATGAAAAATGCCGGGGGTTACCCGGCATTGTAGCGAACTTGCGTGGCACTCAAGCGACTTGAAGCGCCACGCTGTGGAAGTTCTTACAGTTCGTAGTTCAGCGCCACGCGAACAGCGCGCGCGTCACCCTTGTACAGGAAGGCGCCCGAGCGGTACACGGCGGTGAAGTAGTCCTTGTTGCCGACGTTGAGCACGTTCACGCGCAGGTCCAGCTTCTTCGAGAAGCGGTAGGCGGCAAACGCGTCGTACACGGTGAACGACGGTACCGGCTGCGAGCACTGGTTGTCGGCGGTGTAGCCGGCAGCGGTGTCGGGCTGGCCGCCGCAACGGCCGCTCTCGTAGCGGGCCACGGCGCCGAACGAGAAGGCGTCGGACAGCTGGTACTTGGCCTGCGCCGAGAACGACTTTTCGGCGAAGTTGGCCAGTTCGCGGCCGATGCCCACTGGCGTGGAGGAACCCGTGACTTTCGACTTCATGATGGCTGCGCCGACCTGGGTCGAGAGGGCTTCGGTGACGTTGCCGGTCAGGCCGAATTCAATCCCCTGCACCTTGTTCTTGCCGGTGTTGAAGGTGCCGACGGTGTCGTAGTTGGCGCCTTCCATCACATCCTTCTTCTTGGTCTGGAAGATGGCGGCGGTGGCCAGCAGTTTGTCGTCAAGCAGGTTCCACTTGGTGCCCAGTTCCAGGTTGAGCGAGGATTCAGGCTTGGCGCCGGCGATCTTGTTCTGGTACAGCACGGCGCCGCCGTAGCCGCTGTTGGTGCCCGAATCGGCTTCGCCGCCGTTGATGTCCTGCGAGCTCGCCGCGCTGCCGTAGACGATCAGTTTCGGCAGGACCTTGAAGCTCACGCCCGCGTGGCCGTTGACCAGGGTGTCGGTGTAGCTGTAGTCGCCCGTGACCAGGTTGGTGGCCGGGGTGCGGCGCGCCAGCGACAGGTCGAAGCGGTCGGCGCGGATGCCGGCAAAGGCGGTCACGCGGTCGGTCAGGTCGACTGTGTCCATCGCGGTCAGCGAGAAGGTCTTGACTTGCCAGTCCTGGTTCCAGCTGTTGCGGGTGCTGCTGCGGCCGGCCAGGTTGGTCAGGTCGGCCACCGGCACGCCATTGACGTCGTTGAAGCAACGCGCGTTGTTCGGGCCGACGGCGATCGCGCTGCGGCAGTTGAAGGCGCCGCTGTTGGCGACCGTGAAGTTACCCGAGACGACTTGATGGTCGGTGTATTCGGCGCCGAAGATGAATTCGTGCTTCATGCCCATGATCTGCTTGTCCCAGCGCAGATTGCTCTGGTGCGCAAAATACTCGACATCCTGCCAGCCGGTGTGGCCGCCGTCCAGCGCTGCGCTGACGAACGATTTGGTGTTGGCGGTGGTGTCGCCGACATACCGGGTGCCGCTCGAGGCGCCGGTGGTGACGTAGGCATTGTTCGACTGGCCGTAGCGGGTCAGGCTGGTCAGGGTCAGGTCGGGGGCGAGTTTCCAGTTGACGCGCGCGGTCATGGTGTCCACGTCCGAGCTCAGGAAGTCGTTCGACTGGGCGTACACCGGCACGTTGGTGGCCGGTACGCGGTTCGGCACGGCGCCGACCAGGAAGTGGCCCAGGTCGGGCAGCTTGTCGTCGGTGCGCAGGCCATAGTAGTCGAGCGTGACGGACAGGTCTTTGTTGACTTCCCACAGGCCCGATACCGCGACGCCCTTGCGGGTGCGGCTCGATGGCTTACGGTCAGGCACGTCTTCGTCGCCGTACAGCACGTTGGCGCGCAGGGCGAAGTTGTCGCCGAAGCCTTTGTTGAAGTCGGCGGTGACGCGTTTGTGGCTGTCGGTGCCGACGCCCACGGTGACGCGCTGGAAGTCTTTGTCCAGGGTCGCCTGCTTGGTGATCGCGTTGATCGCGCCGCCGGCGGTGCCGCGGCCGGCGAAGCTCGAGTTCGGGCCTTTGGAGATTTCGAGCTGCTCGATGGCGAAGCTTTCGCGGGTGGTCATGCCAGGGTCGCGCAAGCCGTCGACGAAGACGTCGCTGCGCGCTTCCTGGCCGCGGATGATGTAGCGGTCGCCGAAGGCATTGCCGTTTTCGCCGGTGCCGAGGGTGATGCCTGGCTGGGAGCTGAGGATTTGCTTGAGTTCGGTCATGCCCGAATCGTCGATCGCGGCCTTGGTGATCACCGAGATGGTCTGCGGCGTTTCAGCCAGCGGACGGGTGTGGCGCGAATCGCCCGAGGTCTTGGCCTTGTACGGCGCGCCGACTTCGGCGTTCGGGTTCGGGTCGAGGTATTTGCCGTAGACAACGACGTCCGGCAGGGTCTTGCTGTCTTTTTCCGAGGGCGCGGCGGCTGCGGCGCTTGGACCCGTCTGCGCATTGGCTGCGAACGGCATTATCAGCAAGGCACTGGAAATGCCCATGGCGATACTGGTTTTCTTCATGGAATTGAACGTCATGTCGCTCTTGCTACGAAGACTTTTTGGCTGTTGCGATTGCTGTTGCTTCAAGATTAACTCCTCAGATAGATATGCCGATTATAGCCAAATCTCACAGGAGCGTAAACGTTAATCAATCTCATTTGCATTTACGGCAACAGCATTTCTGTTGCTCAAATGATGTATTGCGTGGGAATGGCGGCGGTGCGAAGACGAATACCGAATGGCTTGATTGCACAGGGACTAAAATTGCATCTTTTAATTCTTGCAACGTTGACTAGCCTGGTCAGCGTGGCGCTGTTTTTCCCGGGATTTCCTCGATGTTTTTTGCCAATCTCAACGTATTTACCTTGTTGTTCGCCTGCGCGTTTTACCTCGCGCTGTGGCTTCCGGACACGACGGCCTCAGTGCTGCTCGTTCCCCGCAGCGGCATGGCGGCGATGACGCTGGCCGGCTGCGCGGGCGTGGCCCTGCTGCTCACGGCGATCTGGGTCAGGAAGGGAATGGCGCCCAGCGCGCCGGGCAAGCTTTACTGGGCCGGCCAGGCGCTGGTCGCGATCGCCAATGTGGCGCTGGCCGGTGGCATGCGCCTGTCGCTGCACGCGGCCTCGATCAGCAAGGAGGAAGAGGTGTGGTTCACGATGGTGATGCTGTATTACCTGGGGCCATCCGCCGTCGTGCTCGCTGCGGTGGGGCTGGTCATGGCGATCGTTGCCGCCGAAAAGCGCCAGGGACGGCGCTGATCGACGGCGCCAGCCTCAGGCGGCGAGCGCTGCGAGGAATCCGCGCGCAGCCCCATCCAGCCGCCTATTTTTTGTAGTAGCCTGCTGAAATGACGATGTCTTCGACTTTTTCAAAATAGGCCGACTTGGCTTGCATTTCCTTGGTCACCGGATTGACCCATTTGTAGTCGACCCAGCCGTTGCCCGGATTGGCGGCTTTGCTCATGATTTCCTTCATGAAGTACTTGTCGTCGGCATCTTTCAACTCGATGATATTCTTGCCCGCCATCTTGGGATTGGCGCCGTGCGCCAGCACCTTGGCCTTGGTGTCCCACACGCTCAGGTACAAGTCCTTGCTGACGAACTGGCCCCTGGTATTGGCCACCTCGGCAATCAGCTTGTCCTTGCCGTTGGCCTTGAAGAAAGCCACGCCCTGCTTCACCAGCGCACTGGCTTCCTCGGCCGTTGCGGCGTCCGCCGCCAGCACATTGGCCGCGAATGCCAGGGAAGCGGCGACGCCGATTACACTTTTGATCAACATTGTCATCAACTTACTCCTTCAAGCGTGGGAGGAACATGTGTCGGCAAGCATCCTGATGGTGTACCCGCCGGTGGCGAAAGTCAATCGCGATCGTTGCCTGGCGTATCCTGTCCTGTCTCTACTTGTTCAGGTCGATCCTGCCGCTGCCCACCACATCCACATGCACGCCGTGGATTGACATGGCGCCGTCGGCCTTCATCACCATCTTGCTCGCCGAAAAGCGCGGCCGGATGTGCCGCTGTTGAAAGGAAAGGGTGTATGCGGATCGATGTGTTTCTGCGGGCCGAATCGGCGGTCGATACGATCAGGTTTTACGTGCAGGAATTGGGAATGTTCCAGGTCGATGCGGATTACGGCATGGATTCGTACTTGCTGCGGGCCAGCGCCCATCCCGGCATCTGCCTGCAAATCACGCCCTGGCATCCGGCGGCGCGCGAGGCGCCCGTGTTTGCGCTGACCATACCAAGCTGCGACGTCGCATTCCAGCGCCTGCGGGCCATGCGCTTTGCCGGCGGCGGCGGCCTGGTACCGGACAAAAACGGCGTGCTGGAGGTATTCGAATGGCCAGGCGGGAAGAATTTCATGCTTGAAGATCCGTCGAAAAACCGCTTTCTCCTGTGTGAAGACCATATCGCACCAGCCTGAGCCGATTGTCGGACGCGCGCCACAGTCATTTCATCGTCACATTTCATCGTTACATTTTTACATTTCTTCCTTCGCGAACCAGCCACGCGGCCACCGTACCGCCGGCATCACCCTGGAGTCATGATGAAACCGACACTGCTCGCCGCCAGCCTCGCGCTGGCCCTGTTTGCCAGCGCACCCGCCCAGGCATGGCAACAAGAAACGCACCGCCGCATCGTGCTCGATGCGATCACGTTCATGAAGAACAATCCATCCTCCACCAACTACGCCAAGCTGGCCGCCGGCGTAACCAGGGCCGGCTACACGATGGACCAGTTCGCCCAAGCCGTGGGCCAGGGCGCCTACGACGTCGACGATTTTGCCGACACCTACCTGTGCGGCGCCACCACCGGCAGCTGCCAGATGGCGCCGGTGTGGGGCCTGGGCTCCTCGCTGGCCAACTACACCTCGTACTGGCACTTCCAGAACCACACGGGTGGACGCGATGTGCACGGCAACGCCTTCGGCGGCTACAACTATGCCAAACTGACCCACCGCGGCGATATCGACAAGCTGGCCGCCGGCTGGCTGGTGGGCGACTATCTGGACGATGGCGCCGGCGGCCTGAAAGGCTGGTTCGGCGACAGCAGCAAGTACAACAGCTTCGGCGTGACCGAAGCGAACTACCGCATGGGCGGCAGCTCCACCAGCAAGCAGTACGCCGATTTCGAGTCGATGCCGTTCCAGCCGATCGACAACCTCGGGCAGTACTGGTGGCAGCAGTTCCTGGCGCGTCCGACCGCGCAGTCGCTCGGCTTTGTGCTGCACACCACCGACCTGGTCCAGCCGCACCACACCTGGGGCACCTCGGGCAACGGCCACTCGGGCTGGGAACAGTGGGTGGGCGACTATTACGACCGCGAACAGTTGAACGATGCCGCGCTGGTGCGCGGCGCGCTGGCCAGCTTTACCCCGCTCGCGCCAAACGCCACCGATATCCGCGCGCTGCTGACCCAGGGCGGCAGCTATTCGTACGCCAACGGCGGCATCGTGCTCTCGTCCACCGATCACGCCGACCGCCGCGCGGTGGCGCGCGCCATGGTGCCGCATTCGATCGCCATGGTGGTGCACGTACTTAACCGCGCCGCCGAGCGGTTGGCGATTTGATGGCGGTGCCCTTGGCGCGCCTGCTGCGCATGCTGGCCGGCGGCGCCTGGGTGGCGTGCGCCTGGCCCGCCGTGGCGGACCCGGCCCAGGCGGCACCGGCCAGCGTGGCGGCGGCGCGCATCGACGGCGCGCCGCTGCTCGCGTTCAGCGTCGACAGCAGCTGGCGCATGGCGCGCGCCAGCGATCCGGACGCCCAGCGCAGCGCCACGCTCGAGCTCCTCATCGCCAACCGCCTGCTGGCCGGGGAGGCGCGCAAGCGCTTCGGCGAAGCGGCGCTGTGGGCCGGCCAGCGGGTCGGCTTCACGCGCGAGGTGAGCATCGACGACCAACTGGTGAGCACCTTGCGCAGCCTGTACGGCAAGGAGATGGAACACGATTTGCAGCAACTGCCCGGCGCCGGCCTCGACAGCCTGCTGCGTCCGGCGCCGCCCTTGAGCGACGCCGAGCTCGACACGGTATTCGGCAAGCCCGGCGCGCTGCGGCTCGACGACAGCCTGGGCGAGGCGCAGCTGGCGCAAGCCGGCAAGCTGGTGCTGCTGCGCTTTGCCAAACCGGGCGGTGGAGAAGGCAGCATCAGCCTGGCCGACGTGGCGCGGCGCCAGAACGTCCAGGGCAGGGTGGCGCTGTTTGCGCGCCAGCGCGACTTCATGCAGCAGCAGGCCAGGCTGCAGGTCGCCTCGTGGTATGTGCTGGACTGGAGCGCGCGCCGCTTCGGCGCCGCGTCCGTGGCCGACCTGCGCCGGGTGCTGGCCGACCAGTCCGATGTGCAGGCGCTGATGCGCTTGCACGGCATGGGCGACGACCAGCACGCCGGCAGCCGCCTGCTCGACACCCTGGCCGCGCAGGTCAGCGCCGAGCAGGTGCGCGCCTACTACGCGCGCCAGCGCGCCGATTTTGTGCGCATCGAACGGGTGCGCGCGCGCCATATCCGCCTGCCCGATGAAGCGGCGGCGCGCACGGTGGCGGCCGCGCTGGCCGGCGGCGCCGATTTCGCGGCCATGGCGCGGCGCCACTCGATCGCGCCCGACGCCGCCGCCGGCGGCGCGCTCGGCTGGGTGCAGCACGACAGCAAGCCGGCGGGCAAACCCGGCTGGCTGGCGCATCTGCTGTTCACCCAGGCGCCGGGCCAGGTATCGGCCCCGGTGCGCACCCCTGCCGGGCCCGGCCGCAATGCGCCATGGGAAATCGTGCTGGTCGAGGAACGGGTGCAAGGCTACCAGGCGGCCGATTCCGAATCGGTGCGCCATGTGGCCAGCCGCGCGGTGGCGCGCGAGATGGCGGCGGCGCAACTGGCGGCATTGCGCGCGGAACTGCTGCGCAAGGCGCGCATCGAGATCACCAGGGCCGGGATGGCAGGGGCGGGGCCGGCATGAAGGGCGGCGCCCTGCTCGCGGCGCTGGTGCTCGCCGCTGCCGCCTCCCTGCTGGCGCGCCCGCCAGTGCCGGCCCCGGCCGCCGCTGCGCCGCCCGCCGGGGCTGCGGCCGCGGCCACGGCGCCTGGCGCAGCCCAGCCTGTCCAGGCGGCGCGGCCGGGATGGTTCGACGAGGTGCCGCGCGCCGCGCCTGCCACGCCCGTCACGGCCGCCGACAGCATGGCCGATGCGCGCCTGCATGGCGACGCGCGCACGCCGCCGCTGGCGCCGGCAGCGGCCGCCGGCGCGGGACCGAGCCCGGCCCAGTTGGCCGACCCGCAGGCTTACCGGGCCTACGAAGCGCGCCAGGATGCGCGCGTCATGGCCGCCTTCGCCAGCGCCGCGCAGCTTGAAGTGCCGCGCTTGCAGGCTGATGTCGAGCGCGCCCGCGCCAGCGGCATTCCGGCGGCGCAGATTGCCAGGGTGGAGGAGAAGATCCGGCGCCTGGAACAATTGCGCCGCGAGATTGCCGAGCCGGGAGCTGTGCCAGGACCTGGTCAAGCGCCATGAACTGTCGCCAGGATTGCGATTGCCGCCGGTGCTGCCGCTGGTGTTCTACAACGGCGCGCCGCGCTGGAGTGCGCCGCTCGATCTGACCGAGTTGCTCATGGTGCCGCCCGCCGGGCTGGCGGCCTTGCAGCCATCCCAGCGCTACACGCTGATCGACCAGCAGCGCCTGGACCGGGCGGCGCTGGACGCGAATGACGATCTGCTGGCGCTGCTATTCCGGATTGAACTTTCAGTGTTCTCCGATGTCTTTACGACGCATGTGCCGGTGCTGAAGACCTGGTTCAGGTCCACTCCCCTGACCAGCCTGCGGACCTCGGTCTGGGCGTGGTGGAAAGCGCTGCTGGCGCGTAGAAATGACGATATCCAATTGATTAATCTCGATACTGCGGAGGAGAGCGACATGGACATTGACATTGACAAAGAGTTGGAGAAGGACATGGAAAGGCTGGCAAGGTTAAGCTGGCCAGAGCAGGTCAAGCACGGCGTCTATGACGTCGCACTTAAGCGGCTTAAGAGAGAGAAAGAAACAATTATCGAGAAAGGCCACGGCGGAAGGCTTGGCGGAAGGCAAGGCGGTAGGCATCGCTGACGGTCAGGTCATCGCCCTGCGCAAAATGGTTGGCGCCCTGTTGCACAAGCGCTTCGGCGACTTGCCGGCGCCGGTGGCCCAGTGTATCGCCCAAGCCGCGAAGGACGATCTTGAACAATGGTTCGAGCGCAGCCTTGATGCGCCCACCTTGGCGGCTGTGTTTGCTGACGATAAGACACCTGGCTAGACAGGTTTGCTCTGACACCGGTGTCATTGGTGCGTCGGCGGAAGGCATGGTAATCTGATCCGGCATTAACATCGCACGTGTCTGCGCGCGCTGTTCCTTACCTTGCAGCACTCTCCGAGCGATCTCACCAACGGCGCCGCGCGCGGCTCCAGAAAGGAAGCCACGCATGAGCAACGCCTTCTTGAAGGGGATTGACGTCTCGCATTTCCAGGGCCAGATCGACTGGCCCACGGTGGCGCAGCAGGGCATTGCGTTTGCCTACGCCAAGGCCAGTGAAGGCGGCAGCGTCACCGATCCCCTGTTCAGCACAAATTATCCGGCCATGCGTGCCGCCGGTATCGCACGCGGGGCCTATCACTTCCTGCATGCGGATGTGGATGCGGGCCAGCAGGCGCGCCATTTCCTGAGCGTGCTCGGACCGCCGCAGCCGGGCGACCTGCCGCCCATGCTCGATGTCGAAACCGCCTGTGGCATGCAATGCGCCGCCATCGACCGCGCTGCGCTGGCCTGGCTGGGCCAAGTGCAACAAGCGCTCGGCTGCACGCCGCTGATCTATTCATCGCTCTCGTTCTGGAACAGCAACCTGGCCGGCAGCGCCGCGCTGTGCGCCTATCCGCTCTGGATCGCCGAGTACAGCAGCGCCGCCGCACCGGTCCTGCCGCACGGCGTGCATGGCTACGCCATCTGGCAGCACGCGCAAACCGGCAAGGTCGACGGCATTGAAGGCGCGGTCGACCTGGACCTGTTCAACGGCACGGCCCAGGCGCTGGCGCAGCTGGGCCGGCCGGTCTCCTGAACCATTCGGCCAGGTTTACAGCGGCGCGCGCATGATCGCGCCTTTTTTCCAGATTGCCATCACTGCGCTGCTCAGGTTGATGCCTTCGTGATCATCTTCCGAGAACGGCTTGTTGTAGGTGGCGATCGCGCCCGGCACCGGGACGCTCAGTCGCTCCAGCGCGGCCTTGATCTTGGCGCCGTCGGTGCTGTTGGCCTGGCGGATGGCGGCCGCCAGCAGCAGGATCGAGTCGTGCCCGCCGGCCACGGCGGTCGGATTGGTCATGCGCGCGCGCTTGTATTCGCTGCGGTAGGCCGCTTCGAATTCGCGCCCGGCCGTCGAGGTGGCGCCTTCCACGAAGGTCTGCGGCGAGATCGCGCCTTCGGCATGGGCGGCCGCCACATTGAGGAAGGAATCGGTGGCGTTGGCCCATGAGCCGATGATCGGCAGATGCATGCCCAGCTTGGCGCCGCTGGCGGCGATATGGCCCTGCTCGGTTCCGATGCCGTACACCAGCAGCACGGTCGCACCGGCTTCCCTGGCCTTGGCCAGCTGGGCCGACATATCGGCGTCCCCGATCTTGAAGCTGCCGACCGACACCGCCTTCACATCATGCGTGAGCAACTGCTTGACCATGTCGTCATGCCCGCCGGTGCCGTAGGGCGTGGTGTCGTGCAGCAGCGCGATTTTCTTGTGGCCCTTCTTGACCGCGTAGTCGACCATCATCTGCGCCTGCAAGGTGTCCGACGCTTGCACGCGGAAGGTGAAGTTGCCTTCCGGCGCGTTCTGAAACGCCTTGGTCAGCTTGGTGCCCGCCGAGGCCGGCACGATATTCGGCAGCTTGGCTTTCTGCATCGCCGGCTGGTAAGCCAGCACCACGCCCGTGTTCACCCCGCAGGAACAGGCCACCACGCCCTTGGCCAGCAGGGCCTGCATGTTCTTCTCGGCCAGTTCGGGTTTGCTTTCATCGTTCAGCTCGACCAGCTCCAGATTGCGCCCCATCACCCCGCCACGGGCATTGATCTGCGCCACCGCGAGGCGCTGGCCGTCGCGTACCGCCAGGCCCAGCGGGGCCGATCCGCCCGTCAGCGGCAACAGCGCGCCGATCTTGATGGTGTCGGCCGCCAATGTGGCGCTGGCGAGGCACAGCGTGGCTGCTGCGAATCCGATATGGCTAAGTTTCATGCGTAATCCTTTTCCTTCTGTTCTGTAAGGGGCAAACTGCTGAGGGGGACTCCGGATACGGCCGCGCAGCATCATGGTCGCGCGCCCAACGTTGCGCAAATTAATAGCGTTCTTGGCAAGGGCGCCTTAGTTTAAGGCAAATTTGCGCTGATGCAACAATTGAACTGTTGTATTTGCGTCAGCTCCCAGCACAAGGCGGCGCTTGGCATGCACTTTGCATGCGAATGGCGGCGAGCGGGTACGATACGGCCCCCGGCAGTAAACCGACTGTACCAAGCGGCTGTACTATTCTCATGCAACTACACCAGGAGACCATCTTGTCCTTTCTTGAAAACCATTTCAAACTCAAGGAGCACGGAACCGACGTCCGCACCGAGCTGCTGGCCGGGCTGACCACCTTCCTGACGATGGCCTACATCATCTTCGTCAACCCCTCGATCCTCGGCAGCGCCGGCATGCCCACCGACGCCGTGTTCGTGGCCACCTGCCTGGCCGCCGCCATCGGCAGCCTGATCATGGGCCTGTACGCCAACTATCCGATCGCGCTGGCGCCGGGGATGGGCTTGAACGCCTATTTCGCCTTCATCGTGGTCAAGCAGATGGGCTTGTCGTGGGAGGTGGCGCTGGGCGCGGTCTTCATTTCCGGCTGCCTGTTCTTGCTGGTGAGCCTGTTTCGCCTGCGCGAAATGATCATCAACGGCATTCCCGCCTCGATCCGGATCGCCATCGCGGTCGGGATCGGCCTGTTCCTCGGCCTGATCGCGCTGCACAATGCCGGCATCGTGGTGGCCAACAAGGACACCATGGTCACCATGGGCGACTTGCATTCGGCGCCGGCCCTGCTGGCGATCATCGGCTTTTTCGCCATCGTCGCGCTCGACAAACTCAAGGTCAAAGGCGCGATCCTGATCGGCATCATGCTGGTCACCGTGCTCAGCTTTTTCTTCGCCGGCAACAAGTTCGGCGGCCTGCTGTCGGCCCCGCCGTCGCTGGCGCCCACCCTGTTCAAGCTCGACATCATGGGGGCGCTCTCGGTCGGGATCTTGAACGTGGTGCTGGTGTTCTTCCTGGTCGAACTGTTCGACGCCACCGGCACCCTGATGGGCGTGGCCAGCCGCGCCGGCCTGCTGGTCGACGGCAAGATGGCGCGCATGAACAAGGCCCTGATGGCCGACAGCTGCGCCATCGTGGCCGGCGCCGCCCTGGGCACCTCGAGCACCACGGCCTACATCGAAAGCGCGGCCGGGGTCCAGGCCGGCGGGCGCACCGGCCTGACCGCGGTGGCGGTCGCGCTTCTGTTCCTCGGCTGCCTGTTCCTGTCGCCGCTGGCGGCGGTAGTGCCGGCCTACGCCACCGCCCCGGCGCTGCTGTACGTGGCCTGCCTGATGCTGCGCGAACTGGGCGAGATCGACTGGAACGACACCACCGAAAGCATTCCGGCCGCGATCACCGCGCTGGCCATGCCGTTTACCTATTCGATCGCTACCGGCGTGGCCTTCGGTTTTATTTCCTACGCCGTGCTCAAGCTGCTGACCGGGCGCGCGCGCGACGTCAAGGCAGCCGTGTGGGTGATCGCGGCATTGTTCTTGTTTAAATTTATTTACCTCGGCGCAGGCTGAGGCGGGCACGTGAAACCTTGCGTGTTTGTCCAGCTTGCGACAGGCACGCAACACTTCCGGAGGGCGATAGCACGCCGGATTGCATTTCGTCTTGACCTGGCTCAAGCCAGACAGGACTATGTTCTTGTGTTGTGACTCCCTGTCACCGAAAGGACACTGCCTTGACTTTGCTGCGCCATCTCTCGATCCAAAAGAAACTCATGCTGAGCATGGCAGCCTGCCTGCTATTGTTCGTTGTCATTTCCTCCACCCTGAGCATCACCATGACCAGCCGCGGGATCCGCGAGCGGGTCGTCGAGCAGGAACTGCCGTCGGTGGTGGGCGAGATCCGCAACGACGTGCTGCGCCAGATTGCGGTGCCGCTGGGCGCCTCGCTGGCGCTGGCCAACAACACCTACATCCACGCCTGGGAAGGCGAGGGCTTGCCCGACACCGGCATCGATGCCTGGAAGGCCTACGCCGGGAGCGTCAAGGCCAAGAACAAGGCGGTCACCGTGTTCTGGGTCTCGAAGGCGACCGGCAAGTACATGAGCGAGCAGGGCCTGACCCGCACCGTGGACAAGGAGGGCGGCAACGACCAGTGGTTCCACAGCTTCCTGGCCGAAGGCAAGCCCTATTCCCTGGTGCTGAACAAGGAAGGCGCGTCCGACATCATGTTGTTCATCAACGTGCGCGCCGAAGCCGGACCGGGCAAGCTGGGCGTGGCCGGGGTCGGCCTGTCGGTGGCGGCACTGGCCGACACGATTCGCGCCTACAAGGTCGGCCAGACCGGTTTCGTGTCGCTGGTGGCCGCCAACGGCACCGTGCTGGTGCACCGCGACGCCGCCCTGGCCGACGGCAAGCACTTCCTCAAGGACTTGCCCGGCTACAGCGATGAACTGGGCAAGACCCTGCTGGGCGGCGCCAAGTTCACCTACGCCGCCGGTACCGGCGCTAACGGTGCGCGCATCCTGGCCTCGTCGTATGTGCCGGAACTGAACATGTATGTGGTGGCCGAAGTGCCGGAAGCCGAAGTGCTGGGCAACGTCGCGCGCGACGCCACCGTCTCGGCCCTGGTGGCGGCCCTGGTCGGCGGCGGCATCGGCCTGTTCGGCATCTTCCTGATCAGCCGCGCGATCGCCGGCCCGGTGGCACGCGCCGCCGCGATGCTGAGCGATATCGCCGGCGGCAATGGCGACCTGAGTCGGCGTATGCCGGTCGAGAGCGGCGACGAAGTGGGCGAACTGGCCGAGGCCTTCAACCGCTTCGTGTCCTCGCTCAACCTGACCATCAGCCAGGTGCGCGGCAGCACCGAAACCATCGCCGCCGCCTCGAGCGAAATCGCGGCCGGGAATATGGATTTGTCGGGCCGCACCGAAGCGCAGGCGTCCAGCCTGGAAGAAACCGCCGCCGCCATGGAGCAGATGACCTCGACCGTGAAGCAGAATGCCGAGAACGCCAGCCAGGCCAACCAGCTGGTCGTGTCGGCCTCTTCGCACGCCGTCAAGGGCGGCCAGGTGGTGGGGCAGGTGGTCAGCACGATGGGGTCGATTACCGACAGTTCGCGCAAGATCGTCGACATTATCGGCGTCATCGACGGCATCGCTTTCCAGACCAACATCCTGGCGCTGAACGCCGCCGTGGAAGCGGCGCGCGCTGGCGAGCAGGGCCGTGGCTTTGCCGTGGTCGCCTCCGAAGTGCGCAACCTGGCCCAGCGCTCGGCCGCCGCCGCCAAGGAAATCAAGACCCTGATCGACGATTCGGTGCTCAAGGTCGATGCCGGCAGCAAGCTGGTGGACGAAGCCGGCGTCACCATGCACCAGATCGTCACCTCGGTGCAGCAGGTGGCCGACCTGATGAGCGAAATCGCCGCCGCCAGCTTCGAGCAGAGCCAGGGCATCGGCCAGATCAACCATTCGATCAGCGCCATGGACGACGCCACCCAGCAGAACGCCGCGCTGGTGGAAGAAGCGGCGGCCGCCGCCAAGTCGCTGCAGGACCAGGCGGCCACGCTTGCCGAGGTGGTCAGCGTGTTCAAGCTCGACGAGAGCGTGGCGCCACCGGCCCGGGCCGCGCTGGTGCGGCCCGCTCACGCGGCCCGTCTCGCGCCGCGTGCCGCTGCCAGGCCCGCCGCCAAACCGCTGGCCCGGCCCGCGACCGCAGCGCCCGCCAGGCCGGCCGCCAAGGCGCCAGCCAAGTCCGCCCCCGCCGGCGACGACTGGGAAGAGTTTTGAACGGCGCACGCTTTTCGACTTCAACCTTTGACTTCAACCGGGGAATGACCATGACTGACACTAACCTGCGCCGCCTGCCTGCGGCCTGCTTGCTCGCGGCGGCCAGCCTGGCCGGCGGCATCGCCCAGGCGGCCGACTGGAGCGACACCGCGATCAGCTGGCGCACCGGCGAGCGCTTCCGCGAACCGTTCAACAGCGAGAACATCGGCAAGCACGTGTTCGCGCTGACCCACGCCAGCGGCTACCAGTACGGCAGCAACTTCTTCAATCTCGACATGCTGGTCTCCGACAGCAAGGACCCGGCCTCGCTCAACCAGACCGACGGCGCCCAGGAAGCCTACGTGGTGTACCGCCACACGCTCGATATCGGCAAGCTGCGCGGCGCCCCCATCAAGTTCGGCCCGGTCAGCGGGCTTGGCGCCACCGTCGGCTTCGACTGGAACACCAAGAACGATGTCGGCTACAACTCGCGCAAGCAGATGCTGGTGGCCGGCCCGACCTTGATGTGGGACGTGCCCGGTTTCCTGTCGACCAGCCTGTTGCTGCTACGCGAGAGCAACGCCCCGAGCGGCGCCTTTCCGCCGGTCTCGCAGGTGCGCGGGCGCTACACCTACGACCTGCATCCGATGCTCACCGCCAGCTGGGGCATTCCGGTCGGCACGCTGTGGGCCGTCGAAGGCTACGCCAACTTCATCGCCTCCAAGGGCAAGAGCGAAACCGGGGCTGACACCGGGGCCGAAACCAACATCGACATGCAGCTCATGTTCGACGCCGGCGCCGCCATGGGCTACAAGAAGCGCACCTTCCGCGTCGGCCTCGAATACCAGTACTGGAACAACAAATTCGGCAATACCTCGGCCACCACGGGCGGCAAAGGCTACCGTGCCAAGACCCCGATGATACGGGTGGCCTACCACTTCTGATGGGGCGCCGGCAACGTTGCAAGTTCTGCTATAAGATGAACGGCTGACTTTCCACCCTCACTGCCCGGAGCCACCATGCAAGAACTGACCCTGTACGTCGACCGCCGTTTTACCAGCCCGTGGGCGCTGTCGGCGTTCCAGGCCCTGACCGAGAAAAAGCTGCCGTTCACGCTGCACACGGTCGATCTGGACAAGGGCGAGCAGAAGCAGGTCCCGTTTCGCGACCTGGGCCCGCTGGGCCGCGTGCCGCTGCTGGTGCAGGGCGACCTGGCACTGGCCGAATCGAGCGCCATCGTCGAATACCTGGAAGAAGCCTTTCCGCCGCCGGCCTACGCGGCCGTGCTGCCGGCCGGGTTGGAGCAGCGCGCGCGTGCGCGCCAGGTCATGGCCTGGCTGCGCAGCGACCTGATGGCCCTGCGCGCCGAGCGCTCGACCGAGGTGGTGTTTTATGCGCCGGTGGTCACGCCACTCACAGCGGCCGGGCAGGCCGCGGCCGAGCGCCTGATCGCCATTGCCGAGCGGCTGGTCACGGGCGAGCATCTGTTTGGGCAATGGAGCATCGCCGATACCGAACTGGCGCTGATGCTCAACCGCCTGATTCTGAACGGCGACCCGGTGCCGGAACGGCTCACAGCCTGGTGCGCGGCGCAGTGGCAGCGCGACAGCGTGCGCCAGTGGATCGCCAAGTCAAGCGCCTAGGACGGCGCCGGACGAGCTGACCCCGGGAAGTCGGCGGCAAGGATTGCGTTGAATTCCATCGGGCTGTATATTGTTGCCGAAAGGGAGCAGCAATGGAAGAGCGACGCAAGAATCATGCAATGGCCGCGACGGTGGAGAAGGCAATCCTTCTCAAGGACACCGTATCGGTACACCAAGCGGCAATTTACCTGGCCTCGGGCGGCGTGCCGCTCGACGTGACCGGGCGCGTCCTCACGACCCCGTACCGGCGCGGCATGGTGCGCTCCGGGGTCAGCGACGCCGCCTATGCCAACCTGCCCGCCACCCCGGTGCCCCCAGCGCCGCCAGCGCCGCCAGTCCCCGCGCCTGCCGCGCCGGTAGCGCGCGCACCTGCTGCTGCACCCGCACCCGCACCCGCACCCGCCGCCACTGCCGCCCCTTCGCCAGAGCCGCTCGTGCAGGTGGCCGCGCCCTCGCTGCCGTCAGCCCTGCGCGATGCCGACGCCGACATGGTCGCCGTGCCCCTGATGGTGCCTGGCGCGCCGCCGGCAGCGCCGTCGTCCTGGCGCGACATCATCCATTCGGCCGGTCCGACCTTCCGCTAAAGCACCGCCGACGCATTTAACTGTTGCAAAACGTTAACAATGCATCGGCGTATCAGCGTGTTTTTCCTCCGCTCCCCTCGGTTTTCCGGCACGATGTTATTTCGTTGACACTGAAAATCGATGGGTGTTATATTCGTGTGCCTGAGATGGTAACGTTTCCAATTTAACGTTATCCCGGCCAGCGGACACAGATCCGCACACAAGGAGACAGGATGCACAGAGCACACAAGCTGGCGTTGGCGGCAGCGCTTGCGCTGGGCGCCTGCGCCACGGCGCACGCGGCGGCACCGATCGCCGGCGCGCCGCGCGCCGAGGTGATTCACTGGTGGACCTCGGGCGGCGAATCGGCTGCCGTCAAGACCATCGCCGATGCTTATCGCGCCGCCGGCGGGGTGTGGGTCGATACCGCCGTCGCCGGCAACGAACAGGCGCGCGCGGTGGCGGTCAACCGCATCGTCGGCGGCAATCCGCCCGCCGCCGCCCAGTTCAACGCCTCCATGCAGTTCCTCGACATCGTCGAACAGGGCATGCTCAATAACGTCGACGACATCGCCGCCAGGGAGCGCTGGGACAGCACGCTGCCGGCGCCGATCCGCGATGTCATCAAGGTCAAGGGCCACTACTACGCGGTGCCGCTGAACGTCCACATGCCGACCTGGATCTGGTACTCGAAGGCGGCGTTTGCGAAAGCCGGCATCGCCAGGGAGCCGGCCAGCATGGACGAGCTGTTCGCCGCGCTCGACAAGCTCAAGGCGGCCGGCCTGATACCGCTCGCGCACGGCGGCCAGTCGTGGCAGGAGAATATCGTCTTCATGGCGGTGCTGGCCAATGTGGGCGGCAAGGACCTGTACCTGAGCGTGTTCCGCGAACGCGACCCGCGTGCCATTGCCTCCGAACCGTTCAAGCAGGTGCTGGTCGCGTTCAAGCGCCTCAAGTCCTACGTCGATCCCGGCTCGCCCGGGCGCAACTGGAACGACGCCAGCGCGCTATTGGTCAACAACAAGGCCGGCGTGCAGATCATGGGCGATTGGGTCAAGGGCGAATTCAACGCGGCCAGGCTCACCGCCGGCAAGGAATACGGCTGCATCACCGGCTTCGGCCCCAAGGCCCCGTTCCTGATCCAGGGCGACGCCTTCATCTTCCCCAAGAGCGCCAACGCCGATACGCTCAAGGCGCAAAAGCTGCTCGGTTCCGTGATGACCGCACCCGCCACCCTGGCCGCCTTCAATCGCGTAAAAGGCTCGCTGCCGGTGCGCACCGACGTCGACGCCTCCACGCTCGACGCCTGCACCCAGGCCGCCATGACGGTGATGAAAGACCGCACGCGCCACGTCGGCAACGGCGAGGTGTATCTCACGCCCGACCAGAATGGCGCGCTGGTCGATGTGCTGACCGCCTACTGGAACACCGCCATGCCGGTCGAAAAGGCGCAGAAGAACATCGCTGCCGCCCTGAAGCGCTAACGCCATGCGTCACCCTTTGCGTAAAGCCGTACCCTTTGCCGCACTGCTGCCGATGGCGCTCACCGTCATCGTCGGCTACCTCGGCACGGTACTCTGGTCGCTGCGCATTTCGCTGACCAACTCGCGCAGCTTCCCGTCCGATACCTTTGTCGGCATGGCGCAGTACACGCGCCTGTTCGAGAACGAACGCTGGCTGCTCTCGCTCAATAACCTGGCCCTGTACGGCGTGCTGTTCATCGGCGCCTGCCTGGTGATCGGCTTTTTGCTGGCCGTGTTCATCGACCAGAACGTGACCGGCGAAGGGGTGCTGCGCACGATCTTCCTGTATCCGTATGCGATGTCGTTCGTCGCCACGGGCCTGGTGTGGCAATGGATGCTCACGCCCGGCAACGGCATCGAACAAGCCGCGCACCAGTTCGGGTTCGCCGGTTTTTCGTTCGACTGGATCGTCGACCAGGACATGGTCATGTATACGGTCGTCATCGCCACCGTGTGGCAGGCGTCCGGTCTGGTGATGGCGATGATGCTGGCCGGCCTGCGCGGCATCGACGGCGAAATCTGGAAGGCCGCGCGCCTGGACGGCATTCCCGCCTGGCGCGTGTACCTGTCGATCGTGCTGCCGATGTTGTGGCCGACCATCGCCACCGTGCTGCTGCTGCTCACCACCGCCGTGGTCAAGCTGTTCGACGCGGTCGTCGCCATGACCCAGGGCGGTCCCGGCACCGCCAGCGAAGTGCCGGCCAAGTTCATCATGGACCACCTGTTCGGGCGCGCCAACATCGCCCTGGCCTCGGCCGGCGCGGTGCTGCTGCTGGTGCCGGTGCTGGCCATGCTGGCGCCATACGCGTACGCGCGCAGCCGCAAGGGGCGCGCATGAAGCGCCGCTCGCACTTTAACCCGGCGCGCATCGGCATCTACGCCTTCTTGATCACCGCGGCGCTGTTCTTCCTGCTGCCGCTGTACGTGATGCTGGTCACCTCGGTCAAGCCGATGGAAGAAATCCGGCTCGGGAACATCTTCGCGCTGCCGCTGCAAATCACCTTCGAGCCATGGCGCAGCGCCTGGAGCGGGGCTTGCACCGGCGCCTCGTGCGAAGGCATCCGCGGCGGCTTCTGGAATTCGGTGGCGATCACCGTGCCCAGCACCATCCTGCCGATCCTGCTCGGCGCCTTGAACGGCTACGCGCTCTCGTTCTGGAAGCCGCGCGGCGCCCCGGTGCTGTTTGCGATCCTGATGATCGGCGCCTTCATACCGCTGCAGGTGATGATCTATCCGCTGGTGCGGGTGCTGGCCGCGTTCGGCGTATTCGGCTCGCTGCCGGGCATCGTGCTGGTGCACATGATCTTCGCCATGCCGGTGATGACCCTGCTGTTCCGGAATTATTACGCGGCGGTGCCGCATGAACTGTTCCAGGCCGCCCGCATCGACGGCGGCGGCTTCTTTCGCATCTTCGCCTGGGTGATGCTGCCGATGTCGCTGCCGATCATCGTGGTGGCCGCCATCATGCAGGTCACCGGCGTGTGGAACGATTACATCCTGGGACTGGTGTTCGCGGGGCGCGACAACGCGCCGATGACGGTGCAGCTCAATAACGTGATCAACACCACCACCGGCACGCGCCTGTACAACGTCAACATGGCCGCCACCATCCTCACGTCGCTGGTGCCGCTGGCGATCTATTTCATTTCAGGGCGCTGGTTTGTGCGCGGAATCGCCGCCGGCGCGGTAAAAGGGTAATCCATGTCGAATGTCTGTGTCCGCAAGCTGTGCATCACCCTGGGTGGCAACGAGATTATCAAGGACCTCGACCTGGCGGTGGACGAGGGCGAATTCCTGGTGCTGCTGGGGCCTTCCGGCTGCGGCAAGTCGACCCTGTTGCACAGCATCGCCGGCTTGATCGATGTGAGCGCCGGCACGGTGGAAATCGGCGGCGAAGACATGACGTATGCCGACCCGAGCGAGCGCCATATCGGCATGGTGTTCCAGTCGTACGCGCTGTATCCGACCATGACGGTGGAGAAGAACATGTCGTTCGGGCTGCGCATCAACGGCACGCCCAAGGCGGAGATTGCGCGCCGCGTCAAGCGCGCCGCCGACATGCTCCATCTCGGCCCGCTGCTGGCGCGTAAACCGGCGCAGCTGTCGGGCGGACAGCGCCAGCGGGTGGCGATCGGGCGCGCGCTGGTGCGCGAAGCGGGCGTGTTCCTGTTCGACGAACCGCTCTCGAACCTGGACGCCAAGCTGCGCGCCGAACTGCGGCGCGAACTGAAACTGCTGCACCAGGACCTGCGCTCGACCATGATCTACGTGACCCACGACCAGGTCGAAGCGATGACCCTGGCCACCCGCATCGTGGTCATGCGGGCCGGTAAAATCTTGCAGATCGGCGCCCCTGGCGACGTGTACGAGCGGCCGGCCAACCTGTTCGTGGCCGGCTTTCTCGGTTCGCCCTCGATGAACTTTATCGACGGTGCGCTCGACCTTGATGGCTGCTTTGCCGGCAACGGCTTTCGCCTGGAAGGCGGCGCGGCGGAGGCGGCGCCCGGCCAGGCGCTGGTGCTGGGAATTCGCCCCGAGCACATTCGCATCGCCGACGACGGCGCGCTCGAAGGCACCGTGGCGCTGGTCGAACCGATGGGCAACCACCAGATCGTGTGGATCGCCACCGCCGGCCAGCAGCTCTCGGCCATCGTCAACGACACGCGCGTATTCGCGCTGGGCCAGACGGTGCGCTTCGCGGTCGACGCGGCGCGCGTGTCGCTGTTCGACAAGGCCAGCGAGCAGCGTCTGTCAGCGCGACTGTAATTCGGACTGGAAAGACGGGCGCGGGCCATGCATAATCCGCCGTTTGCGGTATGCTTCCGCTGTATTTACCAATTTGACCGATCAAAGGGACGCCGTGGCCAATATCAAAGACGTAGCACGCCTTGCCGGCGTCGGCCTGGGAACCGCGTCGCGCGTGGTCAGCGGCAAGGGCTCGGTCTCGCCGGCGACGCTGGAACGGGTCAAGAAAGCCATCGCGGAACTCGACTTCCGCCCGTCGCACGCGGCGCGCTCGCTGTTGTCGGGCACCTCGCAAATGATCGGCGTGTACATCCCGGTCCTCAAGGGCACCTTCTACACCCCCATCCTGCAGTCGATCGACACCGCGCTGCGCGCCGCCGGCCTGCACATGGTGGTGGCGTTCGGGGTCGGCTCGGGCGATGCGCGGCGCCAGGCCATCGAAGGCATCGACTTCCTGATGGAGCGCGGCTGCGACGGCCTGATTCTGCTGACCAATCTGCTGACCGACGACGACATCGCCGCGCTTGGGCCCAAGCAGTCGCGCGTGGTGGTGCTGGGCCACAGCCACGAGAGCATTCCCGAGCAGTGCTTTTCGGCCGACCATACCGAGGGCGGACGCGCGGCGGCGCGCGCGCTGCTGGAGCACCGCCACCGCAAGATCGCCGTGATCGCCGGACCATCGACCTCGCCCGACAACGTCGAGCGCATCGCCGGCTTCATGGACGAACTGGAACGCAATGGCATCGCCACCGACAAGATGTGGGTGGCCGAGAGCGACTTTTCGCCGCAGGGCGGGTGGGACGCGGCGGCCGAACTGGTGGCGTCCGGGCACAAGTTCACGGCCCTGTTCTGCGCCAATGACGAAATGGCGGTCGGCGCCTTGTCGTACTTCCAGGACGTGGGGCTGTCGGTGCCGGGCGACGTCTCGGTGCTCGGCTACGACGATACGCCGAGCGCGCAGTTTTCGGCGCCGCGCCTGACGTCGGTCCACATTCCCTGGCGCGACGTGACCCTGAACGGGCTCAATGCGCTGCTCAACCGCTGCTACGGCAGCAGGCACCCGGTGCGGCGCGAATTTGCGATCAGCGTGACCGTGCGGGCCTCGCTGGGCAAGCCGGCCAGGCGCCGCGCGGAGTAGGGGTGTCGACTTTCTGGTTTGCCGCGTCTACCATCACTATCACCGTCGTTTCCACCACTACCCTCGTCATTCCCGCGCAGGCGGGAACGACGGTCTTCTTGGTGGCGCGTGCAAAAGTAGCCGGCCATTTACACAATCTTATGATTGACAAAATTCCTTCATCATCGCACTATTGATCTTCGGTTGGGAGCGTTTCCAACTTCTGCCAGCAGCAGAACGGACCCTGGTACCCGGTTTTCACCGCCAGGCATTTCCACCTTTTCGCACTGACACCATGATCAAGCAATCCTGTCTTATCGCAGCCATCGCGCTGCTGCACGCCAGCCATGCAGGCGCCGCTCCCCAACAACTGAGCGACTGGCCGCGCGTGCGCAGCGCCGTCGCCCCGGACGCCGCGCTCGAAGCCAAAGTGGCCGGCATCGTGGCCGGCATGACGCTCGCGCAAAAAGTCGGCCAGATGACCCAGCCCGAAATCAAGGCCATCACGCCCGACCAAGTGCGCGAGTTCTACATCGGCTCGGTGTTGAACGGCGGCGGCAGCTGGCCAAACGGGAACAAGTACGCCACCCCGGCCGAATGGGTGGCGCTGGCCGACAAGTTCTACGACGCCTCGATGAGTACGGACATGTTGGTCAAGGTGCCGGTCATCTGGGGCATCGACGCCATGCACGGCAACAGCAACGTTTACGGCGCCACCCTGTTCCCGCACAATATCGGCCTGGGCGCGGCCCACAACAAGAAGCTGGCGCTGCAAATGGGCGAAGCGGTCGGCAAGGCGGTGCGCGCGACCGGCATCAACTGGGTGTTCGCGCCGACGGTCGCGGTCACGCGCGACGATCGCTGGGGGCGCACCTACGAGAGCTTTTCGGAAGATCCGGCGCTGGTCAACAGCTACGCCGCCGAGTACGTGCGCGGCATGCAGGGCAAATTCCGCGATGATGCCAACGTGGTCGCCACCGCCAAGCACTTCATGGGCGACGGCGGCACCGACCAGGGCAAGGACCAGGGTGTCACAAAGGCCACGCAAGCGCAGATGATGAATATCCACGGCGCCGGCTACTACAGCGCGCTGGACGCCGGCGCGCAGACGGTCATGGCCTCGTTCAACAGCTGGGTCGATGTCGCGAGCGGCCTTGACCACGGCAAGGTCCACGGCAGCAAAGTGCTGCTGACGGATATCCTCAAGACCAAGATGGGCTTCGACGGCCTGGTGGTGAGCGACTGGGACGGCATCGGCCAGGTAAAAGGCTGCCGCAACGACAGCTGCGCCCAGGCGATCAACGCCGGCATCGACATGGTCATGGTGCCAAACGACTGGAAAGGGTTCATCGCCAACACCATCAAGCAGGTGGAAGCGGGCGAGATTCCAATGGCGCGCATCGACGACGCCGTGACCCGCATCCTGCGCGTGAAGCTGCGCGCGGGCCTGTTCGGACACAAGCCGTCGGCCGGTAAATACGCCGGCAAGCCTGAGGCGCTGCAGGCGCGCGCGCTGGCGCGCCAGATGGTGCGCGAGTCGCTGGTGCTGCTCAAGAACGACGGCGGCGCGCTGCCTCTGGCACGCGGCAAGAAGATCCTGGTGGTCGGCAAGAGCGCCGACGACCTGTCGCTGCAGACCGGCGGCTGGACGCTGACGTGGCAGGGCACCGACAACAAGAACAGCGACTTCCCGAATGGCGACTCGATCCTGGCCGGCATCAAGGACGCCGCCGGCGCCGCCAACGTGACCTACAGTGCCACCGGCGAGGGCGTCGACGTGGCCGCCTTCGACACCGTGGTGGCGGTGATCGGCGAAACCCCGTACGCGGAGTTCGGCGGCGACATCGGCCCCTCCGGCACCCTGCGCCACAGCGGACGCCATCCGGAAGACCTGGCCGTGCTCAAGGCCGTCGCCGGCAAGGGCAAGCCGGTGGTGACCGTGCTGGTCGCCGGCCGCGCACTGTATACCAATGACCTGATGAATTTGTCCGACAGTTTTGTCGCCGCCTGGCTGCCTGGATCGGAAGGCAAGGGCGTGGCCGATGTGCTGTTCAAGGGCACCCATGGCTTCAAGGGCAAGCTGTCGTTCTCGTGGCCCAAGTCGATCTGCCAGGCGACCGTGAACGTGGGCGACGCCGATTACGCGCCGCTGTTCAAGACCGGCTATGGCCTGACCTACGCCAGCAAACAAAAAGTCGGCCAGCTCGACGCCAGCTACGCCGACGGCGGCTGCGGCGTGACCAATCTGTACCCGGTCTTTAACCAGTCGGACCGCGCCACCTGGCCCTTGTACGTGGTGGCGGGCGAGAAGCGCAGCGCGCTCGGCGCCGACTTGAACAACGCCATCACCGCGCCCGGCGTGAAGATCGAGACCTCGCAGGTCAACACCCAGCAGGATGCCAAGAACGTGTTCTGGAGCGGCCCGGCGCGCCTCGAAGCGCATGGCGCCAGGGCGCTTGCCCTGCCGGCGTTTGCGACGAAGGATGGGGCGCTGCAATTCGATACCATCGTCACCAGCGCGCCGGCCGGCAAGGTAACGGTGTCGATGGACGGTGCGGCGCTCGACCTGACGGCGGTGTTCAAGGCCCTGGTGGGCAAGGCCAAGCAGACCGTGAAGATTCCGCTGGCCTGCTTCACGGCCAAGGGCGCCGACCTGGCCAGCGTGCAAACCCCGTTCGCGGTGACCAGCGACGCGGCCTTTAACGCGGCCTTTGCCAATATCGAGGTGGCCGGCGGCGCCGCGCTTGAGAAGGATGCGCTCAAGTGCGCCGACCTGAAATGAGTGGTCAAGCCCCCCCCGAACCGGCGCCTGCGTATGCAGATAGGGTCGGGGCGGGCGCCATCCGGGCGCACGCCAAAAATGGCCGCTCCCGGAACCGTGTGCGGCGGGTCGGGTATCATTCCGGCTGTGCGGCAGTGCCGCGCGTACGTACACGGCCCGGCCGGACGGCGTTTCCGCGGCCCGGATACCCAGGTATCCGGTCACGGAAAAGTCTCCCGCGTTTCTCGGTATGTCGGCGATATTGTCGGAACAGATGAAAGGGGGCTTGATCACCATTAAGGAGTAGCATGCAACACGTATCAACGGCCAAGCCCGTGCCGCAGGCGCACGCTGCGCAGCAGGGCCATACCGGCCCGCTCATCATCATTACCATCCTGTTCTTCATGTGGGGTTTGCTGACCTCCATGAACGAAGTGCTGATCCCCCATTTAAAATCGGTGTATGAACTGAGCTACCTGAAAGCCATGCTGGTGCAGCTGTGCTTCTTCGGCGCCTACTTCATCGTGTCGCTGCCGGCCGGGATTCTGATCAAGAAGATCGGCTACCAGAAAGGCGCCGTGGCCGGCCTGGTGATTGCCGCCATCGGCTGCGCGATGTTTTATCCGGCCGCGAACGCCGGCTACGCGCTGTTCCTGCTGTCGCTGTTCGTGCTGGCCTCGGGCATCACGGTGCTCCAGGTGGCGGCCAACCCGTACGTCACTGTGCTGGGCGATCCGGCCACCGCGTCGAGCCGCCTCACGCTCACCCAGGCCTTCAATTCGCTCGGCGCCACGGTGGCGCCGTATCTGGGCGCGCTGCTGATTTTGTCGAGCGCCGTACTCAGTGTGGACGAGCTGAAAAAACTGCCGGCCGCCGAGCAACTGGCTTACCGTGCGCAGGAAGCGGCCACCGTACAAGTGCCTTACCTGGTGATGGCGGCGGTCCTGCTGGCGCTGGCGACTTTCTTCGCCCTGGCGCGCTTGCCGGCGATTGCCGACAGCGAGGCCGGCGACGATGTCGCCCACACCGACGACAAGACCTCGGCCGCCGGCTACCGCCACCTGGTGCTCGGCGCACTCGGGATCTTTTTATATGTGGGTGCGGAAGTGAGCATCGGCAGCTTCCTGATTAACTTCATGGGCGAAAAGCACATCGCCGGATTCAGCGCCGACACCGCCGCCAAATACGTCACCATCTACGGCGGCGGCGCCATGCTGGGCCGCTTCATCGGCTTTGCGGCAATGCGCTACGTCAGCCCGGGCCGGGCGCTGGCCTTCAACGCGGCCTGCTCGATCGCGCTGATCATGGTGGCGGTGTTCGGCAGCGGCATGACGGCGATGTGGGCGATCCTGCTGGTCGGCCTGTGCAACTCGATCATGTTCCCGACCATCTTCAGCATGGCACTGTTCAAGCTGGGCAAATTCACGGGGCAGGGATCGAGCATCCTGTGCATGGCCATCGTCGGCGGCGCACTGGTGCCGCTGGCGCAAAGCGTGCTGGCCGATGCGTTCGGCGTGCAGCTGTCGTTCCTGGTGCCGGCCGCTTGCTACCTGTTCGTCATCTATTACGGCCTCAAGTACGCCAGGATGTACCAGGGCTGATCCGCTATCTCCGCAGACAGACACCGCCGCTTGCCGGCGGTGTTTTCGTTTGCGGATGCGGATTTGGTTGAACTTGCGGGGACCGGGCACGGTCCAAAAGGAACAGGCGTCCGCGCGCGGGCGCCAACCCTAACCTCATCAGGAGATCGACATGTTCAAGAAAAAACCAGGATTGATCGGCATGTGTGCAGCCGCCGCGCTGTGCGCCAGCGTCGCCGTCCATGCCCAGACCGGCGCGACGCAGTCCGGCACCCAGGGCGCCAGCGGACAGACCGGCGCCCAGGGCGGCAGCGGCACCGCAACAATCAGCAGCGCCGACCGCAAGATCGTCACCGACCTTGCCATGGCCAACATGGCCGAGATCGAAGCGGGGCGCACGGCGCAAGCCAAGAGCCAGAACGATGACGTCAAAAAATATGCGCAGCAAATGATCGACGACCATACCAAGGCGCTGGAGGAGGTGCGGCAACTGGCGCAAACCAAGGGCGTCACCTTGCCCTCCACGCTGGACCGCATGCACAAGGCCAAGGCCGACAAGCTGGCCGCGCTGTCGGGCGACGCCTTCGACCGCGCCTACATGGCACAGGCCGGCGTGGCCGATCACAAGAAAACCCACGGCATGCTGACCAAGGCGCAGGGCCGCGCCAAGGACCCCGATATCAAGGCGCTGGTCACCCGCATGACGCCCACTGTCGACCAGCATCTGAATGCGGCGAAAGAACTGCACGGCAAGAGCCGCGCCATGGGCAGTTCGGGCACGGCGACGGAGAAGTCCGGCCAGTAGTATCGCCAACAAGCAGGGCAGGGTTCCCGGCACGGCAAGCCGTCGATATCGGCGGCGGAGGGGACGCGGGCGCGGGCTGAGCGGTCACGCTACAATGGCCGTTCATGCTCGCCATTCTCGCCATTACCTTTCCGTTTTTCGCACTGGTCCTGTGCGGCTACCTTGCCGTGCGGCGTCATCTGCTGCCGCAACTGGCCATTCCGGGCCTGAACAGCTTCGTCCTGTACTTTGCCTTGCCGTGCCTGCTGTACCGCTTCGGCTCGACCACGCCGCTGACCCAGCTGCTCGACGCCGGGCTGTTCGGCGTCTACCTGCTGTGCGCGCTCGTGACGGTGGGCCTGGCCATGCTGCTCACCTTGCGCCGCGCCGGCTGGAACGATGGCGCTTTCGGGGCGCTGGTGGCGGCGTTTCCCAACACCGGCTTCATGGGGGTGCCGCTCCTGCTCGCCCTGCTCGGGCCGCGCTCGTCCGGGCCGGTGATCGTGGCGCTGGTGGTCGACCTGGTGATCACGACCTCGCTGTGCATCGCCCTCTCGCGCCTCGGTCCTTCCGGCGGGCAGAGCAGTGCCGCCGCCCTGCGCAATGCCTTGAAGGGCATGCTGCGCAACCCGATGCCCTGGTCGATCCTGCTGGGCGCGCTGGCGTCCGGCATCGGCCTGGTGCTGCCCAAACCGTTGACCAGCACCATCGGCCTGCTGGCCGACGCCGCCTCGCCGGTGGCGCTGTTTACCATCGGCGCGGTGCTGGCGCGTTCGCAGATGAACGCTAGCGGCGCTACCGCGCTGGCCGATTTTGTGCCGGTTGCCCTGGTCAAGCTGCTGATCCACCCGCTGCTCATGTTCGCCATCGGCCACGCCGCCATCCGGCTGGGCGTTCCCATCGATCCGGCCGCCCTGACGGTGCTGGTGCTGGTCGCCTGCCTGCCCAGTGCCAGCAACGTGGCGCTGCTGACCGAGCGCTTCGGCGCCGACACGGGCAGGGTGGCGCGCATCATCCTGGTCTCGACCGCACTGTCCTTCCTGAGCTTTTCGGCGGCCGTGTCGTTGCTGATATGAAACATTTCTGACTTTTGGAAGCCTGTTTGTGAAATAATAACGGGCGAGTCCATCGACGATGTGGCGGCAAATTCAGGGGTGTCGATTGCTAGAAATGTTTGCAGTGGAGCAGGAGCTGGCGCAACTGGAAGAGGAGCTTTCTTCCCAGTATGGCCTCGCGCGCCTGAAGCCGATGCTGGCGCTGGCCTGGCACCTGCGCCAGCGCGACCCTGCGCGCGCCCGCGCCCTGTCGACGGACGCCGCGCCTTTGCTGGCGCTGCTGCCCGAAGCGCAGCGCCGCCTGGAACAGGCGCGCTGCCAGCTGATCGACGGCGAAGCGGCCTGGCTGGCCGGCCAGCTCGACGCCGCGCACGCCCTGGCCGACGCCGCCTGGGAAGAATTCCACCGCCAGGACGACTCGATCGGCAGCGCCGACGCGCGCTGGCTGCGCGCCTGGATCGAGGTCGATCGCGGCAACGCGGCCGCCAGCGACGCCGAACTGGCAGGCGCCGCGCATGACGTCTGGCGCGCCGGCGACCGTTTGCGGGCCGACGTGATCGACGCCGCCGCCGCCCTGTTCGCGGTGTTCCGCAACCTGCACTCGGCCAATGAACGCTGGGGCAAGCGCTTCGACCCCGCCGAAAAAGGCCTGCACCCGGCCGCCGCCGGCTGGATCAACGACTACCTCGGCACCGCCGCCTTCCAGGCCAGCGATTTCGGGCGCGCCATCGGCCTGTTGATGAACACCTTCGAGGCGGCGCTGGCCACCGGCCAGGTGCGGCGCGCGATCAACGTGGCCACCAACATCGGCAACGCCTTCACCAGCCTCAATGCGCACCACGCCGCGCTCGCATGGATGCAGCGCGGGCTGGACCTGGCGCGGCCCACCGGCTGGCCGATGAGCATTGGCCTGGCGCTGATGCAGACCGCCGAAACCTTGCGCCAGCTGGGCCAGCGCGAAGCGGCGCTGGAACTGCTGCATGAAGCGCTGGCCACGCTGGCGCCCATGTCCGGCTCGCGCGCCTACGCCATCGCGCTCGAATACGAAGGCGACCTGGCGCTCGACGGCGGCGATTATGCGGCGGCGCTGGCGAGCTTCGCGCGCCTCGAAGCGCGCGGCGAAGCGCTGCACCAGGCGGATTTTCAGAGCGGCGCGCGGCGCGGCCAGGCGCACGCGCTGTCGCACATGAACCGCCCGCACGATGCGCTCGACAAGGCCGCCGCCGCGCTGGCGCTGGCGCGCGAACACGGCGACTCGTACAACCAGATCGCCGCGCTCAAGGTGCTGGCCGAGATCCACGCGCGCCACCGCTTGCCGTGTCCGGCGCCGCTGGAAGCGCCCAGCCCCGCGCTGCATTACCTCCAGCAGGCGATGGCGGTGGCGGCCACCATCGACGGCTACACCGTGCCCGGCGACCTGTATGACGCGGTCGCGCGCGAATACGCCAGCGTGGGCGACTACCCGCAAGCCTACGAGATCGCGCTGCGCGCCGGCGCCGCGCGCGACAAGACCCACAGCCAGGAAGCGACCAACCGCGCCGTCGCCATGCAGGTGCAGTACCAGACCGAACGCGCCAAGACCGAAGGCGAGCATCACCGCCAGCTGGCCGCCGCCGAAGCCAAGCGCGCCGAGGTGCTGCAACAGACCAGCGCCACGCTCGAACACTTGTCGGCCATCGGGCAGGAGATCACCACCCACCTCGACGCCGCCGCCGTGTTCCGCGCGCTCGACCGCCACGTGCATGGCCTGCTCGACGCGACCCACTTTTCCATCTTCCTGATCGATGCGGACGGCAGTTCCCTGAGCTGCGCCTTCGGCGTGGAAGCGGGCAAGGCGCTGCCGGCCACGCGCTATTCGCTCACCGACGAACAGGCCAATTCGGCGCGCTGCGTGCGCGAGCGGCGCGAGATCCTGCTCGACCTGAACGCCGGCGACGACATGCCTAACCTGATCCCGGGCACCCTGCCGACACTGAGCCTGCTGTTTGCGCCGCTGCTTATCGGGGAGCGGGTGCTCGGCGTGATGACGGTGCAGTCGCTGCAGGCGAACGCCTACCGCGAACGGGAGCGGCTTATTTTCCGCACCCTGTGCGCGTACGGCGCCATCGCCCTCGACAACGCTGGCGCCTATCTTCAGGTGGCGGCCACGCTCAAGGCCCTGAGCGCGACCCAGGCCCAGCTTCTGGAGAAGAACCTCGAACTCGAACAAGCCTACAAGGCGCTGGAAGAAGTGAGCCTGACCGACCAGCTGACCGGCCTGCGCAACCGCCGCTTCTTTTTGCAGCACGTCGACGCCGACGTGGTCATGAGCCTGCGCGGCTACGACGACCCATTGCGCAACGGCGCCGTCGAACGCGAAAACGCGCCCGGCAAAGACCTGGTGTTTTTCATGGTTGACCTGGACCACTTCAAGCAAGTGAACGATGTGCACGGCCATGCGGCCGGCGACGCGGTGCTGGTGCAGATGCAGGAGCGGCTGCGCGAAGTGTTCCGCGAGTCCGATTACCTGATCCGCTGGGGCGGCGAAGAATTTCTGGTGCTGGCGCGTGCCACCCACCGCGACGACGCCAGGGTGGTGGCGGAACGGATTCGCCAGGCGGTCGCCAACCGCGACTTCGTGCTGCCCGACGGGACCGCCATTCGCAAGACCTGTTCGATCGGATTTGCGTGCTTTCCGTTCGTGCCGGAAGAACCGCGCCTGCTGTCGTGGTCCGAAGTGGTGGAGCTGGCCGACCAGGGCCTGTATCTGGTCAAGCGCTCCGGGCGCAATGCCTGGGCCGGCATCTACAGCACGCCCGAAACGCAGCACGAGGGCGTTTTCTCGCACCTGATCCACCATCTGGACCAGGCGCTGACCGATGGCGAGGCGCGGCTGGTGACCAATGTCGACGAAATCCAGGTCGGCGCCGGCGCCAAGACGCGGCGCCTGGTGCTCGCCACCGACAAAGTCACGCCGCGCTAGCAGGCTGTCAGGCTTCGGCGCGGTGCCGCATGGTGTGCGCCATCGGCGCATCCATGGCCGCCATGACCGTCCTCTGGTCGTTCTGGGAGCGGTTCTGGCTCACCTTCCATTTGCCGTGCATGCGCGTGACCGGAATCTCGATCCCCACGATCATCTTCACCAGCCGCTCGATGAAGTCGGGCGGGGCGTCGTCCATGGTCCATGGCATTGCCTGCGCCGCTTCGTGGCGTGCGGTCAGGCGCGCCAGCAGCGCCAGTAACCACGCCGGGTCTTCAATGGCGCGCAAGGTGCCGTGCGCGTGCACCACGGCGTAGTTGTAGGTCGGGACCACTTTGCCGTTGATCTTCTTGTCTTCGTACAGCGCCGGCGTGATGTAGGCCGACGGCCCCTGGAACACCACCAGGGTCTCGCCTTCATGGCGCCAGAGCGGGTTGGCGCGCGCCACGTGGGCGCGCAGGATGCCGAAGGGTGCATCGGCGTGCGCGGCGTCGATGATGAACGGAATGTGGTTGGCGTCCAGGCCATTGTCGCCGTGCGTGACGACGGCGCCCAGCGGGTGCTCGTCGATCAGGCCATGCAGCAGGGCGGGGCGGATCTCGTCGAAGTAAGCAGGTCCGTACATCTTATGCGCTCCCTTCCACGACCACGTCGGCCTTGATCGAATTGGCGATGTAGCACTGCGCGTGCGCGGCGTGGTGCAGGGCGTCCAGCTGGGCGCAATCGGGACCGGTGCCATCGGCGAAACTGATCGCCGGACGCAGCACGATGCGCGTCATCGCCATCTTGCCATCGGCGTTTTTGCTCATGGTGCCGATGGCGTGGTCACGGTAGTCGTCCACCACGTGGCCGGCGCGGGCCGCCAGCGAGAGGAAGAACAGCATGTGGCAGCTCGATACGGCGGCCACCAGCGCTTCTTCCGGATCGACGGCGGCGGGGTCGGACATCGGCAGCGCGACCGACAGCGGTGACGACGAGGCGGGCACGCGCAGGCCGCCGTCGAAGGTCCACGCGTGGGCGCGGCTGTAGCGCTGGTCCAGGAATGGCTGCGCGCCGCGCTGCCAGGCCAGTTGTGCTTCGAATTGCTGCATGTCGCTCGGCTCCCGATGATGATGTGGTCAGATGCCCATCTTATGCGCCGCTTTGGCTTGCTCAAATATCCAATTCACGCGATTATGTAAAGACCAATCTGAAGATCGCCATGCTCGTTACCGACATCCTCTCCGCCTTGCCCCTCGCACGCGGCACGCAAGACCCCCTGTTCCGCCAGCTGTACGCGCAGATCAAGGACGCCATCCTGCGCGGCACGCTCGGCGCCGGCATGCAGCTGCCGCCCACGCGTGAACTGGCGCGCCTGCTGTCGGTCTCGCGCCAGACGGTTCTCAACGCCTACGACCAGCTCAGCGCCGAAGGCTACCTCAGTGGCGCCGTCGGCAAGGGCACCTTCATCAGCGAGCACCTGGCCCACGCCGCGCCCGGCCCGCAGGCCGCCGCAGCCACGCAGGCGCCGATGCGTCCTCTCTCCGCGCGCGGCGAGGCCTATACCGCCGCCATGGAAAGCGTCGGCTTCCATCAAGGCAAACTGCGCCCATTCCGGGTCAGCATGCCCTCGCTCGACCTGTTCCCGTTCGACGTCTGGAGCCGGCTGGAGGGGCGGCGCTGGCGCCACCCGGACTACCACATGGGCTACAGCGACCCGGCCGGCTACGCGCCCCTGCGCGAGCTGCTGTGCGTCTACCTGCGCGCCTCGCGCGGCGTGAACTGCACGCCCGAACAGGTGGTCATCACCTCCGGCTCGCAACAGGGCCTGTTCCTGCTATCGCAACTGTTGCTCGCGCCCGGCGACGAGGTCTGGGTCGAGTCGCCCGGCTACCAGGGCGCCAGCGCGCCGCTGTTCGCCGCCGGCGCCAAGGTCTGCACGGTGCCGGTGACGGCCGACGGCATGGACATCGCCTATGGCATCGCGCATTATCCCGACGCGCGCATGGTGCTGGCCACGCCCTCGCATCAGCTGCCGCTGGGCGTGACCATGAGTTTGCAGCGCCGCCTGGAACTGCTGCGCTGGGCCGCCGCCCAACGCGCCTGGATCATCGAAGACGACTACGACAGCGAATACCGCTACACTGGCCCGCCGCTGGCGTCCCTGCAAAGCCTGGACCGCGCCGGCTGCGTGCTGTATGTCGGCACCCTGTCGAAGGTGCTGTTTCCCGGCCTGCGCCTCGGCTACATCGTGGCGCCGCCGGCGCTGGTGGAGCCGGTGGTGCGCGCCAAGGCGGTGATGGACCGCCACACCGCCATCGTGCCGCAGATGGTGCTGGCCGACTTCATGGCGGACGGCCATTTTGGCCGCCATATCCGGCGCACGCGCGAGGCCTACGGCGAACGGCGCGCGGCGCTGCTGGACGCCATCGCCGCGCGCCTGGGCGGCACGGTATTGGCCGGCCCGTCCGACGCCGGCCTCGATCTGGCCGTGCATTTCCTGCGCGGCCACGATGAGGCGGCGGTGGTGGCGCGCGCGCTCGAGCAGGGCATCGAAACGCGCGCGCTGGCCTATTATGCGAACCGGATGGCCACGCCGGCGTGCGCATTCGCCCCCGGCCTGCTGCTGGGGTTTTCGTCGCTCACGCCGGCGCAGATCGTGCACGGAATCGATGTGCTGGCGAAGGTGCTAAGCCTGCCGCGTTGAACTATACTGATGCCATGACTATTGAACGCTGCTCCTGGGCCAACACCGCCAACCAACGCTACCTCGATTACCACGACCACGAGTGGGGCGTGCCGTGCCACGACGAGAACACGCTGTTCGAAATGCTCAATCTCGAAGGCGCGCAGGCGGGCCTGAGCTGGGAAACCATCTTGAACAAGCGTGATAGTTATCGTCTCGCTTTCGATGACTGGGATGCCGAAAAAATCGCCCGCTACGACGCGGCCAAGGTGGCCGAACTGCTGGCCAATCCCGGCATCGTGCGCAACAAGCTCAAAGTGGGCGCCGCCATCACCAACGCGCAAGCCTACCTGCGCCTGCGCGCCGAAGGTAGTTCGCTCGACGCCTACCTGTGGGGGTTTGTCGACGGCCAGCCGATCGTCAACCACTACAACGCCGGCGAGCGCTCGCCGGCCAAGACCGAGCTGTCGGACCGGCTCTCGAAAGACCTGCTCAAGCGCGGCTTCAAGTTTGTCGGTTCGACCATCGTGTACGCCTACATGCAGGGCATCGGCATGATCGACGACCATGCCGCCAACTGCTTCCGCCAAGCGGAGCGGCGCGCATGAACTGGCAAAGCATGTGGAGCGAACGCACCCACTTCGTCATTTTCGATGCGGCCTACGGCGACGGCGCAGCCTTCCAGAAGACACTGCACGCCTGGCGTAACGACCCGCAGCGGCCCGCGCGCTTGCATTACATTGCGCTGGCCAACGAAGCGCTGCCCGGCTACCGGCGCATTGCGCAGATTGAAGACGCGGTCACGCTCGACCTGCTCACCGCGCCGCTCGATGCCGCGCTCGAACAACTGACTGCGCGGCTCGACGCGATCTGGCTGCACGGCGCCCGTGACGCCGGCACCCGCTTCGCGCACGCGCTGGGCAAGTTGGCCGCGCCGGGCGCGCTGCTCGACGCCGAAGGCCTGACGCACACGCAGATCGAAGCGCTGGCGCACGCCGGCTTTGCCTGGGAACCGGGCGCGCAGCGCGCCGTCTACGCCAGCCGCCGGCCGCAGGCCGAAGCAGGGGCGCCGCGTGCGCGTCACGCCATTGTGATCGGCGCGGGGCTGGCCGGCGCCGCCGCCTGCGAGCGCCTGTGCGCGCGCGGCTGGAAGGTGACCCTGATCGAACGCCACGCCCAGCCCGCGCGCGAAGCGTCCGGCAACCTGGCCGGCATCAGCATGCCGCTGCTCTCCAAAGACGACAACCTCATGACGCGCCTGTCGCGCGCGGCCTTCCTGTATGCGCAGGCTTACTGGGACCGCGTCAGCGAGAACAGCATCGAGCGCGCCCGCTGCGGCGTGCTGCAACTGGCGCGCGACCCTGCCCACGCCGAGGTGCAGCGCGCGATCGCGGCAGGCCGCGCATATCCGCCCGATTTTGCCGAATGGCTGGAAGCGCCGGCGGCGACCGAACTGCTTGGCGCCCCCGCACCCGACGGCGCCTGGCTGTTTCGCCAGGGCGGCTGGATTCGTCCGGCCAGCGCCTGCGGCGCCATGCTCACCGCCTGCGGCGAGGCGCTGGTGCGGCACTTCGGCGCCGGCACCGTGACACTCGACAAACGCGGTGCCGACTGGTGCGCCATCGACGCCGCCGGCGAAGTGCTGGCACGGGCGCCGGTGCTGGTGCTGGCCAACGGCACCGGCGCGGTCGATGTGCCGCTGGCCGCCGGCCTGCCGCTGGCCGCCGTGCGCGGCCAGGTTACCCATCTGGCCGAGGGATCAGCACCGGTGCTGCCCTTCGTGCTGTGCCGCGAAGCCTACCTGACACCCGCCGTCGGCGGCCTGCACAGCCTGGGCGCCAGCTACGACGACGATGCCGATCCGGCCCTGCGCCAGTTGAGCCAGGACGAGAACCTCGCCAAGATCCGCACCATGCTGGGCGCCCCCGCACTGGGGAGCGAGGCGCCGCTGCTCGGGCGCGTTGGGTTTCGCTGCGTGGCGCCGGATCGCATGCCGCTGGTGGGCGCCTTGCCCGACCCGGACGCGGCCGGCCGCATCGAGCGCCTGCGCGACGTGCCGCGCCACGACGGCGTGTATGGGCTGCTGGGCTACGCTTCGCGCGGGCTGACCTGGGCGCCGCTGGCGGCCGAACTGCTGGCCGCGCAACTCAATGGCGAGCCGCTGCCGCTCGAAGCCGACCTGGTCGCGGCGCTCGACCCGGCCCGCTTCCTGTTGCGCGAACGGCGACGTAGCGAGGTAGGATAGCGAACCGGCCTTGGGACCTCGACAAACCTACTGCGCGGCGTAATTTTCGCCCTGTGATGCTCGCCGTACCTTCGTACGGCTGCGCTTCTCGGACATGCGCGTCCGCGACAAAACTTACACCGCTCGCTACGGTTTTTCGAGGTCCCTTGTCATCCGGTTATAATTGGCCTGTAGCAACTTCAACCCATCGCCGCGCCCAGCGTGGCTGGAGCCGATCACGATGGACGATGCGCCCGAGTCGAACGAGCTGTTTCTGTTTCTTGCGTCCACCGCGCACGATATGAAAAACTCTGTCAGCGTGCTGAGCGGCACGCTGGAAACCCTGCTCGCGCAAGCCGCGCCCACCAGCGCGACCGAGGCCGCCTATCCGCAGATGGCGCACATGCTGTACCAGACCAAGCGCCTCAACGACAACCTGATCCAGCTGCTGGCCTTGTACAAGCAGGTCGGCAAACCCGAGTATCCCTTCGACATGCAGCCGCTGGCGATGGGCGACCTGGTGGCGCAGGTGGCGGGCGCCAGCCGCGTGCTGCTCGACTCGCGCCACATCAAGCTCGAAACGCAGGCCGACCCCGAGCTGGTCTGGCATGTGGATGAAGACCTGATCGTCGGCGTGCTCGGGCATGCCATCAACAACGCCATCCATTACACCAAAGACACCATCCGCCTGGCGATCGCCGTGGTCGATGGCGATTTGGAGATCCGCATCGAAGACAACGGCGGTGGCTACTCAAACGCCATGCTCGAGGCCGGTGTGTCGGCCATGCACGGCGCCAGCGCCGGCGTGAACTTCTTGACCAACAGCACCGGCCTGGGACTGTATTTCTCCAGCGAAGTAGCCAAGATGCACAAGCACCGCCAGCGCAGCGGCCGCCTGCGCCTGGAAAACGGCGGCGCGTACGGCGGCGCCTGCTTCGTGCTGAGCCTGCCATGATCGTCGATCCCAAACCGACCGCCAACCTGGCCACCAGCATCCAGTTGGTCGACTGGGCCGGCAAGAATTACCTGGTGGTCGATGACTTCATCGGTATCCGCCAACTGCTGCGCGAAAGCTTGCGCAACCTGGGCGCCAAGAATATCGATCAGGCATCGAGCGGCGGGGAAGCCATCGCCATGCTGGCGCGCATCCGTTACGACGTGGTGCTGTGCGACTACAACCTGGGCGAGGGCAAGAACGGGCAGCAGGTGCTGGAAGAGGCGCGCGTGCGCAATTTGCTGTTGCCGAGCAGCGTCTGGCTGATGGTGTCGGCCGAAAAAAGCATCGAATCGGTGATGGGCGCGGCCGAGCACCAGCCCGATGCCTACCTGATCAAGCCGATCACCGAAGGCGTGCTGCTGACCCGCCTGAACCGCGTGTGGCAAAAGAAACAGGTGTTCAAGCAAATCGACCAGGCTTTTGCCGAAAAGGATTACCTGCGCGCCGCCAAGGTGTGCGACAGCCAGATCGTGAGCAACAAGGTGCACGAAATGGAATTGCTGCGCATGAAGGCGCGCCTGATGCTCAAAAGCGGCGAGCCGGAAAAAGCGCGTGAAACCTACGAACGCGTGTTGCAGGAACGCGATTACCAGTGGGCCAAGTCGGGCCTGGCCAGGATCCGCATGGCCAATGGCGAATACGAGCAGGCGCGCCAGATGTTCCAGGGAGTCATTTCCGAGAACCGCTACTATATTGACGCGTATGATCAGTTGGCGCTCACTTACCAGAGCATGGGACAGATGGAGGAAGCCTGCGCCGTGCTCGAGCGGGCCGCCAAGCTGTCTCCCAATTCGGTGATGCGCCAGCGCTCGCTGGGGCAGGTGGCGCTCAAGCTGGGCAATGTGGCGATGGCCGAAAAAGCTTTCCGCAAGTGCATTTCGATCGGCGAATATTCGGTCATGAAAACGGTCGACGCCTACCTGGGCCTGGCGCGGGTCTGCGGACTCAAGCTGGAAACCAAGGAAGCGATGCAGTTGCTGGTGCTGGCCCAGCGCGAATTTACCGGTGAACAAGTCCAGCTGCGCTGCAAGATTACCGAAGGCATGGTTCACCACGAGAGCGGCGACTTCCAGCGCGCGCGCAAGGCGGGCGACGAGCTCGACGAACTGCTGCTCGCCAATCCCGAGCGTCCGGATACGCCCACCTGCCTGGAACTGGCAACCTTGCTGTTTTCCGTCGGGCACCGCGATTCGCCGGTCGAACTGCTGTGTTACGTAATCAAGAACAATCACGACAACCTGCAACTGCTCGACGACGTGCAAAAAATCTTCGACCGCGCCCACATGAGCGACGAGGGGCTGGCGCTGATCCGCTCGTCGAAGAAAGAAGCGAGCGACCTGATGAATCAGGGCGTGTCGCTATGGAAAACCGGCAAATTGCCCGAAGCGGTGGCCTGGATGCGCAGCGCGCGCCTGAGTTTGCCGAACAACCTGCGCATCCTGTTCAACTCGGCGCAGATCCTGATTTCGCACATGCAGCAGCTCGGATTCGACGCCGAACTGGCGGCCGAGGCGACCGAGGTGTTGCTGCACGTGGACAAAATCCTGCCTGCGCAACAGCGCTTCGCCCAGCTCATGGAACAGCTCGCCGCACTGGCGCCGGGAGCGGCCGATGGGGCCGCCGGTATTGATCCAGCCTGAGCCGTTTGCACGTTTGCCATTGCCCCGACGCTTGCTGGTGATAAACTGCTCGCTGCGCGGAAGTTTCCGCATTCAAGAAGAAAGGGACGACCATGCGCGACATCGCAAATGAAGTCTATGAAAAAATGCGTGTAGGCAGCAGTGCATGGATTCGGCCAGTGGCCGCCAAGGGCGATACCGTGCCCTCGTTCCAGGCTGTGCATGAGCAAGTCAAACAGATGGCGGAAGATGGTTTGATTACCATTTCGACCATCAAACGCCAGGAAGATGGCTTGATCGACGCGATCAGGATCCAGCGGCTGGCGTAAGAGCGCAGCCAATACCCTCAAAACCGTCATTTCTGCCAGTGGTAGGAATGACGGTTTAAACGTTAACGGGAATGATGGTTTCAGTGGTAATGACGCTTTTTTAAGAAAGCGCCTTTACGCTAAGCGTCGCTTTTCGGCTTGGTGCGGCGCGATGCGATCTTGCCCGCATTTTCCGGTTCGGCCGGGTTGGCATTGGTCCCGCCCGCTGGCGACACCTGCGTCGCCGCTTTTCCTCCAGCATCACCCTGGCCGGTTTTGTCCGCGCCCGCTTCCGGCGTCATCGCCGTCGTCACCGCCTGATTGAACTGTTCCTGAAGCATGTTCCACCATGCCACGGGATTGTTCATGGCATTGACCGGCGCTGCTTCCTTCTCTTGCTTGGCAGGCTCGGGCACAGGCGCCTTGGCAGGGGCAGGGGCAGGGGCAGGGGCCGGCTGGCTGAAAAATGCCGACGCGAACGGCGCCGCCGCCAGCACCGACTTTTCATCCGCACCCGGCTGCTTGACGGCCGCCGCCAGGGTCGCACCCATCGATTTCAGGGTGGCGATCGTGCCGCGCTGCACTTCCATCGTTTGGATGGTGCCGCGCAGCATCGACACGTTGATGTTGAGCCAGGCCTCAACGGCTTTCAGGTCGGCAATTTTCTTGTCCAGCTCGTCGAGCGAGACGGGTGGCATGGCCATGTTGGGGAAAGACATGCCCGGCACGGACATGCTTCCCCACAAATTCTTGACGAAGTCCAGCGTGTCGGTCACGGCGCCGACACCGGGGATGTTGGGCATGGGTGGTTTCAGCATGGAAGTCTCCGTAAAGTAGAAGCCTGAGCGTAGCAGATAATTATCATCCTATCAAAGCGAGTTGTGCGAGGTGCAAAGCGCGCACGGGGTAGTGTCAGCGGGAAAAGCGCCAGACACGTTAAACTGTGGGCCATGACGATCGCATCCTTCCTATCCCGACGGCGTCGCGCCCTGGTGATCGGCACGGCGACAGTCCTGCTGCATGTCCTTGCCATCGACTTTGTCGGCGCGCGCATCGGAATGAGCCCGCCTGGCATGCCCGCGCCCGCGCCAGACCCGGTGACCATGGTCGCCTTGCTGCGCGCACCCGCGCCGGTGCTGGCACCGGCTGCGCCGCCGCCGAAGCCGAAGCCTGCGCCAGCGCGTCCGCGTCCGGCACCCAAGCCGGCGCCGCCGCCCGCTGCGCCGCTGCCCGAGGCAACGGCCGAGGCCGACGCCGGCCCGGCCGATGGCGCGGAGAAAGCTGGCGATGCGGCCGCGGCGCCTGTCCAGGCGAGCGCTGCCGAGATGGCGCCGGTCGTAGAATTGACCCCCGAGCCGCCAGCGGTGGCCGAGGCGCCGCCGCCGGAGCCGGTCAAGCCCGCGCTCAAGGTCAGCCTGCCGCCATCGGCCGAGCTGAACTTCGACGTGGCGCGCACCGACCGCGACGGCGGCACCTGGTCCGGGGTCTCGACCATCTCGTGGAAGCAAGCCGGAGGCGCCTACAAGCTGTCGATGGAAGCGAGCGTGAGCGTACTGGTGGCGCGCGTGAACCTGGTGCTCTTGAACAGCGAGGGCGCGGTCGGGCCGGGCGGCATCGTCCCGCGCATCACCACCGAAAAGCGGCGTGGCAAAAGCCAGACTGCCACCCATTTCGGCGGAGCGGACGGCAAGATTACCTTTTCCGCCTCCGAGCGCAGCTATCCGATGGTGCCCGGGGCGCAGGACAAGGCGACCTTCCTGATGCAGCTGGCCGCCATCGGACGCGCCGACAGCGCCCAGTTCGCCAGCGGCGTCGAACTGTTCGTCGGCGAAGAAAAAGACGCCAACCCGTTCGGCTTCGTGCTGGTCGGGCAGGAAAACATCAACACCCCGATGGGGCCGCTGGCGACCTGGCACCTGGCCCGTCCGCCGCGTCCCGGGGCGTACAACTCGCGCCTGGATATCTGGCTGGCGCCAGCGCACAACTGGTATCCGGTGCAGATCCGCAATACCGAATCGAACGGCTCGGTCACGACCCAGACCATCCGCAAGATTCTCATCACTGATTTAGGAAACTGATATGCGACCATTATTTACACACCTGTTGGGCGGCGCCGTGCTGGCCAGCGCCTGCGCCGGCATTTTTGCCGCCGAACACGAAGCAGCGCTGCGCCCGTTCAACCTGGCGCCCTCGGCCGACCTGCACTACACGCTCAAGGCGCGCCAGAAAGGGTTGGCCCTTAGCGGCGAGGCCCAGGTGACCTGGCGCGCGGGCGAGGGCAAGTACAGCCTCGTCAACGAAACCAAAGCGCAGATGTTGGGCAAGATTTTGGAGACGCGCAGCGAAGGCACGGTCGACACTTACGGCATTGCGCCGGCACAGTTTGTCGAGAAGCGCTTCCGCAAAGAAGCGACCACGGCCACTTTCGACCGTGGCGCCAAGACCCTCAATTTCAGTGCGGGCAAGGAAGCCTACCCCTTGCTTGGCGGCGAGCAGGACCGCCTGAGCGCGCAGTGGCAACTGGCGGCGCTGGCGCGGGCCCAGCCGGAGAAGTTCACGCCGGGATCGGAATGGCGCCTGTTCGTGGCCGGGCGCAAGGATGCGCAGCCGTGGTCGTTCAAGGTGGTCAAGCGCGAGAAGATTGCCACCGGGCTTGGTGAAGTCGAGGCCGTGCTGCTGTCCAAGGCGCCGCCGCCGGGCGCCAAGGACCAGACCGTCGACCTGTGGCTGGCGCCGGGGCACGACTGGTATCCGGTGCAATTGCGCTACAGCGATGAAGAAGGCGAGTTCATCGAGCAGACGGTCGACAAGATCAACAAAAAATAGCCGGTGTCAGGTCTGACATTCAGACACGGGCCCGACCGTGCACAGTTGCTGGCGCGCCGGCCCTGCCAGCTCGCGCACCGCCTGCCGCAGCAACTCGGCCAAGAGCGTGCTTAAGGCATTCTCGTCGCCCGCCAACCGGTGCATGGCCAGACTGATGCTCGGCAACGCCGGCAGCCTGCCAGCCACAGGATCGAGCAGCGCCAGGGTCGACGGCAGCCCGATGCGCGTACGAATCGTCATCCCCAGCCCCGCAGCCGAGGCCGCCCACAGCGCGGACAGGCTGGCGCTCGACAAGGCGCAACGCCAGCGGATGCCGGCGCGGTCCATGGCCTCGGCGGCGATGTCGCGCAGCGCGCACGGCGCTTCCAGCAGCACCAGCGGCAATGGCTGGCCTGCGGCGCCAAGCAGCGGATCAAACCCGGCCGGCCCGATCCAGTGCAGCGGCAAGGTGGCCAGGCGTTCGCCGGCCAGCGCGTCCGGCGCGGTGTCCCACGTAATGGCCAGGTCGAGCTGCCCGGCCGCCACGCGCCGCTGTAACTCCGCGCTGCGCGCCACGCACACCTCGATGCGCGCGTTGGGATGGCTGCGAATAAATTGCCCCAGCACCTGCGCGAGCAAGGCTTCGCCCACATCTTCCTGCAAGCCCAGCCGCACCTCGCCCGCCAGGCTGGCGCTGCGCAGGGCCAGTGCGGCTTCATCGTTGATGTCCAGCAGACGGCGCGCGTAGGCCAGCAGGGTGGTGCCGGCGTCGGTCAGCGCCAGGCCGCGTCCCGCCTTGCGAAACAGCACGGCGCCCGCCTGGTCTTCCAGTTTCTTCAACTGGGCGCTGACAGCCGAGGTGGAGCGTCCCAGCTGCGCCGCCGCCTTCGCGTAACTGCCGAGGTCGATCCCGGCGGCGAAGGTGCGCAAGGTATCCAGATCAAAATTGAGCAGCCGCATTAATTGTCCTGTTTTATGGCACGATGGCTCCAATATTATCTGATATTCAAAACAGTCACCCCGGCCGACAATCCAGTCTCCCCTTTCTCAAGGAGCCAAATTGTCTGCCATCGCCATCCCCGCCGCACCCGACCGGCACCGCTGGAAAGTATTGAGCGTCGGTGTTGCCGCCAACGCCAGTTTCGCCGCCGCCTTTTCCGGCATTCCCGCCGCCGCGGTTATGATGCGCTCGGCCTACGGCTTCAGCGACGCCGCGCTCGGCTTGGCGCTGGGCGCGATGGGCCTGGGCATCGCCTGCAGCGAATTTCCGTGGGGCGTGCTGACCGATCGCTGGGGCGACCGCAAGGTGTTGCTCACCGGACTAGGCGCGACCGCGCTGGCGCTGCTGCTGATGGCGCTCTGGGGTGCCCCGGGCGGGAGCGGCGTTCCCGGACTGGGGCTGGTCGGCGCCGGCCTGCTGCTGGTCGGCATGCTCGGTGGCAGCGTCAACGGCTCGAGCGGGCGTGCGGTGATGGTCTGGTTCAGCAGCGCCGAGCGCGGCATGGCGATGAGCATCCGCCAGACGGCCGTCCCGCTGGGCGGCGCGGTCGGCGCGTTGATCCTGCCGACCCTGGCGCGCGAGGCGGGCTTTGCGGCGGTCTACAGCCTGTTGTCGGCATGCTGCGCCATCAGCCTGTTGCTCACCTGGATCTGGCTGCGCGATCCGCAGGCCAGCGGCAGCGCCGGACATACCCTTGCCTCCGCCGGGGCCGCGCCGTCGCCGGACCGGGCCCGGCTGTGGGCGATGGTGGCCGCCATCGGCATTCTGTGCGCGCCGCAATTCGGCATCCTCACCTTCGGCACCGTGTTCTTGCACGACGTGCTGCATGCCGGCGTAGGCGCCACCACCGGCGCCTTGGTCGGCCTGCAATGCGGCGCGATGGCCATGCGCGTCTGGAGCGGGCGCTGGACCGACCGCCACGGCAACCGCGCCGGCTTCCTGCGCGCCGCCACCTGGATCAGCGTGCTCTGCTTTGTGGTGCTGGGATTGTCATCCTGCTTGCTCGCGCGCACCTTGGCGCACGGGCCGCTGGTGCTGGCGGCAATGCTGGCGGCGCTGGCCGTGAGCGGGGTGTGCGTGTCGGCCTGGCATGGCGTTGCCTATGCCGAGCTGGTCACCCTGGCGGGCGCGCACAAGGCGGGCACGGCGCTGGGGATGGCCAATACCAGCGTGTTCGTGGTGTGTTTCGCGACCGCGTCGGCGATTCCGCATATAAATGCGCTGGCCGGATGGGCTGGTGTGTGGCTGGTCGGGGCGGCGTGCGCGGCGCTGGCCTTGCCGCTGTTTGCCCGCTCAGCTCGCTCCTGAATGCTCAGCTCGTGTCCAAATGTCAGACCTGACACCGGTGTTGTTTGTTGTTAGCGTTGTTTGATCTGGGTATACGGATTGTCGACGGTCGCGCCGAACTCATCGAGCGCGTCGCGCAGTTCGGAGGCGATGATCGGTTCCAGGGTCTGGGGATCGAGCGAGGTGGCGAACGCCAGCGCATCCGCCAGCCCCAGGGTGCGGATAATGCTGATCAGCAGCGCGGTCGACGCCAGCGAACGCCGCTCCCATACCCCGATCGCAAACGCACTGAGGCGCTTGCGGGCCGCATGCGGCAGGGTTTCAAAGGTTTGCCATTGCCTGTCTGCAAGTTGTGCCAGTGCTTCCATCATCAACAGCTTTTCCTGCGCATCCGGCATCCCGTGCCTGAACGAGCGCAACAGGGAAGCGAGTTCCTTTTCCACCTGCGGAGACGGCAAATACTCGGGCAAAGCCGTTACCCGTTGCAACTCTTCGTGATTCACACCTATCTCCTCTTAATGTTGTGATATTACTTTAGTTTCAATACTTCTTGCAATTATGAAACAAGATTGCAAACAGGGTCGGTACATTTGGACAGATTGCCTTGGCTTAACTGATATACTGACGCCCCCAACGGCAGACCTTAGCCGGAAGCAAGAAACTGGTACCGGAACACGATGATGGAAATAACGGCAGGCGTGGCTGCAGAACCACTGACTTTAGGGCAAGACGACCACGATTCTTTGCAGGCGCATTTCCAGGCCGGCATTTCGGCTGACGAGATCGAGCAAGTCTTTCATTTGAAGCGGGCGCAACCGACCTTGCAAGCGTTCACCGCACTGTTCCACGGTGGCGCCGACGGCGTGTTGATCCGCCTGCTGGTGCTGCGCGAACTGGCCGCCGATACCAGCACCACCGCGTTTTCGCGGGCCGACATCAACCAGAAGCTGGCCTACCTGCTACCCGAAAGCCTGGAAACGGTGCTCACCCGCCTGCGTTCGCACAGCTTGCTGGCCTGGGACGCCCAGGCCGCCGTGTACCGCGTCACGCCCATGGCGCGTAACGTGCTCTCGTCGCTCGACACCCTGCTCTCGATGGGCCAGGCCGACGACGACGCCGACATGGGCTTTTTGCTCTCGCAAGTGGCCGGCGCCCAGGCGGTGGGCGGCGTCACCGTGGAACAGCTCAAGCACCTGCTGGGGCGCCTGGTCGAACTGACCGAAGAATTTCGCGACGCGATCGCCTCCGGTTCGGAATTCCGCCTGCGTACCTCGCAAGCGAAGTGGCACATGGCCTGCGACTGGGTCGAGAAGGGCTCCGAGATCCTGCGCGCGATCACCAGCGACGAACGCGCCGATTCGGCCACCCACAAGGCGGCGCAAGCGATCGGCCGCGCCCAGAGCGCGCTGCTGAACATGCAGGGCATGTTCTCGCGCGCGCTGAACCAGATCGAGCGCCAGCGCGTGCACCTGGGCCAGTCGGGCCTGTCGACCACGGACGTCAAGCGCTGGCTGCTGGCGCACGAAGATTTATCGAGCCTGGCGCACGGCGCGATCGACCGTCCGGTGATGCCGCTGTTCGTCACTCCGGCCGAAATGATCGACGTGGCCGAAACCGAACTGCTGGCCGAACGCGGCGCCACCACCGGTCCGACCGGCCTGCCGCAAGGCGAGGACGCCCCGCTGACGATTAACGACGGCCCGGCGATCCAGGCCGAACTCGATGACTGGCTGGCACGCCTGGCCGATTTTGCCAACCTCGGTAACTTCCCCAGCTTCTCGGAGCACGGCCCGAAAACGGTGCCGATCCAGGATTCGCTGCTGCCGGCCAGCTTTGCGGTGGCCTCGTACCGCGCTTCGATGCTGCCGCTGCTGGGCGACGCCGCCGAAGCGAGCCTGCAGGGCGCCACGGCGCAACTGGCGCGCCTGCCGATCACCTTCACGCCCACCGACGAGATGGTGCAGCTGAACGACCCGCACGTATTCGCGATGTCGATCGCCACCCTCTCACTTGATCTGGAAAGCGGCCCGGCCGATGATAAATGACGACTCCCAAATCCTGATTGCGCGCCTGCTGACGCATCAGACCCTGCGCCGCGACGACCGCCTGGTCAAGCGCGTGCTGTCGGACGAACTGTTCCGCGCCGAAGTCGACAAACGCCTGCTCGAATCGGGCCTCAAATTGCTGGACAACGTGTATGCCGACCATGTGACGCTGGCGCTGCACCGCGCGGTGGAGCCGAAGATCTTCGGCGCCAAGGACATCTGGCAAAACAATAACTTCGGCCTCACGCGCGACGGCGTGGCGCTGCTGGTGGTGCTGTGGGCGCAGATCATCCTGCCCAAGCGCGAACGCCAGGAGACCCACCAGAGCGCCGACGACCAGAACGACCTGTTCGACAAGGACAAGCCGCTGCCGCGCGCCGAAGACACCTCGATCGGCATTTCGTACACCGCGCTGCTGTCGGACTTCGGCGACAAACTCGGTAAAAAGACGCGCATGGACATGAACCTGGGCGCGCTCTCGCGCATGGGCTTCATCGAACGGCGCGGCGACGTGATCCTCGAAGGCGCGCTGCTCGACCTGCTGATGGATACCGACGTGCTCAAGGAACGCATCATCAACGGTGCCCTGGCCGACGTCTTCAAGCGCGCGCCGGTGCTGGCCGTGCCCAAGAAGGTCGTGAGCGAGGCCGCCAGCGACGCCGACGCGGCGGGATCCGACGCCGCATCCGACGCGGCATCCGACGCGGCATCCGACGCGGCCGCCGACAAGGTCACCGACGCCGTCTCGGCGGTCCATATCGAGCCCGCGGCCGATCCTGATCCCGCCGCCGATCCGGCCGCCGATACCCCAACCTGAGGCTAGCCCATGTTCCATATTAAATCGCTCGAACTGGTCCACTGGGATTACTGGCAACGGATCAAGAACATCCCGCTCGACGCCAAGATCATCACCATCGCCGGCCAGAACGGCTCCGGCAAGACCACCTTGCTCGACGCGCTGCGCACCCTGTTCGGGCTCGATTGCTCGATGGGCCGCACTTACAAGCATTACGCGCGCCACTCCGGTCAGCAGACCGCGTGGATCCGCTCCGTGGTCGACAACAAGGCGGTGGGGCGCCAGTTGTCGAACCGGCCGTTCCGCAGCTCCGGTTTTTTCAGCGACGATGAAGTCACCCTGTTCTGCAAGATCGAAAAGAACGGCGGCGACTGGAAACGCCAGTACCTTATGCGTCCGGGGAATATCCAGATCGAGGAAGTCAGCGACGCCACCGACTGGCTGGGCGTGGAGAACTACCGCAAGCGCCTGCACAACGCCGGCCTGTCGCCGGCCATGGCCAAGGTGCTGGCGCTGGAGCAGGGCGAAACCGACAAGCTGTGCGAATACGCGCCGCGCCAGCTGCTCGACCTGGTGTTCCAGGTCTTCGGCGACAAGGAAGTGCTGGATGCGTACGACGAAGCCAAGCGCCACCAGCGCGACACTGAAACGGAACTGAAGCGCTTCGAAACCGAGTTGGAAGCCTCGCGTACCAACCTGGAAGGCCTGCGCCTGCGCGTGGCCAATTACCACCAGTGGGAAGACCTGCACAAGGAACGCCGCAATCTGCTGGAAGAGGTGTTGCCGAGCCTCGAATACCACGAAGCGCGCGAAAAAGCGGGCAACGCCAGCCGCGCGCTGCGCGAAGCCCGCAAACCGATGGCGCAAGCCGACACGCAGCTGATCGAAAAGCGCAACGCGGTCGCCGCGCAGGCCAAGGCGCTGGCGGACGCGCAGCAGCAGGAGACCTTGCTGGAGCAGGAAGCGACGGCGCTGGGCAGCCGCCTCACGCAAGTGAACGCCAGACTCAAACCGCTCGACAGCCTGCTCGAACAGAAGGAGCGCCTGCAAAAGCTGGCCGCCGATTCCGGGGCCGACCTCGCCGAAGTGGCGGCCCAGCTGGACCAGAAAGAAGCCGAACTGACGCGCCAGCGCCAGTCGCGCGACGCCCTGGCCAGCCGTATCCTGACCGAAAAATCGACCATCTCGGCCTTGCAGGGCAAGACCGCGATGCCCGAACCGGACGCCGTGCGCGCCATGCGCCGCGCCCTGCGCGACGACGGCATCCCGCACGCGATGCTGTCCGATATCGTCGAAGTGACCGACCCCAAATGGCAGGGCGCGGTCGAAGGTGTGCTGGGCGGGTATGCCTCCGTGGTGCTGCTCGAACGCTCCAAGGATGCTGCGGCCGCGTATCGCCTGGCCGAAAAAGAACGCTATCGCCACTTCATCGTCCCCGAGTGCATCAAGGCGCCGGTGACGAAAGATGACAGCCTGTTGTCGGTGGTGCGTTTTTCGGCCGCCGCTCCGCCATGGCTGATCGACCAGCTTGCGCGTATCGAACGGGTCGACTCGGTCGAGAAGGGCTTCAAGCTGCACCGCGACGCCGAGTGGATCACGCCGGACGCGTATCACCGCGAACGGCGCGGCGGACGTTCGCTGTTCGTCGAAGTATCGCGCTACCGCTTCGGTAGCGCCGGCCGCGGCCAGCGCATGGAAGCGCTGCAAAAGTCGCTGCCGGCGCTGGAAGCGCAGGAAGACGCGCTCACCATCACCATCAGTAAACTCGCCTCGGAAGTGGGCGCGCTCAAGGCCCGCATCGCCGGCGTGGACGCGGCCAAGGAACTGGCCGCGCGCCAGGCGGAATTCGACGAAGCCCTGCGCAGCACCGTGCCGCTCAAGGCCGAGCGCATGGACGTGGGCACACGCCTGGGTGAACTGCAGGCGCTCACCAAAGCGGCCACTGTGACGCGCACGCGCGCCGACACGGTGTGGCAGAACGCGCGCATGACCCTGTCGGAGGCCGAAGCCGGCCTGCGGCTCGGCCACAAGCGCCAGATCGAACAGCGCGCCGAGCATGCGCGCGCGTTGCTGGAGCTGCGCCGCGCCTGGCGCCATCTGCCGCAGGGTTGGCGCCGATTGGCGCGCCGCGCCGCGCTGGTGGCCGAACACCAGAACGCGCACCAGGTCGACCTGCGCGTGTCCTCGCTCGAACACAGCCTGGCGCGCGACGACTGGGAGCTGGACGCCACGGTCATCGACCAGCATCACCGCCTGAACGAGCAGCTACAGGGCCGCCAGACCGAGACCGACGAACGGCGCTACCAGAACAACCGCGCGATCGAAGCGACCGCCAACGCGCGCGGCGCGTATATCGAGCGGCTGCGCTATACCATCAAGACCTACAGCAAGAACATCAAGGAGCTGGGGGAACTGGCGGGGATCGAAGTGCATGCCGACCCGGTCAAGCTGGAGAACGAAGACGTGCAGTTGTCACAGGCCGGCCTGCACGTGCGCTTCAAGTTCGACGGCAAGGACCAGATCGGGATGAACGACGGCGAAGCGTCGGGCGGGCAGCAGGTGATGAAGTCGCTGGTGCTGCTGATTGGTTTGTTGAAGTCCGAAGACGGCTCGGGTGGCTTTGTGTTCATCGACGAACCGTTTGCCCACCTGGATATCCGCAACATCCAGCTGGTGGGCGAGTTCCTCAAGAACACCGAGGCGCAGTATCTGATGACGACGCCGCTGACGCACAACACGGACGTGTACGACCCGTCGGAGCTCACGCTCATCACCAGCAAGAAGAAGAAGGACATGCCGTGGGCGCAGCCGATTTTCGTGCTGCAGCGGCGCGTGACGCCTGCCGCCGCCACCTGACCGCCTTGCTGCCGCCGGCAGCAAGGGGCACCCGCGCATCATATGTTCTTGTGGAACCAATAATTCCCTATGTACATTTGTATTTACTTTGTGTTAATCTGTTCGGTTTGCCTTAGCCTGCAGAGCTGATTGCGCGTTGCGCGCATCCACGCAGACATAACAGAGAGTGAAGTCAACATGAGATTTGCAATGATTGCCGGTACCAGCACCGTGTGCGTCGCTTTGAGCGCGTGCGGCGGCGGCGGCGGCGGTACCCCTGCCGCACCAGCGGCCCCGTCCACCACCCCAACCGTGCCGGCGCCGGTTGTGCCCGTTACGGTAGCACCTGTGACGCCGCCTGCCGGCGTGACCTCGACCAACGCCATCGGCGCGACCCTGACCCGTTACAATCTGAGTCCCTTGCGCGCCATGCCCGGCGCCACCGATTGGTCGACCTTCCGGGGCAATGCCGCACACAGCGGGTTTGTGCCCGTCAATGTGAACCCTTCGAACTTCAGTGCCCGCTGGAAGTACGAGATGCCCGTGCCTGCCGGTGTGCTTACCTACATGCTCGCGCCGACTAATAGCGGTGGCCGCCTGTATTTCGCGGGTGTTGAAAGTTATCTGGTTCCAGGCAGTTGCAATTGTGTTTATTCCTTGAGCGAAGCCGATGCCGAACTGGTCTGGAAGCGCGATTTCGGCAAAGGGGCATCGAACACCCCGCAAGCCCCGGCAACCGCTAACGGCAAGGTGTACACCGCCACAGGCGGGGCAACGACTGCCATGTTCACCCTGGACGCGTCCACCGGAGCGCTGCTGACAACATCGCCCGCGCCGTCGCAGGGCGTCGGCCCCGTCGCGGCCACGCCATTCGGTGGCAGCGTGTATCTCAACGCCGGCCCCCATGGCGGCTTTTATCAGTTCGATGGGTCCACCGGAGCGCAAAAATCTTTCACCCCGGTTGACATGCTGTGGGGCACTGCGGCCGCCGTGGACGCCAACTATGCCTACGTGTACCGGCATACCTATCTGGTTGTCTTTGACCGCGTCTCGGGCGAACCGGTGGCGAAAATAGACGATCCGACCGCCCAGGTCTTTACGACTTCCGCCGGGGCGCCGGTGCTGGGCTCCGCCGGGACCGTCTTTGTTCGTGTGAACAGCGCTGCCTACAATGAGGGGATTTCGGCGATCGATGTGCCATCGCGCAAGGTGCGCTGGACGGTGCCCGGATCGTTTGCCGGCGCGGCCTACAACAATGGCGTACTGTATGCGCTGAACTATCTGAAATCGCGCATCGAGGCGTATGCCGAAACTGACGGCAAGCTGTTGTGGAGCATGCCCGCGCCGGAGAACTCGGCCGATCTTGGCGATCTGATCATTACCAACAAATTCGCTTTTGTCGGTAGCGAAAAAGGCGTTTTTGCGATCGACCTCGATAAGCGCCAGGTGGTGTGGAGCACGCCCGCACGCGGCAGTTTATCGGTGTCGGCCAATGGCATTCTGTATGTTCAGGGCGGAATGATCATCAACGCGTTCAATCTTCAATAAGCACCCGGACGGATGCGGGTGCCCGGCATCCGCGTCCTCGCCGCTCCTAAGCCGCGTTGATCGCCTTCTTCAGGGCCCGGCGCCAGCGGATCAAGCCTGCCGAATAGGTCCCGAAATACCCCGCCGTCAGCCCCAGCGCCAGCAGCGTGATGAAGCTGTCGGTAAACCCCGGGGTCGGCACGTTGCTGCCCTGGTTGGCATAAATCTCCACCCCGATGTACATCACCCGCGCGAAAAACAGCATCGCAATGACCATTCCCAGGCGCGCATTCGGCGTGAAATGGCAGGTATCGTTTTCGAACCGGGTCAGCTTCAGTCCCCAGATCCCGTAGGCGATGCCGGCCGCCGTGCCCACCGCCAGCCAGCCCAATAGCGTCGGGCGCGAGAGCACTTCCGACCCGGCCACCAGGATCATGGCCGCAAACACGCCCACGCCCGTGTAATGGCGCGAGACGATTGAGCGCTGGCGCGTCATCATGGCCTTGAGGCGCTGGTAAAAGCGCCACACCAGAAAGGGGGCGAGCACCAGCAGTGCGATAGTGGTAATTGACATGGCGTGTGCGAATCCGGTCCTGAAACACGCATTATAAACGCCCGTCGCGCAGCCTCGATTGCACCCGTCCTGCATACCGTACGCCCCGTAAATACCCGATAAGAGCAGATTGACAAGCCCGCCAGGAGTGCGCAAGATGGGCGATTGCCTACACCCGAGACCCCTCCATGCGCCACCGCCTCCCGATCGTCCCGCTGACCATGTCCCTGCTCGCCGCCGCCCCGAATGCGCACTCCCAGTACCAGCTGCCGCCGGCGCAATTGCAGGCCATTGTCGACGCGCCGCGCGCACCGGCGCTGGGCCTGTCCCCGCAGCGTAACCTGGCGATGATGGTCGATACCCCGGCCCTGCCCAGCATCGCCGAGGTGGCGCAGCCCGAACTCAAACTGGCTGGCCTGCGCATCAATCCGCGCACCTATTCGCCGAGCCGCTTTTCTTTCGGTACGGGTCTCAAGCTGCTCGATATCGCGACCCAGAAGGAAATCAAGATCATGGGGCTGCCCAAGCAGCTGCGCCTGGCCGACACGGCCTGGTCGCCCGACCAGCGCTACCTGGCCTTCACCCACGTCACCTACGCCGACCGCGATGGCGCCTCCGGCGTCGAACTGTGGCTGGTCGATATCAACACCCGCATCGCGCGCCGCCTGACCGCGCAGCCGCTGTCGTACCTGGCCGGCTCGGGATTTTCCTGGATGCCGGACGCCAAAGGCCTGCTGGTGCATGTCAAGCCGATCGGGCGCGGCAAGGCGCCGCAAGCGACCGGCATTCCGAGTGGGCCGATCCTGCAGGACAGCCAGGTCAGCGTCGGCGCGCGCCAGCTGCGCACCTACCAGGACCTGCTCAAAAATGAAGAAGACGCGCGCCTGTTCGAGCATTACGCCAGCTCGCAACTGGCGCTGGTGGACCTGTCGGGCAAGCTGCGCCTGATCGGCACTCCGGACATGTACACCGACGTCACGGTCGCGCCGAACGGCAAGCTGCTGCTCTCGTCCGTGCTGCAACGGCCGTTCTCGTACGTGGTGCCGGCATCGGCCTTTCCGCGCCAGGTCGTGGTGCGCGACCTGACCGGCAAGCAGGTGCACCTGGTGGTCAACAAGCCGCTCGAAGAGGGCCTGCCGCCCGGGAACGACGCGGTGTCGGCCGGCGTGCGCAAGGTCAGCTGGCGCGTCGATGCGCCGGCCACCCTGGTCTGGGCCGAGGCGCAGGATGGCGGCGACCCGGCCAAGGCGGCCGAGGTGCGCGACATCGTCTACGCGCACGCCGCGCCGTTCGCGGGTGAGCCGGCCGTGCTGGCCAGACTCGGTTCACGCTACGAGCGCATCGTCTGGGGCAATGGCGAGGTGGCCTTGCTGGGCGAAAGCTGGTACAAGACGCGCGCCGTCAAGATCTGGCGCTTCCGCCCCGAACAGCAGGCGGTGGCGCCCGAACTGCTGTTTTCGTACTCGGCCGAAGACCGCTACAACAATCCCGGCTCGCCGGTCACCATGCCCGATAGTGCCGGCCGCCCGCGCCTGGTGATCGGTGCCGATTCGACCATCCTGTTGGGCGGCAGCGGCGCCTCGAACGAAGGGGACCGCCCGTTCCTGGACCGCTTCAACCTCACCAGCAAGGCCAAGGAACGCCTGTTCCAGAGCGAGGCACCGTATTACGAGAGCATCGTCACGGTGCTCAGCGACGATGGCTCGCGCCTGTTGACCACGCGCGAGTCGCCCACCGAGCGCCCGAATTTTTATGTGCGCGACCTGAAACGCAGCGGCGCGGAGCAACTGACGGCGCTGACCAACTTCCCGCATCCGACCCCGCAGTTAAAGGATGTGCAGAAGGAGCAGATCCGCTACAAGCGCGCCGACGGCGTCGACCTGACCGCCACCCTGATGCTGCCGCCGAACTACGAAGCCAAGCGCGATGGCCCGCTGCCGCTGCTGATGTGGGCCTATCCGCAAGACTTCAAGAGCGCCAGCGCGGCCAGCCAGACCACCGGTTCGCCGTTCCGCTTCAACGCCATCAGCTATTGGGGCCCGGCGCCGATGCTGGCGATGGGCTACGCGGTGCTGGATAACCCGTCGATGCCGATCGTCGGCGCCGGCGAGGCCGAGCCGAACGACAGCTACCTGCCGCAGCTGGTCGCCAATGCCGAAGCGGCGGTCGAGGAAGTGGTGCGGCGCGGCGTGGCCGAGCGCCACCGCATCGCCATCGGCGGCCACTCGTACGGCGCTTTCATGACCGGCAACCTGCTGGCGCATACGCGCCTGTTCAAGGCCGGCGTGGCGCGCAGCGGCGCCTACAACCGCACGCTCACGCCGTTCGGTTTTCAGTCGGAAGAGCGTGAATTCTGGAAGGCGAAAGAGGTGTACCAGGCCATGTCGCCGTTTAATAACGCCGACAAGATCAAGGATGCGCTGCTGCTGATCCACGGCGAGCAGGATAACAATTCGGGCACCTTCCCGATGCAGAGCGAGCGCATGTTCCAGGCCATGAAGGGCCTGGGCGGCACGGCGCGCCTGGTCATGCTGCCGAACGAAAGCCACGCCTACCGCGCGCGCGAGTCGATCATGCACATGCTCTACGAGACCAATTCCTGGCTCGACAAATACGTCAAGAACGCCAAGCCGTAGCCAGGCCAAAAACGCCACAGGGGCCGCTGCTGGCGGCCCCTGAAGACTATCCAAGCGTACGGCCCCGCCGCGACGCTTATGATAGTGTCATCGCTCTATTCAACCAGGAGCGACCCCCATGAATCCAGCAGCCATCGACTTTCATCGCGCACCGGACCCCGCGCCGGTCGACGAACCATCGCCCGAGCCGTTCGACAATCCCCACCCGCACCATCCACCGACCAGGCACCCGCAGGACGACGATCCGGTGCCCGACCCGAAGCCGAGCACCTTCTTCCTGCACTAAGCTAAGTAAGTGCGCCTAAATTCTTGTCATTTCCAGCTTCCATAAGCGGCGCCTTGCTGCGTTGCCCATCGCTAGGAGTCTGCGCGGCAGACAGTTTTTTCGCTGAGCATGCCAGGCGCGTCTTCGCCGCCGTCGATAGCGATTCACTTTCGCGTGCGAAAGTCGAATGAAATAGAAGCTTCCGGCCTCGAATTGGG
>NZ_VVIW01000049.1 GCF_011682045.1 Massilia aquatica | reverse complement strand
GCCTCCTTTTGCAGTTGAACAATGAGCTGATACATCATTTCATTTCGCGGGCAAAGAAGGCCGAGGCCTTTTTTAAGATAGTCACATCCTGTCTAAGCTGCACATTTTCCGCCTCCAATTGCCGGATACTCTGCTGCTCGGCAGTGAGTGGCTTGCCGATGCCCCGCTGGCCGCTCTGCTCAGCCCCGTACTGGGTCAGCCAGCGGCGGATTGCGGTCTGACCACTTCCAGCTTCAGGCTGGGATCGAATGTCTTCCGCTTTCTTGTTGCCATGTATTACTCCTCAGATGGTGGATTTTCCACCTATTGAGGTATCCGAGCAAATTAGACCACAGCAGTCCGAGACGCCCGGCAGTTACCCGCTATTTGCCGGTAATTCGAGGTGCCCTAAGCAAAACAACAGGAGTTAGCTTTGGACAAAGGTCAGCGTTAACGACGTTTCGGTCTCCAGCATCTCGTCCGGTGCCGGCGTGGCTGTCCAGATGCACTTCGTCTATTCGCAGACGATCAAGAAGGGACCGACGCGACGGTGTAGCTGCAGATACGCTTGAGGGCCACGTGCCGCATTAACCAGACCTCCTGATCGATCGTTCGCGGCGTCGGGGTGAGAGGGCCGCGAGCTGATGGCGATCGCGACCTTCATGCCGGCGTTGGCCAGCTTTACCGACAGGCTGCAAACAGGGTGTTTAATTGAGTTGTTGCATTATTAGCCGTGGGTGCTCCTGCAAAACTTGCTAGAAAACTGTCAACTGCGCCTCGACAGTTGCTCGGATATGCGCCTCCACGTTCATTTGCGGCATACCATGTCGTTCCCCACGTTGTGATTGTTGGTGCGGTCGTATCAGCCGTTGTTCCGACCAGGACACTATGACCGTATCCCTGCGACTCGTGATAGTACACACCTGCATTAAGCTGGACCGGTGTGCTACTTCTTCTCGTCCCTGGCCCCATCACACCAAAACCCCCATCAACTTGTCCCCAGCTGAAGGCCCCTATTGCAGGAAGGTATAAAACAGTGTGTCGGTGTGCCCCTGAGCGCTGTGTTGCCGTACTATTCGCACAAAAAAATACGACATGATATTGATAAACAGTCATTATTCCTCCACGTATCCAAATTTAAGTCGGGACTCTCGTGTATTTTTGCCTGTATCTGAAGAAAAATTAAGTAACAATCGAGCTCTTGATAAAATACATTATCAAGAGTAACGCCCAAGCCTTCCGGAGCAGGCAGGTCGAGTTGCGTGACCACATGGTCAGCTGCGGCTTCGAACCAGGATAGTGGAGCTACGATTTGACAAAGTCTTCGTGCTGGCGCCGGCACTACGTCAACCAGTCGCCGATCTGTACCAAGACAGTCACGGCTATCGGCGATCGCCATCTTGGGGATTGACTCCCAGGTGAGTATAGTGGCCCCACGATTTGAGACAGCAGTTTAAGCTATGGTCCTCAACGGAGGATCGCCGGGAATGACGGAAACAAAGAAGCGGAAAGTGCACAGCGCGGAGTTCAAGGCGAAGGTCGGTCTGGAGGCCGTACGCGGGGTCAAGACGGTCAACGAGATCGCCCAGCTGCACGGCGTCCACCCGGTGATGGTGAGCCAATGGAAGAAGGAGATCCTGGCGAACGCCGGCACGTTATTCGAGGGCAAGCGCGGTCCCAAGGTGGAACTGGAGCACGAGAAGAAGGACCGTCTGTTTGGCGAGATCGGGCGCCTGAAGATGGAGCTGGACTGGCTTAAAAAAAGTCAGGCCTGTAAGTGGCGCGGTGCGGCTGGGGTGGATCGGGCCGGACCCTAAACTGCCGCTGTCGCGACAGTATGAGCTGGCCAGCGTGTCGCGGGCCACGGTGTATCGGCCGCGTGTGGCCGTGCCCGTCGACGAGGATGACCTGGCGCTGTGCGCGTTGATCGACGAGGAGTACACCCTGCACCCGTTCTACGGCAGCCGGCGGATGGTAGTGATCCTGCTGCGGCAGGGCTGGCTGGTGAACCGCAAGCGGGTGCAGCGCCTGATGCGCGTGATGGGCCTGGTGGGGATGGCGCCCGGTCCGAGCACGACGGTGCGGCATCCTGGGCACAAAGTCTATCCGTACTTGCTGCGCGGCGTGGCGGTGGTCCGGCCCAACCATGTGTGGAGCACCGACATCACGTACATCAGGCTGGCACGCGGCTTTGCGTATTTGGTGGCGGTGATCGACTGGTACTCGCGGCGTGTGCTGTCCTGGCGCATCAGCAACAGCATGGACGCTCCGCCCTGCGTGGACTGCTTGGAAGAAGCGTTGATCAGTCACGGCAAGCCGGACATCTTCAACACGGACCAGGGCGTACAGTTCACGAGCATGGCGTTCACTGGCGTGCTGCTGCGGGAAGGCGTGGCGATCAGCATGGATGGCCGGGGCCGGGCGCTGGATAACATCTTCGTCGAGCGCCTGTGGCGTAACGTCAAACACGAAGACGTGTACCTGAACGGATACGCGACGATGGGTGACCTGACGGTCGGGCTGACGCGCTACTTCGCCTTCTATAACGAGGAGCGGCCGCACCAGTCGTTGAACTACCGGACGCCGGATGTGGTGTACGCCAGTGGCGAGGGCGGCGGCGCGATGATCGTGGACAAATACGGCAGTGCCGCAGTCACACCGTTGGTAACTTCAGGCGCTGTGGCGGAGCATGGGGCTCCGCCACAAGCCCCGCCCTGCCGGGAGCGGGACGCGATCAATTCTGCCGTCGCGGGAGTGGGAAATTAAGCAAGCCAGGACAGCGCTGTGCAGCTGTAAGCAGTGGCATGATCATAGCTTAAACTCCGGTACAAATTGTCTTGACGGTGGGGTCCACTTTACCTGGTTGACGAGGTCATCGGAAATCTGGAATCACTCAGGGAGTTCGGCGGCACGCTCGATATCATCTTATGCGAGGATGTTCCTCGATTTTAGATGCCGGTTTATGCGCGTCCGACCCCGCCAGTCACGCTAAAAGGGCGGGCCAGCGCCCGCCCTGGAGAATGCCTCAATCGAGCGGCACGCCCCGGTACTTGTTGACCTCCGAGGCCGTCACCGGCGGCGCCTTGTTGCTCCAGCTATTGCGCAGGTGGCTCACCACGGCAGCGACTTCATCATCGTCCATGAGGTGGCTGTACGGCGGCATGCCGTACGGACGCGCTGGCGCCCGCACGCACGACGGTGGCCGGCGGTTGGCTGCCGTTGTCGTCGATCATTTGCCCTGCCTCTTTTGCGCGCTGGCTTTGTGCAAGATCAAACGTATCGCCCCTTCCGCTCCGGACATTGACTCAACTCAATCAGGCCAGACAATAGCGGCCTGATGCGTTGACGCCCTGTCATTGCAATTCCTATACTGGTCGCTCTCCGTTTCGAGGAAGAAATTTCCTAACCAACCAAAGAGGATTTCATATGACCATGCAAGCGATGATGAAAATGCCGATGCCCATGTCGGGCGCCATGAACGGCTTGCCGATGCAAGCCATGATGCCGATGATGCCGATGATGATGTGCACGATGACCATGAAAATGAGCGCCGGCAAAACCGAATGCGAATTCAAGCCTGCCCAGGGCATGGACAAGGCGGACTTCCAGGGCAGTTGCGAGATGATCGAGATGATGGTGCAGGCCGGTATGCCGCTGGCTTTTCAAGCAGGCAATATGTGCATGATTGGCGTCAGCGCTGCGTCGCCGGCGGGCACCCCGATGATGATGCCGATGATGATGGCGGTAATGCCGTCGATGATGTGCACCGTCAAATTCGACAAGAAGCCCGACATGATGATGTGCCAGATGGCCCCGGGCCAGGGCATGAACATGGACGCGTTCAACGGCTGCTGCAAGCTGATGGAAAAAATGATGCAGCTCGGTATGCCGATGATGGTTACTTGCAACGGCTCGCCGGTCATGTCATGCACGGTGTGACGCGCAGTTAACCGTATCTGATAAAACCGAACAGATACGGATAGGCGCGTTGCATGGCGATCGCCTGCATCGCCATGCGGCGCGCCGCGCGCCGCTGTCGTTCTTGCTTGAGGTCCCGCACGTTCGACACCGGGACCGCTTTCTCTTCCAACATTGTCATCGCCATCACGCAGCCCTCCAGGAATTCCTGCCTTAGTCTTTCATGCCTATCCTAGCAAGCTTGGCGTCGTATCCGAACGATTGATTCCAGATTAGCTTATGCAGGTCTTGTACCGGGCCGATAGCGCCGTGCCGCACGCCCCCGGCCGGCCGAAGGACGTGCCCGGTCTATCCCTGGCTTGATCCAGATCAATCATGGGTCTTCGACCCGTACTACGATGACGAACCACCTCGTAAAAAATGCGCAGCTCGCTTCTGCAGGCATGCCGGTGAAGCAGGCTTCCCGATAAGTTTTTCCTCCGCGCATCCCGGCATGGAATCGAACCGGAGCTGACCATGAAACCGCTGTACGCGCCCCTCCTCGCCACCTTGATCCTCCCCGCCGCGTTTGCCCAGCACAGCGACTGCCGCCAGTCGTGGATGCCGCCCGACGCGCCCGCCTTTTGCCCGTTCGAGCCGGAACCATCGCTGCCGGAAGCGCGCACCTATCACGCGGTCACGAATGCCGGAAAGAATGTCTACGTTGCCGGCGGCTACCAGTTCACCGCGGCGACCGGGGTGGTGACTTACTACAACAGCGTGCTGCTGTCGCGGGTCGGGGCCAACGGCCGCCTCGGCGCGTGGAGCGTCGAACCGGCATTTGCCACAGCGCGCGCGGGAACGGCGCTGGCGCAGGCCGGCAACTGCCTGTTCCTCGGTGGCGGCAGCTCGTCGACGCCGACCTCGCTCAATTACTACGACGATGTCCAGTTCGCGCGCATCCAGGCCAATGGCCGCCTGTCGGCCTGGAGTACCAGCCCGGCGCGCCTGAAAACGCCGCGCTCGAACCACAGCCTGCTGGCCATTGCCGGCGAGCAGGGCACGTTTTTGTATGCGGTGGCGGGGGTAACCCAGATCGGCGCTGACACAGTGCACCTGGACACCGTGGAGGTCGCCAAAGTCGGCGCCGACTGCGCGCTCGGTCCCTGGCAGGCCGCTAACTTCCACATGAAAGGTGGACGCAGTTCGCCCCAGGCGCTGGCGGTGCGCAAGCACATCGTGACGATCGGTGGCTGGGGCGACCTCGACTTGCATGATGTGTACGACGACGTGCAGGTCGCGGCGCCGCGTCCGGACGGCACCCTGGCGCCATGGCAAACCTCGCCCGCGCGCCTGACCTCGGGTTTGTACGGCCACGCCTCGGTGTTCGTGCCGTCGCCGCAAGGGCCGCAGGCGCCGCTGCTGCTGACCGTGGGCGGCCAGCCGGGCACCGGGGCCTACGCCAACTGGATCAACTATACCTATGTCCAGCGCAACGAAAGCTTGCCGGACGCGCTGGGCCGCTGGCGCATTGCGCCCACCGGCAAGTTGCCGAACGGGCGCGCCGGGCTGGGGGCGGTGGAGGTGGACGGGCGCCTGTTCGTCATCGGCGGCAACGACGCGGCCGGGGTGTATTACCGCGACGTGCTGTCGGCGCGCTTCGATGCGGGGCGGCCGTAGAGGTCGGTCGCAATCGGCCTCAATCGAGCGGCACGCCCCGGTACTTGTTGACTTCCGAGGCCGTCACCGGCGGCGCCTTGTTGCTCCAGCTATTGCGCAGGTAGCTCACCACGGCAGCGACTTCATAATCGTCCATGAGGTGGCTGTACGGCGGCATGCCGTACGGACGCGGATTGCCGGCCGTGCCCGGCGCAAAGCCGCCGTTGAGCACGATGCGGATCGGGTTGACCGCTTCCTTCATGGTCAGCGCGCGGTTGCCGTCCAGCGGCGGATAGTGCGGCGGCAAGCCTTTGCCGTCGGCGCCGTGGCACTCGATGCAATTCGCCTCATACAGTTTCTTGCCCTGCGCCAGCACCGTGATCACGCGCGGATCGGTGGATGCCTCCATCACCGGCGCCGGCGTGGCCGGCAGCGACTTCAGATACACCGCCATCGCCGTCACATCCCCGGTTTCCAGGTGCTGCAGGCTGCGCTGCACCACTTCGGCCATCGGCCCGAACACGGTGGCGCGCGGCGAGATGCCGGTCTTGAGCAGGTCGACAATGTGCGGCACTTCCCAACTGCCCAGGCCCGCTTCGGCGTCGGAGGTGAGCGATGGCGCATACCAGCCGATCATCGGAATCAGTCCGCCCGACAAGCCTTCCTCGCTGGCGCCGAAGCTGTTGCGCGTACTGTGGCAGGCGGCGCAGTGGCCCAGGCCCTCGACCAGGTAGGCGCCACGGTTCCATTGCGCGTTCTGGGTGCCGACCGGCACGTATTCGCCCGGCTTGAAGTACAGCAGGCGCCAGCCGGCCAGCATGATTTGCTGGTTATACGGGAACGACAGCTTGTGCGGCTGGTTCGGCGCCTTTTGCGCGGGAACGCTCTGCATGAAGGCGTACAGAGCGTCCGAATCGGCGCGGCTGACCTTGGTGTAATTGGTGTACGGGAAGGCCGGATACAGCAGGCGCCCATCGCGTGACTTGCCGTTGTGCAGTGCGTTCCAGAAGTCGTCGGCGCTCCAGGCGCCGATGCCGCTCTCGCGGTCGGAGGTGATGTTCGGCGCGACCAGGCTGCCGAACGGCGTTTCCAGGGCGCGCCCGCCGGCGTATTCGGCCCCGCCGCGCACGGTGTGGCAAGCCATGCAGTCGCCGGCCTTGGCCAGATAGGCGCCACGGGCGATGTTCTGGGCGGTCGGCGCGAAGTCGGCCGGTGACTTGGAGGCGATGAAGTCGTTGCGCGGCCAGGCGACGGCTGCGGCCACGCCAAGCGCGCCGGCCAGCAGCGCCAGGCTGATGAGTATTTTCTTTTTCATGGATCGGTTCCTGGCTTAGTCCGGGGCGCTGCCGCAGTTGATCGGCAGGGGGCGCGCGATGGTAGCGGCCGGGCGGGCCTCGGGCGCAACTTGCTGGGTGCCGAGCCAGGATGACACGGCGTTGACGTCTTCCAGGCTGAGGCGTTCGGTGATGACGGCCATGCAGTCGGGTGCGTGGGTGCGGCGCGTCTTGGTGCGCCAGGCGCCGAACTGGGCGTTGATATAGTCGCGCGGCAAGCCGGCCAGGCCGGGAATCGCCGGGCTCACGCCGGTCAGCTTGTCGCCGTGGCAGGCGATGCAGGCCGGCACTTTGAGGGCCGGGTCGCCCTGCAGGGCCAGCTGGCGGCCGCGCGCGAGCACGGCGGGCGTGGACGAGGTGGCCTGCGGCGGTGGCGGCGGCAAGTGTTCGGCGGAGAAATGGGCGGCGATCTCGTGCAGGTAGGCGTCGGGCAGGTGATCGACCATGTAGGTCATCAGCGGATACTGGCGGCGGCCTTCGCGGAAATTGAGCAGCTGGTTGTACAGATAGCCGGCCGGTTTGCCGGAAATACGCGGGAAGTAGGCGTCGTTGACGTCTTTTTTCGCATGGCAGGAGGCGCAGGCCAGCAGGCGCTGCGACATCGTGTCCGGCAGCACGGCGGGACGCTCGGCCGCATGCAGCGGGGCCGCAGCGAGCGTGCCGAACGCAAGCGCGCCCAGTACAAGTGCGCGGGTAGGGGTGATTCGCATGGATGATTCTCTGATAAGGTGACCGGTGACAGCATCATAGCGCGTCGGGGCAGGGCACGACAGGTGCAGCGCGCGGCGAAAAAGCGGATCAGGGCGGGGCAGGACCATTCACGGGAAAGGCAGGAAAGGCGTTCATGATCGACAAGCTGGAGATCAATCACTTACGAATGCTCGCTGCCTTGTACAAGCACGGCACGCTGTCGGCGGCGGCCGAGAATATGGGCGTGTCGCAGCAGGCGATCAGCCTGCAATTGAAGAAACTGCGCGCGCTGTTGCGCGACCCGCTGTTCGTGCGCACCGGGCACGGCATGGCGGCCACGCCTTACGCGCGCTTGATCGAGCCGCATATCGGGCAGGTGCTGGCACACATCAGCGCCATTCCGCCGCCCGGCTCGGTCACGCCGGCGCAGATCGAACGCACGCTGGCCATCTGCGCCACCGACTATACGCAAAAAGTCATCGTCGGCCCGCTGCTGCGCGAGTTGCGCGAGTTGGCGCCGAAGGTGAAAATCATTGTCAGCGGCATCGAGGTCAATCATCTGACGCAAAAAATGCAGCGCGGCGAGATTGACATGGCGTTCACCTCCGACGGTTACGTGCCGGTAGGGCTGATCTCCGAGCCGCTGTTCATCGAACAGTACCGCTGCGTGTCGGCCGACCAAGCCATGCTCGCCGGCGGCGTGATGGCGCTCGATCAGGTGGTCGACTACGACTTTATCATCACCTCGCCCGGCATCGGCAGCTTCAAGGGATCGGCGGATACCTGGTTCGAGCGGCAGGGCTTGCGCCGCAAGGTGGTGCTGTCGGCGCCATCGTTTTTCATGGCGATGGATTATCTGAAGCAGTCAAGCATGGTCGGCTTCATCCCAACCCGCCTGCTGCCCTGCGATGGCTTGTTCGACATCCCGCTGGAAAAATACCCGCCCGGCTACGAAGTCGTGGCGGCCTACCACCCAAGCGCGAACAACGATCCCTTCCTGCGCTGGCTGCTGGAGAGGGTGCGCCTGCTGTCGATCTGACCATGCGTTCGCTTGTATCGCTTACAAGCGCGCCTCGGTTGATAGCCGGGCGGCGCGCCCGCATACTGCGGCCTCATTCTCTTTCAGCGAGGTCGTTCATGCGTATCAAACAAATCAATCCCGCCGCCTTGTATGACGGCGCACCGTTCGGCATGTCGCAGGCTGCGGTCGATAGCGGCAGTGGGCTTGTCTTTGTATCGGGGCAGGTCGATTGGGATACGCATTACCAGGTCAGACACGGCGGCATCGCAGAGCAGGCCGAGAGCGCCTTGCAGAACCTGTTGACGGTGCTCGATGCGGCGGGTTCGTCAACAGGCAATGTGCTGCAACTGCGCGTGTATGTGCGCGGCGAACTGGGCGACTATATGGAGATACTGGCGCCGATCATGAGCAAATACTTCGGCGCATCGCGTCCGGCGCTGACCGGTATTGGCGTCGCCTCGCTGGCGTCGCCGCAAACCTTGATCGAGATCGAGGCTCTGGCCAGGGTGTGCGACGAGGTGCAGGCGCAGCAATGTATTGTGTAGTTGGCATCATTATAGGGTAGAATCCGGTTTTTCCTATATAGAATGATAACTTCCATGACGCATCGTTTGCTTTCTTTTTCCCTGCTCGCCTGCGCCCTGCTGGCCGCGTGCGGCAAGTCGCCGGATGCGGCGTCGCCGGCGCCGGGCGCGGATGCACCTGCCGCCTCCGCCGGATCGGGGCAAGGGGCCAGTTGGGAAGTGGTGTTGCTCCAGCGCGAGGAACCACCGAACCAGGCGCTCAAGATGATGCACGACGCTGCCTACCTCTCTTGCGTCGAGTTTGCCAAGTTGAGCAACATGCCGGTCAAGCCGTTTCCGGTGGCCCCCGCCGATTACATGGATGAGCGGGAGACCTGGATTGGCAACGGCAGCTCGACCGTGGTGATCACCGAGCGGCTTGGTGGCGAGGAGAAAGGCGAGATGGTCCCGGAGAATGGCTGCGCGTACAGCCTGCGCACCCGCAAAGAAGTCCTGGTGCAGATCCGGCATGGCGGCAAGTCGACCTCGATCGTGAACGGCAAGGTGAAAGACATGACCGATCTGCCGCCGAAATCGCCTTACGCGTCCAAGCCGGATACAGGCACGCCTCGTCATACCGAGCCGCGCACGGTGAATAAGGTCGAGTTGCGCTGCCTGCCGAAGTCAGCCGGGGTATTGAATACCAATCAGCCTCTCGATTTACGCGAGGAGTGCGTCTACAAGACCGATAACGTGCTGCTCGATACCATGGGCCGGCCGCTGATCCTGCTCTCACATGCGCATATGGATATAGTCAACCCCAAATACGCGATGACCACGATCCGCGAACCGCTGTCGCTGCGCCGCCTCGACAAAAGCGAGAAGGAAATTTACCAGGTCAGTAACTGGGCCAAATAGACAGGGAATGGGGCGACCGCCGGGCGCCGCCAGGCCGGATGCTCAGGTGGCGGCCTTGGCCGCCGCCTGGTCCGAACGCCAGCGCCGGTACACGCGCAAGGCCACATGCGCATCGTCGGCGGCGTACAGGATCTGCTTGTCGCTCAGACGCGGCAAGGACCAGTTGGTGGTGGTGATCTTCTTGGATTTTTGCAGCTTCTGGCCGAAGAAACGCGCTACCGCGGTCTTGGCGCCCAGGGTGTTGCGCTCGCCCTTGCGCAGCGCGTTCGACAGGTCGAGCACGTTGTGGGTGCCGATGCCGAGCTTGCTTTGCAGGCGCAGGATGTCATCCTTCAAACCGAAACCCACCTTGAGGATGGTGGTCGATTCGAGCACGGCCTTGATCACCTCGACGGCCGCCCCGGCAGGTTTGCCGCCGATCTGGAACAGGTAAGCAAGCTCGTCGGTTGCCAGCTGCACCAGGTGCGGGCCGGTCGACTGCTCTCCCTTGAGGAAGGTCGGCTTCGATTCGGTATCGAAGCCAAGCACGTCCGTGGAAGAGAGCGCCGCCAGCGCCTCGGCCGCATCCTGTTCGGAGCGGACCATGCGCACCTTGGCCATCGTGATGCCGTCGTAAGGCGGCAGCAGCGCGTCCGGATCGCTCGTCATTGCGGCGGAAATCAACCGTTGCGCGAGAACTTGGAGGCGAGCTGGAGCAGCTTTTCCTGGCGCAGGCGGTTCGCTTCGTCGGCCTGGGCGGCGTCGCGTTCGGCCTTCTTGCGCTCGGCTTCTTTCTTGAAGCGCTGCTGCAAGGTTTCTTTGGCGTGGGTGCGGTGGATGTCGGTCACTTCCGCGCCGGCAACGCCGTCGAGGTCGTAGCGCACCGTGGCTTTTTCCATCGCGCGCAGGTAGCGCAGGGATCCGGTGTGGATGCCCAGCGCGGCGCGCATGGCCTTGCGGTCGAGGCCGGGAATGCGCGCCAGCAGTTGCTTGTCGATGCCGATAGCCAGGGGCAGGCAATCGCGGAAAGCAGGGAACTGTTGTTGCAATTGCTTGAGCAGGGAGCGCGCGCTTTGCGCGGGTGCCGGGGCGGTAGCGGTAGCCGGAGCGGTAGCCGGAGCGGTATCCGACACGGTAGCCGGTGCGTTAGCCGGGGCGGTGACAGGAACGTCCGCGGACTCGGCGGCAAGACTAGTTGTATTCATTGACTTCATTGTAAGAGCTGGAACCGGAAGGATAGCATGCGGCCATAGGCGCGTGCGCGGATTTTATTCGCTTTTGGACGTTGCGCGCATGCGCGGAAGACCGGGGAATCGTGTATAATGCTCCTCTTGTCCTGCGCGCGGGTTGACGAAGCGCAGAAGGTTCAGCCAGTTGGAAGAGGGCGTCCCGGCACCGGCGGTATCGGCCAAGATTATATCTTTGGCTTATATCTGGTATTCGATATATCAATTATCGCGATATCTCTCCGTGGTGCATAATGGTGACTGTCTCCTCTGTTCTTCATCTGAAAATAGATTCAAGCCCGTTTTGCCACGGGTTTTTTTTCGTTCCGCCATGCACAGCGCCATTTTGATCATAGCACACGCACCACAGCACCCCCGCACGGGGTACGCCCAACAGGGCCATCGATGCATCCGGTCGTGCTTGCAATTCGGCTACATCGCCCTTAGCTAGGGCCATCCTGATACACGTTCCATCGAGCACGGTACGCCGGGCCCGGGTGGATTATTGACTGGAGTTTTAATGAAGAACACCGCGAAGACCTTGACCCTGACCGCCACCAAAGCGCCGCGCAAGAGCAGTGCCCAACTGGCCGTACCGAAAACCGCAACCTCCTACTTCCTCGAAACGGAAGCGGCGGCCAAGGTCACGGTGGTCAAGAAGGGTTCGCGCCTGGCTGCGGTGATGGCTGCCGCCGATCCGGTCGAGCTGGTCGAGGTGGGCACGCCTGCCGCAATCACCCAGGATGCGGTCCAGGACGCGGTCCAGGACGCAGGCGCCTACAGCGCCGAGACCATGCTGGCGTCCGCGCCGGCCGCCGACGGCGCCGCCGTGCCGGTGGTGGTGCGCAAGCGCTCCAAGCTGGCCGTGCGCCCCGACCTGGTCGCCGGGGTCGATGCCGACCTGGTGCCTGGCATGAAAGTGGCGCCCAAAGCGCGCACTGCGGTCAAGAAGATGGACCCGGAACCGACCATGATCCAGACCGCCGGCCAGGCCGTCAGCCAGACCACCGACGCGGCCGCGCTGGCCGCGATCGATACCTCCGGCTACTTGCTGCCATCGGTCAAGGTACCGGGCCGCCGCGGCCGTAAACCGAGCGAATTCACGCCGGAAAACGACGAAGTCGCCGCGCTCAACGCGGTCGAGCGCGCCGAACTGAAAGCGGTCTCGAAAGCCAAGGAACGCAAAGCCAAGGGTGGCGTGAACGGCATGCTGGCCGCCGATCCAAAAGCTTCTGAAGCGGATATGGAACGCCGGCGCCAGCAGATCAAGAACCTGATCAACATGGGCAAGGAGCGCGGCTACCTGACCTACGCCGAGATCAACGATCAACTGCCGGAAAACATCATCGATCCGGAAGCGGTCGAAGGCATCATCGCCACCTTCAACGACATGGGCATCGCGGTCTACGAGCGCGCGCCGGACGCCGAAATGATGCTGCTGACCGATACGGTCGCCACCGCCACCAGCGACGACGAAGTCGAAGCGGCTGCGGCCACGGCGCTGTCGACGGTCGACTCCGACTTCGGCCGCACCACCGATCCGGTCCGCATGTACATGCGCGAAATGGGCGCGGTCGCGCTGCTCACGCGCGAAGGCGAGATCGAAATCGCCAAGCGCATCGAGGGCGGCCTGAAAGACATGGTCCAGGCCATTTCGGCCTGCCCGACAACGATCGCCGAAATCATCGCGCTGTCGCACAAGATCGCCAACGACGACCTCAAGGTCGACGAAGTGGTGGACGGTTTCGTCGATCACAACGAGAGCTCGGCCCCGGCCGCGCCGGTAGTGCACGCCGCGCCGTCGGAAGATGACGAAGAAGAGGAAGAAGAAGTCGAGGAAGAAGACGGCGACGCCAATGGCGGCGCGGCTGGTTTCTCGGCCGAACAGCTGGTCCAGCTGCGCAAGAACGCGCTCGACAAGTTCAAGATCATCGAAACCGAATTCGACAAGATGGCCAAGGCCTTCGAGAAAGATGGCTACGGCACCAAGAACTACGTCAAGGCGCAGGAAGTCATCTCGAACGAGCTGCTCGGCATCCGCTTCACCGCCAAGGTCGTCGAAAAGCTGTGCGACACGCTGCGCGGCCAGATGGATGAAGTGCGCCATATCGAAAAAGCCGTGCTGGCGATCTGCGTGGACCGCTGCGGCATGCCGCGCGCCCACTTCATCAAGGTTTTCCCGGGCAACGAGACGGACCTGGCCTGGGTCGACCGCGAAGTCGACTGCGCCTATCCGTACAGCGTGGTGCTGAGCCGTAACGTTCCGGCGATCAAGGAACTGCAACAGCGCATGATCGACCTGCAAGCGCGCGTGGCATTGCCGCTGGCCGACCTGCGCAAGATCAACAAGCAGATGGCCGCCGGCGAAAAGCGTGCGCGTCACGCCAAGCGCGAGATGACGGTTGCCAACTTGCGCCTGGTGATTTCGATCGCCAAGAAGTACATCAACCGCGGCCTGCAATTCCTCGATCTGATCCAGGAGGGCAATATCGGCCTGCTGAAAGCGGTCGACAAGTTCGAATATCGTCGCGGCTACAAATTCTCGACGTATGCAACCTGGTGGATCCGCCAGGCGATCACGCGTTCGATCGCGGACATGGCGCGCACCATCCGCGTGCCGGTGCACATGATCGAAACGATCAACAAGATGAACCGTATTTCGCGCCAGATCATGCAGGAAACCGGCAGCGAGCCGGACCTGGCGACCCTGGCCCTGAAGATGGAAATGCCGGAGAACAAGGTTCGCGAGATCATGAAGATCGCCAAAGAGCCGATTTCGATGGAAACGCCGATGGGCGAAGATGGCGATTCACAACTGGGCGACTTCATCGAAGACAACGCCACCCTGGCGCCGCTGGACGCCGCATTGCACGCCTCGATGCGCAATGTGATCAAGGAAGTGCTCGATTCGCTGACCCCGCGCGAAGCAAAAGTGTTGCGTATGCGCTACGGTGTCGAGATGTCGAACGACCACACCCTGGAAGAAGTGGGCAAGCAGTTCGACGTCACGCGCGAGCGGATTCGCCAGATCGAAGCGAAAGCGATGAGCAAGCTGCGCCAGCCGTCGCGTTCGGACAAGCTCAAGAGCTTCCTGCACAACCATTAAGATGCGCTGTTTGCGCCGGTCTCCAGGCCGGCGCCATGGTGGAAAAAGCCGTGTTCACCCGCCAGGGTGTACGCGGCTTTTTTACGTCCCGACCGGCCAGCATGCACCAGCGCTGAACGTCGCCAATACCACCGTCTCTCCCGCGCAGGCGGGGGGCATACCACCCATGAGCACAGGTGCCATGGACCCCCGCCTGCGCGCTACTGTGTACCCACATTTCTGCAACCTTCGTCGTTGGCGTATGTCGAAGCGATAATGTCAGATTGTGGAGGCGGCGATGGAGGCGACAATGTTGGTAGCCGATGCTCCTTGCATCGGGGAGTT
>NZ_VVIW01000048.1 GCF_011682045.1 Massilia aquatica | reverse complement strand
CGCCGATGATAGTGCTGCAACCAGTGTGAAAGTAGGTCATCGTCAGGCTAGTTATAAGAGAAAGACCCCGGTAAGCCTAAGCGCGCTCAAGATCGCGCTTAGTGCAAACCGGGGTTTTTTTTCGTCCAAAAATTTGAATGGAAGGGGACATGTAGAATGGATGCGTATATCGGCAGCGAAGCTACCCTGGATCGCCAGGTGGAGGTGTGCGAAAAGTATGGCTCGGCATGCGTCTTTCCGGATCCTGCGATGAAAGCGGGCCTGGCTCTTGGTACCTTTCACCTGATGCCGATCACCGGCGTGCGTATTACGCCGGAAAACGGCGTGGACGGCTGGTATATATTCGGGGGTGAGTTCTCGGAAGACGAGAATTTCTATCAGCCTGTCGGTCAGAGTCATATTGCGGAACTGCTGCCTCAGGTGTTGCCTTACCTGGCGTTAGCACCCGGATACAAATTCATGATCGACAACGAGGGCTACGAGGACGTGTGGTACGAGCCGCATACGCTGGAATAGCGGTTCAGCGGCCCTTCCGTTCAAGCCTCTGCTTACCACATCAGGGTAATGGCGCTCCACACGGCCACAATAAAGATAAACCATCCCCATCGCGGTTTGCGAAAAATCGCCGATTGAAGCACGATCACCGCCATGCAGATGAACGGCACCACGCGCTGCGTGGCCAGCGCAAAGGCAAAAACCAGCGCCGCCTGCACGGCAATCACCACGCGCAGACTGTTATCGCCTGCCGGCTTGCCGGAAGTCGCCGGGACCGACGATGCGTCGATCGCCACCGGCGCACTCGCCGCCGGACGCGTTGCAACAGCGCCGGCACGTTTGGTCAAGTTGACGGGTGCCTTCGGCGCCTCGGCAGCTTTGCGGGCTTTCTTTTCATCGGCCAACTGGACGGCGGTCTTTTCCAGCACCGGTGCTGACGCCACAGTCGCCTGCCACCAGCCATCCCACGGCGCCTTGCCCTGCGCCGACAGCGCCCGGAACGCGCTGCTGCGCTTCGATTGCGACAGTTTCATCTCGACGCCGGCCGCGCCCCAACGCGCCCGCACCGCGCGCACACGGACCAGCAGCGGCAAGCCCTTGGCCGGATCGACCATCCTGAAAAACTGCGCATACCCTTCCAGCGCCTCGATCACATTCGTATTGCCGTTCCACTGCTTGCCCTCGGGTCCATCTTTCTCGACCTGGAACAGCGTGGCGCGAAAACGCCGCAAGGTTTCGCGTTCGAGCGACGGCTTTTGATTGACCACGATCCCGGTCACCATCTGCCGCTGCGCATCGCGCATCACATGCTGTTTGTCGGGATGCGGCGTAAACCCTTCGTCGATGACGATCTGCTTGGCGCGCCACAGCAGTTTGCCGGCCAGCTTGCGCGCCTCGGCATCGCCCGAAAACGTCAGGTCGTCGGCATAGCGCGTATAGCGAAAACCCAGCTTGGCCGCGCAAGCCTGCAGGCGCGCATCGAGCCGCTTGCACAAAATATTCGTCAACGCCGGGCTGCTCGGCGCCCCCTGCGGCAGCGCGCGCTCGCCGTGCGCGACAAAAAAAGTCTCGCCATCGATGCGCACTTCATCGGTCGCCGCTTCCGTCGACAGCAGCGCCAGGATGGTCGCCACCTGTTCGCTGTAGCCCAGCTGCGCAAACACGCCTTTGATACGCGGCATGCCGATCGACGGAAAGAAATCCTTCAAATCCAGATTGATCACCACCGCCTGGCCGACGTGCGGCGCCGCGTTGCTGACGATCGAACGGCCCGGCACGAAGCCGTGCGCCGCCTGGTGCAGCGGCGCGCGCGCCAGCACGTTATCGAGCACCCAGTACTGGGCGCGTTTCAGGCGCGGCATCGGCGCAGAAATGATCCGTTCGCCGCCGGTTTTCTTTGGCATCGCAAAGCGCCGGTAATGGCTGATGCGCGAGACGCGCCGCTCGAACGCCAGGAAACGCAGCTCCGACAGCGTAATGCCCATCGCCTGCGCCAGCTCCTCGGCCTTGTGCAGCACCGGCATCGCCAGCCCGGCCAGTTTGGCGGCGTCGCTCTCAGTGTGGTTCAAGCCGCCCGACACACCCGCGCCCAGATACAGCACCTCGTGTTCGCGCCGCCGGTGCCACACCTGGGCTTTTTCGAAGCGTGCCAGCGCGCGTTTCTGGCGCGTTTCCTCGCGCCGCGCCTTGGCCTTGGCCATGCGCTCCTTGCGCAGCATGCGCAGCGCCGCTTCCGGATTTTGCAGGTGATGCAGCTCGCTGCCCAGCTTCTGCAAGGCTTGCGTGAGCTCCGTTTCGCGCCTGATCAGGTCCGCTTCGACCGATGGCTGGCCGCTGTCGGCCGGCCAGAAGCCCAGGCGCTGCATCTCGGTCAGCACGACTTCTTCTTTGGAGCTGCCGCGTATGCGTTCGTACAACTGCGCGCGCGTCAGTTCGGAGGGAGAGGGAGTGGGGGAAGTCATCGTGTCCTGGTCTCGCGAAGAGCACCACGGAAAACACTGTCGGTAAAACGCAAACTACCCAAGCACGGCGGGACAATCATCGAAGGGCCTGCAGGACTGGAGCGCTCCACTCGACGCCGTACCGCACCAGTGGCGCTGATCGGCTTCAGGGAAGCCAAACCGTGTCGCGCTACTGGTGATGGTACGGCACAGTGAAGAGCGTGCCAGTGACGCGTGGGAAGAGCTGACAACGTGGACGGCGATCCGCCGTCCGGTTTGCAAGAGCCATCCCACCGTGCTTGTTGATGCGAGTATAACAGGTGAATTCCGGGCTCCTCAAGCATTGGTTTGAATCCGTGGTTTAGTAAAAGTGCGTTCATGGCGCATCAAGCGTCAAGCGTGGCGTCGCGCCTGGCCTGGTCCATGCGCAGCACCAGCATGTGCACGCACGGCCCCTTGTGCATGCGGTTCTGGGTGTAGTGATTGCACTCGCAGCTGCCGTCGACGATGCGGCGGTCGGCATCGAGCCGCAGCATGACCTGGTATGGCCGGCCGTTCTCCTTGCTGCGCGCGCGCAGGCGCAGGCCACCCTCGGGCAGCGCTTCGCTGGCCTGCTCGCTCAGGCTTTGCACCGCCAGCAGGGTCGCCGCCTTTTCTTCCAGCGCGCTGGCAAAGCGCAGCACGTCGAGCGGCAACGGCTCGCGCGACAACTCGCGCAGGCGGTACACGCCCTGCGTCAGGTCGTAGATTACGCGTCCGGCCTGGGTGTACATGGTCAGTGCGCTCTCGACCATCGAGCGCGCCAGGCCGGTATCGGCCGCCAGCTGGTCGGCGCTGGCGAACCAGCGCTGCCCCAGCGCCGCGAAAATGCGCGACTTGCTGTCGTCGTCGACAGCGCCGCGCGGCGCCAGCAGGTCGAACTGGCCGGCGCGCGCCCAGTCGTTGGCGGTCCAGCCGGACAGGCCAAGCGTGAGCTGCATGTCGGGCAGGTTGGCGATCCAGAAGCTCGGCATGCCGCTGCCCATCAGGTGCACGGTAAAGCTGTGCGCGACCGGGATCAGGCGTTCGAGCAGCATCAGGCGGCGCCGACCCCAGATGCGGATCTCTTCCGCCGCATTGCCCTGGTAGATCGAGCGGCGGCACACCAGTTCATCGTTCCACGGCTCGAACAGCGCGCGGATCGGTTCACCCGGCGTGAGGACGAAACGGATCGAACGCGGGCCGACGCGCTCCTTCTTGCGCCGCAAAAGGTGGCAGAAATTATGCACATCCATCGGATGCAGATCGAGCCTGCGCGCCGGCAGGTTCATCGCGCTGCTCACCTGCAGAAAACCGCGCACCCAGGTCTCGGGTACGTCGATCTTCTCTTCCTTGAAGGACGGATCACCCGCGGTGGCAACCTGGAAGCCGGTCGGATCGATCGCCAGCCGTGTTGTCTTGTAGTCGCGGATCTTCTGGAACTCGCCATACAGCCCTTCCGAGTAGTCGACATTGGTGGTGCCGCAGGCGAAGTCGCCCACGCGGTCGAACACCCCGTGGCTGCAACTGAGCGAGGCGTAGCTCGACTCGTCGCGGCTGAAGCACTCGAAGAACACGCGGTCCGGATGCACCGTGATGACCGGATCGAGCACCACCCAGGCATCGAAATTGGCCTTGTATATATAGTCGAAGTACTTCGACTGGGCCGCGGCGAAGGGCTTGAGGACGAGGCTTTTCTTCGCCCGCAGTTCCTTGAGTTCTTCGTTCAACGGCGCCATGCGCGCGCGCAGGTCCGCGTTGCGGTCGATCAGTTCGGCCAGCGCTGGGTCTTCGTTCTGCGCGCGCCATGCCAGGTAAGCGGTTTTGTCGGGCGGCTGGTAGCGCTGGTCGGCCACTACCACGTCGTGCAGCGCGGAGATGGCCTCGCGAAAGGGAATGTGCTTGTTCAGCTGGGCCACGAAATGGGTCGGCGCGCGCAAGGTGTCGGGCGCGAAGCGCATCTCGGTGGCGGACGCACTGTTGCTGACGGTGCTGGCGCCGTAGTAGCGGTATTCGAACTTCATGGCGCTCCCCGCAGATTCGCGTGCGCGCGCGGCTGCTCGATGGTCATTACCGCCGGCAGTGCCGGGAAGCGTTCCTGGATCGCGCGCAGGCCCTCGATGTACTGCGCCTTGTCGGCGATGGCGACCGTGAGCACCTGGCGTGCGAACAGGCGCGCCACGAAGGCGGCGATCGCTTCCGACACATGCGCCTGCGCGCGCAGGAAGTCGAGCACGCGGTTCTTGGCCACGCGCCCGCGGTTGACCTGCGACAGCACATTCAAGAAGTACGGTTCGAGGCGTTCCAGCTTCGACAGGTCGCCGGCGCTTGCGCTGGCCAGCCAGCTGCTCACGAACAGCTGCATGTTGGCGGAGGGATGCTGGCTAAGTTTGAGCATGTATTCGGTGACGTCGGCGACGTCGAAATGGGTCATGAGCATGGTGCGTCCGAAGCGCTGCACCTCGGGGTCGAGATGGTCGCACAGGCTCACCAGCAGGGTCGGCGTCCAGTCTTCGCTGGCGCATTGCCGGCTGAAGAAGTCGCGCGCGAAGGCGCGGGTATCGTCCCAGGTGCTGTCGAGCAGGCGCAGCGCCGCTTCCATCTGGCCGCGCACCTGGGCTGTGTGTTCGGTAAAGGCCGCGCAGGCCCAGCGCCGCACGCTGGCGTTTTCGTTGCGCCCGAACTGCGCCCATTCGGCCACGCCGAAATCGGTTGTAGCGAAGCGCGGCAGCATCTGCGCGCCGAGCAGTTGCGCACCTTTGCTGCGCGCCGACAAAAGGCGCACCAGCAGCGCGCGGTCGAGATGGTCGGCGCCCGAGTTGAGCGGCCCCAGTATCCATGCGATCAGGTCCGCGTGCACGCCTTCGGCCGGTTCGGACTGGAACAGGGTGTCGAGCAGCAGCGGCAGCAGGGTGGCGCGGAATACCGCGTCGGTAGGGGCGATGCGCTGCAAGGCGTTGTCGATGGCGCGCCGCACGCCGGCGTCCGGATGGGTGCAGAACACGGCGAACAGCAAGGCCTGGCCGGCCAGCATATGCTCCGGCAGTGCACTGAATAGTTTGATGCCGACCGCCCGCACGCCGGCGTCGCTCTCTTGCAGCAGCGCCGCCAGGGTCTGCGGCGGAATCGCGCCCGCCGGTTCGGCATGGCGCAGCAGCCATTCTCCGGCGACGATGCGCACGCTGGCCAGGCGGTGCCCGAGCAGGGCAAGCAGGCGTGCGTAAGGGGCTTGCCCGGCGGCCGAGCGCAGGGGGCGGTCGAGCAGCCAGACCAGGTCGGCGGCGATCTCGGGAACCACCATCTCGGCCTGATCGAGGTCGCCGCAGTTGTCCAGCCAGTCGAGCAGCAGCAGGACGATGACATCGGCCTGGCCGGGCAGGGCCAGCGCGCACTGGCACAGCATGCGGCCGTGGCGGCGCACCGCTTCATCGGGCGAGCAGGCCAGAGCGGCCACCAGCAGCGCGTCGGCGCAGTAGTGGTCGGGCGCGCGGCTGATGCACTCGAGCGCGAAGGTGCGCGCCTCCGGCAGGCTCGATTGCAGCAGCAATTGCAGCCAGCGCGAATCGGGGACGCCGTCGGCGAAACGCTGGCGGCACAAGTGAAAGGCGAAGCGCGCGGTGTCGCTGTAAGGACTGCGCAGCAGCGTGCCGAGTTGGTCGAGCGAGAGCTGGGCGCAGAAGCTGGTGTTGTCGGCCAGGGCGCGCGCTGCAAATGCGTGCACCCCTTCGCAGCGGCTGCGCTGCATCAGCAGCAGCAAGGCGCCGGGGCGCGCATCCCACAGCGCGGGAAAGGCTTCTTCGCGCCCGCTGGCCGGCAGGATCGGGCCGGTCTGGAACCAACTGCGCCCGCTGCGGTTGCCGGTCCATGCGCCCTGGCTGCGCAGCAGGCGGTTGAATATGGTCCAGTGGCTGTAAGCGTCGTGGCTGCGGTCGGCGTGCCTGTCGTAGCGGCCATCGCGCATGTAATAGCGGCCGGCACGCGTGTAGGGTTGGCCGGCGTCGGCATCGTCCATCGCCAGCAGCGCGCCAGTGGCCATATTGACGAAGGCCAGCTCGCCGTCTTGCGCCAGCCGGCGCAGCTTGCGCCAGCCGCGCAGCAGCAGGTAGGCGCGCGTGCGCGTGCTGTAAGCCACCGTGCTGTCGGGGCGCGCCGCCATCTCGGCGTACGGCACCCATTTGCGCTCGACCCGTACATACGTGCTCGAGGTCTGTGCCGGCGTAGTTTCGAAGCGTTGGTGGATCAGGCCAAACAGCTCGCCGTCCTCGCGCATCTCGGCCGCTTTGTAAATGTGCCGCACCGCGCGGAAGGTACCGGCGCGCAGGGGCACCTGGCGCAGCTGCGCCAGCAGGATGCTGCGCGCCAGCGGATCGGCCAGCGCCACCTGGTCGAGCTGTTCGAGCCAGTCCGACAGCGACAGCGCGTGCCATTGGTCCGATTGCGCGCACAGCTGCGCAATGGCTTCCTGGTCGCGTGCGGCCCAGGCGTCGCGCAGGTGCGCCGGCCAGGCGGCGGTCAGGTGGTCGGCGTGCTGGCGCAGTTCCGCTTCATCGGCCAGTTGCAGCCACGCCTGTCTGGCGATGCGGCACACCGCGTCCGAGCTGCCGCGCGTGGACAGTTCGCGCATGGCCTGGGATGCGCCGGTGTCGCCGCAGCGGCCAATGGCCCAGGCCAGGCAGTAGTCGAGCGCGGTGGTCCCGCGCCCGATCAGGCTGACCATCAGCGGCACCACCGCCGCCAGGCGCCGTTCGCCGATGCGCCATACGGTGCGCGTGCGCTGCGCGTCTTTGAGGCGCCGCCACACGCCGGGGTCGAGCCGTCCAAGCAGCACGGCGTCGGCCGCGCGCCGCTCGGGGTCAAGCGCTGCCGCTGGCGCGATGTCGTCCGCCTGCGCGGGCGGCAGGTCTTGCGCATCGGTGAAGCCCTGCGCCTGGCGTTCGGCCAGCACCTGGGCAAACAGGTGCTCCGCCGCTGCCAGGTCGACCGGCTGCGCGGTGCGCGTGCGCTCGCGCCAGTCGTCGCCGCTGCGGCCCTGGCGCACGTTCACGAGATAGCGCGCGTCGCCATCGGGCAGTTCGCACAGGTCGATTTCGCAGTGGACGGTGCTGTGTTTTTGCCTGCGTATCAGGCGAATCGTACGAATCAGTCTCACCGCGTCTGCCCATGATTGAATAGAGATGAATAGTAACCCGGAGCAGAACAGCTTGTAAATCAGGCAATCAAATTCTAGGCGGCGCCACGCTGCAAGGTGAGCACGAAGGCCACGCCGCCGTCGAGGTTTTTGGCGACGATGGTGCCGCCCATCTTGGCCATGTAGGTCCTGGCCACGAACAGGCCCTGGCCACGGTTGCCGTTGGCACCCGCTTCTTCCTGGTCCGACACGCCGTATTCGAAAATGGTGCCGATGACTTCCTCGGCGATGCTGGGGCCGCGGTTGGCGATGGTGACGCTGGCGGCCGTTTCGCTGGCCTCGAGCGTAATCTCGATGCTGCTGCCGGGCAGGCGGTAGCGCTGCGCGTTCACCAGCACATGCGTGACCACGTCTTCCAGTGAATACTCGTCGGCGCGCACAAGCACCGCCTGCGGGGCGCCGTGGAAGACGACGCCGGTGATGCCGGCGCAGTGGGCGTTGGCGGCCACGTTGTGCAAAAAGGCGGCCAGGTCGATTTCGGCCACTTGCAGCACGGTCGACTGGAACGCTTCGCTGGGCGAGGCGCGCCCGTACAGCACGCGGATCGCCTGCTGCATGCGCAGCACGTAGCGCGCGCTCTGGTTGCCGTCGCCGCCATCGGTGCCATGCAGCGCCATGAGCGACTGCAGCGGCGACATGATCTCGTGCCCGACCGCGTGCCACATGTCGCGTTCCTGCTCGGTGCGGATGGCTTCACGCTCGACATCTTCGCGCACGCGGCGCAGCAGGTCGTGCAGGCAACTGGCCAGCACGCCCAGTTCATCGTCGCCGCGCAGGTCGGACAGGTCGGGCTGCGACGCGTCGCCGCGTTCCTTGACCGTACGCGCCACCGAATCGGCGCGCTCGATCAGTTCCTTGATGCGGCTGATGATGCCGATTTCGATCACCAGCCACGCCAGCATCAGTGCCAGCAGCATGGCGCCGACGAACCATGCCATGCGGCTGGCCACTACGCCCAGGCTCTGGCTGACGCTGCGCACGTCGCCGGCCAGCACCACGTCGTAGCTGCCCAGCGGCGTGGCGATGCGATGGGTGGCGCTCAAAGGGGCGTCGTAGGTGTCGACCGGCAGGCGCCGGATCAGGGCCGTCAGGAAGTGCTGCGACGCGTCCTCGGCGCCGCTGGCGCCCGCCAGTTCGATCAGCGGCGCCGTACCGGCGGTGGTACCGACTCTCTCGATGCGCAGCGTCTCGCCCGGCAGCAGCATGGGCGCCAGGTCGGCCAGCGAGAAACCGCTCGCCGCGCTGGCCTTGTCGCTGTCGAGCACCACCGCACCGGCGCCGGGAGCCAGCACCACCACGCTCACGCGGATTTTATCCAGGTCACGCGGTGGCCAGGTTTTGCTTTCGCTGGTGCTGTCGCTGCCGAACAGGTCTTCCTGCAGCACGCTGACCGGCAGGCGCACCGAAAAGAAGGCATTGCGCAGGCAGGTGTCCGGACTGGCGCCGGCGGCCGGCTCGTTGCACTGCGCGTTCTGCCATATCCAGCCGCGGAAGTCCTTCACGGGGCGGGTGTGCTTGCGGCCTTCGTCGGCCGCGTTGAATCCGGTCAGCCTGCCGCGCAGGGGGGCGTACGGGCCGCCCGGCTGGCGCGGATCTTCCTCGAAAGGGGCGATCCACTGGTAAGTACGCCCGCGCAGCGACACCGTCACGCGCACCCGGTGCGACTGGTTCAGCACTTCATCGCCGCTGCGGTGCGAGACCAGGCGCGCCAGGTCGACATTGCCGGCCACGTAGATGAAGCCCCCGGCCCACGGGTTGTTGCCGATCGCCGCGCACAGGCTGGCGCTGGCGCCGAACTGACGCATGCAGCCCGACATGGCCACCGCTTGCTGCACTTTTTGCTGATCGTCGAAGTCGAGCGCGGGAAACGGCAGCAGCAGCGGGCGCAGGCCCGCGTCGGCCGCCCCGGCCAGCGGTGGATTGAGGAGCGCAAGCTGTCCGGCCGGATGGCGCAGGGTGGCGCTGATCTGCTCCCCGGTCTTGCGAAAGCTGGTCTGGTAGTTGCCGTAACTGAGCTGCTTTTCCTGCTGCAGCACCGAGACCGCCAGGCCCAGGGTCGCCAGCGCCAGCAGCAGAAAGGCCGCGCGCAGCAGGATGCGCAGGCGATAGGGCACGAACCAGCGCCGGCGCTGCGTCACTCGTTCTGACACTTAGTCGGCCCAGCGAAAACCGCGCATCGGCACGTTCTCGATGCATTCGAAGGCCGGGTCGATCTCGCGGAAGGCGTCGCGGATGGTGCTCACGTGCTTGCGGATGTTGTCGCGGTTGCGCCCACTCTTGACCACCTCGTAGAGCTCCTCGTACGACACCACCTGGCCGCGCCGCGCGAACAGGGCCGCCAGGATGCGCTGCGCCGTCAGCGGCAGGTTGATGCGCTGGCCGCGCCAGGTGGGCGAACGCTGGCGCAGCGGGTCCATGGCCAGTTCGTCGGCGTCCAGGGCCGGCTTGTCGCGCTCTTTGACCGCGCGCAGGATCTCGAGGAAGGTGTCGGTGAAGTCGGCCTCCTCGAAGGTGGCCTTTTGCAGGTAGTCCCAGGCGTCGAGCGCCTTCATGATGCTGCGGTAGATCGTGGCCGGCATGGCCGACACCACCAGCACCGGGGTCGCATGCTTCTTGTTGATGGCGTTGATGATGGCCACTCCCGCATGGCGCTCGCGTCCCAGTTCGATGTCGAGCACCACCAGGTCGTAGCGCTCGCGCGCGATCGCCGCCTCGGCCTCGTCGCGGCTGAACCACTGGTCGACGACGATGCCCGGTTTGGCCGCCTCGATCCAGCTGCGCAGCTGGTTGCTGGTCGGGAGGTCGTCCTCGATGACGGCCACTTTGGGCATGTGCTGCTCCTGCTGTTTGATAAGGATGCCAGTATCCCCGCTTTTGGCCGAAAAGTCATATGCGGCCTGTGAGCTTTTCCTCACGCGGCGCGGCCAAAGCTCCGCGCGGTGAGGGTTCTGGCCTTGCGCGCGGATTGCTACTTCCACTTCATGACGGGCACGATACGTCTCAGGGTCATGCGGGTGCAGGGCCCGACAATTCAAAAGGTGAGGCAAATGTCCGATCGGATCAAGAAGATGGTGTTGGCGGTGCGTGCAGTGTTCGCGAAAGGTGCGGCGGGCGCCGGCTCGGTGCTGCGTTCCGGCGCGCGCGCGGTGCCGCGTCCGGGCCTGCGCAGCGTGCTGGCGCTGTGCGCCCTCGGCGGCGCCGGCTACCTGCTGGTCAAGCATCCGCCGGTGGCGAAGATCGAGCGCGGCAACGTCGGCGTGCGCATCAACCAGTTGAGCGGCGCGGCGACCGTGGTGCGCGACGGCACCGTGGTGCTGATACCCGGCGTGCATGAACTGCGCCAGTTGCCTGCGCTGGACCAGATTTACAAGGCGGCCGGCAGCGGCGAACAGCCGTACCAGTCGGTCGAGGGGCTGGCGCTGGGCGTGAACCTGAGCGTACGCTATGCCATCGATCCGGCCAAACTGGCGGCGCTGGCGCGAACCCTGCCGGACGATATCCGCACGGCCGTGATCGACCCGGCGGTGCAGGGCGTTATCTACAAAGTCGTCACGCGCTACACGGTGCGCGAAATCTTTTCGAGCAAGCGCGCCGAAATCCAGCAGGCGATCGAAGCCGAACTCAAACCCAAGCTGGCGGCCGACGGCATCTTGCTGCGCCATGTCACGATCGGCAAAATCACGCTGCCGCGCGAGTACATGGCCGGGATGGAGACGCTGCTGGCCGAAGAACTGCAAACCGAGAAGATGCGCTACACGCTCGAACTGAAGGAAAAGCAGGTCAAGCAGACCGCGCTCGAAGCCGACGCCGACAAGATCAAGCGCGAAAAAGCCGCCGAAGCGGCCGGCAACGAGCAAATCATCGCGGCCAAGGCGCAGGAGCAGGCCATGGCGCACGTGCTGCCGTTCAAGCAGAAGCAGATCGAGCAGCGCCGGCTGGAAGCGGAAGCCGAAAAAACCTCGCGCATCAAGACCTCGGAAGGCGCGGCCCAGGCGCGCGTGATCGAAGCGACCGGCGAAGCCGATTCGCGCCGCAAGCTGGCCGACGCCGAAGCCTACCGCCAGGAAGTGGTCGGCAAGGTCAGCACCGCGCAGATGGAACGCGACGGCGCCGTGATCTCGCGCCACCCGCTGCTGATCCAGAAGACCATGGCCGACAAATTGTCGGACAAGGTTTCGGTGATCATCGCCGCGCCGCCGACCGACGGCGGCTTTATCGGCGCCGCGCTGCTGGGGCAGGGCAAGGGCGTGGCGGCACCCGCCATCGTGGCGGCCGCCCCTGAAGGCGCCGCCGGGGCGGAGGAACAATGAGCATGCTCGCTACCCTGGGCGCGGTGGCGGCGCTGGCCATCGTCACGCGCGACGAGATGCAGCTGCGCGCCGCGCCGCGCGATTCGGCGCCTTCCCAGGCCGTGCTGTGGCAGGGCGACAGCCTGGAAATCCGTGGCGTCAAGATGGATTATCTGCAGGTCTACGACCACCGGCGCGAACGGGCCGGGTATGTGCGCATGGCCCATGTGCGCCAGATCGAGCTGGCGCCGGCGCAAGCGCCCGAACTCAAGGCGGTGGTGCGTTTTGTGCGCGACACGCCCGGTGCGGAGGCGCTCGGCATCGGCTACGCGGCGGCGTTCCTGAAGGCCGCGCCGGCCAACGCCATCGACGCCGAGATGTTCGATGCCCTGGGCAGCATGGCCGAACGGCTGGCGCGGCGCGGTTCCTCGCGCCTGGACAAGCGCAGCGAGGCGGTGGTGGCCGCGCACCTGGAGGTGGTGGCCAACTACGGCGTAGTCATTCGCAGCTACGAGCGCGAAGGCGCGGTTCAGCTCTGCTACGACGGCGAGGCGTTCCGGCGCGTGCTGGCGCTGGCGTCCACGCCGACCCAGCGCGCCACGGCGGCGCTGGGACTCACGCGCGACGAGTGCATCGACCCGGCGCTGAAGGTGGCGCAACGTAACGCCTTCGACCAGTGGCGCGCCGAGGTGCTCGACAAGGTCGATGTGAAGGACCTGCCCGAACATGTGCGCAACCGGGTGTACACGCGGCGCGCGGCGGTATGGTCGTCGATCGCCTTCGAGTTGGCGCGCAAGAACGCGTCGCCCACCGATGCGGCCAGCCGCGCCATCCTGGAACTGGCGAGCGTGAACAAGACGGAGCTGGCGGAAGAGGACCGCACCGCCTACGCCGAAGCGGCGGTGCGCGCCGGCAGCGTGCGCTGGGCGGCGGAACTGCCAGTGGCCGCACCGGCCGGCTTGAATGTGGTCACGCGGCCCGGCCAGCCGGGCGAATCCTGCGTGTTGCTGGTCGACGCGCAGCACGACGCGCGCGCGCCGCTGGCATCGCGCTGCACCTACGGCATCGTGTGGAATGCGTCGGCGCGCGCCAATGCGCAATCGAACGCGCTGGCGCTGGCGGTGCAGCCGCTCGATGGCTGGCGCGAACTGTGGCTGTTCCATCGCGGCGCGGGCGGCTGGCGCATCGATGTGCTGCCGCCTGCGCCGATCGAGCCGACCCTGGGCTACGCCGAGTTTGCGGGCTGGGTGCCGGGATCGCCCAAGGTGCTGGTGGCACGCGAGGCGCGCATCGAGGGACGCATCAAACGGTCGTTCGAGATCATCGACATCGACACCTTGGCAGTGGAAAAGACGGCGGACCGGCCCGATGCGCTCAGTGGTTTCTACCGCTGGCAAGATCCGGCATGGAAACGCCAGACCCTGAGCCTGCGCTGATTTGATGTTGAACTTACAGGCCGCCCGCCACTCCAACGAAGAGTACTCACTTCTTTGGGCGGAGGCGGCATCATGTGGAAGCAGTCAGTAAGGCAAGGCGTGGGTGGGGGCGGCGGTGCGCCTGTGGTTCTTGGCATTAACCGGACCCAGGACGCAAGTATTTGCCTGATGCACGGGTCCGAGCTGGCCTGGGCGATTCAAAAAGAACGCCTGACGCGGCACAAGCATCACTGGGGGCGGCTCGATGATGTCCGCAAGATTTACGCGGCGCGCCTGCCCGGGCTCGATGTGCCCATCGATATCCTGGTCGAGTGTTACTCGTGCGATGCCGAGTTCGCCCGGGTGGTCGAGTACGAGCACGAGCTGGCCGGCACGCTGGCGCTGGCGCCCGCTTGCCGGCGCGCGCGCATCTCGCATCATCTCGCGCATGTATATAGTGCGTTCCATCCTTCCCCCTTCGACGATGCCGCCGTGATGATCATCGACGGCCAGGGCAGCCGCGTGGCCGACCTGACCGAAACCTGGGCGGGCGCGGCCGGCGTGCCGGGCGACTGGTGCGAGGTGGCGTCGTTCTACCGCGCCGACCGCCAGCGGGTTGCGTGTCTCGGCAAGCAGCTATGGAATCGCGACGAGCGGCAGCCGGCGGGCCTGGGCATGTTCTATTTCCTGCTGACGCAGGCGATGTTCCCGGGTGAGGGCAACGAAGGCAAGGTCATGGGCCTGGCGCCGCATGGCAAGGCGACAGCGCTGCGCCTGCCGCCGCTCGATGTGCGCGACGGCCAGGTCACGATTCCCCAGCGCTGGCGCGACCTGTTGGCCGAGCGTGGACGCTTTCGCTATGGCGGGGCGGATGATGCGCGCTTTGCCGATATCGCCAACCTGGCCGCTGCGGGGCAACGGGCATTCGAAGAGGCGCTGCTGGAGGTGGCGCGCTGGCTGCATGGCAAGACCGGTGCGCGCAAGCTGTGCTTTGCCGGCGGCACCGGGCTGAACTGCTCGGCCAACGAGCGCCTGCTGCGCGAAACGCCGTTTCGCCGCGTATTCATTCCACCGGCGCCGAGCGACGCGGGCACGGCCATTGGCTGCGCCCTGTATGGCCTGGCCGAGTTGGGTGGGGCCTCCTGCGATTTCCGCTGGACCAGCGACTACATGGGGCCGGAGCCGCAGGCTGCCCAGATCGAGGCCGCCGCGCAGAGTTGCGCCGACTTGCTGATCGAGCGCATCGACGATCCGGGCGCCATGCGCGCGCGCATGGTCGACCTGCTGTGCCAGGCGCGCGTGGTGGCGCTATACCAGGGCCGCAGCGAATTCGGTCCGCGTGCACTCGGGCACCGCAGCATCCTGGGCGACCCGCGCATTGGCGCGATGCGTGACGATATCAATGCGCAGATCAAGCAACGCGAATGGTTTCGTCCGCTGGCGCCGATGGTGCTGCTTGAACGGGCGGAAGAATTTTTCGACGTGTGCCGGCCGGTGCCGTTCATGCAGTACGCCGCTCCCGTGCGCGAGCGGGCGGTGCGGATCATTCCGGCGGTCACGCATGTCGACTGCACGGCGCGCCTGCAAACGGTGGGGCCGGATGACGATCCCTTTCTGCGCGCCCTGTTGCACGAGTTCGAGGCGCGTACTGGGGTGCCGGTGCTGTTGAACACCTCGTTCAACCGCAGGGAAGAACCGATTGTCGAGACGCCGGCGGAAGCCGTAGAGACGTTCCGCCGCACGCCAATCCATGCGCTGGCCATGCCGCCTTTCTTGCTGCGAAAACGCGATGGAATGGGGCTGCTGGACGGCAGTGCGTCGGAGCGTCATATATAGGCATGCGGCGCGCCGCCTGACGGCGGTTGCGTTGCGAAAATGTGAGCCCGACAGCAGACCACATAAAACCTCCTTGCCAAGCTGGCAGAGGGTTTGCTATAGTTCGCCTCCCCGAAGAAAACGTTAACGAAATCAAGTAGTTGGCGGGTTGTTAAGGGCGTCTCGAACGAGGCGATGTAGTAAAAAAGAGGTTGACGAAAAACGCAAAACGCCGCATAATCTCATCTCTCTGCTGCAACGAACACAACGCTTCGTAGCAAACGGCAGAAGGCGGTACAGAACAAGTTCTTTAACAATTAACAGTCGATAAGTGTGGGCGTTTGATGAAGGTGCCAACGAAGCGTAAGCGACGTTGAATACTTAAATTATCAAATGTTCACAAAAAAGAAACACGGCGCATCGAAAGATGAGCTTGTCAGTATTTTGAGTGAGCGATCTGTCCGCAAGGACATTAAACAGAGATTGAACTGAAGAGTTT
>NZ_VVIW01000047.1 GCF_011682045.1 Massilia aquatica | reverse complement strand
TCTTGCAAAGCATGGGGAAGCAGCATTTGCTGATGCTGATCGTATGGAAGGTAGCTCGTCGTCATTTGACAAGTTTACCTCGTCACCATTCGGATTGCATCAGTTTCTGCCGCGCAGACTCCTAGGGGGCGCTGGTCGCTCTCCTTCGATTTTCAAGCGCTGCTGAAAATGGCCTGCTCTTCTGATGAAGCGGGTCGCGATTCACTGCTCAAACGCTGGTTAAGAAACTATAGCGCTCCCTCACCGATTGCAATCGTGTATCCCTCGCCCGCTGGCCCGTCGGCCGTCGCTGTCTCAAATGCTGCACTGGAGCTGGCACAGTGCGCCGAAGATGTTCTGCTGGAGTTGATGCCAGGAGCCCAAGTATTTAAGTTGTCGAGCAATGACCTTGCGACGTCGAGTCGGCCACTTCCATACAAGCTCGAGCGATGTAGTGTCATAGTAGTAGCTCCTGTTATCGGCAACGGCTTCGTATTCAAGCAGATTAGCGCGCTACTGCGGCATAAGCAGCCTACTGGTCCACGACTGTTCCTTGCCCTAGCCGTATTGCCTGAAACCGCGCAGCACCTGAATCAGTTGAAAAGCGATATTGGGTTGGTGTCGTTAGACGACCGCCGCTACGAATTTAAATATCAGTTCGCACTTCCGATAGGGCGTCTGGACCGCGCCGTCCGATGGGGGGAAGAGCTCGACGTCCTCGTAGATTTGGACGAACTGATGTTGGAGCGAGAGGTTGACCAACCTCAGATTGGTGAGCGCATCCGGGCATTGGAACAACTGAGCGTGCTCGAAGACGCCGCGGTTTTCCTTCCTACCTCGAACGGGACGCCGTTGCTGCTGTCGACGGGTTTCTTTCTATGGGAAGGGAGCACCGAAATCGAAGGTGCGAATTTAGGCGCCGCTGTGCTTCTTTCGATAGCTGCACTTTTGCAAGGTGCGCGTGTTGCAGCATCGAAGTCAGATGAGACGAGCTTGCGGACCGGTCTTTTTCAGCATGCACTCATTTGTCCCGAGACCTTCACAAGATTCAACGACGCCGTCATTCAAGCGGCGATTTTGAGAGCTGCCTATCCAGTCGAATTGAACTACAGCGTAAGTGAAGAAATGAGTCATGACATGGAGCGGCTTCTGCTCAAATGGCTTCAGTACTCTGCTCATCCAGTCGGTGCTGCCGCAGGAGAATTTTTGATGGCTATCGCTACTGGCAAGATGAAGCTGCGCAAAGAGCACCTTGCAACGGTTCTAGCGGAAGCTAAGACGCTCCCCGGTTGGATCGGTTGTCTGGCCTTCGTCGCCGAGGAGCGTGCGAAGCGCGCCAACTGGTAGATAAAACGAGATCACTGCACCGTTGTCAGGAAGAAGCGTTCAGCCACGGCGTTGTCCCAACAATTTTTCTTGCCGCTTATGCGGCAAACGAAGCCGTGTTGTTTCAGCAGGTCTTGGTAAAGCTCGCTCGCGTACTGGCTGCCCCGATCCGAATGGACGATCAGACCCTGCGCGGGCCTACGCTTTTGAATGGCCATGTTCAACGCGTCGCAAACCAGCTTGGCAGGCATACTCGGCGCCATGGCCCAGCCCACCATGCGAGCATACAGGTCCAGCACGGTAGCCAGGTGCAACCATCCCGCGCCGGTGCGAACGTATGTGATATCGCTGACGTAGGCCTGGTCCGGCGCCGCGGGATTGAACTGCCGGTTGAGCACATTGGCGGCAATCGGCAAGTCGTGTTTGCTGTCTGTCGTGTGAACGAATTTGCGCTTCCAGACCGGTTTCAAACGCAGCCTTGCGCATCAGGCTGCGCACCTTGAAACGCCCGATTCGAAACCCCTCGTTGGACATTGCCGTGACCAGCCGCCGACTCCCATAGCTCTGATGGCTTGCCATGAACGCCGCCTTCAGGTGCACGCTTGCCTTGCCTTGCGGTAAGCGTCTTGTCTCCACCGTCTGGACGTAGTTTTCCGTTCCCGTCAAAGTAGTTCCCACTACTTTTTGATGGGAACTATTTTGGACACAGAAATAAAGCCAGGCAGCCGCAAGGGCAAATCGAATTATTCACGCGAGTTCAAGCGCCGACTCGCCCTTGCTGCTTGCGAGCCCGGCGTATCCGTCTCCAGGCTGGCGTTGGCGCATCAGGTCAATGCGAACATGGTGTTCAAATGGCGGCGCGATCTACGTGCCGGATTGCTGGACGATGCAGCATCAGCACCGGCTGCCTTGTTGCCCGTAGTCCTTGCTGAGACGCCGGCCGCTGCAAGGTCCACAGTTGCGCCCGCGCGACGGGACGCCGTCCCAGGCGGCATGATCGAGATCGTGATTGCCGACGCGATCGTGCGGCTGCGTGGCGACGTCGATGCGGCGTTGCTCAAGACGGTCGTTCAAAGTCTGCGCGCATGATCGGTCTTCCTGCAGGCACGCGCATCTGGCTCGCCGCCGGTGTCACCGACATGCGCGCCGGCTTCAACGGCCTGGCGGCCAAGGTGGAAACGGCGCTGGCGGAAGACCCTTTCAGCGGTCATGTCTTCGTGTTTCGCGGTCGTCGGGGCGACATGATCAAATTGCTCTGGTGGACAGGAGATGGACTATGCCTGCTGGCCAAGCGGCTTGAGCGCGGACGGTTCATCTGGCCGCAAGCGAGCAGCGGGACAGTGACGTTAAGCCAGGCGCAGCTGTCGATGCTACTGGAAGGAATCGACTGGCGTCGTCCAGAGCGTACCTGGACGCCAGGCTCGGGCTTGTAAACGTCGCCTCCTTCACGTAAACTTGGCGCATGCTCAACGCCGCCGACCTGCCCAATGACATCGAAGCCTTGAAGGCTTTGCTGCTCGCCAGCGAGCGTCGCGTGCAGGAACGCGACGACCAGGTCGCTGGCCTGGAGGCGCAGTTGACGACGCGCGCTGCCGAGATCGAGCATCTCAAGCTGACCATCGCCAAGCTGCGGCGCATGCAGTTCGGCCGCAAGTCCGAGAAGCTCGATCACCAGATCGAGCAGCTCGAACGGCAACTGGAAGATCTGCAAGCGGACGACGCCGAGGCTGCCCGGGAAATGCCGATGCCGGACCGCGCCCCGCGCAAGCAGTCGGTCCGCAGACCCTTGCCGGACCATCTGCCGCGCGATGAAAAAGTCTACCTGCCGGATGCTGCTGCGTGTCCTTCCTGTGGTGGCGGCCTGCGCCACCTGGGCGAGGACGTGGCCGAGCAGCTGGAATATGTGCCGGCAAGTTTCCGTGTGATCCGCCACGTGCGTCCAAAAATGACGTGCCGCTGCTGCGACAGCATCGTGCAGGCGCCTGCGCCGAGCCGGCCGATCGAGCGCGGTATCGCCGGCCCCGGCCTGCTGGCCCATATCCTGGTAGCGAAATTCGCCGACCACTTGCCGCTGTACCGGCAGTCGGTCATCTACGCGCGCGATGGCGTCGAACTGGATCGTGCCTTGCTGGCGAGCTGGGTTGGCGCAGCCAGTGCCTTGCTGCGTCCATTGGTCGATGCGATACGCCGCCACGTCCTTGCAGCGGCCAAGCTGCATGCCGACGATACCCCGATTCCCGTCCTGGCGCCGGGCAATGGAAAAACCAAAACGGCGCGCCTGTGGACCTACGTGCGCGACGACCGGGCGAGCGGGGATACCACGCCGGCCGCTGTGTGGTTTGCCTACACGCCGGACCGCAAGGGCATTCATCCGCAAACGCATCTGGCTAGTTTCAGCGGGGTGCTGCAGGCCGACGCCTATGCCGGCTTCAATGCCCTTTATGCCGACGGCACCATCCAGGAGGCCGCCTGCTGGGCTCACGCCCGCCGCAAATTCTACGACTTGCATGTGGCGCGACCATCGCCATTGACGGAAGAAGCCTTACGCCGCATCGGCGAACTGTACTTGATCGAAGCCGATATCCGCGGCAAGCCGCCGCATGAACGGCAACTTGCCCGGCAGGCCAGGTCCCGGCCGCTCATTGATGCGCTTGAGCGCTGGCTGCGCGCCTCCCTGGAAAAACTCTCGCGCAAGTCCGATACCTCGGCGGCGATTCAGTACGCCCTCAATCTGTGGCCGGCCCTGATGCGCTACTGCGACGACGGCGTGATCGATATCGACAACTCGGCTGCCGAACGCGCCTTGCGCGGCGTCGCCATCGGCCGGCGCAACTATCTGTTCGCCGGCGCCGATAGCGGTGGCGAGCGTGCGGCCGCTATGTACTCAATGATCGGGACGGCCAAACTCAACGGGATTGACCCGGAAGCCTGGTTGCGCCATGTGCTAGCCCACATCGCCGATCATCCCGTCAACCGCGTTGACGAGTTCCTGCCCTGGCATTGCGCCGGGCAGCTGGCCACTGCCTGAAAAACACGCCGCTTCCCAGCGGTGTGACGCCATCATCAGGCAATTCGAGACTCAAATCAACAGGGTACTGGGCGGACGCTTACTTCCCAGCTAACGTGACCGAGCCGGTGCAATATGGTCCCAACGTGCGTGCGTTGGCGGTCCACCTCACGCAGGGTCAGATGCTACCGTTTGCTCGCGCCGCCGAGCTGATTCGTGACGTGTATGGTCTCGCTATTTCACCCGGCACGCTGGTGGCTTGGGTAGGCGAAGCGCGCCTTGCATTGCAAGGCACGGTAGATCTGATCGCGCAGTATTTGCGCGACGCCGCGCTGGTCAACGCCGACGAATCAGGCCTGCGTGTGGCTGGCCAACTGCACTGGCTTCATATCGCGGCCAACGACACGCTCACTTGGTACGGCGTACATGCCAAGCGTGGCATGGAGGCGATCACTGCGCATGCCATCTTGCCCCATCGCTCGGGCGTACTGATGCACGACTGCTGGGCACCATACTGGAAACTGGACGATGCCACACATGCCTTGTGCAACGCGCATTTGCTTCGCGAACTGCTGTACGTGAAGGAGCTTACGGGACATCAGTGGCCCCAGGCGATGACAGGTTTCCTGCTCAGCGCCAATCAGCTATGTTGGGCTGCACGGCGGTCCGGAAAGCGCTTCAGCGAAACCGACATCGCTGCGTTCACCACACTCTATAACGCTATCATCGATGAAGGGGAAATACTGCATCCCGAAGTCGAACTTCCCATCTGGAAGGGCGGCCGCGCCAAGCAATCGGTCGCCTGCAATCTCCTTCGGCGCTTCCGCAAACATGCTGACGCCGTCCTGTTGTTCATTCGAGACTTCGCCGTACCGTTCACCAACAACGTGGCCGAACGGGCCGTGCGTATGCCCAAGGTAAAACAAAAGGTTTCGGGCTGCTTCCGCACCGTCGAAGGCGCCGTCAATTTCTGCGTCATTCGCTCCTGCCTTGATACGCTGCGCAAGCAGGGCCACGGTATGCTGGAAGTTCTACAGCGAGCATTCACAGGCAATCCTATCCAGCCGACTGCATAGGCGCTGAACAGTCACCATTTTGGAACCGGCGCCGACAAGACATACCAAGTCAGCCGGCAAGTTCCGTCGCCCCCGCACAACGTCGATCCGCAGGACGTGCAATACGTGAACCAGATCAACAAGCTGAAGCGCATTTTCACAAAAGGCGTTTGGGCTCCTGGTGTTCAAGCTGAGCGCGGATCTGCTCGTGTCATCGCCGGGCCAGGTCATCGACGACGACCTGCTCTTCGGAAGATCCAGGGTCCAATTAGTTGAGGCGCTGCTTGTCATTATCGCCGATCGTGATTAACCGCAAGTGGAGTACTGATCGAACTTTTTAGCAAGCGCTATGTCTACCCCATCAGAATCTTACCGTTCCGAGAAAAGGGCCGTTCAGACAACGGGTCGTAAGCTAAGTTGCAGTCCACAGGTGTAGGAAGTAACGGCAAGCGCTCCAATCAGCGCAAGGTCCGAAGGCGCGCCTCACCCACTGCACACGGCCCCGATCCGCCTTTAACGCCGCTGACCACGAATTTGACATACCGTCGTTTCCGACTTGGCCTCGATCTTCATAGGAATGGATGAGCAATGGAAAAGCTCCGTTGCTGCGGCGCGTGAGATTTCGGTGGCCGAACTATTTCGGTATCTAGCCGGGCGATGGCCATACTAGGCTTGTCGCCCGAGCGTAACCAAATGCAAGGGGACGATGATGGGCAGGAAAGCAAAGAGAAACGACCACGACCATTCGCGGCAGCTTCTTCTGTTCAGTTCCGACGGATCGATCCCTGCTCATGTAACTAACCTGTCCCCCGAAAAAAGACTCGAGGCGGACCGGATTAGGAACAGCATCAGCGCAGCCTTCACGGAGCCGCTACAGCGCTTCCAAGAAAATCCCCGAGCGGGAATGTATGGCATTCATTTCGGAACCGGCTCTGGCAAAACATACCAGGTCAGCCGGCTCGCCAAGCTGGTCGATTCCGAGAGAATGCTGCTGATCTATACCACGTCGAACAAGTTGCTGGTGGAGCAGGCGCGCTCGCAATTCGAGAACGCGCTTCGAGGGACTGAAACGCCCGTATACGTTCACTTAGGAATCGACGACCACTGGTCTAGCGAGATCATCAACAAGGACGCCCTCCCTTTCATTGAAGAGATTCGCAGCCTCAGGCGAGTCGACACAGTGTCTTGGGAACGTATCGTAGCGATCTACGCCAAGAACTCCACACGGAGCGCTAGAGCGCAGCTGCCGATGTTCGATGACTTTCTCGACGCTGCACATGGCGCAGCGGTCAGGCTACAAAAGATGACCGGCGTGTACGAACAGTTCGGCGTACTCGATACCGAAACGGAAGAACCTCTGCGCAAGGCACGTCGGGCACTGGCGGCCACCCTGACAAAGCTGTGTATACTTGTCACGCGCGTCGACGTGGGCAGTGGGTTTTCCTTCACCCGGATGCGCGCACCAATCGCAGCGCGGCTGTGCCGACGCATCTTCCCGCTTGACTACGCCTTGTACGACCGGCCCGGCCCGATTATCATGAGCCATGCTAAGTTCAACACTGGACCGGCCATGGCAACGCACTCTGGGTTTAAAGAAAAACGGTCGGCGAAGAAGAACGCCGCCGCTGACCGCGAACTGCCCACGCCCGGCTCCCACGTCATGTGGACACACTACGTCAACGAAAAATTTGGTAAAGGCACCATCACCATCATCGATGAGGAGGAGGACGGGTACGTTCGCATGTTCGACTCGCTGAACGCGAAAATCGACAGCCCGCAAACTTGGTTCCCGACCATTACAAGCCTCTCAATCTATTTTCACTGGGGCATGTTCTCGTCGCGGCAATCGCCTGACCTGACCGGTTGGCGAAACTTGCTGTTCGACCGCCTGGAATTCATGGTGGGTGGTGCCGAAGAGATCGCAGCCACGATCGACATGCAGCGTAGGAATTTGGCGAGCATCGAGGACTGCAAGGAGGTCGTGTGGAAATTTCTTGGCCTGGAGCAGGGCATCATGTGTCCGGCGGCCGACGAAATCTATGCTCTGCTCGACAAGTCCTGGCGCCCTCTGAAATCTGCGGACGGAGCCAGCCAGCAGACGGCCGCTAACTTCGGACTCGAATACTACGAGAACTGCTGGAAGAGCATCCTCCTCTTCCAGCAATTCATCGAACACCACAAACTCTTTGAGGACGAGCCAAACATACTCAACCGCTGGAACCGCTTTTTTGATATCGTGTCGGGGAAACACCGTCTGGTGATTACAAAGAGCACCCTAGCGGAGATCAGCGGCCACCTGCAGTACCTGTTCTTCGACAACAACCTGCGGCTCGTCGACCAGGAAATGCTGGGGCACACGTTTGTGCGAATTGTCCCGGACAATGGCGACCTGGAGCTCGTGTACAGGCCAGAAGGCGCGCAGGACGACCTGTTCGGTCTAGCCGTGCTGCTGCGCCTGCTCCTGTGGACCGCACTCGTAATATCGGGAACGTCGCTCAAGATTCCGCCGCCGGGGCAAAGGGTCGATCCGCAGGACGTAGAATACGTGAAGCAGATCAACGACCTGAAGCGCATTTTCACAAACAAGGCGTTCGGGCTCCGGCTGCTTGAAGCGAGCGTGGACTTGCTGGAGTCGTCGCCGGACCTTCTCATCAATGACGACCTGGTGTTTGAGCAGGCGAAAGGCTTCTTCACAATTACTGTCGATGAGCAGTCGATCCGGGGCCAAGAATATCTTTCGGCCTATTTCTCGGTCAACGCGCTTCTACGCTCGCCTGAGTCGGTCCTGCTGTCCGGCTTATTCGGTTCCGGCGGTGCTGAGAACCCTTGCCACCTTAACCTCGTCTACCCAATGTCCGCCACCTCCGACTCCGGCGGCGTGTGGGAGTTCAACCGGCCTTACATCGACGACCAAGTAGCACTTGCTGGCGGCGTGCGGCTGGGTTTCACCGCGGAGCACGAAGCCATCACGGAACAACTGCGCAACCTGTCCCCGCGCACCGTCGAAGTCGGCTTTTTCGAGGACGGGCGCTGCCGCACACTGATGGGCGTCTGTCCAGCCAACCAAAGACTGCTTGCAGCCGTCCTGCCAGAGCCCACCCACAGCGCCCTGTACGTGCAGAATCGGCACAAACGCAACGAGCTTGGATCGTTCTACGACACAGCGGCGCACTTGGTCGAGCTGTCCGGACCTAAGGCAGGGATGTTTTTCTGCCAGACAGCCACCTTCATCGTCGACGCCCTGGAGGCCGGCATCGCCATCGGTATGAAAGGAGTCCGCCGCGCCGATCCCCAGCTGCGGCAAATATACGAACTCGACCCAGTGGCCATCGGCATGCGCACCGATGATCCGAGACCCCTCGTCGTAATCGTTTACGAGGCTCAGTTCTTCAGGAAACTGCATTATGGATCTACCTCGTATCCGCCGCATTACACGCTGAATCTCGACGGCGAAATGGTTCCGGCCGAACAGGAATTCCAAGACGCCTTGGACGACAAGGAGCCCGACGAAGAAGAACTCGATAGGCTTCAGACGGCACTGGCCCCCTACTCCCACCTGGAAAAGAACAAACTATTGTTCGTTTCCAGGTACATGTCGGCTGACCGGGGCCTATCGATACACTGCTACGAAAACGGGGAGAAGCGCGATTACGACTTCATCACGCTGGCTAACCACCGCTACTACGACAGCTTCGTCCGCCGCAAGGATGGCAAGATCGCGACAATGGAGCAGTTTATGGCGGCGTGCAAGCAGCTGCGCTCTGATGGCTCGTTCAACCAAGTGACCATGAACGAGGTCGCCCGGATCCTGTGCGAGCGCCCTCTTGATTTACTGTACCAAGCGATGATCCTTGAGCGCTTCACTAGCGTCATCCAGACTATTGGCCGAGTGGACCGTGGACGCGTTCTGCCGCATACCCAGACCCTGTACGTGACCGCCGACTACGTACCCGACATCATCGAAGGAAACGACCTCGCCGGCGGATTTGAGCGCCGCAGCGCGAAGCTGCCCCACACGCTGATTCTGGCGGCACGCGATTACGTGTCCAAGCGGAGTCCAGTCATTCCAGACTTCGACTCCTATGCAGCAGCCGAGGTCGCGCGGGCGATGGCGTTCCTCGCCACCGTAGACAGCTTCCGTAGGGATATGTTTTCGTCCGACCCGACGGTGCGCGGCCCTGCCTGCCAGACCTGGGCGACCATGCGCAGCATCCTGGCGATGACGGACCCGAAAGCTTACGTCCAGAGGCTCCACGAAACCATCTGGCCCTATGGCGAGGCGAACCGCGATGATTTCATTTCGTACCTTTATATGGACGGGGAGGCCTTCGGCGGCGACCCACGATTCTTTCGTATTACCGACACCGACCAGACATACGGCGGCGAGACAATCCGAATCATCGGAGACTACACCAGCAGCCCGAAGGGAAAACTGTACCGCCCTGCCGACACATTGCTGCGGAACAGCCTATTGGAAAGTGGCTCCTCGAGCGACTACCGACGCATGTGCATCAAACTAGGCCTGCGGGCCGACGCGATTTTTACAAACTTCAAGCCAAGGCCCCACTTCCTGCAAAATTTCATCAAGGGGTTCATCGGTGAAATCCTGACTGCCGAGGCCATCTCCATGTTGGGTGTGAAAATCCTGCCGGAAGCTTGGGCAATGAAGCTCGGCATCTTCGAGCGGTTCGACCACTACTGCCGCCTACGCAGCGGCCGGTTGGTCGCGATCGACAGCAAACACTGGACGCCGGGCAGCGACCAAAAACTCTCCAGCGAACTGCGTGACCGAGCTCCTGCGAAGGCGCGCGCCGTTCAGGAGATACTTGGAGAACGAGTGCTGTTCTTGTACATCAACACGTTTGGTGGCACCAACGCCCCTCCGGTGCGCAGCTCGACGTTCGATATCGAGTTCATCAGCTTGTTCAAGGACCGCCACGACGCTGGCAATTTCACCCATCGTTTCAAGGAAATTTTCGATGCCTGAACCAATCTTCCAAGCCACGATCAGGAAGTTCGACCAAGAGCGTGTCCATCCTGCGCGGCTGAATGGCTGCACGATCACCGAACCGGCCGCGGCCGCCACGGGCAAACTGCTAGACCTCCTTAACGTGGACGCCACCACCACGGTATCGCTTCGCTCGATGCGGGTGGTGCAGACTGTCACGCCGACACAGCTGCCACAGCACCTGGCGAAGATGCGTCGGCTGATCGCCGAATCGTGCGGCGTTGCGTCAGTCAACGTTATCCTGCACAGGGACGCTCAGGACGGGCGAAGATACTACTTTGTAGCGCCCCGCACCTGCCGGGTCGGCATTCCCGTGACGCGGACCGAGGACGTTGACCAACATCGCGTGTTCAAACTCGCGCTCGAGACTTTGCTTCTGAGGAAGAGCGCCCTATTCCGGGAAAACCTACACGCAGCGATTGGACCTCAAGGCAGCGCCGCTCGCCTCTACTTGCACATTGCGTCGCGCACCTCGGCGAAAACCAGGCGCCGCCATCTCGACTGCCTGTTGCTGGACTTGACCTTCGACTCCCATATGCAGCTGATGATCGACGCACGTCGCCGGTGCTTTTCGGTGCCGGAAGAGGCCGCAGTCCCCGCCTCGGCGATCACCCCTTTCGCTATCGGCGAGTCGGTCGCAAGAATCGCTCTCATCGACCTTGACGGCGCGCGCCGAGAAGACGCCCGAAAAGCGCCGTCGAGAAGCGCCGTCAGGGACATCACCTTCGACATCGGGAAGATCAAGAGTAGCCGGTGGTTCGCGATAGATCAAACACTGGGCATGGTGAGGGCTATTCTCTCCGAGGCCGGAATTCGCACCGACGACCTCGTATTTTTGGCCACGCACTACCTCGACAAGCCTTTCATCAGGCCGGAGCACCTGGCGATACCAAGCAGGCTGAGCGTCGCTTTCGCCGATTCCCTGAAGCCCACCGACCTCAGCAAGAAGCTGCTGGAAGCGCAGATTCGATCCGGTTTTGGAAAAAACGCCGCCGCTCTCGCCGTCGACTGGATCACCCAGTCCAGCATAAACCCGGCTCGCGACCTCGCTACCGATCACGCGTATCTGTTCATCAACCACGCCGCCGCACAGGAACAGCCGATCGACTTCGGAGGGGACGAACAGGACACTGCCTACGGCGGCTACGATACGGATGGCGACATTACAAGCTGTCTGCTGCGCGGCGAGGCTGCCGAGCCTGAGAACGCCTACCTATCAATCCTGTCCGGCAAGGCGACCGTCAACGAGGTCGACTTCTATACGAGGCTCAAGTACCTACAACACGTTGCCAGCTCCTCGTGCCGTGCGTGCTTCCAGGGTGTGGACGTCGTCGATTCCATTGACGAACTGTCCGGATCGCATAAGCTGGCTAAGGTGCTAGCTGAGATCGCGCTCAAATGGGCGCTAGCGCAAGGCACTATCGTCCTCGCTAGTCCGCTGCCGCCAATGCGCCTCCGCGCGCTATACACTCGCGCTGGTAGAAACGGGCCCGCCAAGGGCCTCGAAGCGATCGCGCACATCGACCTGCAGGTAGCCGGACATGGCGCAAGCGCGACGCTAACGGCGCACCGCATACCGCCAACTGAACCGGTCAGGATAGCGCAAGCGGTCCAGGCCCAGCCGCTTATAAGGCGCAGTCGCGATGGCGGCGACGGTGCGCCCGCCAAGACAGCCGGCGTCGTGACAACAGGGTTACGCGACGCGACATTCGTTATGGAACTGCTGCCCGACCAGGGCGACGGGAGCGCTGATAGCGATTGCTTGGTGGTTTATGATGGCTCAACCGTCCGCATTCCGCGGATCATAGGTTCAATGCAGCGCGCCCCGCTTCACACATGCCTCGAGACCATGCTGACGGAGCTGCCACCGGGCCAGAAGAGTCTCCCACGCACGAAGGACGCCAACCTGCTACCGTATTACATCGCTGGTTTCGAGGAACAGGTCGGGCGTGAGTACGTGTTCATCGAGTCAAGGAACCCGCACTACCTACGTTACTTCGTTCCGCAGGCCCAGCCCACGGCGACCAGCTTCGCCTTCTCGCGCTTCTACGACATCATGCTATACAAGAAGGGAGACCACCGGCGGGAAGACCCGATTCCGGCTACGGTCGACCATCCCCTGGTACGAGCCTTCTTCTCTATGATGACGCAAGACGTGGTGCGGCTGGGCGAGAACGGCAAGCACACTCTGCTACGCAAGTTGGCAGGCCTGGCGCTGCTCAACTGAGAGGCAGCAATAGCGACCCCACGGCCGGCCTGCGTTTGTGAGATCGTTAAATATATGTCGAAAAAGTTATAGATTAACTGGCCTGCAGTCGTCCAATCGTATCGCGAGCAGCACAGGGCTCTGCACCTCTACGCCAGCGTCTCGGGACGGATCAGTCCACATTGCGATCGCAGGCCTAAGCCAGTTAGCCGCTCTCTCTAGAGCCGCTAGGGCCATCGTTGTAATTTCATTTGTTCATATGGCATGGTAACTCAGAGGCCCTGGTTTCAACGGCGGGAAATCACGCTTTTCTGGAGGCCATCTTCCTGCCGCAGACTTTCGTGAAAGATTCCTCCGCATTTATCGTCACTTCTGCGGCGCCCCATGCGGTGACCACCTTCTTCGTTGGCATATTGGCGCGGTTTGCCTCTGCCGCTATCTTCTTGGATACCGTTTTTTGGGGCAGTGCTGTCCCGTTGGCAGTGCCTTTGATAGTCGATTTGACAGAAGAATTTTTGGTCTCAGCCTTCGTGCCACGCTTCTTTTTAGGGAGCGGAGTTATCGCCCGCTTCGTCAGGTCGATGCCGATGACCTTGATTTCCTCCACGCGCGGATGCGCCGTGGACACTGACGCCCAGTGCCATTCCAAGGCCGATACAAGCTCTGTAAAGGCGACCATTTCACCACTGGGTAGTTGCCAATGCTTCTGCACGCCCCGATAGACCAGCAGGTAAATGCCTCGGCTTGATGCGTCGTCACGGAGATAGTCGCCCGCGAGCTGCCCTTCAAGACGCTCGAAGAGCGCCGGCCCAGTCCATTTGTCGGCAATCTTGAGCTCGGTTGGCACAGGCCCCTTAAACGTAAGACAATGCCATTTAAGATCAGGACGCTTGGCGTCGGGCAGTTCCTCCTCCTGCGCGATAACGTACCGGCCTAGAGAGCTCTTGTTACACCACGCGCTGATGAAATTACGGACTTCGGTTTCGAAGTCTGTCTTGATGAGCACCGACGCTGTGCTGGTATCGCCATCCTCCAACTCATGCTTGAAGTCCAGTAGTCGCAGCACCGCCAGGTCAAACAGTTCACGATGGTTCGCCGGCGCGCGTTCGAATTCCTTGTCGAACTGACTCACTTGCTCTGCGCTCCAAGCAGGCCGTTCGCTGTCGGCCTCCGCCTTGGACCTGGCCTGCAGGGAGAACCATGGCTGCATACCAAAATCGGGATGGGACTCGGAGATGGCCTTGAGCGCCAGATACGCATCTCGGCCGGGAATCTCCCTCAGGATGCCAACCAACCTTTCGCGTGCCTCCTGTGCTTCCTCTCTTAGGCCAGGCGAGTAGGCACCCATGTTGGCTCGATCGATATCCTCGCGAGACCGAACATACTCATGTACGAGGATGTAAAGCCGCCTCAAAATCGCAGGCGATCGAAATCCGCCACGCACCTTGGACGCCATCCACCCACCGCCAAGAAGATGCGTCACGTAGCACATGATGAATTCCGTGCGCGCATTCCCATTTTCAAGTGCCGCTAGGTGCGTTTCTAGCGCGTCAATCGCAGGCCCCGGGTGGACACCTGTCCATGCGGCCATCCAGAGCGGTAAATGCTTAGGGCAACTGACTGAAATCACTTTCTCACTTGCAAGCTCTGAGATTGTCGCGTCAGGCAGCGTGGATGCCTGGACGATATCCAGCAGGTGCAGCAAGCGCTCAGCATTTTTTGGCGGATGGGTTCGCAATAAACTGACGATGTCCAGCGCGATCGTGTCCCACAGCCAATCCCCGAAATGGCTCAAGTCGTAAATAATGTAGTGGCTGACGGCGTTTTCTTGGTCGCCCTGAAGGCTGACAGCTTGCTCGCCCTGCAGCTCGAAGGTGACCTCATTCAATGCCATAGCCTTAACCATGTCAAGGTGTGCGTTCGACAACGCAGGGAACCAATCTGGAAAACCGTTTAGCTCGATCATCGCGTAGCGGAATGCCACGGCGGCCTCCGCAGGTGACAGGCTCCAGAATAACCCAGGAGTTTCGGCGGCCTCGATAGTCAGTCCGACCAGACCGAGAACATCCGCAGCCGGCGTGGAGTTCACGGCCGCGCCTTCGGACACGAGCTTGGGCGCATGTCCGCGCCAAAAACGCACAATGCCGTCACGGAAAGCGCGCGACGTCTTAGCGCCGAACTCGCGCTCGAGTGCGCGCCAGTTGCCATTGGTCCACTTAGAGCCACCACTATTTTTCTCCAGATCGCGCATCCGGTTGTACAGATAGTACTGCGCGCGGGAAAAATCCGATGGGTCATCGAAGCCCGGGTTGCGTAACGTGTCCAATTGCGACTCAAGTTTCCCCGGTGCTGCCAGTCGATCCTTCTCCGCCTGCTTACTTCGGTCGGCCACCCGCCGGCTCCACCGTGCGTGCTCGCGCTCTATTCGGATGAGCTCGTCGGTTTTCTTTGGCGGGTTCATCAGCTCCGCACGACGCGTCTCCAGGATCTTATCGGTGCCAACGGCTTTCTTCAACTGGGCGTTGCGTCTATGCTCGCGCCCGGTTTGCGTATACAGCCTATGCGCTAGCGATAGTGCGACCAACTTGTCATCGGCAACCGCGCGCTCTGAAATGGCCCGCACTGCAGAATCAAAATCGTTCGCGTCGAAGGAGACATAGATTGCGCTACCCAAGGCCATCCATGGGTCGACCACGCGCTCACCGCTCTCCTCCTTGCTTTTACGTTCCCGCTCTACGGCATGCCAAAACAAAGCCCACTTGAGCTCGGGCCACTGCTGAACCGTCTCGGCCAAACCTAGCTTCCCTACATCGAAAGCGCGCACGTTGTACTGCCCGTCCAGCGGCAACAAGTAAAGGATCGCGAGCGAGCTCGGGATTAACGCCGACACGTGGCGAACGTTGAGCAGCCGACGAACTGCAATGCCTGCTGCCCGGCGGAGCCATTGGTAGCGAGTGGAGATCGCGCAGTACCGGTGCTCAACGACCGGTGGCAAAGTCAGGAGTTCATGCAACAGTTCGATCCCATGTTCGACCAGCCACAAGGGGGCAAGCTCGAAAAATGAAGCGATTTCTTCAGATAGGCCCGTGCCTTCAAACTCATTGTATTCGGCCAGTTGCGGGACGCAGTCCATCAACCATTGAAATGTCTGCTCGTCAGGATGCTGAATGTGGCTGACCAAGTCAGCCACGCACCTTCGGTCGAGAGGGGCGCCCTCCTCAGCAAATTTTTTCCGAACCATCGCCATGTCCTGTGGTGTCCCCAGGTCGGCGATAGCCCGGAAGGCAGCGATCCGCGACGCGTAGCCGGCGGTGTGCAAACAGGCAACGGCCATCGCCTCCGGCAGCGCGTCCTTTAAACGCCCCTGCCAGACCATCCGCATGAGGAAGAAAACAATGTCGTCGTTGGCTTGGTGCTTCTGGACCAGGCAGCGCAGGGTGTCGGTGAGGTCTGGCGCAGCAAAGCGCTGAATGGCTGCGAAATCGGCCAACGATCTCCTAGATTCGCCGCTGGCGAGTTGGTCACACATCTGACCCAATATACTGCTGCGAACGTCAGCAGGCAGTTGGACCGGGTCTCCGCCTTCAAATACGATCTCTGGTGCAACGCGGCGAACCCTGGCCAGGATGCGGTCGTCGACCATTGTGAGCCACGGCAGTAATGGCCGCAGCGATGGCACGACGACCTCGATACCATATTGCTCCCGAAAAAACAATTCTTCGACCCTCCGACGGGACACCTCTTGGCTGAGCAGCTTGAGGAACCACTGAGCGGCCAGGTACTCCTTCACCGAGCGGTGATGGAAACGGACCGTGCCGTAGATGTCCGGAGTAAACAGCGGACGCTGAAGCAGCGTGGTTATCTCCCTATCGGGCCAGCCTATCAGCACCGCGTCAAGCTTTAGGCCTTGAAAACCCTTGGTGCCATCGGGTATCTGGGCGGTTTGCTGGTTCGTTAAAACTAGCGCAGCGGCAATGGCGCAGGCGCCATTCAGTGCTCGATCACTCGGCAGAGGAAGTGCTTCAGCACGGGTCTGGTCTGCCTCCTTCAGACGCCGCTTGACGCTGTTTTTCATCAACTCAAGGCGAGATCCGATAGCCCCGTTGTCAAGCCAGAACCCCGTCAACTCATCGAGATCCTGTGGCCGGGCAGTGAACGACCACGCATCGGCGCGCTCGATGGCATCAAGGAAGGCCTGTGTTTGGCCAATGCCTTTCTCTTCGACGAAGCGCTTAATCTGTTCAGCGGAAAGATCCTCTAACGTGACAATCTTGAAGCGAGACACGCCGCCAATTGCTGCAGCCTGCTTATGCTCGTCTATCGTCTCACTGTCACCATACCTGGGCGCTACGATGTGCTCGTCGGCTACCGGAAAAAGCCTTTCGCAAAGCTCTAGGTCCGTCTTCGGGCGCCACGCTGGCGCTCGTCCAGTGATCAACAAATGCGTACGCTGTTTCGCAGTTGCCAGTCGCGTGCTGACCTTGCGCGTCGCCGCATCGAAATCCAGCGGCGAGCGTAGGCGCGACTCGTCGATAGAGTCCAGCAGCACCCAGCCTTGGTCAGATGACGCCAGCCACGCCTGGAATTCGTCGAGCGTGCCTTCTTCAAAGGCCGTGTCGAAATCGAGGACAACGTGCTCCAGGCGTAGAAAGAAGGCTGCTTTGCCCTCCGCCTTCAGCCGGCGGGCGGCCTCGTGGACTTCTGCCGTTTTACCCGAACCTGCTTCCGAAAGGATGATCACGCGGGGCTCATCGAGCAAATTGGGGAGCGTGAGCGTAGCGTTGCCACGTGAAAGGGCACGGGTGTCATCGCCTTGCTTTTCGTCGCGCAGTAATTCTCGAAAGGTGCGGTGCAGTTCTATGTGCATGGGTATTCAGGTAGGCAACGACACTGGGGTGAAATTTATCCGAAGGCCTATTCTAAGCTAGGAAATGTAGCAGTCACAAACGTCTGCGCCCGAAAGCGGGCGCAGTAAATTTGAAATGCCTAAACGTCCAGCATGAAATTAGACAGTGGCCCCAATGTGAGCGAACTCGTTACCTGTTCCTCGGCCTGGCTGCGCTCAAGACCGTTATCTAGGTTAATGCTCAATTGTCGAGCGTGTTTTTCGTCCGGGACCGGCGAGACGAGTCGCCGACGCCCGCCGCTTCAACTGTCTTTGCGCCGTTTAACCTGCGAGGACCGAACTTTGGCAAACTCACTTTCTAACATCGACACGGGTGCCTCCAGATGCTCGTTCCTCGACTTCAGCTCCAAGCAAAGGATTCTATAGCTTTCGTCGTCGTGCGAAGACCCGTGACAATTTCTGAGATTGACCGAGTTCCCGCAGATCGTTGTACGTTGCCCTTTTTCTTGGAAGCATCGATTGTTCAGCTATTTTTGCCACCTGCTCGGATTGGGGCTTTCTACTGTCAAGACATTTTCCTAAAAGAAAAATTCTATAGCACGTTCAGAGGTGACGCGTTTATTTACGGATCTCAACGCCACCCGCAGTTAGATCTCCCTCAACTAATCCACGAAAATCCAATTCTTTGTTTTGTATTCATACTATGATACAAACATATAGCCAGCACCCTTCCTTTTTGAAGGACGGAATTTACCTTGCTGCCATGGTGCTGCTAGTACCTTTTATTGACTTTTATCCCAGCCCCCATAATTTCAACGTTGCATGCAAATTTCCTCCTATCATGGAACACTTCGCCCGCCCCACCCTCGCCAAGAGTCTCGCTGACGGCCTTCAAGGACGCGCCACCTTCGGAGACGCCTCAAGCGGTCTCTGCTGTGGTCAAGTAATTTCGGACACCACGATAGGTTCGCGTACTGCCATTTTCCGTTCGTAGACGGCGGGCGACAGATTGCCCAATGCTGAATTGATGCGTTTGCAGTTGTAGAAGCCGACGA
>NZ_VVIW01000046.1 GCF_011682045.1 Massilia aquatica | reverse complement strand
CTCGGCGGGAATCCATAGCACATCTGCTTAGCGAAGGTGCTATGGATTCCCGCCGAGGGCCGCCTTGGCGCGGGAACGACGGGGTCGTAGTCTCGCCACAAACTGCAAGAACAATTTACGCCGACAACATTCCCATGCCCGACTTCGAAAACAAAATCTGCACCCGCCTTGACCTCGCCGCCCGCGTCGCCGCCCTGCCCAAACCGGTGGTGCTGACCAACGGCGTGTTCGACATCCTGCACCGCGGCCACGTGACCTACCTGGCCCAGGCGCGCGCGCTGGGCGCCTCGCTGGTGGTCGCGGCCAACACCGACGCCTCGGTCAAACGCCTCGGCAAGGGCGACGACCGTCCCCTCAACAACGGCGCCGACCGCATGGCCGTGCTGGCCGCGCTCGAATCGGTCAGCCTGGTGGTCGACTTCGACGAAGACACCGCCCTCGAAGTCGTCCTCGAAGCGCGCCCCGACATCTACGCTAAGGGGGGCGACTACGACATGCAGGCTATTCCCGAAGGCCAGGCCGTGCTGGCCTACGGCGGCCAGGCCGTCGCCATCGATTTCGAACACGACCGCTCGACCACCAAACTGCTGTCGAAAATCCGCACATAACCGAGGAGTCTGCCATGGGTGGAAACGCCATGAAACACGTCGGCGTTACCCGCCAGCCGGCCGCCGCATACCAGGCCATCACCGCCGCCACCATCGACAAGCTGCGCGCGCTGTTCCCGGGCATCGGCTGCCAGCCGATTCTCGCCTACGGGCAGAAGGAAAGCTTCGGCGACAGCGACATCCTGATTGAATCGACCCACCTGCCTTTGGACTGGATCGAGCAGGTCAAGGCCGCCTTTGCGCCGCAAGACCTGATCGTCAACGGCGACGTGGTCTCGTTCGATTTCCGCTCGATGCAGATCGACCTGATCACCACCCCGGCCGACGAAATGGCCTTCGCCGCGTCGTACTACGCCTTCAACGACCTGGGCAACCTGATGGGTCGCATCGCCCACAAAATGGGCCTGAAATACGGCCACGACGGCCTGTGGAAACTCCTGCGCGAGAACGACCAGGTGTTCGCCGAGATCCTCATCACGCGCGATGTCGCCAAAACCTTCGCCCTGCTCGGCTACGACCATGCGCGTTACCTGCAGGGCTTCGACACCTTGGAGGAGGTGTTTGAATTTGCCGCCTCGACGCCGTATTTTCACCGCCAGATCTACCTGTTAGATAACCGCAACGCCGCCAGCCGCGTGCGCGACGCCAAGCGGCCCTCGTACACCGCGTTCCTGGCATGGATCGCAGACAAGCCGCAACTGGACCGCTACGGCTGGTCGGCCTGGGACGGCGGCAAAAAGTCGCCCGAGCGCGATGCCGAACGGGCCGACTGGGAGCAGCGCATCTTCAGCGACATTTTTCTTGAGGCGCGTCCGCAGTACCTGGCGGCGATCGAGGAACACGACACCCACAAGCGCGCCAAGGTGGTCTGGAATGGCGCCATCGTCGCCGCGCACACCGGCTATCAGGGCCGCGAGCTGGGCGAGTTCATGGCCGCGTGCCGCGCCGGCTTCCTTGGCGCGCCGCACGATGCCGCGCTGTCGTTCGAGCAGTGGGTGCTCACCCTTGCGCCGGACGAGATCGCCACGCACCTCGGCGCGTATCAACGAAGCTGGCGCTGGCCGGTAATGCCGCTAGCTTAAGATTCGTCGTTCCCGCGAAGGTGGGAAGTCTTTTCTGCCAGTGGCAGGAACGACGGTTTTGAGGTTTGCGGTCATCAAACCGCTTAAGTTAGCGGCATTAGCGCTAGCCGCTGACTTAGTCCTGCGAAAAATTGTCTACATGCGCCGCCAGCTTGCGGCGCAGTTCCTCGCGTTCCGCATCGAACAGGGACGGAATTTCCAGCCACTGCTGGTACAGCAGCGTCACCCAGTCCCAGTGGCCCACTTCGGGAATATGCCGTTCCATCCGCGCGAACAAGCCCAAGATGTCGGTGGCGCAGGCCGGTTCGGCGGCGGCGATCCAGGCCAGCACGCGGATCGCCGCGCAGGTGGTCCAGTCCATCGGCCCGAACAGGACCGACACCAGCGCGCGGCGCCGTTCCGATCCTTCCCAGCCGCTGTCGACCTGGCCGAGCACCTGCGCCGCCGCCAGCTGCACGCGCGGCAGCCATTCGAGCGCGCTCACGCCCTGCGGCAGCGGCGGCGGATACACCATCACCGCCAGCATGTCGCGCACATGGGCAGTGCCGAAGCGCGCCGCCACGTGGCTGGCCTGGGCCCAGTTTTCGTTCGGATGGTAGGGCGCCAGCGCCAGTGCCGCGATGGCGTCGCGCACCGCCGCATCGGGCGCCGGCAAGGCCGGATGCGGCAAGGTGCCATCGTAAGCCCACAGCGCATAATCGACCGGCGCCAGCACCAGGCGCGGGTCGACAGAAGAAACGGCCCCGCTTTCCATGTCAAGCCGCGCGGCCGGATTGTGCGCCGCGAATTCAAGTGCGAACGCCAGCTGGTTACTGGGCGCATCCAGCGAACTGGTGCCGATCTGGATGGTGCCGCCGTCACCGCCGCCGTTTTTCAGCCAGCCTTCGCGCATCTGGCGCAGCAGGTTGGCGGTGGCGTCCATCGATTGCGCCAGCCGTCCGCGCTCGCGGAACACCAGCTGGTGGGCGCGGTTGTCGCCGCCGCGCATCGCTTCCCACAAGCGCTCCATCCAGGATTCGTCGCCATCGAGTTTGTAGCGGCAGTACCAGGACGAAGCCAGCGCCCATTCCTGCCCGTCCGCCGCCGCCAGCACGGCCTCGTACCAGCCCAGCGCTTTTTGCCAGTTGCCCGCTTCGAAGCAGGTGTCGCCCGCTTCCAGCTTGGGCGTGATGTCATCGGGATCGAAGCTGTTGGCATGGATGAAGGCTTGTTCGGATTCGTCGAAGCGCCGCATGCAGCGCAGCAGCAGGCCGATGGCGTTGCCCTGTTCGGTGGAAGCGGCCTTCTCGATGGGCCCCGTGATCGCCAGCGCGGCGTCAAAATTGCCGGCTTTGCGTTGCAGGCCGGCGCGCACCATGAGCAGGATGGGCGATGGCGCATAGCCGGCGCTGGCGCGTTCGGCCAGAGCGGCCCAGCGCTTCATCGCGCGCACTATCTTGAACGAAGACTCGTGCGCTTCTTCGACGCTGTTTAGCACCGTCGCCAGCAGCTGCATCATGGTCGCTTCGTCGACAAGGGCCAGCGCCCCGTCTTGCTCGAGCCAGTCGAGCGCCCATGCGTGCAGATAGATCGCATGGCGCTCCGCGCGCGAGACTTGCAGCAGCAGGTCGACCGCCTCGGCAGTGCGCCCCTGGCGCTGCCAGAACCAGGCCCGCAGCGCCTCGCTGTGGGCAAAGCGCTCGTCGCCGGCCGGCAGCAGCGCATCGACATCGCCATTGGCTGCATCCAGATAGCGCGCGGCCAGCGCCCGCCAGTCGGCGCGGCTTGGCTCGACCGCCAGCAGCGAGGCCAGGTGCATTGCGCCGTGGGCCAGGCCGGAGCCGGTGTCCAAGGTCGCGCTGGCGACAAACAGGTGGAATTCCGGCGAACCTTCGCGCAGGGTGAGATCCTGGCCGGCGTAGGCTGATGGAGCCGCATCACTTGGCGCGGAGGAGGCTCCCGGCGTCGCGGCCGCTACCGCCGCGATGTCCGTTTCTTCTTTTATACCTGTGAGCTGCCCGGTGAGTTTCTTAAGCCAATTCATGCAGCCATCCCGATAGTGATTGAATAAGTAAATCGCGGATGATATTGTCGCATGCGGGCAAGACCGCCCCCCTGGCGATTGCGTGCATGATCATCTCATCGTCCGCATGGCCGATGCAGAAAACAAATGGGAAAACGATGACAGCACAGCGCACTTTTTTGTATGGCGGCATCCTCGCGGCAGGGCTGTGCATGTCCTTGCCAGCAAGCGCCGTTATTATGGATGGGAAAGCGGTCGAGGACGCGGCAAGGTTGATTGGGGTGGGCATTCCTTTCTTTGCGTGCCTGGTCGGCCTTGGTTTCTACCTGTACTTTTCGCGCCGGTCCATGCGCGACAAGATGACCATGCTGGCGATATATAATCTGCTGGCGCTGATACTCGCACTGATCATTTTGCCAGGCGAGCTCGGCTGGTCCTGGCTCGCGGTCTGGATCGCGCCGCTGGTGATGGTGATCGGGTATGCGGCTTTCCATCCGTTGGAGCCGAAAAGCGGGAGCGCTGCGGAACCAGTCCCGCTCGATGCTACGCCGCGCAAACTTTTTTCTGACTGAGAATGACCATGCACCATGCAGCTTTTCTGGGACTGTTCGCCGTCGCGCTTTGCGGCGGTGCGGCCGCTGCCGGCAATCCCGATCTGGAAGACGGTTTGATGAAAGCCATGAAATTTGACAAGGCATCTGAAAAGCGCCTCGGCAGCTCCGGAAAAGCCATCCAGGCCTACATGAAAGCCGGCTACGTCAATCCACGCCCGAACGGGCGCGCCGATTACACCGATTATTACCTGCTCAATAAACCGGCCAGCTTGTTCGGACACCCGCTGGTGGTCATTGAAGAGGAATACATGACGCGCTATGCCGGCTGCTGCGTCAGCAAGGGGGGTGGCGTGACGGTCAGCGTGGCGGGGAGCCTCGGGGCGCTGAAAAAATTCGCGGCGGAGAATCGCTGCACGATCGAAGAAAATATCGATCCCGGCAAGAAACTGCGCTCGTTCGGCATCAAGAACACGCTTCCGAAGGGCAAATATGCATCCCTGAGTTGCCGCGTGCGCGATGCTGAACAAAACCCTGGATAAGCGCACCGACGCCTACGCCTTGCTGCACGCGCTTGGCGCCAGCGCGCGCCTGCTGCGTCACCTGCAACTGGTGGGCGAAGCGGCCGACGCGCTGATCGACATCTACAACAGCCTGGACTTGCGCTTCGACGCGCGCCTGATCGAGCTGGGCGCGGCGGTGCATGACGCCGGCAAGATCACCTTTCCCGAAGAACTCGACGGTCCCGGCTCGCGCCACGAACCGGCCGGCCAGGCCCTGATGCTGGCCAACGGCGTGCAGCCGGCGGTGGCGCGCTGCTGCGTGTCGCACGCGGCGTGGCAGGAACCGGGCAACTCGTTCGAGGAATTGTCGGTCGCCCTGGCCGATAAACTCTGGAAGGGCAAGCGCGAAGAAGAACTTGAGCTGCGCGTCATCGACCTGATCGCCGCACAACGCGGCCAATCGCGCTGGGATGTGTTCACCACGCTCGATGGGGCGTTCGAAGACATCGCCGTCGGCGGCAGCGAACGTTTGCGGCGCAGCGTTGCCTAGACCCAGCGCCGTAATGATTCGAACATCCCGGCTATTGAAGGTATAAAGTAGAGAAAATTGTCAACCCGGGAAAAATGATGTTCTGGAGCTAAGGTAAAATCAATATTCCCATGAAGGTGGTATATCGACTTGCTGACCAATTGAGGGTGTATCCGCAAAGGGTTATATCAGCTCAAAATGTTGCGCTGAATACATCGCCAAACTTCGGCGGACTCAAGGGCACACTTGGATTGTTTGGTTCGGACGAATGTTGGGACAATATTCAGCAAGGAAAATTCGCTATGCTTACACTTTCAGGAGTTATCGAGCGTGCTTACTGTCATTTTCAGAAGGCGACTGAACCATTTTGCTGGTCAGACAGCGACTATGCACAGCAGGGCGGGGCGGGCGAGGCAACAGAAATACAGCGTATGGCCGAGCAAGGGGTCTTGACACTGCCGGATGCCGCCCCGGAGCAGGCGCGACAACGAATGGATGTCGTAGGGCTGCTTGCGGCACTTGATTTCATTGGTCATCAGCCCCCCGATGACGCCGCGCACTCATTGGGCTTGTCCCGGCGGCAGGTACGGCGCTAAGGGCCGATGCCGTAGCCCGTTCCGGTACCTTTGTCCGAATAAAAACGGAATCCTTCGACTCCGTTCACCTAGCTGAACGAGTGTTATTTCAATGCACTCTCAATATCGGCGACGCTAAGGCCCCCAACATAGTATTGCCCCGGCACGCCTGACTGCCCACTAGCACCTGCGGCACCCTGCCCACCTGCCGGCCCGGCAGGTCCATCGTTGCCGGCACCTTGGCAGTAGGGTCGAGCATCCGCCCCGCCTGGTCCGCCTGGTCCGCCTGGCCCCCCTACACCACCTGCACCGCCGCCGCCTCCCATACCTGGGGAGAGGTCGACGGCCAATAGCCGCGTAATCACAGCCACGTTATCGCCTTCGGTTATGAGGGTGAATGTGCCCCCATTCCCGCCCCAGCCGCCTTGTCCGCCGCTACCTCCAGCTCCACCAGCTCCGCCTTGAGCGCCATTCCCAGCACCTCTCTTGCAGTCAAACATGCTTTGACTCGCATGTGTCCCATGCCCCCCCTGACCTCCTGCCCCGCCTGTTCCTCCCACGCCCCCTGAGCCACCGTCCTCGCCGCGCAGACCTAGCTTTAATCCACCTACGATGTTCTTGACTACGATAGTCAATGATGGCGCTGTAGCTCCAAGTTCGCCTCGGAGCCCTTCGGGACCGGTTCCACCCACGCCACCACCCACATTTTCGGCGCCACCTTGGTTGGCACCAGCTATCCCTGACCCTGCTGCCGGCGGTATGGATGGAGCGACATCTACCCAGGTGATTGTCCCCGGATTCTCCTGATCCTCAGAAACTATTTCTTCAGCGAATATAAAAATATTTCGATTAGCGCGCGTGACAGCTTCGTCAAAAATCAATTTACTACCAGGGCGAAATATTAGTTGCCTAACTGATATATAAGGACTAGACCAGCTTTTGTCGCCATCTACGGTAAATTTCCCGAATAATTTCGGCCGAGCTGCGGATACGGCTTCAATTGTTTTCTGGTTGCTTTCTTCAGGCGAGAGATCAGTATGTTGCATGGTTCCTCCATGTAGGTTGAATTAAGTGCATATCCCAATGACTGCGTGGCTATGTAACAACAAAATTTAAGGAATAGTAAAGATATCTATTCTCATTCCGCTTGATAAATCAATTATTTTCGGACAAACATATTTCACTATGCGAAAATAGCTAATGAGATATTGCACTGATTTCACAAATATTGTGCTTCCGTGCAAATCTCCAGCCAGTGACAGGAAGTCGCTGGCGTCGTTCTTTTAGGTCCCGATTTTCGATCTATTTCTGGCCTCTGACAGAATTTGCCCGAAACTTGCAAACCTGCCTCATATCAGAGACAGGTAAGAAAAAATTCCCACAGTCTGCACAGGCGCGGACAGTATACTTAACCGGCTGGTCGGTACCTTGGAACTTCTCCGTTTGCACTGCAGGCTCAGGTGAGTCGGTTATGAAGTTACAGTTTCCCACCCCGTCTTTCGCTTCAGTCGTCAAGCTTGCATTGACGAAATAGCGCCCCTCTCCAGCATAAAAACTCTTGTAAATCTTTTCATCCTGACCTTGAGCCACGCATCGCACACCACCAGCCTTAACTTCTTCATCAAAGCTAATAGTCTGTGCTGACGCGACTGTTAGTGTGCTTCCCAGAACTATACCAATACATAGTTTTGCTATTGCAGATTTGTTAAAGGCGTCGTTATCGATTATCATACCCATTCCCCTAAATACTGGCGGCCGGCAGGCATTATGCTACGCAAAACAAAGGGCAATATATATTTAATAAACATAGTTTGCGCTAGCGCAAAAGGTGTGCCATAAATATGCAGTCCCAATAGCTAGAATGTTCCCAGGCCCGGTCAGCTTCTGCGCGCTCCCACTGCCATTGGATCAAGGGCGGCGTCGGCTGGCGATCCAGCTCCGGGCATTTCTCTATGGTCAGGCCAATCACGGCCCGGGTCTTTCCTTCATTGAGGTAGCGGAAAAAGGCATTGCGCGGCTCTCTCCTCGCCAGCGTTGCGGCAGCCGCAGCAATGCGAGGATCGGTCTGGCCCATCATGCGCATAAGCATTACCGATACCCCGACCAAGTGCATCGGGAAGCCTGCGTCATTGACATGCGCATCAATGTCGACAATGGCTTGGCCGTAGCCTGAGAACGTGCCGAGGTATCCACGCAGGCGACCGTCAGGTAGGTCCTGCAGGCCGTATTTCTGCTGGAGGTAGGACACGGTGGCCGACAGCTGGGCGGCGTCACCTGGCCGCATAGTGCAGCCTTTGTCCTTCTCGTCATTGGTACAAAAGCGCGGCAGGGCGCGCACCAGGCATTTGTTGAACAGTTCGACAGAACACGCGACGTGTTCATGCATCCAAGTAAGCCATTTGCGGGCTGCTGCGACATCACCAGTCTTGACGAAATATAACTGCAAGCCGAGCGCCATGTCTGGAGAGAAAAAGGCGTCGCCGCGGTCGTTACGGCCGAGTATGCGGATGCGCGGTGAACGCGCCCATTCGCCGTTAGCCGGATTCTGTGCCTCGGCCACGCCTTGGCATCCTCGTGGGTCGCCGGCGGCGCAAAGAAGGCCATTGAACAATGTCATATCGCCATCGTCACATGGTTGAGCCGAGTCTCCCGTTTGTTTGGTAGGAAAGGCGTTGCGTCCTGGTTCTGCTGGACACATCAATGCCCCTTTTTCCCAAAATGGAAGGCGATCATTTACCGGATTCGCTCCAGCAGGGCATATCCCGCAGGCAAGGAAAATACCAAGAAAGAGATTCTTATTAGAAAATTTCATTGGAGGCCCAAAACTGGAAAAAGTGCGAACGCAGTCCGATGCGTAATTACACGCCTTTAGCGCTCAGAAATCAACAAAGATATTTATATAATAACGGTAGGAAAAAGATATGTTGTTTTAGCTGTGATGTACGAAAACGATGGTTTTAGTACATATCGATTTTTGATGTACGAAAAATAGTATGTACGAATATCGGACATCCCTTACAATTAGTACTCCCATACCGTACTATTCTAGCCGACAAATGTCCCGAACTTTCATTTATGCAAGGGTGGGTACCGTTGATCAGAACATAGACAACCAGATCCACGAAATTGAGTCTGCTGGTTTCGCCGTAGACAAGCGACGGATCGTTCGCGAAAGCATTAGCGGTAGTCTCGCGGCCGGCAAGCGTCCCCAATTTGCTCGCTTGCTTGACCGCCTTGGGCCTGGCGACGTGCTAATCGTGACCAAGTTGGATCGTCTTGGTCGTAACGCTATGGACGTTCGGGCCACGGTCGAGCAGCTTGTAGCCAATTCTGTTCGTGTGCATTGCTTAGCGCTCGGCAGCGTCGATCTAACCAGCTCTGCTGGCAAGATGACCATGAGTGTGCTAGGTGCGGTAGCCGAGTTTGAGCGTGATCTGTTGGTAGAACGGACCCAGGCAGGACTCGCACGTGCGCGTGCTGAAGGAAAGACATTGGGACGTCGACCAGGGCTGACGACAGCGCAGCAATCCGAGGCGATGCTACGCCTCGTGGCTGGGGAGTCAGTGGCCAGGATAGCTCGTGATTATGGTACGACTCGCCAGTCCATCATGCGGGTACGGGCAAAATACACTTCAGTCGATGCAGCCGACTACTGACATACGAGCAGTCGCCTTCAGAAAACAACAGCTGCGGTGGACGAAGCCCGCGAGTGATCTACATAGGCCCATGCTTCAGCGCTGAAACCGGCTCAAGTGAGCCGCCGCACCGACTCCCTGACCACCAGGCTCAGTGCCGGCAGCGGCACCTTCACCTCGTCATGCCCGATCATCCCCAGCATCATGGTGCCGATGCACGAACCGACGTCGTACAGCGGCTGGCGCACGGTCGTCAAAGGAGGGGTGGTGTACATCGAACTATGCAGGTCGTCGAAACCGATGATCGACACGTCTTCCGGCACCCGGATGCTGCGCCGGTACAGCGCCAGGCGCGCGCCGTAGGCGGATAAATCGTTGGCCGCGAAGATCGCCGAAAAGCGCGCCCCCGACGAGAGCAGTTGATTGACCGCCTGCAGCCCGCCCGACTCCTGGAAGTCGCCCGCCACGATCAGGCCCGGATCGGGCTCGATGCGGTGCTTGGCCAGTGTGTCGCGGTAGCCGGCCAGGCGCGCGTGCGCATCTTCCTGGTCGTCCGAACCGCGAATGAAGGCGATGCGGCGGTGACCCTGTTCGATCAACAGCTCCATCGCCTCGCAGGCGGCGCCGTAATTGTCGAGGAAAAAACCGAAAACCCGCTCGCCTTCGAGCTTGCGCCCGAACGCCACGATCGGCACGCGCTGCGAAAAATCGAGGATCTGGGTGTCGCTCATGTTCCCGGTCAGGATCACCACGCCGTCCACGCGGCGCCCGATCAGCAGTTCGACCCGCTCCGCTTCTTCGGCGGCGTGCCAGTGTCCGCTCATGATCAACAGCGCATAGCCGGCCGTCTTGACAGCATCCTCGATGCCGACCATGGCGTCGTTGAAGTAGCCCGATACCAGCGACTGCGTCAGCACGCCGATGGTGCGCGTGCTGCCCATTTTCAGGCCCTGCGCCACCAGGTTCGGCTTGTAGTTCAGGCGTTCGATGGCGTCTTCGATGCTGCGCCGCTTGGCGTCCGACACGCGCGCGGTGCCGTTCATAAAACGCGACGCGGTGGCCGGGGATACACCGGCGGCGTGCGCCACCTGGTGCAAGGTGACGGGGCCGTTCTCGCTGGTCCTCATCGGCGCTCGCACAAGTGTTCCACCAGCGCGCGGTGCGGCGGCAGGTCGGCCAGCGCGTGGCCGGCCAGTTTGGCGATCATGGCAAATTCGGCGGCCGCTTCCTGGCGCCGGGCCGGATGGCAGGCGCTCGGATGCAGGCTGGTGGCGAACTCCATCCCGTACAGCACGTACTGCCAGCTCGAGGTCGGATACATCTCTACGTCGGCCACGAAGTCGAGCCGGTGCGGCGCACGGCAGCGCCACATGGCCAGCTTGTCGCGCAGCGACTGGGGAATCGAACGCGGGTCGGTGTTGTCGGTCCAGAAGGCCGAGTCGGTGCGCTGACTGAGGCAGTAGTGCAGCTTGATGAAGTCGACCACGCGCTCGTAGCGCTCGCGCATCAGGCGGTTGTACTGGGCCGCCACCGGCGCGCTGTCGCCATTGAACGGGAATAAGTGGCCGATCAGGTAGGCCGCCGTTTCGATCAGGCCGATGCCGGACGATTCGAGCGGCTCCAGGAAGCCGCCCGACAAGCCGACCGCCACGCAGTTCTTCACCCACTGCACGTCGCGGTAGCCGATGTTCAGTTTCAGGTGGCGCGGCGTCAGGCCATCGGCGGCCGCGCCGATGTACTGGCGCAGCACCTGTTCGGCGCGTTCGTCGCTGGTATGGCGGCTCGAATACACGTAGCCGATGCCGCGCCGCTGCTGCAGGCCGATGTCCCAGGTCCATCCGGCTTCGTGCGCGGTGGAGATGGTGTACGACGGAATCGGGGTATCCGGCGCGGGGTAGGGCACCTGCATCGCCAGCGCGCGGTCGACGAACAGCACGTCGTCGATTTTGCGGAAGGGGGAGCCGAGTGCCTCGCCGATCAGCGCGGCCCGGAAACCCGTGCAGTCCACGTACAAGTCGGCGCCCAGCGCGCCGTGTTCGCGCGTGTGCACGCAGGCGATCGCGCCGTCGGCACCGAGTTCGACCCGTTCCACGTTGGCCTGCACATGGCGCACCCCGAGCGAGCGGCCATGCTCGGCCAGCAGGGCGGCGAAGCGTCCGGCGTCGAAGTGGTAGGCGTAGTTCATCGGCCCGGTGTAGTCGGCGTCGGCCAGGCGTTTCGGTCCGTGCGCGGCGTCGGCCACGCGCTTTTGCATGGTGGCCGCCTGGGCGAACGGCACGCCGGCGCCGGCCGTGCCCTGCAGCCAGTGCGGCAGCAGTTCCGGCCCGCCCTGGCGCTGGCTCGGCTGGCTGAAGGGATGGAAGTAGTGGTCGGCGCCGGGCGTGCCGGCCGGGCGCACCCAGTTGTTGAAACGGACGCCCTGCTTGAAGGTAGCCTGGCATTCGCGCACGAAACGCGCTTCGTCGATGCCGATCGCCGCCAGGGTTGAACGGATCGAGGGAAAGGTGCCTTCGCCAACGCCGATGATGCCGATCTCGGGCGACTCGACCAGGGTGATGCTCACGCCGCCCGCGCCGGAATCGGCCGCGCCCAGCGAGCGCGCCAGGTAGCAGGCGGTAAGCCAGCCGGCGGTACCGCCGCCGACGATCAATACGTTATGAAACGCTTTCATGAAATGCCCCTTTTTGTGGCGATGTGTGGCAAATATGACAAACCAGCCCGCACCATAATATTTCGTTTGACTTTGGAATGCACCGAAATGTACCATGAAATCGTTTTCACGTGATCTAAAAACGTTTTCTCGCCCAGCCAAGTTTTTAACAACAAAAATCGGACAATTCCGAATGGAGACTGCATGAAATCTACCGCCACCCAGGCGTTTCGCCGCGCCCGCGCCCCAATTCAACTCGCCATCCTGACATTGCTCGCAGGCATCAGCGCGGCACACGCCCAGGATGTGGCGCAAGCTCCGGCAGCGCCTGCGGTCAGTAAAAGCGTTGGCAGCGCCGACTCGAACGTGATTCCCGAAGTCGTGGTCACCGCGACCAAGCGTTCGACCCCGCTGCAAAAGACCCCGATCGCGATCACCGCGATCAATGCCGCCGCACTGCAGGACAACCACGTGCAAACGATCCAGGACGTGGTCAACCTGGTGCCGGGTTTCCAGGCCACCGGCCAGGGCGACCATGGCGTGATCACCATGACCCTGCGCGGCATCGGCAACGACAGCGCCAAGACCGAATACGCCGATCCGGAAGTGGCCAGCTTCATCGACGGCATCTATTCGCCGCGTCCGGAAGGCGCCACCTCGCTGCTGTTCGACCTGGAAGCGATCGAAGTGCTGCGCGGCCCGCAAGGTACGCTGTGGGGCCGCAACTCCACCGTCGGCGCGGTCAACATGCAGACCACCAAACCGGTGCTCGGCGAGCGTTCGGGTAACATCGAAGCGGGCATGGGCGACTACAAGCGCCTCGGCACGCGTGGCGCCTTTAACATTCCGCTCGGCGAAACCGCCGCCCTGCGCATCGCCGCCGTGCACGAACAGCATGAAGGCTATGTCGACTACCAGAAGCTGCCGAGGATTTCGGTGGCGGACCAGCGCGCGGCTTTCAAGGCCGGCGGCGGCAAGGATAGCGACTTCCGTCCGATCAACCCGAACCTGTTCATCGCCAACGGCCCGCAATACGGCGCCCAGGACCAGACCGCGGTTCGCCTGTCCCTGCTGTGGAACATCACACGGGACGTGAAGTGGAACGTCTCGTACGAAAAATACGCCGATCGCGGCACCCCGAGCATGAATCTGCTGCAAACCCCGCGCGCCGGCACCGACCTGTGGTCGACCCTGTCCGACGTGGCGCCGACCGTCAAGCGCGATTCCGACGCGATCCGCTCGCGCCTCGAATACACCATCAACCCATCGCTGGCGCTGCACTACATCGCCGGCGTGGCGCGCTTCTCCGGTTCGTCGACCTTCGACCAGGACGGCGGCGTGGAGATTCCGACCAGCTTCGCCACCGGCGCGAAATACCAGGCCAACAATACCGTGGCCTCGCACTACAAGAACCACAGCCACGAACTTGAACTCCAGTCGCTCGGCAAGAACACGGTCGACTGGCAGCTCGGCCTGTACTACGCGGCCGAAAAGAACGACATGCGCTTCGACATCCCGATCTTCAACGGCACCCAGGAGGGCACGGTCAACTGGCAGGGTTCCTTCATCCAGCCGAAGCAGACCGTCGCTTCGAGCGCCGCCTTCGGCCAGGCCACCTGGAACATCAGCGACAAGCTGCACCTGACCGGCGGCCTGCGCTACACCAAGGACAAGCGCACCAACCAGGGCGGCAACGGCTACACCTGGGACGGCAAGGCCGACGTGCCGCAAGTGCCGGTCAGCCCGTCGATCGACCCACGCCTGCCGGGCCAGGGCTTCGTGCCGAACAACCCATCGAACGATGGCGTCTACCACGGCAGCAAGACCACCGGCCTGGTACGCGTGAACTATGAACTTGACCGCAGCAACATGGTCTACGCCAGCGTCTCGACCGGCTACAAGTCGGGCGGTCTGCAGGATGGCGGCCGTCCGTACGGCGCCGAAACCCTGACCAACTATGAAATCGGCAGCAAGAGCACCCTGATGGGCGGCATGGTCAAGGTGAACAATGCGATCTACTACTCGGACTTCAAGGACTTCCAGTTCAGCGCCCCGGTCAGCAATCCCGACGGCACCCGCGGGCTGGCCACCAACAACGCCGACGGCGCCACCGTGTTCGGCGTGGAGTCGGAAATCGCCGCCAAGCTCACCCGCGACGACAAGCTGCAACTGACGCTGGCGTACACCCGCGCCAAGCTGGGCGCGCTCGTTGGCGGCAGTAACGACTACACTCTGCCGGTCTGCAACATCCCCGGCATCGGCAACTGCCTCGACGTCTCCGGCAACACCATGCCGCACGCGCCGAAGTTCTCGATGCAGCTGCAATACCAGCACACGTTCGAGCTGGCCGGCGGCGCCACGGTGGTGCCGCGCATCTCGACCCATTATGAAACCGCGTCCTGGCTGAGCGTGTTCAACCTGGGCGAGGGCGACCGCCAGAAAGCCTACACCCGCACCGACCTGGGTCTGCGCTACACCAGCAACAAGTGGTGGGTCGATGCCTTCGTGCGTAACGTGGCCGACAAAAACGTCAAGACCAGCGCCGCGAACGGCTTCAATGCCATCTGGGTGGCGCAGTACCTGCCGCCGCGTACCTTCGGCTTTAACACCGGCGTCGACTTCTAAGTCGCGTCACCCTGTCCGCTTCCCCCGGGAAGCGGAACGCGGCGCGGCGTGCCCGGACGGGCGCCGCGCGTCCCGTCATCGCCCCACCGATATCGAGCTCTACCATGAACAAAACCAATCAATTTCCCGCCGACTTTACGTGGGGAGTCGCGACCAGCGCCTTCCAGATCGAGGGCGGCTCTGCAGCTGATGGCAAGGGGCCATCGATCTGGGATACCTTCTGCCTGAACCCGAACAACATCAAGGACCAGAGCGACGGCAGCGTCGCTTGCGACCATTACAACCGCTATCGCGAGGACGTCGCCCTGATCTCGTCGCTGAACGTGGACGCCTACCGCTTCTCGATGGCCTGGGCGCGCGTCCAGCCGAGCGGCAAGGGCGCCTGGAACGAAGCGGGTTTTGGTTTCTACGACCGCCTGCTCGACGAACTGGCCGCCAAGGACCTCAAGGCGCACCTGACCCTGTACCACTGGGACCTGCCGCAAGGCTTGCAGGACGACGGCGGCTGGATGAACCGCGACACCGCCTACCGCTTCGCCGACTACGCGCAGGAGGTGGCGCGCCGCTTCGGCAACCGGATCGAAGCCATCGCCACCCATAACGAGCCGTGGTGCACCGCCAATCTCGGTTACGGCAATGCGCAGTTCGCGCCCGGCGTGGCCGACGCGAAGCAAGCCATTCAAGTCTCGCACCACCTGCTGCTCTCGCACGGCCTGGCCATGAGCGCCATGCGCACCGCCGCCACTTCGGCGCGGCTGGGCATTGTGCTGAACCAGTGGACGGCCGATCCTGCCACCGATTCCGAGGCTGACCGTGCCATGGCCGAACTGGAATACGCCCGTTCTGTGCAGTGGTTCATGGACCCGATCTTCAAGGGCCGCTATCCGGAACTGGCGCTGCGTGCGCACGGCGAGAACGCGCCCGTGGTGCACGAGGGCGACATGGCCGCCATCGCCCAGGCAATTGACTTCCTCGGCGTGAACTACTACTTCCGTTCCTTCTGCAGCGCCGAAACGCCGCCGCGCACGGCGCCCGGCAAGCTCGGTTTTACCGACATGGGCTGGGAGATCTATCCGCAGGGCCTGACCGAACTGCTGGTCAAGCTCAATGCCGAATACATGCTGCCGCCGATTTACATCACCGAAAACGGCATGGCCAATCCGGACGCCGTCAGCGACAGCAAGGTCGCCGACCCGGAGCGCATCGCCTACGTGCAGATGCACCTGGACGCGCTCAAGGCGGCCATGGAGCAGGGCGTCGACGTGCGCGGCTACTTCCTCTGGAGTTTGCTCGACAACTTCGAATGGAACTCCGGCTACGCCAAGCGCTTTGGCATCGTGCATGTCGATTACGCGACCCAGGAGCGCACGCTCAAAGACAGCGCCCTCTGGTACCGCGACTTCGTGACCCGGCGCCAGCGCTGATCGACCGCTGTTCCTTTGCTTTTCCTTTGGAGGCAACATGGTTCCTGATTCCTATGCCGATGGTGCGCGCCTGCTGGCCGACATCGGCGGCACCAACGCGCGCTTCGCGCTTGAACACGGCGCCGGGCGGGTGGGCGACGCGCACACCCTGGCCTGCGCCGATTACGAGCACTTCGACGACGCCGTCCGCGCCTACTTAAACCGGCTGCCGGCGCGGCGCGTGCGCCACGCGGTCATCGCCATCGCCAATCCGGTCGATGGCGACGCCGTCAAGATGACCAATCACCACTGGGCATTTTCGATCAGCGCCTCGCGCGCCGCGCTGGGGCTCGACACCCTGCTGGTGGTGAACGACTTCGCCGCGCTGGCGATGGCGCTGCCGGCCCTCGGTCCGGCGGACCTGAATAAAATCGGCGGCGGCGGGGCCATTGCCACCGGCGTGATCGGCCTGGTGGGCGCCGGCACGGGCCTGGGCGTGGCCGGCCTGGTGCCGGTCGACGGGCGCTGGGTGGCGGTGCAGAGCGAAGGCGGCCACGTCGCCTTTTCGCCGTTCGACGAACGCGAAGTGGCGGTGCTCCAGCACTGCTGGCAGCGTTACGAGCATGTCTCGGCCGAACGCATCGTCTCCGGTCCGGGTATCGTACTGATTCGCGAGGCGCTCGCCGCCAGGAGCGGCCTCTCGCTCGACGCCAGCCTGTCCACCGCCGACATCGTCGAGCGCGGCCTAACCGGCAGCGACCCGCTCTGCCGCGAAACGCTGGATTGTTTTTCGGGTATGCTGGGCACCGTCGCAGCCAACCTGGCGGTCACCCTGTGCGCGCGCGGCGGCCTGTATATCGGTGGCGGCGTGGTGCCGCGCCTGGGCGCCTATTTTGCCCACTCGCCGTTTCGCGCACGCTTCGAGAACAAGGGACGCTTTTCCGCCTTTACCTCGCAGATCCCGACCCTGGTGATCACCGCCGCGTATCCGGCCATGCTGGGCGCGGCGGCGATCCTGTCGGAGCACTTGGCCCACGTGGGCGACCTGGCGGCAAGCGCCTCCACGCCGCGCGCCGCATCGCCGGCGCCTTTGCCGCTGCCCCTTCTTGAAACGGAAAACGACCATGCACGCTTCTAAACCGACCGTCTGGCCGCTGTTGTGGGTGCCGACCGGTTACTTCACGATGGCGCTCGGGTACGTCATGCTGACCTCCGTCACCGCCATCATGTTCAAGAATCTGGGCATGGACAACGGCAAGGCGGCCGAGTATTCGAGCCTGCTGATCCTGGCCTACACCATCAAGCCGCTGTTCGCGCCTTTCGTCGAAATGTACCGCACCAAGAAGTTCTTCGTGCTGTGCGCGCAGACCCTGCTCGGCCTCGGTTTCATCGGCATCGCGCTGGTGATGGCGCTGCCGAACTACATGGCGATCCTGATGGCGCTGTTCTGGGCCATGTCCTTCGTCGGGGCGACCCAGGACATCGCCAGCGACGGCGTCTACGTCACCTCGCTAGACTCGCGCGCGCAGTCGCTGTACTGCGGCATCCAGAGCCTGAGCTGGAACGTGGGCCCGATCGTCGCCGCCGGCGGCATGGTGTACCTGAGCGGCTGGCTGCATGTGAACATGTTCCATCACGACGCCGCCGTGTTCGGCCCGGACTGGATCGATTCCTGGCGCATCATCTTTTTCCTGGTGGGCGGCCTGACGGTGCTGATGGCGCTCTGGCATGCGCGTTTCATGCCCGACGGCGCGCGCGCCGAAAACACGCCGTCCAGCGCCAAAGAGGTCGGCCATTTTCTGGCCGACTCCTTCGTCACCCTGTTCCAGAAGCGCGGCGTGTGGCGCATGATCGCGTTTGCGTTCCTGTTCCGCCTCAGTATCGGCTTCCTCGAAAAGATCGGGCCGTTCTTCATGGTCGACCCGGCCGCCAAGGGCGGCCTGGGGCTGACCAACGAAAAGCTGGGCGTCATCTACGGCACCTACGGCCTGGCCGCGGTGCTGCTCGGGTCCCTGCTGGGCGGCTGGTACGTGGCCAGGAAAGGCTTGAAGCCGACCTTGTTCGTGCTGTGCTGCGCGGTCAACATCCCGAACGTGACCTTCCTGATCATGGCCGTCTACCTGCCAACGAGCCTGTACCTGATCACGGCCGGCGTGATGATCGAGAAGTTCTTCTACGGCTTCGGCGCGGTCGGCTTCATGATCTACCTGATGCAGCAGCTCGCGCCGGGCAAATACACCACCACGCACTACGCCTTCGGCACCGGCATCATGGGCCTGTGCGGCCTGGTGACGGGCGCGGTCAGCGGCCACCTGCAGGAGTGGATGGGCTACATCAACTACTTCATCTTCGTGATGGTCGCCACCATCCCCTCGTTCATCGCCACCTGGTTCGCGCCGTTTTATATCGACGAAGCGGCGCCTGACGAGGCGGTAGCCGGCCGGGCGATGCCGGCGTGAGGCGCGCGCCGGCCGGCCTGCTCTGTGTCCTGCTGGCGGCCGGCGTGTGCGCAAGCGCGGCGCCCGATGGCATCCACGTCAACCAGCTTGGCTTCGCTGCGCAGGCGCGCAAGGTGGCCGTGCTGCCGGCCGGCGCCACTGGCGAGGTAGAGGTCATCGACGCCGCCAGCGGCGCGGTGGCCTGGCGCGGCCGCACCAAGCCCGCCGCCACCTGGAAGGAATCGGGCGAAACGGTCATGCTGGCCGATTTTTCGGCCCTGCCCGGCTCGGCGAATACCGCATCCGCGCTGACGGCGCCGCGCCCTCGGAGCGCTTCGTGGTACGCGCCGGCGTGTACGCGGAGCTCAATCGCGCCGCGCTCAAGGCGTTTTACTACAACCGCTCCGGCATGGCGCTCGATGCGGCCCACGCCGGCGTGTACGCGCGCGCGGCCGGGCACCCGGATACGCGGGTGCTGGTGCACGCCTCGGCGGCATCCAAAGAGCGGCCGGAAGGTACTGTCATCGCCAGCGCCAGGGGCTGGTACGACGCCGGCGACTATAACAAGTACATCGTCAATTCGGGTATCTCGACCTACACCCTGCTGGCCGCCTTCGAGCACTATCCCGACTATTTTGCGCGCAAGCGGACCGGCATTCCGGAAAGCGCCAACCAGCTGCCCGACATCCTCGACGAAGCGCTCTGGAACCTGGAGTGGATGCTGACCATGCAGGACCCGCATGACGGCGGCGTGTACAACAAGCTGACCAACCAGCGCTTCGACGGTATCGTCATGCCGGCAGAAGCGGGCACCGAGCCGCGCTACGTGGTGCGCAAGGGAACCGCGGCGACGCTCGATTTTGCCGCCACCATGGCCACCGCCGCGCGTGTGCTCAAGCCTTACGAGCAGCAGTTGCCCGGCTTGCCGGCGAAGATGCTGCGCGCGGCCGAAGCGGCGTGGGAATGGGCGCGCGCCAATCCGGTCGTGGCGTTCCGCAATCCGGCCGGCGTGGTGACCGGCGAATACGGCGACGCCACCTTCGACGATGAATTTGCGTGGGCCGCGGCCGAACTGTATATCAGCAGCGGCAAGGACAGCTACTACGCGGCCATGCAGCCGGCAGGCGTTTCGGCCAGCGTGCCGCAATGGGCCGACGTGCGCGGCCTGGCCTGGATCTCGCTTGCGCATCACCGCAACAGCTTGAGCGCGGTGGCCGACCGCAAGCTGATCGCCGCGCGTGTCGATGGACTGGCGGCGTCGCTGGCCGCCACCTGGCGCGTTTCCGCCTACGGCGTGCCGATGCAGGGCGGCGATTTTGTCTGGGGCAGCAATGCGGTGGCGTTGAACCAGTCGATGATGCTGCTGCAGGCTTACCGGTTGAACGGCAAGCGCGATTACCTCGATGCGGCGCAGGCCGGCCTCGATTATGTTTTGGGGCGCAATGCCACCGGCTATGCGTTCGTGACCGGCTTCGGCGCGCGCCAGGTGATGCATCCGCATCACCGGCCGTCCATGGCCGACAAGGTGGCGGCGCCCGTGCCGGGTTTTCTGGCCGGGGGGCCGCATGCGGGGCAGCAGGACAAGGGCGACTGCAAGGCGGTGTATCCGTCGGCGCTGCCGGCGCTGTCGTACATCGATGACGATTGCAGCTACGCCAGCAATGAAGTGGCGATCAACTGGAATGCGCCGCTGGTGTACGTGTCGGCCGCGCTCGATGTGCTGGGCGGGGAGGGGCCGTGAAGCGCGACGATCCTTATGCCATTCTGGCGATGCTGGTGCAGTCCGATGTGTTCAAACGTTCGATGCCCGCGAATTCGCGGCGCTGAGGCAATGGTGGTGTGCGTGCTGCGGGAGTACCTGAAGGTCAGTGAAACGCTGTAGCGTTGATAAGACTACCGCAAAGCGTAAACCGCAAACTGCAAACTGCAAACCGCAAACCGCAAACCGCGAACCGCGAACCGCAAACCCCAGAGCGCGAACCGCAAACCGTAGAGCCGTCTTCCCCGCGAAGGCGGGGATCCATAGCACCTTTGAGGTTATGTGCTATTGATACCCCCCGTCGCCGGGCAGACCGCACAAATGGCATCCCGTATTTAAGG
>NZ_VVIW01000045.1 GCF_011682045.1 Massilia aquatica | reverse complement strand
ATCATTCGAACCACTTCCAGCTTCAGGCTGGGATCGAATGTCTTCCGCTTTCTTGTTGCCATGTATTACTCCTCAGATGGTGGATTTTCCACCTATTGAGGTGTCCGAGCAAATTAGACCACAGCAGGCCGTGCGCAACAAGCGTCCCGCGCCTGGGCTGATTCATCACTCCGACCGTGGCAGCCAGTACTGCGCTCACGACTATCAAAAACTGGTGAAGCAATTCGGTATGCAGTCCTCCATGTCGCGCAGGGGGAATTGCTACGACAATGCGCCGATGGAAAGCTTCTGGGGCAGCTTGAAAAACGAGCTGGTTCACCATCAGCGCTATGCGACACGGGCCGACGCTAAAGCGGCCATTCAGGAATATATCGAAAGCTTCTATAACCGCCAGCGGCGCCACTCGCGCCTTGGCAATGTTCCGCCTGCATTGTTCGCTGAAAATTTCAGCAAACAGCGATAGGCGGCTTGAAACAAGAGTGTCCGCTATTGACAGTACACCTCATGATTCCGGTCTAGCCAGCGTTTCAGAAGTTCGGCATATCGGCCGAGTACGGAATCCGGCGCAATTGTTGATGGAACTAAGCACGGCACAGCATCATAAATTCTGATAGCGTCCGCTGGGAGTAATTCAAAGGCAGGAAGTGGGAATCGCACGAGTGGCACTTGATGATCGAGACACCAATCCACCGTTTGCATATTGTGCACGCGGCGCCAATAGCTGGGCTTGCCGGCATCGACATCAGCTTTTGTACATTCGATGCACGAGCGCGCCTCGACCTTTGGGCGAAAGGAGATGTTGGAGCTGGCGACGTGGGATGCAACTACGCTCTCTTCACGTTTGGTACCAACGTGAGCGGAAATAGCTCTCTGCATCGGCAGGAGGGTGTGACCAAAGGCGATTTCATGTGGCGTGCTGCCAAAATGCTCGGCCAAGATATGCAGCGTCGGAGTGAAATTTGGTAACCCATGCGCAAGCCGCAGTCCTGTCATCAAATTTGACTCTCCGGTGCAGCCATTTATCACGCAGAGACGGCCTATAACTCCAGCTAGAAGTTCATCCGCAAGTGGGCGCGCAGTGTGCATTGAGGTTCTGTCTCCTTCCTTTGAGTGCGAACTGCTAAGCGAACGCGCCAGATCCAGAAAGTGCAAGGAGATTGGATAAGATTGCCATGCCCGCCATCGTATCGAGAAGTGATGCGGGCCGTATTCCCCCTAGCGCTCCGACAGGATTGTTCAGCCAATTTCCGAGCCACGCGGCAGCGCCAAACTTTGCATCAGGGTTGTGACGATGGACCATCGTATCGACTTGACCGATAAGTGCCATGAGTCCGAGTATGCGTTCGGAAGCATCCGCGCTGCAGCGATATGCTCCTCCTTTTACACGAAGAGCCTTGCGTAATGACTGTACCGAAATGTTGAGGTCGGCGGCCAGCGCGACGAGTTCTGCCTGTTCTACGCCATCTCGAATGGCGCCGACACGTTCCAAAGGCTCGGTGAGATATGCGCGAACATACTTATCCATTACATCCTCCAACAAATCGAGCTGTACGGCACCAAGCATGGAATTTCTTCCGCACCTTTGCATGCATCATACGCGACCCGATCAGGAATGGAAGGCAGTCTCCCTACGCTAAATGACGCCGTTGATCTGCTACCGACGCACTTTGCGAATCAATGCAAACGCAATGGTCACAGAGGGAGTACTCCGACCAACTTTGCCGAGAACGTCGATGTCTGTAAAATCAAGGACTTGATCTCCGGACTTCCGACCAACTTTATTGTTTCAAGTCATTAGCTTGGTTGTGGACGAAGGATAAAGCCGGACACAAAGCAATCATGTTTGACACAAGAGGCCGAGGCGGACATGCTCGCAGGAACTTCCGCTTTCAGCCCAGGCTGTGTAAAACTGCGCAAACCGCGCGTTTTCATTGGTCGGTTTAGCATTGCATACCCTCCGAAAACGCCGTAGCGGTCGTTTGCCCGGCCGAGCCGCCGACGTTTTCGTTCCGCTCCGCGTTTTTACACAGCCTGGGCCAACAGCGGTCATTTGATTTGATGGAGATTATCTTCAAATGTGCAGCACTGGGGCAGCGTTTGCCCCGTGCTTCGGCAAGTCGACTCGAACCCTGAAAGCGATAACGAAAGCAGCGGACAGCATTACGACGCCAGCAATAATGAAAACACCTGTGACACCACCAAACCCAAACATCATGCCACCCAATGCAGCGCCGGCAGCGATTGAAGATTGCACCGCTGCGACGACCATGCCACCAGCTGTCTCTGCTTGATCAGGGACAGCACGGGCTACCCAATTGGACCAGGCGACAGGTACGCCGCCGAATGCCAAGCCCCACAGAGCCACCAGAAGCATCAGGCCTGTTTCCTGGACGGGCAATAAGATCATACCGAATGCCGCCAAACCCACTAACGCAGGCATGAGCACTAGTGTAGCGCGCAGGCTACGCTCCATTAGCCAACCTGCCAGCAGCGTTCCAACGAAATTGGCGACACCAAAACCCAGGAGTATCAGAGACAAACCGTTTACATCAATATGGGCAACGCTTTCAAGAGCGGGGCGAATATAGGTGAACAGTGCATATTGCCCTGTATGGGCAAGTACGCAGCCCATCATCCCGATCCCAATCCCCGGGCGACCGAGCAATCCCAGTACCGATGTGGTGCGCATCATCGTGCGCGGTGCCATACGGGGCAGCGTGAACAATTGGAACATCAGTGTCAGCCCTCCGACAGATGCGGCTGCTATGAATGCACTGCGCCAGCCATATAGCCCCCCTAAGTAGCTGCCTAGCGGTACTGAAACGACGGTCCCGACTGCAATGCCGCTGAATATGATGGATAGCGCTCGCGGCACTAACTTTGCTGGCACTAGTCGCATCGCCACGGCCGCCGCCATGCTCCAAAAGCCGCCTAAGGCGACACCCAGGAGAATGCGCATCACCAACAATACAGTCAGGCTCGAAGAGAACGCCACGAGCAGGTTGGAGACGATCATCAGCACCGTAAAAGCCAGCAAGACGACACGCTTGTCAACATTGCGGGTCAAACCTGGCACCAACAGCCCCGCGAACATGGCCACGACGGCGGTCACCGTCACTGCCTGACCAGCTAGTGCCTCCGATACGCCCAGATCGGAGGCCATCGGGGTCAACAAACTGGCTGGCAAGTACTCCGCGGTCAGTAAGCCAAAAACCCCCATTGCCAGGGAAAACACCGCCATCCACGCTGCTGTCGATGGCTCCAGGACAGACGAATCGTTCGCGTTGGCAGTTTGCTCGGTAGCAAAAACTTCGTTGTTCATCTCTAAGACCCCTAAAACTATCAGAGTCGAAAGTCTAGAGGCGATGGCCGAGATGATCTATGATGAAGAGTACTGATTTTTTGATCGAAACGCCTAACATGAGCAAGCAAAATCAACTTTCCCTATCATCTAGTCTCGTTAGTGAACTATTGACAGGCATGCGCCTGCGTGGAGTCCAGTACCGGCGCATTCAGACAGGTCCCACTTTCGGCATCGGCTTTGAAAACAAGCCAGGCCACGCATACTTCTACTTCTTGGCTGTTGGCACTGCCATGATACGTACGGATGATGGTGAGTTGCACAAGCTGTCCACGGGTAGCGCGACGTTCATGCCGCACGGTAGGAGACATCAGTTTCTATCGGATGCGGCTATTGCATTTCAGGACATCGAAAAATTCGACGCCGCGCCCCTTGGTGAATCCGTCAGCGGAGTAGATACATGTCCCAGTACGCACGTGACGCCCAGTGCAGTCATTTTTGTCGGCTGCATGGAATTTGATCTCGGAGCAATGCAGGGGATCGCCAAGCTGATGCCAACCATCATGGTCGCTGACACGCAAGCGCAAGGCTACCCTGGTTTGCCGCCTGTTCTTGATTCAATGAAGCGTGAAATCTGCGCGGGTCGGATTGGGTTTGCGGGCATTCTGGCTCGCCTGGCAGAGGTTGCGGCAGCAATGATTGTGCGGGGCTGGATTGAATGCGGTTGTGAAAACGCCTCTGGTCTCCTTGCCGCAGTGCGTGACCCGCGCCTTGCTGGTGCCATATTGGCCCTACACCGCCAGCCTGGTCGTCAATGGACAGTTGCACAGTTGGCTGCGGAGTGTCACGTCTCTCGCTCTGTCTTCGCACGACGCTTCGAAACAACCGTCGGAGTGTCGCCCCTACGCTATGCCACGGAATTGCGGATGAGTCTCGCCAGACAATTACTTACTCAAGAAAAAGTGTCCATTGATGTCGTAGCCCAACGCCTTGGCTATACATCTCAAGCTGCGTTCAGTCGTGCTTTTAAGCGCGTCATTGGCACGCCGCCGGGTGCGAGTAGGCAAGTGCTTTGAGGAGAACATCCTGGGGAAATATAGATATATTTGACGCGCCGCTTTTCAAACATAGCCACCGTGACCATTGAAGATGTCACCAAGAACGCGCTTGCACGGCCGCTTTGGGTTGCGGATTCAATCGAAACCGGCCTCTCACGACCGGACTTTGCGCAAGTAACCTCAGCGAACGCGCCGGAAGTACTCGCGCGTATGTATGTCGGGAGTTCCAGGAACACTGCTGCCGCCATATATCCAGACCAGATCCGGCGTTTCGAAATTGAATGTGGTGGCCTCATCTTCCTTGCCGAAGGACCGCGCTGCCGACCAAACGATCATGGCAGCGCTACAGAAAAGCACCTTGTAGGGCTTCTTCTCTTCAAAACCGGCAAACGGACGCAGCTTGCCCGAGACTGGAACTCGTGTATCCGGCATGACGACGTGTAACTCGCTGCCCGTAAACGTGAGTGTCATCTTGCCTAGCAGTGCATCCAGGAAGGCGTCCGTCTTTGCCTGGATATGTGCGTTCTCCCGTATATATGCCATCGACTTGCTGTTGTCCGATTTCCAGACTCCGGTCAGATCCCTGTCGCAAGCATGAGCTTGGCAAAGTGGGAGGATACTTAGAACTAAAGCAAGAAGGTATTTCATCAGAGGCAAAGTATGATTGATCGCAAAACGACGAATCCACATGAAAATCCGCGATGCAGCATTTCATGCGGTCGCTCGTAAATTTCCTAAAAAGGTAGGAGATGTTTTAATTTTACTGCTTCATGTTGCAAGAACGCCGACAAGGTTCGAATTGCAGTCAGCCTTGAGTCGACATCACGAGGCCGGTTGGATACTGGCGACGGCCGTCGCCCGCACGCGCCTTCGCTTAACGCTCCCCCCTGAGCGTATAAATCGGCTTCTCCGTTTCCCCCTTCTCCACCATCGCCAGCACGCGCTGCAGTTTCGTGCGCTCGCTATCCTCCTTCGCCGCTGCCACCAGCTTGCGCAAAATGGCGACATGCGCCGTTTGCAGCGCCTCCGCCGCGGGCGCAGCGATATCCGGTTTCACGCCGACGTGATCCCAGCTGGTCTTGGTGATGGGATTGGTCACGCGCCCGTGCGGGATCGCCACCACGATGCCGTTCCCGACGCCGTACCAGCCGACCGGATTGGCGCCGCCGCCGGTGGTTTCGCCGACCAGTGTCCCGCGTTTGAGGGTCTGGAAGGCATACGCGCACTCCTCCCCGGCGGAAAAGGTGCGGGCCGAGGTCAGCACGTACACGGGTTTGTCGTAGCGCTGGGCGATCGTCGACACGGTCCAGGACTGCCATGTCGTGTCGGTCCGGCGATCGTAGAAATCGTTCAGGTGCCGTACGTCGCCGCGCGGCAAAAAGTGACTCATCAGGTAAGCCACGCTGACCGGGTTGCCGCCGCCGTTGCGGCGCAGGTCGAGGATCAGCGCATCCGACCCCGCCATCAGCGACATCGCCGCCGTGTAAGCATGGGCGACAGATTCCGAGTCCTCGAAACCGCGCAGCTCGATGTAGCCGACGTTGCCCGGAAGCCGTTCGAGCTTCGGTATTTGAAAGGCCGCCCGCTCGACCTGCCCGCGCGCTGCGTCCACCTCGCTGCGCGCGGAGGCGTCGCCGTCGCTGCGCTTGCGCGCAGGTTCCTCCAGCTTGGCGCCGAAATGCAAGTCGCCGCTGAAGTCGCGCAGGTCCTGCGCCAGCGCCTCGCTGAAGGCCAGGGCACTGGTGGCGGACGCATAGCCTCCTTCGGCATTTTTCCTGGCGAGCGCACGGGCTACCCGTTCGGCGGCCGCCGGCTCGATGTACTTCGCTTTCATACTCTCAGCCAGTGTCTTGAGGACCACAGTGCGTTCGGACGCATTCAAGGGAGCATCCTGCGCCGCCAGGGTGGGAACCGACAACACGAACCCCAGCACCACGCCTGCGACAAACTTCTTCTTGTATGCCATACCTGTCTCCTGTTGGACTACTCACCGATTGATCGTATAAGAAGGCGCGTGGTGTGCCCTGGGAGCGCCATCGCATCGGCGCCCCCAGGGACTGCTCACGCCCTTGGGAAACTACCTTTGCAAGCAAGTCCCGCCCCTGCCAGCGCTGCGTCATTGCGTTTTCTTGTTGCGGTGTTGCAGTGCCTCGGCCAGCGCCGGCATGTAAGAGCGGCTGGCGCGCAGCACGCTGCCGTCGCGCAGGCGCAGCAGGGCGTCGCGGTTGGTCAGCGCGCACAGCTCGGCGATCATGTCCAGCCGCACGATGGACGAGCGGTGCACGCGGTGGAACTGGCGCGGATCGAGCTGCATGGCCAGGGTGTGCAGGCGTTCGCGCACCAGCCAGGTCTTGCCGTTCGCATGCAAGGTGGCGTAGTCGCCGTCGGCCTCGATGCGTTCGACCTCGGCAACCGGCACCAGCACCGTGCGCGATCCTGTCCGCACGCTGAAGCTGCGCACCGCCGCTGATGCCGGTGCTGCGGCACGGCCCTGGCCGCGGTAGGGAAAAGCCTGCCGGGCACGGTCAAGGGCTTCGTCGAAGCGTTCGTCATCGACCGGCTTGAGCAGGTAATCAAGGGCGGCCAGTTCGAACGCTTGCAGGGCGAAGCCGTCGTAGGCCGTGAGCAGGATCGCCATCGGCCGCTGCGCCGGCGCCAGTGCGGCCAGCACGTCGAGGCCGGACTTGCCCGGCATTTCAACATCCATGAACACCAGGTCCGGCTTGAGCGCCACAATACCGTCGTAAGCGCTGGCGCCGTCACCGAATTCGCCGACCAGCGTGAAGCCGTCGCGCCGCGCCAGCCTGGCCTTGACCGCCAGCCTGGCCAGCGGCTCGTCGTCGACGATCACGACCCGGATGTTCATGCCGCCGCCTCCATGCTGCGCAGCGGCATGGCGATGCGTACGTGGAAGCGGCCATCCGTATTCCAGCCTGCGTGCACCTCTTGATCCTCGCCGTACAGGTGGCGCAGGCGTTCCCTGACGTTGGCCAGGCCGATGCCGCCCTCCGCCTGCGCCCGCTGCTGGCCGTCGTTCCGCACGTCGATGAGCAGGCGCGCACCGGAGCGCTCGACAAGAATGTCGAGCCGCCCTGGAGCGGACAGCGGTGCGATGCCGTGGCGGATCGCATTCTCGGCCAGCGGCTGCAGCATGAGGTAGGGCACGATTGCCCCCAGCAGGTCGGGGCCGGCCTTCATCGTCAGGCGCAGGCGCTCGCCGAGACGCGCCTTTTCAATGGCGAGGTAGGCATCGAGCAGGGCCAATTCATCGGCAAGTGCATGCTCGTGGCGGCCGTCGTGTGCGAGGGTGGCGCGCAGGAAGTCGGACACGCACGCGAGCATGCGGTTGGCTTCACGGTTGCACTCGGCCGACACCAGCGCGGAAATCGCGTTCAGGGAGTTGAACAGAAAGTGCGGATTGACCTGCAGGCGCAGCGCGCGCAGCTCGGCGTCGCGCGCCGCGCTTTGCGCCTGGGCCAGATGCAAGCGCACCTGTTGCAGCGACAGGTAATAGGCCGCCACCGCATGGGCCGCGCAGAACGAAATCAGCGCCAGCCAGCAGCCGTCCAGGCCGCGCGTCAGATCGGCCCAGCGGTAGCCCGTTTCCAGCCCGAGCGAGATCGCAAGGCGCTGCCCCAGCACGGCGTTCAGGATGGACATTGCGTAGCTTGATGCCAGCAGCGTCAACGCCATCCGCAGCCAAGACCATTCGCGGCGCCACATGGCCCGCTGCAGCAGCGTCAGCGGAGGCAGCCACGCCAGGCAGCTGACGAAGAACAGCGTACGAAAGGCAACAATATCTCCGTGACCGAACGAGGGCAGGCCGAGGATGACCATGCAGGCGCACACCGGCAGTGCGGCGAGCACGGGAACGAGCAGGGGCGTTTCGATCTTCAAGTCGGGGTCCTGTTAGTCAATCGTTTCAGTCACCCATCGAATACAGCATCGAGCTGATCTTCCAGCCGTCTTCCGCGCGCACCATCTGCCAGCTCTCGCTGCCGCGATTGGTCACCTTGCCGTCATCCAGGAAGTCGAAATCGAACCAGACCGAGGCGACGGCGCCATTGGTATCGATGCGCACGTTGTAGAAGCGCTCCTCGACGGGCATTTTCGCATCCTGGATGAATTCGGCGAACTTCTTCCAGCTCGACGGAAAGACCTTGGGCGCCTGCGGATTGCGCGCCTTGACCTTCGCCCATTTCGCCTCGTCGGCAACCGACAACCAACTGTCGTGGTCCTGCAGGAACAGCTTGGCGAGCGTCTTGCCGTCACGGGCGATGATGGCGGCTTTGAATTGATCGACCACTTTTTGGATTGCCGCAACGTCGGCCGCACGGGCGCCGCCAGCAGCTTGATCGGTAGCGTGTGCCGGGCCGGCCAGACACAATGCGAGAAGGATGAGGGAAAGTAAATGGCGCATGGAAAGTTCCGAGGAAGGAAAGCTGTCACCTTAGCCGCTGGCCGGATGGCGGTCCAGCCAAATGCGCCGAGCCGTGCATGCCCTGCGACCAGCCGGTTCGGACTTGAGGCAATTGGCACCTAAAATCCTACCCCTGCAAACATCCTGACAAACGGTCTAACGCCGTCCGATACTGATCCCTCAGCAAGATGGTTTGCTCCGGATTGTCTCGAACGGAAATGAGGGCCAAGCCACTACCATGAGCGTGATCGATCAGTATATCCCGCCACAGAACGTGCTCTGGCGTAAGTGCGGCGAGCAGTGCGGATAAGCGATCGGTAATCAGCCGGACCACGCCAGAAAATGCTTTAGGTTCGGCAAATATCTCCAGAGTGAGCTGGGGATATCGGCTGACTGCATCGTGGTATCGCGTCAACAGCGCTTGCACTTCGGCGAGAGGATTTGTCGAAGCAGAACCGGCGTCCAGTACGTCGCTGTAAACCCGCTCCGCTAACGCCACCAACAGTTCGGCACGATCACTAAAATGATTATATAGACCCATCGGACTGACATTCAACTGCGTGGCGATCGACCGCATTGTTAAGGTTTTTCCACCACCTTGGCTTAATAATTGCAGCGCGGCGTTAACGATGTGATCCCGCGACACCCCTGTACCCTGCAGGGGCCGGCCGCGTGCCCGGGTCATCGGGATACCCGGTATGTCGATTGCACCAGTCCGGACGGAAAGCTGCGGCTGGACACCAGTTCCAGTCCTACGTCATGCTGTAACGCGCCAAACAACGATTTGCCAGTGCCGATCAACACCGGCACGGTTGTAATGACCATGTCCTCAATCAAACCGTCGCGCAGAAACGACTGCACGACTTGTCCACCGTCGACATATATCTTTTTCACGTTTTGAGCCGCCAGATCCGCGACGATTTCTAGAGGAGTCGCGCTCGTGAACCGAACCTTTCCTTGCAGCGATTGCGGTATCGGCGTATCCGCCAGCTGTTTTGACAGGACCAGAACTGGAAGATCGTAGGGCCAGGTATCAAAGGACAGTGTCTTTTCATAGGTGCCTCGACCCATCACAATCGTTTCCTTGTCTTCGATAAAGGCAGCATACCCGTGGTCTTCTGCTGTTCCACTACGCCCGATAAGCCAGTCAATCTCACCGTCGGCACGCGCAATAAATCCGTCGAGGCTTGTAGCAATGAAAACATGTCCGCTGGTCACGACGCTCTCCCGTTTAATATACGCCGTATATTTTACAGGTTTCTTAATACTCTGCAACTACCTGGACCGCGCGCCCGTTCGGGCACACCCACACCTTCCGCAGGTACCTTGAAATGTCCCATGACGCAATGCGTCCGGTAGACTACGACGACGCGCTCCGACTTCCCGGAACCGGTGCGCGCTGCGAATGTGATCTGCAATCAAAGATGTATGACCTACGTCGTCTGATGGGGCCAAAAAAATGCTGAGTAAAGACCTCCTGTACGCGCTGCAAACCCGCAGCAAGAGACTGATCCGCGAGTTGGAAAGTTTCACCACCAATATCAAGAGTGTTTCCGCCCAGGACGGCTGGGCACTCGTCATTGAAACCATGACCCTGGTCCGCGAACTGACGCCGACGCACGAAAAGTACAGCCATGTCCTCAAGGCGGTCAACCGGACGTGGATGGCGTTCGCCGAGCAGTCGGATACTGCCGCTGACCAGCTCTACCTTTACGTTACCGACTGGCTGGTGCAAACGGACTGGAGGCATGAGGGCGAAGCACAGGCCGCCTATCAGTTGCTATACGCGTTTCACGCCAACCATCTGCGTTGCCCGGGAACGAATGCGCACCTGCTTCATGGCTTGCGCCAGCAATCGCCAAGACTCCTTTCCCTGATCCGGAACCTTGTTCCCTACGCGACGCAGACCTTGTTCAAGGTGCCTGTACAAGATCACACGGGAGTGGGCGGGGATGCGATCGGCATGCTGCTTGACATGTATTTCTATCACGCTGGTCTCGTCGAGGGCGACGACTTGCGGGCAGATGCCGGCCACATGCTGCCGTTATTGGTGCGCGCCAATCCACAGATCGGCAATAACCTCACCCTGTGCCTGTTAAGCGGGCATCCGCAGCGCGCGAACCTCATCTGCGAGCTCATCGAACTGTACTTCGACCTCAGCGTAGAGGAACGCATGTCGGGTATGTTCCATAGCACGATGTGGGAACTGCTGGATAACGATGGCGCCAGTTTCGTCTACGAGGAGCTCGACAAGATCACGGCAAGGCTCGCCGTGTCTTGCGCGAGATGGACCAGCGAGCAGCTCGATACGTTTACCCGGGATGCATTTTTCTTCCGTTTGAGCAACGACGAAGACAGGCACTTGCTGCTGGAAAAATCGGCGAAAGTCAGGCGACTGGCGTGCATGATCATCGACAGCGGCCACTCCGGCACCCATATCGACGCCCTGCGGACGCTGTACAACGCACTTGGCGACGCCAGGCCGGTGGCGCCCCAGCTGGCGGCCGCGCCGCAATTCGAGGACCTGAATTTCAAGCTGCTTGTTATTCAGAAGCTCATGTATGACCAGGAGACACTGCTGCCGCGATTCGACGTTGAAGAGTTCGTCAGGAAATACACGGTCCGCGAAATCATGATCAAGGAGGAAGGCTATGACGTCATCCCCGAAGTGCAGCAGTATTTTGAAGCGCTTGTCATTCCTCCCCATCTCTTGGCGCAGGTTGAAGAACTGTCGTTCGACGCAAGCGATGAGATCTATTCCCAGGTGTTCCCCTACTGGGATGGCGAAGGCGACACCTTCGATGTTGCCTCCGTAAGAGATATCGGATTGCTGCCGAATCTGAAACGCATGTCGTACATGCCCGATGGATTTGTCGAGCGGCATGCAACGACCTTGGGCCAAAGGGGGATTGACGTTGACTGAGGGGGCGGCTCATGCATTCTCCCGGCAAATCTGGGCGATCTTGATTTTGTTGTTCAGGGAGTAACATCACCAGCTGTTGCGGAAAGCGACTTAAGCACGGTCATGAGCGCTTGATCGTCGAACTGTTGATCCAGCTTAAGCCCTTGCGGCAAGCGAGGAACTTAGCTTGGTAGGTGATTCTGGTTATGCTATTCTACCTATATCCGAAATCACCTCATCAGGAGGTCGCCATGACCACCATTGAATTTGAACCAATTTCAGCACCGATTCCCACTTTTGCAGGAGGTCTGAAAGAAGTGCGCGATCAATTGGGCAAGGTCAAGGGTGACCAGGTTGTCGCCTTCGTGTTGGACGGGGCCAGCGAAGACGAAGCCAAGGCCATCGAGCAAGTCATCAGCCGGATTATCCGCCTGACGCAGAACACCTTGACGACCCGCAGCAACGAAACCCTGTCCAGCCTGGTGGAGACCCTGCTACCCAAGGACATGCCATCTCCCGCGCTTCTCAAGGAAGCGCGGATGATGTTGCGGGCCAAGGAAGCGGTGTTAAATGGCGCTGACTGGCTCACCGCTGCCCAGGTGGCGTCGATTGCCGGCCTGAGCGAAAAAAATCCTAGTGCGCAGCTGCACAAGTGGAAGCGCGATGGCGCCATTTTTGCCATTCGCCGCAATGCGCTGGATTACTACCCAGGCTACGCCCTTGATGCGGCCAATGAATATCGGCCCCATCGCGCACTCAGGCAGGTGCTGGCACGGTTCGGGGACGCTAAGGACGGATGGGGCCTGGCATACTGGTTCCAGTCCGTGAACAGCTTCCTCGGCGGCCAACGGCCAATGGATGTGCTTGTGAAAAACCCCGATGCGGTCCTTGCCGCCGCGGCGGACGAGGCGATGGGCATAGCGCATGCCTGAGGCCAAGGGCAAGGCCGTGCCGGCGCCGGTCGCGCTGTTCGATCCGTCGACCTTTCAGCTTGATGCTGCGAACGTCACCAGAGCTTCCCTGGCCGTCAAGACGACCCTGCACAGAATTCATCAGGATACGTACGGAGCCGTCCAGTTCAATCCGGGGTTCGGCAATGCCCGCTTCAGTCCGATCAACGACGCCAAGGGCAACGCCATCCCAACCATTTATGCGGGTGCGACATTCGAGTGCGCAGCAATGGAATCGGTGTTCCATGACGTTCCTTACGCCGCTGGTCTCAAAGCCTATGACAAAGCCAAATTGGCAGGACAGGTCCACTCCATCGTCGAGACGACAGCGCTACTGGTGCTTGCCGATCTAGGTACCAAAGCGCTGCATAAGCTTGGCATTACGCGTCAATCCCTGATCGACACAGAAAAGGATCGGTACCCGTTCACCCGTACCGTGGCGCAAGCAATACACGCCCAATGCCCTGATCTGCAGGGTATTTGCTGGACCTCCCGGCAAGATGACCAGGCCACCGCTTACGTCCTCTTTAGCGACAGGATCGCCGTTCGGGCTCTACAGCATGTCGGCACATCGAAAAGCGTCGCTGGCGATGCGGCCACCTATGAGGCGCTGCTCGATCTGGCTGAAGTGATCGGGGTTGATATTGTTCCTGGGAAAAGTTCTTAGACACCGATTGGCGCTTTCCTGCAGGTCGCCTTGCAGCTCATGGGAATTTTTGACACATCATCGCGAAGTGACCGATTTGTCCCGCCTCGGGCCGTTTCCCTGCACACAACGGCAACATTGGCGTAAACCCGACAGAACCGCCCCCAAACTGCCGCCAGCCGTGTGTGGGTTTTGACAATACGCCAAATGTGCTCAATACTCGACTGTGTGGAAACGCTTCCATCAACGTCCTTGTTGTCGACAATGCCGGCTGGAAGTGCTTGTCCCCCCACGTCAACCCAACTATAACTTCGGAGACTTTCACCATGAAGATGAAGACGATCAACGTCTTGCTGGCATCAGCATTGACTGCCGGCGCCCTTGCCGGTTGTGGCGATAACACAGGCAGCAAGAGCATCGATGGCGGCAAAGCCCCCGTCATGCTGGCGCAGACAGCGACGCAGGGCGGTTCCAGCGCCAACGTCGCCGCAACCTGCACGCTCCAGGCTGAAGACTATGCCAACGCCTTTGACACCACTGCCGGCAATACCGGCAACCAGCACCGCACCGACAACGTCGATATCGAAGCGACCACCGACGCCGGCGGCGGCTATAACGTCGCCTGGACTGCCAACGGCGAATGGCTGGCGCACAACAACGTCACCTTCCCCACCAGCGGCGCGTACACCATTGCCTACCGTGTTGCCGCCCCTTCCGCCGGCGGCGTGATCTCGGCCGACCTGAATGGAGGCGCAATCCCGCTCGGCACCACCTCGGTTCCCGCAACCGGCGGCTGGCAGAACTGGACCACGGTGCAGCGCACGGTGAACGTCAATGCCGGAACGTACAACGTCGGCACCTTCATCAGCAGTGCGGGCTTCAACCTGAACTGGATCAGCATCGCCGGCGCGAGCTGCGGCGGCACGCCGCCGCCACCCGGCGGCTGGACGCTGGCCTGGGCCGACGAGTTCAACGGCAGCTCGCTGGACACCTCGAAGTGGAACATCGAAGTCAACGGCGATGGCGGCGGCAACAACGAGTTGCAGTACTACACCGCGCGTCCGGAGAACATCCGTGTCACCGGCGGCGAACTGGTCATCGAGGCGCGCAAGGAAGCCTATGCGGGCAAGCAGTACACCTCGGGCCGCATTACCACCCAGAACAAGGCCAGCTGGCAGTATGGCCGCATGGAAGCGCGCATGAAAATCCCGACCGGCAAAGGCACGTGGCCGGCTTTCTGGATGCTGGGTAATTCCATCACCAGTGCCGGCTGGCCCGCAAGCGGTGAAATCGACATCATGGAGCACGTCAATTCCGAAGCGGTCACCCATGGCACCATCCACTGGAGGGATAACAACAATGCGTATGCCAACTATGGCGGTCCATCGGGCAACCTGGACTTTGCGCAGTACCACGTGTATGCCGTGGAGTGGGATGCCTCGGTGATCCGCTGGTATGTGGACGGTAACAAGTTCCACGAAGTCAATATCGCCGGCGGCATCAACGGCACGTCGGAATTCCATGCGCCGTACTTCCTCCTGTTCAACCTGGCCGTCGGCGGCAACTGGCCTGGCAGCCCGGATGGATCGACCGCATTCCCGAACCGGATGCAGGTTGACTACGTTCGCGTCTATCGCAGGTAATCCTGGGCTGGGGAGAAAGCACTTTCTCTCCAGCTGTTCACGCTCACGGCGCCGCAACAAGCGGCCGTCATTTCTTCCTGATATTCTGCAAGGCGGCGACAATGTCGTCGCCCCTTCGCAACGCACCAGCCACCAGCGACACTCCTGTGTTACTGGTAATCAGTCGTTCTTATGAATAAAAACCTGAAAAACTTAATCTCAAATTACCAAGCCAGTGTGCGGGCCGCAGTGGAGATCATGCAGAGGTCGGGAATACCGCTACCGGCAACTTCCAGCGATTGGATTAATACAGACATTCCAGGCCGGGGCGAGCTGGAAGGCGGTATCGCCTACTTCAAACATGGCTTTGGATGTCACGTGAATCTGCCAACCGGTTCGATTGATTTTGACTTTGGGGAAAGAGGGGAAACAGATGGATTTGACCTCTGGAGACTCGTCAAATTTGCCGGGCCCGCGTTGGCGACCTATGGATTCGCGACCAATGAAGAGGTTAAAAAATGCTTCGAGGCGGAAGTGAACTCAGGCTCCCTGGTCTCATCCGGTTACATTCTTTACTATGTGGCGGGCGCGCAGCGCTCGCTGGCTGATGCCCGATGCGGCACTCCCATTGAACCTCGATAAAACCAGCAATAACGACCCCTTGAATCAGGAAAACATGCATCCATACACGATTGACGATCCATTCGAGCCGCCACTCACGACGTCGGTGGAAGTGACTATCGCTTTTCCGAGCGGACCACGCTGGCTGTTTTTCGCAACGCCCCAGCTTCTCAATGATGTCGGGGATATCGTTGTGGGTAGTTCCGCGCGAGTCCATTTAGGAGCGCTGCACATGATCGTCGTCAGCGAACTGAGTTCGGCCATCATTGACGCGGTCCTGCGGGATTTGTACAAGAGCGGCGAGCTTGAAGAGCGAACATTGCCGCTGTAATCCAGGCTTGGAAGCCTGACAGCCTGGCCAATTGCATAATCAGGCCGCACAATAAAATCATTGCCAGGAACGCGGTTTGCGGTGACGATCAAGGTCATTTCCAGGGAGTCGCGACGATGAGCGACTATTTGCATGACGGCCTGGCTGGCGGCACCACCAACAGCGACAATATGCCCGAAGCGCCAATCAACGATTACGATCGTGTGCTCTGGCAAAACAATAATGACGATCGCGACAACCAGCGGCGCATCAGGGCAGAGAACGATCGCACTTCCCCTGCCAGCGCCAACCCGATGACGGCGGCTAAATGGGCCATTATCGAGAAAGACGCGCCCCACCTCACGGAGCGCAGGCTGCGCAACGATGCCATAGAGCGCGGTTTCAAGAAAGCCTGCGCGATTGTGTACGTGCTGATGTTCGCGGCTATCCTGGCGATGTACCTGAGCGAGTCGGGCACGCGTTCGAGCGCAATGGACCTCGTGGGCAACCTGCTGGTGGTTGCTTTCATCGCGTTGCTGGGAACGGGCGTGGTGGGGATATTACTCAAGCCGCTTTTGCGACGTTGGCCAGCAAGATAGGTCGGGATTGTTCTGCCGCCGCTTTTCCTGGCTGGCGATCTCAGCGCGCCCATATCCCCGACGCTCCCTGGCATACTCGCCCGCCGCTGGACATGATACATTGCCGGTATGCAAAAAATTCGCCACAGTGTGCCAGTACAAATAATGGGGATGGACGCATGACTTATTGCCTCGGCTGGCGTACCAGGCATGGCGTCGCGATCATCGCAGACAGCCTGCTCAGCGCAGCGCAACCGGACCTGTACCAACATCCGGAAATAACTCACACGACGTTCGGCGAGCTACAGGGAAAAACAAAAAGCAAACGTTTTTCCTACGTTGCGGAAGAAGGGCTCAAACTGCGCGTCGGCTCGGATTTTATCGTCGGATTTGCCGGCGACGTCGGGCTGGGACGCAGGCTGATGGATCAGTTTCAAATCGAGTATGCTGCGGGAAAATCGTTGCGCGACGCCGCGACAGCCGCCCTCAAAAAAATAGCGGCCAGCCAAAGCGATACCACGGTTTTGATTGGCGGATATGAGGGTAAGAAGCCCGTATTGCTGCGCATCGACACCGCTCCACGCGGCGTATCTTACGTCGATAAACTGGTCCAGATTGGCAGCGTGCCTGCGGCCCAGATGGGTTGGACGGCACACATGGCGGAAAAACTGGCTGGAATGCCGTTTAATAATGCCAGCGATGGCGGTAACGCAGAACGTCTTTTCACACCAATGATTGCACTCGTACAGAGCTACGGCGTGCACGACAATCTGGTCGAGCAAGGTATCGGCGGCGCTTTTCTTGGCGCATGGGTGACGCCGGATGGGGCGCAATGGCAGCGTGACGCCTTGTATGCGGTGCACCGGGCCGACGTGAAGGCGGCAGAAGCAATCATGTGCGGGGTAAGCGTGCGTCCTCGCTTCGCCTGCCTGATCAGCAATCAGACGGATGTCGTCAAGATCATCACGGTCGGCAAGGACGACCCCGGCACAAGCGTGACGGCTGAGGCTGACGAGGTCACTGCCCAATTCGACAGCGCCCTCTTCGACTATGTCATTTCGATCAACTCGGAAAAGCACATCGTGACCGTGATCGAAATGAAGCGATCGCGCCATCACAGGCTGCTGTCGCTTCGTCCGGGCGATACCGGGACCATCGGCATCACCTGGACTGAACAACTGATCGCCATGGCCAATACCGTCGCCGGGGTTCCCAGTCCGGATGGCCAGGAGCTCACGCTGTACGTCATCCCGTTTCTCGGGATTTCTCCTGGCGAGCAAGCACATCGCGACCGCTTTGCCCATGACGAAGAATTGGCGCGCAAGGCGAAAGCGCCACTGTCTCACCGGGTTTCACCGGCCGCCCCGGAAAATGATCCGCCTTAAGGGAAGATACGTGCATGACAACTGGTCCATCAAGCTCGATGCGGATGGCCTGATTCTTCAACGCTGCAGCACTTATGTCATCTGACATTACATGCGCCCTGCCGGTCTGGCACAGTGCGCACATCACCGTCGGCCGCAGCTGGCGCGCCACATTCAAAGGAAATAATGAGCGACCTGAAAAAGCAATACGATCTGTGGGATGAGTTCCTCGCGGTCTGGCCGGAGTCCCGTCTCGCCACGATGACGCTCGATGAATACACCAAAGCCGGCTCGAAAGACACATTCACGTATTGGATGGAAGCGCGGCTGGACAAGATGGGAAGCATCTGGGGCGGCTCATCCTTCAAATTCGGCATCTACTCGCGCAAGGTTACAGACGAAAAACCCAGTGACGCGACATTGCGCTATTCCGCCGAACACGCCTGGTATACGGCGCTCGGCGACACTGCGGAACAGGCGTTTTTACAAGTACGGCAAGGGATTGTGCGGATCGCCCGCCTGGCTGCCGAGGGCGATCGGGAGGCGATCGGCGCACTGGATATCTTTGGCAGCGTCTACCGATGGAAAATAGCCTTTCACTATCAAAACCGGCAAGCGCCCAAGTTCGTGAATATTTTCACCCGCGCCCCGCTCAGGGCACTGGTGGGAGACAGCGCTTCGCTCAACGCCGACATGGCATCCCTGCAGCGCATGGTTATCGCCAACAAGCCTCCCGAATCCGGCATCCTCGAATATGGGCAGGAGATGTGGGAAACATGGAGCCGCCAGAATCTCGTGGTGTGGAAGCTGTCGCACGGCGATGGGAGCTTTACCAAGGAAGAACAGAAGCAATACCGGGAAAGCGCCCTGGCGGTGATGCATGGGGAAACGGGAAAAAGCCAGGGAAAGAAATTCGTCGAGGTCCCCAATGGCACCCTGTTTTACCTGTGTAATAGCAATAGCCCGCAACTCGTCGGCCAGTTTACCTCGCCGGCATTGCCTTGTTCCAAGGGCCCAGGCTGGCTGCAGCGCAGCTTTCGCGTGTTGAAACTGGCCCAGCGCACCGATCCCTACACGGAGAGTAACAAGGGCTGGTCGCCCCGCTACAACTCGACGTTTTCGCATGTGGGCCGCCCTGACCTGGCCCTGTTCAATCAAACCCTGCTCCAGCCTTACTTCGGAATCAGCCTGGCGGAACTGGCAGCGCTGGCAGGCGAGCCTCTTGAAACGGTGGAGGCGAATCCGAAGCCGGTCGATGACATCGACATCGAGGATGAAGCGGACGACGACGAACAGAAGCAAGCGGAAGAAGAACCGGACCCGTCATCCGTGCCCGCCTCGGGCCGGCGTACTTTCAATCGCATCTACTACGGCCCGCCGGGCACAGGCAAAACCTACCAGCTCGACCAATTGCTCAAGCAGGATTACCAGAGCGCGAATCCGGCCGATGCGGATGCGGCTGCGGGTCCCGCAAAGCGATACCGCTTCGTCACTTTTCATCAATCCTACGGCTATGAAGAATTTGTCGAGGGTTTGCGGCCAGTGCTCGACGCCCAAAGCGCGGGGCAGATTCGCTACGAGATCCGCGCTGGCGTGTTCAAGGAACTGTGCGCCGAGGCGCGCCGCTTTCCGGGGCAGCATTTCGCCATGGTTATCGATGAAATCAATCGAGGAAACGTCAGCAAGATTTTTGGCGAACTGATCACGCTCATCGAACTCGATAAACGCGAAGGCGCGGCGCATGCCATCAGCCTCACGCTGCCTTACTCGGGAGAGGCGTTTTCGATCCCGCCCAACGTGGATATTATCGGCACCATGAATACGGCCGACCGATCGCTGGCTTTGGTCGATACGGCCTTACGCCGGCGTTTCGATTTCGTGGCGCGCATGCCCGACAGCCGCGACGATGAGAAGAACGCCCCGCTGAACGGCTTGCGTGTCACGCTCGATACCAGGTCGATCGATATTCCAGCCCTGCTCACGCGCATGAACCAGCGGATCGAATCGCTGTACGATCGCGACCATACAATCGGGCATGCCTACCTGACCGCGCTGCGTGGCGCGCCGGACGGCATGCGGCGGCTCGAGCTGCTCGAGGAGATCTTCCGCAACAAGATCATTCCTCTCCTCGAAGAGTATTTTTTCGAAGACTGGCAAAAGATCCGCTTGGTCCTGGGCGATAACCAGAAAGCCAGCGGGCAGGATCAAAGCACCTGCTTCATCATTGCCGAAGACGACCCGGAAACTGAACTCGTCAATCTGTTTGGCGCCAATCATGGCCTGGAGTCGTTTAACACCAGGAAGCGCTTTTCACTGAATGAGCAGGCGTTTTTAAACCCCGATGCTTATATTGGCATTTATGCGCCCGCAAAGTAGCCGGCCGGGCGGCGCCAGCGGCGCTCAGCTGGAAGTGTTCGAATACGATGTGCTGTTCGCGCAAGGCAGCGGAGGCGCCGGCCCCAGCGTGCCTGCGGAGGTATTCGCATGGCTGGAAAGTGCCTGCCTGCGCACCGCCGAACAGGATGAAACGCCCTGGCTCAAACTGATTCAGCGCGGCGGCCGCAGGGCGGTCCAGGTGATGAACTATGTCGGCGTCATGCGCAGTCCGGGCGGCTATCAGATCGAAGTGCTGCCGAAGACGGGACGGGCCAATGAGGGCGGCGCCGCCGGGGCGCGCCAGCTGCTCATCGACATGCTGTGCTGCCTGAACGGCTTCCGGCATATCCAGACCGGGCGCGCGAAACTGGCTGCCGCCAGGATGCCGCTGCTGGAAGTCTTCATGGCGGAATTTCTGCTGTCGGTGGAGCAGATCGTCAAGCGCGGCTTGCGCAGCGACTATTCGACCAGGCAGGATAATCTGCAAGCCCTGCGCGGAAAAATCCTGATCAGCCAGCAGTTGCGCCACAACCTGACCCGCGCTGACAGATTCTTCACTGAGCACGACGAGTTTTCCAGCAACCGTCCCGAGAATCGGCTGCTGCATACGGCCTTGCGCAAGATCCTGCCCTTGCTGGTGTCGCAGGAAAACCAGCGCCTGGCGCGCGAACTGAGCTTCATCTTTGCCGAGGTCCCTCAAAGCACGCAGATCCAGCTCGATTTTCGCCGCGTGCGTCTGACCAGGGGCATGAGCAATTACGCCGATGCGCTGGCCTGGGCCGAATTGATCCTCAACGAGCTGTCGCCGGTTTCGGGCAGCGGCAGTCATCGCGCGCCCTCGCTGCTGTTCCCGATGGAGCGACTGTTTGAAGCGTTTGTCGCCAAACACCTGTCGCGCCAGCTGCGCAAGCCGAATTTCCTCAAGACGCAGGCGCGCTCGCATCACCTGGTACGGCATGGCGCGCAAGACTGGTTTCGCCTCAAGCCCGACCTGTTGGTGCGCGAATCCATGACCGATTTGCTGGTATTGGATACCAAGTGGAAGCTGCTGGACCGCAACAAGACCGGCGCAACGCACAAGTATGGCCTGGCCCAGGTGGATTTTTATCAACTGCTGGCATATGGACAGTCCTACCTTGACAGCAAGGGGGATGTGATCCTCATCTACCCGCTCACCGATCTCTTCGACACAGGACTGCCTGTTTTCAGCTTTCCCAAAACCGAGGGCCTGCGGCTCTGGGTGCTGCCGTTCTGCTTGCAAAGCAGGACACTTGCCGTCCCTGCGGATGCGCCGTTCGCTGCGCATTTTGAACCGCATATAAGTGCTCGGCCGGCTGACCATCCCGGCGCCAGCCTGGAAGTAATGCAACAGTACGATTAAATGCAAACGTTATGAATATCTTCGACTTCATCACCACCAACTTGTTCCTCAGTAATCTGTTTCCGCAAGGCCTGGAAGGAGATGTGCTGCTGGGGCAGTTGAGTTTTTCGGTAAAAGGGCAAATGGCCTTGAATATTCATACCCAGCAAAAACCTGCCATCGAGACTGCCAAGTGGGGCACATGGGGAGAAGATTACAATGTCATTGTTCTCCAGTTGTCAGGCCATGGCGGGCGCTATCTACACATGGAAAACTGGTGGCATGCCGATTTTGCCCCGGTAAACCGGATCGAGGAAAACGGTATCGCGATGTTGACCCAGCGCGGGGACAACTGGTCCATCAAAATGGATCTGGATGACCTCATTCTGCAACGCTGCAGCACCTATCTCATATAACCTTGCACGGGCCGAATCCGCGAATCCGCGAATCCGCATGAGCTACCTCATTCACATCTGGGAAAGCCCGGTCGCTGAAGTAGACCCGGCATCCGGTCTCGCTCGAGTTCGAGACGGCGGTTTTTTGCGACGGGCCCCATGTATTCCGGGCCTGGGACTCGGACACCGCCGCCAGTGCCATGCTGCATCTGAAGCGCTTCATCCTCAACGTCGTCCTGCCGTTCCTGGACTACCGCGCAAGCCTGGAAGACATCGACCGCCTCCTGAACGACCCTTTGCGCGATCTGGGTCCGGCCATCCGGAAAACTGGCGCTCGCGCCGCAATGCGGAGCGGTAAGGACGGCGTTCAATAGCGGGATCGCAGTTATCAGCGCTTGACTTCGAGCGCACTCCAAGCCCTAGGAGTCTGCGCGGCAGAAACTGATGCAATCCGAATGGTGACGAGGTAAACTTGTCAAATGACGACGAGCTACCTTCCATACGATCAGCATCAGCAAATGCTGCTTCCCCATGCTTTGCAAGAC
>NZ_VVIW01000044.1 GCF_011682045.1 Massilia aquatica | reverse complement strand
GCGCGGGCGCGACGCTGGGGGGGGGGGGCGCGGTCGACCCGCCGCTGGCCTGCGCCTTCGAGCACTTCGCGGTTTTCAGCGCCGGGTGGGGGGGGGCGGCGGGCGCGCGCGCCGGCCGCCAGCTCGACCCGCATCACCACCGCATCAAGCCCGGGAACCGATGACGCGGCCCGGTGCACCTGCGTGCGCACGATGCCCCCCGCCGATGGCGATGGCGATGGCGGCGGCGCGGTGCAGCCGCCCAGGGCCAGACCCAGCAGGCAAACCAGCGACAGGCTCCTCATGGCGCCGCTTTCGCGCCACGCGCCATGGCGCGGCCCAGCAGCCAGGCGTCGGCCACGCTGGCCAGCCAGCACGCCAGCATCACGGCGGCGGCCACATTCATCAGCGGCGAGGCGGTCTCGCCCTGCTGGTGCAGGCGTTCGGCGATCAGCAGCGGATCGGCCGGCAGCGCGCCGCGCAGCACTTCATCGACCAGCAGCGAGGCGCTGTCGATCACCTGCTTGAAAAAATAGATGGCCGCGACCAGGGCCGGCAGCATGAACAGGCAGGCGCGCGCGCGCCGACCCAGGTAAAACTGCCCGGTTCCCGGAAACACGAGACCTGATAACAACACGGCGACAACTGAACGATCCATCTCTCTTCCTTGACTGGGTTGGCGCGGTCCGCACGATTGATCCTGCGCAAACCGGCGCCCCGCGCGAACGCGTAAATTAACCTATGCGCTCAGGAAACATTGCGCAAACTCATCTCGCGCAGAGCCGCTGGCAGACAATCATACCTGCGCCGGCGCCAGAATGCGCGTTCACCGACGTTGAAGGACATCATTGTGAAGATTCTCATCAAGGCCGGCCTCTGGCTGGCCTGTTTCTGGGGCGCGGCGGCGTGCGGCGTGGCGGCCGAACCGACCGCAAAGGATGCGGTCGCGCTGGCCGAGAAGGGTGCGCGCTTCATGCGCCTCAAGGGCAAGGAAGAAATGATACGACTGATTAATACCCGCCACCCGGAGTACAACCAGGGCGCGCTGTACCTGGCCATGCGCGACCTGGGCGGCATCACGGTGGCCCATCCGACGGTGGCCCTGATCGGCAAGGACCTGCGCGACGTGCCCGACGCCGACGGCAAGCTGTTCCGGCACGAGATGATTGCGATCGCCAACGGCCCCGGGCGCGGCTGGGTCGACTACAAGTTCAGGAATCCGGCCAATGGCAAGGTCGAAGACAAGACCACGTACGTGCTGCGCATTGGCGACGTGGCCCTCGAAGCCGGCGTCTACAAGCACTGACATGCTCGGGCGCCGCCATCGAACGCAAGTTCGCGGCGCTGGCAGCGGGCAGGGGCGGGGAGCAGGACGGCGCTCTGGCCGCCATCGCGCAATCGGTGCGGCAGGCGGGAACGGGTGGGGCGGGCGATTTCAGTTCGACCACAGCGGGCCCGGGCCTGAAAAGGCAGGGCCGCCGACGAAGCGCGCGCCGCATCCGCGGCTCGCTTCCCGGCGGCCCTGATAACGCTACAACGGCTTACTCGTAGTCGCTGATCGGCGCGCAGCCGCAGAACAGGTTACGGTCGCCGTACACATTGTCGGCGCGGCCGACCGGCGGCCAGTACTTCTGCTTGCGCAGCGACGCCACCGGGAAGGCGGCCGCTTCGCGGCTGTACTTGTGCTCCCAGACGTCGGCGGTGACCACTTCGGCCGTGTGCGGCGCACCCTTGAGCGGGTTGTCCATGCGGTCGTACTCGCCACGCTCGACCTTCACGATTTCGGCGTGGATCGCGATCATGGCGTCGATGAAGCGGTCCATCTCGGCTTTCGATTCGCTTTCGGTCGGCTCGATCATCAGGGTGCCCGGCACCGGGAAGCTCATGGTCGGCGCATGGAAACCGAAGTCCATCAGGCGCTTGGCCACGTCTTCGTTGCTGATGCCGGTGGCGTCGGTGATCGGACGCAGGTCCAGGATGCACTCGTGCGCCACCAGGCCGTCGTGGCCGGTGTACAGCACAGGGTAGTGCGGCGCCAGGCGGCGCGCGATGTAGTTCGCGGCCAGGATCGCCGTTTCGGTGGCGGCGGTCAGGCCTTCGCCGCCCATCATCGCGATGTACATCCACGAAATCGGCAAGATGCTGGCCGAGCCGAACGGCGCCGCGCTGACCGCGCCGATGCCGGCTTGGTCGCGCGTGTAGCCGGTCGAACGCTGGTTCGGCAGGAACTTGGCCAGGTGCGCGCCCACGCCGATCGGGCCGACGCCCGGGCCGCCGCCGCCGTGCGGGATGCAGAAAGTCTTGTGCAGGTTCAGGTGGCTCACATCGCCGCCGAAGCTGCCCGGCGCGGCCACGCCGACCAGCGCGTTCATGTTGGCGCCGTCGATGTAGACCTGGCCGCCGTGCGAGTGGATGATCTCGCACAACTCCTGGATGCCTTCTTCGAACACGCCGTGGGTGGATGGATAGGTGACCATCACGCAGGCCAGGTTGGCGCTGTGCTGCTCGGCCTTGGCTTTCAGGTCCGCCAGGTCGACGTTGCCGCTGGCGTCGCAGGCGGTGACGACCACCTTCATGCCGACCATGTTGGCCGAGGCCGGATTGGTGCCGTGCGCCGACGACGGAATCAGGCAAATGTTGCGGTGGCCTTCGCCGCGCGATTCATGATAAGCCTTGATCACCAAGAGGCCCGCGTACTCGCCCTGCGAGCCGGCGTTCGGCTGCAGCGACACGGCCGCGTAGCCGGTCAGTGCGCACAGCATGTCTTCCAGCTGGCCGATCATCTCGCGGTAGCCGACCGTCTGCGCGTCGGGTGCGAACGGGTGAATGTTCGAAAATTCAGGCCAGGTGACCGGGATCATTTCGCTGGTCGCGTTGAGCTTCATGGTGCAGGACCCGAGCGGGATCATGGTGCGGTCGAGCGCCAGGTCCTTGTCGGCCAGGCCGCGCAGGTAGCGCAGCATTTCGTGCTCCGCGTGATAGCGGTTGAAGGTCGGATGCGTCAAATACGTGCTGGTGCGCGCCAGCGCTTCCGGGAAGGCGTCCTGCGCGCTTGCATCAAACGCGTCGAAGTCTGGCGACGCCGGGGCGTTCGGGACGCCTTGCGAGAAGATGGTCCACAGCAGCGCGATGTCGTCGCGGGTGGTGGTTTCGTCGAGCGAGATGCCGACGTGCTGCGCGTCGACCTTGCGCAGGTTGACGCCGTGTTCAATGGCGATCGCGTGCAGTTCGGCCGCGCGCGCGCTCTTGATCGTCAGGGTGTCGAACCAGGTGGTGTTGACGATCTCGTAGCCGAGCTGGCCGAGTGTGGCGGCGGCGATGGCGGTGAAGCGGTGCACGCGCCGGGCGATGCGCTGCAAGCCCTTCGGACCGTGGTAGACCGCGTACATCGAGGCCATCACCGCCAGCAGCACCTGCGCGGTGCAGATATTGGAGGTGGCTTTTTCGCGGCGGATGTGCTGCTCGCGCGTTTGCAGGGCCAGGCGGTAAGCCTTGTTGCCCTGCGCGTCGATGGTCACGCCCACCAGGCGGCCGGCCATGCTGCGCTTGAATTCGTCGCGCGTGGCCAGGTAGCCGGCGTGCGGGCCGCCGAAACCGAGCGGCACGCCGAAGCGCTGGCTGTTACCGACCACCACGTCGCAGCCCCAGTCGCCCGGCGGCGTGAGCAGGGTCAGGGCCAGCAGGTCGGCGGCGGCAACGACCATGGCGCCGGCCGCGTGCAGTTTTTCGACGGCGGCGCGGTAGTCGCGCACGTCGCCATTGACGCCCGGGTACTGGATCAGCACACCGAAGCAGGGCTCGGTCAGGGCGCCGATGTCGGCGGCGGCGATGGTGCGCACTTCCACGCCGATCGGTTCGGCGCGCGTCTGCACCACTTCCAGGGTTTGCGGCAGCACATCGTCGGCGACGTAAAACACGTTCGAGGCCGACTTGCCGACGCGCTGGATCAGGGTCATGGCTTCGGCGGCGGCGGTGCCTTCGTCGAGCATCGACGAGTTGGCGATGCCCATCCCGGTCAGGTCGGTGATCATTTGCTGGAAGTTCAAAATGGCTTCCAGGCGGCCTTGCGAGATCTCCGGCTGGTACGGCGTGTAGGCCGTGTACCAGGCCGGGTTCTCAAAGATATTGCGCAGGATGACGCCTGGCGTATGGCTGTTGAAGTAGCCCTGGCCGATCATCGACTTCATGACCTTGTTCCTGGCGGCCAGCGCCTTGAGCTTGCCCAGCGCGGCCTGTTCCGGCATCGGCTCGAAGAACTGGCCCAGTTCCAGCTTGCTCTTCTTGCGGATATTGGCGGGCACGATGGCGTCGATCAGCGCCGCGCGCGACGGATAGCCGAGCGTGGAGAGCATGGCTGCCTGTTCGGCGGCGGAAGGGCCGATGTGGCGCGGGATGAACGAGTCGCGTGCTTCGAGTTGGGTCAGGCTGGTGCGGGTCATGGTAGTGGGAGCCAAAAAAAGGACTGCCGCGGCGCGGGTTGCTAACCCTTCGGCGGCGAACTGAAAAAAACGGCCGCCGCGATGGTCATCGGGGCGGCCAGGAGTTTTTACTCTGCGGTAGCTTTGCCGTAGGCGGTGGCGTCGAGCAGGCCGTTGATGACGCCGGCGTCGCTCGGCTTGAGCTTGAACAGCCAGGCCGCGTAGGCGTCGGTGTTGATCGAGTCCGGCGCGTCGGCGACGGCGTCGTTGACGGCGATGCACTCGCCCGATACCGGCGCATAGATGTCGCTGGCTGCCTTGACCGATTCGACCACGGCGGCGTCGTCGCCGGCGGTGAAGACCTTGCCGACTTTTGGCAGTTCGACGAAGACGATGTCGCCCAGCGCGTCCTGCGCGTATTCGGTGATGCCGACGGTGAGGGTGCCGTCAGCTTCGGCGCGCACCCATTCGTGGGACTCGGTGTATTTCAGGTCGGCTGGGATGTTCATTGTGTTTGCTCCAAGAGGTCGCGGTCGATGTAAGTACTTCTAATTAGGTGATGCCTGGATCAGGCAGCGAGGATTTTACCGTTTCGCACGAACGGCAGCTTGATCACGCTGGCGGCCAGCTTCTTGTCGCGGATTTCGACGTGCACGGTGTCGCCCACGGCCACGCCCATCGGCACGCGCGCCAGGGCGATCGCTTCCTGCATGGTCGGGCTGAAGGTGCCGCTGGTGATCTCGCCGGTCGTGCCGTCAGCGGCCAGCACTTTCTGGTGCGCGCGCAGGATCCCGCCTTTTTCGCGCAGGATCAGGCCCACGTACTGCGCGTTCTGGCCCATGGCTTTCAATGCGGTCTTGCCGATGAAGTCGCGCTCCGAGACCAGGTCGATGGTCCAGGCCAGGCCGGCGTCGAGCGGGTTGACCGTGTCGTCCATGTCCTGGCCGTACAGGTTCATGCCCGCTTCCAGGCGCAAGGTGTCGCGCGCGCCCAGGCCGGCCGGCTTGACGCCGGCGGCCACCAGCGCATTCCACAGGTTCTCGGCCTCGGACGCGGGGAAGGCCAGCTCGAAGCCGTCTTCGCCGGTGTAGCCGGTGCGCGCCACCATGACTTCGCCGAAGGCGGTGTCCTTGACGATGACGGCGTTAAATGGTTTCAGCGGTTCCGACGCGGCCTGGGTGGTTGGCAGTACCTGCCATACCTTGGCGCGCGCGTTCGGGCCCTGCACCGCGATCAGCGCCATCGGCGCATTGCCGTCGCGGCGCTGGGTGATGGTCACGCCGCTGTTGGTGGCGTCGTTCCGGGCTGCGATCCAGGCCACGTCTTTTTCCGCGGTGCCGGCGTTGACGACCAGGCGGAACCAGGTCTCGCTGAAGAAGTAGACGATCAGGTCGTCGATGACGAAGCCCTGCGGATTGAGCATGCACGAATACAGCGCCTTGCCGGTCACCTGCAGCTTGTCGACGTTATTGGCCAGCAGGCCGCGCAGGAAAGGGCGGGCGTTTTCGCCTTCGATATCGACCACGCACATGTGCGAGACGTCGAACATGCCGACATCGCTGCGCACCGCGTGGTGTTCTTCGATCTGCGAGCCGTAGTTGACAGGCATGTCCCAGCCGCCGAAATCGACCATCTTGGCGCCGGCGGCGCGGTGTGCGGAATTGAGCGGGGTCGTTTTAAGCGTCATGGAATCCTCAAGGCAGAGTAAATAGGGGTACGACGAGCAGACGTGGATCGGCTTTTGCCGTCCCGTGATGCTTCGCGCCCCTCTGTCCTTGATACCTGAGAGATAGCGGAGAAAACTCCGCCTGCCCCTTCGGTGGGCCGCCGGCATGGTGCCGCGGCCGCTCTCCAGAGTTCAGCCGTTGGCGCTGCGCGCCGCCGACCCCTGACCGGTCCTTTTGCCTGAGAGTTTTTGGGTGATGCCCCTTCGGCGGCAGCCTGCGCTGCCCTCTCCCGATCAAGACTGAGGAGGATATGCCAGCAGGGCGCAACTGTCAACCTTGCCGGGGGCGTGCGGGGGGCGCACGAATGAGATGCACATGGAAACCCATGGTTTTCCCGATTTGTTAAAATAATTCATCTACTTTGCGAGCAGACAGCCATGAGCGAAGAAAAAACGACCCCATCGACGGATGCCTGGTTTACTTTGTCGGGCGACGTCAATAGCGATATGGTGCACCGCGTGTTCGAGGCGGTGTCCGGCATGACCGAGAACGGCGTCGAAACGGCGCATGTGCTGATCCAGTCCAACGGCGGCTATGTCAGCGACGGCCTGTGCCTGTACAACTTCCTTTCCAACTCCCCGGTCAAGTTTGTGATGTACAACGCGGGAGCGGTGGCGTCGATCGCCGTGATCCTGTTTTTGTCCGGGAGCCGGCGCTACGCCAGCGAAACGGCGCGTTTCATGGTGCACAAGTCGCATGCCACGGCCTCGCCGGGGGCGCGTCCGGACGCACTGAACATCATCGTCGAAGGGCTGCGCGCGGACGACGCCCGCACCGAATCGATCCTGCGCAAGCATATCGAGCTGCTGCCGGAGCAGTGGGCGATCCACCAGTATTCCGACCTGCACCTGACCGCGCGCGACGCCAAGGTGGCGCGCATGGTCAATGACGTGGCCGATTTCGCGCCGCCCAAAGGCGTGCGTATCCGCAATATTTGAAGCGCGGGCCCGGCCACGCGCCGGGCCGCGGTCCTTACTTGCGCGGCAAAAAAAGAGCCTGTCAACGGCCAGGCCGATGCAGACTCGTTCTATTGCTTCCTGTTGACTGCCGCATGGCGCCGCCCGGAAACCCGGCGACGCCCGCGCTATCAAACTAATCAGCTTTTGCTGTCGCCGCTTTTGCTGCCGCTGCCGGAAGACGATCCCGACTGTTTGCTGCCCGAGCCCGAACCGGACTGTTTCGAATTGCTGTCGTCATTCTTGTGGCTTTGACGGCCGGCTTCCACGTGCTGCTCATGCGTGCCGCCCTGGGTGCCGCCGGTTTTGTTGCCCGAGCCGCTGCCGGAGCCTTGCGAGCCCGATTGCTTGTTGGAACTGGAGCTATCGCTCTGCTTGTTGCCTTGACCGCTTTTCTGATTCGAGTTCATGTTCATTCCTTTTCGAAGTTTGAAAATGTCGTGCTCGCCGGTTGGGGCTGAAGAGGCGCGCTCGTCAGCGTTTCCGGTGACACAATCATGGGAGTCGCACTGTTGAAGAGGTATCGGAATCCACCTTGAACTCGTGTAGGATTAGTTCCTACAAAATTGAAATACATTCTAATAAGAACGGACTTAAGCACGCGGCGGCATGCGGCTGCCGCGTTCGGCCTCGACGGCGGCGTTGACCGCGAGCAGGGTGGTCTGGAAGGCCAGGTTGTCGATGATGCGCGCCACCCGTGCCAGCCGTGCCGCAGCCTCCGCGGAACAGGATGATGCCGGGCCGGGCCGGCTGCGGATGGCGCCAGGGGCGGCCCCGCCGACGCCGTGCGCGCCGCGGCTGTGCATGGCCCGTTCGATCAGCTTGCCGCGTGGCGCCGGCTGCGCGGCGGGCGGGATCGGCGCCGGCGTGGCCGTGACGCGCGTGGCCTCCCTCAACCACAAACCCAGCAAGACCGCCCCGATGCCGTTGGCGCATATGCAAAACCATACCCACAGGCGCGCGCTGGCGTAGTTGGCTGCGGCCTCGGCCTCGGCCTCGGCCCCGCTGGCGGCCGCGCCGGCGGGGACAAAGCGCGAGGCGCCGCCATTGTCGGCTAAACTTTGGGCGGCCGCTGCCGTTACCGGCTCCATCAGTGCAAGCTGACTGAGCAGTACGAGCGCCAGCCAGGCACCGAGGCCGAGCAGGATGGCGAAGCACAGCGTCAAGCTCAGCTTGAGATGGGGGTGGCGGCTGGCTGTCATGGCGAAGTCCTTGAGGAAAGGGTTGCTATTTGGAATTGTTATTATGTTAGAGAAACTTCTGCTCTTGAATTTGTTTTTAATCAACCGTTGAAATGACGATTCCGCGCTTCTTCTTGAGGGAAAAGCAAGAATGAGCATACTAATCATGCGCTTAAACAAAAAATAACACTTTGTTTCAAACTTTCCGGTTGCCGGTTGGCAATAATGTGAGAGAATGTTTGTTATGGCAAAAGATCTTTAACCCCGAACGAGCAGACAATGGCTCCACCTTCACCCTCCACCGCTGCAAGGAAGACAGGTCCGTCACGCCACGAGTTGCTGGAAACGCTGCTGGGTAGCGTGACCAAGCACGTCAATGACCAATTGATGGCGGTAGCGACGCGCCTGGTTGCGGCGTTGCTGGACGTGACCGACCCCGCGCTCGACGCGCGCACGGTGTTCCTGCGGGTGAAAGCGGGTAATCTACTTAAAAACAACACTTACGCATTCTTTCATGTGGCCGCCTCCGGTATCGTGCGCGCCATGCGCGCCGAAATCGAATTGCTGGCGCCGTCGCCCAAGAAAACCGTCGCCGCCTTGTCGACCACGCTCGAGCTGGTGCCCTATGAAGAGATGGACAGCCGGGTCGCGTTCGACGCCATCAGCCGCCCCTTCGAGATGCAGTATGCGACCCAGATCGCCACCCTCAACGTGCGTCTCGGCTTCCTGCTCGAACGCGAGGTGCTGCGCATCGGCCAGAATCCGTTCCGTCCCGAGATGTTCCTGTCGGCGCTGCACCAGGCCTGGCGCGAGTTCGAGCCGGACCCGGACGCCCACAGCCTGATCCTGCCGATGCTGCGCCCGGCGCTGCTGTTCGATTTCGCGCCGATGTACGACGCCCTGTGCGACCTGCTGATCAACAAGAACGTGCAGCCCGGTTCGGTGGATGCCTTCAAGATCAAGAAAACCGAAAGCGCGGTCGCGGCCAAAAAGGCGCGCGCCAGCAGCCAGGCCGAGCTGGCCAAGCAATTGCGCCAGTTCCTCAGCGACGAGGAGCAGGCGCCGGCGGCGTCGTTCGATATTCCGATGATCCCCGACCTGCCGGCCATGGCGCCGTCCGGCGGCGGCTGGCGCCCGAGCGGCGCGGCCGCGTTCCAGGGCGCGCCAGGCGCCGCCAGCGCCGAGGCCAGCGTGCCCGCGCCATGGCAGGGCGGCCCGCCGGCCCACAGTGGCGCGGCAGGGCAGGGCGTGCATGCCGCGCCCGGCTTCGCGGCGCCACAGTTCGCCGGCGGCGGTGGGATCGCGGCAGGCGGCTTCGGCCAGCCGGGGGAGGCTGGCCAGGTGCTGGTGCCGGCTTCGCTGCTTGAGGTGCTCAAGGGTTTCCAGGGCTTCCAGGGCGGGCTGCCTGCCCAGTTCGGCAATAGCGCACCGACGCCGGTGGAAGCGCAGACGGGGAATGTGTTCTATTTGCCGCGTTTGAAGGAAAGCATTCCAAAAGGAACACTGTCGCGCGGCGATGAGAGCACCATCGACCTGCTGTCGAAGATTTTCGAGACGGTCTTTCTCGATCCGAACATTCCCAAGGATTCGCGCGACCTGATCCAGTCGCTGCAAATTCCGGTGCTCAAGGCCGCGCTGGCCGACAAGAATTTCTTCTTCGAAGAAACGCACCCGGCGCGCCGCATGATCGACCTGATGTCGACCATGGGCCTGGAGCAGCGCTCCGGTCCCGACGATCCGCTGTTCCAGGTGATGCAGCGCAGCGTCGAGCGGGTCGGGCGCGAGCAGGACGACGGCGGCGCGCCGGTCGATGTGTTTTCGGAAGTGGTGGCCGAGCTCGAAGAAACCATCAAGGCCGAGGAACATGCGGCGGCCAGCGCCATTGCGGCGCCGATCGCGGACGCCCTGCGCAAGGAAAAAGTCACCGCCGCCACCCGCTCGGCCAGGACCGCGGTCGCGGCGCGGGTCGGCAGCGGCCAGGTGGTCGCCATGCTGGAAACGTTCCTTGAGAAAAAGTGGACCTCGGTGATGACGGTCGCCTACAGCGTCGAGGACGACAAGCCGGGCGCGGTCGGCAACGCCACCAAGACCATGGATGAGCTGATCTGGAGCGTCAAGCCGAAGATCACCCACGAACAGCGACGCGACCTGATCGGCAAGCTGCCGAGCCTGTTGGCGACCCTGAACAAATGGCTCGACGTCATCAAATGGCAGGATGCCGACCGCATCCAGTTTTTCGCCGACCTGGCCGAGTGCCACGCCTCGATCGTGCGCGCGCCGCTCGACATCACCCCGGAACGCCAGCTCGAAATCGCCGTCGAAGTGGCCCAGCAAGACGCCATGCGCCGGCTGGACAAGGAAAACGAAGCGCTGGCCGCGGCTGAAGAAGCGGCTCACGCCGAGCTGGACGACGCCGAACTTGGGGTCGACGCCCTGGAGCGCAATATGTGGATCGAATTTACCGATCCGGACGGCAGCATCCGCAAGGTCAAGCTGGCCTGGATCAGCCCGCTTCGCACGCTCTACATCTTCTCCACCGGGGCGCGCCAGGAAGCATTTTCGCTCTCGTCCGACAAGCTCATCGAAGCCTACCGCGCCCAGCGCGTGCGCGTGATGACGGTCGAGGGCGTGGTCAGCCGGGCGCTGTCGCAGGCCATGGACGAGGCGCTCAGCGACTCGGAAAAGGCGCACTCGGTCGCCGCCTGAGGCGGGTCGCAGGCAAGGATGTTTGGTTGGTATCCGCACATTGTTAACATTCGCGTATCATTCCGGCCGTGCCTGACCGTTGCTTGCAGCGCCGGTCAGGCCCGGCTTTTTTCACTTCCGGCTTTTGTCTATGAATTGGTATCACCTTAGCGCGCTGGGCGGCATCGCCGTCACCGCACCCCTGGGCGTGGCCATCGCCGTCTGGCTGGCCGCCGGCCATTGCCGCCGCCGCGCCCTGTACTGGTGCCTGCTGTTCGGCGCCACCCTGTTGACCGTCATCGCCAGCAAGGTCGCCTTTCTGGGCTGGGGCGTGGGCATCGAAGCGGTCCATTTCGCCGGTTTCAGCGGCCACGCCGCGCGCGCCGCCGCCGTGTTCCCGGTGGCGGCCTACCTGGCGCTGTGCGGACGGCCCAAGCTGTGGCGCTACGTGGCCGTTTCCGTCGGCGTGCTGCTGGCGCTGGGCGTGTCGCTGGCGCGCGTGATGGTCGACACGCACAGCGTGTCGGAAGCGATCCTCGGGGCCATGCTGGGGCTGGCCTGCGCCGCCGCTTTCATTGCGCTGGTGCGCTCGAACCGCCAGTTCCAGCCGAGCCCGGTCCTGATTGCGCTCAGCGTGGCGCTGCTATGCATTCCCTACAAGGGCGACGCGCACAGTTCGCAGCAATGGATGACGGGACTGGCGCTCGGCCTGTCCGGCGCCGACCGCGTGTACACCACGGCCACCTGGGGCCCGACCCGCAATCCGTACTCGCCGCCATGCCCGAAGGACGAGCGCTACTTTAATTACGTGTGTTTTTGACGCTTTCGCTGACCTCAAAACCGTCATTTCTGCCACTGGCAGAAATGACTTCCCGCGCAGGCGGGAATCCAAGGCACCTCCGCTCGGCAAAGAACTCACCGCTGTCGCCCTGCCTCTTCACCCGAAAACATGACAACAAATGGTATGATGGCCACCTTTAAGATTCCCGAGCTATCTATACAACGTGCGCCTGTCTTCCATCAAATTGTCGGGATTTAAGTCATTCGTCGATCCCACCAATTTCCAGGTGCCGGGGCAGCTGGTTGGCGTGGTCGGTCCCAATGGTTGCGGCAAGTCGAACATCATCGACGCGGTGCGCTGGGTGCTGGGCGAATCGAAGGCCTCCGAGCTGCGCGGCGAGTCGATGCAGGACGTCATTTTCAACGGCTCGACCCACCGCAAGCCGGCCGGGCGCGCCTCGGTCGAACTGGTGTTCGACAATAACGACGGCAAGGCTTCCGGCCAATGGGGCCAGTACGCCGAAATCGCGGTCAAGCGCACCCTCACGCGCGACGGCACCTCGACCTACTACATCAACAGCCAGCCGGTGCGCCGGCGCGACATCCAGGACATTTTCCTCGGCACCGGCCTCGGTCCGCGCGCCTACGCCATCATCGGCCAGGGCATGATCTCGCGCATCATCGAGTCGCGCCCGGAAGAACTGCGCGTGTTCCTGGAAGAAGCGGCCGGCGTCTCGAAGTACAAGGAACGCCGGCGCGAGACCGAAAACCGCTTGAGCGACACGCGCGAAAACCTGCTGCGCGTGGAAGACATCCTGCGCGAACTGAACGCCAACCTCGAAAAACTCGAGGCGCAGGCGGTCGTGGCCAACCGCTTTCACTCGCTGCAGGCGGACCAGGAAGAAAAGCAGAAGCTCCTTTGGCTGCTGCGCAAGAACGAAGCGCAGACCGAGCAGAATCGCTATTTCCGCGAGATGGAGCAGGCCCAGACCGACCTGGAAGAGCAGACCGCCAGGCTGCGCCACGTCGAACTCGATCTGGAGCACCTGCGCCAGGCGCACTTTGCGGTGGGCGACCGCCTGCACACGGCGCAGGGCCACCTGTACCAGACCAACGCCGAAATCGGCAGCCTGGAAGCGCAGATCAAGTTCGTGATCGAATCGCGCAGCCGCCTGCACAACCAGCTGGCCGCGCTGAACGCCCAGCGTAACCAGTGGCAGACCCAGAGCGGCGATTACCAGCAGCAGGTCGAAGAAGCCGGGTACCTGCTCGAAGAACTGGGCGGTCGGGTGGAACAGTCGCAGATGAACGCCGAAGCCCAGGGCGAGCGCCTGCCGGAGCTGGACGCGGCCTGGCGCGCGGCGCAGCACAAGACCACCGAATCGCGCGCCCGCATCATGCAGGCGCAGCAGCAGATCGAACTCGAATCGGCGCACCAGCGCAATGCCTCGAATATCCTTAATGGCCTGCAAACGCGGCGCGAGCGCCTGCAGCAGGAAAAGAATGGCCTCAATCTGCCCGACAGCAGCTACCTCGCCAACCTGCGCATGCAGCTGGAGGAAAAGCAGCAGGCGCTGGAAGAGCAGACCATGCTGCTGGAAGAAGCGACCGGACAGCAGCAACGCACCGAGGAAGAACGCGGCGCCGCCCAGGCCCAGGTCAATGCCGAGACGGCGGCCAACGCGCAGCTCGAAGCGCGCCTGTCGGCCCTGAAGCAGCTGCAGGAACGCGTGCAAACCCAGGGCAAGGTCCAGCCCTGGCTGCAAAAGCACGAACTCGATGCGCTGCCGCGCCTGTGGCAAAAGCTGGGCATCGAACAAGGCTGGGAAACGGCGCTCGAAGCGGTGCTGCGCGAGCGCACCGGCGCGCTCGAAATGTCGAATATCGAATGGGCCAAGGCCTTTTTCAGCGATGCGCCGCCGGCCAGGCTGGCGCTGTACGCCCCCTCGCTGGCCAGCGCGGGTGCGCCTGCCGACATCCCGGGCCTGAAATCCTTCGCCAGCCTGCTCAAGCTGAACGAGCCTGGCCTGCGCGGCTTGTTGAACGACTGGCTGCACAATGTGTTCGCCGCCGACGACGCAGCCAGCGCCTTTGCCGAACGCGCGCGCCTGCCGCAGGGCGGCGCGTTCATCACGCGCCAGGGCCACGTGGTCACCCAGTCGAGCGTGCGTTTTTACGCCGCCGACAGCGAGCAGGATGGCATGCTGGGACGCCAGCAGGAGATCGACAACATCGGCAAGCAGCTGCGCGCGCAGACCATGCTGGCCGACGAAGCGCGCGCCCGCGCGGTGCGCGCCGACGCCGCCATGTCGGACCTGACGCGCCGCCTGCAGGATGCGCGCCAGCGCGTCGCTACGCTCACCCAGGGCGTGCACGCCTTGCAGATCGAGGTGGTCAAGCAGTCCGAGGTCGAGGCGCGCTTCAACCAGCGCAGCACGCAGATCGGCGCCGACCTGGCCGAGATCGCGGCGCAGGAAGAAGAGCAGCAGCAGATCCGCATGGAGTCCGAAGAAAAGTTCGAACAGCTCGACATGGAACTGGCCGAATTGCAGGGCGCGCACGAGGACGGCCAGACCGAGTTCCTGGCGCGCGAACAGGCGCTGGCCGACGCGCGCGAGAAACTGCGCGAGCTCGAACGCGCCGCGCAGGAAGCGCAGTTCGCCGAAAAATCCCAGCGCAGCAGGATCGACGAGCTACGCCGCAGCATCGCCACTGCCACCCAGCAGGCGCAGCAGGTGGGCGAGAGCATCGCGGTCGGCCAGATGGAGCTCGAAGCGTTGGAGAGCGGGGCCGCCAGCGACGGCCTGCAAGACCTGCTCGAGCGCCGTACCAGCCAGGAAAAAGCGCTGTCCGACGCGCGCCATGAACTGGACCAGATTACGCAGCAACTGCGCGCGGCGGAAGACGCGCGCACCCAGTCCGAACGCAGCCTGCAACCGCAGCGCGACAAGATCATGGAAATGCAGCTCAAGGAGCAGGCCGCGCGCCTGAACCAGGAGCAGTTCGCCGAAGCGCTCAAGACGGTCGACGCCGACGAAGCGGCGCTCTCCGAAAAGCTCCATCCCGACATGAAGCCGTCCTACCTGCAAGGCGAGGTGACGCGCCTGACGAATGCGATTGCGCTGCTGGGGGCGGTCAACCTGGCCGCGCTCGACGAGCTGGCGCAGGCGTCCGAGCGCAAGAACTTCCTCGACGCGCAGAACAACGACCTGGTCGAAGCGATCAACACGCTGGAAGACGCGATCGCGCGCATCGACAAGGAAACGCGCGAACTGCTGCAAGATACCTTCGACAAGGTCAATCACCATTTTTCGGAACTGTTCCCGATCCTCTTCGGCGGCGGCAACGCCAGGCTGGTGATGACGGGCGACGAGATCCTCGACGCCGGCGTGCAGGTCATGGCGCAGCCGCCGGGCAAGAAGAACGCCACCATCCACTTGCTGTCGGGCGGCGAAAAAGCGCTGACCGCGACCGCGCTGGTGTTCTCGATGTTTCGCCTTAATCCGGCGCCATTCTGCCTGCTCGACGAGGTCGATGCGCCGCTGGACGACGCCAACACCGAGCGCTTTTGCCGGATGGTGAAGCGGATGTCGGAGCATACTCAATTCCTTTTCATCTCGCACAATAAAATTGCGATGGAAATGGCCAATCAACTGATCGGTGTGACGATGCAGGAGCAGGGCGTATCGCGCATTGTGGCGGTGGACATGGAGTCCGCCGCGAATTTTGCTACCGAGGCACAAGCAGCATGACAGATTTACAAATGAGCCTGATCGGCGCGGCCGGCGTATTCGTCGCCGGCGTCTTCGCATACAACAAATGGCAGGAGCACAAGGCCAAGAAGAGCGTCGAACGCGCCTTCGCGTCCGAACACGACGACGTGCTGCTGCGCCCCGGCGACATCGTGCGCAGCGAACCGACCCTGGACATCAATCCGGCCCCGGTGGCCGCCGCTGCGCCGGTGCCGGTACCTGCCGCCGCCACCAGCGCGCCGGCCGCCAGCCCCGCGCCGGCAGCCGCGCATGCCGAGGATGCCCCGCTGGCCCCAGGCGTGCCGGTGGCCCCCGTGGTCGCACCCGTGGAATTGATCACCCCGGCCGCCGAACAGGCCACCAGCCTGGTCGACCCGCTGATCGATGTCCTGATTCCGCTGGCGCTCGAAGCCCCGGTGCGGGGCGACAAAATCCTGCCGATCCTGCACACCCTGCGCCACGTCGGCAACAAGCCGGTGCACTTCATCGGCCTGCACGTCAACGGCGACTGGGAACCGATCGTCCACGGCGGCGTGTACACCAAGCTGCAAGCCGGCGTGCAGATGGCCAGCCGCACCACGGCGCTGAACGAACTCGAATACTCCGAACTGGTCACGCGCCTGCGCGCGGTGGCCGACGACATCGGCGCCGAGCCGGAAATCCCGGACATGATCGAAGTCATGGGCGAGTCGCGCACCTTGCACCGCTTCGTGGCCGGCCACGATGCGCAACTGGGCGTGAACCTCATGTCGTACGGCGCGCCATGGTCGATCGCGACCCTGATCGGCGCCCTGGAAAAGCAGGGCTTCGACGTGCGTCCCGATGGCCGCTACATCATGCCCGACGGCGACGGCGGCCAGCTGTTCACCCTGACCACCAATGTCACCCTGGGCGCCGACACCACCTCGCGCCTGACCTTGCTATTGGACGTGCCATGCGTGGCGCCGGCGCGCAACGGCTTCGGCGCCATGCTCGATTGCGCCAGGGCCCTGGTGGGGCGCCTGGACGCGGTCATCGTCGACGACAGCGACCAGCCGCTGACCGACCAGGCACTCAACGAAATCAACAGCCAGGTGCTCGATTTCTACCAGGAGATGGACGCGGCCGACATTCCGGCCGGTTCGACGCGCGCCATGCGCTTGTTCAGCTAACAGAAAACATCATCGTGACCACGACAACGACAACAACAACGCACAACAGCGATGACCTCGGCCGCATGGCGCAGCTCACGGCCGAACTGAATCGCCACATTTTCTCGTACCACGTGCAGGATGCGCCGACCATTCCGGACGCCGAATACGACCGCCTGTTTCGCGAACTGCAGGCGCTCGAAGCGGCCCACCCGGAAGCGGTGTCGGTCGATTCGCCCACCTACCGCGTGGGCGCGACACCGCTGCCGGAGTTCAAGCAGGTCAGGCACAGCATCCCGATGCTGTCCTTGAATAACGGTTTCGAAGACGACGACATCGTCAACTTCGATCGCCGCGCGCGCGAAGGACTGGGCGCCGAAGAAGTCGAGTATGCGGCCGAGCTCAAATTCGACGGCCTGGCGATCAGCCTGCGCTACGAAAACGGCGTGTTCGTGCAGGCCGCCACGCGCGGCGACGGCGCCACCGGCGAAGACGTCACCGCCAATATCCGCACGGTGCGCGCCATTCCGCTGCGCCTGCACGGCGACACGGTGCCGGCGGTGCTGGAAGTGCGCGGCGAAGTACTGATGTACAAGGCCGATTTCGCCAAGCTCAATGCGCGCCAGCGCGACGCCGGCCAGAAGGAGTTCGCCAATCCGCGCAACGCCGCCGCCGGCAGCCTGCGCCAGCTCGACTCGCGCATCACGGCCACGCGCAGCCTGCGCTTCTTCTCGTACGGCGTGGGGGCGCTGGAAGGCGCCGACATGCCGCCGTCGCACTCGGCCCTGCTGGACTGGTACCAGACGCTCGGCCTGCCGGTCTCCAGCGAGCGCGCCGTGGTCACCGGCGCGCAAGGCCTGATCGACTACTACCGCGACATCGGCAAGCGCCGCCCAAGTCTGGCCTACGAAATCGACGGCGTGGTCTATAAGGTCAACCGCCTCGAACACCAGCAGCAGCTCGGTTTTGTGTCGCGCGCGCCGCGCTTTGCGATCGCCCACAAATTCCCGGCTGAAGAAGCGCTCACGCAAGTGCTCGACATCGAAGTGCAGGTCGGCCGCACCGGCGCCATTACCCCGGTGGCGCGGCTGGCGCAGGTCAACGTGGGCGGCGTGAACGTCACCAACGCCACCTTGCACAACGAAGGCGAAGTGCGGCGCAAGGATATCCGCATCGGCGACACGGTCATCGTGCGCCGCGCCGGCGACGTGATTCCGGAAGTGGTCTCGTTCGTGGCCGATCGCCGGCCTGCGGACGTGCGCGAATTCGTCATGCCCGCCAACTGCCCGGTGTGCGGCTCGCCCATCGTGCGCCTGGACGACGAAGCCGTGGCGCGCTGCTCCGGCGGCTGGACCCATTGCAGCGCCCAGAAGAAGGGCGGCCTGATGCACTTCGTGTCGCGCCGCGCGATCGACGTCGAAGGGCTGGGCGACCAGCTGATCGAGCAACTGGTCGACAAGGGCCTGGTCAACACCGCGGCCGATCTGTACACGCTCGACAAGGACAAGCTGGCGGGCCTGGAGCGCATGGCCGCCAAGTCGGCCCAGAACGTGATCGACGCGCTCGAAAAATCGCGCGACACCACCATGGCGCGCTTCATTTACGCGCTCGGCATCCGCAACGTCGGCGAATCGACCGCCAAGGCGCTGGCCCAGCACTTCGGCAACCTGGAGGCGCTGCTGCACGCGGCCAGCTTCGAAGGCGGCCTGCAACTGCTGGAAGTACCCGACATCGGCCCGATCGTGGCGCGCTCGATCAGCGAATTCTTGACCGACGCCGACAACCTGGCGCTGGTGCGCACCATGGCCGGTGTGCTGCGCTGGAAGGAAGGCGAGCATGTGATGAAAAACACCGGCGCCATGGCCGGCAAGACCTTTGTCATCACCGGCACCCTTCCGACCCTGTCGCGCGACGAAGCCGGCGCGCTGGTCGAAGCGGCCGGCGGCAAGGTGGCCGGATCGGTATCGAAAAAAACATCGTACGTCGTTGCCGGGGCGGATGCCGGCAGCAAACTGGCCAAGGCGCAGGAGCTCGGCATCACGCTCCTCGACGAAGCGGCCCTTCTTTCACTGCTGGCGACAGCATCTTCCACGGAACCGAATCAAGATGAATCCAGTTAGAAAAGCAGTCTTTCCCGTAGCCGGTCTGGGTAGCCGTTTTCTGCCGGCCACCAAGGCCCAGCCGAAGGAAATGCTGCCGATCGTCGACAAGCCGCTGATCCAGTATGCGGTCGAAGAGGCAGTCGCCGCCGGCATCACCGAAATGATCTTCATCACGGGCCGTAACAAGCGCGCCATTGAAGACCATTTCGACAAGGCTTACGAACTCGAATCGGAACTCGAAGCGGCCGGCAAGGAAGCGCTGCTCGAACTGGTGCGCAACGTGATCCCGAAGAACATTAACTGCATCTATATCCGCCAGTCGGCGCCGCTGGGCCTCGGGCACGCCGTGCTGTGCGCGCGCCCGGTGGTCGGCGACGAGCCGTTCGCGGTGCTGCTGGCAGACGACTTCATGGACACCGATCCGGGCGAGCGTCCGGTGCTGGCGCAGATGACCGACGTCTACGCCTACGAGCAGTGCAGCGTGCTGGCGGTGCAGGAGGTACCGCGCGCGAACACGCGCCAGTACGGCATCGTGAAAGCCACCTCGTACCGCGAAAACCTGGAACTGGTGTCGCAGATCGTCGAAAAGCCGATGCCTGAGGTGGCGCCGTCGACCCTGGCGGTGGTGGGACGCTACATTTTGTCGCCCAAGATTTTCCGCTACCTGGAGCACATCGGCACCGGCGCCGGCGGCGAAATCCAGCTCACCGACGGCATTGCCGCGCTGATGGCAGCCGAACGGGTGCTGGCCTACCGCTACGCCGGCCAGCGCTACGATTGCGGCTCCAAGCTGGGCTACCTGACGGCGATGACGGCGATGGGTCTGAAGCATCCTGAAACCGGCGAAGGCTTCCGCACCTTCCTCGAACAACTTCACCGCGAGCAGAACTTCTCATGACCATCCGCGAGATTCTTAAAATGGGTGATGCGCGCCTGCTGCGCGTGGCCGAACCGGTGACCGAATTCGGCACGCCGGCCATGGAGGCGCTGATCGCCGACATGTTCGACACCATGCACCATGCGAATGGCGCGGGGCTGGCGGCGCCGCAGATCGGCGTGAACCTGCAACTGGTGATCTTCGGCTTCAAGGACAACGATCGCTATCCGGACGCGCCGGCGGTGCCGCAGACAGTGCTGATCAATCCGGTGCTCACGCCCTTGTCCGATGAAAAGGAAGAGGCCTTCGAAGGCTGCCTGTCGGTGCCGGGACTGCGCGGCAGCGTGCCGCGCTTTACCCGCCTGCGCTACGAAGGCGTGGACCAGCATGGCAATCGCATCGATCGCGAGGTCGACGGTTTTCATGCGCGCGTGGTGCAGCACGAAGTCGACCACCTGCTCGGTATTTTGTATCCGATGCGGATCACGGACTTCAGCAAATTTGGCTATACCTCGGTCATGTTCCCCGACATGGACCCTGAGGACGACGATTGATGACGATGATCTTGAAAACTTTGACGGGTCTGGGACTGGCCCTGCTGGCGTGCGCGCCGGCGCTGGCCCAGGATGCGGCCACGCCCGAGGCCAAGGCATTCGACGGCAGCGCCAAGCGCAGCCAGTTGTGGCTGACCAGCGGCTTTGCGACCTACCACTTTCAGAGCGACAAGGACCTGAACGGGCGCAATCCCGGGATCGGCGTCGAGTACCGCCTGTCTGAAGATTCGGCGTTCACCGCAGGGCGTTTCTTCAACAGCGACCGCCAGCACTCCAAATACGCGGGCATGTATTACCAGCCCCTGTCGTATGCGGGCGTGCGCTTCGGCGCGGTGTTCGGCGGCTTTGACGGCTACCCGAAGATGCGCGACGGCGGCTGGTTCCTGGCGGCGATTCCGACCGCCACATTCGAGTACAAGCGCGTGGGCGTGAACGTGGCGGTGGTGCCGACCTACAAAGACCGGCTGCATGGCGGGATTTCGGTCCAGCTCAAACTCAAGCTGTTCGAATAAGCGGTACGAGTCGCTTACTTGAGGTGCTGCGCGAAGAAGGCCCGCGTCCGTTCGTTGGCCTGCGCCGCCGCCTGGGCGTCGAAATGCACGCCGTTCCAGCGCGCGAAGGCGTGGTTCTGGCCGGGGTAAGTGAAAATCTGCACCAGCGGATTGCCCTCGGCGGCCCTGGCGATGGCGGCGCGGGCCTCGGCTGAAATGTATTCGTCGGCTTCGCCCAGGTGCATCATGAGCGGGCAGGCCAGCGTCTTGAAGGCGTCGGCGTGTTTCTCGGTGCCGCCGCCGTAGTAGGCCACGGCGGCGTCGGGTTTGGCGCGGGTGGCACTGAGAAAGGTCAGCAGGCCGCCCATGCAAAAGCCCATCACCCCAGCCTTGCCGCTCGCGCCGGGCAGCTCGCGCGCCGCCGCCAGGGTGGCGGCGATGTCGTCGACGCCCTTGTCGATGTCGAACGCCTTGTACAGCCCCATGGCTTTTTTCCATTCGGCGTCGGACTTGTCGGTCAGTTCCACATTTGGTTCGAGGCGCCAGAACAGGTCGGGGCAGACCGCGATGTAGCCTTGCGCGGCCAGCCGCTCGCAGGTTTCGCGCAAATCGGCGTTGATGCCGAAGATCTCCTGCAGGACGACGATGCTTGGCGCCGGCGTGGCGGCCGGGCGGGCGACGTAGGCGCTAAAGCTGCCGTCCGGCGTGTCGATGGTGATGCGTTGGTTCATGTGCTGCCTCCTCGCGGTAATGAGGAGGCCATGGTCGCACAAAGCGCCAAACCGGCTCGCCCGCTTAGCGCTTGACCTTCCCCAGAGGATCACCCTTGTTCCAGGTCGGCATGGCCGCCGCATTGGCGACTTCGTAGCCCAGGTTGAGCGTGAACTGCGCCTGCTGCACCATGCCGCGCAAATCCCAGGCCGGGTTGTATTCGTCGCTGACCTGGTGGTAGTGGTCCTTGAAGCTGACCATCCTGGCGCTCGACGTGCCGTGGTCGTGGTCGAATTCGAAGCTGCCGTCGCCCGAGAACACGGCCGACCCCACGTTAAAGGCCGGCACGCCCGCTTTGGCGAAGTTGAAATGGTCGGCGCGGAAGTAGGCCCCGCCCAGGTCCGGCGTCGAGGGCGCCAGGCGCAGGCCCATCGCCCTGGCTACCTTGGCGGCGCTGGCGTGCAGGCTGCTGCGCTCCGCGCCGGCCACGCCGATGTCGCGCGTGACACCCACGAAATTCATGCTGTCGAGGTTCAGGTCGGCCGCCGTTTTGGCCAGCGGCCAGAGTGGCTCGCGCACGTAACCGAGGCTGCCGATCAGGCCCTGTTCTTCGGCGCACGGCCACAGGAAAATCTGGGTGCGCCTGGCCGGCTGGCGCACCGCCGCCTGTGCCATCGCCAACAGGGCCGCCGTACCCGAGGCGTTATCGACCGCGCCATTCCAGATGTGGTCCGGCTTGCCGTCGGCGCTGTCGATGCCCAGGTGGTCCCAGTGGGCCGAGTAGATCACGGCCTGCTCCTTTAGTTTGGGATCGGTGCCGGGCACGATGCCGGCCACGTTGAACTGTTCGACCGGGCGGATCGCGCTGTCGACCGCGACGCTGGCGCGCGCGTTCAGGTCGACCGCCTTGAAGCCGCGTACTTCGGCCCTGGCGCGCAGCGCATCGAGGTCGTGGCCGGCGGCGGTGAACAGGGCGCGCGCGGTGTCTTCCTGCAGCCAGCCTTGCAGCGCGTTGCCTGGGCCGGCCAGGTGGAACTGCTCCTTGCTCATGCCGTTGGCCGGCACGCTCCACGGATACGAGCTGGACTCGGTCGTGTGAATGAGCAGCACGCCGGCGGCGCCGCGGCGCAGCGCTTCTTCATACTTGTACATCCAGCGCCCGGGATAGGTGAGCGACTTGCCGCCGAAGCGGTTCGGTTCCGCCGCCGTCGGCTTGGGGTCGTTGACCATCATGATCAGGAGCTTGCCCTTGACGTCGACGCCCTGGTAGTCGTCCCAATGTTCGTCCTCGGCGCTGATGCCGTAGCCGACGAACAGCACCGGCGCATCGAAACGCACTTTGGGCTTGCCGCTGGCGTTATTGAAGACGATCTCCGTGCCCAGCTTGGGCGCGAGCGTTTTGCCGCCCACCGCGAAGCTCACCGCGCTGGTGGGCAGCGTCCTGGTGCCGACCATTTTCACGGACTGGCGGTAGCTCTTGCCGGCGCCCGGCAACAGGCCAATCGCGGCGGCCTGCGTTTCAAGGTAGCGCACGGCCAGTTCGCCGCCGCGCTGGCCGGTGCCGCGCCCTTCGAGCATGTCGTCGGCCAAAAAGGACAGGTGCGCGCGCAGCGGCGCTTCCGTGACCGTGGGCGTAGTGGCCGCGCCGGCGGCACGTTTCTGGGCGAGGGCCGGGGCGCTGGCGAGGACGAGGCCGATGGCGAGTGCGGAAACGCGGCGCATTGATGCTCCAATGAAAATGTTCAGGGGGAGCATCCTGCCACGAATGGGGCAGGGAAGCAATGCGGGTTCGCTGCGGGCGCTGGCCGCTGTTTACTTAGGGACGGCTTATCAATTACAATTTTGCAACTTTGACCGCCTGCGGGCTTGCCCCACAGTCACCCATCCGCGTATCGCCATTCTTGCACTAGCCAGCCTGATCGGAAAACCAGCATGCTTCATCTCTCTGCCGCGCTCGTGACAACGTACGGACTGCTGGCGCTTGCCATCTGTTCGCTGTGGCTCGCGCCCGTCAAGCTGCGTCCAGGATTGACTGTGGCGCCATGGCTGTGCTTGCTGGTGCTTGCCTGCGCGAGCGGCCTGGCGACCGGCCTGCTGTCGCTGGCGGCAATCGGCGCCATCGCCGTGCTGGGTGCGCTGGCGTATGCGGCGCGGAACTGTCGAAACGGGCCGTTGCAGGTGCTGTTGATGGTGGCGATGGGGTGCATGATGCTGGCGCTGTCGATGCACCGTTTTCCGGGATTCGTCAATCCGCCGCTGGTGACCGATATGCTGATCAGCGCGGCGGCCAGACCGGTGACGCAGCGGCTCAATTTCGATACCGCCGCCGCCGGGCTGATCCTGTTTGCGCTGTTCTGCGTGCCGGCGCGCACGGCCGGGCAATGGCGCGAGGTCGGGCGCCATTACTGGATCATCCTCGGCACGCCGCTGCTCGTGCTGCCAGTGGGGCTGCTGGTGGGCTACGTGGATGTGGATCTCAAGCTGTTGGCGTACACGCCGGTATTCATCGCACTCAATCTGCTGTTTACCTGCGTGACCGAGGAAGCGTTTTTCCGTGGCTTCATCCAGGTGCAATTGACGCGGGCGATGAATCGCTGGACGGCCGGACCGGCCATCGCCATGTGCGTGGCGGCGCTGCTGTTCGGGCTGGCGCACGCGCGGGGAGGGTGGATGTTTGTTGGCCTGGCGTCCCTGGCCGGCCTGGGCTACGGGTACGCCTTCCTGCGCTCGCAGCGCATTGAAACGGCCATCCTGACGCATCTGGCGCTCAACAGCTTGCACTTCATCGCGTTCACTTACCCGCGCCTTGGCAATGTCTAAGCTGGCCAGGCATGTCTTGCGTCAGCATGCGCTCTCCGCACCGCAGTGGCCCATTTTGGTATTAATTTCCTCCAGTTTGGCATGCATATATCCTGTTATTGGTGTTATATTGGTATACCGATATTGCACATAAAGCATCGGAATTGTCGTGTAAACCGATTCCGCCAGCACCGCGCGGGCACGGAGTGAGCGCGGCACACGGATCGGCCAGGTTTATCTCCGGCACGCAAGTGCCCCGACAATTTGACAGGGAGCCTCAATTGAACAGAACAATCATCAACAGCCTCATCATCAGCGTACTGGGCGGATCGCTGGCCGCGTGCGGCGGCGGCAGCGACAATACGTCCACCGGCACCCAGTCATCCCAAAGCAGCATGCTGGCGGCAACGAGCGTCTGTTACGCAGCGTGGAACAGCGCCACTGTCTATGATGGTGGCAAATCGGTCAGCCACGGGGGGATCAACTACACGGCCGCCTACTGGACGCAGGGCGACAATCCATCGACCAACAGCGGGGCCGCCGGAAGTGGCAAGCCGTGGACGGTGAGCGGCTCGTGCGGCACCACGCCGACACCGACACCGACACCGACACCGACACCGACACCCACCACAACCAACCCCCCCAACACCAACGCCCAGAACAACAACCACCACACCCACGACAACCACCACGACAAAGTCAAATACAACAAG
>NZ_VVIW01000043.1 GCF_011682045.1 Massilia aquatica | reverse complement strand
ATGCCTGATGACCATAGTAAATCGGTACCACCCCTTCCCATCCCGAACAGGACCGTGAAACGATTTTACGCCGATGATAGTGCTGCAACCAGTGTGAAAGTAGGTCATCGTCAGGCTAGTTATAAGAGAAAGACCCCGGTAAGCCTAAGCGCGCTCAAGATCGCGCTTAGTGCAAACCGGGGTTTTTTTTCGTCCGCGTTTTTGTATTGATCGGGAAGTTTTCTTTGTAAATGGATGTCCGCATGTTGATCGAATTCCGCTTTTCCCGCCACGACAGCGAAGAGCTCGCGACTGACTTCGACGCAGGTGAGATTGACATGCACATTGGCCAGGATCTGATTTCCTCCCGCAAACGTACTCACATGCCTAACATCATCTACATGGCGCTGTATGATTTGATGGACGGTGTTGTCAGTCTGCAGAACGGCGCAAAGAGTTTCCAGATGCAAGGCAGTCATTACGCATTCTGCGTCCATTTCCGCCGTACCAGAAAGGGCATTGTCGTCACGTATGAGGAGCGCAAATATGGCCCTGTCGCGCTGGTGGCCCTGCTCGACGCCATCCAACGTGGCCTTACCGAGTTTTTTGCCGATCCACTGAACGCGATTCCCCTTGGTGGCGCCATGGAAGGCGATTTTCTGGGCAGCTGGGACGCCTTGAAACAAGCGATGGAACAGTCTGGCCAGTTACAAAATCGGAAGAAATAAACACATGCATCCCAGAAAATCCGCAGCAATCGACCCGCTTGTGCACTGTTCCGTTGCAGAACTCATGCGCATCTATATCGAGGAAGGGCTCGTCACGTGCCCCGAAATGCTCGGCTTGCCGGACTTTTCCAGCGCTACCCTGATCGAACACGGTTTCGATCCCGTGGGTGACTACGATTATCATCTTTACGAAAAGCCTTACCGGTTTGCGGGCAGCGCTATCGAACTCAATTTTAAGGTGTATATCGAAAATGGCGTACTCGACTCCAACGGCGTCGAGTTTGGTGGTGATATGCGCGTGGAAACGCAATTGCGCCGGCTGGTAACGCTGCTTGGCCCAGGCGCAGTTCGCTCCATCGAGCTCCTGATCTTCGAAAACTTTCTTGAAGCAACGCTGCTGATCAACGATGCAGTTAACATCAATATCCATCGCTACGGCAAAAAACACGGACGCAGCAAGTTCAGCATCGGCGCCATCTCGACCGATGCCGGCTTTCGGCCAGCGTCGGCGGCGAAAAAATTCAACAGCGGCTTCTCGCGCAAGCTGTGCGACGAAACCGTGAGTCCGAGGCCGAGCGGCAGGCATGCCCGCAACCCGGCCCTGCGCAACTTGAGCGCCTGCCTGGTCCGCCTGTTCGGCAGCGCCTATCGCGAGGGGCGGCTCATTCCAGCACGTGAAAGCGCGTGACGGGCATGTTCTCCACGCTTGTGGCTGCCCTTAAAATACCTTCAAGCCCTTGAGCATCACCAGCAAAATCAGCAAGGGCGACACGTAGCGCAGCAAAAACAGCACTACGCGCGCGGTCGTCGCGTTGGACAGCGTGCCTTTGTTCGATATGGCATCGTTGAATCGGTCCGCACCCCATACCCAGCCGGCAAACAGCGCGAGCAAGATGCCTCCCAGCGGCAGCAGGATATTCGACGATACGAAATCGAAGAGGTCGAACAGATTCAGGCCGAATACCTTGACGTGGGACAGCACGCTGTTCGTCAGCGCGCACGTGGAACCGAGCAGCATCAGGCAGGCGATCGTGATCAAGGTCGCCTTCGGACGGCTCATGCCAAGACGCTCGTGCAAAATCACCACCGGCACTTCCATCAGCGACAGCATCGCGCCGGTCGCCGCGACCGCCGCCAGCACAAAGAAAACGATCATCAAGAGGTGGCCACCCGGGATTTGCGAAAACACGGCGGGAATCGTCATGAAGACCAGCGCGGGACCCGCCGATGGTTCAAATCCGAAGGTGAACACCGCAGGAAAGATCGCGATCCCCGCCAGCATGGAGACGCACAGGTCGGCGGTCATGACCCGCAAGGCTGTCTGCGGAATATTCTGATCGTCGCGAAAATAGGAGCCGTAGGTCATCATGGTTCCCATCCCCAGCGACAGCTTGAAAAACGCCAGGCCCATGGCCGTCAATACCACGCCGGCACTGATCTTGCTGAAATCCGGGCGCAGCAGGAACGCCAGGCCGTCGCCGGCTTTTTCCAGCGACAGGCTGACTCCGCACAGCAACAGCAACAGCACGAACAGGACCGGCATGAGTCTTTTGGTCAGTCCTTCGATGCCCTTGGTTACGCCAAGTAGCAAAATGCCGCCGATAAACGCCAGCACGAACCATTGCCACAACAGTGATTGAACCGGATCGCCGATCAGCGCGCCGAAGGCGTTTTCCGCCACCTGCCGCTCGCTGCTGAGAATGGAACCGTCGATGGCCTTGATGACATACGCAAACACCCAGGCGACCACTTCGGAATAGAACGACAGGATCAGGAAAGCCGCAGCCATGCCCGCCACGCCAATCAGCCACCACGGCGCCTTGCCTGGATTTAAGCGCTGCAGCGCAGTGATCGGATTGGCCTTGGCCGCACGCCCCATGGTGATTTCCGCGATCATGACCGGGATGCCGACCACCAGGGTGCACAGCACATAGATCAGCAGAAAGCCGGCACCGCCATTGGCGCCCGTCAAATAGGGGAATTTCCAGATATTGCCAAGGCCAACGGCCGAGCCGAGCGTTGCCGCCAATACCCCGAAACTGGAACTGAAACCGCCACGCTTGATAGAATCCTGAGTCATTGCTGCAATCTGTCACATTGAAAAAAGGCAGTGATTGTAGCAGTTGGGAACATACGCAGTCTGGCCCGTGCCCGCCGCCGACCGGTCCCGCCCCCCAACCGGCGCAGTGCACTAGAATAGGCCCATGCGCATCCTCATCATCGAAGACAATCCCGACATCGTGGCCAACCTGTACGGTTTCCTGGAACCGAAGGGGTATATCCTCGACTCGGCCGCCAACGGCTACGCCGGTCTGGCGCTGGCCGCGCAGCATACCTACGACGTCGTGGTCCTCGACGTCATGCTGCCCGGCCTGACCGGCCTCGACATCTGCCAGAAACTCCGAGGTGAACTGGGCAGCAACATCCCGGTCCTGATGCTGACCGCGCGCGACACTTTGCAAGACAAGGTTGCCGGCTTCGACAGCGGCGCCGACGATTACCTGGTCAAGCCATTTTCCCTGGTCGAGCTCGATATACGCCTGAAGGCCTTGCTGCGCCGCGCCAACGGCGTCGTCGGTGGCGCCGCCATCCTGCGCGTAGGCGAGCTGAGCTTTAACACGGGCACCTATGAAGCGGCGCGGGCCGGCATCCCGCTGGGGCTGACCAAAACCGGCTACATCATTCTCAAATGCCTGATGCGCGAAGCTCCCAAGGTGGTGCCGCGCCACGTGATCGAACACGCCGTCTGGGGCGACGACCGCCCCGACAGCGATGCCCTGCGCACCCACATCCACGCCCTGCGCCAGGCCCTCGACAAACCGTTTCCCTTTGCCATGCTGCGCACCATCCCCGGACTCGGCTTCAAACTGGTGAGCGCCGATGACGCCGCGTGACTCCCTGCGCCGCCGCATCGCGGTCGCCTACCTGCTGTTCGCGCTCGGCTCCTCGGTCTTCCTGGCGGCCATTGCCATCGTGGCGGTCGAGGGAATCGAGGTGCACCTGGTCGACAACCGCCTGGCCGAAGCCGCGGCCTGGGCCGCACCGCGTCACGCCGCCGGCTTGCCGGTCGCCATGCCCGCCGGCCTGAGCTTTCATCATGGCGAGGCCATTCCCGAACCACTGCGCAATCTGCCCGACGGCGTGGGCGAAGCGCACGTCGATGGCATCGGCCTGCACGTGCTGACAGTAAAAGATGAAACCGGTACCTATGTCGTGGTCGATCACGAAAGCGATTACGAAAAGATTGAGCTGGTCGTCTATTCCATGTTCGGCCTCGGGTTTATCGGCATCATGCTGTTTTCGCTGTTTCTGGGCCGCTTCATCGGGCGCCGCTTCGTGACCCCGATCACCACCCTGGCCAGCGCCGTGCGCGACAATTCCGCCGAATTGCCCCTGCTCGAACGCAGCGACGAACTCGGCGTGCTGGCGCGCGCCTTTGCCTTCCACACCAGCGAGCTGCGCACCTACCTCGAGCGCGAGCGCCTGTTCACGGGCGACGTCAGCCACGAATTGCGCACGCCGCTGACCGTGATCACCGGCGCCGCCGAAATCATCCTCGCCCAGCAGGATGCGAATCCGGCCACCGTTGCGGCGGCCGAACGCATCCTGCGCGCCGCCAACGAGGCGTCCGCCTGCGTCAACGTGCTGCTGACCCTGGCGCGCTCGCGCGACCGCATCGCCCATCCCGTCACCAGCATCGAGCAGGTCGCGCGCGCCGAAACCGAGCGCGCCCAGCCGCTCGTCGCGGGCAAGCCGGTTACGCTGCGCTTCCTCGGCGGCCCCGCCTTCGCCATCGCCGCGCCGCCCGAACTGCTGGTGGCCGCCATCGGCAACCTGATCCGCAACGCCTGCCAGTACACCACGCAGGGCGACGTCTCGGTGCGGCTCGGTGCCGATGCGGTGCTGGTCGAAGATACCGGTCCCGGCCTGCCATTGGCGGTGCGCGCCAGCTTCAACCTGGAGCCGGGCGCCGGGCCGGCGGCGAAAGGGTCGGCAGGCGCCGGCCTCGGCCTGGCCTTGGTGCGGCGCATCTGCGAGTACCTCGGCGCCACCCTGGTGTTCCGCGAGCGCGCGGGCGGCGGCAGCATCGTCGAGATCCGCTTCAATCCTGATTTAACGCTATCTTAACGCCCGGTTGACGCCGGCTTGATGTCCGGAACGGTATCTTCGCCAAGGTGTGTCGCCTTGCCAGGCGGCATCGCTGACCCTGGAGAATCCGTTGACATTGACTACCACGCCGCGCATCCACGCTTCCTTGCTCATCCTGGGCGCCTCGGTGTTCCTGCTCAGCGCCTATAACGCCAATTTCTGGCGCACGTTTGTCAGCGCGACCGGCGGACTCGGCTTGTCGCACCTGCCGCTGCACCTGGGCAGTTTTGTCCTGCTGGTGCTCTTGTTCAATGCCTGCCTGAACCTCATCAATTTCCGTTTCGTCGTCAAGCCCCTGCTGGTGCTGCTGTTCATGGCCACCTCGGCCACGTACTACTTCATGAACGAATACGGCACCGCGATCGACAAGTCGATGATCCAGAATGTGCTCGAAACCGACGTCCACGAAGCGTTCGAATTGCTGAACTGGAAGCTGCTGCTGACCATCACCTTGCTCGGCATCGTGCCCTCGATGCTGGTCTGGCGCACGCAGATCCTGTTTTGCGCGGGAAAGCGCGGCCTCATCCTGCAAGGCGCCAACATCGGCGGATCCTTGCTGGTGGCGGCGCTGCTCTTGTTGTTGTTCTTCAAGAGCCTGGCGCCCGCGCTGCGCGAACACCGCGAACTGCGCTTCCTGCTGGCGCCGACGAATTACATCCAGGCCATCAACGGCTACCTCAAACAGCAGCGCGCACGGGCACTGGTGGTCGCGCCGCTGGGCATGGACGCGACCAGGCACGCCAGCGCCGGCGCTAACAGCCAGCGCTCGGTCACCCTGATCGTGGTCGGCGAAACCGCGCGCGCCGCCAATTTTTCGCTCAACGGCTACGCGCGCGTCACCAATCCGCAACTGGCGCAGCAGCCCGATCTGCTCAACTTTACCGATGTGCAATCGTGCGGCACGGCGACGGCGGTCTCGGTGCCCTGCGTGTTTTCGGCCCTCGGCCGCGAACACTATGCCGACGACAAGGCCCGCGCGCAGCAGGGCTTGCTCGATGTGCTGGCGCATGCCGGCTTTGGCGTCCTGTGGCGCGACAATAATTCCGGCTGCAAGGGCGCCTGCGACCGGGTCGAGTACGAAGACCTGTCGCAAGCCGATCCCGGCAACACATGGTGCGTCGACGACGAATGCTACGACGAACGCCTGCTCGACGGCTTGCCCGAGCTGATCAGCAAGGCGCGCAAGGACCTGGTGATCGTGCTGCACCAGAAAGGCAGCCACGGCCCCGCCTACTGGAAGCGTGCGCCCGCCGCCTTCCAACGCTTCGGCCCGGTATGCCGGACCAACCAGCTCGAATCGTGCTCGCGCGAATCGATCGTGGCCGCCTACGACAACTCGATCCTGTACACCGACCACTTCCTCAACCAGGCTATCGAATTGCTGAAAGCGGCCGGCGAGAAGGAGCGCGTCAGCACCGCCATGCTGTATTTTTCCGACCATGGCGAATCGCTCGGCGAACATAATATGTACCTGCACGGCGCGCCGTATGTGATTTCCCCGGTCGAGCAGCGTGCAGTGCCGTTCATGCTGTGGTTGTCGGAAGATTTCCGTTCGCGCTACCATATCGACCAGCGCTGCCTGGCGGCCCGCACCGGACAATCGTTCTCGCACGACAATGTATTCCACACGGTGCTGGGCATGCACCGCATCGGCACGGCGGTCTACAACCCCGGCCTCGACATCGTGGGACCGTGCACGCATGAAGCATAAACGGCTGGCATTGGCGCTGGCCGGCAGCGCACTGGCGATCGCGTGGATCAACGCCTTCACCGACCTCGACCTCATGCTGGCGCAGGCCATGTTCGATCCGGCCAGCGCCACCTTTCCGTGGCGCCATGCGTGGTTTGCCGATACCTTCAGCCATGTCTGGGCCAAGGCGGTACTGCTGACCCTGGCCGGCGCCGTGGTGCTGAGCGCCGTGTTCGACCTGCTGTGGCCGCGCGCAGCCTGGACGGCGCCTTTCCGCCTGCGCTTGCGCGTGGTGGCGCTGTCGGCCGTGTTGGTGCCATCCTGGATCAGCGCGCTGAAATACGTGAGCGCCTCGCATTGCCCCTGGGACCTGGCGCTGTTCGGCGGCGGCGAAACCTATGTGCCCTTGTTTGAGCCAGCCTTGCCGTACGCCACCGTCGGCCACTGCATGCCGGCCGGGCATGCGTCGAGCGCATTGTGGCTGGTGTCGCTGGCCGTGTTCTGGCTGCCGCACCAGCCGCGCACCGCGCTGCGCGTGGGCACGGCCATGCTCGGCGTCGGATTTGCCCTGGGCTGGGTGCAGCAGCTGCGCGGCGCCCATTTTCTGACCCACACGTTATGGTCGATGTGGTGGACTTGCCTGATCGTCAGCCTGTTGTACCTGCTGCTGGTCGAGCGCAACTGGCTGCTCAGCCGATGTTCACCGGATCTCAAGACCGCCGAGATGCGCACGCCGTGAATGGTGGCGTGCGCTGCTGGAAAGAAGGGCGAACGCAGGCTTCATTGCGTACTCCGGACCGTGGCGCACGGAAAACGCTCGTGCAATACCTTGATGACCAAGGGCGCGGCCGGGCCTTTGCGCTGCGCGGGTGTCAGTCTTTTGAGTGCTGAAACGATATCCTCGTTCAATTCCTTCCAAAACACGCCAGTAAAGCACCACTGCGTGCCCTCGCCCGCGTCCCTGACGCCATTGACGTAGCCACGCGCGGTTTCATGGCTGATCAAATCGGCTCCCCTGATAAAAGGATCTTCACTCTCACTGGGCGGTCCCGCCAGGTCGCGCAGCAGTGCCTCGCCTGTGACGGCACTGGGGTTTGGTTTTGTCGCTGACATGGCGCTGGCGGAGTTGAAAATAGCGGTGCCCGCCACGCACAGCCATATCAAGGCGCGTACCGCCCGCCTGCCGGCCGTGGCGCTAGCGTGGACCGTTATTGCCATATTGTCTCGTATATTAAGTAATATTATTTTTACTTTAACATGGAGGGAGCTCCCGGTCATCGTGTTTTTAAATGGCAAATCGCTTGAATCCATTCGTCCGCGCCATGCGTATATGGCTATGTGCCGCGCATGTTGCGCCGCCTTACCATGACTGGGAGAACCCGATGAAACGTATTTCTGTTGGCCTGATTGCCGTCCTGTTGTCGTCCAGCGCCTTTGCCGCCGACCCGGCCCCGATCGCCGTCCCCGCCGGCAACACGCTGGCCCTGACCGTGCTCGGCGCGGGCGACCTGGCCTACGAATGCAAGGTCAAGGCCGGCACCCCCGGCGCCCACGAATGGGTGTTCGCCGGTCCGACCGCCGTCCTGTACGACAAGACCAGCAAGGCCGCGATCGGCAAATACTATGCCGGCCCGACCTGGGAAGCGAACGATGGCAGCAAGGTCGGCGGCAAGCAGCTCGGCGTGAGCCCGTCGGGCAATGCGGCCTCGATTCCGCTGCAACTGGTGCAAGCGGCGCCATCGAGCGGCAGCGGCGCCATGAACGGCATCACCTTTATCCAGCGCATGAATACCAAGGGCGGCATTGCGCCGGCCGACGCCTGCGGCGCCGACAATGTTGGGGCGAAGAAAATGGTCAGGTACGAAGCCGACTACCTGTTCTACAAGGTTTCCTGAGCGGCAAGCCAGGCGCGCAGGTCCGCCAGCGGGCGGGCCGCGTCGAGCTCATTGAAGATTTCGTGATACATCGCGTCGTACACATGCAGCTGCGCCAGGCCCGGCGGCAGGTGCGCGGCGAAACGGCGCACGCCCTCCGGGTCGACCAGGCGGTCGTCGCCGGCCGCCAGCAGCAGCGCCGGCACGGTCAACTTGCCGGCGTTCGCGTGGCAATAATCAATTGAACGCAACATCGAGCGCATCAGGCGCGCACTGATTTTGCCGTGCACCAGCGGATCGGCTTGGTAGGCCGCCACCACAGCCGGATCGTGCGACAGCCAGCGCGCCGGCAAGCCGTTCGGCACCGCCAGCGAGGGCGCCAGCGTGTGCAAGGTATCGAGCAGCAGCTTTTGCAGGCGCGACAGGCGCAGCGCCAGTGCCGGCGAGGACAGGATCAGCCCGCGCAAAGGCGACACGCCAGACAAGGCAAAGCGCGCCGCGAACAAGCCGCCCATGCTGTGGCCAAACAAAAAGGGAGGCCGGCGAAAGCGCGCGGCAAACTCGTCGATGACGATTTCGGCGTCCTGCAGGATGGGATCGCCGTTGATGACATCGCCGCGCTTGCCTTGCGAGCGGCCATGGCCGCGGTGGTCGTAGCAGCGCACCGACAGGCCGCAATCGTTGAGAAACCCGGCCAGGTGGCGATAGCGTCCGCTATGCTCGCCCAGGCCATGCATGATCACCACGCTGCCGCGCAGCGGCGAGGCCGGCAGCAGGTAGTCGCTGACGTGCAGCAAGGTGCCGTCAGCGGCAACGAGCTGGTGGCTGTGTTGCGCCACCAGCGCGGACATCAGACGCCCCAGACCACGTCGTGACCGCCGGCCTTGGCCGCGCGCAGCATTTCCAGCAGCGGATACGCGCGGGTCGAAAAACTGACCGCCTGGATTTCTTCGTGGTTGGCGTCGTCGCCGTCTTCGTTGTGATGCGCGTGAACATCGCGCTCGACATCTTCGGACACCGAATGCTGGCGGCTCTCGGTAATTTCTTTTTCGAGAACCTGCAGGGCGTGCGGTGCCTCGGCTGCCGTAATGACGCCCTGGTCGACATCTTTATGGAGCAACTCGAGGATGCGTTTTGCGTGTTCCTTGTACATCAAAACTTCTGATGCTGCTTTGGAGGTGAAGGTAATTAACATAGGAACTTTCTAATTATGCGTACATGGTGAAACGATAACACGAACCGGGGTTTTTAGTCGTGACGGTACGCGTCGCGGCGTGCTGCGCGTCAAACGGGTTGCACCCGAAAAAAACGCGCCGTTGCCGCGAAAGCAATCAGCAGCAGGGCGTTCATCACCGCGCCGAGCACGACCGGTGGCTGCCAGCCGTGCTCGACACCATACACCAGCAGGAAGCTGATGCCGGCCCAGCCGGCGCCGCTCAGCAGTTCGAAGATGGTGCAGGCCAGGTTGGACTTGCCGCGCCGCTTGAAGTCGCCACGTGCCGCCGGCCGGCTGCACCATGCCACCACTTGCGCGCTGTTGAGCGCGCACAGGCCGAAGGCGAGCAGCATGATGGCCGCCTGCGCCGGTTGTCTTAGCGCCAGCCAGCACAGCGGCGCCAGCGCCAGCGCCAGCGGCGGGAGCACCACCGCGGCCAGCTTGGCGTGCCGGATCGCGCCGTCGCTGCATGGCGCGCTGCGCAACAGGTCGGGCGCGTCTTCGGCCGCCATCACGATCCAGGCCAGCGAGGCACTGAGCGAGCCGCCCAGGAACGCCAGCGCCGCCGCCACCGCCGGCAGCGAGACCGCGCGTCCGAGCAGCAGCGGCGCCAGCAAGGGCAGCAGGTACAGCAGTTGCAGTCCGACCTGGGCGATCAATTGCGGATCGCGCCAGATCAGGCGCCATTCCTTGATGATGATGGTGCGCGCCAGACCACGTCCGAAGCGAAAACGCAGGCCGCCCGCGGGCGCCCTGGCCACCCGCACCGCGCTGGCGGCCTGCTGCACGCTGCGCACGAAAAAGCCATGCGCAAGGCGCGCCGTCAGTATCAACACGGCGCCGCCGGCGGCGAGCAGCAGCAGCGCCGGCAGCGGCATGCCCAGCGCCGCCCTGGCGGGCAGCCAGGCCAGGCTGTCGGCATCGAGCGCGGCGCCCTCGCCGAGCAGCGGCGCGAGGCGCATGGTCAAGCCCCGCAAGGCCGGCCCGAGCGGACTGTTGGACGCCTGCGCCAGCAAGAAGATGGCGGCGCCCGAGAGCGCGCCAAGCAGCTGCGCCGTCACGCGCGTGCGCCGCACGCCCAGCCAGCGCACCAGGCCCAGGGTGAGCAGCATCGAAGCCGAGGCCGACACCAGAGTCAGGCCGACGATGGCCGGATACAATCCCAGCCAGCGGAACTGCCCGAGCACGATGCCGGCGTGCGCGAACGGCGCCAGGAAAAACAGGTACAGCGCGGCGCTGCCGGCCGCGATCGCCGCCAGGCGCACGCTGAACACGCTGGTCGACGGCAGCGGCGACGACAGCAGCAGGTCCAGATCGCGCCGTTCGAACAGCGCCGTCACGCTGGCATTGAGGCCGCTCGACATCATCATCGTGAACACCCCGATCATCAGCACGCTGACCGTTTGCAGCAGCGCGTGCGGCGGCGGGGCGGCGGGAATCCTGGCGTTATCGAGCACCATGAAGGCGAAGCCGTGCATCAGCGCGGCCAGGATCAGCCACACCGCCAGCGCCTTTTTGTTGATGCCCTTGCTGGCCCCGTCCTTGCGCGTGCCCAGCACCTCGAACACGTAAAGACGCAGTTCGTGCCGCAGCAGCCACAGGGCGCTGCCGGCGCGCGCCATCAGCCTTTCCCCGTCAGGTGCAGGAACACGTCTTCCAGGGTGCCGCCCTGGGACTGGGCGCGCAGCTGGTCGAGCGTGCCCTCGGCGATCAGGCGTCCGTGCTCGATGATGCCGATGCGCTGCGCCAGCCGTTCGGCCACTTCCAGGATATGGGTGGTGAGGATCACCGTGCCGCCGCCGGCCACGTGCGCCAGCAGCAGGTCCTTGACCTGGCGCGCGGCGGCCGCGTCCAACCCGGTCAAGGGTTCGTCCAGGATCAGCAGGCGCGGCTCGTGAATCAGCGCGCCGGCCAGCGCCAGCTTTTGCTTCATCCCGCGCGAAAAGCCTTCGGTCAGTTCGTGCGCATGCGCCGTCAGGTCGAGCCAGTCGAGCAGGCGGCGCGCGCGCGGTTCGGCGTCAATGGCCTCGATGCCCCACAGGCCGGCCACGAACTCCAGGTATTCGGTCGGCTTGAGTTTGGCGTACAGCATCGGGTCGTCCGGCAGGTAAGCCATGCTGCGCTTGGCCGCGGCCGGGTCGCGCCCGAGGTCCACGCCGAACACCTCGATGCGGCCGGCGTCCGGCGCCAGCAGCCCGGCCACCATGCGCAAGGTGGTGGTCTTGCCGGCGCCGTTGGGGCCGAGCAGGGCATACAGCTCGCCGCGCCGCACCGTCAGGTCCAGCCGGTCGACGGCAGGGCGGCCGAAGTGCTTGCTCAGTGCTGTCAGCTTTAATGCGTCGCCGGTCTCTGGATTCATTTGCTCGGGTTGTCGGGTTGGGCGCGGTTGAAGGTGAAGAACGCCAGTGCGCCGGCCTGCAGCAGCACGGCGATGGCGAGGGTGGCGCGAAAGGCGTCGGGCGCTTCTGCCCCATGCTCCTTGAACAGGTCGACCACGACGCCGAAGCCCCACTGGGTGGCAAAGGCGCCGATGAACAGTTGCAGGTTGTAGGCCGAGTTGGCGCGCCCCGCCAGCGCGGCCGGGAAGGCCAGCGCCACGTGCGACTGCACCAGGGTGGTGACCGGCACGCAGGCCGCCAGCAATAGCCAGAGCAGCCAGGCCGTCGGCGCGCGGGTAAGCAGCATGGCCGCCTGTGCCAGCACCATGCCGCCAATGCCGATGCCGATGATGCGGTGCGTGTTCCAGCCGCGCGCCACCAGCCGCGGCGCGGCCCAGCCGAGCGCCAGGTAGGACAGCAGCAGTACCAGGTTGAAGGCGAACAGGATGCGGCCGGTCTCCTGCGCGCTTTTGCCCAGCACCGTCGTCATCCACGGTCCGGCCCACAGGGTTTGCAGCGCGAAGAAAATGCCGTGATTGAGCAGGCCCGGCACGCCCATGCGCCAGAAATAGGCACTGCCGAAAATGCGCCGGTAGCCGCCGTCGTCCGGCGCCGCGCCGCCTTTGGGCGCGCTATCGGCGAACTGGCGTTCGACCTCGCGCAGCGAAAAGAAGATGGCGCCGGCGACCGCCAGCAGCAGGGCCGCGACCACCCAGAAAATGCCGCGCCAGCCGATCGCCGGCAACGCCATGGCGACCGGCACGGTGGCGCTGAGCGCGCCCGAGGTGCCGGCCACCAGCATCCAGCTGGCCAGCTGGCTCTGGCGCTCGGGCGGGAACCACTGGCGGTAGGCCTTGAAGGCCGCCATCAGGCAGGCCGATACGCCGATCCCGATCAGGGCGCGCCCCAGCCACAGGCCGGCCAGCGAACTGCTGGTCGCAAACACCGCCGCGCCCACGGCGGCGCACAGCAGCAGGGTCGATTCGGTGCGGCGCGCGCCGTATTTGTCGAGCCAGACGCCGAGCGGCAGCTGCATGGCGCCGAAGCTGACAAAATAGGCCGACGACAGCAGGCCCAGGTCGGCGTTCGACAGGCCCATCTCGGCCACCAGCGCCGGCGCGATGACGGCGTTGACCGCCCGCAGCGCGTACGACAGCAGGTAGCCCAGCGCAAAGCACAGGAACACGCGCGCCGCGCGCGCACCGCTCAAGGTCGCGCCCACGCGCTTACTGGAGTTTGAAAGACGACATGAACATATCGACCTGCTCCTGCGACATGGCCTTGTCGGGGCCCATCACGATGACCTGGTAAAAGCGCTTGTTGCGCGATTCAAAATGGCCGACCAGGCGCATCGGCGCACCCTTTTGCACGCCGCTCGCGTCGATGTCGATGGCGCTCGAACGCGCCGTGCTGCTGCCGGCGATGGCCGAGGACTTGCCCTGCTTTTCACTCTTGATGGTGGCGCCGATATTGCGCACCAGCGCCGTCTTCATGGCCGCCACCGCCGCTTCGGCCTTGTCGGCATCTGGCGCTTCGCCGCTGCCGACGGCGAACATGACGCCCTCGACCTGGGCCGCGGTCATGGTCATCTTGACCGTCATGCCGTTCAGGTCGACGTCGCGCGCGTGGGTGGCCGGTTTGTCGGGGAACATGACGCGGAAGGGCGCATCCTGGCTGCTGTAGTCGCGCCAGTTGTATTGGGGGCTGCAGGCGGCCAGCGCAAGGCTGGCCAGCAGGGTGACGATGAGGGGCTTGAAAAAAGGGATTCGCATTCTCCAATGTTAGCAGGAATGCGCAGTCTCCCGGGCGTGTTGATGCGGCTTTGTCAGCGCGCTTTGCTGGTGCGCAGCAGCGCGTACATATTGTCGCTGAACGGGGTGGTGTCGAGCGCGTTCATGCGCACCACGTCCAGGCCGGCGCGCGCGGCCATCGCGCGCAGGGTCTTGGGCGTGAAGTAGTTGACGTGGTCGGGCCAGCGAAAGCCGCTCCAGCGCGGACCGCGGATCATCCGGTTGTAGCAGGCGAAGTTGGGCACCTTGACGATGATGGTGCCGTCCGCCTTGAGCCGCTTGCGGCAGTTTTCCAGCACTTCGAGCGGACTGGCTTCGTGTTCGAGGTAGGAGGCCATGACGATCACGTCGAAATAGTTGTCGTCGAAACGCAGCACGCCATCCTGGGCCGAGGCGTGCACGCAGCGTCCGCCCAGCGGGCGCAGCTTGTCGTCCGACAGGGTCGAGAGCGCAAGCGAAATTTCCACCCCGTGCGGCGCGACCCGGCTGCGCAGGGCCGGCGGCAGCGAGGTCATCAGCGTTTGCAGCAGCTCGCCCCAGCCGCAGCCGACGTCGAGCACATTGATGCGCGCCGATGGCGAGGCGGCGATCAGCTGGTTCAGGATGCCCAGCACTTTGTTGCGCTTGAGTACCTTGGCGCGGAAGCGCTTGAGCATGGTGCTGAAGGCGTAGCGGATCGGCTCGGCCTGCTTGCGGGCCGCAGATTCCTTGCTGAAGGTCACTTCGTAGGCGTAGGTTTCGCTCAGTTCTTCGTAGGCGGGCGGATTGGCCAGGAAGATGATGTCGGTCTCGGCGCATTGCTTGAGCACCCAGGGCGCCGGCGCATAGTCCAGATCATGTTCGCGGCCCTGCACGGCCAGTAAAGGAGAAAAACGCTGAACCAAGATAGGTACCCCGACAAGGTTTGCTGGCCGCTGGCGGATGCTTGCGGGCACGGGGCTGCGCCGGGTGTGGCGCCGATGCCCGATGTGCATACTAACATCAGGCAATCTTCCGTGCATGCAATTTTGCAACCAAGTTCGGAGCGATGCGCTATGGCACGAAAACTTCGCAGGGGGGCATCGCAAAGCACTATTCCGACCTGGCAAAATCGCACGTTTCACACAAATAAAGTCTTGACTTGATGTTGCCTGTCAATCGAAACATAAGCCAGCTGGATGGCGGCAGGCACAGCAGTATTCCAAAAGCAACAAGTTCAAGATCCTGCAAGGAGGGAACATTCAAAAGGACGATTACCGCAATAAACAATACGAAACTTGCATTGATGAGTCTTTCGCCGTTTCGCAATAATTGATGTTGTAAGCAGGTGTTATCAGGTAGATCGAAATGTAGCCATGTGGTAGCTCCGCATTGAGGACAGGCTATTTCGGGTGCTGGCATACCATCAATGTTCATCTCGCGTTCCTGTGTTTGGGTGTTTGTGGAAAATTTGCGGCAGGACCGATGCTGATCACCGGCTGCTTGGGAGTGGCGCAGCCGCAAAGTTATTCTGAGCTAAAAAAACCGCAACTTTCGCACAAATGAAGTGTAGACCGGATATGGTCGGTCAATCGAATTACAAGCAAGCTTAATGGCGCGAGACACAAAAATATTCCAACAGCAATAAATCCAAGCTCCTGCAGAGCGGAAAAAATGAAAAGGTAGCTGGCCGCAACAAAAACAGCGAAACTTCCAGAAATGAGTGTTTTTCCTTTTAGCAACAATTGATGTTGTAAGCGGGTGTTTCCAGGTATATCAAAATGTCGCCATTTGGTAGCTCCGCATTGAGGACATTCCATTTCGGATACTGGCACACCATCGATGTTCATTTCGCGTTCCTGTGTTTGGGTGTTTGTGGACAATTGCGCAGGACCGGTGCTGATCACCGGCTGGTTGGGAGTGGCGCTCCGCAAAGTTATTCTGAGCTGAAAAAACCGCAACTTTCGCACAAATGAAGTGTCGTCCTGATATGATCGCCCAATCGCATTAAAAGAAAGGTTAATGGCACAAGGCATAAGACCATTCCAACGGCAATTAAAGCAAGCTCTTGCAGAGCGGGAAAAATGAAAAGGAAGCCTACCGCAATAAATACATAGACTGTTGCATTAATGAGTCTCTCGCAGTGTCGCAACAATTGATGTTGTAAGCAGGTGTTAGCAGGCAGATCGAAATGTCGCCAATTGGTAGCTCCGCATTGAGGACAAGCCAGTTCGGGTACTGGCAGAAAATCGATGTTCATCTCGCGTTCCTGTTTGGGTGTTTGCGGATAATTTGCGGCCTGTAGATGTGTTATTTTTTTGCAGGGGACTTCGCCACTTGCGCCTTTTGTCTTGATAGTGTGCTACTACGGTGGTAATTGGAAGCGCCAAGCTTGGCATCTCGTAAGCGACGGATTTAGCGAACATATTATAGATGGTTCTGTCGCATTAGCTAACGGCGGCGGGGCAATCATGTCAACTGCGGCGCCCGAACCTAAGACGAGTCGATATGCTCAACGCCAATGGAATGCGCTTTCCTATCGATGTGATTCTGAATGGTCCGTCCAGTTTGAGGCCATAGTGCGACTCCAGGAAAATTCCGTCGTTCGTTCAACAATGCGATAGAACCCTCAGGAAACGCCGATGCCTTCGTCCAGCTCGACGATGAAGCCGGGATCGAAGCGGGCATTCTCGGTGCCGCCGGTGCGCGTCTTGTAGCCGCACGGGTTCGACACCACCCGGCATTTGCCGATCCGATAGTCGACCGGATCGTGCATGTGGCCGTGCACCCAGAGGTCGGCCAGGCTGGCCAGCTGGTCCAGCCGCGAGGCATACGCGGCCGAAAAGCGCGACGTCGCGTACGCCTGCGGCACCGAGCGCATCGATGGCGCCATGTGGGTGATCACCACGGTCGGGCCGGCAAACGGTTCGGCCAGCCTGGTGCGCAGCCAGGATAGCTGGAGCGCGTGGAACATGGCGGTGTCGGCCGCGCGCAGCTTGCGGTAGTTGTGCCCGGCCAGGCGGATGCGCTTGTAATCGTTCATGAGCGCCTCGGCTTCGCGCATGGCCGCCTGGCGGTCGTCGTCGCCGAACAGGCGGAAATCGGTCCACAGGGTGGCGCCCAGGAAGCGCACATTGCCGATGATTTTTTCGTCGCAGGAAAGAAAGTGGACGTTGGCGGATTGCGCGCTCGCCGCCCGCAACTCGGCTTGCACGCTGTCGAGATGATGGCCGTAGCCTTCGTGGTTGCCGTGCACGTACAGCACCGGCAAGCCCGCGAAATTGCGCTCGGCCCACGGCAGCGCCCTGGCACCGGTGTCGATGTCGCCGGCCAGGATGACCACATCAGGCCGGCTTTCGGCCGGCTCGATGGCGGGTGCTGTCTCGCGCCAGAGTTCGTGATGCAGGTCGGAAAGGATGAGCAGGCGCATGGGGACGGCGGGACGAAAAGAACAGTCTTTCATACTAGCCTATCGCAGGCCGCGCCGCGACCCGTCGCTGCTCGACAGGGGGCTGGGCGTAACGCCGGGGCAGGTGAAAAGCGCTGTCGCAGGCACCCGATTGGCGCTTGCGCAACAGGGGTTTGAAAGCGGCTTGGATCGATAAAACGATGCGCTGCGCAGGCGCTGAAAGTCGCCTCTATCAATACCGCGACTTAAGCGGATTGTTAGCCGGAACGACGCTCCGTATTTACTTCCGGTGTAATCGGCGCGAATTAAGGGAGTCTTAACGAACGCGCTTTTGAAGAAAAAGGCGAGGTCGCGTGAATTCCGCCGCGATTTTTCCGAAATTTCAGTCAGGCGCAAGTGCGGGCAAAATTCATGCAAGTTCGTCTATCTGTCGTCAAATGCATTTCTTCAGCAGGCTCAGTGACAACTTTTCTTGCCTCCGAATACACATTGTTATGGCATCAATTGTTGTTTTCTAGATATACGTACAAGATCAATAATTGACAGGAAACAGGACGTAATGGTTATATATGTGATCGAAGATTTGAATTTCCGGCAAATCTCGCGAACACGTCCGAGAGACGATTACAAATATAATTAATCGGTGGCCGTTTCGCCTCACGAGAGCGGAACGCGATCAACTACTTACAAAATGAGGAGCTTTGCAATGATGGTGGAGACAAGATTGTCGCGGTCGATTCGTATCATGTTCATTGGCGGCGGTATGGCGCTGAGCATGCAGATGGCAAATGCGCAGACTGCAGGCGACGGCATGCAAAAAGTAGAAATCACGGGTTCGAGCATCAAACGCGCTGAAGCCGAAACCATTTCGGTGGTTCAGACGCTCAGCCGCAAGGACATCGAGCAGACCGGCAAGACCTCGATCGCCGAAGTCGTGCGCAGTATTTCCGCCGACAACAACGGTAGTATCAGCGGTTCGTTCACCAACGGCTTCGCCGGCAGCGCATCGGGCGTATCCCTGCGCGGCCTGAGCGTGTCCTCGACCCTGGTCCTGATCAACGGCCGCCGCACCGCCCCGTACGGCTTCGGCGATGACGGCCAGCGCAGCTTCGTCGATTTGAATTCGATCCCGCTCGACGCGGTCGATCGCATCGACATCCTGAAAGACGGCGCATCGGCCATTTACGGTTCGGACGCGATCGCCGGCGTGGTCAACGTGATCCTGCGCCAGAATTATGTGGGTAAAACCATTTCCGCCAGCACCGGCATCTCGGGCGAGCGCGACGGCAACGTGAACAGCATTTCCGGCGCGGTCGGCTTCGGCGACTTGGCTGCAGACAAATATAACGTCTTCATGACGGTCGACGCCAAACAACAAAAACGCATCGACCAGAACAGCCGCGACAAATGGCTGGGCCAGGCTGATGCGCGTCCATGGGGCGGCCGCGACCAGCGCGCCGGCCACACTACCGCCGGTAACGCAGGCGGCAGCAGCTTCCTCGGCACCCTGCGTCCGCTGAGCGCGACAGGTGTGCCAGGCAAGGTCACCAACCTGCCGGGCAGCTGCGATCCGATCAATCTCGATCCGACCGGCGGCACCGCGCACGACAATACCGGCGGCGGTTGCTTGTGGGATCCGGTCGATTACGCGACCATCCAGCCAGAAACCAAAAACCTGAACGTGTTCGCCCGCGGCACGCTGGCGCTGGGTGAAACCACCCAGGCCTACGCCGAAGTCGGCGTGTTCAAGTCGGAAGCGAAAACCTACACCACCCCATCGGGCCTGACCGGCGCCGGCTTTGACCTGGTCAATGCACGCGTCAACAATACCAATTCGGGTCCCGATCAACTGCTGATGCCAGCCAACCACCCGGACAATTTCCTCGGCGTGGCGGCACGTCCGCGCTGGGTCGACGCATCGCGTCCACGCGCTTCCGACATGGAATCGACGGTCACCCGCGTTCTGGCCGGCGTGAAGGGTAACTTCGCCGACTGGGATTACGACACCGGCGTGCTGTACGCGGAAAGCAAGACCGACAAGACGCAGAACGGCTACTACCGCACCAGCGCGCTGCGCACGGCGCTGAACAACGGTACCTTCCGCATCGGCAAGGGCGTCATCAACAACGCCGATGTGCTGGCGCTGGTATCGCCAACCCTGTTCAACTCGGGTATCACGAAAAGCACCTCGTTCGACTTCAAGGCATCGCGTGAACTGATGGAACTGCCTGGCGGTAAGATGGGCATCGCCGTCGGCGCCGAGTACCGCAAGGAAAAAACCGACAGCCAGGCAACGCCTTTCACCGACACCAACGATATCGCCGGTCTGGGCTATTCGGCATCGAAGGGTTCGCGCAATGTCACCGCGCTGTACACCGAGCTGGCCGTACCGGTCCTGAAAACGGTGGAACTGCAGTTCGCGCTGCGTACCGATGATTACTCCGATTATGGCCGTTCGACGACGCCGAAAGTCGGCTTCAAGTTCACCCCGAGTTCGACCCTGGCATTCCGCGGTACCTACGCCGAAGGCTTCCGCGCACCAAGCGCCGCCGAAAACGGCGACAGCGCGGTGGCGGCGTTCACCAACATCGCCAACGATCCGATCCGTTGCCCTGTTACCAAGCTGACCCTGGACTGCTCGACCCAATCGGTTGGCGCGATCACCATCGGCAACAAGAACATCAAGCCGGAAGAGTCGAAGAGCTACAGCCTGGGCATGGTCATCGAGCCGGTCAAGAACGTGAACCTGTCGCTGGACTTGTGGCAGATCGTGCGTACGGGCGAAATCAACGGTTCCGATCCTGGCGCCGTAGTCGACAACCCGGCCGGCTATCCTGACGCTCAGATCGTGCGCGGCGAAGCCACCACCAACTTCCCGAACCTGCCAGGCCAGATCCTGATGGTCAAGGCGCCGTACCTGAATGCCGGTGAAACCAAGACCTCCGGCGTCGACCTCGACCTGCGCGGCCGCCTGAACCTGGGCGCCAACGGCAAGCTGAGCTCCGGCGTGACCGTGACCTACATGAAAGAATTCACCCGTACCAATGCCGACGGCACGGTACTGGAATTCGCAGGCACCCACGGCGACGTCAACCTGTCCGGCAACGGCGGCACCCCGAAAACCAAGGTCCGCTTCACCCTCGGTTGGGAAAATGGTCCGTTCCAGTTGACCAGCAATGTCAACTACGTCAGCAGCATCAGCAACACCAACCAGGTTGGCGGCGAGTGCCTGGACGTGGATGAAAACGACGTTGCGCTGCTGAACTGCCGTATCGCCTCGTTCACCACGCTCGACACCTTCGGCAAATGGGCGTTCTCGAAAAACTTCGAGATCACCGCCTCGGTCAGCAACCTGCTGAACAAAAAAGCACCGCTGGACGTGCAGACCTACGGCCGTATCAACTACAACCCGTCGCTGCACCAGACGGGCGCAGTTGGCCGTTACTTCACGCTGGCAGGACGTTACACGTTCTAATTGCTGGTTAGCAGGACCGCAGCCGGAGCGGCTGCCGTCCACCCTGCGGGGTGGTGCGGCGGCCGCTCCGGCTTTTTTTTGTCCGCACGACGACATGACGCGCGCGGCGATCAATTTTTTCACCCGGTTCGACCGCATCGCCTCACGCGACTATTTCAAGCGGCTCACGGCTCGCGCAGCCCGCGCCGCAGCTGGATCGCCTCGGAAACATGCTCGGCCAGGATGACCGGCGCATCGGCCAGGTCGGCGATGGTGCGCGCCACTTTCAGCACGCGGTGATACACGCGCGCCGACCAGTTCAGGTGCAGCATGGCCTGGCGCAGCACCGCCGCGCCGGCCTCGTCCGGCCGGCAATGCCGTTCCACCTCCCCCGTGATCAAGCCCTGGTTCTGCTTGCCCTGGCGCGCCAGCTGGCGCTGGTGGGCGAGCGCCACGCGCGCGGCGATGACGCTGCTCGGTTCGCCGTCGGCGTCCGCCAGCAGGGTATCGGGACGCAGCGCCGCCACTTCGATCTGGATATCGATGCGGTCGAGCAGCGGCCCCGAAATGCGGCCCTGGTAGCGCAGCACGGCGTCGCTGGTGCAATCGCACTTGCCCGACGGATGGCCCAGGAAACCGCAAGGGCAGGGGTTCATCGCCGCGATCAACTGAAAGCGCGCCGGAAAATCCGACTGGCGCGCCGCGCGCGAGATCGTCACCCGGCCCGATTCCATCGGCTGGCGCAGCACTTCCAGCACGCGCCGGTCGAACTCGGGCATTTTGCTTTCTTGCACAGTTCTAGCCCAATCTTGTCCATTTTCAGAATCACATGCGGTCGTGCGGTTTTGGGATTAATATTTCTCGAGACATAGAAGGTGCGCCAGCAGGCGCGCCGTGCCGTGTGTCGCATGCGAGCACGCATGCGACACGCTGCCCAGAGGGCAGCAACGCTTTTTGGAGCAGTTATGGAAGTGATTGTTGAGTCTGAGCGCGACCAACGTATTTTGGACTGGTTGATTTCGCAAGTAGGGACTGAAGGAGTCTCTGCCGCGTGTTCCGCGCTTGCCGGCGGGCGGCGGACCTACGTTTCGAACGTCGCGAAGGCGTTGGGTTTAGTGCCGCCAGAAGGCTTGCTTCAGACTCCTGCCACTAGCGCAAGGCAGAAGCTTTCGACGCTTAAGGATTTGCTCCGTCAAAGTCCAAGGGGACCCTAAGAAGGCGGGCAGGGCCCCAGCGCCCGCCCAACTAGGCGCAACCTTTCATGACAAGGCGCAATTTTACACGGACAAATTTTGTTCTTGTATTTCTTCGCACACAAGTTCTACCAATTTGCCCGCGTCGACTCGCAGGCCTGTCGCCACTTTTAACACCGTTTCAAGTGAAGGGGCCTTTTCCCCTAGTTCAAGCAACGATATGTACTTTCGCTGCAGTTCGGCCTCAAGTCCTAGTTGCTCTTGAGTCATTTCCGCCTCTGTCCGCAATCGCCGCAACACTGCGCCAAAAGCCACTGCAATTTTTGAATCCAAAGTTCCCCCTATAGTGGGAGAAATCTCTCAGATGCGGTACCATATGTCTTCCCTCTATAGGGGGAATTGTTTTTTAGAAGACGCACACAGCTCATTATTTAGTGTAGCAAGTGAATGATGGGCCGCACTGCACAATTTGGATTTGAAAATGTCAATAGCTCACTTGCAATCATACTTCGCGACGCGGACCGGGCGTGAAATCTTGCCTGAAGAATGGCCGTTGGACGTTCTAATTTCCCTCGCGAGGGAACTCGCTTTCTTAGATGAAGGCAGACTTCAGCACGCTGATATTCATCAGCTAAAGACATGCCTTTGCGACCTGATAGAGCGGCTCCTGAGCATGCAATCTATCACCAGGTTGCGGCGCTTTAGAGAGAACCAGGATGAGTTTCTTACAGCGCTTGTCGAAGAACTCAACAGGAATATCCGCAACGAAATTGTCATTCGGTTCATCGAACATCGCTCGAGGAAAGTCGAATTGGAGGAGGCGTTCGATGGAGTCTTCTTGGAAGAATCTGCTTCCACGTAAGCATCTAGCGACCGCTAATACTGCTGCCAGAGGCTCTAAAAGAACACCTGAGAGAGGAACTGAAGAATGAGCGACATCGAGAAATTAGAATTGCCATCAAACACAGACGATGCTGAGTACGCCCAACTCCCTGCGGGGTTCCCCCGCCCGCATAGTGCGGGAGCACTGCCGGGCGCCCAACAAAAATTCGTGGCGGTCGAGTACGAAGGCCGCTTCTACAGTCCCGGTTGCACTCCGCCGGAGCTGCACCAACGCTGGCAGCACTGCATGCAATACGTACCGCAATTCGTGACGAGCTGTATTGAAACCAAAAAAGGCAAGCGGGCGCATATGTCAGAGATGGAGATTCTCGACCAATACCAGACGCGCCTCATCGAATCTGGGTGGGTCAGCGCCGACGAAGCCCGCTGGGTGATTCGTGAGACCGCACAAATTTTGGGTTGGCCGATGCGGGAGGCAGCACATGGCGACTGACGACTTCGAGCCAGTTGGGGCCTGCCACTTATGCGCGAGCAAGAAGCGGAGACACTGGAAAACATCGCGCCACGTGCGCACGACGAGCCGTAGGACACGCTTGAATTCAGTTGCACACTGAAGGATATGCTCGCCACGCACGCGCCAAAGCTCGAGGATGACGCAATCGCTTGACTTTATCCGCAATGAACAGGAAATTCACATGCCAATATGGGAAACTATACCGGTCACTGACCAGCCAACGCTCACCCTGGAGCGTTGGTCAATCTACGAGCTCCCGGATGGCGACCGCCACTTAGTCGGCTGGGCAATCGAAAATCGCGAAGGCCGGGTCAGCTCGCGGATAGAGCAATTTGACATCAGCACGATGTGCGGAGTGACTTCGACTGGAAGAGTGTACAAACTCGACGGGAGGCCAGGCCTCAATATGGATGCCGAATACACATGGAATAACTGGCGTGCCATCAATGACGTCGAGTCCTTCGTCAACGTCAGCCAAGTAGTCTGGGCTGAGCATGAGAATGAGCTCTCCAATTAAGGCCACCAACCGTCGTTCAGGTAGCTGTCGAAAAGACTGGCGTCACGTGGAATTATTTGTGGCCATTGAGCGTAGCTTAGCAAATGAAGAAATTGGAAAGTTTAAGTGTGTCGAGTGCGGCCGGGTGCATGCCGTCATTTACGAGAACGGCGCCATCGCCGCTGTTACCGATTCAACGAGTATCTTGCGGCACCGGGCCTTGACACACAGATTGAATTCAGCGGTGGGCCAGCCTCGCTTGAGATGTGCAAACAGTGCTTCATTTGCGGTGCCTCTGCTGCCAGTTCTATTTTCTACCGCATCGTCTCCCCGGCAGAGGGGTTAGACATGAAGAGCTTGGCGGTCGCCTAAACGTCAAGCGTATCAATCGTCGCGCTGGTTTGCCGGGTTGAGTTATGTCGCGATAGCACGGGAGCAATGATGTCAAAGTTTTTTAGCGAAGAAATCGAGAGCAACTCGCATACCATCGGCCAATTCTTTGCTTGCCTCAAGCACACATTTGAAAGCGCGGTTGACGCTGAACAGCTAGATGTTTTCCCGGATATATCCCGCTGTTTACCAGTCCTGCAGCAAGCATCCGCAGAAGACCTTGCTTGCATCCGAAAAATTCTTCGATACGTGATGCGCGAGTTCGACTGTCGGCTAAAACGAGGTAGCAGTGTTCACAGAAAAAACCCGCAAGTGCCGTCTGCGAGGGGTGGAAATCGAAGTTTTCGACGACGGAAGTTTATGCGGGCGTTTTCGGCTAAGCGCTTCACGAAAGAATGAGCTATTTTCCCAAGTGCCAGACCGCCAGGCGCACCGGCGAGGGACGATTCTTAACATTTGTATAGGAGGTCATTGATGAAGGCAGTAGTAATTTTAGACTTCGACGATGTACTTGCCGTACATCGAGTGTACACTTCGTCACATGTGCTGGCCGCATTCAAGAACTCCACGCTCGACGACACCCCGGCAATGTGGGACCACATTTTTCACTACTCCGCCCGGACGAATTTGCGCACACTGCATGATGAATTCACGCCCGAATATGTCATCAGTTCTTCATGGACGCTGCACTTTGACCGCGCACAAATTTGCGAAGTTCTGCGACGTACTGGCCTCGATTTTGTCGTCGATAACTTACACCAGGATTGGTGCACTCCGCGCGACAGCGCCTCCTATCGGTTGACGGAAATCGAGGGATGGCTCGATACCCACGCGCTCGGAACGCCGCGTCCGTTCGTCATCCTGGACGACCTGATGAGCGGGCAATCCTTGCCCGGCTCTCACCTTGAAGAGCGGGCAGTGCTGTGTGATGCTTCGGTGGGTTTCACGCATCCGAAACTGCGTTCGGCTCAGAAAATCCTTCGCGACCAACTCCGCTGACCTACGCGCTCACGAACATGAACGCCTTCACCTTGTTGGCGGATTCATGAGTGCGGCTCGTCAAGCTGGCTGGGCCGAAGCCGGGATTTTTGAGGTTACGAAGCTGGCGAAATCCAGCCACAATTGCCCCCTGCACGAGGTGCTTGGAGTTTTCTGTCTGGAGCCAAGTCGGCGTTTTCGACGCTAGTTTCGTGGTCCATTCTTGTTTGGCTTCACGGCAATCCCCCATGCATTTATGTCTTTTCAGTAGTTCGCGTTATCGTGGCCGCGCCGGAAGCCCGAACATCGCTTCCAAACTATCGTGCCGAAATTTCCACTCTCCGCCAGGGTCCTCACCTCGCAATGTAATCATGTGTCCCGTCGGTTCCAACAATGGAAAGAGATAGTAGTGACGAACTACGATGCTTCCAATTTCCATTTGCAGCGCGATGGTGAAATGTGCTGGTGGCTTGCCGGTCGTGGGGATTTTCCATCTCACGTTGCCGCCAATGTCGATGCGGGCGCGAGCTACAACTATCTTAACCGTGACGGCCTCGTTAATTAGAAGTGTCCCTGGATGGGCTATCAATCTCGCGGTGCCACCCGCTTGGTCAATGAGCATTCTGACCTTCGAGATTGTTGAGAGCAGGGTGCTGCGGATGGCTCGTCGAGTCGTCACGAAATCGAAGCTAGTTGCGCTATCGACGCCGGCTAGAGTATAGGCGTGCAGCAGGCTGCCGAACTTGATGCCAAATAGTTTGGCGTTGGGAATGCCAGGAAATTCTGTGATTAGATTCGAAGTGATGCGTCCGTGCTTTCGAAAAACTCGGCGAAGCATTTCAAGGAGCTCATCGTCCGTCGGCCCTTGCTGCCGGCGCCGACGAACTTCAGCAGCGCGGTCGAATAACGCGTGCGTTATCAGCGCGGGAAATTGGTCATTCCTCCGTATCCATTCCTCGGCCGGATTGTGGACGACATCTCTGCTAAGTTTGAAGGAACGGCGATTGAAGACCAGATTGCCAAGGTACTTCTCGTTCGTGAGAATCCCCCGTATCAGCCAGGCCGTCCATGGCCTCGTTGTCTCACTTGGCACCGCTAGTTCGTTCAGGCGAGCGGCAATCGCGGTATCGCCCAGACCATCAGTGACATACCATTTGTAGATGCGACGGACTACGGCAACTTCATGGGCCGGGCCGAGGGCGAACTGAACGCGGTCCGTCAGTGCTCCTTTTCTTTCCCCAAGTTCAAGAGTCTTTTTCTGGCGGCCATCCGCACCGAACGTAGCTCTACGCAGCGCGTATCCAGCTGTGCCGCCCTGCTTGAATCCGAGCGCGGTGAATTCGCACTGGGCCATGAAGACTTTTTCGGAGAGCTCCCGGCTGTATTCAGCTGCCATGGCGCGCTTCAGTGATTTCAAGATTGAGCTGAGTGGGGAGCCATCATTCTGAAATTGCTCGGCGCAGTAGACCACGTCGATGCCGTGGCTGCGGCAGACATACTCGTAGTAAGCGCTCTCATCAACGTCTTGGAATCGACCCCAGCGAGTGACGTCGTGTACGAGAATCACGCCGAACGTTGCTTCGCCCGTTTGAACATCCTCGATTAGCTGGAGTAGCCCAGTGCGCCCCTTGATGCGCAAGCCGCTTTTTCCTTCGTCCATATACTGGCGGACAATTTCAATTCCTCGCTCGGTTGCGTAGATTTCCATGCGGGTGCGCTGGTGATGAATCGAATAGTGCTGTGGTCAAGTAATTTCGGACACCACGATAGGTTCGCGTACTGCCATTTTCCGTTCGTAGACGGCGGGCGACAGATTGCCCAATGCTGAATTGATGCGTTTGCAGTTGTAGAAGCCGACGAT
>NZ_VVIW01000042.1 GCF_011682045.1 Massilia aquatica | reverse complement strand
ATGTGTAAGGCATGCCGCCAGCGTTCAATCTGAGCCAGGATCAAACTCTTCAGTTCAATCTCTGTTTAATGTCCTTGCGGACAGATCGCTCACTCAAAATACTGACAAGCTCATCTTTCGATGCGCCATGTTTCTTTTTTGTGAACATTTGATAATTTAAGTATTCAACGTCGCTTACGCTTCGTTGGCACCTTCATCAAACGCCCACACTTATCGACTGTTAATTGTTAAAGAACTTGTTCTGTACTACCTTCTGCCGTTTGCTACGAAGCGTTGTGTTCGTTGCAGCAGAGAGGTGAGATTATGCAGCGTTTCGCGTTTCTCGTCAACCTCTTTTTGTTACGTCGCTTCTTTCGAAACGCCCCTGGACTGTCCTGCAACTACTTGATTTCGCTAGCGTTTCAGCGGGGAGGCGAACTATAGCAAAGCCCTCTCCCCGCTGGCAAGAACTTTCGTAGAAGCTACACAATTCGTCGCGTGGAACCGACGCCACGCTCACGAATACACGCATTTATGTGTCACGGGGGCCCTATATGGACGGCTGCCAGGTCAGCGAACTCGGCATCCGAGAAGAGCCGGGAGCGGGTGAGGAAGCGCCGTCCTGTTCCATTGTCCAGCGAGAACATGCCGCCGTTCCCTGTGACAACGTCGATGATCAGCTGCGTATGTTCCCAGTAGGCGAATTGCTCCCTTCCCATATAGAAGGCGGCGCCGTTGATCTCGCCGACATACACATCGGTATCGCTGATATTGAATTCACCGTCCGGATAGCACATCGGGGCGCTGCCGTCGCAGCAGCCGCCCGACTGAAAGAACATGACCGGCCCATGCCGCGCGCGCAACTCGTCGATCATTGCGCGCGCGGCATCGGTTGCGACCACGCGTGATAGCGCCTCACCCATGCAATACTCCCTACGGTTAAAAGAAGCCCATCGCGTTCGGGTTATAGCTGACCAGCAGGTTCTTGGTCTTCTGGTAATGGTCGAGCATCATCTTGTGATTTTCGCGCCCGATGCCCGATTGCTTGTACCCGCCGAAAGCCGCATGGGCCGGATACAGGTGATAGCAATTAGTCCACACGCGCCCTGCCTCAATGGCGCGGCCGACCCGGAACGCACGCGAGCCATCCCGCGTCCACAAACCTGCACCCAGCCCGTACAAGGTATCGTTGGCAATGCGCAGGGCGTCCGCTTCATCGGTAAAGGTGGTGACCGCCACCACGGGACCGAAAATCTCTTCCTGGAAGATGCGCATCTTGTTATCGCCCTTGAACACCGTCGGCTGCACGTAATAACCGTCCTTCATGTCGCCCGGCTGCATATTGCGCGCACCGCCCGTCAGCAGCTCGGCGCCCTCCTGCTTGCCGATATCGAGGTAGGACAGGATTTTCTCCAGCTGCTCCTGCGATGCCTGGGCGCCGAGCATGGTCGAGGCATCAAGCGGATTGCCCTGCTTGATCGCCGCCACCCGTTCCAGTGCGCGCGCAATGAATTTGTCGTAGATGGATTCCTGGATCAACACGCGCGACGGACAGGTACATACCTCGCCCTGGTTCAGCGCGAACATGGCAAAGCCTTCCAGGCATTTGTCGAAAAACGCGTCGTCCGCATCCATCACGTCGGCAAAGAAGATATTCGGTGACTTGCCGCCCAATTCCAGGGTGACCGGAATCAGGTTTTGCGCCGCGTATCCCATGATCAGGCGGCCGGTACCGGTCTCGCCCGTGAAGGCGATTTTGGCGATGCGCTTACTCGAGGCCAATGGCTTGCCCGCCTCCAGCCCATAACCGTTGACAATATTGAGCACGCCCGGCGGCAACAGGTCGCCGATCAGCTCGATGAGCACCAGGATCGAGGCCGGGGTCTGCTCGGCGGGCTTCAACACCACGCAGTTGCCCGCAGCCAACGCCGGGGCCAGCTTCCACACGGCCATCAGGATCGGAAAGTTCCACGGGATGATCTGCCCGACCACGCCCAGTGGCTCATGGAAGTGATACGCGTACGTTTCGTGGTCGATCTGCGCGACCGAGCCTTCCTGCGCGCGGATGCAGCCGGCAAAGTAGCGGAAATGGTCGATCGCCAGCGGAATGTCGGCCGCGGTGGTCTCGCGGATCGGCTTGCCGTTGTCGATGGTCTCCGCCGTGGCCAGCAAGCTGAGGTTCTGCTCCATGCGGTCGGCAATTTTATTGAGGATATTCGCGCGCTCGGCCTGCGAGGTCTTGCCCCAGGCTTCCTTGGCGGCATGGGCGGCATCGAGCGCCAGCTCGATATCTTCCGCGCTCGAGCGGGCCACCTCGCAAAACACCTGCCCGGTGATCGGCGTGACGTTACCGAAATATTCGCCCTTGACCGGCGCAACAAATTTTCCACCAATGTAATTGTCGTAGCGTTGCTTGAACGGGTTGGCTACGCCCAGCTTGCTGATATCTGCGAGATTCATGTCGTCCTCTTCCTTTTATGGTTATGTACCGGGAATCCAAGCGTAGACGCACATCAAAACAAGTACCTGCGCAAACGCAAAGAAACTGTCACGGCTACCCACAGGCTAGTCCTTTCGTTGGTGCTTTGGCGCACATTACGCGTGCTCGCTGCAGGATTCATACTGCCCGCGTATATTGCGTACCGACGCTAAACATACCTCCGGAGAACCCATGAAGCAGCACCCGTTTCACCTGAATGACATCGCCACCTTGTTCGCGCTCGGCGCGGCAGGCGCGGCAGCGGCAGCCGCACCGGATGCGCCGGCCAACGCGCCGCTGGCCGATGTGGTCGTCATCAGCGGAAGCCGGGTCGCGCACACCAGTTTCGACTTGCCGGCAGCCATCGACGTGCTCGACGCCGCCCGCATCCGTGACGGCCAGCTGCGCGTCAACGCGTCCGAATCGCTCTCGGCCGTACCGGGCCTGGTGGCCCAGAACCGCCAGAATTATGCGCAGGACCTGCAGATTTCCTCGCGCGGCTTCGGGGCGCGCTCGGCCTTCGGCGTGCGCGGCGTGCGCCTGATTGCCGACGGCATCCCGGCAACCATGCCCGACGGACAGGGTCAAGCGGCAACCTTCAACCTGGACATGGCGGAACGCATCGAAGTCTTGCGCGGGCCCTTCTCTGCCATCTACGGCAACCATTCCGGCGGAACCGTCCAGCTGTTCACGCGCGACGGCCAGGGCCGGCCGAGCGTGGAAGGCAGCGTCATCGGCGGCAGCGACGGTACCCGCAAGATCGACCTCAACGCCCAGGGCGAAACCAAGGGCATCGGCTACGTGATCGACACCTCCCGCTTCGAGACCGACGGCTACCGCGCCCACAGCGCCGCCACGCGTGACCAGAGCTTCGCCAAGCTGACCATGGCGCCGACCAGCACCAGCAAGCTGACCCTGACCGCCAGCGCCCTGAGCCAGGACGACACGCAAGATCCGCTTGGCGTGACCTGGGCCACCTACCAGCGCGATCCACGCGCCGGCGAGACCGATGCCACCGATACGCAGAATCCGAAACGCACCATTGCCGACCGCTACGACACGCGCAAAAGCATCGACCACAAGCAAGCCGGCGCCGCCTTCGAGCAGCGCCTGGGCGACGACACGCTGCGTGCGATGGTGTACGGCGGCAATCGCCAGGTCATCCAGTACCAGGCATTTTCCAAATTCGTGCAGACGCCCGCCAGCCAGTCCGGCGGCGTGGTCGACTTCGACCGTGACTTTTATGGCGCCGACATCAACTGGCTCAGCGTGCGCAACTTCGCCGGCGGCAAGCTGAGCACCACCGTTGGCATCGACTACGGCCGTTCCACCGACCAGCGCCAGGGGTTTGAGAATTTCATCGGCAACCAGTTCGGCCTGCAGGGCAAGCCGCGCCGCGATGAAAGCAATACCGTGTCCAGCCTCGATCCGTATGCGCAGGCCGAATGGCAAGGCGGCGACTGGGTCTTGAGCGCCGGGCTGCGCCACAGCCGCATGAAAGTCAGCGTGGACGATCGCTTCGTTACCAACGGCAACGACAGCGGCGGCGTCAGCTTCCGCCACACCACGCCCGTGCTCGGTGCGCTCTACAAGATCTCGCCAACCGTGAATGTGTACGCCAGCGCGGCGCGCGGTTTTGAGGCGCCGACCTTGAACGAGCTGTTCTACTCAGGTGCAGGCGCGGGCTTCAATTTTGCGCTCAAGCCCGCCACCAGCACGCACGTGGAAGCGGGCGTGAAAGCTTATCTCGGCAGCAATACACGCATCAATGCGGCCTTGTTCCAGGTAAAAACCAGCGACGAGCTGGTGGTCGACATTGCCGGCGGCGGACGCACCAGCTACCGCAATGCCAGTGAAACCCTGCGCCGGGGCGCGGAAGTCTCGCTCGACAGCAACTTTGGCGCCGGTTTCAGCGGCCGCCTGGCCATGACCGCCTTGAACGCCACTTACGAGCAAGGCTTCGGCAACGTTGCAGCCGGCAGCCGCTTGCCGGGCGTGCCGAAAGCCAACCTGTTCGGTGAACTGGCATGGAAGAGCAGCGACGATGGCGTTGGCGCCGCGCTGGAAACCATCGCCAGCGGCAAAATCTACGCTGACGACGCCAATGCCGATATCGCCGCTCCGGGCTACGCGATCATCAACGCCCGCTTCCAGGCGAAACAGTCATTGGGTGGATGGCGCCTGAAGCAGTTCGTGCGCGTCAATAACCTGAGCGATCGCCGCTATGTGGGATCGGTCATCGTCGGCGACGCCAACAAGCGCTTTTATGAAGCGGCGCCGCAGCGCAACTGGCTGGCGGGCGTGAGCGCGCAATACGTTTTCTGATCGGGCAGCGCTCAGCGGATCAAGTAGCAATGCAGGCCCGGTTAATCCGGGCCTTTTTTATCCACCTGCGCCGGCCCGTCCCTCCTCGCCGCCACTCAACGCGTATAGGTCGAATTCACCAGCACACGATCGGCCAGCGAGTAGACGTAGGTCACTCCCCTCCCATTCCAATACCGTCCCCCGGCAGCAAAGTCGAACACCCCTTCCGCGCTCACGCAGGACTCATCCGGCACGAAGGATACCGCGCCATACCGCCGGTCCTCGCTCATGGCGCCAGTGATCGAATAATTTTCGAGCGGCCAGGCGTCTTTCGAGAATGCCTTAAATTCGGCCAATGCCAGCGGGAACACTGGCAGCATGCACCCATGCAAAATGAACTCCGCCGGGGACGTATACAGCCAGATGCGCGTGGCTTCGGCATGGTCCGCCGCGCTGCGGGGTATCGGCAGATTCTTCCCGCGCTTGCCTTTCATGGCAAACAGCGCGTGCTCACCAGGGCCATATTCCCGAGCGAATAGACGTAGGTGAAGCCGCCGGCCGGCGTACCGTCCTCACACCGGCTGGCCGCGCCTGGAATAAACGACAAGGTCCCAAGCTCGCCATCGGCGCTGACGCTGCCCAGTATCTCGACATCGTCGAGCGTCCATTTGCCGGCGGCCATGGCCGTGAACTCGGCAAGCGCCAAGGGCAGCACCCGCAGGATGGTGCCACGAAAAGTAAAATCGCCGGGAAAACGGCTGATTAACTCGCCCCAGGCAGCCCTGTCATCGTGCATGCAAGCGTTCCTTTACGACGATGCCGGGCCCGACCCGGCGTCGGCGTGTATTTTTGCATATACCCTGGAAATCAACACCGGGATGACGCCAAACGGAATGAAGGCGACATTCACGCCGATAAAAAATGCCAGCAGGATCTCGTGCAGCGGCCGTCCCTGTGTCTCGACCCCTGCCATATACTGATCCGGGCTAATACTCGCGACGCTGAGCGCGCAAGCGAGTCCGATAACAGCGCCGATCACCAGCGGGGCCAGCAGGTTTTCGCGCTCTAAAGGGGACAGTTTCATTTGGCTGGACTCGGTGGTATAAATAGCGGGAAAAAGATTATTAGAAAAGCCATTTTACACCGCCACGTTGTTCGATAAAAATCAAATCCAGACAGAGACCCAAAGCGAGAGCGCCGATGAGCTTCCATGTGTATATTGCCCGCGCGGGTTTCAAGGAGACGCCGATCGGCCCCGACGAATGGTTCGCCAGCGCCAGCGACTGCCCGGAACTGCGCGTTGAAAAGAAGCGGAGCCGGAACGGAAGGACGTTTTGCACCGTCGCATTGAAAGATCGGCGCGACGCCGGGCTGCATCTGACCCCGCACGGGCTGGTCGACGCGCAAGAACCATCGAAAGAGTTGATCCTGACCATGTTCCGGCTTGCCGCCATGCTCGGCGCGGGGGTGTACGGCGACAAGCTGTATCGCTATACCTCCCCCGAACATTGGGAAACGCACACCGCCGTCGAGCGCAAGACGCGCGCGGATCTGCGCGAAAAACGAAAAATGGCGCGCCGCTGGCGTGCATGCACCTACGCTGTGATCCTCATCGCAGGCGCGATGATTGGCTGGGCTGTGGGCTGAGCCCTCCAGCCGTGCCTGCTTCCATCGCCCCCGGATACAGCTTGGACAGGGTTGCGCGCGCCACCTCCGTCGCGATCGCCTCCACATCCGCGGCCGCCTTGCCGCTCTCGCCCTCGGAGCGCAGCGCTTGCCACAAACCCGCCAGCCGCTGCGCCTGCTGCGCCACCGCGCCCTCCACTTCCGCCTGCCAGAACGCCGGCGCCTCGCCTTCCACGAAGTTGCCGCGCCCGCGCCCGAAGTGCGCCACCGCCAGATAGCGCAGGATGCTACTGACCAGCAAGGTGTGCAAAAAATCGTCGGCGAACTGCATCGTGGTGCGGTTGCGGTCGGTGCTGGTATTAAAACCCCAGGCCGCCCCGGCCGCCGTCAGCGCGCCCACCACGCCACCGAGCAAGGCGCCCGCGCCAAACGTCAGTCCGCCCGCCATCAGGTCGGCCGACAAGCCCGTCGCCGCGCCCGACACCACCGCCCCCAGCAAGCCGGCCTGGGCACGGTCGACCGGCGCGCGCACGGTGAAATTCTTGCTCACGCGCGCATTGATTTTGGGCGCCTCGCTCGGATCGAGCTGATGCAGCGCCAGCAGCCGCCCGGTGGTAGCGGCAATGTTCTGGTTCAGCCTTTCCACCAGCAAACCCATCGCCCGCTCCTGCCGCTGCTGGTCGCTCTTGCCCAGGCCGACCGCTTTCATGGCCGACTTGAGGAAGGTCTTGTCATCGGCCTCGACCGGCTCGCTGTCGCGCGCGGCGCCGGCCAGTTGGGCGCTGGTGATCCGCATCGCCTCCAGGAAACGTTCGCGGTTATTGCCTTCCCACAGCGCAAACAGGCGCGCATAACCGGCCTGCTTGGGCTCCTCGACCAGCTTGCCCACCGCCTCGTAAAACACGCGCTCATGCACCCAGCAACGGGCAAAGGCGTCCAGCGCCAGCACATCGCGCACGATCGTGTACTGGTCCAGGTGCTGTTTCCAGGCAGTCTGTTCCTGCTGTTCTTCGTGCGCCGGACGCGGCGGCCCCAGCTGGTTAAGCAGCACCACCACCGGCTTGCCCAGCCACTCCAGAATGCGCATCTCGGCCGGCAGGTAGCCGGCGTCGCGCGGATGCTCGGACGAGTTGACCAGGTACAGCACCACATCGGCCTCGTCGCGCGCGGTGCGCAGCGCTTGCTGGCTGAGCCAGAACGGACGGTCGCGGTAGCGGTCCAGCACTTCGCGCAGGAACCAGCCGATCGGATTGCCGGCCATGCCCAGCCGCTTGAGCAGGCGCACCGAGTCGCCGAAGCCGGGCGTATCCCACAGCTGCAAGGTGTCGCCCTCGGTGGTCTTGAGCAGCAGGTGCGACTCGGCAAAGACAGTCACATGGGCGGCATCGCGCACCTCGCCCACATCGACCCCGACCAGGGTGCGCGCCAGGGTGGTCTTGCCGTTATTGGTGTGTGAAATCAGTGCAAACTGGATATGGACAGGGGTGTCGCTCATGATGCCTTCGATAAACTAAGTCCGGCGCCGAGCTCCAGCGGGCGGCGCTCGGGATGCAGCAGGTTGACGATGGTCGCCGGGGCGCGGTGGAACTGGCAGAACTGTTGCCACAGCGCGATCCGCTCGGCCAGCCGCACATCGGCCCCGGCCTGGGCGCCGCTGCGCTCGGTCAGCGCCGATTCGTCGACCAGCACGGCAATGCCGCGCTGGGAAGCGCGCACCAGATGGTCGAGAAAGGCGCCGTGGTTTTCTTTTTCCGGCGTCGCGGCCAGGCTGAACAGCACGGCGGTCGCGGTGACATTGGCATCGTCCACGCTCAGGTCGCGCAGGGCGTCGACCGCTTCTTCGCCATAGCCGGACGATGGCCGCAGCATCACCCGCGCCTGTTCGCCGTACAGGGTGACGGCGATCTGCGACAGGCCCTTGTCGCGCGCCTCATCCAGCGTGTAGCTGTAGGGCAGCACGCGCAGCAGCGCCGGCGCGCTGGTGCCGGCCTCGCCGTTGAGCTTGCGGAAGTACGGCTGTTCCAGGTCCAGCGGGAACTTGTTGTGCATGCGCTGCGCGCGCCAGTGCGCCACGCCAGCGAGCACCAGGCGCGGCAGCACCACCAGCAGCAGCAAGGTCGCACCATATAAATGCACCCACTTGGCGCCGCCCGCCCCGGTCGCGAGCCTGGAAAAGTGCAAGGCCTCGATATCGGCAATGCTGAAACCTTCCAGCGGCAACAGTGCCACCGCCGGCGCAAACAGCACCGACAGGATGCCATGCACCTGCGTAGCGCCGAGGAAAGTACTTTCCCAACCGGCCACATATTCCGTCAGGAAGCCGCGCGCGTACAGCGACAGCACCGCGCCCAGCGCAAACATGGCGGCAGCCAGGTGCATGGTGCGCCCCAGGCGCGCCTGCGTCAGCCTGGCGCTCAGCTCGCCCCATTGCAGGCTGAAATCGGTCAAGCCGGCGGCCAGCACATTCGGCAACTTGCGCGGCAGCGACAATTGCGCCCCGCTCAGGCGGCGCATCAAGGCCGGCGACACCCAGCCGTTCTTACGTGCGGGCACCAACATCAACGCCATCAACAGTAAATACACCAGCATATTCCAGCCAATAATCGCCAGCAGCGGCGCCGACAGCAAATCGACCCGGTGCGGATCGCCGATCCGGTCGACCGCGGCGCCGAGCACCAGCGCCAGCAGCGGCAAGCCGAGCGAGAGCGCCTTGAAGCCGCCGCGGCGGCGCGCGATGGCCGCAAACGCGGGCGTGCGCTCGCTCAGGCGCTTGAGGATCTGCTCGGCGCGCTGCTGCAAGAAGTGCTCGGTCGTCACTTCCGACTTGCTGTCGGATGCTTGCCACTGCGCCAGTTCCTTGGCGCTGCGGCTGGCGTACAGGCGATCGTCGTCGCTCAGTACCTCGTGCTTGCCGTCCATGGTTTCGATGGAGCGCACCAGCACCACGTCTCTTGCCACCTGTTCGTTCATGCTTTTCCTGTTCTTTTTACGCGCTCCCTTGCGGGCACCTTGTATGAAACGACAACATTCACAGGCCAATTGTGCCGCACTTTGCCGCCCCATGCTGGTCTTGCAGAAACGCGAAAGCGTGGATGTGCTATCTTAGCGCGGAATTTTCTTGACACTTTCTTATCTCTCTTCACGATGCGCCTCCCAGACATACCATCCACCCACGACCCACTGCTGGCCAGCGAACTGGCCCAAGCGATCGACAACAAGACCAAGCCGCTGGGCAGTCTGGGCGCGCTCGAAACGCTGGCCCGGCAGATCGGCCTGATCCAGCAAACCACCAAAGTCGCGCTGCACAAGCCGGCCATCCTGGTGTTCGCCGCCGATCACGGCGTGGTGGCCGAAGGCGTCTCGGCCTATCCGCAAAGCGTCACCTGGCAAATGGTGGAGAACTTCCTGTCCAGGGGCGCGGCGATCAACGTCTTCGCGCGCCAGAACGGCTGCGCGCTGCAAATCATCGACGCCGGCGTCAACCACGACTTCGGCAAGCGCGCCGCGCTCATGGATTGCAAGGTCGCGCGCGGCACCGCCAACTTCGCGCAACAGCCGGCCATGAGCTGGGCCGAATGCGCCGCCGCCCTGGCGCACGGCATGCGCATCGTCGGCAACCTGGAAGGCAATGTGATCGGCTTTGGCGAAATGGGCATCGGCAACACCACCGCCGCCGCCGCGCTGATGCACAAGCTGACCGGCGTGCCGGTGGCCGACTGCGTGGGCGCCGGCACGGGTCTTTCGCCCGAGGGCGTGCTGCACAAGCAGAGCGTGATCGAAGCGGCCGTCGCCCTGCATGGCGAGATGAGCGAGCCGCTCGACATCCTGGCCACCTTTGGCGGCTTCGAGATCGCCATGATCGTCGGCGCCATGCTCAAGGCGGCCGAACGGCGCATGGTGCTGCTGATCGACGGCTTCATCGTCAGCAGCGCGCTGCTGGTGGCGGCGCGCATGCAGCCGGCCATCCTCGACTACTGCGTGTTCTCGCACTGCTCGGACGAAGCGGGCCATGCGCGCATGCTCGAGCACTTCAACGCCAGCCCGCTCCTGAACCTCGGCCTGCGCCTGGGCGAAGGCACCGGCTGCGCACTGGCGCTGCCGCTGCTGCACGCGGCCGTCAACTTCCTCGGCGAGATGGCCACCTTCCAGTCGGCGCGCGTCAGCGGCCAGTCGGCGTAAGGTCACGGCATGGCCAGCATCGTCCACCAGTGCCGGCTGTTCTTCATCGCGCTGCAGTTCTTCACGCGCCTGCCGATTCCCGGCTGGGTGGGTTTTGAGCCGTCCTGGCTGCACCATGCGTCGCGCTATTTTCCGCTGGTCGGCGTGGTCGTCGCCGGCGTGGCGGCGGTGGTGTATGCCGGCGCGGCCTGGCTGTTCCCCGCCCCCGTGGCGGTGATCCTGTCGACGGCGGCGGCGATCTACCTGACCGGCGCCTTCCACGAAGACGGCCTGGCCGACATGTGCGACGGCTTCGGCGGCGGATTGAGCACCGAACGGGTACTGGAAATCATGAAGGACTCGCGCATCGGCACCTATGGCGCGGTCGGCATGGGGCTCACCGTGGGCATCAAGTGTGCCGCGCTGTGGTCCCTGCCCACGCCCGCCGTCATCGCCGCGCTGTTCATCGCCCACCCCTTGTCGCGCCTTGCGGCCGTGAGCCTGATCTGGGAAATGGAATACGCGCGCGCCGAGGGCAAGGCCAAGCCGATGGCCCAGCATATGAGCCACCACGAATTCGGCATCGCCTGCGCCTGCGCCGGCGTGCCCGCGCTGGCCCTGGCAACCGCCGGCATGGTGCCCTGGCTTGCGCTGCTCGCCGGCGTCACCGGCGCCGCGCTGGTGGCGTGGTGGCTGGGCGCCAAATGCCTGCGCCGCATCGGCGGCTATACCGGCGACTGCCTGGGCGCGGTGCAGCAGGTGGCCGAAGTGGTCATTTACCTGGCCCTGCTGGCGTTTTTCCATCACGGCGCCTGGCGTTGAAATGCGCCTCTATTTAGTACGCCATCTGGCGCCGCAAGTAGCCTCCGGCGTCTGTTACGGGCGCACCGACCTGACCGTCGATCCAGAATTGCAGGCACTGGCCCTGCCCGCCCTGCGCGAGCGCCTGCCTCCTGGTGCGCCTATATTCTCCAGCCCCCTGCGGCGCTGCGCCGCGCTGGCGCAAGCGCTTGGCGGCGCAGCGGTGCAGTACGACCAGCGCCTGGCCGAACTCGATTTCGGCGACTGGGAAATGCGCCGCTGGGACGACATCGAGCGCGCCGGGGTCGACGCCTGGACCGCCGACATGGCCGGCTACCGCCCCGGCGGCGGTGAAAGCGTGACCGGCATGGCGCATCGCGTGGCGGCGTTTTATGCGGACTGCATACGCGTGCCGGCGCCCGCCGCCATCGTCATCTGCCACGCCGGCACCATCCGCCTGCTGCTTGCCCGCGCGCGCGGACTGGGGGCGGAGGCAATGGCGCTGGAAGCGGCGCAGCATCCCCACGCCATCGCCTACGGCGAGACCGTCATCATCGACTGTGTATAATTATCGGGTTTTGGTGCCCGCGCCCATGTCCATGAGCGCAGTTAAACTGGGAAACACGAAGCCAGCAAGAGGCCAACGTGTGCTGCCCCCGCAACGGTAAGCAAATGTCGCTGACATGGCGACGAGCCGCCTCGATTGACCACTGTGCATTTGGCATGGGAAGGTGAGACGGCCGCATTTGCCAGCCCGGATACCGGCCAACGCAGGTGGGAACACGCAGCCATGTTGCGCGTTCCTTTTCAATCTGGCCAACGGGGACGTCGGCCGGTTGCTCGCAATCGCATTCACTGAAGATTTGTCATGACCTTTCCTGTTGTACGCCACGCGGCCCTGACGTCGCTCGCGCTAGCTTTTACCGCCCCTTACGCCCTCGCCGACAGCGCTGCCGATACGGCCGTAGCCGTTGCCAATACTGCCGTCATCATCACCGCCGCGCGCGCGCCGCAGCCCTCTTCCGACGTCCTGAGCGACCATGTGCTGATCAGCGCGACCGACATCGCGCGCTCCGGCGCCGGCAATGTCGTCGAGCTGCTGCAAAAGCAGCGCGGCATCGAGATCACGCGTAACGGCGGCCCTGGCACCGCATCGCAGGTGTTCATTCGCGGCGGCGACGCCAAACAGACCGTGGTGCTGGTCGACGGCGTGCGCATCGGCTCCTCCACCAGCGGCATCGCCAACTGGGCCACCCTGCCGCTGGCGAACATCGACCGGGTAGAAATCGTCTACGGCCCGCTGGCCACCATGTACGGCGCCGACGCCATCGGCGGCGTGGTGCAGATCTTCACCCGGCGCGGCGCCGGCCCGGCCGCCGTTTCCGCTTCCGTGGAAGCGGGCAGCGACAAGGCGCGCGCCATGACGTTCGGCGTCTCCGGCGCCAGCGAAGGCGAGAACAGCATCAACTACGCTTTCGGCATGTCGAAGGACAAGGACGAAGGTTTTTCGGCCACCAAGCCGGGCACCTCGTCGTACAACAAGGACAACGACGGCTACGCGCGCGACAGCGCCAGCGGCCAGCTGGGCATCGTGCTGGCCAAGGGCCACGAAGCGGGCCTGCTGTACCTGCACAGCCACCTCAAGTCGCAATACGACTCGGGCGCCACCCCGTTCGACGTGCGCAGCGTGCAAAACATGGACAACATCGCCGTCTACTCCAAACACCAGTTCACCAGCAACTGGAAAATGAGCTTGCAGGCCTCCGAGGCCGACGACAAATCGTTCAACTTTACCAGCCCCACCACCAGCAACCGCATCGACACGCGCGCGCACGCCTACAGCATGCAGCACGACATCGCCCTGGGCAGCGACCTGCTGCAACTGGTGCTCGAACGGCGCGTGGAAAGCGTGTTCGCCGACACCACGCGCGCCCTGAACACCAGCCGCGCCACCAATTCGGTGGCCGCCGCCTACTCGCTCAAGCGCGGCAACCACCTGGCCAGCGCCAGCGCACGCCTCGACGACAGCACCCAGTACGGCGACAAGGCCACCGGCGGCATCGGCTACGGCTACAAGCTCACGCGCGCGCTGCGCCTGAACGCCAGCGCCGGCACCAGTTTTCGCGCACCGACCTTCAATGAACTGTATTACCCAGGCTACGGGGTCGATACCAACAAGCCGGAACAAGGCAAGAACGTCGAAGGCGGCGCGTACTACAACGACGGCGTCACCGAGGCCAGCGCGGTTTACTACCGCAACCGCCTGACCGACCTGCTGGTCAACACCGCCAAATGCCCGGTCCAGCTGGACACGCACAAAAACGGCTGCGCCTACAACGTCAACCGCGCCACGCTCGAAGGCATCAGCCTCGGCGCGCGCACCCGCATGGGCGATATCGACATGAGCGGCTCGATCGACTTCCAGGACCCGCGCGACGACACCACCGGCAAAAACCTGCAGCGGCGCGCCAAGCGCCACGCCAAGTTCGCCGTCGAATACAACGTGGGCAACGTGATCGCCGGCGTGGGCGTGCAGTTGTCCGGCAAGCGCTTCGACGACCTGGCCAACCGCACCACCTTGCCCGGCTACGGTCTGGTGAACCTGTTTGCCTCGTATCGCTTTGCCCCCGACTGGTCGGCCGTGCTACGGTTGAACAACGTCGCCGATAAACAATACGAACTGGCGCGCTATTACGCCACCGCGGGCCGCCAGGTGTTTGCCGGCATCCGCTACGGCGTCCGCTAAGTAAGTACACAGGAGTCGCATGCATCCATTCTTTCGCAACATGCGCCACAGGGCCAGCGTGATCATCACGACACTGACCTTGCTGGCATTGGCAAGCCTGGTCGTCGCCGGGATGGTCGGCTCGGTGCCGGTCCCGCTGGCCGAGATGCCGGGCGCACTCATCGCCATTGCGAAAGGCGACACCTCGACCCTGGCCGCCACCCTGCTCGACCTGCGCCTGTCGCGCGCACTGGTGGCCTTTGTCACCGGCGGCGCGCTGGCGCTGGCTGGCGTGATGATGCAAGCCTTGCTGCGCAATCCCCTGGCCGAGCCGTATGTACTCGGCATCTCGGCCGGCGCATCGGTCGGCGCGCTGGCCGCACTGCTGTTCATGTGGGCCATGTGGATGGTCGACGTGGCCGCGTTCGCGGGCGCGGTGGCGGTATCGATGCTGCTGTATATGCTGGCCCGGCGCGACCTGCGCGGCAACGCGGCGGCCGAAGGCGGCTCGTCGCTGCTGCTGCTGACCGGCGCCATTCTCTCCACCTCCTGCATCGCGCTGGTAACGCTCATGCTGTCAATCGCGCCCGAAAGCCGCTTGCGCAGCATGATTTTCTGGATGATCGGCGACCTTGCCGGTGCGCCTTTGCGCCCGCTGCCGTGGATCGTCCTGGCCGTCGGTCTCATTTTCGCCCTGCGCAGCGCGCGCTCGCTGAACGTGCTGGCGCTGCACGCGGAAGCCGCCGCCACCCTGGGCATTCCGGTCAGCGCGCTGCGCAAGGGACTGTTTTTCTGCTCCGGCATGCTGACCGCCAGCGCCGTCACCAGCGCCGGCAGCATTGGTTTTGTGGGCCTGATCGTGCCGCACGCCTGCCGCTTCGCCTGCGGCCCCGATCACCGCCTGCTCATTCCCGCAGCCACCCTGGCCGGCGGCGCCTTCCTGGTGCTGGCCGATACCCTGGCGCGCACCGTGCTGGCGCCGCAGCAGCTGCCGGTGGGGGTGATCACCGCGCTGATCGGCGCCCCCGTCTTTTTGTACCAACTTCACCGGCTGAACCGCTCATGATGATCGAAGCGCGCCAACTCCTGCTCAGCGCCGGCAGCCGCACCTTGGTGAAAAACCTCGACTGGCAGGTGCGCGAAGGCGAATCGTGGTGCATCATCGGCCGCAACGGCGCCGGCAAAAGCACCTTGATGCGCACCCTGGCCGGGTTGCGCGATCCCGATGGCGGCAGCATCGCCATCGGCGGGCGTGCCATCGGAGACTGGCCGCTCGAAGAACTGGCACGCCAGCGCGCCTTTTTGCCGCAATCGCGCAGCGACGCCTTTGCCTACCGCGCCATCGAAACCGTGCTGGCCGCGCGCCACCCCTACCACGCCAACCGCTACTGGGAAGGCAGCGACGACTACGCCATCGCCCACGCCGCCCTGGCGTCGATGGAAGTGGCCGACCTGGCCGAGCGCGACGTGCGTACCCTGTCCGGCGGCGAGCGCCAGCGCGTGGCGATTGCCGCCATGCTGGCGCAGGACACGCCCCTGCTGCTGCTCGACGAACCGGCCAATGCGCTCGACCTGGCGCACCAGCACAGCGTGATGCGCCTCTTGGCGAAGCTGTGTCGCGAACAGGGCAAGACCGCCGTGATGATCGGCCACGACCTGAACCTGGCGCACCAGGCGTCGACCCACGCACTGCTGATGATGGGCGACGGCGAATGGCTGGCCGGCCCGGTCGACGACGTCATGCAAGCGCCGGTCCTGAGCCGCTACCTGGGCCACCCGATTGAAGTTCTTCCCCACGGCAGCCGCCGTATTTTCATCCCAACCGAGGAATCCGCATGATCGACGACACCGCAAACAGCGAACTGAATGAACGCCACCGCGTGCGCATGGAGCGCAAGAAGGCCATCATCGACCAGAAGATCGCCGAGGCGCAGAAGGAAATCGGCGTCATCATCGTCAACACCGGCAACGGCAAGGGCAAGAGTTCGAGCGGCTTCGGCATGGTGGTACGCGCCATGGGACACGGCATGAAGGTCGCCGTGGTCCAGTTCATCAAGGGCGCCATGTCGACCGGCGAAGAAAAATTCCTGCGCCGCTTTCCCGATGAAGTGAGCTTCCACGCCATGGGCGAAGGCTACACCTGGGACACCCAGAACCGCGAACGCGACATCGAAAAAGCCGAGGAAGCGTGGGCGCTTGCCAAGGGCTTCCTGTCCGACCCGGCGATCGGCCTGGTGCTGTTCGACGAACTCAATATCGCGCTCAAATACAAATACCTCGACGTCCACGCCGTCATCGCCGACCTGCTCGACCGGCCCGACATGCAGCACGTGGTCATTACCGGGCGTGGCGCGCCGGACGAACTGATTGCGATTGCCGACACGGTCACCGACATGACGGTGGTCAAGCACGCTTTCAAGGCCGGCATTGCGGCGCAGGCCGGAACGGAGTTCTGATGAGCGACCACGCCGATGTGCGCGTACTGCTGGTGGCCGCCGTTTCGTCCGGCCAGGGCAAGACCACGGTGACGGCCGCCCTGGCGCGCGCGCTGGTGCGGCGCGGCCAGCGCGTGCGCGTGTTCAAGTGCGGCCCCGACTTCATCGACCCGATGCTGCTCGAACGCGCCAGCGGCGCGCCGGTCGGCTCGCTCGACCTGTGGATGGTGGGGCGCGAACAGTGCCGCAGCCAGCTGGCCGCCGCCGCACAGGAAAGCGACGTGATCCTGATCGAAGGCGTGATGGGCCTGTACGACGGCACGCCCTCGTCGGCCGACCTGGCGCGCGAATTCGGCCTGCCGGTACTGGCGGTCATCGACGCCTCGGCGATGGCGCAAACCGCCGGTGCGCTGGTGCTCGGCCTGCGCGACTACGGCCCGGTGGAAATGGCCGGCGTGATCGCCAACCGGGTCGCCAGCAAGGGCCACGCGGCCATGGTGGCGGCCTCGATGCGCGACATTCCACTGATCGCGGTGCTGCCGCGCCAGACCAAGACCCTGCCCGAACGCCATCTGGGCCTGGTGCTGCCGGGCGAAGTGCAGGATGTGGACGGCCTGCTCGACGTGCTGGCCGACCAGCTGGAATTCGACGACGCCGCATGGGCGCGGCTGCGCACGACCCGCATCGACCTGACCGCGCGCATCGAAGCGCCGGCGCCGCTGCTGGCCGGACGCACCATCGCCATTGCGCGCGATGCCGCCTTCGCCTTCCTGTACCCGGCCAACCTGGACACCCTGCGCGCACTCGGCGCCACCCTCGCCTTCTTTTCGCCGTTGGCCGACGAAGCGGTGCCGGAACAAGCCGATGCCGTGTACCTGCCCGGTGGTTATCCGGAGCTGCACGGCGAAACGCTGGCCAATGCCGCCTGCTGGCGCGCATCGATCCGCGCCGCCCATGCGGCCGGCATGCCGATCGTAGCCGAATGCGGCGGCATGATGGCGCTGGCCGATTCGCTGGCAGACCAGGCGGGCACGGTGTGGCCGATGGCCGGCCTGCTCGAAGGCACGGTGACCATGCAGACGCGCATCGCGGGCCTTGGCTCGCAAGGGATCGACACGCCACATGGCCTGCTGCGCGGTCATACGTTCCACTACTCGCGGCTGGAAACAGCGGTCGCGCCAGGCGCGCACACGGTCAAGCATCCGACCGGCGCCAGCGGCGAAGCGGTGTACCGCGCCGGTTCCCTGACGGCCTCGTACTTCCACGCCTACTTCCCATCCTGCCCTGCTGCGGTGGCCGACCTGTTTTCGGGGAGCGCTGCATGACGACCACGCTGATCCTGGGCGGAGCGCGTTCCGGCAAAAGCTCGTACGCCGAAAAACTGGCGCTCGAATCGGGCAAGGAAGTCGTCTACATCGCCACCGCGCGCGCCGGCGATGGTGAAATGGCGCAGCGCATCAAGACCCACCGGTCCAGCCGACCTGGTAGCTGGACCACCATCGAAGAACCGCTGCTGCTGGGCGAAGCGATCCTGCGCTGCAGCGAACCGGACACCTTGGTGCTGGTCGACTGCCTGACCCTGTGGCTGAGCAACCTGATTTTCTCGGTCGACCAGGACTTCCCCGAAGTGGGCGTGATCGACCTGCCCGACATTTTCTACGAACAGTGCGACGCGCTGTTGGCCGCCCTGCCGCAGGCGCCCGGCGACGTGATCATGGTGTCGAACGAAGTGGGCATGGGAATCGTGCCTTACGGCGCCTTGTCGCGCTGCTTTTCCGACGAAGCGGGACGACTGAACCAGGCCGTGGCCAAGGTGTGCGAGCGCGCCCTGTTCATCGTGGCCGGCATGCCGCTCACGCTCAAGGGCCAGGCATGCTGAGTGGCTTGACTCTGTCGCAGGTGGCGTTGCTGCTGGCCGGCGGCGTGCTGCTCGACCTGCTGCTGGGCGAAGCGCGGCGCTGGCATCCGCTGGTCGGCTTCGGCAACCTGGCAATGCGCATCGAACGCGCGCTCAATCTCGGCAACGCGCGCTACCTGCGCGGCGTGCTGGCGTGGACGCTGGCCGTGCTGCCGCTGGCGGCGCTCGGCGCGCTGCTGTGCCATGGCGCAGGACTGGCCGCGCATGCCTTTCTCCTCTACTTTTGCCTGGGCTTTCGCAGCCTGCGCGACCATAACCTGCCGATTGCGCAGGCGCTGGAAAGCGGCGACCTGGCGCAGGCGCGCCTGCTGACGGCGCGCATCGTCAGCCGCGACACCGCCGGCGCCAGCGAGGCGGACCTGGCCAAGGCCAGCGCCGAATCGCTGCTCGAAAACGGCAACGATGCGGTATTCGGCACCCTGTTCTGGTTCGTGGTGGCCGGCGGTGCGGGCGCGCTGCTGTTCCGCCTCGCGAACACGCTGGACGCGATGTGGGGCTACAAGAGCACGCGTTACCTGGCGTTCGGCTGGGCGGCGGCGCGCATCGACGATGCGCTGAACTACGTGCCCGCGCGCCTGACCGCCATCTCCTACGTGCTGCTGGCCGATCACCGGCGCGCGGCGTGGGAATGCTGGCGCGCGCAGGCGCCCGGCTGGCCAAGCCCGAACGCCGGCCCGGTGATGGCCAGCGGCGCCGGTGCGCTTGGTCTTGCACTGGGCGGCAGCGCAAGCTACGACGGCGTGGCCGAACAGCGCCCTCCGCTGGGACGGGGGCGCGCCGCGCGGGCGGGCGATATCGCACGCGCCTGGAAGCTGGTGCGCGCCACCGCCGCGCTGTGGCTGGGCGTGGCCGCGGCGGCGGCACTGATAATGAAAGTAATCCATGCTTGAACACGGCGGCAACCTGCGCGCGGCCTCGGTCCGCTTCAATCGTCCGCTGGCCGACTGGCTGGACCTGTCGACGGGACTGAACCCCACCTGGTATCCGGCGCCGCAACTGGCCGGCAATGCATGGCACCGCCTGCCGGAAACCGATCCTGAACTGGCGCGCGCGGCGAGCGCTTTTTACGGTGCGCCACACATGCTGGCGGTGGCCGGCACGCAGGCTGCGATCCAGGCGCTGCCCCAGCTGCGGGCGCCGTCGCGCGTGGTGGTGGCCGCGCCCTCCTACGCGGAACACGCGCACCACTGGGCACGGCACGGTCACAGCATGCGCGAGGTGGCGTACGACGCCTTGGACGCGGCGCTGCCCGACTGCGATGTGCTGGTGCTGTGTAATCCGAACAATCCGACCGGCGCCACCGTGGCGCCCGAAAGCTTGCTGGCGTGGGCCGCGCAACTAGAACAACGCGGCGGATGGCTGGTGGTGGACGAAGCCTTTGGCGACACCGCGCAGCACCTGAGCGTGGCCGCGCACAGCGACCGCCCCGGCCTGATCGTGCTGCGCTCGGTCGGCAAATTTTTTGGCCTTGCCGGCGTGCGCATGGGCTTCGTGGGCGCGCACCTTTCCTTGCTGTCGGACCTTGCCGATTTGCTCGGCCCATGGACGGTGAGCGGCCCGGCGCAGCAGGTGTCTGCAATGGCGCTGGCCGACCGCGCATGGCAGCAGGCGATGCGCATCCGGCTGGCCGGCGAAGGCGCGCGGTTGCGCGCGCTGCTTGCCGCGAACGGCATCGCATCGAGCGGCACCGACCTGTTTCAATGGTGGCCGGAAGCGCAGCCCGAGGCCTTCTGGCAGCACATGGCCGAACGCGGCATCTGGGTGCGGCTGTTCCCGAAGGCGGCGCGGGGCATTCGCCTCGGCCTGCCTCTCGACGACAATGGATGGCGGCGCCTGGCGCTCGCCCTGGAAGAATGGAACCGAGGATCACGATGAAAACCCTGTTAGCTGCCTTCGCCGGCATGATCGCAATCAACGCCAGCGCCGCCATTACCGTCAACGACGACGATGGCCGGCCGGTGACCCTGCAAAAACCCGCACAGCGCGTGATTGCACTGGCGCCGCACGTGACCGAAATGCTGTACGCCGCCGGCGGCGCGGAGCGCCTGATCGGGGCCGTCGCCTACAGCGACTACCCGGAAGCGGCCAAGCGCCTGCCGCAAGTGGGCAGCCATAACGGCATCGACATGGAACGCATCGCCGCCCTCAAGCCCGACCTGATCGTGGTTTGGATGCACGGCAGTTCCGAGCGCCAGATCGACCAGATCCGCGCGCTCGGCATTCCCCTGTTCCACAGCGAGCCGCGCAAGCTCGACGACATCGCCACCAACCTCTCGCGACTCGGAAAGCTGATGGGCACCGAAGCCGTGGCCGACCCGGCGGCGGCCGACCTGCGCAAGCGCCTCGGCGCGCTGCAAGCCAAATACGCAAAGCGCGCGCCGGTGCGCATGTTCTATCAGGTGTGGGACAAGCCGCTCTATACCCTCAACGATGGCCATATCCTGAGCGACGCCATGCGCATGTGCGGCGGCGAGAACGTGTTCGGCAAGCTGAAAGTGACCGCGCCAGTGGTCACGGTGGAAGCGGTGCTGCAAGAAGATCCGGAAGCGCTGTTCAGCGGCGAGCGCAGTCCCACCGACATTGGCCTGACCCTGTGGAAGCCGTTCACCACCATGACGGCGGTCAAGCGCGGCAACCTGTTCAGCATCGATGGCAACCTGCTCAATCGCTCCGGGCCGCGCATGATCGCCGGCGCCGAAATCCTGTGCGATAAACTCGACCTGGTACGCCAGCGCAGGAGTCAACCTTGAGCCGCTTCCCTTTTCACACCCTGATGGTGCAGGGCACCACGTCAGATGCGGGCAAAAGCACCGTGGTGGCGGCCCTGTGCCGCCTGCTGAAGAATGAAGGCATATCGGTGGCGCCGTTCAAGCCGCAGAACATGGCCCTGAACAGCGCGGTGACGGCCGACGGCGGCGAAATCGGCCGCGCCCAGGCCTTGCAGGCGATTGCCGCCGGGGTGGCGCCGCACACGGACATGAATCCGGTGCTACTCAAACCATCGAGTAACATCGGCGCGCAGGTGGTCATCCACGGCAAGGTACGCGCCGAAATGAATGCGCGCGACTACCACCAGTACAAGACAGTGGCGATGGGCGCCGTGCTCGAATCGTACGGCCGCCTGCGCCAGCAGTACCAGGCGATCGTGGTCGAAGGCGCGGGCAGCCCGGCGGAGATCAACCTGCGCGACCGCGATATCGCCAACATGGGCTTTGCCGAAGCGGTCGACTGCCCGGTGATCCTGGTGGCCGACATTGACCGCGGCGGCGTGTTCGCGCACATCGTCGGCACGCTCTCGTGCCTGTCGCAGAGTGAACGCGACCGCACCATCGGCTTCGTCATCAACCGCTTTCGCGGCGATATCTCGCTGCTCGAACCGGGCCTGGAGTGGCTGGAACAGCAGACCGGCAAGCCGGTGCTGGCGGTGCTGCCCTACCTGCAAGGGCTGTTCCTCGACGCCGAAGACGCGGTACAGGCGGTGCAAGCCTCGCGCGGGGCCTTCAAGGTGGTGGTGCCGTCGCTGCCGCGCATGAGCAATCACACCGACTTCGATGCGCTGCGCGTGCATCCGGATGTGGACCTGCGGTTCGTGCGCCAGAACGAGGCCAAGCCGGCCTGCGACCTGTTGATTATCCCGGGCAGTAAAAACACGCGCGGCGACCTGGCGTACCTGCTCGACCAGGGCTGGCGCGAGTATATCGACAAGCACCTGCGCTACGGCGGCAAGGTGATCGGCATTTGCGGCGGCTTCCAGATGCTGGGACGCGAGGTGAGCGACCCGCACGGGGTGGAAGGCGCCAGTGGCGCGACCACGGGCCTCGGCCTGCTCGACCTCTCCACCATACTCACCACCGAAAAACGCCTGGCCCAGGTGACGGGCCGCTGCGCGTTTGCCGACGCCGAGGTAGCGGGCTACGAAATCCACATGGGCGTCTCCAGCGGCGCGGCGCTCGCCACGCCGGCGTTTCGCATCGAGGGCCGCGATGAAGGCGCGCGCTCGGGCGACGATCAGATCCTCGGCAGCTACCTGCACGGCATGTTCGACCATCCGCAAGCCTGTGCGGCGTTGCTGCGCTGGGCAGGGCTCGACAGCGGCACGACGGTGGATACGGCCCAGTTGCGCGAAGCCAGCCTGGAGCGCATTGCGGAAGCTGCGCGGCCCTTGTACGACGCGCTGTGTGCGATAAAATAGGGCACCTGTCTGTTGCAAAAAGTCTGCCGCAGCGCAGGTTGGCGCTTGCGGTACATACACCATGTGTAGAATGAGGGCAATAATTTACTCCCTGTGGACTTGCCATGTTGTCAATGATTAAGGTTGTACAAACCTTTCCTTCGGTGCGGATTCCCTCCAGTTCGGGCGGACTGCCGGTCGAAGTGTCGCTGATCGCGCAACTGGTGCACGGCTCGGGTAACCATTTGTTCGCCAGCGTATCGGCGCGGCAACAGCAGCACCAGGAATTCGTCGACGAGCTCGACGAGCCGTCGGCCAAGCTGGGCGGTACCGATTTCGACAAGGGCGATCCCACATCACTGTATTCCTTCGTTGTCGGGCCGAAAGGGCACCCGTTTCACCGGCACGCCGGGCATCGCATTTTCACGGCCATTTCGGGTAGCGGCGGGGCCCAGCTGCGCTTTTCCAGCGCGTCCACGGCGCACATCGATGAGGACCCGCAAAATTTCCTGCGCGCGCTTCAATGCATCAATATTCCGCCGGATTGCATGTTCACGGTGCGCTTCGGCGGCGAAACCTGGCATCAGTTCGCCCCGCTCACGCGCAACAGTCCGCATCCGGTGTTTTTTGCGCTGTCCTGCCACACCAACGAGCTCGGCGGCGACTTGTCCGAGGAATTGCGGCAACAGGTCATGGCGAACGAAGCCAGCATTCCCTCGCTGACCTCGCTGCTGCCGCAGGCAGTGGCCGATTTGCTCGACGCGGCAATGGCCAAAGGGCAAGTCGCCACGGTCGATTTGTCGCTGGAAGCGCCGCCGGGCACCTTGCAACGCGCCATGTGCTACACGGCACGCGGCCAGATCGGCACGATTCTCGGCAAATGGGGCGCTTGGCGCCGCTCGAAAGGCTACGTGTCGCATCAGGGCGACGGCGCCGAGGTGCGCGAACTGGACGCCACGCCAGCCGGTTCGCTGCTGCTCAAGCAATTCGAGGGCACGCCGTTTCATCATGAGGATACGTTCACCCTGACCATGCCGCTGGCAAATTTCCAGGAGACGAATGCGACCGCGCTGCTGACCCGGCTGCTCGACGGCTTCATGGAAAATCCCCCACGCGGGGTCACGCGCATGATGGCGGTGCGCAATGTGCTGGTGCGGCCGATGGGGCTGCGCACGTCGGCGCTGGGCTGCCCGGTATCGTCGCTGCTCTCGCCCGACAAGAGCCGCCTGTTCGCGCACCGTTTTCCAGTGCTCGAGCAAGGCACGGACGAACACAACACGCGCGCGCAGGTGGTGCTGGGCGCGGACGACAAGCATCTGTCGTTCCGCTCCTGCGTGGCGGCGCGTATCGTCAAGGGTGGCCAGGTCGAGTTCAGCCTGGGTTCGCGGGTGCGCTGCAAGAACCTGTTCGGTCGCTTTTACATGTGGGCGATCGACCGCACGCACCGTGCGTATGTGACGCCGACCATGCTGCGCATGGCGGTCGCGCACGCGCAGATCCATGCGCCGGCCGCAACGCTGAACGCGGCCGCCGCCTGACTACAAGGCGGCCAGGCCCTGCTGCACCCAGCCGTACGACAGGCGCTCCTGCTCCATCCGGATGCGCTCTCCGAACACATCGTCGCGCAAAGCCTCGAACAGCGCCAGCTCGTCGCGTCCCAGTCTTGACGGCTGCCCGCTAAAGCGCTTGTCGGCGTCCTCCATCCCCCACAGCGCGCGGTGCGCCATCAGGGTCGCGCTGTCCATCAGGAGCGAGCGCGCATGCGGGATGGCGGCGCGCAGGCGGTCCAGGATCGCGAAGCCATGGGTGTCGATATCGCCCCAGTAAAACACCTCGCGCGTGGCCAGCCAGCCCACCCCGGCCAGCCGCTCGACGCCGTAGCCGCCGCCAAAAATCACCATTGCGTCCGCTACCGGCGGAAAAGCCAGGCCGTTGATTTCGTTCTCGGTGATAAAGACGCGCCGCACCTGCGTTTGCAGGGCCGCGAACTGCGCCAGCGGTACCGCCAGGTCCGACAAGCCGCCAATGGCATGCGCCGGATCGAGCACGCGAAAGCGCAGCAACGCCGGTTTGCCCAATAAGCCGTAACGCGCTTCGAACTGGCGCGCGCCAAACGCGTTCGCATCGATGGCGTCAAGCGGCAGCACCAGGTCGAGCAGTTCGGCCAGTAGCGCTTTGCGGGTTTCGATGAATTTGCTGTCGACACCGGCGATGTCGAGCTGGCGCAGGTACAGGCCGGGACGCGGGTGGCTTGCAAACCATTCCAGGATCGCGAGGATGCGCGGCCATGCCTCGCTTTGCTCGAGCACCACCAGCGCGCGCCGCGCCACCCAGCCGGCCAGTTGCGGGAACAGCGTGATGGTGGCGGCGGCAAGCTGGTCGAAGCGGCGCGCATCAAGCTGGCGCCCGATCAGGCGCAGGGCGTCCGCATCGCTGTCGAACACCACGCTGTCGGGAATGCGGTTGCGCCCGAGCTGGCGGTGATTGATCTCGCGCCAGACGATGCGGTAGCCGAAGCCGCGCGCGCTCGTGCTGCCGGCGTCGAGTTCCCTGATCCATGCGCGCACCTCGTCGAAACGCTCGCCGGTTTGCGCCACGGTCGGCTGGCGCAGGCGCAGTTCGAGCGGGAACAGGGCCTCGCCGCCCACGCGCGCGGCCAGCAGGCGGCCATCATCCCACAGCCGCTGCACCTGGGCGCGAATCGTGGCCGCGCCCGACCAGGCTGGCGCGGCGCTCATGCCGCCCGCGCGCTGCGCTCGGCCTGGTACTGTTCGATGGTCAGGTAGCGCAGCATCGACTGCCGCCCTTCTTCACTGTGCACGAAGCCCAGGCCCGACACGTACGGCTCGATAATGTGGATCTTTTGCAGCGGCGTGACGATCAGCAGTTGCAGGTTCATGCGCTTGAACAGTTCCAGTCCATAGCGCGCCGATTCGTCGGAGCCGCGCCCGAAAGCTTCGTCGATGACCACGAAGCGGAAGGAGCGCGAGCGTACCACGCCCCATTCCAGCCCGAACTGGTAGGCCAGGCTGGCGGCCAGCACGGTGTAGGCCAGCTTCTCTTTCTGGCCGCCCGACTTGCCGCCGGCGTCAGTATAGTGTTCGTGCTCGCGGCCGTCCTCGCGCCAGCGCTCGGAGGCCGAGAACACGAACCAGTTGCGCACGTCGGTGACCTTGCGCGTCCAGCGTTTGTCCATCTCGGCCGTGCCTTCACGGCCGCGAAAGCGCTCGATGATGCGTTTGACCTGCAAGAACTTCGCTTCCGAGTATTCCTCGTCGGCCGATCCGGTCAGGGCCCCTTCGGTGCAGCTGCGCAGGTCTTGCTGGAAGTCGCGCAGGTCGGCGTCGAGATTGTTCTCCGCTTCGAGCGCGATGTAGCGGTTCGGGTTGTAGTCGATCTGGTGCAGCGAGGCGTTGATGGTGTCGATGCGCTCGCGGATGGTTTCGCGCTCGCGCTTGAGTTGCGACTGGAAGCCGGCGATCTCGCGGATCGTGTTTTCGTTGAGGAGTTCCTTGAAGCGCCCGGCGAAGCGCGGCAGGTCGTCGGCTTGCAGCACCGCGAGCATGGTGCCAAATTCTGCGGCCGCCTCGATGTTCGGATCGACCTCGCGCGTGTCCAGCGGCCAGGCATGCATGTAGTTCTGCATGGCGCGATTGATGGCGTCGCGCAGGTTGACGATTTTCTTTTGCTCGGCGTCGATCCGGGCTTGCAGTTCGTGGCGCATGTCCTTTTCGCGGTTCTCGCACGATTCGACCGTGAGCGTGTGCTCGCCCAGCACCTCGGTGCGCAGCGCGTCGAGCAGCGGAAAATAGCGCTCGCGCGATTCCGGCGGGGTCGCGTCAAGCAAGACGGCGCAATCGTCCAGCGCGAGGCCGGCGACGTTCATCTTTTCGAGCGCGGTGGCATGCTCGCCGGTGGCATTGATGAGCTGCGTTTCGGTGACCGCCTGGGCGGCGGTCAGTTCGGCAAACTGCTGCTGCAAGGTGCGCAACAGGTCTGACGACGCGGCCAGCGCTTCCTGTTCGCGTTCGAGCGCGTCGATGGCGGACAACAGCGGCTTCCAGTCGAGTTCAGTGAAATCGGCGTAGGTGCCCAGTTGACTCCAGTTGCCCAACATGGCGTTCTGGCGATCGACTTCGACTTTCACCGACTTGATTTTTTCCGCGTGCGCCTGGATGCGGGTGGACAGATCGCGCTCCTGCCTGGCCAGCGCGGCGATCTTGCCTTGGTTCGACCACCCGAGCACGTAGCGCGAGCGGTCGTCGATGCGGTGACGGTCGTCTTTTTCGTGGCGCTCGCCGCCGGCCTTGACCTGGCCGTTGCGGGTAACGGCGCGCTTTTCGCGGCGGAACTGGTCGAGCGTGTCGCAGCAGGCGTGGTCGTAGCGGCGCGCCAGCTCGGCGTCGATCCAGTCGTAGAACGGCGAATCGGGCTTGATGGCCAGCTTGCGCGCCAGCGCGTCCTGGTGCAGGCCATGGTGGTCGGCCGTCACATTGGCGCGCACGCGGAAGTACACCAGCCGGTTGCCCAGGTTGGTGGCGTCGACCCACGCCGCCACGGCGCCGTAGTGCGCTTCCGGCACCAGCAGCGACAGGCCGAAGCTGTGCAGCATGCGCTCGGCCGCACCTTCCCATGCGCGTTCTTCCTCGCGCACCTGGATCAATTCGCCGATGAAGGGCAAGGCCTCCGGCGCAATGCGCAGCGCTTCGCACAGGGCGGCGCGCAGGGCCAGCATCTGGCTGGTGATGTTGGAGCGGCGCTGGCGCAGCGATTCGAGTTCGGTGGTGATGGCGCTGTGCTGGTCGCGCAGTGCGTGCAGGCTCACGCCAGCCATCATCAGCTGGTTTTGCGCATCGTCGCGGCGCGCGGTGCAACCGGCCTTGCCGTCGTCGATGGCGCGCCGGTTGGCCTCGAACGTGCCGGCGTCGGCCGCGCCCGACAAGCCAAGCGCCGCCGCCAGGGCGTCGTACACGCGCGAGCGGCGCGTCCGTTCGTCGCGCGTCGCTTGCAGGCGCGCGATTTCGCCCTTGATTTGCTCGATGCGGTTGCCGCCGTTGGCCGCGATGGCCTGGCTGATATCGTCGCGCCGCAGCATCTGGCTGCGCTTTTCTTCCTTCAGGTGCTCAAGGCGCCCTGCCAGTTTGTCGCGCTCCGAACGCAGGATGCCGATGCGTTTTTCCAGCAGCTCGCCCTTGAGATGGGCGAACCACGGGCGCAGCGCTTCGCGGCAGCCGCGCAGCTCGAGCACCTGGTCCTGCAGCACTTCGTGACGCTCGCAGTCGGCCACCAGGGGGGTGAGCTGCTCGATCTGGAGCTTGGCCTTGAGCACCGCTTCATGGGCGCGATTGAGGTCGTCGAAGTGGGCGATCAGGGCGCCGATGCGCGCCTCCACCGGAAATGCTTCGAGCATGTGGTCGCGCACGAAGTCGGTCAGGTTGCCGACCGATTTCATCGACACCGTCTGGTGGAACAGGTCCATCGCCTGTTCGCTGGCGATGCCGAAACGGCGCCGGAAGTCGGCCCCATAGGGTGGAAAACTCTCGTGCAGGGTGACGCCGGCCAGCGCGCGCAGGCGCTTGCGCAGTTGCGCGATATCGGTGCCGAAGCCGGCGAAGTGCTCGGCCACCGACAGCGCGCTGTCGGCGACGACATAAAAGCGTTCGGGCTGGCCGTGCGGGTTCTTGAACCAGAATACCTGCGCCAGGGTGACGGTCTGGTCGAAGCCTTCGTTGTGGAACACGCCGAGGATCACCGAGTAGCTGTTGTGATCGCGCAGGGCGACGGCGCGCGCGGCCAGGCCGGTCTCGCCGCGCTCGGATTTGTAGTGGCCCATGACGTAGGTGCGCAAGCTGCGCTCGCGCGCGTCGGCGCCGGCCGCCTTGTTGTAGGCGATCTTCTGGGCCGGTACGAGCAAGGTGGTGATGGCGTCGACCAGGGTCGACTTGCCGGAGCCGATGTCGCCGGTCAGCAGCATGTTGTCGCCGCCCGGGTGCAGGCGCCACACGCGCTCGTGGAAGGTGCCCCAGTTGAATACCTCGAAGTGGCGCAGCCGGAAACCGGCGCGCTCCAGCGCCGGCTCGCCGGCTTCAAAGGCGGCCATGTCGGCTACCGGCGCCTGGCTCATGCTTCCTCCTCGCCGCTGGCGGCATGGGCGGCGTAGCCGGCCAGGCGCTGTTCGAAGTCGGCCAGCCACTGGGCGTCCACGAACGCCTTGAGGATGCGGCGCACTTCGAACTGGTTCTCCTGGCCGCGCAGGCGGTGCAGAAAGCCCAGTTCCACCACCTTGTTCAGGTGCGCATCCATGCGGTCGAGCAGGCGCGCTTCGTTGCCGGTCTGGGGCAGGAACAGGCGCACCTGTTCGGCGATCTGGTCGCGGTCGATGACCAGGCGCGTCTCGCCGCCGGTGGCGTCGAATTCGGCCAGCTTCTTGCGCAGCAGGGCCAGGATCAGGCTGACCGGATAACTGAGCTGGCGCCGCGCGACCAGGCGTGGCAGTTCCGGTTCGCCCGCCACGGCGGGACGCTGGCGCAGGTAGGCGTAGCCTTCGGCGTCGTCGAGAATGAGTTCGAGGCCGATGGTGGCGGCGTAGTCGCGCACGCGCGCCTGCAGTTCCATCAGCGCCTGCCACAGGGCGCTGTCGGTATCGCGGTACAGCACCGCCTGGAACAGCGCGACCAGCAGCTGGCCGAGGCGGTTCTGGTCGTTGGGAGTGGTCGGTTCAGGGTTCATGCCGCGTAAATAATAAGAGGGAGCGTGGCCTGGCGCCGGCGCCCGGTATCGTCAAGCCAGTCAAGCGTTTCGGACTGATTGTCGTCGATGGCGGCGTGCATGTCCTGGGTGGCGAGCTTGAGGTAGGTGGCCAGTTCGGCCAGGCCCTGCTGGATCGGATACTCGCGCGCCAGGGCGCCGAGCGAGACTTGCTGGCGCGTCTGCAGCGCGCGCCGGATGTTCGACATCAGGCGCAGCTGGTCCACGTAAATCTGTTCGAACAGCGCGCCGGATTCGATCTCGACGCCGTCGTCGCTGACGATCTGCTGCGTGATCCTCGGCTTGAACGGCGGATTGTACAGGGTACGGTCCATCGACATGCCTAGCGAGGGCGCGGCGTCGTCGATCTCCATAAAGGCGCGTTCGTCGACCTCGCCGCGCAGCGCCAGGGCTTTTTGTTCAATGTCGCGGATCAGCTGCATGATGCGGCGGTTTTCCAGCCAGGCCTGGTCGTCCAGGTAGCGCCGCAGCTGCTCGGACAGGCGCGCGACGGTGCGCTGGGTGACTTCGCCCGCTTCGAGCCAGTCGTAGTGGATGCGCTGCAGGCGGGCATCCGGCTGGAGCTCGCGCACCGGGCCAAGCTTGAGCACCGCGTCGAGCAGGCTGGTAAGCTCGTCCTGGCGCGACGGCGACATCAACAGGTCCCAGAAGGCGCGGAAGCTGCGCCCTTCATCGGTGTCGGCGATCATGTCGCGCTGGCCGAAGATCGCTTGCAGCAGTTCGCCCTTGCTGCCGTCCCAGGTGGCGATGTGTTCGCGCACCTGGCGGTCGAGCGTGCGAAAGTTGGTGTCGACCGCGCGGAAGTCAGACAGCAGGTCGCGCGCGGTGGCGGCCATTTGCAGGAAGCGCTCGCGCACCTGGGTCGGGTCCATCAGGGCGACATGGCCCGCGCTGATCGCGGCGATTTCGGCGTCGATGTCGGCCTTGCGGCGTTTCAGCTCGGCGATGCGGGCGCGCGGATCGAGTTCGCTGCCGTCGACGATCTGGTGCAGCAGGTCGAATACCGTCATCAGGCGCGACTCGGTGCCGATGAAGCTGCGCTGGCCGAGGTTCTTGAGCCATTCGAGCGCCTGCTCGGTGGCCGAGGCGAGGTCGTAGTGCGCCTCGTCGTCGCCCGGCGGGTAGTATTTGCGCAGCCAGCCGCGTTCGTCGGACGCCCAGTCGTCCAGGTAGGCGGTGGCTGCCTTCGGGAACAGGATCTCGCCGGCGCTTTGGTGCAGATGATAAAGGTGATCGTCCAGTTGCGAGGCCAGTTGCTGGCGGCCGATGGTGCGCTGGTTAGGTGCGATAAAACTGGCGTGCAGGAAGCTCGCGATCATCGCGGCGTTGTCGGCGGCGAGCAGGCGCCACGCGGGATGCGTGCGCCGTTGCGTTACGAGTTGCTGGTAGTCCATCGCTATGGGAAGTGGTTCGGCGTGACCGACACTCTACCACCAAAGATCGGGACGTCGGCGCTAGTCGTTCTTCGGTTCCACGGTCAGCACGATCGCCATCGCCCAGGTCGCGCCACTCATTGGCCATCTGATCAGCTTGACCTGATCGCCTTCCATCTGCGACTCCCACTGGGCGTAGAGCTTGCGCTGGTAACCAGGAAAACGCACGCTCTGGCACGCCAGCGGTCCGCCATCGAGGTTCAGCGCGACTTTCAGGTCGAGCGGCGATTCCTTCAAGAATACTGCCAGGCGTGCCAGCGAGAAGAAGGCGTCCTTGGTGGTGCCGATAACGATCCGGCCCTGCCGGTCCTGGGCGATAAAGCTGCGGTTGGCCAGCCAGCGGCTGTCGGTTTTCACGTGGGTCTGTCCGTCGTCCCCGATCAGGAGTGGATAGGAGACCATGGCGTTGCTGGCCCCGGCGAGTGCCTGCTGCCAGTTGCCATCGCGCAGATCCGTGACGCCGGCGCCATGTTCATCGGCGACGAAGGCGCCTGCGCCGGCGTTGTAGGAACGCGGCCCCATCACCGTTCCTTCGCTGATGAAGGGCGTGTCGGGCAAGCCCTTGAGGCCGAAAAAACTGCCGTTGACGATCAGGCGCGCTTGCGGCACGGCACGCTCCCATTCATCAATGCCCTTGTCGCCAGCCGGCGCATTGCGTACCACGAAGCGATACTGCGCCGGATCGATACGCGCCAGCAGGATGCTGTCGACCTGGCGGCCATCGACCATGACCGGCAACTCGGTCACTTCGAATCCTCTTTCGCGTTCCTGCCAAGTCATCGGACCCGGGGTTGCCTTGGGAGCCGGGACACTGAGAGCGACGCGCATCCCTGGCGACAGGCGGGGATCGTCAGGCTCGACATTGATCCAATAGGTACCGCCGCGGCGGGCAAGTACATGGAAGCCGTAGGCGCCGTTGCGCTCCCATATGAACCAGCAAATACCCGCAGCGGCGAGCAGCAACAGCGCCAGACAGGCCATGAGGCGGCGCCGTTTCAGGATCGGTCGTATTTTCACTTTTCACCTTGTTCCAAATATCGGCAGCATAGCCAGTGGAATCAGGATAGCGCGGCAGTGTGCAGCGAGAATGAAGGCGGTGTGAAGTGAAATGAATGAGGAAAACGCGGACGAAAAAAAAACCCGGTTTGCACTAAGCGCGATCTTGAGCGCGCTTAGGCTTACCGGGGTCTTTCTCTTATAACTAGCCTGACGATAACCTACTTTCACACTGGTTGCAGCACTATCATCGGCGTAAAATCGTTTCACGGTCCTGTTCGGGATGGGAAGGGGTGGTACCGATTTACTATGGTCATCAGGCATAACTTGTACAGGTAGTTGCTCC
>NZ_VVIW01000041.1 GCF_011682045.1 Massilia aquatica | reverse complement strand
CGTTGATAGGTCAGGTGTGGAAGTGCAGTAATGCATTAAGCTAACTGATACTAATTGCCCGTACGGCTTGTCCCTATAACCTTAGCAGGTGCAGAGATAAGAAATGCGCGTTGTGTTTTGTGCGATACGCACGATCACTACCCAGGTAATACAAAATAAAACAATACTTCTTCCAGATTCAAGGTACTGCTGCCCAGTTGGGAGCAACTACCTGTACAAGTTATGCCTGATGACCATAGTAAATCGGTACCACCCCTTCCCATCCCGAACAGGACCGTGAAACGATTTTACGCCGATGATAGTGCTGCAACCAGTGTGAAAGTAGGTCATCGTCAGGCTAGTTATAAGAAGAAAACCCCGCAGAAATGTGGGGTTTTTTTTCGTTCGCGTTTCCGTTTTCAGACCGCCGGAAAGCGTTCATTGATACCGCGCGAATCGGCACATGGTATTCGCGCGGTCACAGCCGGTTACTGCGGCTTGTACGTCACTTTCAAGGTGTAGCTCGACGCCGTATAACCATTGAGCAGCACATACACATCGCCATTGGCCGTCATGCTGACCGTGCAGTTTTCGGTGCTGGTCGAGCCATCCGATTTGCAGGTGTAGCTGGTGGTGGTCGGCACCGAGGTTTTACGCACGTACAGATCGGTATCGCCCGTTCCGGTGGTTGACGACACTACCGTTCCAATAGCCGCCTTGAACGGACCGAAGGTTTTCTTCTGGCCCGAGGTCAGGCTGCCGGTAAAGGTTTCGGTTTTGTCGGTACCGCCCGGTGGCGCTGCGCCATCGCTGCCCAGTTCAATCGCGAACGAGGCCGCCAGGCGCGCGAATTTGAGCGAGTGATTGGCCTGCCCGCCCGAATTGGCAAACGTATCGTTGACCGTATGGATATATGGATTATCCTGACTGAACGACGCTTCGAAAGGCATCGACGCGTAATATCCCTGCGCCGTCCACGAGGCATGATCCGAGCAGCCATATCCGCACTTGTCGTAGCCGATGGTGAGGGTTGGCTGGTAGGTGGTGATCAGATTGCCGACGAAGGTGTTCTGCGCACTGTCGGTATAATCGGTATAGATATAAATATCATTGGCCGAGCCTTTGTAGTTGGTCATGTCGAGCTGCATGACGCCCACCACATTCACATTATTTGCCTTAAAGTTCTGGGCAATCGCTTGCGAACCGCGCAGGCCCACTTCCTCGGCCGCATAACCAATCATCTTGATGGTGCGCCGCGGCTTGTAGCCGTTGGCAATCATCGAGCGCAGCACTTCGGTCATGCTGGCAATGCCGGACGCATCGTCGTCGGCGCCAGGGGCACGCGAAGTTTCGCCGGTATTGCCGATCGTGGAATCGAGATGGCCGCCGAGCACAATCACCTCGGACGGATTATCGGTTCCAGTAATGGTCAATATCACCGATTTCTGGTTGTAGCCCGTATGCGTAAATTGCGTTACCGCGATATCGGCGCGGCCGGTCGCCATGCCGGCCCACTTCTGCTTGAGCCAGTTGGATGCGTCGGAGCCGCCCGTGGTCGTATAAAAGCGGTTGGTGAACGAGGACAGTTCGGTAATCGTTGTGCCGATATTACTGGCCTGCATTTGCGACAGCACCGGCGTCACCAGCGCCTGGTTGTCGATCGTATAGCTCGGCCGGGCCAGCGCGGCCAGGGTCGCTGCGCTCGGAGGCGAGGCCAGCTTGGCCAGCACGCGCTTGCCCTCGGCTTCGGTCTCGTGATACATGTACCCGCCGCAACGCTTGAGCTCGTGGTGGATCGATTCGTTCAGCTTCAGCATTTCTTCTTCGTTCACCTGCACCAGGTGAACCCTCTCCGCAGCGACGAGCCCGGCCTGGTCATTGGTCCTCACAACCTGACTCTGGCGCGCAATCGCTTGGGGCGCAACTTTCTGCAAATGGGTGTAGGCGGTGTCGCCCACCGTGATCCAGCCTTTGCCGGGGGTGGCGGCGCCGGCACTGGTGGTCGCCAGCAGCCCGGAAATCAGGACCGCAAGCAGGGCAGGCATCGCACGACGCTGGAATTGGTGCACTTGGTTCTCCATCGGATTTTCCTTTTTTATAGATGGGCGTTGTAGCCCATTTGTCGAGCGATGGCGTGACTTGTGGGTCAAACGGCGCTCATCCAAAAACAATGCAGCCGAAATGGCTGTACCGGTCGGATGCCTGAACTGCTTAATGGTTGTACATACTATGCAAAAAATATTATCACGCGGAAGTACCGCACAAACTGGATTGTGGGAATTTGTTCACAGTAAATCTATATATAAATCAATGACTTACGGCAAGTTTGTATCCGTTGAGCATGAGCCGTTAAGGCGTGGAACTGCCGAGCTCAATGACAAAGGCGGCGGCCAGGCGTGCGAACTTGAGCGCGTGCACGGCTTGCCCGCCTGAGCTGGCGAAAGTGTCGTTCTTGCTGTGGATATGCGGATTGGCTTGCGCTAGCGAGGACTCGAAGGGCATCGAGGCCGGGTAGCCTTCTGCGTGCCAGGAGGCATGGTCCGAGCAGGCATAGCCGCAGGAATCGCTGCCGACGGACAAACCGGGCAAATATGCTGCGATCAATTTACGCAGGAATGTATTCTGGTCGGCACTGCTGTAATCGTTCAGGAGATAGATATCCTTCTCCGCACCCTTGTAGTTAATCATGTCCAGCTGCAACACCCCGACCACCTGGATGCCGGCCTGGCGGAACGCGCGCGCCAATTCTTGCGAGCCGCGCAGGCCCACTTCCTCCGCCGCGTAAGCGATCAGCTTGATGGTGCGGCGCGGCCGGTAGTTGCTCTCGCTGATCACGCGCAGCACTTCGCTCAGGCCGGCCACGCCGGACGCGTCGTCATCGGCGCCGGGCGCCTGCGCCGATCCGGTTGCGTCCATGGCGTTGATCGAATCGAGATGGGCGCCGATCACGACCACTTCGTCGGCCAGATCGGTGCCGGCGATGGTGGCGATCACCGATCCCTGCGGAAAGCCTGTGTGGGCAAAGGTTTCGACCAGCACCCCGCCGTGGCGTGCGCCGGTGGCGGCCCAGCCCTGGCGCAGCCACTCGGACGCGCGCGCGCCATGCGTACTGGTATAAAAGCGGTCGGGAAAGGCGGACAGTCCGGCGATCGTGCGGGCGATCTGTTTGGCGTTCATGCCCACCAGCAAGGGCGTGACCTTTGCCTGGTTGGCGATCACGTAGCTCGGCCGCACCAGCCCGGCCAAGGGCGCCGCCGCGCCCTGCGCCAGGCTGCGTCGCGCACTGGCCTGGTCGGCATGCAGCATGAAGCCGCCGCAATGGCCCAGCTTTTGATGCAGCAGGCGCGCTACTTGGCTGAGTTCGCTGGACGGCACTTCCACCAGCACCACCGGGGCCGTGTTGGGAGCCGCATCCAGGCGCGCGGCCGGCATCGACGGTTTCAACAGGCGGTAAGCCGCCGCGTCCACGGTCAGCCAGCTGCTCTGCGCTAGCACAGGTGGACTCGCCGCCAACAGCATTGCCAGGATCAGTATCCGCATCGCAAAGCCTCCTCCTGCTCGATGGAAAAAGCTTACTGCGCTTGCTTAGTAAAAGTTCATTACAAACGCGATATGATTGATTTTAGTCAAACGCCTATGTCATCCGGTGGTCACGCACGCTCAGTACACTCTTGCGTTTTTGAACGACATCCGAAATGAGGCCTGCATGAAGTTTCTCCCGCAACTTTCCCTGATCGCCGCTGCGGTTGCCATGGCTCTCGCCGGCTGCGGCGGCAGCAGCGACACCGTGCACACCACGCCTGCTGCGCAAACCGGTGTCTTCCTCGACGCCGCCGTCGAAGGACTCGACTACGTTGCCGGCACCGGTGCGCGCGCCACGACCAATGCCAAAGGCGAGTTCTCCTGTATAGTCGGCGAAACAGTTGCCTTCAGCATTGGCGGGATGGCATTAGGCAGTGCGAGCTGCGGCACGCTGTTGACGCCGCTATCGCTTTCGGGAGTAAGCAAGGTGACCGACCCCAAGGTAGTGAACCGCTTGCTGGCCCTGCAATTGCTCGACGAGGATAACGACCCGTCCAACGGCATCAAGCTCGGTGCCGACGCAAAAGCTGCGCTGGCCGGCAAGAATCTCGACTTCAATGCGGCCGCGCCCGCCTTTAACAGCGCGCTGGCGGGTCATCTGGCCGGCAGCGCCTACGGCGAACGCCGCATCGACGACGACCGTCGCATGCTGGCACGCGAACATTTCGAAGATACCCTCGCTGGGACCGTCGGCACGCCCGCAGTCGAGCAATTCACCCAGTCCACGCCGCTGGGCACCGTCGCCACCAGCGTGACGCGCTACCAGGTGCGGGCGGCAACGAATTTCCACGTCCCGTACGAAGGCGCCAACGCCGCCGTGAAGGCGGAGTTTCCGCAAGGCTTCCTGCCCTCCTACGGTTCCGGACTCGCATTCAAGGGCAAGAACGCCAACGGCGACCTTGAATTCTACGGCCTGACCGACCGCGGCCCGAATGGCGACGGCCCCAACCTGCCCGCGCTCGACGGCAAAGGCACGATGGGCAGCAAGATTTTCCCTTCGCCCAGCTTTACGCCGTCGATCGGCGTATTCACAATCGGCAAGAACGGCGCCACCCTGAGTTCCAGCCTGCCGATCAAGGCAGCGCCCGGCGTAAACGCATCCGGTTTGCCGGTCCCGGCCGGATCGCTCGGCAACTCGGCCGAAATCCCGGTATTTGATGCGATGAGGTTCGATCCAACCGGCAAGGCCGTGTTCAACGCCGGCGGCATCGACAGCGAAGCGATCGCCGTCGACCAGCGCCGCAATGCCCTCTGGGTCAGCGACGAGTACGGCCCGTTTTTGGCGCGCATTGACGCCACCAGCGGCGTCATCCAGGCCAAATATGCACCCGGCAACGGCTTGCCCGTCATTCTCGCCAAGCGCCGCGCCAACCGCGGCATGGAAGGCATGACGCTCGACACGGCCAGCGACAAGATCCACGCTTTCCTGCAAAGCCCGCTCAGCGACGGCACGGCGGCCTACGCCGTGACCGGCAAGAATGAACAGGTGGAACGCTTCGCCCGCTTTACGCGCTGGATCGAATTCGACCCTGTCACCGGCGCGACCACCCGCATGTTCGCCTATCCGCTCGACGGCAAGGATTACGCGGACGGGCGCACCGGCAACGCCAAGCTGGGCGACATGGTCGCGCTGGGCAAGGGCAAATTCATTGTCATCGAGCAGGGCGCCGGCGCCAATGGCAAGGTGTTCAACAGCTTGATGCTGGTCCAGATCGGCGAGGCCAGCAACATCCTCGCATCAGGTTTCAATCCGGACACGTCCGACCTGGAAAAAAGCAGCATGAGCGGCAGCGCAGTCAACGGCGCCAGCTGGGCCGGCGTGGTGCCGCTGAAAAAGACCTTGCTGCTGGACCTGAACGCGATCGGCTGGCTGGCCGAAAAAGCCGAAGGCCTGGCCCTGGTCGACGGGATGACCCTGGCGCTTACCAACGACAACGACTTCGGCATGGTCACCCGCGTCACCGGGCCGGATGGCAAGACCGTGGCTGAGGCCGATGTCACCAAATGCAACGTCAACGCCGCCGGCGGCATCATTGCCGCCAACGGTGCCGGCTGCGTTGAAGCCAACCAGATCCGCGTCGGCCGTGGCGCCGACAAGGAACGCCCAAGCCGCCTGTGGCTGATCAAGTTCGACAAAGCCCTGTCGTCCTACTGATCCACCAAAGCAAAACGGCGCCCGATTCGCATCGGGCGCCGTTCAGCAAGTCTGCACTGCAGCTGTCATCAGAAAGCGCGCGATACCTTCAGTACCAGGAAGTTTACGCCGCTGTTGGGCTTCTTGTAGCCGCCGTTCGAGAAGTGTTGAATCTTCATGCCCACATCCCATTGATTGGCGAATACATAGCCGGCGCCCAGGTGGTCGCCGAACTGGAACGCGGTCGACAGCCGGTTCGAATCGTTGTCATAGCGCTTCGACAGCAAGTTCAGGCCGATGCCCGCCTCGCCATACCAGCCGGTCATATCGTCCGCCTGGAAACGGAACACCGGTGTAAATCCGATATTCGTGATGTTCTGGTGTTGGCCATCCACGTTTTGATACGCATTGCCGCGCCATTGGGCGATCGAGGCGTCCCAGTAACCGCTGATGTGGGTGCCGTTCGATTGGAACCAGCGCTGGCTCCAGTCTTTTTGCACGCCGAAGCGGACCATCTGGACCTTGGCGCCGCCGCCGACTTCCAGCGAGGCGTTATCGATAACTTTGTCGGACGCGAACGCGCACGGGGCTGCGGCCATCACCGCAAGCGCTGCCAGCGAGGCACTCAGCTTCATGTTTAACAGGGACATATTTAGGGCTTTCTTAGATAGTCACGCTAATTCATAATGATTAACGTATCCACTATTGTACCGGCGAAGCGGAAAGCTCGCCTTGGATCACGCGTGCGCGCATTTTATTAAAATGACATTCTCAAACCATCATCCACTTCCATCCCGGGAGGCCGCCCTGACTACCCCTACCATCGCGTTTCTCGGCATCGGCCTGATGGGCCATCCGATGGCTGTCCGCCTTGCCGGCGCCGGCTATACGGTACGCGCCTGGAACCGTTCTCCCGATAAGGCCGAGGCCTTGCGCCCGGCCGGTGTTCAGCCCTGCGAGGAGATCGAGGCAGCCGTATGCGCGGCCGGAATCGTCATCTCCATGCTTGCGTCCGGCACCGTGGTGGGGGAGGTGATCGACGCCGCGCTGCCCAGTCTGCTCCCCGGCGCCCTGTGGATCGACATGAGTTCCACCCAGCATGGCGAAGCGCTGGCCTTCCATGCGCGCCTGGCTGCCCATCAAGTCCGCTTTCTCGATGCACCTGTGTCGGGTGGCGTTGCAGGTGCGCAAGCGGGCAGCCTGGCGATCATGGCCGGCGGTGCGCCTGACGACTTTGCCAGCGCCGAGCCGGTGCTACGCGCCATGGGACGGCCGACCCTGGTCGGCCCCGCCGGCAGTGGACAGGTGGCCAAATTGTGCAATCAGTTGATCGTTGGGGGCACGCTGAACATCGTGGCCGAGGCGCTGTTGCTGGCCCAGGCCGCCGGCGCCGATCCGGCCGCCGTGCGCAGCGCGATTCGGGGAGGATTTGCGGAAAGCCGCATCCTGGAGCTGCACGGCCAGCGCATGCTGGACCGCAATTTCATTCCCGGCGGCCAAGTCACGAGCCAGCTCAAGGATTTGCAGAACGTGCTGGTGGCCGCCGCCGATGCCGGGCTGGTGTTGCCGGTCACGTCGGTCGTTACCGCCAATTACCGCAGCATTGCCGACGACCTTCCGCGTGCGGACCACGCCGCCGCCCTGCTGGCGCTGGAAAAAATGAATCCCGGCCAGCGCCTGGGTACGGCGCCGGACCAGTTGCCGCCGATGTAAGCGCCAACCCGGCTTGAGTCCGGCCCACCGTCGCCCCCGCGCAGGCGCGCGCAGGCGGGGCCAAAGTGGTCAGGCTCAGTCGCCGGCTTGAACTGCCAGCTGCATCTCCGCCAGCCGCACCCAGTAACTTGCGCCGATCGGCAACAGATGATCGTTGAAGTCGTAGCTGGCATTGTGCAACTGGCACGGCCCCAGCCCATGACCACCGGCCCGGTGATCGCCCTCGCCATTGCCGATGAACACATAACACCCCGGCTTTTCCTGCAGCATGAAGGCAAAATCCTCCGCGCCCATGGTCGGTTCGGTGTCGGCGTTGACCTTGTCGGCCCCCACCACAGCCGTCATCGCCTCGACCGCAAACGCCGTTTCGCGCGCATGATTGACCAGCGGCGGATAGTTACGCTTGAACTGGAAGTCGACCGTGGCATTGAATCCCGCCGCGCAATGCCGGGCAATCTCGCCCATGCGCTGCTCGATCAGGTCCAGCACCGGCGTGGTAAACGTGCGCACGGTGCCGATCAGCACCGCTTCGTCGGGAATCACATTGGTGGCGCTGCCGGCATGGATTTGCGTGATCGACAACACCGCCGTATCGAGCGGACTTTTCTCGCGTGAAATGATGGTTTGCCACGACTGGGCGATCTGCACCGCCACCATGACCGGATCGACGCCGCGGTGCGGCTGGGCCGCATGGCAACCCTTGCCCTTGACCACCACGCGGAACTCGTTGCTGGACGCCATCATCGGCCCCGCTACGACGCCAAAGGTGCCCATCGGCATGCCCGGCCAGTTGTGCATGCCGTACACGGCATCCATGGGAAACTGGTCGAACAGGCCGTCCTGCATCATGCGCCGCGCACCGCCGCCGCCTTCTTCCGCCGGCTGGAAAATCAGGTACACGGTGCCGTCGAAATTGCGGTGTTTTGACAGATGATGCGCCGCCCCAAGCAGCATGGCCGTATGGCCGTCGTGGCCGCAGGCGTGCATCTTGCCCGGATGGCGCGAAGCATGCTCGAAACTGTTGATTTCTTGCATAGGCAAGGCATCCATGTCGGCCCGCAGCCCGATGGCGCGCTTCGACGTGCCGTTCTGGATGATGCCCACCACGCCCGTCAGGCCCAGCCCGCGCACGATGGGAATGCCCCACTCGGTCAGGCGGGCGGCGACGACGTCGGCGGTGCGCACTTCTTCGTAACACAATTCCGGATGCGCATGCAGGTCGCGCCGGATTTGCTCCAGCGCACTCTGGAAGGCGATAATCGGTTCAACAAGGTTCATATCATTCTCCACTCATGCGGGAATGTTAACCCATTTGTGGCAGTTTTGTAGTCCTTCTGGGCATCAGGCTGCCAGAGCGAAGCTGCTTCTCATCAACAGTCGCGGAATCGTATAAAGTAAGGGTTTCAACACCTGTTTCCCTGGATCTTGCAATGACCACCACTCAAGTGAGGGCCACCTGCCCGCACGACTGTCCCGATACCTGCGCCCTGCTCATCACCGTGGAAGACGGCGTTGCCACCGAAGTCAAAGGCGACCCCGACCATCCGACCACGGCCGGCGTGCTGTGCACCAAGGTCTCGCGCTATGCCGAACGCACCTACCACGCCGAGCGCCTGCTGCATCCCATGCGCCGCGTGGGCAACAAGGGCGAGGGCAAGTTCGAACGGATCAGCTGGGACGAGGCGATCGACACCATTGCCAGCCGGTTAACAGAGATCGCCGCGCGCGCCCCGCAAGCCATCCTGCCCTACAGCTACGCCGGCACCATGGGCCTGGTGCAGGGCGAGTCGATGTCGGCGCGCTTTTTCCACCACATCGGCGCGTCCTTGCTCGACCGCACCATTTGCGCCACGGCCGGCTTTACCGGCTACAAATACACCATCGGCGCCACCATCGGCACCGATGTCGAGCAGTTCCAGGATGCCAAACTGATCATCATCTGGGGCGGCAACCCGATCGCCTCCAACCTGCATTTCTGGATGCGCGCCCAGGAAGCCAAGCGCAAGGGCGCGCGCCTGATCGCGATCGACCCGTATCGTTCCCTGACGGCCGAAAAATGCCACCAGCACATTGCCCTGCTGCCCGGCACGGATACCGCGCTGGCGCTGGGCCTCATGCACGTGCTGATCCGCGACAAGCTGATCGACGACGATTACATCGCCAGGTACACCCTGGGCTACGAGCAACTCAAAGAGCGCGCGGCCGAATGGCCGCCCGAGCGCGTCGCCGAGACCTGCGGCATTTCCGCCGAAGAAGTCGACAACCTGGCGCGCGAATACGGCGAAACGGCGCGGCGCGGCGAACCGGTGGCGATCCGCACCAATTACGGTGTGCAACGTGTGCGCGGTGGCGGCATGGCCGTACGCAACATCACCTGCCTGCCGGCGCTGGTGGGCGCCTGGCGCCATGCGGCCGGCGGGGTGCAGCTGTCGTCCTCGGGCTCGTTCCCGACCAACAAGCAAAAGCTGCAACGTCCGGACTTGCTCAAGCAGCCGGTACGCACCATCAACATGACCACCATCGGCGACGACTTGCTGCGCGACACATCCGCCGGGTTCGGCCCGAAAATCGAAGCCGTGATTGTGTACAACGCCAACCCGCTGGCGATCGCTCCGGATTCCGGCAAGGTCATGCGCGGCTTTGCGCGCGACGACCTGTTCACCGTCGTGCTCGAACATTTCCAGACCGACAGCGCCGACTACGCCGACATCTTGCTGCCCGCCACCACGCAGCTGGAACACGTGGACGCCCACAGCACTTACGGCCACCTGTACATGATGGCCAACAACGCCGCCATCGCGCCGCTCGGCGAAGCCAAGCCCAACACCGAAATCTTCCGCCTGCTGGCCGCGCGCATGGGATTCGATGATCCCTGCTTCCAGGAAACCGACGACCAGATCGCCGCGCAATCGTTCGACGCCAGCCATCCGCGCGCGATTCATTTTGATTGGGAATCGCTCAAGCGCAAGGGCTGGCAAAAGCTGGCGATGCCGGCCGCGCCGTTCGCCGAAGGCGGTTTCCCCACGCCATCGGGGAAGTGCGAATTCTATTCAGCCAGCATGCTGGCCGACGGCCTCGACCCGCTGCCGGCGCATATTCCGCCTTACGAATCGGTGGCCAGCAATCCGGCGCTGGCGGCAAAATATCCGCTGGCCATGATTTCCCCACCGGCGCGCAATTTCCTCAACTCGACGTTTGTGAACGTGACCAGCCTGCGCGCGACCGAAGGCGAACCGCGGCTCGACATCCATCCCGACGACAGCGCCGCGCGCGGCATCGAGCATGGCCAGATGGTGCGCATTTTCAACGACCGCGGCTCGTTCGTGGCCAAGGCCCGGGTCACGCCGAAAGCGCGCGCCGGGCTGGTGGTGGGCCTGTCGGTATGGTGGAAGAAACTGGCGAGCGACGGCAAGAATGCCAATGAAGTGACCAGCCAGCGCCTGACCGACATGGGCCGCGCGCCGACGTTTTACGATACCTTGGTCCAGGTGGAAAAAGCCTAAAACCCAAAGGGGGTGCAGGATGAAACTCAGCAGACGGGCCCGCAACGGCCTGATCGCAGGCACGGCGGCATTGCTGCTGGCCAGTTGCTCCAGTCTGAATTACTACCGCCAGGCGGCCCAGGGCCAGCTGACCCTGCTGTCGGACGCGCGCTCCATCGACGATTGGTTGAACGACAACGCCACCGACGCCAAGCTGCGCGTGCGCCTGGCCACGGCGCGCCAGATCCGCACCTTTGCCGTCAAGGAACTGGGCCTGCCCGACAACAACAGCTACAAGAATTACGCGGCCCTGAGCCGGCCCTTTGTACTGTGGAATGTGGTGGCCGCGCCGGAACTGTCGCTCAAACCGATCCAGTGGTGCTTCCCGGTGGCCGGCTGCGTCACCTACCGCGGCTACTACAGCAAGGAAGACGCCACCGAATATGCGCGCGTGCTGCGCGAAGAAGGCAACGATGTCTCGGTCGGCGGCGTGCCGGCATACTCGACCCTGGGCTGGTTCAACGACCCGCTCATTTCCACCTTCATCCACTATCCCGACGCCGAACTGGCGCGCCTGATTTTCCACGAACTGTCGCATCAGGTGGTCTACGTGGCCGGCGACTCGCAATTTAACGAATCTTTCGCCAGCGCGGTAGAAGAGGCCGGCGTGGAACGCTGGCTCAGCGGTTACGGTAACGAGACCATGCGCGAGAACTACCTCAAGATTTCGGCGCGCAAGAAGCAATTCCTGTCCTTGCTCTTGGGCTGCCGCGATGCGCTGGAAAAAGCCTATGCCTCGAAGATCAGCGTGGCCGAAAAACGCGCCGCCAAAGCCCGCCTGTTCCAGAAGCTGCAGGACGACTACCAGCTGCTAAAGGCGAGCTGGGGCGGGTACGCCGGCTACGACCGTTTCTTCGCCGAACCACTCTCCAACGCGCATCTGGCATCGATCGCCACCTACAACGATTTCATTCCCGCCTTCCGCGCCCTGTTGGCGCGCGAGAAAACTTTCCCCCGTTTCTACGCCGCCGCCAGGGCCCTGGCCGAACTCGAGCGCGACGAGCGCCACCGCCGCCTGAAAGCACTCGCCGGCGCCTGAACAAACGCCGGCAACTTTTCTGCCATACCAATGGGTGTTGCGGCACCGCACCAAAAGGTGGGTGCATCAAGCCTGTCTTAAATAGCAGCAAAAGCGCTTGCATCGGAGCGCATCGCCCGATAGCATCACAGACAGCGTAATAAAGCGCACGCTCGGTTTATTTTCTTGAGCGCAAAGATACTGGTCGGCAATGTGCGCCGAACCCACATAACGATAATATTCTGAGACTGAGGCACACATATGGACAAGATTTGGCTGAAATCCTATCCCGCGAACGTCCCTGCGGAGATCGACCCCGACCAGTACGGCTCATTAGTTCAATTACTTGACGAATCGTTCAAGAAATTCGCGACGCGCAACGCCTACGTCTGCATGGACAAATTCCTCACCTACGGCGAGCTCGACCAGTATTCGAAACGCATGGCCGCCTGGCTCCAGAGCCGCGGCCTGTCCAGGGGTGCGCGCGTGGCCGTGATGATGCCCAATGTGTTGCAATATCCGATTGCCATCGCCGCCATCCTGCGCGCCGGCTACACCGTGGTCAACGTCAACCCGCTGTACACCCCGCGCGAGCTGGAGCACCAGCTCACCGATTCCGGCAGCGAAGCGATCATCGTCCTGGAAAACTTTGCCCATACGCTCGAACAAGTCCTCACCAAAACCCCGGTCAAGCACATCGTGGTGGCCAGCATGGGCGAGATGCTCGGCGGCGTCAAAGGCGTAATCGTCAATTTTGTCGTGCGCAACGTCAAGAAAATGGTGCCGGCGTTTTCGCTGCCCAACACCGTGCGTTTCAAGGAGGTGCTGGCGCAGGGCGAAAAGATGACCTTTACCCCGGTCAAGGCCAGCGCCACCGACGTCGCCTTCCTGCAGTACACGGGCGGCACCACCGGCGTATCGAAAGGCGCGACTTTGACGCACCGCAACGTGATCGCCAACGTCCTGCAAAGCGAAGCCTGGTCGCAGCCGGCGCTGGTCAAGGCGCCCGTGGTCGAGCAGGTGGTGATTGTCTGCGCGCTGCCGCTGTACCATATCTTTGCACTGACCTGCTGCGCCATGTGGGGCATGCGCGTGGGCGCCCTGAATATCCTGATTCCCAATCCGCGCGATATCGGCGGCTTTATCAAGGAACTGTGCAAATACAAGATCAACATGCTCCCGGCGGTCAATACCCTGTATAACGCGCTGCTGAACCATCCCGATATCGGCAAGGTCGATTTTTCGGCCCTGAAGATTTCCAACGGCGGCGGCATGGCGGTGCAGCAGATCGTCAACGACAAATGGAAAAAAGTCACCGGCAGCTGCATCATCGAAGGTTACGGCCTGTCCGAAACCGCGCCGGTGGCCACCTGCAACCGTTCCGACCTGCTTGACTTCACCGGCACCATCGGCATGCCGGTGCCGTCGACCGACGTGGCGATTCTCGACGATGCCGGCAATCCGGTGGCGCTGGGCGAGCCGGGCGAAATCGCGATTCGCGGCCCGCAGGTGATGGCCGGGTATTGGAACCGTGCGGACGAAACGGCCAAGGTCATGACGGCCGATGGATTCTTCAAATCCGGCGACGTCGGCATCATGAACGAGCACGGCATGATAAAAATCGTGGACCGCAAAAAGGATATGATCCTGGTCTCGGGCTTTAATGTCTACCCGAATGAACTTGAAGAAGTCATTTCCAAGCACCCCGGCGTGCTCGAATGCGCTTGTGTCGGCGTGCCGGACGAGCATTCCGGCGAAGCGGTCAAGGTATTCGTGGTGCGCAAGGACCCGACCCTGACGGTCGAACAATTGATGGCTTACTGCAAGCAGGAATTCACCGGCTATAAAAAGCCGAAGTACATCGAATTCCGCAGCGAGCTCCCGAAAACCAATGTCGGGAAAATCCTGCGCCGCGTGCTGCGCGATGAAAAACACGTAGCGTAAGCGGCGGTAACGGTAACGTTCCCGATCCAATGAATTAGCGGCACGACCGCCTGCGGGCGGTCTTTTGCATTCAGAGGGGACCTCGAAAAACCGTAGCGAGCGGCGCAAGTTATGTCCGAGAAGCACAGCCGTACGAATGTACGGTGAGCATCGCAGGACGAAAATTGCGCCGCGCAGTAGGTTTTTCGAGGTTCCGAACAGTTAGAGTAGAAAAGACGAGGCATAGATGGACAAGTTTTGGCTTAAGTCGTACCAGGAGGGCGTTCCTGCGGAAATCGATTACACGCAATACCGCTCGCTCACTCACCTGCTGGAAGAAGCTTTCCGCAAGTACGCCGACCGCAAGGCCTACGTTTGCATGGACAAGTCCATCACCTACGCGGAACTGGACCGCATGTCGGCGCAGATGGGCGCCTGGCTGCAAAGCCGCGGCCTCAAACCCGGCGCGCGCGTGGCCATCATGCTGCCCAACGTGCTGCAGTACCCGGTGGCCATGGCCGCCGCGCTGCGCGCCGGCTACGTGATCGTCAACGTCAACCCGCTCTACACCCCGCGCGAACTGCAGCACCAGATGATCGACTCGGGCGCCGAAGCCATCGTCGTGCTGGAAAACTTCGCCCACACAGTGCAGGAAGTGCTGGCCAAGACCCAGATCAAGCACGTCATCATGGCCACCATGGGCGACCTGCTCGGCCCCCTGAAAGGCATGATCGTCAACCTGGTGGTGCGCAAGGTCAAAAAACTGGTGCCGGCGTTCTCGCTGCCGGATGCGGTCCCGTTCAACAAGGTGATCTCGGAAGGCGCGCACCTGACTCTCGCCCCCGCCACGCTCGGCCACGACGACATCGCGTTCCTGCAGTACACCGGCGGCACCACGGGCGTGTCCAAGGGCGCGGTCCTGCTGCACAAGAATGTGATCGCCAACGTGCTGCAGAACGAAGCCTGGCTGCAGCCGACCCTCGACACCCTGCCCAAGGGACAGCAGCTGCAATTCATGTGCGCGCTGCCGCTGTACCATATCTATTCGCTCACCGTGTGCGCGCTGATGTCCACGCGCCTGGGCGGCATGAATGTGCTCATCCCGAACCCGCGCGACATGCCTGGCTTCGTCAAGGAACTGGGCAAATACCGCATCAATGTTTTCCCGGCCGTGAATACCCTGTACAACGGCCTGCTCAACAACGCCGAATTCGCCAAGCTCGATTTTTCCAGCTTCAAGGTGTGTAACGGCGGCGGCATGTCGGTGCAGCAGTCGGTGGCCGACCGCTGGCTCAAGCTGACCGGCACCCCGATCATCGAAGGCTACGGCATGTCCGAAACGTCCCCGGTGGCCACCGCCAACCGCTGCGACATCAAGGAATTCACCGGGTCGATCGGCCTGCCGTATCCCTCCACCGACATCGCCATCCTGGACGACAACGGCAACCACGTGCCGCTGGGCGAGCGCGGTGAAATCGGCATCCGCGGCCCGCAGGTCATGGCCGGCTACTGGAAGCGCGACGACGAAACCGCCAAGTCGATGACCGCCGACGGCTTCTTCAAGACCGGTGACATCGGCATCATGGATGACAAGGGCTACACCAAGATCGTCGACCGCAAGAAGGACATGATCCTGGTGTCGGGCTTTAACGTCTATCCCAACGAAATCGAAAGCGTGATCTCGTCGCATCCGGGCGTGCTCGAATGCGCGTGCATCGGTGTGCCGGACCATAACTCGGGCGAAGCGGTCAAGCTGTTCGTGGTGCGCAAGGACCCGAACCTGACGGCGGAAGACCTGCTCGACTTCTGCAAGGAGCAGCTCACTGCCTACAAAAAGCCGAAGTACATCGAGTTCCGCACCGATCTGCCGAAGACCAACGTCGGCAAGATCCTGCGCCGCGAACTGCGCGATCCGGCGCCGGTCGTGACGGCGTAATATCAGGGGAGGCGCCAAGTAACTTACACCTGGCGCGCTCCCGCTTTTCCGTTGGCGACTTCAAACGTCGCCAGGGTCGCCTTGCCCGACTGCGCGTTGCGCACGTCGTCCAGGCCGACGAATACGGTCGTGGTCTTCTCCGGCGTCACATCCATCAGCATGAAACCGCGCTTGTCGCTGCGGCCGTATTTGGTATGCCGGTTCATCTCCAAGTACTGCAAGGTGCGCGCCTGCGGCCGTGAACTCGATGTCACCGAGGTCCCGCAAAACTCGGTCGCAATCACCGGATTGCCTTTCGAGGCCGGCCGGTTGAAGTCCTTCTGCAAATCCGACGCATAAAACGTGTGCACGTCGCCGGCCAGCACCAGCGGATTGGCCGCGCCGCTTTTGCCCAGCGCATCGAACAGGCGCTGGCGCGCCATCGGATAGCCATCCCACCCATCGTTCCAGAAGCGCCCATCGCCCGGTTTGGCAATCGGCAGCTGGCTCGATTGCGCCATCGGCGTCTGCTGCGCGATCAGGTTCCAGCGCGCCTTGGACGTTTGGAAGCCCTCGGCCAGCCATGCTTCCTGCTCGCGCCCCAGCATCGTGCGCGCGGGGTCGCGCAGCGCCGCACAGGCGCGCGTGACCGAACTCGAACCGCCCCGTCCCGCCGGCCCGCACGCATGCGTGGCGCGGTACTGGCGGTCGTCCAGCACATGAAAGCGCGCCAGCCGCCCCCAGTCGTAGCGCTGGTACATGCGCATGCCGCCGTAGTCGCCCGGCCGCGCCAGCACCAGCCGCAGGGGCATATGCTCATAAAACGCCTGGTAGGCCGCCGCGCGCCGCAGCGCAAAGCCGGCGTCGAGCCGTTCGTCGCGGTCGCCCGCGTAATCATTGCCCACCTCGTGGTCGTCCCAGGTCACGATCCAGGGCGCCGCCAGGTGCGCACCCTGCAAATCGGCGTCGCTCTTGTACTGCGCATAGCGCGCGCGATACTCGGCCAGCGAGAATGATTCCGCCCTGCGCACGGCCGAAGCAGGGTGCGCCAACTGGTAAGGCCCCCACTCGTAGATATAGTCGCCCAAAAACGCCACCAGGTCCGGCGCGGCGGCGGCGATGTGGCGGTGCGCGGCGTAGCTGCCGAATTCCCAGTGCTGGCATGAGGCCACCGCCAGTTTAAGGGCGGCCGGCATGGAATCTGGCTTTGGTGCGGTGCGGGTGCGCCCGGCCGGGCTGACCGCGTCGCCCAGCATGAAGCGGTACCAGTACCAGCGTGCCGGTTCCAGGCCGCGCACGTCCACGTGCACGCTGTGCGCCAGCGCCGGCAGCGCGCTGGCCGTGCCCTTGGCCACGATGCGCGTAAACGCCTGGTCGTGCGCCACTTCCCAGCGCACCGCAAAGGCGACCGCCGGCGTGGCTGCGGCATTTAACGGGTCGTTCAGGATACGCGTCCACAGCACCACCGAATCGGGCAGGGGAGAGCCCGAGGCCACCCCCAGGCTGAAAGGATAGGCCGTGCCTGGGGGACGCGCGTGCGCACCCGGCAGCACAAAGCCGCCGGCGGCAAGCGCCGCATGCTGTAAAAAGAGGCGGCGCGGCGCGTCCAAGGTTCCGCCTAGCGCTCTTGCGGGAACATCAGCTCATCGAGCGCCGGCACCTTGCGCGGCTTGCGGTCGTCGCCGGTGGCCACATAGGTCAGCGTGGCCTCGGTCACCTTGACGGTGTTGGCCTGCAGGCGGTTACGCTCGGCGTAAACTTCCACATACACGGTGATCGAAGTGTTTCCGACCTTGGTGATATCGGCATAAAAAGACAGCAGATCACCGACGAACACGGGGTTTTTGAAGACGAACGAGTTCACCGCAACGGTGGCCACGCGTCCGTTGGCGCGCCGCGTGGCCGGTAGCGAGCCGGCAATGTCGACCTGCGCCATGATCCAGCCGCCGAACACATCGCCGTAGACGTTAGCGTCGGACGGCGCGGGCATGACCCGCAGCTCGGGCATCTTGCCGGCTGGGAGACCTCGCGGGGAGAGCGCGGGAGTGGGAACAGGTACGGCGTTTTCTGGCGTGGTCATCGTAAAATCTCTTGAAGGGCTACAATCGACCGGAATTGAACCACAAATCCCCGAGCTCCGCCATGCGCCGTCATTCTTCACCCCCGCCTCCCGTCGACCCGAACGTCCCGCGCCGCAGCGACTGGGGCACCTTAAAGACCCTGATTCCCTACCTGTGGGTCTACAAATGGCGCGTGATGGCGGCGCTGGGCTGCCTGATCGCGGCCAAGCTGGCCAACGTCGGCGTGCCGCTGGTGATGAAGCAGCTGATCGACCAGCTGACCATCAATCCGTCGAACCCGAAGGCGCTGCTGGTGCTGCCGCTCGGCGCGCTGGTCGCCTACGGCCTGCTGCGCCTGTCGACCACCGTGTTTACCGAGCTGCGCGAATTCCTGTTCGCGCGCGTCACCCAGCGCGCCGTGCGCACCATCGCGCTGCGCGTGTTCCGCCACCTGCACGCGCTCTCGCTGCGCTTTCACCTGAACCGCCAGACCGGCGGCATGACGCGCGATATCGAACGCGGCACGCGCGGCGTCAGCTCGCTCATCTCGTACACCCTGTTTAACATTTTGCCGACCCTGGTCGAGATCACCCTGGTGCTGGGCTACCTGGTGACCCACTACGACATCTGGTTCAGCGCCATTACCGGCGTGGCGCTGGTGACCTACATTGCGTTCACCGTCATCGTCACCGACTGGCGCACCCACTTCCGGCGCACCATGAACGACCTCGATTCCAAGGCCAACACCAAGGCCATCGACTCGCTGATCAACTACGAAACCGTGAAGTACTTCGGCAACGAAGACTACGAAGCGGCGCGCTACGACGAAGGCCTGAAAAACTACGAGAACGCCGGCGTCAAGTCGCAAACCTCGCTCTCGGTCCTCAACACCGGCCAGTCGCTGATCATCGCCACCGCCGTCACCCTGATTTTGTGGCGCGCGACCGAAGGCGTCATCGCCGGCAGCATGACCCTGGGCGACCTGGTGCTGGTGAACTCCTTCATGATCCAGCTGTACATTCCGCTTAACTTCCTTGGCGTGATCTACCGCGAAATCAAGCAAAGCCTGGCCGACATGGAGCGCCTGTTCTCGCTGCTGGACCAGAACCGCGAAGTGGCCGACAGCAAGGGCGCCAAGACCCTGGCCACCCACGGCGCGCAAGTCGCGTTCTCGAACGTGAACTTCAGCTACGAAGCGAAGCGCCAGATCCTGTTCGATGTCGATTTCACGATCGCGGCCGGCACCACCACCGCCGTGGTGGGCCACAGCGGCTCAGGCAAGTCGACCTTGTCGCGCCTCCTGTTCCGTTTTTATGACGTCAACAGCGGTGCAATCACCATCGACGGCCAGGACCTGCGCAAGCTCACCCAGGAATCGCTGCGCCGGGCGATCGGCATCGTGCCGCAGGATACGGTGCTGTTCAACGACACCATCGAATACAACATCGCCTACGGCAAACCGGGAGCGGGCAAGGACGACATCATCGCCGCCGCGCGCGCGGCCTCGATCCACGACTTCATCGAAACGCTGCCGGACGGTTACGCCACCATGGTGGGCGAGCGCGGACTCAAGCTGTCGGGCGGCGAAAAGCAGCGCGTGGCCATTGCACGCACCCTGCTCAAGGACCCGGCGATCCTGATTTTTGACGAAGCCACTTCCGCCCTCGACTCCAAGGCCGAACAGGCGATCCAGGCGCAGTTGAAGGAAATCGCGAAGAACCGCACCACCCTGGTGATTGCGCACCGCCTCTCGACGGTGGCCGACGCCGAGCAAATTCTGGTGCTCGATCACGGCCGCATCGTGGAGCGCGGAACGCATTACGCCCTCCTGGCGGCGAACGGCCTGTATGCCCAGATGTGGGAACGGCAGCAGGCGAAGCAGGACGAAGAAGCCGTGGAGTAAGGGCATCGCGACTGTTGCACGGCTGCCCGTGGTCGCCGTACGCATGGCGAAAAGTATTTACACAACAAATATTTCCACGGAGAATGTCTGCTGGCATCCCATCTCCGTGAAAATATGATCAGCATCGAACAAACCATCGAGTTAAATCTCACCACCCCGCTCGATAACTGCTGCAACTGCGGCGCCTCCGGTGACCTGAACCTGTATGAGACGCCGATGCGGCGCACCCGCTTCATGCTGTTTGCGGGCACCCAGCTCACGCTCCTGGAGACCTTTCCCTACTGTGGCAAATGCAAGGGCAGCGCCGCGCGCGTGCGCAAGAACTCGATGGCCAAGTTCCTGACCGCGTGCATGGTGTGCGCCGCGCTGTTCCTGGTGTTGGTGCTGAGCGCGTCCGGTTTGCCGGAGTTCGTGTCGGAGAATCTGTTTTACGCGTCGGCCATCATCGCCGCGATCGCGACCGGCGGCTACTTTTACCTGCGCGAGAAAGACGGCGGGGAGCGTTCCTACTATCAGCCCGTCAGCCTGGGCGCGATCAAGCAGGAGTTCAGGTCGGGGGATATCAGGTGCGTGAGCCTGAAGTTGAGGAATGCGGCGTACGCGCGGGTGCTGGCCAAGGCAAATGCCGAGATGGTGCGAGCGGGGATGCTCCAGATCGACGGACCGAAGTGAATGGCGGGCGCGTGGCGCCCGCCCATGAAGCAGTTAGTAGGTGTAGAACATGCGCTGGATTTCCTTGGTGCTGTTCGTTTTGGTCAGCGCCAGCATCAGCAGGATGCGCGCCTTTTGCGGGTTGAGCGTATCGGCCGCCACGAAGTCCAGCTGATCGTCATTGGCTTCGCCGTTGCGCGCCAAAATCCCCTGTCCCACGCGGCTGGCGCGCACGATGATCGCGCCCTTGGCGCGTGCCGCTTTCAAGGACGGCACTACTTTGCCGGCCAGGCTGCCGTCACCCACGCCCGCGTGGATGATGCCCTTGGCGCCGGCGGCCATGAAGGCGTCGACCGCCACCGGATTCATGTTCGCGTAACCGTACACGATGTCGACCTGCGGCAGCGACTGCAACGCGCCGATATCGAACTCGGTCTCGGTGGTGTGCTTGCGCAGCGACTGGCGATAGAAGAATGGTTTACTGCCCTGGATATACCCGAGCAAACCGAGTTCGCTGGTGCGGAAGCTGTCCAGGGTCGAGGTATTGACCTTGGTGACATCGCGCGCCGACTGGATCTGGTCGTTCATCGCCACCAGCACGCCCTTGCCGACTGCTTCCGGGCTGGCCGCCAGCATCACCGAGTTATACAGGTTGATCGGGCCGTCGGCCGACAGCGCGGTCGATGGACGCATTGCGCCGACCAGCACCACCGGTTTGCGGCTCTTGACCACCAGGCTGAGGAAGTACGCGGTTTCCTCCAGCGTGTCGGTGCCGTGCGTGATGACGACGCCATCGACATTGTTCTGCGCCAGCAGCACGTTGACGCGCTTGGCCAGCGTGAGCCAATGCTCGTTGCTCATGTTCTCGCTGGCGATCTGGAATACCTGCTCGCCGGTGACGTTGGCCACCTTGCCCAGTTCCGGCACCGCCTTGATCAGGTTCTGCACGCCCACCGTGGCGGCGGTGTAGCCGACCGTGGTGGTGCTGCTCGCGCCCGTGCCGGCGATGGTGCCGCCGGTGGCCAGGATGGTCACGTTGGCCAGCTTCGGCTGCGCCGTTTCGGCTTGCACCGCACTGGTCACCGCCACCAGCATGGCGAAGAGGGCGATCATCGATCGCGTGGTTTTCTGGTACAGCATGGGTTCTCCTTGGGTTTCGTTTGACGATGTGATTTTGGGGGCCTCGAAGACCCGTAGCGAGCGGCGCAAGTTGCGTCCGAGAAGCGGAGCCGTACGAACGTACGGTGAGCATCGCAGAACGAAAATTGCGCCGCGCAGTAGGGTATTCGGGGTCCCTTATGGTTGTTTGTAGACGACGCCCTCTTTCATGACGAAGCGTACCTGCTGCATCAGCGCGATGTCGCGCAGCGGGTCGCCCGTGACGGCGATGATGTCGGCCGCGTAGCCCGCTTCCACGGAACCTAAGCGCGTACCCTGGTCGAGCAGGGCAGCGGCGTTCAGGGTGGCGGCGCGGATCGCTTCGAGCGGCGGCATGCCCGCTTCGACCATGTAGGCGAATTCCTTGGCGTTTTCGCCGTGCGGGAACACGCCGGCATCGGTGCCGAAGGCAATCTTCACGCCCGCCTTGTAGGCGCGCCCGAAGGTAGCCTGGATCTGCGGGCCGATGGCGGCCGCTTTCGGGCGCACCAGCGGCGAATAGTAATCCGGCTCCTTGGCCTTGTCGGTCACGTAGCGGCCGGCCGAAATGGTGGGCACGAACCAGGCGCCGTGCTTCTTGAACAGGGCGATGGTTTCATCATCCATCATGGTGCCGTGTTCGATCGAGTCGATCCCGGCGCGCAGCGCGCGCTTGATGCCTTCGGTGCCGTGCGCATGGGCCGCCACGCGAAAGCCGTAGTCCTTGGCGGTGCTGATGATGGCGCGCAGTTCGTCTTCGGTGTACTGCGAATTCTGGCCGCTGCGGGCCTGGCTCAACACGCCGCCGGTGGCGGTGACCTTGATCAGGTCCGCGCCTTCCTTGTAGCGCGCGCGCACCGCTTCACGCGCGCCCTCGGCGCTGTTGACCACCCCTTCATTGGGGCCGGGCGTGCCCAGTGCGTGGCTCAGGCGGTGCGAAAAATTGTTGGTCGGGTCGGCGTGTCCGCCGGTGGTGGCGATCGACTTCCCCGAGGTGAACATGCGCGGCCCCGGAATGCTGCCGGCCGCAATGGCGCGCTTGAGCGAGACGTTCAGGCCATCGCTCGCGCCCAGGTCGCGCACGGTGGTAAATCCGGCCTTGAGGGTGCGCTCGGCAAAGATGACGGAGCGGTACGCATGGTCGGCCGGATTGAGGCTGATGGCGTCGCGCAGGGCGTCGGCCTGCTTCTGGGTTTCGCCGGTCAGGTGCACGTGCATGTCGATCAGGCCGGGCAGGCAGGAGTGGGCCGACAGGTCGATGTGGCCCGCTGCCGGGTTAGCGCCCATCGGCCCGACCGACTTGATGCTGCCGTCTTCCACGACGATGCTCACCTTCTCGCGCCAGGCGCCGGTTTTCACATCGAGCAGGCGTCCGCAATCGACGGTCTGGGTGGCGGCTTGCGCACTACCGCAAGCGAGCAAAATACCGATGGCGGACAGCTTGAGCATTGCGGGTCTCCCGAGAGGAATGATGGCAAAAGAGCATACACGAAATCGATCCGGCAAAGTCAGGACCCCAAACGCACAGGGCGGAAAAGCTGTGCTTTTCCGCCCTGTGCGCGTTGCCGGTTACTTGAGCGGCGAGGTGGCCGGTTCGACCAAGCCCGGGTCGCTCAATTCGCCCTCCCACTTGGCCACGACGGCCGTGGCGATGGCATTGCCGATCACGTTGGTGGCCGAACGCGCCATGTCGAGGAAGTGGTCGATGCCCAGCAACAGCAGCAAGCCCGCCTCGGGAATGTTGAACTGACCGAGCGTGGCGGCGATCACCACCAGCGAGGCGCGCGGCACGCCGGCCATGCCCTTGGAGGTGAGCATCAGCACCAGCATCATGGTCAGCTGGGTCGACAGCGACAGCTCGATCCCGTAGGCCTGGGCGATGAAGATGGTGGCAAAGGTACAGTACATCATCGAGCCATCGAGGTTGAACGAATAACCGATCGGCAGCACGAAGGCGGCGATGCGGTTGCGTACACCGAAGCGCTCCAGGCCTTCCAGGGTCTTTGGAAAAGCCGCCTCGGACGACGCGGTCGAAAACGCCAGGATGGTCGGTTCGCGCACTTCACGCAGCAGGGCGAACACGCGCGGGCCCAGGAAGATGAAGCCGGCAATCGTCAGCGCCACCCACAGCACCAGGATGGCAAGGTAGAACTCGCCCATGAAGATACCGTAGGTGGACAAGATCCCGATCCCGCTCTTGGCGATAATGCCCGACACCGCGGCCAGCACCGCGATCGGGGCCAGGTTCATCACATAGCCGGTCACCTTGAGCATGACGTGGGCCACGCCGTCGATGGCTTCGATCATCGGGTTGGCGCGTGCGCCGACCGCCGCTGCGGCGGTGCCGAAGAACAGCGAGAAGATCACGATCTGCAGGATTTCGTTCTTGGCCATGCCATCGACGATCGACGACGGCACCAGGTGGGTGACGAATTCTTTCAAGGTCAGGCTGGTGGTAACGATGCCCGACACCGCGCCGGCCGGCGGCAGGTGCGCCACCATGGCGTCGCCTGGGCGGAACAGGTTGACCAGGATCAGGCCGAGCGAGAGCGAGAGGATCGAGGCGATCACGAACCAGCCGAGCGCCTTGGCGCCGATGCGGCCGACTTCCTTGGCGTCGCCCATTTTGGCGATACCGACCACCAGGGTCGAGAACACCAGCGGCGCGATGATCATTTTAATCAGGCGCAGGAACAGCGTGGTCACCAGCGACATGTATTCGGCAAAAGCGGCCGGGTTGGGCGTGCTGACGTTGATGACATACCCGATCACCACCCCGAGCACGAGTGCCAGCAGGATGTAAAGGGTAAGGCGATTTTTCTGGTTCATGGGCTGTGCATCCTGTATTTGAGTCGATTCGGCGTCGTCAGCGAGCAGCTGAAAGCTGGTCTCCCTGCGTTCTCGGGCAAAATAGCGGTATTTTGTGAGCGAACCAGCCAGTGTGGTGATGATTTTCTTGGCAAGTTCCGCAGTATCCTAGGGGGCGCAGGTGCTGTCAAGCTCGCACCTCCTCTACCAGAACAGACGAAAAACAACATGATCGAACTAAAAAATGTCAGCAAGTGGTATGGCCAGTTCCAGGTACTGGCCGACTGCACGACCGCCGTGGGCAAGGGTGACGTGGTGGTCATTTGCGGCCCGTCCGGCTCCGGCAAGTCGACCCTGATCAAGACCGTCAACGGGCTCGAACCGTTCCAGGAGGGGCAAGTGCGGGTCGACGGCGTCTCGGTGGGCGACAAGAAAACCGACCTGTCGGCCCTGCGCGCGCGCATCGGCATGGTGTTCCAGAATTTCGAGCTGTTCCCGCACCTGTCGGTACGCGACAACCTCACACTCGGCCAGACCCGCGTGCTTGGCCGCAGCCCGGAGGAAGCGACCGCCAAGGGTTTGCAGTACCTGGACCGGGTCGGCCTGCTGGCGCAGCAGGATAAATACCCCAGCCAGTTATCTGGCGGGCAGCAGCAGCGCGTGGCGATCGCGCGCGCCCTGTCGATGGACCCGATTGCCATGCTGTTCGACGAACCCACCTCCGCGCTCGACCCCGAAATGATCAACGAAGTGCTCGACGTGATGGTCGGCCTGGCGCAGGAAGGCATGACCATGATGGTCGTCACCCACGAAATGGGCTTTGCGCGCAAGGTGGCCGGGCGCATTTTGTTCATGGATCACGGCCGGATTGTTGAAGACAGCCCGACCCAGGAATTTTTCACGGCGCCCCGTTCCGAGCGGGCGCGCGAGTTTTTGGCGCGGATCATTCATTAAGCGTGGCGGCGCGCTTGGTGCCGCCCGCGTATCAGCGAGACATGGTTAGGTCAATTTGGCCTCAGCTTGGGCGAGTATGTCATCGAGATCGCGCAGCGCATCGTTGGCGCTGTAATACTCGCCGCCATGCAGGGCAGCGTCGCGCGAGGCCAGGCCGCGTTCGATAAAGCGGCGCTGGTGACGGCGCTGCCGCATGTGTCGCCGCACCGATTGCGCGGCAAAGCCGGACAGGGGTTCGCCGCTTTCCGAGGTGCGTTGGGCGACTTTGTGCACATCGGGCATGATCTGTAGAGAGCGGAAGTTGGCAGCTTTCAAGGTGGATTCCATGCGTAGCGTTTGAAACGTCAATATCTCAAGCTCCCAAAGCAGATGCAAGCAGCATGTTCAAACGTGCGCTATGTTTCTTGGAGGAAGCATGAGCGATTGCTTGCCTGCGGAGGTTAAAATACCGCATCCGTTTTCCGAAAGCCGCCATGTCCACCATCGATACCCCCCAGAGTCTCACCATCACCCGTCCCGACGACTGGCACCTGCACCTGCGCGACGGCGCCGCCCTGGCCAGCGTGCTGCCGCACAGCGCGCGCCAGTTCGCCCGCGCCATCGTCATGCCGAACCTCAAACCCCCGGTGACCACCACCGCCATGGCCCAGGCCTACCGCGAGCGTATTTTGGCCGCGCTGCCGGCCGGCATGCGCTTCGAACCTTTGATGACGCTCTACCTGACCGACAACACCGACCCGGAAGAAATCCGCCGTGCCCAGGACAGCGGCTTTGTCCACGCCGTCAAGCTGTACCCGGCCGGCGCCACCACCAATTCCGATGCCGGCGTGACCGACCTGGCGCGCTGCTACAAGACGCTCGAAGTGATGCAGGAAGTCGGCATGCCCTTCCTGGTGCACGGCGAAGTGACCGACCAGGAGATCGACCTGTTCGACCGCGAGGCGGTGTTCATCGAGCGCGTCATGCGTCCGCTGCGACGCGACATGCCGGAACTGAAAATCGTGTTCGAGCACATCACCACCAAGGACGCGGCCCAGTACGTGGCCGAAGCCGACGGCCCGATCGCCGCTACCATCACTGCGCACCACCTGCTGTACAACCGCAACGAGATTTTCAAGGGCGGCATTCGTCCCCATTACTACTGCCTGCCGGTGCTCAAGCGCGAAGAACACCGCCTGGCGCTGATGACGGCCGCCACCAGCGGCGACGAGCGCTTTTTCCTCGGCACCGACTCGGCCCCGCACGCGGTGGGCGCCAAGGAAACCTCGTGCGGCTGCGCCGGCTGCTACACCGCGCTGCACGCGATGGAGATGTACACCGAAGCGTTCGAACGCGCCGGCGCGCTCGACAAGCTCGAAGCCTTCGCCAGCTTCCACGGCCCCGACTTCTACGACCTGCCGCGCAACACCGACCAGGTGACCTTGAAGCGCGAAGCCTGGACCCTGCCGCAAACCGTGCCGATGGCCGATTCCACCCTGGCGCCGCTCAACGCCGGCGAGCAGATTAACTGGAAACTGCTGTAAGCGATGCTGCCGCAGATTGACTGGGCGCGCCCGTGGTACGACGCGGTGCGCCCCGCGTTTGCGCGCCTGCCGGTCGGCGTCCACTGCGTGGCCGACGCCCTGAACGCGGCTGCCGCGCCGCTGGCGCTGGTCAACCAGCGCGGCCTGCCGCTGCGCTTCGTGCCGCAGGATGACTTGCCCGACGGGCGCGCCTACGAAGAATTCATCGGCGCCACCGGCTGCGTGCCCACGCGCGAGAACCTGCACGACTTCTTCAATGGCCTGGTGTGGCTGACCTTCCCGCGCATCAAACAGCAATTGAACGCCCTGCAGGCGGCGCAGATTGCGCTGGCCGGGGTGGGCAAGTCGCGTGGCGCGGCGCGCGACGGCGCCACCATTTTCGACGAAAACTCGGCGCTGCTGGTGGCGCGCGCCGGCGGCCAGGGCGCGCGCCTGGTGGCCGCCCTGCGCGCGCACGGCTGGATTGAGGCACTATACGAACGGCGTGGCGCTTTTGGGCCGGACGCCGAAGTCTGGCTGTTCGGGCACGCGCTGATGGAAAAGCTGGTCGCGCCGCGCAAGGCGATCACCGCGCACACGCGCGTGGTGCTGGCCGGCGACGATTACTTCGCGCTGGCGCACGACGAACGGCGCGCCTGGATCGACCGGAAAGTCGCCGCCGAACTGGCGCACGAAGGATTGAGCACTGCCTGCTTTACCCCCTTGCCGGTGCTTGGCGTGCCGGGATGGTGGGAAGGGCAGGACCACGCGTTTTACGCCGACACCACGGTATTTCGGCCCAAGCGGGTCGTTTGAGGAGAACACATGACTGAAGCGGTACGTTGGGGAATTCTGGGCACGGGCAAGATTGCGCGCGCGTTTGCCACCGCCTTGCGCGACACACCTGGCGCGGTGCTGGCCGGCGTGGCCTCGCGCAGCCTGGAAAGCGCGCAAGCCTTCGGCGCCGAGTTCGGCGCGCTTGAGAGCTACGGTTCTTACCAGGCGTTGGCCGAGGCGCCGAATATCGATGTCGTCTACATCGGCACTCCGCACCCGATGCACGTCGAGAATGCCGTCATGGCGCTGGGTGGCGGCAAGGGCGTGCTGTGCGAGAAGCCCTTCACCATGAACCGGCGCGAGGCCGAACAGATCGTGACGCTGGCGCGCGAGAAGAAGCTGTTCCTGATGGAGGCGATGTGGACCCGCTTCATGCCGGCGCTGGCCGAAGTGCGACGCATCATTGCGTCGGGCGAAATCGGCACCGTGCACCAGGTAACCGCCGATTTTGGTTTCGCGGGCACGCAAGACCCGCTGCACCGCCTGAACAATCCGGAACTGGGCGGCGGCGGCCTGCTCGACCTGGGGATTTACCCGCTCTCGATTGCGGCCGCGCTGCTTGGGCCGGTGGCCGAGGTGCAGGCCATGGCGGTCATCGGCGAGACCGGCGTCGATATCCAGACCGGCTTCACCATCAAGCACGAAGGCGGCGCCATGTCGGTGTGTAGCTGCTCGCTCAGGGCCAAAACGCCGGCGGAGCTGACCGTGTCCGGATCGCTCGGCCAGGTGCGCATGAACACCATGTTCCACCGGGCGCAGTCGGTGACCGTGACCACTGCGGACGGCGCGCGCACGATCGACACGCCGTACCTGGGCAACGGCTATGTGCACGAGGCGATGGAAGTGGGGCGCTGTCTGAAAGCAGGGCTGCTGGAGAGCCCGGGCATGCCGCTCGACGAAACGCTGCATCTGATGGGGGTGCTCGATACGATTCGCGGGCAGATCGGGTTGCGCTATCCGTCGGACTTGTAGCGTCGTGCTGCCATCACCACCCGTCGTTCCCGCGCCAAGGCGGCACTCGGCGGGAATTCATAGCACCTCCGCTTAGCCCAAGTGCTATGGATTCCCGCCTTCGCGGGAAAGACGGTTTGGAGTGAAACGATAAAATTTGGCGGCAGCAGCCCTACACCTTCAGAAATTCTTCCTTACCACCCAGCCAGCGCGCCAGATGCGCCTCCACCACATCATCGACCGCCTCATGAATCAGGTTATGCGCCACGTCGCGCGCCTGTTCCACCAGCCACTGGTCGGTTTCCAGGTCGGCAAACCTGAGCATCGCCTGGCCCGACTGGCGCGCTCCTAAAAACTCGCCCGGCCCGCGAATCTCCAGGTCCCTGCGCGCGATTTCGAATCCGTCGGTGGTCTCGCGCATGGTCATCAAGCGCTGCTTGGCGATCGGCCCCAGCGGGCTCTGATACAGCAGCAGGCACACGCTGGCCGCCGAGCCGCGTCCCACCCGGCCGCGCAACTGGTGCAGCTGCGACAAGCCGAAACGCTCCGCATGCTCGATCACCATCAGCGACGCATTCGGCACATCGACCCCCACCTCGATCACGGTGGTAGCCACCAGCACCTGCACCTCGTTGGCGGTGAAGGCATCCATCACCTCCTGCTTCTCGGCCGCCTTGAGGCGCCCGTGCACCAGCCCCACCTGCAAATCGGGCAGCGCCTCGGCCAGCATGGCGTGGGTATCGGTGGCGGTCTGCAACTGCAGCGCTTCCGATTCTTCGATCAGCGGACACACCCAGTAAATCTGGCGTCCCTCCAGCGCCGCCGCGTGCACCCGCTCGATGACTTCATCGCGCCGGTTCTGGTCGATCGCGCGCGTGACGATCGGGCTGCGCCCCGGCGGCAGTTCATCGATGATCGACACTTCCAGGTCGGCGTAATAGGTCATCGCCAGGGTACGCGGAATCGGCGTGGCCGACATCATCAGCTGGTGCGGGGTCTTGCCGTTGCTGCCCTTGTTGCGCAAGGTGAGGCGCTGGCCGACGCCGAAACGGTGCTGCTCGTCGACGATCACCAGCCCCAGTTTCGCAAACTGCACCGTGTCCTGGATCAGCGCGTGGGTGCCGATGACCAGCTGCGCCTCGCCCGACTCCACCATGGCGGTGGCGGCCAGCTTGTCCTTCTTTTTCAGGCTGCCGGTGAGCCACGCCACTTTCACGCCGAGCGGCTCCATCCAGCCGGCGATCTTGCGGAAGTGCTGGTCGGCCAAGATTTCGGTGGGCGCCATCAGGGCTGCCTGGTAGCCGCTGTCGATCGCCTGCGCGGCGGCCAGCGCCGACACCACCGTTTTGCCGCTGCCGACGTCTCCCTGCAACAGGCGCTGCATCGGATAGCCGTTTTTCAGGTCGGCGCGGATTTCCTTGAGCACGCGTTGCTGCGCGCCGGTCAGCTTGAACGGCAGCTGCCCCAGAAACGCCTCCGACAATTCGCCGATCGCCTTGAGCACCGGCGCCCCCTTGACCCGGCGCGCCCGCTGCGCGCGTTTGAGCGAGAGCTGCTGCGCCAGCAGTTCGTCGAACTTCATGCGGATCCAGGCCGGGTGCGAGCGCTCCACCAGCGAATGGGCGTCGATTTCCTGCGGCGGATAGTGCAGCAGCCGCACCGACGGCTCGAAATCGGTCAGGTTCATCTCTGCGCGCAGCGCCGGCGGCAGGGTGTCATGCCAGTCGATGCGCTTCATCGCGTCGGCGATCGCGCGCCGCAAAATCGCCTGCGACAAGCCTTCGCCCGACGGATACACGGGCGTGAGCACGGTCGGCAGCGGCGCGCCTTCGTTAATCACCTTGTAGGTCGGATGCACCATCTCGGCCCCGAAGAAGCCGTGTTTCAGTTCCGCCCGGGCGCGCACGCGCGTGCCCTCGGCCAGTTGCTTGACCTGGCTGCCGTAAAAATTCATGAAGCGCAGCAGCAGGTCGCCGCTGGCGTCGGCGATGGTCACCAGCAGCTGGCGCCTGGGGCGGAAGCTGATCTCGTTTTTCGTGACCACCCCCTCGACCTGCGACACATGGCCGCCGCGCAGGCAGGCTTCGCGGATCGACACCACGACGGTCTCGTCCTCGTAGCGCATGGGCAGGTGCAGCACCAGGTCCATGTCGGTGTGCAGGCCCAGCTTGGCGAGCTTGCTTTCGTTGGTTTTCGGTGGCGTTTTCGGTTTGGTCGGCGGCATATTGAAGCAAGGTGAAGCAACGGCGGTGCGTAAGCGGGTAAAATAGAGGGTTGCCCTGCACGCGTGAGCCCTTATTGTACGGCTCTTGACCCCTTTTTTTACAAAATTAGCAGAATGTACTCGCTCTCCGACTTCGATTTCGACCTGCCCGCCGAGCGCATCGCGCAAACACCGCTGCCCGACCGCAGCGCTTCCCGCCTGCTGCACCTGGACGGGACCGCCATTGTCGACCGCCAGTTTGCCGACATCGTCGGCCTGCTCGCCCCCGGCGACCTCTTGGTGATGAACGACACGCGCGTGCTTAAGGCGCGCTTTTTCGGCGTCAAGGAAACCGGCGGCAACGTCGAGGTGCTGGTCGAACGCATCCTCGACAGCCGCACCGTGCTGGCCCAGGTGCGCGCCTCCAAGTCGCCCAAGCCCGGCAACCGCATCCGCCTGGCCGACGCCTTTGACGTCACCGCGGGCGAGCGCGCCGGCGAATTCTTCACCCTCGTCTTCGACGGCGACGTGTTCGAGCTGATCGAAGCGCACGGGCGCCTGCCGCTGCCGCCTTATATTGAACACGATGCCGACGAATTCGACGAAACGCGCTACCAGACCGTGTATTCGCGCGAGCCGGGCGCAGTCGCCGCGCCCACCGCCGGCCTGCACTTCGACCAGGCGCTGCTGGCCGCGCTCAAGGCCAGGGGCGTCAATTTCGCCTACGTGACCCTGCACGTGGGCGCCGGCACCTTTCAGCCGGTGCGGGTCGAAGCGCTGGCCGAGCACAAGATGCACACCGAGTGGTACACCGTGCCGCAGGAAACCGTGGACGCCGTGCGCGCCGCCAGGGCGGCCGGGCGCGATGTCGTGGCGGTCGGCACCACCAGCCTGCGCGCGCTCGAATCGGCCTCGCAGTCGGGCGAACTGGTGGCCGGCAGCGCCGACACCGCCCTGTTCATCACGCCCGGCTACACCTTTAAAACGGTGACGCGCCTGATCACCAACTTCCACCTGCCCAAATCGACCCTGCTGATGCTGGTGTCGGCCTTTGCCGGGTATGAGGCCATCCGCGGCGCCTATGCGCACGCCATCGCCAGCGAGTACCGCTTCTTCAGCTATGGCGACGCCATGCTGCTCACGACCGACAACAAGTAGACCGGACCAACCATGCTCGACTTCCAACTTCTCAAGACCGACACCAGCGGCCTGTCGCACGCGCGGCGCGGCCGCCTCACGCTCAATCACGGCGTCATCGAGACCCCGATCTTCATGCCGGTCGGGACCTACGGCTCGGTCAAGGCGATGTCGCCGGTCGAACTCAAAGAGGTCGGCTCGCAGATCATTTTGGGGAATACCTTCCACCTATGGCTGCGCCCGGGCACCGAGGTGCTCAATAAGTTCGGTGGCCTGCACGGCTTCATGGGCTGGGACAAGCCGATCCTGACCGATTCCGGCGGCTTCCAGGTGTTTTCGCTCGGCGCGATGCGCAAGATCACCGAGGAGGGCGTCAAGTTTTCCTCGCCCATCGACGGCAGCAAATTGTTCCTCTCGCCCGAGATTTCGATGCAGATCCAGCGCGCGCTCAATTCCGACATCGTCATGCAGTTCGACGAATGCACACCCTACGAAATCGACGGCCGTCCGGCCACCTCGGTGGAAGCTGCGACCTCGATGCGCATGTCGCTGCGCTGGGCCCAGCGTTCGATGAACGAGTTCACGCAAGGGGAAAACCCGAACGCGCTGTTCGGCATCGTCCAGGGCGGCATGTTCGAAAACCTGCGCGACGAGTCGCTGGCCGGGCTGGAAGAGATCAATTTCCCGGGTATCGCCATCGGCGGCCTGTCGGTGGGCGAGCCGAAGGAAGACATGATGCGCATGTTGGAGCACGTCGGCCCGCGCCTGCCGGCCAACAAGCCGCACTACCTGATGGGCGTCGGCACGCCGGAAGACCTGGTCGCCGGCGTGGCCAACGGGATCGACATGTTCGACTGCGTCATGCCGACCCGGAATGCCCGCAACGGCTGGCTGTTCACGCGTTTTGGCGACGTGAAGATCAAGAACGCGCGCTACAAGGACGACCAGGGGCCGCTCGACGAGAGCTGCGACTGCTACTGCTGCAAGAACTTCTCGCGCGCCTACCTGCACCACCTGCACCGCTCGAAAGAGATTTTGGGAGCGCGCCTGAACACGATCCACAACCTGCACTACTACCTCAAGCTGATGAGCGAAATGCGCGACGCCATCGACGCCGACCGTTTCCACGCCTTCCGCCTCGAATTCAACGCCGGCCGCGCACGGGGTGTCTAATTAGTTGCAAAACCGGGGACAGACCCCGGTTATGCAACTTTTCCTGTGCCAGTGCAGTGCCCAGTTGTTGTAAAACCGGGGTCTGTCCCCGGTTTTACAATAAAGGCGGTGTGGGAAATGCGCGTTTGTTGTTCAAAAATAAATAACTCCCGCCCGCTTGCAAAAATGAAGTTGGCAGTCACATAGGCCAAATTGGCTACCCCGCAGCATGCGGTGCTAGAATACAGCGCTGATTTTTTAACGAAACTAACCTCAATATCGGAGTCTCCCGTGTTTATTTCCAACGCTTATGCGCAAGCTGCCCCTGCTGCCGCCGATACCAGTCTGATGGGCAATATGAGCACCTTCCTGCCCCTGATTCTGATGTTCGTGGTCATGTATTTCCTGATGATCCGCCCCCAGCAAAAACGCGCCAAAGAGCAGAAATCGATGATGGACGCACTCGCCAAGGGCGATGAAGTCGTCACCGCCGGCGGCATCCTCGGCAAAGTCGTCAAGGTCAGCGACAGCTATGTCACCATCGACATCGCCGCCAACACCCCGATCGTTGTGCAGAAGAGTTCGATCACCACGCTGCTGCCGAAAGACACGCTGAAGTCCCTGTAAGCCCGACGCGCGGCCCCGTGCCGCCTGACTGCTCAACATTGAACGCTGGAACACTATGAATCGCTATCCCGTCTGGAAATACATTCTCATCGTCATTGCGCTGTTGCTGGGTGCCTTGTACACGGCGCCCAACTACTTCGTCGAATCGCCTGCGCTGCAGGTGACGACCGGCAGTTCGATCCTCAAGATCACCAACGCGACGAGCGAACAGGTCGAAGCCGCCCTCAAGGCGGCCGGCATCGCGCACGATGGCGTGGCACTGGACGGGAATGAAAACAGTACGTCCGTGCGTGCGCGTTTCGCCACCACCGACGCCCAGTTCAAGGCCAAGCTGGCGCTCGAACGCGCCCTGAACCGCAACCCCGCTGAACCGGATTACATCGTCACCGTCAACCTGGTGAAGAACACCCCGCACTGGATGCAGGTGCTGCGCGCGCTGCCAATGAATCTGGGCCTGGACTTGCGCGGCGGCGTGCACTTCCTGATGCAGGTCGACGTGGCGGCGACCACCGAAACCAAGATCAAG
>NZ_VVIW01000040.1 GCF_011682045.1 Massilia aquatica | reverse complement strand
TCATTCGAACCACTTCCAGCTTCAGGCTGGGATCGAATGTCTTCCGCTTTCTTGTTGCCATGTATTACTCCTCAGATGGTGGATTTTCCACCTATTGAGGTGTCCGAGCAAATTAGACCACAGCAGTTCGCTACCCTTGGCGCCTGTGCCTTGATCCTTCTTGCCTCCACCAAACAGCTTGCCAAACAGGCTCATCGTGCATCTCCCATATCAATCCTTGTATCGCTATTGAATAGCCACCGGCCGGAATAGCCGGAATGTCCTTACAGTATATCCACTACGAAATTGATGTTCTCGTGAAGGCGCCACAGCATGCGGAAAATTGCGTTCTGCATCACAGGGGAGATATAAGAAACTCGGCAGGTCGATCAATGGGCCACCAATGCAAGAGAGAAAATGAGCGATTGTCTGAGCGTTGAGGCGGAGACCAACCGGAAACAGACCGCACAGGAGGAGGTCTTAAGCTGGAAACAAAAACGCCGATCTGCGGTGCGTTGGGTCTTCATTTTCTCAGGCGTCCACGCACGCATGGCACGCCCTGTATTCCTGCCCCGTCCCTGCCATTTCCATCTAAAAACCCAGCAACTGGCCGGCCATCGGTCGCCCTCCACCAGAACCGTCCCGTCCGCTACATTTCTCAGGAGGAATTTCCCCGCATGTGACTCTGAGTTCTGAGAGTTTGGAATTGAACCAACAGACGACCGGCGCGCTCTCTGCCCGTCATCTTCAAGCGCTACTTGAGTCCATGTTTTTCTAGGAATTCTTTGTGCCTGCGTTCCAGCGTCTGCGGGCTTGGCATGTGAAGGAACCGCTCTGGGCTGAAGCGCAAAGATTGACCATGCAGGTGACGGTATTCGGAAAACTGTATGGACGGCGCCAAGTGAACGATGCAGCGTTGGTCGATCGAAAGCAGCTTGAGATCGTACAGCGTATGGATGTCAGCTTTCAATAGAAGCCCATTGCTTACGCTGTAGTCCGGCTGCTCTGCATGTGGTCTGATATGAGCCGCTTCGAGCAATTCAACGATGCTGCACCCAGTTACGGCACAGCGACGGTTGTAGGCGGCTAGCAGGGCCTCCCTGAATTTCGCCTGCCCCCTCCTGGTCTGAATGGCTCGAAATTGAATTTCATCTGGCGTTCCGACGAAATCAGGCTCGATGCCTGCGTCACCTTCCCCGACTACCCCCTCTGGCTTTTCACCTCGAACGAGGCGCGCAATACCGGTATCTGCATCGTATACATGGACGTACCAAGCAACGGGATCCAGTGATCGATATTTCACCTGCGAGGATTCCTTTCCAAGATCGTCACGATCGCGCCGGTTTCCGGCGGTTAGAATAGCGGATATTGGCAGGCCCTTACGGTAAGAAACATTGATTGCGGCATCAAAGGCGCGCGCCCGCGCTGCTTGTTGAGAAGCCCGGCTTCTGCGCACTGAGTCAAAAGTCGGATCGCGGGTGACTTTCTCTAGCGATCGTGCGATCTCTTGGTGGTTTTCCTCGTATATGATTTGTCCGTTTTCGACAGTCATGAGCTCATGCCACATGCAAAGCGCATACCCCTCAGTTTCCGACCCGAAGGACCAGTTGTAGCAGTAGCTTGGGTTCGCTTTGAAGTCGACTACCGGATCACCGCGACCCGTGAACAGCCACTCCGCCGTCGAAATATTGGCGAGAGCAAGGATGTCAAAGAGCGTTTCGGAAGTGCGCGGCGCAAGGCTCTCAAGAAGGTCTACCGGTTGACTATTTTTAGCTGATAAACGACGAAAGACTACGTTGCGGTTAGCGCGACTGTGCGACTCTTTCTCCCATCCTGCCGCCAGCCATAGATGTGCCCAAGTGTGACTGTCTTCAGTTTTAGAGTTAGCCCACCATGCATCATGCTTATACGCGGATTTCGGCAGCTCATCCTCCAGAATTCGCTCGATTTCCGCAAAAGAAAGGTCGATTCTGTCGCCTTTTGCCTTGCTGAGAAATTGGCCTAGCGCGCTGTACTTACTCATGATCGCCCGTTGTCATTTCGCTTCGCCTATCTTGACAGTTCGAACCTGATATTTTCTGATACGTCGCCATGCAGCGACACCAAGCGTCAGACCCGCTGCGCCGCCGGCGATGATGGGCCAGACCGGCGCGGATACGATTCCCAATGAAAGTGCGACAGCTCCAAGACCACTTGAACCGAGTAGCGTTACCGACCCAGCCGCCAGTGTGCTACCGATGCCCGCCCCGGCCAATGTAGTACTCCCGATGGCCGCATAACCGGAAGGACGTTCGGCGAGATCGTGGACGAGGCGCTGTAGTTCGGTCCAGCTAGCGACAACAATCTCGGTGGTTTGCGGCACGAGCTTGATTACCCCAGCATGGAAGTCTGAGGCAAGCGCCAATACGCGCTCATCTTTCACTAGTCGCCGGGCTCCATCAATCAAAAGGGCTGTGCCCACTGCAATGATCGAGGCGCCGCTAAGCAGGTCCTGAAAGTCGAATGAAGAGCTGAATAGGGAAGCTATCTTATCTCCTGCGACATAACCAAGACTGCCCAGAATCACAGCACCGCCGCCGACAATGACCGCAGCTGGGATACATGTGACGCCAGCTACTAAACCGACACCCCCGACGAACACGCCCTTTAGAAGCGTCGTGGCGAGTATGGTCGAACTAAGCGCACCAACCCCTATTCCGGTCAGGCCGCTGATATCGGCTACGTTGCTTGCAGCTATGTCCTGTCCCATCGTCAAATGCCCGTTCATCACGCCCCAAGAGAGGATCGCGGCGCCCATTGCCATCTCAGCTATGCCGACTTCCGCTTGGTGATCTTCCGCCCATTTCTTACACAGCGCAAAGGCGCGGTTCAATCCACCACTATCTTCATCGCGCAGTACGGTCTCACTCATTTCCCACCTCCAGAACATGGGCTACTATAAGTCAATTTTGGCAATAACGACGGGTAGCGGTCGAATTCTTTCGTTGATCAGTTTTGGATAGCGTTGCGTGAACGATATTCTTGGTGGCCCGCAGCGGAATCGAACCACCGGCACAAGGATGTTCAATTCTCCGATCCAGCCTCCGCCACGACCGCCTTGGCGGCATACATCCTCTCATCCGCGTGGGACATGAGGGCCTGCCGATTGTCGCCATGCTCAGGATAATGCGCAATGCCGATGCTGACGGAAACCTGCAGTTCGATGCCTTCGCCAAGGTCGACCGGCGCCTCCAGCGCCAGATGGATTTTATCCACGACCAGCCCCGCATTCGAGGGCAGGGCGCTATTTTCCAGCAGGACGACGAATTCATCACCGCCCAGGCGCGCCAGCGTATCGCTGTCGCGCAGGCAGAAAGCGATGCGGCGCGCGACCTGCCGCAGCAACAGGTCGCCACATGCGTGGCCGTAGCGGTCGTTGACCAGTTTGAACCGGTTCAGGTCGATGAACAGCAAGGACAAGCCCTCCAGCTGACGTCGAGCGCGGGCGAGGGCGGTGTCGAGCCGGTCGTAGAGCAGGCGCCGGTTCGGCAGGCGGGTGAGTTCGTCGTACATCGCCATGAAATGCATTTGCGCATGCAAGCGCTTGCGCTGGATGGCGGCGGCGAGCTGGTCCGCTACGAACAGCAGCAGGTCGCGCTCGTGGGCCATGTAGCTGGCGCCCTCGGTTCCCGTGCATAGTACGATCACGCCGACGATGCCCTCGGGAGTCTTCAGTGGCACCGCTAGTGCGCTGCCGGTCATGCTGTTCGCCGCTGCCTGCAAATGCGCCGGCAGCGCTTCACTGCTCCCGGATTTCAGCAGCAGCGGCGCTGCGCGTCGGACCACTTCCTCGCACAGCACGCGCGTCAAGGACGTATTGCACGGCATGCCGCCGTCGACGTAATAGGCAAAGTGCAAGTGCTGGCCGGCCGTGTCGAGCAGGGCCACGCCAAAACCGGTGGCAGGCAGCAGGTCGCCGATGATCGCGTGGCTGCGCTGAAACAGGTCCACCAGGTCGTCGCTTGCCTGCGCCGCCTCGGAAATGGCGTAGAGTACCGCCTGCAGCGCCTGGGCCTGCTTCAGGAGCGTGACATCGCGCGCAACCGCCACGCGCAACTGATCAGGCTCGGACCAGCGCGCCGACCACATGATATGGGCGATGCTCCCGTCCTTGCGCAGGTAGCGGTTTTCGAAATGGATATGGGATTGGCCGTTCATGATGTTGCGCGCCGCAGCCAGCGTACGCTCACGGTCGACCGGCGCGACAAGATCGATCATGGGCTTGCCGATCATTTCCTGTTGGGTATAGCCGAAAATGCGTTCGCAGGCGGCACTGACAAACACGAAACGTCCACCGGCGTCGACCATGCAGACAGCGTCAAGCAGCAAGTCAGTGAAGTTGGCCACGGGGGCGGCGACGATATTTTTCATGTTTCATTTTAACGGACATTTGACTGGAGCAAGAAATCGCGGGCAGAGCGGTAAAAGTGGACGTCGACAACCGGCCGCAACCGTGGCATGGCGGAATACGTCAACTTCGCTGCCTTGGGGGCCGAGCGAAGGGGCGCGCTGCCATCAGCAGCTTTTCGGATTGCGGGATCAATATATGCAGGAGCGCAACAGACTTCAGGCCATCGTGCCTATATTGACCGGTTGTTGAGCGAGTTTGCTTCGCTTGAGGCTGGCAATGCCCTGTTGGATAGAAGAATTGAGGAGCTCTCGGCTATTTAGATGCTCCCGCCGAAGAGCCACTGCACCGCTGCGTTTGCGGATGTGATCTCTCTGAGGAAGAGTCGGCGATTCTTTGGAATGACGATGAGCGCGGCTACATATGCGGCGGATGTTACGGAGAATTTCAGCGGACAAGTTCCGCAAACAAAAACGCCAACCAGCGATGGTTGGCGTTGCGTGAACGATGTTCTTGGTGGCCCGGGGCGGAATCGAACCACCGACACAAGGATTTTCAATCCTCTGCTCTACCGACTGAGCTACCAGGCCAAGGGTCGCTATCATAGCAGCCCCGGGCCGGTCTGGCTAGTGCGCAGCGCGACTATTGCATTCACGCCCGCACCACGCCGCCCTTCTTGCCGCTTATTTAGGCATCACGACCGTATCGATCACGTGGATCACGCCATTATCGGCCGCAATATCGGTCTTGACCACATGCGCCTTGTCGACCATGACCTTGCCGCCCGCCGCCGTCACGGTCAAGTTGCTGCCTTGAACCGACTTGACTGCTCCCGGCTTCACATCCGCCGCCATCACTTTGCCTGGCACGACGTGGTACGTGAGCACCTTGGTCAGCGCGGCCTTGTCCTTGAGCAGCGCGTCGAGCTTGGCTTTCGGGATTTTTGCAAAGGCTTCATCGGTTGGCGCGAACACGGTGAACGGGCCCGGGCCTTTCAGGGTGTCGACCAGGCCCGCAGCCTGGACCGCCGCGACCAGCGTGTTGAAGGTGCCGGCCGACTTGGCGGTGTCGACGATATCAGCTGCGTTCGCAGCGCCAAATGCCAGGGAGAATGCTGTTGCGATGAGTACTTTTTTCATTGCGATTTCCTTTAGATAAATTGACCGCCGCACGATGCGAAGGGTTAAGAATGGGCTCTGTTGCACCGATGTTGAACCGGTATGCAGTCAATTTATCGTTGTTACCGAGTCAAGTCTATTGTGTGGGCCTGCACGGTTAAAATATAGCGGTTCAAAAGCGGTTCACATCGAAGCAGGCAATTTGCCGCGCAGCGATCGGTTGGCAGAGTCCATCCCGCAGCCGGGTGCCAAAAAAGGGGAGGGGAAATGTGGCGAGCGGAAATGCAAAAAGCCACCCGAAGGTGGCATTTCTGAATTCTTGGTGGCCCGGGGCGGAATCGAACCACCGACACAAGGATTTTCAATCCTCTGCTCTACCGACTGAGCTACCAGGCCAAGAGGCATGATTATAGACACCCGATTCGCACTTTGCAAGGCCGACTGGCAACTTTATCGATAAATCCTTCGGCTGCTGCAAAAAACTGTCTGCTTCCCAGCCGCTATAATGCTCTGTATGACTAGTCCAAATTCCTCTTCCGCGCGTCATCAGAGCGCGGTGTGCATCGTTGGCAACGGCGCCATCGCCAAGACAACCGCGCTCGGGTTCGCCCAGGCCGGTCACAGCGTCACCGTGCTGGTCCCGCCATCGGCCCCTTCCACCCCAGCCGCGGCCAGCGGCGAGCAGCCCTGGGATGTGCGCGTCTACGCGCTCAACCACACCGCGCACGGCTTGCTGTCCCAGCTCAAAGTATGGGGCGCGCTCGACATGGAGCGGGTGGCCGCGGTCGACGTCATGGCCGTCAACGGCGACGGCGCCAAGCCGGGCGACCTGGCCTTCGACGCCTTTGGCGCCCACGTCGGCGCGCTGGCCTGGATCGTCGAAGACCGCAACCTGAACCAGGCGCTCGACGCCGCGCTGCGCTTCGCGGCCAACGTCACCATCGTCCAGGGCCGCGCCGTCAGGCTGGCCAGCGACCTTGACGGCGCCAGCGTGCATCTCGACGATGGCAGCGCCATCGCCAGCGCGCTGGTGGTCGGCGCCGACGGCGGCCAGTCGTGGGTGCGCGGCCAGTGCGATATCGGAGTCGACTACCGCTCCTATCACCAGCGCGCCGTGGTGGCCAACTTCGCCTGCGAACAAGCGCACCACGGCGTGGCGCACCAGTGGTTCACCGGCGAAGAAGGCATCGTGGCGCTGCTGCCGCTGCCCGGAAAACGCGTCTCGCTGGTCTGGTCCGCGCCCGACGCGCTGGCCGACACCATCATGAACGAGAGCCTGGGCGAACTGGCCGTGCGCCTGGCGGTGCTGGCCGGCGACAAGCTGGGTGAACTCAAGCCGCTGCAGCCGGAGGCGGTCAAGGACTTGCCGCTGGCGCTGATCCGCCCGCACGCCATCGTCGCGCCGCGCGTGGCGCTGGTGGGCGACGCCGCCCACGTGGTCCATCCGCTGGCCGGCCACGGCATGAACCTCGGCTTTGCCGACGTGGCGGCCCTGCTCAAGACCATCGCTGCGCGCGAGCCGCAGCGCGCCATCGGCGACGAGCGCGTGCTGGCGCGCTACGCCCGCGCGCGCAAGGAAGACATCCTGCTGATGCAGGTTGCCACGGACGGCCTGGCGCGCCTGTTCGGTACCAACCTGGAGCCGGTGCGCATCGCGCGCAACCTGGGACTGAATTTGCTGGACAAGTTGCCACTGCTGAAGCGCCGACTGATGTCGCACGCCATGGGCAAGTAGGCTGTTAAAAGAATTGGAGACCTTATGATGAAAAGTAAACTCGCGCTGTTCGTGCTGGCCGGATTGTCCGCCACCGCCGCCAGCGCCGCCCCGGCCCCTGTCGCTGCCAAAGCGAGCCAGGAAGAGATTATCAGGAAGCGCATCGAGCCGCGCCTGGGCAAGGACGTCAAGATCGAGTCGATCAAAAAGACGCCCTACAGCGGCCTGTATGAGGTACGCGCCCACGGCGACATCCTCTACACCGACGAAGCGGGCGAGTACCTGATCTTCGGCCAGGTGATCGACGTCAAATCGCAGCGCAACCTGACCAAGGAGCGCGTCGACGAGATCAACATGATCAAGTTCAGCGAGCTGCCGTTCCAGCATGCGCTCAAGCTGGTCAAGGGCGACGGCAAGCGCACCATCGCCATTTTCGAAGACCCGAACTGCGGCTACTGCAAGCGCTTCCGCCAGACCACGCTCAAGGAAATCGACAACGTGACGGTGTACACCTTCATGTACAACATCCTGTCCGAGGATTCGTCGGCCAAGTCCAAGAACATCTGGTGCGCGCCCGACCGCAACAAGGCCTGGGATGACTGGATGCTCGATAACAAGGCAGCCCCGGTCGCCGCCGCCAACTGCGCCACCCCGAACGACAAGGTGTTCGAACTTGGCCGCAAGCTGCGCATCGAGGGCACGCCGGCGATCTTCTTCACCGACGGCAGCCGCATTCCGGGTGCGATCGATACCAAGGGCCTCGAAGCCAAATTCGCCAGTCTGAACAAAACAGCCAAACCTGCCGCGCCAGCCGCAGCAGCCGCACTGGCGCCGGTCGCGGCGAAAAAATAGACACCATATAAAAACAGCAGTCCGAAGCGCAGTACCAAAACAAGGGAGTAGTACATGGTCACTTTGAATATCAACGGCCGCGACATGCAGGTCGACGCCGATCCGGCCACGCCCATCCTGTGGGCGCTGCGCGATAACCTGAACATGACGGGCACCAAATTCGGCTGCGGCGCGGCCTTGTGCGGCGCCTGCACGGTGCACCTGAACGGCGACGCGATCCGCTCGTGCATCACGCCCATTTCGGCCGCCGCCGGCCAGAAGATCACCACCATCGAAGCGATGGAGGGCGATGCGGTCGGCAAGGCCGTGCAGGATGCGTGGGTACGCCACGACGTGCCGCAATGCGGCTACTGCCAGAGCGGCCAGGTGATGAGCGCCACGGCCCTGCTGCGCACCAACAAGAAGCCGACCGATGCCGACATCGACGGCGCCATGAGCGGCAATATCTGCCGCTGCGGTACCTATCAACGAATCCGCGCAGCCATCAAGGACGCGGCGACTACATTGGCCTGAGGAGAGTCGCATGCGTACCGAATGGATCAACCAGGCCGCGTTGACACGCCCGCCTGAAGGCGGCATGTCGCGCCGCAGTTTCATGAAAGCCGGCGCCGTCGCCACCAGTGGCCTGGTGCTGGGCTTCTTCATGCCCGGTGCGAACAAGTTCGCGCGCGCGGCCGATGCCGCCGCCAAGCCGGTGTACGCGCCCAACGCGTTCCTGCGCATCGCGCCGGACAACAGCGTCACCGTCATGGTCAACCGGCTCGAATTCGGCCAGGGCGTGCACACCGCGCTGCCGATGCTGATCGCCGAAGAACTCGACGCCGACTGGTCGCAGATGCGCGGCGAACTGGCGCCGGCCGGCGATGTCTTCAAGGACCCCGCGTTCGGCATGCAGATCACCGGGGGATCGGGCACCATCGCCCACTCGTTCATGCAGTACCGCGAAATCGGCGCCAAGGCGCGCGCCATGCTGATCGCCGCCGCCGCCGAACAGTGGAAGACCACGCCGGCGCAGCTGACGACCGCCAGCGGTTTTGTCGTGCACCCGGACGGGCGCAAGGCGAGCTACGGTTCGCTGGCTGACGCCGCCATGAAGCAGCCGATGCCGGCCACCGTGGTGCTCAAGGACGCCAAGGATTTCCGCTTCATCGGTAAACCGGTCAAGCGCCTCGACGCGCTGGCCAAGTCGAGCGGCAAGCAGCAGTTCGGCATCGACTTCACCCTGCCCGACGCCAAGGTGGCCGTGGTGGCGCATCCGCCGGTGTTCGGCGCCAAAGTGGCCAAGCTGGACGCGACCAAGGCGCGCGCGATCAAGGGCGTAATCGACGTCTTTGAAATTGCGACGGACCGTGGCGGGCGTGGTGTGGCGGTGATCGCCGACGGCTACTGGCCCGCAAAACAGGGCCGCGAGGCGCTGGTGATCGAGTGGGATACCAGCGCGGTCGAGAAGGTGACGTCATCGAAGCAGATGGCCGAGTTCAAGGCGCTGGCCAAAAAGCCGGGCACCGTCGCCAGACAGGCCGATGTGAGTAAACTCGCCGGCGCGCCGAAGAAAATCTCGGCCGTGTACGAATTCCCGTACCTGGCGCACGCGCCGATGGAGCCGCTCAACTGCGTGGTCGACCTCAAGGCAGACAGCTGCACCGTGTGGGCCGGCACCCAGATGCAAACGGTCGACCATGCGGCCATCGCCGCCACGGCGGGCTTGAAAGCCGAGCAGGTCACGCTCAACACCATGATGGCGGGCGGCGGTTTTGGCCGGCGCGCGGTGCCGTCGTCGGATTACCTGGTCGAAGCGGTCAACGTCGCCAAGGGCTACAAGGCGGCCGGCAAAACCGGTCCGGTCAAGGTGATCTGGAGCCGCGAAGACGACATCAAGGGCGGCTACTACCGTCCCTCGCACGTGCACCGCGCCGATATCGGCCTGGACGCCAAGGGCAACATCCTCGCGTGGGATCACGCCATCGTCGGCCAGTCGATCATCAGCGGCACGCCGTTCGAGCCCTTCATGATCAAGGATGGCGTGGACCACACCATGGTCGAAGGCATGGGCGCGCCGTACGACGTGCCCCTGAAGCTTTCCGTGCATAACGCCAAGGCCAACGTGCCGGTGCTGTGGTGGCGTTCCGTGGGCTCGACCCACACCGCCTTTGTGATGGAAACCCTGGTCGACGAAGCCGCGCACGTGGCCAAAATGGACCCGGTGGCCTACCGCAAAAAACTGATGGGCGAAAAGCACGTGCGCCACCTGGCCGCGCTCGACCTGGCGGTCGAAAAATCCGGCTACGGCAAGCGCAAGCTGGCCAAGGGCCGCGCCTGGGGCGTGGCGCTGCACGAGTCGTTCGGCTCCGTGGTCGCGTACGTGGTCGAAGCCTCCGTCGTCAAGGGTGTACCCAAGCTGCATAAAGTCACCGCCGGCATTCACTGCAACCAGGTTGTCAATCCATTGACGATCGAAGCGCAGGTGCAGGGCGCGGTGCTGATGGCGCTTGGTACTACCTTGCCCGGTGCGGCCATCACGCTCAAGGACGGCGTGGTCGAACAGCAGAACTTCGGCGACTACACCGTGGCGCGCATGACCGACATGCCGCAGGTAGATGTGTACACCGTGGCATCGAGCGATGCGCCGACTGGCATGGGTGAACCTGGCCTGCCTCCGCTGGCGCCGGCGTTCGCCAATGCGCTGTTCACGCTGACGGGCAAGCGGCTGCGCAAGCTGCCGTTCGACCTGAAGGCGGCCTGATTGCGCGCATGGCCATGACCCCTGTCGGTATTCTGCTGGCCGCCGGCAGGGGGCGCCGATTCGATCCGACTGGCGCAGCGAGCAAGCTGCTCCAGCCTTTGCCTGGCGGCGAGCTGCTTGTCGCCGCCAGCGCCCGCGTTTTACTCTCCTCGGTAGACAAAGTGATCGCCGTCGTGCGCCCGGACGATGGCGGCGTGGGCGATTGCCTGCGCGCGCTCGGCTGCATCGTCACCGTGTGCCCGGACGCCGACAGCGGCATGGCCGCCTCGCTGGTGCATGCGCTGCGCCAGGCGCCCAACGCGCCAGCGTGGCTGATCGCGCTGGGCGACATGCCGTATGTACGCACCAGTACCATGCTGGCGCTGCGCGTCGCGCTGGAGCAGGGCGCGCCGATCGTGGTGCCGGTGCACGCCGGCCAGCGCGGCAACCCGGTGGGTTTTGGCAGCGTGCACCGCGAGGCGCTGCTGGCGCTGCGGGGCGACCAGGGCGCGCGCGCCATCCTCAAGGCGTATCCGGTGAGTGTTGTTTTCGTTGACGATCCGGGCGTTGTTTCCGACATCGATACCGTCGCGGATCTGTTAAAAACCAGCACACTCGGGTAAGGTGGACAGCTTGCGCTGGTCCATTTCCACGAACTACCCAATGAACATGAAAAAACCGACACCCAAGAAGCCGGCGTCCATCCAGTACGCCATTGTTCCTAAAGACCTGGGCGGACACCTGTTCGACGTGACCGTCACCGTGGCCGCACCGTCGCCCGAGGGCCAGGTGTTTGCCTTGCCGGCGTGGATCCCGGGCAGCTACATGATCCGCGAATTTTCGCGCAATATCGTCCAGATTCGCGCCGAATCGAACGGCAAGCCGGTCACGCTGACAAAACTCGACAAGCATTCCTGGCAGGCCGCCCCGGTGGCCGGGGCGCTCACCGTGCAGTATGAAGTGTATGCCTGGGACCTGTCGGTGCGCGCCGCGCACCTGGACCAGACCCACGGCTTCTTCAACGGCACCAGCGTCTACCTGCGCGTGCTGGGTCAGGAGCAAACGGCGCACGAAGTCGACATCCAGCGTCCGCTCGACGCCGCCGCCAAAACCTGGCGCGTGGCGACCTCGCTGCCGGAACTGGGCGCGAAGCGCTACGGCTTCGGCACCTACGTCGCTGCCGACTACGATGAACTGATCGACCACCCGGTCGAAATGGGCGACTTCGCGCTGGCCACCTTCAAGGCGCACGGCATCGCGCACGACATCGTGGTCTCGGGCCGCGTGCCCAACCTCGACATGGCGCGCCTGCAAGCCGACCTGAAAGCCATCTGCGAAACCCAGATCGCCTTTTTCGAGCCGCGCACGCGGCGCGCGCCGATGGACCGCTACGTCTTCCTCACGCTGGCCGTGGGCGACGGCTACGGCGGGCTGGAACACCGCGCCTCGACCGCCCTCATTTGCGCGCGCGCCGACCTGCCCAGCACCGCCGCGCCCAAGGTGGCCGACATCGGCGAGGGCTACCTCAAGTTCCTCGGCTTGTGCAGCCACGAGTATTTTCATACCTGGAACGTCAAGCGCATCAAGCCGGCCGCGTTTGCGCCCTACGATCTGCAAAACGAAACCTACACCCCGCTGCTTTGGCTGTTCGAAGGCTTTACCAGCTACTACGATGACCTGATGCTGGTTCGCAGCGGCATCATCGGAGAAGCGGCCTATCTCAAACTGCTCGGCAAAGCCGTCAGCGGCGTCTTGCGCGGCAGCGGACGCACCAAGCAAAGCGTGGCCGATTCGAGCTTCGACGCCTGGGGCAAATACTACCGCCAGGACGAGAACGCGCCGAACGCCATCGTCAGCTATTACGGCAAGGGTTCGCTGATCGCGCTTGCCTTCGACCTGACCATCCGCGCCAAGACCGAGGGCAAGAAGTCGCTCGACGATGTGATGCTGGCGCTGTGGCAGCGCTACGGCCGCGATTTTTATCCGAGCGTGGGGCGTGGCGTGACCGAGGCTGAAGTCGAAGCCCTGTTTGACGAAATCAGCGGCTTGAAACTCAAACCCCTGTTCGACAAATACGTGCGCGGCACGGCCGACCTGCCGCTGGCCCGCTTGTATGGGCCGTTCGGGGTCAAGATCGACGACGCGCGCAAGAGCGCCAAGCCGGCCTTCGATGTCGGCATCGGGCGCGATGGCGCCGACTACAAATTGACGCAGGTGCATGAAGGCGGCGCTGCCCATACGGCCGGCCTGTCGGCGGGCGACATTCTTGTGGCGGTGGAGGGATTGCGCGTGGCCGGCAGCCCGTCCAATCTGGACGCGCTGCTGTCGCGCTACAAGGTGGGCGACACGGTCGCCGTGCACGCCTTCCGGCGCGATGAACTGATGACGTTCAACGTGCAGCTCCAGGGCGACCGGGTGCCGGACGTGAAACTGACCCTGGTCGACGAGCGCAAGAAAAGCGTGGGACCGGTGCGGCCAAGCGCGGTGCGTTGAGCAAAGCACCCGCTGCTGGCGCGGCGGGTGACGAGCGACTGGTCAGCTGAACAGGCGTTCCAACTCTATGCCCGGTTCCGGGGCGCGCATGAAGGCTTCGCCGACCAGGAAGGCGTGCACGTTGGCGTCGCGCATGCGCTTGACGTCGCCTGGCCCCATGATGCCGGATTCGGTCACCACCAGTTTGTCGGCCGGGATGCGCGGCAGCAGGTCGATGGTCGTTTGCAGTGAGGTCTCGAAGGTGCGCAGGTTGCGGTTGTTGATGCCGACCAGTTTGGTATCGAGCTTGAGCGCGGCGGTCAGTTCGTCGCCGTCGTGCACTTCGACCAGCACGTCCATGCCCAGTTCGTGCGCGCAGGCTTCCAGTTCGGCCATCAGGCCGTGGTCCAAGGCCGAGACAATCAGCAGGATCGCATCGGCGCCCATCGCGCGCGCTTCGTAGACCTGGTACATATCGATCATGAAGTCCTTGCGGATCACCGGGATCTCGCAGGCGGCGCGCGCCTGTTTCAGGTACTCGACCTGGCCCTGGAAGAACTGCACGTCGGTCAGTACCGACAGGCACGCGGCGCCGTGGTGCGCGTAGCTCTCGGCGATGTTCGCCGGACGGAAGTCGGCGCGCAGCACGCCCTTCGAGGGCGAGGCTTTCTTCACTTCAGCGATCACACCCGCGTGGCCGGCGGCGATATGCTTGCGCAGGCTCGCTTCGAAGCCGCGCAGGCCGCTGCGCAAGGCGCTATCGGTTTCGACTTCGCGGCGCAGGCTGGCCAGGTCGCGGTGTTTTTTGGCGGCGGCGACTTCGTCAGCCTTGACCGCCAGGATTTTATTGAGGATATCGGACATGATGAGGCCTTAGTTTTGTTTGGAGAGCGCGAGCTTGATGCCGAGCCAGATGAACAGGCCGCCGGTGACGCGGTTCAGCCACAGCGACACGCTCGGGTTGATCTTGATGCGGGCACTGGCCTGCGCCGTGAACAGGGCCAGCGAGGTACACCACAGCATGCCGTTCAGGTTGAAGATGCAGCCGAGGATGACAAACGCCAGCGCCTTGCCGGAGGCGTCGGGCGAGATAAATTGCGGCACGAAGGCGAGGAAGAACACCGCCACTTTCGGGTTGAGCACATTCGTCAGGAAGCCCTGGGCGAAGATTTTCGCATAGGGCAGGGGCGCCACGGTGATCGGCGCAGCCGGATCGCGCCGTTTGCTGCGCAGCAGGCCGATCGCCATGTAGATGATGTACGCCGCGCCGATGTACTTGACGACCATGAAGGCGGTCGCCGAGGTGGCGAGGATGGCGGACAGGCCGAGAGCGGCGGCGAGAATGTGGATCATGGTGCCGGCGCCGATGCCCAGGGTGGCGGCCACGCCGGCGCGCCTGCCCTGGGTGGCGCTGCGCGTCATGATCAGGAGCGAGTCGGGGCCGGGCATGATGTTGAGCAGCAGGCCGGAGAGGATGAACAGGGGGAGGTCGTGGATGCCGAACATGGGGAAGAGGTCCTAGCCGTCATTCCCGCGCAGGCGGGAATCCAAGGTGCCGTCGCTAGGCAAAGATGCCTTGGATTCCCGCCTTCGCGGGAATGACGGATATTAGGTTACTGGTCTAAAGGTCACGCTGCAAGCTGCTGCGTCACCTGAACAAACTGGTCGACCTTGGCCCGCGCGGCACCCGATTCGATCGCCTCGCGCGCCTTTTTCAGGCCATCTTCAATCGAACTGGCCACGCCCGCCGCATACAAGGCCGTGCCCGCATTCAGGGCCACGATATCGTAGGCCGCACCCGGCTCGCCGTTGAGCGCTTCCATCATCTTGATCTTCGACTCTTCCGAGTTCGCCACTTTCAGGTTGCGGCTGGCGATCATGGGCAGGCCGAAGTCTTCCGGGTGAATCTCGTACTCGCGGATTTCGCCGTTGACCAGTTCACCGACCATGGTGGCCGCGCCGAGCGAGACTTCATCCATATTGTCGCGCCCATACACCACCACCGCATGCTGCGCACCGAGGCGCTGCAACACGCGCACCTGGATGCCCACCAGATCCTGGTGGAATACGCCCATCAGGATATTCGGCGCGCCGGCGGGATTGGTGAGCGGCCCGAGAATATTGAAAATGGTACGCACGCCCAGCTCGCGCCGCACCGGCGCCGCATGCTTCATGGCGGCGTGGTGGTTCGGTGCGAACATGAAGCCGATGCCGGTCTGCGCGATCGACTGCGCAATCTGCTCGGGCGAGAGGTTGATGTTCGCGCCCAGCGACTCGATCACGTCGGCGCTGCCGGACGACGACGACACGCTGCGCCCGCCGTGCTTGGCCACGCGTGCGCCAGCGGCGGCAGCCACGAACATCGCCGTGGTCGAAATATTGAAGGTGTGGGCGCCGTCGCCACCGGTGCCGACGATGTCGAGCAGGTGGGTGGTGTCGGCCATCGGCACCTTGGTCGAAAATTCGCGCATCACTTGCGCGGCGGCGGCGATTTCGCCGATGGTTTCCTTTTTAACGCGCAGGCCGAGCGTGAGCGCGGCGATCATGGGCGGCGACATTTCGCCCGACATGATCTGGCGGAACAGGTGCAGCATCTCGTCGTGGAAAATTTCGCGGTGTTCGATGCAGCGCAGCAGTGCTTCTTGTGGGGTGATCGGCATGACAGCTCCTTGATCCGGGCAGGCGTTAGCGTTCGAGAAAATTCTTCAGCAGGGCATGGCCATGCTCGGACAGGATCGATTCGGGGTGGAACTGCACACCCTCGATATCGAATTGCCTGTGCCGCACACCCATGATCTCGCCGTCGTCGGTCCATGCCGTCACTTCCAGGCAGGCCGGGAGCGACGCGCGCTCGATCGCCAGCGAGTGGTAGCGGATGACCGTAAACGGACTCGGAAGATTCTTGAACACGCCCACGCCGGTGTGCGCGATCACTGAGGTTTTGCCATGCATGACCTGCTTGGCGCGAATGACCTTGCCGCCGAACGCGGCGCCGATGGCCTGGTGGCCGAGGCACACGCCGAGGATCGGCAGCTTGCCCTTGAACTGCTCCAGGATGGAGATCGAGATCCCGGCTTCGGCCGGAGTCTTGGGACCGGGCGAGATGCAGATGCGGTCCGGCCGCATCGCGCTGATCTCGTCGATCGTGATTTCGTCGTTGCGCACGGTGCGCACGTCCTCGCCCAACTCACCGAAATACTGCACCAGGTTGTAGGTGAACGAGTCGTAGTTATCGATCATCAGCAGCATCTCAGATCTCCCCATCCAGGCCGTCTTGCACTTGCTCGGCTGCGCGCAGGACCGCGCGCGCCTTGTTTTCGGTTTCCTGCCATTCCATTTCGGGGACCGAGTCGGCCACGATGCCGGCGGCAGCCTGCACGTACAGCATGCCGTCCTTGATCACGCCGGTGCGGATCGCGATCGCCACATCCATCTCGCCGCCAAAACTCAGGTAGCCGCAGGCGCCGCCATAGATGCCGCGCTTGGTCGGTTCGAGTTCGTCGATCACTTCCATGGCGCGCACTTTCGGCGCGCCGGTCAGGGTGCCGGCCGGGAAGGTCGCGCGTAGCACGTCCAGGTTGGACATGCCGTCCTTGAGCGTACCTTCGACGTTCGAGACGATGTGCTGCACATGCGAGTATTTTTCGACCACCATGCGTTCGGTGACCTTGACGCTGCCGATCTCGGAGATGCGGCCCAGGTCATTGCGCGCCAGGTCGATCAGCATGACGTGTTCGGCGATTTCTTTCGGGTCGGCCAGCAGTTCTTTCGACAGTTCGGCGTCGCGTTCGGGCGTGGCGCCGCGTGGACGGGTGCCGGCGATCGGGCGCAGGGTGACCTTCTTGGTGCCGTCGGACGCGGTCTCGTTGCGCACCAAAATCTCGGGCGAAGCGCCGACGATCTGCATGTCGCCGAAGTTATAGAAGTACATGTACGGCGACGGATTGAGCGAACGCAGCGCGCGGTACAGGGTCAATGGATTGTCCACGTACGGCTTGCGGATGCGCTGGCCGATCTGCACCTGCATCAGGTCACCGGCCATCACGTATTCGTGGGCGCGCGCGACCGCCTTGAGGTAATCCTCTTTGGAAAAGTCGCGCACCGCTTCGGTACGCACCGAGCTCGATGTGACCGGGGCATCGACCCCGCGGCGCAGCATCATGCGCAGGTCTTTCAGGCGCTGGCGCGCCTTGGAATAGGCTTCCGGCTGCGCGGTGTCGGCGTACACGATCAGATACAGCTTGCCGGACAGGTTGTCGATGACCGCCAGTTCCTCGGTCACCATCAACTGGATGTCGGGCAGGCCCAGGTCGTCTTTGGGCTGGGTGTCGGCCAGCTTGCGCTCGATGTGGCGCACCGTGTCGTAGCCGAAGTAGCCGGCCAGGCCGCCGCAAAAGCGCGGCAGGCCAGGGCGCAGCGCCACTTTGAAGCGCGCCTGGTACTGTTCGATGAAGTCGAGCGGATTGCCGTCGTGGGTTTCGATCACGCTGCCGTTTTTCACGATCTCGGTGCGCGTCCCAAAGGTGCGCAGCACCGTGGTGGCGGGCAGGCCGATGAAGGAATAGCGGCCAAAACGCTCGCCGCCGACCACCGATTCGAGCAGGAAGGTGTTCTTTCCGGCGTTCTGGGTCTGGGCCAGCTTGAGGTAGAGCGTGAGGGGCGTTTCGAGATCGGCGAAGGCTTCCGAGATCAGTGGAATGCGGTTGAAGCCGTCGGTGGCCAACGATTTGAATTCGAGTTCGGTCATGCTTTTCTCCATGCCGCCATGGCGTGTTCGCGGGCGGTGGGTTTCAAAAAACCTGCCGGCGCAAAAAGGCGGCCGACAGCAGTCAATACGGGGTCACTTAGCCCAGGATTGCCAGCGTCGCCAAAGCCAGGCCTCAATCGAGCCGGTTTGGGTGACATTGTGTTTTTTGATGAAAAACATATGTGGTGGAGGTTTAGTGTGCGTCGTTGTTGTGTGAACGAATCAGCATTGAAGCTTCTACAAGTGAGGTAACTATACCATCGGAATCGGTTTCGTGTATAGCCCGCCCGTGGTTGTAACCATACGGTTCCGTCAACACAAAGCAGCCCGCCGCGCGCGCCGCTTCGGCGTCGTTGGACGAGTCGCCAATGGCCACCACTTGCGCCGGCGCCAGCTCGAAGTCGGCGCAGACCTGCAGCAGCGGCATCGGATCCGGTTTTTTGCGTGGCAGCGAGTCGCCCCCGTAGACCACCTCGAAATACGGTGCCAGGCCTTTTTGCGCCAGCAGCGGGGTGGCAAAGGCGATCGGCTTGTTGGTTACGCAGGCCAGGCGCAGGCCGTCGGCTTGCATCGCTTCCAGGCCGTCGATCACGCCGTCGTACAGGGCGCTATGGTCGCCGTTAATCGCCAGGTAGTGACCTTGGTAGAAGGCCATGGCGTCATCGAAGCGCTGTTCCACGCCGGCGGCGTCGTTGTCGAGCGCAAGCACGGCGCGGATCAGGTTTTCCGAGCCTTTGCCGATCATCAGCGCGATTTTCTCCCGGGTGATCGGGGCGTAGCCGAATTGCCCGCGCATGGCGTTGATGGCAACGTGGAAGTCGGGCAGGGTGTCGAGCATGGTGCCATCGAGGTCGATGATCACGGCGCGGATCGGGGCGGGACGGGACTTGGTAGAGTTGGTAAACATAGCGTAAAGTCGGTAGCGATGGCGAGATGATACGGGTTTCCTGTCAGGGGCCTCGAAAAACCTGGTGCGCGGCGTCTGCCTTCGCCGGTGATGCTTGCCAGTGTATTGCCACAACCAATTCAGAAAGCACCATTGATACCTCCAATTGAAGCGCGCCGCGTTCGGTTCATGTCGCGTCGTGTCGCCGCCGTGCTTCGCATCGGCCTGTTGATGATATTGCTCGCGCTCGTCGTGTGGGGCTGGTCCTTGCCCAGGGAGGTGCAGTTCGGTTCGGGAGTGAATGCCCGTCGCGCCTTTAGTGTTGAGGAGGCGCGCACGAGAGGGACCATCCAGGGCAAGGTCGTCGATCTGGAAACTGGTTTGCCGCTTCAGGGTGTGCAGGTCTATGGGTACCGGGATGGCCCCACGTCGGACTACGTTTCTGACGGCACGGGAGCATCGGGCGAGTTTGGACTGGCGCTGCTGGTGCCGGGTGTTGTGACGGTCGACATCGGTCGGACCGATCTGCTGGAGCAACGGCGACATGTTGCTGTCGAGGCCGGCAAGACCACGCGGCTGATCGTCAAGCTAGCCAAAGCGCCACCGCCGTGCTGCCAACTGGCGGGCAAATGGCGGGTGGAGTTGACGATTGATCCGGGCACGCCCTCGAATGTATCCGCAAGCACTATCAGCGGGACGGTTCGGTTCAGGTCGGGCTTGTGGGCGCGTGTGACGGCGCCATCCGATCCGGATAAGGTCCTGTACCAGGAGTACGGCAGCTTTCATATCGATTGGCGGCCCTTCCTGGGTTACTGGGCAACAGAGGTGGCCGACGATGTATACGCTCCGGACAATGGCTGGATGGCGGCGTATATGTTCAATGACGCGGCTGGCACCGTCCTGAGCGGGGACCGCGTTGACATGATCTTCCAGGGAGGGCTTTCCCATAACCGGATCTCGCTGAGCGGCACTATCGACAAGGACGGTATCCTGCGCGGCCGCTGGTGCAATATGGGTTTTACCTGTTCCAGCACAGGCGATTTCGTGATGACGAGAATGTAGGCATCCCCGCACGCTGACAGATTGATAAGGACCAGAATGGGCGCAGATATTCATTTGGTGGTGGAGGCATCGGATACCGAACAATTCGTCGCTCCGCAAGCGATCGCATTTTTTGAGTGGCCGAGGCATTCTTCCCTGTTCAATGCGATGAACAACCGGCATGGGCGCGATGGTCTCGTTGCCGCACGTGGATTTCCCGAGCCAGCATCGGCAATGGCCAATTTTCACTATGGGCTAAATATCATCGACGATGACGATATGGACAGTGCGCTGGCAATGCCATCGATTGCGCGATCGGAGGCGGACGAGGCGCTGCGGACGGGAGACAGTCACCCGCTCGTCTACCGGCCGGACTTTATCTCGGCACCGCACTACTCGCGTTGCAGCTGGCTTACGCTGGCCGAATTCCGGCGTGCGGTCGCAGCCACCGACGACGGCGAGCTGCATATGACGCTCGAATGCCGCTTGACGATCGACCTGATGGCGAACATCGAAGCGCGCGGCTACTTTTGCCGCATGGTTTTCTGGTTTGACCTGTGAGTATGACTGCGCCCATGGGCTCAGGCAGACAGGGCGGATGTTGGCAAGACGGTGCGCTATGGGAATCCCCTGGCTGATCGCTTTTTGCTCATCTTGACATGATTCGCGCAGGACGACTAAGCCGTGATGCGTTCAATTCCCGGTCGTTTGATTTTTCCAGCCTGGTACAGATCATATTGGAGCTGCATTCCTGCCCAAAATTCAGGGCTTGTGCCGAAGGCGGTACCCAGACGATACGCCATGTCTGGCGACACCCCCGCAGCGCCGGAGACCACACGCTGAAGCGTGACTCGACTTACGCCAAGGCGACCGGCGGCTTCCGTTACGGTCATGCCCCCCAGATATTCCCGAAGTACCTCCCCTGGATGAGGCGGATTATGCATGCGAGTCATGTGATTCCTCGTCAATTCAGTGATAGTCTCGGTAGTCAACGAGGATCGCATCAGGCCCATCGAATGCGAAAATCATTCGCCAATTGCCGTTGACCGTGATTGCCCAGTGTCCATGTAAATTTCCCTTCAAAGGATGAAGATCCCATGAGGGGGCCGATAAATCTTCCGGACGAGTAGCCTGGTCAAGTGCGCCTAATTGAAGACGCAATCTCGCTGCGTGTGCTGCTTGAATTCCGGCTTTGCTACCCGTCTCGAAAAACCGTTGCAGTCCCTTGTGTCTGAACGTTTTTATCATAACGCTGATTGTATATAGTATCGTTACACGATACAAGTTGCTTGTTTTGGCAGGTGCTGCGTTCGCTTGCGCCCTCACCGCACAAGGGTAGGCCCAGGTTTGGGTTTTCTGTTGGCATGTGTATCTGTCCAGAAAGTGCTTTCCTTAAGTCTTGTTACTCCGGTCGGCACGTCCTCACTCCCACACGCTGGCGAGCCATCTCTGTTCGCTTTGTGTGCACTGGGTCTATCTTCACTTTTCGAAGTCAGCGTTTGCGTGATTCAGCGTACATCGTTACTGAATGTCGTTGATCTAAACCGGCAGGTGTTCATGATATGGATCAATTCCTTCGCTGGCTTAGACATTTCCATACTGATGTTCGCAGCACGATTTCCTGGTTTGGCCTGTGAGCTGGCCGATGTTTATGCGGTCAGGTACGCAGGGCAGGTGTCGGCAAGCCGATGCGCTTTTTGAATCACGTGGCGGATGGTTTTCTGCTCCCGCCGATCGAGCCGGTGCCGGCCCACATGGTGGCTGCTGCCGCCCGGGTCCATGTGGCCATTGAAAAGTCCGAACAGCTCGCCATCGACGTCGTTGACGATCAGTTCCATGAACGATTGGCCGGCGATGCCCATGACGAAGATAAGCCCATCGATCGCTGCGCTGCCGCACCAGTGCACCTCGTCCCAGACCAGCAAGGTGCCGCGCTGCGTGCCTGCCTTGGCCAGGCTCCAGCTCTTTGCGTCCTCATGAAGTCCATGAAGCACGGGCAGAAGCGGTTCGCAGGACACGATGTCGACATGGTGCCGATAGACGTTCGCAAAACCACTGCGCTGTTCGACGCTGGTGGCGACGTAGACGACCTTTACACCGACCAGATAGCTGTGTGCGATCTCGGACGGCTGGTCCACCCATCCGTTCAATTCCGTGTACGGTGGCTGCCAGAGAAGCGTTTCAACGGCACCGATGCACAGTGCGTTATTGGGCGCGAATCCGACGGCCGCACGCTGTCCGACCCGTGGCAGGATCGCCGCCACGCTGGTTGTGGCGCCCTGATCGAGGGCGGGATCGCGGATCCAGTAATCGGGGCAGTGAATTTTCATTGGGTGAGTGACAGCGTGGCGTCAGTTGGATTGAATCTGATGTGTTTGCATGAAGTCGATCAGTTCCAGCGATCCCCTGGCGGCTTGTTCGCTGGTCAGGCAGTATTCCTGCATCAAGCCGGTGGCCAGTGCGGCCTGGCTTCTGCTCCGGGCCAGAGAGATCAATTCGGGACATGAAACGACAACGCCGCCAAGCACCAGCGGGTGTCCGCTGTTCGAGATGCGCGCGCGTTCGAGCGTTTTGATCGTTACCGGGTCGACACCGCTGGCGCCCAGCGCAGCGGCGTCGCTGCTGTACGCAATCCAGCGCACGGCCGGGCGTCGCGCCAGGAGCAGCTGCATGGGCAGCACCTGTGTCAACGCCTGGCCGACATTCTCGACCCCGGATACATCGACGATCACGTCGACGTCGTCGGGCAGGGCGCGCACGCGCGTGGCAACGGCGTTCGCGTCATCGATGCCAACGTGCGGCGCGAGACGAAGCCGGATCGGCGTTTCGGCATACACCGTGACAGCTGGCTGCAAATCGAAGTAGCTGCGCATATTCTCAAGCCCGGCTTCCGCAACGCCACTGCAACGCTCGACCGGAAAACAGTCGAGCGCAGCGCGGATCATCGCCAGCGGCAAGCCTTTGCACCTGGGGCTCCACAGCATAAACGTTCGCGGCGTTGCCGCTGTCGAATCGAATCTGCCGTCAATGCCGATGCCACCCAAGCCGGTCTGGCTCCAGTGCTTGTCCCATCCGGTCAGCATGCCCAGGCAGCAATCGAAGAGCGTCGCCATGCGTTCCGAATCGACCGGCAGGGCGAACGCCAGGCCGGGAAAAAGTCCCGTGGGCCCGGCTTCGAAGGTTGCCACGCCGGTCACATCGCCTTCGATCCGGATCGCGCCGCCGCGGTTAAACGACGGTGCAAATCCGAGTTGAAGCGAGAAGTACGGCATGGCGCCGGTGTTACTTGCCGACCTTGGCCAGCTCCACGCGCATGGCGTCGATCACGGCCTTGTAATCCGGCTGGCCGAAAATCGCCGACCCGGCCACGAACGTGTCCGCACCGGCAGCGGCGGCGGCGGCGATATTGTCGATCTTGATGCCGCCGTCGACTTCCAGCAGAATATCGCGGCCCGAGTCGTCGATCATGCGGCGCGCCAGCGCGATTTTCTTCAGCGCTTCCGGAATGAAGGACTGGCCGCCGAAACCCGGATTGACCGACATGATCAGGATCATGTCGATCTTGTCCATCACATGGTCGAGGAAGTGCAGCGGCGTGCCCGGATTGAACACCAGGCCGGCCTTGCAGCCGTTATCGCGGATCAGCTGGAGCGAGCGGTCGATATGCTCGGACGCTTCCGGGTGAAAGGTGATGATATTCGCGCCAGCCTTGGCGAAGTCGGGAATCAGGCGGTCGACCGGCTTGACCATCAGGTGTACGTCGATCGGCACCTGCACGTGCGGGCGGATCGCCTGGCACACCAGCGGGCCGATGGTCAGGTTGGGAACATAATGGTTGTCCATCACGTCGAAGTGGATGATATCGGCGCCCGAGGCGACGACATTGCGGACTTCTTCACCCAGACGGGCGAAATCGGCGGACAAAATGCTGGGAGCGATGCGGAAAGTGGTCATGGCGGCGGCTGGCAAAGTGCTTGCGGTTAATGAAGATGCGCTATTTTACGCTCTCCCACGGCACGCCCTTGCCGCAAGCCCCATTTTGCGGCGCAAGGTATGATGCTTCGCCGGGCCGTTCACGCTGGCGCCTGAAAATTCACTCGGGCAACTTTTACAGTCTTAATCAAGGAAATCCAGATGGCCGCTTACGAATTTACTGTCACTGTCAGGACCCAGTACCTGCCGGAGCAGTCCGATCCGAGCCGAAGCAATTACGTGTTCACCTACGCGATCACGATCAAGAATACCGGCACCGTCGGCGCGCAGCTGATCTCGCGGCACTGGGTCATCACCGACGCCAGCAACCACATCGACGAAGTGCGCGGCCTGGGCGTGGTTGGTCACCAGCCGCTGTTGCAGCCGGGCGAACAGTTCGAATACACCAGCGGCACCCAGCTGGCGACCCCGCAAGGCTCGATGACGGGCGAATACTTCTGCGTGGCCGAAGACGGCCATCAGTTCGAGACCAGGATTCCCGAATTCGTCTTGTCGCTGCCGCGCACCCTGCACTAATTTCAGCGGCTGATCAGCGTTTGGTATCGTCGGGGAGTTCTTTGTTTTTCTCCGGCGCGTTCGGCTGCTGTTCGTTATTGGTCGGCTTCGGTCCCGAATACATCGTCCACCACACGATAAACACCAGCAGGAAAAACGCCACGCCTGCTTCAAGCATTAACACCCACATATCGACTCCCATGTCTTCAACACGCAGCAGTCTACTCGTTTCGGCCGGCGCCGTCGCGCTGGCCCTCGCTGCATGCACCGGACTGGCGCGCAGATTGGCTACAATCGCACATTACCCCACGCTTTCTTAAAGAGGATTTCATGAACTATGCAGACCTGCTGATCGAGACCCACGGCAAAGTGGCCGTGATTCGCCTGAACCGTCCCAAAGCGCTCAACGCCCTGAACGACAACATGATGGATGAACTGGGCGATGCGCTCTACAAGTTCGACGCCGACAGCAATATCGGCTGCATCATCCTGACCGGCAGCGAAAAGGCCTTTGCGGCCGGCGCCGACATCGCAGCGATGGTCGATTACGATTACGGCGACACCTACGGCGGCAACTACATCGGCCGCAACTGGGAACACATCCTCAACGTGCGCAAACCGGTCATCGGCGTGGTGCAGGGCTTCTGCCTCGGCGGCGGCTGCGAGCTGGCCATGATGTGCGACTTCCTGATCGCGGCCGACACCGCCAAATTCGGCCAGCCCGAAATCAAGGTCGGCGTCACGCCCGGCGCCGGCGGCACCCAGCGCCTGCCACGCACCATCGGCAAGGCCAAGGCGATGGACATGCTGCTCACCGCGCGCATGATCGACGCGGCCGAAGCCGAACGCACCGGCCTGGTCTCGCGCGTGGTCGCGGCGGACAAAGTCATGGAAGAAGCGCTGGCCGCCGCCGCCACCATCGCGTCGATGTCGGTATCGGTGGCCATGGCGATCAAGGACAGCGTCAACCGCGCGTTCGAGACCACGCTGACCGAAGGCGTGCGCTACGAGCGCCGCTACTTCCACGCGGCGTTCGGCACGCCGGCGCAGAAGGAAGGCATGCAGGCGTTCCTGGCCAAGCGTCCGCCCAATTTCGACGGCCTGTAAGCCTGGACTTGCAAAACCGGTGCGCCGGCCGCCGGTTTTGCAACCCGGGCCGTTTACGTTGGACCGTTGATGCTCATGCGCTGGGTGTGCGTCCAGCGATGGTCGGACGCCGACACCGCGGAGTTGTAGGTGCGGTAGGTCTGGCCTTCACCCGGCCACGGGTCCATGATGTACACATTGTTGACGCCATTGGCCGTTTCGTACCCGCGCCCTACCATGATGTGGCCACCGCCGTTGCTCCAGCCGTAGCGCATCACGAACGGGCGATTGGCGTTGATGTCCGATACCACGCTGCTCCACGACGAGGCTACGCTGTAGGCGCCGTTGGCCACGCCCCACGCCTTGAGGATGTTCTGCACGCTGCCGTTGGAGCCGTACATATTGTTCGGCTGGTTGGCCTGGCTGTTCCAGTTGAAGTTGGTGTTCCCGCAGGCGTAGTTCAAGCCGAACGCCCAGTTCACGATCTGGCACTGGCTCGGTGTCTTCTTGTAGTAGTTCAGCACCGCCTTGCTCGACGCCGACCAGCACCACTGGCTGTGTTCCTGGGTGGTCAGCGGCACGCTCAGCGTGCGCCATTGCGCCATGGCCGCCGGCAGTGCCAGCAACAGGGATACACCGACGACGATCTTCTTGATATGTGTGTTCATGTCTTCTCCTGAGTTTTTCTGTGGATGGCTGGCTTACTTCGACGCGTCCAGGTTTTGCTTGACCGCGCTGCGCAGCGGCTGCAGCAGCTCGGCTTCGTCCATCAGCGCATCGCCCGCCTTGCCGTCCTTGACGGCGCGCTGCTGCATCAGTAGCGATTCGCGCGCCGAATGCAGCGGCGCGTAGCGCGTGCGGCCGTCTTCGCGGCCTACCACTTCAAGCAGGTCCGAGCGGGCCTGGTAGACGCGCACGAAGCGCACGTTGCTGCGCTCGGCGTCGCCGTAGTAGCCCATCGACGCATCCACATCCTTGGCCAGCACGGCGGCGCCGTACGCCACCGTTTCGTAATTGCCGTTATTGAGTTCGACGGTCGCCATGCCGATCGGGCGCTGGTTCAACAGGATGACGAAACGCCACTGGCCGGTGGCCTTGGCCATCTGCTTCATGCTGGCGCGTCCCGCCAGCAGTTCGTTCGGATCGATCGTGTAGACCGGGAAGCCGTAGCCGACCCTGGCGTCCTTCAGGTCCTGCATGTCGTTGATATCGAGCGGGAAGTCGACCGGCGTGCCGCTGGTGCCGCGCACTTGCATCTGGTGCGTCACGAACTGGGCGAAGTCGCGCTGAGCCGCCGCCTGCGCCGCCGCCGCTGCGCGCTTGGGCACCGCCTTGAAGGTGCTGGTGCCATCCGACTGGGCTTGTGCCGGCGCGCCGGCCAGGGCCAGGCTGGCGCCGCACAGCAGGGCGGCGAGCATGGGACGGCATGAGAGCATTTTTGTTTGCATTATTGACTTCTCCTCACATAGATTGATACGAGAGCCCCGCCTGTCCAGGCGGGGTGGGTGCTGCGACTGCATTGGCATGCACGCATGCCGGACACCGTTGTCGACGCACGTGGGCAGTGCGTCGGAAAATCGGGAGAGCGCTGCATCAAGTCGCGCTTGAAGCCATTCAGTTCGGGTCCGCCGGACACGTGGAAGTTGTCGATCCCCTGCGTTTGGCAAGGGCGTAAGCGGTCGTGACGCCGGTGATGGCGCCGCCAATGACTGCAATGGTTTTCATGTGTCTTCCAGGTCCGAAAAACGTCAGATAGGAGAGTCCGCGCGCGGGTGCGCGTCGGATACCCCCTCTGTGCTGGACCTGAGAGATTCGCCGGCAGCGCGCGATGTGCGGCCGGTTTGCTCCTTCGGTGCACCGGATGACGACTCCCGGTGGCTCTTCAGAGTTCAAATGCGTTATCGGTCCTGGGGCCTGAGAGATTCCGGGGCGGTTGCTCCTTCGGCGCCGTCAATGTTCACCTGCCTGCGATCGACGGACTCTCCCGATAACGCTTAGCGTTGCGCTAACTATGCCTTGGGCATATGTATGCAGAATACCGCAGGAAATGTCGCCAATACAACCTATTTAAGTGATAGCTGTTGTTTCCAAGACAATACCGACAAATTACCGGCGACCGCTGACCTGGTCCCAGTCCAGGTCGAAGCGCGCCAGGAATTTTTTCAGGCGGTCGGCGTCGTTGGGTTTGCTTTTGGCGCTGCGCGAGACGGCGAACAGCTTGCGGCCGGCGTCCGACAGGGTGCTTGAGTCGCGGCACACCTTGACCACGGCGGCCAGTTGCAGCGCGTCGAACAGGTCGAGGCCGGCTGCGGCGTCGTCGCCCATCAAGGCGGCAAGGTCGACCTCGGCTGCGGCGGGCGCGGGCGCGCGCGTGTAGTGGTGCCAGAGCTTTTGCAGGCGGGCCACTTCGGCGCTGACGATGCCGTCCGAAATGCCGCCGGCCTCGGCCAAGGTGGCCATGCGCGTGACGGACGCCGACAGGTCGCGGAAGTTGCCGGCCCAGACCGCCTCGGGCGACATCGCGAAACGCATGTAGCGCTCGCGTGCCTCCTTGTTGAAACGCACCATCTGCCCGTATTCCTGGCTGAACTGGTTGAGCAGGTAGACCAGGTTGGGCTCGATATCTTCGGGCCGGTCGACCAGGCCGGGCAGGGCGTAGGTCCACAAATTGATGCGCGCAAATAGATCTTCGCGGAAGCGCCCGGCCACCACTTCGCTTGCCAGGTCGCGGTTGGTGCCGGCGATGAGCTGGAAGTCGCTCTGCACTTCGCTGTCGCTGCCGACCGGATGAAAGCGCTTTTCTTCGATGGCTTTGAGCAGCATGGCTTGCTCGTCCGGGCCGAGCTCGCCGATTTCGTCAAGGAACAGCAAGCCTTTGTGGGCGCTGCGCAGTAAACCCGGGCGGTCGGCGCCGGCGCCCGTGAACGAGCCTTTGACGTGGCCGAACAGGGTCGAGGCGGCGCCGTCGCCGTGCAGGGTGGCGCAGTTGAGCTCGACGAACTTGCCGTCGATCTGGTGCCGCGTTTTCTTCAGTTCGTAGACGCGGCGCGCCAGGAAGGACTTGCCGGCGCCGGTCGGCCCCATCAGCAGCATCGGCGCGCGCGACTTGATCGCCACGCGCTCGATCTCGTCGATCATGGTGTTGAAGCTGGCGTTGCGGGTGGCAATGCCGGACTTAAGGAAGGCCACGCCTTCGGCTTGCTCGCGCGAAAAGCGCTGGGCGATCTGGTCGTAGCGCGACAGGTCGAGGTCGATCAGCGCGTAGCTGCCCGGTTCGGTGGTCGACTGGCGCCGTGGCGGCGAGCTTTGCAGCAGGCGGCCGGGGAAGAAGCGCGCTTCCGTCATCAGGAACATGCAGATCTGCACGACGTGGGTGCCGGTGGTGATGTGGATCCAGTAATCCTCGTTGTCCGGATCGAAAGGGTAGGTCTTGGCGAAATCGAACAGGGCGCCGTAGACCTCGCCGAAATCCCAGGCGTCGCTGATCGGAATGTCGTGCGGGACCACCGTGGTTTCGGGCGAGACGGCGGCAATGTCGGCCGTGACGGCATCGACCAGCGCGCCGAATTTGCCGCCGTAGAGCAGCTCGAAGCGGTGCACGATGTATTCCTCGTGCTGGGTGATGGCGATGCTGGGACGCCATTTCTCCCAGCGCGCCGGTCCCTTGCCGCTGTCGAGCTGGGTGCCGATAAATCCGATGACCACGATGCGTTTCTGTTTCATATCCGTATAAAATTTTATCTTGTTGGATAATTTAGCATGCCATTGCCAGCTTGTCCATTTCTTGCCGGTTTTGCTTGGCGAATTGGTAATCTTATTTAAATCAATGACTTATATTCAGGTGGCAAGGATCTGGCGCGAGCTGGCACGCCCTTTGCAATAGAGGAGATACAAACAAGAAAAAATGAGGAAATCAAAATGGCAAACGCACAGTTGTTCCAGACCTTGAAGGGAATCTTCGTCCCTCGCGCCGATGGTCTTAATTCGGCAGCCGCGCCGGCGTACAGCATGACGCCACGGCACCAGTTGGCGCAGTATGCGGCCACCGGTTGCCTGAATTCGACCTATTACGTCAATGCGCAATCGCAGCTGGCGACGGTGCTGGAACTGTGCGAAAAAGTCGACACCAAATTTATCGCGCAGACCGCGATTTACTGCCGCGAACGCGGTTATATGAAAGATATGCCGGCGCTGTTGACCGCTGTCCTGGCCGCCAAGGGCGCGCCGGAACTGACTCCGGTATTTCGCCGTGTAGTCAATAACGGCAAGATGCTGCGCAATGTGGTGCAGATTATCCGCTCCGGCGCGGCTGGCCGTAAATCGCTGGGCACGCGGCCGAAAAAGCTGGTGCAGCAATGGCTGAACCGCGCATCGGAAAAAGAATTGCTGTCGGCTGCGATCGGCGCCACGCCTTCCTTGGGCGATGTGGTGAAGATGGTGCACCCGAAACCGTCGCAAGCCTGGCGTGAAGCGTTTTTCGCCTGGTTGATCGGCAAACCGTTTAATGCGGACGCGCTGCCGGATGCGCTCAAGGCTTTCCAGGCGTATCAGGCCGACCAGTCGCAGCCGGTGCCGGATGTGCCGTTTCAGATGCTGACGTCGTTGTCCTTGTCGGCGCAGGCCTGGGCCCAGATTGCACGCCAGGGCGGCTGGCACATGGTGCGCATGAATTTGAATACCTTTGGCCGCAATGGCGTGTATGCGCTGCCGGGCATGGTCGAAGTGATCGCCGACAAGCTGCGCGATCCGGAAGCGATTGCCAGGTCGGGCGTGTTTCCCTATCAGCTGATGTCGGCGTATATGGCGGCATCAAGCGACGTGCCGCGCGCCATCAGCGACGCTTTGCAGGATGCGCTGGAACTGTCGCTGGCCAATGTGCCCAAAGTCGAGGGACGGGTGGTGATTTGCCCGGATGTGTCGGGATCGATGCAGTCGCCGGTGTCGGGTTATCGCGGCGGCGGCACCTCGCAGGTGCGTTGTATCGATGTGGCGGGACTGATTTCCGCCGCCATGCTGCGCAAGAATCCGGATGCGCTGGTACTGCCGTTCGAGAATTATGTGCGGGTATGCGAACTCAATGCCCGCGATACGGTCATGACCAATGCGCAGAAGCTGGCGGCGATTGGCGGCGGCGGTACCAATTGCAGCGCGCCGCTGGTGCAGATGAACAAGCAGAAGGTGATGGCCGACCTGGTGGTCTACGTATCCGACAATGAATCGTGGATCGACCAGCGTGCCGGCGCTACCGCCACGATGGCTGAATGGGCAATATTCAAGCAGCGCAATCCGGCAGCGCGGCTGGTGTGTATCGACTGCACGCCGAACAGTACCAGCCAGGCCGCCGAGCGTAGCGATGTGTTGAATGTGGGCGGTTTTTCGGACGATGTATTCAAGATCATCGCCGCATTTGCGGCCGGCCAGCTGGGCGCCGGTCACTGGGTGGGCGAGATCGAATCGATCGCGCTGGAGTAAAGAACGTTGATGTACCGGTTTTGAGTGCGGTGCGAATGCCGATGCGACTACATTTTGCAAATGCTCGCAGTGAAATTTGTCGCATTGCGCTCAATCGTTTTACCCCGAATGCAGGCAAGACTACATTACGGCTGAAAGGGTGCGTCCCGCAGTCCCCCATGTCTTGCCGCTTTTTGTCGGGACTTTGTTTTACAGGTTTTGAGCGCTGTGCGAATGCTTGATGCGAATACAACTTCGTACCTTGACCTTCGCATCGGAATTTTTGTCGCATCGTGCTCAATCGTTTTACCCCGAATGCAGGCAGGACTACATTCCAAGGTTGCCAGGGCTTCGCGTCCGACAACAGAAGTCTTGCCGCTCCTTGTCGGGACTTTGTTTTACAGGTTTTGAGCGCGGTGCGAATGCTTGATGCGAATACATCCTTTAAATTTATCTCGCATCGGATTTATTTTGTCGCACCGTGCTCAATCGTTTTACCCCGAATGCGGGCGGGACTACATGGGGGTTGCTGTTGGCCTGGCGCCGGCAACTGTTTGTCCCGCCGACTCCTTGTCGGGAATTGATTTTTGGCGAATGCAGTCCGGATTACATTGCGTCCCGGTTCGAGTCCGGGCGGTTGCGCAAGCGGCCGTAGCTCAACTGGTAGAGCAGATTGTCCGGGCGATGTTGTCGCCCCCTTGCATCACCTTATATATAGTGAGAAAAATATGAAAAACGAAAACTACGATGTCCTGAATGTGGACGATGGCCGCCACGTCAAAATGTGGACCAAGGGCGTGCCGGTGGAAGACGTGGCCAAGAAACAGCTGGCCAACACCGCCAAAATGCCTTTCATTTACAAGCATATCGCGGTTATGCCGGACGTTCACCTCGGTAAAGGTTCGACCATTGGCAGCGTGATTCCGACCCTTGGCGCAGTGATCCCGGCGGCGGTCGGCGTCGATATCGGTTGCGGCATGATGGCGGCCAAGACCACGCTGACCGCGAACGACCTGCCGGATAACCTGTCGGCGCTGCGTAGCGCTATCGAGCGCGCGATCCCGCACGGTATGTCGCCGAAGACGCGCGGCTATCGCGGCCGCGACGAAGGTTCGTGGAATACGCCGCCGGCGGCGGTCGATGTGGCCTGGGGCCAGTTGAAGGATGAATTCGACGCCATTTGCCTGAAAACGCCGAAGCTGAAAACCACGAATAACTACCGTCACCTGGGAACTTTGGGAAGCGGTAACCACTTTGTGGAAGTCTGCCTGGACGAGGTCGGTTTTGTATGGTTCATGCTGCATTCGGGTTCGCGCGGGGTGGGCAATGCGATCGGTACCCACTTCATCGAGCTGGCCAAGAAGGATATGCGTACGCACTTCATCAACCTGCCCGATCAGGACCTGGCGTACCTGGCCGAAGGAACGCAGCACTATAACGATTACATCCAGGCGGTCAGCTGGGCGCAGAAATTCGCCCGCACCAACCGCGATGTGATGATGCATAACCTGATTGCCGCGGTGCGTACCGTGATCACCAAGCCGTTCGAGACGCATGTGGAAGCGGTAAACTGCCACCATAATTATGTGCAGAAGGAGCACCACTTCGGCAAAGATGTGCTGATTACCCGTAAGGGCGCCGTGTCGGCCCGTCCGGGCGAGCTAGGTATCATTCCGGGTTCGATGGGCGCGAAGAGCTTTATCGTTCGCGGTAAAGGCAATCCGGACAGCTTTAACAGCTGCAGCCACGGCGCCGGCCGCACCATGAGCCGTACCGAGGCCAAGCGCCGCTATACGATCGACGACCAGATCAAGGCCACCGAGGGCGTGGAGTGCCGCAAGGATGAAAACGTGATCGACGAAATTCCGATGGCGTACAAGGATATCGACGCGGTCATGCACGCCCAGCGCGACTTGGTGGATGTGGTCCATATCCTCAAGCAGGTGGTGTGCGTCAAGGGTTGATGACGCTTGCTGCTTACCTATATAAGAAGAAGAGTTGAAGATGATTGAATTAGATGGCGCCGTCGGCGAAGGCGGCGGACAAATCCTGCGCAGCGCGCTGACCTTGTCCATGATTACCGGGCAGGCGTTCTGCATCAATAATATCCGTGCGGGGCGCAAGAAGCCCGGCCTGCTGCGCCAGCATCTGGTGGCGGTACAGGCGGCCGCCGAGATCAGCGGCGCCACCGTTACGGGCGCGCAACTGGGTTCGCAGATGCTGGTCTTCGCGCCCAAGGGCATCAAGGGCGGCGATTACCAGTTCGCGATCGGTTCGGCCGGTAGCTGCACCTTGGTGCTGCAAACGGTGATGCTGGCATTGCTGCATGCGGACGGGCCGTCGACGGTGCGTATCAGCGGCGGCACGCATAATCCCATGGCGCCCCCGGCGCAGTTTTTGGAACGCGCTTACTTGCCTTTGCTGCGCAGGATGGGCGCCGATATCGGCATCGAATTGCTGCGCTCCGGGTTTTATCCGGCGGGCGGCGGCTGTATTGTGGCGACCATTGCACCGTGCGCGCAATTAAGGCAGCTGACGCTGATGGAGCGAGGCGAGCGTACCAACGGTTATGCCGAGGGGTTTGTCGCCGGATTGCCGGGCTCGATCGCACTGCGCGAGCTCGAATGCGTTGGCTTGGGCATGGGCTGGTCGGGCGAGCAGCTGCGCATGCGTGGCTTGCCAGCCGATCAAGGACCGGGCAACGCCTTGCTGATCACCCTTGAATATGAACATGCGAGCGAGGTGTTTTGCGCATTCGGCGAGAAAATGGTGCGCGCCGAAATGGTGGCGAAGGACGCCATGCATGAAGCGCGCCGCTATATAGCATCCAACGCCGCAGTGGGCGAACACCTGGCGGACCAGCTGATGCTGCCGATGGCGCTGGCCGGCGGCGGCGGTTTTACGGCGGATGTGATCTCGCAGCACGCCACGACCAATGCGGAAGTCATCGGCCGTTTTCTGCCGGTTGCGATCAACTTGGAAGAGGGTGAGCAGCGCAGTACCTGTACCGTTCGCGCTACGGCGTGAAAAGAGTCCTTGTCAGTCCGGGGCAGGCTTTGCTATAGTTCGCCTCCCCGCAGAAAGGGTTAACGAAATCAAGTAGTTAGCAGTCTGTCAGGGCCGCCTCCAAGGAGGCGCGGTAGCAAAAAAGAGGTTGACGAAAAACGCGAAACGCTGCATAATCTCACCTCTCTGCTGCAACGAACACAACGCTTCGTAGCAAACGGCAGAAGGCAGTACAGAATAAGTTCTTTAACAATTAACAGTCGATAAGTGTGGGCGTTTGATGAAGGTGCCAACAGAGCGTAAGCGATGTTGAATACTTAAATTATCAAATGTTCACAAAAAAGAAACACGGCGCATCGAAAGATGAGCTTGTCAGTATTTTGAGTGAGCGATCTGTCCGCAAGGACATTAAACAGAGATTGAACTGAAGAGTTTGATCCTGGCTCAGATTGAACGCTGGCGGCATGCCTTACACAT